>CAYFNG010000011.1:0-135715 GCA_964344385.1 uncultured Sneathiellales bacterium
AAAACAAAACATGCCGTGCAAAACCCAACCACGCAAAGGTCTCCAGGATGAGGAGGGGGCGGGTATTGGGGGCACCAAATGAAGAGCCGGAGCCTGTCCTCATCCTGAGGAGCCGCGACAACGGCGTCTCGAAGGATATGATGCGCGACGACGTGGTGATGCTCGTTTCGACTTAATCTCGATTTTCATTCCGGATTATGCATTAATGGCTTGATGAGCCAGACCCACATTCCGGATATCGGTGCGCGGCAGTTGGCGGCGGTGCTGGCGGTGGCCGAATACCGCAGCTTCATTGCCGCGGCGACCGCCTTGCAGACCTCGCAGCCGGCCCTGACCCGGACCATCAAGCGGGTCGAGGACGTGCTGGGCGTGCAACTGTTCGAGCGCACCACCCGGCAGGTCCGGATCACCGACGCGGGCCGCGAATTCGTGGCCGTCGCCCAACGTATCGCCGACGACCTGCGGATCACCGTCGGCAGCATGCGCGAACTGGCCGAACAACAGCGCGGCCAGGTCATTCTTTCTAGCATCATGTCGGTGGCCAACGGTCCGCTGCCGTCGGTGATCGCCGCCTACCGGCAGGCCCATCCCGGGATCGAGGTCCGGATCCGCGACGGCATCCACGGCGCGGTCAACGAGGATGTCCGCAGCGGCGTGGCGGATTTCGGGATCAACTACCTGGAGAGCACGCCCGAAGCTCTGGTCGCGACCCCATTGGGTCGAGATGTGTTCGGGCTGGTGGTTCGCCGCGATCATGTCCTGGCACGCGACGGGCGTCGCGGCGTGAGTTTGGGTGAACTGGCCGACCTGCCGCTGGTCTCGATGCCGGCGGATTCCCAAACCAGGCGGGTGCTGGATGCGGCCGCCGCGGCTGCTGGCCTGCGCCTCGACCATGGTGTCGTGGTGTCGCAAATCACCACCATGCTGAACTTCGTGCGGGCGGGTGCGGGGGTGGGCTTTGCGCCTTCGGCCGCCATGGCCCAGGCCCTGGGTCCGGACCTGGTGCGACTGGCCGTCCACGAGCCGGAGATTGCCTTGGACATCGGCATCGTCCGGCTGCGGGACCGGGACGTCTCGCCAGCCGCGGCGGGGCTGATGCACGCCATCACAGCGGCCTGGCCCAAATATTGATGCAATTTTCGGAATAAAAACTGATATTGAAATTCTATTGATATAGGCGCTGCGCGACCGGATAGTGGGATCGACAGAGTTCCGATACGGCAACGGAGTGCATCATGAGTGCGACTGAGACGCTGGCCGGCGAAGCCGGGATCGAGACCGTCCCCTTGGACGTCGACCTGGTCGAATATTATTACGAGCGCGGCTGGACCGACGGCCTGCCGGTGGTGCCGCCGACCCGAGACAAGGTGGATGCCATGGTCGATGCGTTGGGCGGCGACCCGGATTTCATCGAATGCAAGGTGCCGCCGCGCTGGGGCTATCTCAGCCGCCAGGTGCTGGCCGTCAACCTTGTGATGGCGGGCTGCAAGCCGGACTATGCCCCGGTGGTGCGGGCCGCGATACTGGCGATGGCCGAGCCGCGCTTCAACCTCAACGGTGTTCAGGCGACCACCCACATGGCGTCGCCGCTGGTCATCGTCAACGGCCCGATCGCGACCGAGATCGGCATGAACGGCGGCGCCAACGCCTTCGGCTCGGGCAATCGCGCCAACGCCACCATCGGCCGCGCCATCCGCCTGATCCTGCTGAACGTGGGCGGCGGCCGGGCGCCTGACCTGGACAAGTGCACGTTGGGCAACCCGGCCAAGTACACCTACTGTATTTGCGAGAACGAGGCCGACAGCCCCTTCGCCCCCTATCACGTCGAGCAGGGTTACGCCCCGGACCGTTCGACGGTGTTCGCGCTGGCCGCCGAGGCACCGCACAGCGTCACTGACCATCATTGCAATGACCCGGAAGGCATTCTGGACACGATCTGCTCGGCCATGAGCACAATTGCCTCCAACACCGCCGTGCTGAGCGGCCATTGCGCCCTGGCCCTGGGGGTCGAGCACGCCAAGACCATCGCCGCTGCGGGCTGGACCCGCCACGACATCAAGAATTACCTGTGGATGCACTCCGGCAACCGCTTCGAGGCCCATTCCCGCGGCCATCGCTACGGCAAGGTCTACAATCGCAACCTGCCGAAATGGTACAAGCGCGAGCCCGACAGCCATATCCCGATCGTCGAGGGGCCGGACCGCATCCATCTCTTCGTGGTCGGCGGCCTTGCCGGCCGATTCTCCGCCTTCATTCCGGGCTGGGGGATGATGAACACGCCGGTGCTGCGGCCGATCGACGGCGGTGCCCCGGTCGAGGACAGCGGCTGTGCCGACGGTGTGTGCGCGCTTTGAGGGTTTGACCTGAAAGCCGCTTCCAACCGCTTTCGGACCAGAAACAAAGGGAAGGGACTTCGAGATGCTGGACAGAACCATTCCGACCGAACATCAGGTGTTCGACCCGTGCGGCCAGGTCGGGGCGGAAAGCCGCACACCGGCACCGCGCAAGACAAGGCTCGACGGTCTGCGGCTGGGCATCCTGGACAATTCGAAGTGGAACGCCAACAAGCTGCTCAGGGGTGCCGCTCAAGCCCTGGCCGAGGACATCCAGTTCGCCGCCGTCAACTACTACGTCAAGAGCCATGGTTTCTCGTCCGACGCACCGGCCGAGCTGATCGCCGAGATCGCCCGCGACAATGACGTGGTGCTGACCGCGATCGGCGACTGCGGCTCCTGCTGTTCCTGCTGTATCCGCGACAGCATCGCGTTGGAGGAACTCGGGGTGCCGTCCGCCCCGATCATCACCACCGAGTTCGTCAACGAAACCCGCCTGACCCGATTGGCCGTCGGCATGCCGGACCTGCGGCCGGTGGTGATCGCCCATCCGGTGAGCTCGATCACGGCGGAGGAGGTCGCCGCCAGAGTGGCGGTGATCAAAGAACAGGCACAGCAGGTCTGGCTGGGAACCCGCGACGACATTTGACGCCTTGGCTTGGCGGAGTCGTGGCCTAACCGGTCCGGCCCGGCACGGAATCGCGCGCCACGATGCTGTCCAGGTCGTTCAGGATGTCATGCAGCGCATCCGAGGCCTCGTCGCTGAGCGGCGCCGCTGCCTGTGATCCGTCCATGGCCGGCGAAATTTCGCGGGATTGGGTCCCAGGCTGACCGATATCGCCGGCATCCGTCGCACGCGCCAGGGCCGCGAACAGCTTGTTCGGATCGATCGGTTTTGAAACATAGTCGTCCATGCCCGATGACAGATATTCCTCCCGCTGACCGGACATGGCGTTGGCGGTGACGGCGATGATCGGGATCTGGGCGACCGGACCGGCCAGCCCCCGGATCCGCCGGGCCGCCGTCGGGCCATCCATTTCGGGCATTTGCACGTCCATCAGCAATACGTCGTAGGGACGAGCCTGGACGGCCTCGACCGCTTCCAGCCCATTGCCCGCCACATCGACCTTGTGGCCGGCGCGGGTTAGCACCGCCGAGAACAGGCGTTGGTTCACGTGATTGTCTTCGGCAACCAGAATTCGCAACGACCGCCGGAAATGGACCGGTTCGACCGGTCCCTCTGCGTGGTCGGTCTCAGGTTCCTGGCCCGGTTCGCAGCGCACCGTGAACCAGAACGTGCTGCCTTCGCCCAATGTGCTGTCGACACCGATATCGCCGCCCATCAGCCCCGCCAATTGCTTGGATACCGCCAGGCCCAACCCGGTGCCGCCAAAGTGTCGGGTGGTGGAACTGTCGGCCTGGGTGAACCGTTCGAACAGGCGCTTGGTACGCTTGGGGTCGATGCCGATACCGGTGTCTGAAACCTCGACCCGCAGCTCACCGGACCCGTCCGCTGCTTCCCGGTAGGCCTGGCGGATCGTGACCTTGCCGTTTTCGGTGAATTTGACCGCATTGCCAACCAGGTTGAACATGATCTGTCGCAGGCGTGTCGGGTCCGCGCGCAGCCAATCCGGCACCGACGGGTCGAATTCCGTGGCGATCTCGGTGCCGACGGCGGCAGCTCGCGGCGCCAGCATCGACGAGGTCTCGTCCGTCAACTGCCTTGGGCTGAAATCGAGCGCTTCCAGCTCGACCCGGCCGGCCTCGATTTTCGAATAGTCAAGGATGTCGTTGATGATCGACAGCAATGAATCGGCGGACACCCGGACCGTTCTGGTGTATTGACGCTGTTCCTGGCTCAACTCTGTTTCCTGAAGCAGCCCGGTCATGCCAATGATTCCGTTCATCGGCGTGCGGATTTCGTGGCTCATCGACGCCAGGAATTCCGACTTCGCACGGTTGGCGCGCTCGGCCTTGAATTTGGCGTCAACCAGGTCGCGTTCGACCGAATGGAGCCGACGGTCAACCCATCCAAGAATGGCGTAGAACAGCATGAAAATCACGCCGCTGATGGTCAGCACCATTGAAATTTCATAGCCAAGATGGGCACGGAACGCGGCTCCGATTTCGCTGGCGTCCATGACAATGGTGAACTCGCCGACCCAGCGGCCGCCATGATCGTACAGTGGCGTGATTCCCAGGATTTGACCGCTACCTTCGTAGGTTGTGCGGCCGGTTTGCGCTGGTTGGGGCTCGCCTTTGTATCGGTGGTCGAAAATGGCTTTCGACAGGTCGGGCGGCAACGCCGACCCGGTGAGTCCGGTTACGACAAAACGTTCGAACGCATCCCAGTCGGTTTCGCGCTGGAGAGAATCCCGAGTTTGGGTCCAGGTGAAGGGGTTCAACAGCGTCTTGTCGATGGTGGTGACGATATCTACGTTGAGCGATTCCTTGAGTTGGTCGACAATATGGTCGATCTCTTCCCCGATCTCGATATAGCCGATCAGTCGATTGCCGAAATACCAGGGAACCACGGTGCGCAAGGTGAAGGTTCCCATCGCACCCAATTCGAAGCCATGGACAGACCGACCGGTCTCTTCCGCCGCCAACAACGTGGTGCGGTAGATGACGTCGTCATGTGTATCCGGTCGGTGAACCCGCAGAAAAACCTTGCGTTCGGGTGTGATGAAGTAGAAATGGGTAAAACGGGTGATCTTCTGCAGTGCCAGATAGTTTTCTTGCGCCAGGTCGAACAGGGCCTGCCGGTTGCGGTTCTCGAAGGCTTCCCTGGTAGCATCGTCGCGGGCAAGTTCGAAGATCACGGCCCGCATCATCTGGGCGTCGTGGTCCAGCTTCTGGCGGAACAGAAGCTGCGCCTGATCCATTTTTTCGCCGATCGCAACAGACCGGATGTCCTCGTGCCAGCTCATGCCGGAAATGATGATCGCCGCGGCGATGACCAGCACCATGGCCGCGAACGGCACCAGCAACAGCCGTCGCACCCGATAACCCCGTG
Source organism: uncultured Sneathiellales bacterium (assembly GCA_964344385.1). GTDB lineage: Bacteria > Pseudomonadota > Alphaproteobacteria > CAYFNG01 > CAYFNG01 > CAYFNG01. Next base: position 5,350 of record CAYFNG010000011.1, read on the forward strand.
GCGACAGGCGGGCAATCAAGCGACGGCCGCTTGCGGTGAACCAGCGTTTTCCGGTGCTGTGGCGCTTAGCAGACACTTTATTTGCGGCACTCTTAAATTCGGGACCAATCTTCAATGCGCCAGAGAGTGCCACGCGCAGTGTTAAATTTTGTTTTATCCTACCACAGGTCCCGCTAACGCTGGGGTAAGGATTCACACGCCGATATATCGCGAAAGTAGAGAGTGGTCCGCAACCAGTTGTTGCGCATCGATAATTTCCCGGTCGCGGCCGTTTTCGATGAACGCAACCCGGTCGGCGATCGCCAGCACGGCATCAACCCGCTGTTCCACCAGAACCACCGCCACACCATCCGCCTTCATCTGCACGATCACCTGCCGAATCTGTTCGATCATCGACGGTTGCAGGCCCTCGGTGGGTTCGTCGAGCAGCATGACCCGCGGCTCGATGCACAAGGCCCGCGCCGTTGCCAGCATCTGCTGTTCACCGCCCGACAGGGTCCTGGCGGGCTGGCTGAGGCGCTCGCGCAGCCTTGGAAACAGGTCCAGGACCTTCTCCCGGGTTGCCTTGCCATGGTTGCGCACCATCAACCCGATTTCGATGTTCTCGGCGACCGTCAATTCGGCGAACAGGCGCCGGCCTTGCGGGATATAGCCGATTCCCTTGCCCGGCACCGCATGGGCCGGCAGATGGCCAAGATCCTCGCCATCCAGCAGGATCGAACCGGCCCGCAATGGCAACAGGCCCATGATCGCTTTCAGCGCCGTCGTCTTGCCCGCTCCGTTTCGGCCCAACAGGCAGAGGATCTCGCCCGGTTGCACCGACAGCGACAGGCCGTGCAGCACCTGGGCCTGGCCATAGGCGACCTTTATGTCGCGGACTTCCAGCATCACCCGGTCCCCAGATAGGCGGCCTGGACATCCGCATTGGCGCGGATCTCCTCCGGCCTGCCCTCGGCCAGGATCTCGCCGAAGTTCATCACGGTGATGTGGTCGGCGGCGGCCATTACCACGTTCATATTGTGTTCGATCAGCAGGATCGTGGTGTCCGCCGACATCTCCCGGACCAGCGCCAGGAACTCCTCGATTTCGCTGTCGGCCAAACCCTGAGTCGGTTCGTCGAGGATCAACAGGCGCGGTTTCTGGCCCAGGCCCATGGCGATCTCCAACAGTCGCTGATGGCCATAGCTCAAATCGCTGGCGATCTGGTCGCGGCGATCGGCCAGGCCCACCGCGGCCAGCGCTGCCTCGACCTCGTCGTCGATGCCGCCGACATCCTTGCCCAACCGGCGTTGCACGGCCAGCGCGACGTTTTCATACAGCGTCAGCCGTTCGAACACCGACGTGATCTGAAAGGTATAGGCCATGCCGCGGGCGATGCGGCGATGGGCCGGCAAACCGGTGACGTCGTCACCCTGGAAGATCACCTGACCCTCACTGGCCGGGATGCGGCCGCAGATCAGGTTGACGAATGTCGTCTTGCCCGCACCGTTGGGGCCGATCAGGGCCCGGACCTGGCCTTCCGGCAGGTCGAAATCGACGCTCTGCACCGCCCGCAGGCCACCGAAATTGCGGCTGAGGTTCCGGGTTGAGAGCAGGTTCACGGCAGCCATGGCACGAACCGTCGGCGCAATTCGCCGGTCAGCCCCTGGCGGGCGAACAAGACCAACAGGACCAGTGCGACGCCGGCGATCAGCATATAGGCGCTGGTCAGGCCGCTGGACAGGTCGATCAGGTAAAACATGAACAGGGTGCCGACGAATGGCCCCAGGATCGTCCCGGCCCCGCCCAGCAGGACCCAGAGCAGGGGGAAGATCGAGTACTGGACGGCGGCGAAACTGGCGCCTGCATAGCCGAACAACAGCCCATAGGCCGCGCCGGCGCTGCCCGCGATGGTGCCGGAGACCACGACCGCCGCCAGCTTGTGGCGGAAGACGTCGTAGCCCAGCATGCGGACCCGGTCCTCGTTCTCGCGAATTGCCACCAGCACCCGCCCGAACCGGGACTGGACCAGCAGAAGCGAGATCACCAGGCAGGCGCCGAACAAAATAAGCCCGGCGAAATAGCGGTTGGTCGGGTCGCTGAGGTCGATGCCGGCCAGGACGCGCTGACTCTGCTGGATGACGAAGCCCTCGTCGCCGCGGGTGTACTCACCGAAATAGAGGACGGTCAGGTAGCCGGCCTGGGCCAGCATCAGGGTGACGATCATGAAGGCGACGCCAGTGGTGCGCAGGGCCAGCAACCCGACCACGGTGGCCAGGACGAGACCGGCGATCACACCGACCAACAGGGCGGCACCGGCGTCGAATCCCCAATACTGGATCGACAGCGCCATGCCGTACATGCCGGCGGCGAAGAACATGGCGTGACCCAGGCTCAGCAGCCCGGTATATCCGAACAGGATATTGTAGCCGATGGCATAGGCGGCCAGCACCATGATGCGCGCGATGTTGCCGTGGTGGTAGGTCGGCAGCACGAACTGCAGCGCCAGCAACAGCGCGATCACGCCCAAATGCAGGCTCCAGGATTTGGCCCAAGCGGTCATGCCGAGCGGGTCCCGAACAGGCCCTGGGGCCGGAACACCAGGACCGAGGCGACCAGCAGCGTGGCCAGGATCTTGGCCAGGGTCGGCGAGAAGAAGACCGAAATGATGCCGTCGCTCATGCCGATCAGCAGGGCCGCGACGACGGTGCCGCGCAGACTGCCCAGGCCGCCCAGGATGACGACGATGAACGAGAGCAGCAGCGGGTCGCCGCCCATCAGGTAATGGGCCTGCTGGATCGGTACGATCAGGACCGCCGCCATGGCGGCCAGGCCGGCGCCAATCCCGAATACGATCAGGTAGACCCGCTCGACCCGGATGCCGAAGGCCTGGGCGATCTCGCCGTCCAACTGGGTCGCCCGCAACACTAGGCCGATCCGGGTCCGGGCCATGACCAGCCAGACGCCCAACAGGATGGCGGCGGCTGCACCGATCACGAAGAGCTTGTAACTGGCATAGCCGAACCAGGGCAGGTAGATGCGGTGGTTGAACGGCGGCTGTACCGGGCGGGCGTCGGGCCCATAGGTCATCAGCGCCAACTGCTGGACGATGTACAGCACGCCGATGGTGGCGACGATGGTCGCTTCGGGGTCGTAGTTCAGGCGCTTCAGGACCGTCCAGTCGATCAACGCGGCCAGCGCCCCGGTGATCAGGGGGGCCACGACCAGAGCCGCCACGAAGCCGATCGCGGGATGGGCGCCGATCAGGGTCGCCACCCACCAGGCGAACACCGCGCCCAACATGAAAAACTCGCCATGGGCAATGTTGACCACCCGCATGGTACCGAACACCAGGCTGAGGCCGACCGCGGTCAACGCAAGCACCGCCGCCTGGACGGCGCCCTCCATCGAGGCCAACAGGAGATAGGGTCCGAGGTCCAAGGGAATTACCGGTCAGGAGGCGGTGCCGCGACCCGAAACGGGCCGCGGCACGCCGCAACTAGAAGGATTTCTTGGTGTAGTCGACTTCGTCGGGATACAGCGTGTCCTCGATCGAAGTCGTGTGGACCAGCTTCAGCTTGCGGTTCTCGACCTGGGAAATGTACTGGTGGCCAAACACCTGATGGGTCTTGCCGTTAAAGACCTTGGCGCCCTGCGGATGCTCGCGGGAATGCGGCATGTCGGTCATCGCCTCGACCGCCTCGATCAGCTTGGTCCGGTCCTGCGGCCCACGATAGCCGGCCGCTTCCATGCCTGCCTTGATGGTGAACAGTGTCTCCCAGCAGCCGAACATATGGGCATAGGTCGATACGTCCTTGGGATCCGAGATCGAGGCGCCGTTGGCGTCGACCCCGACCGCGGCCCGGTACAGCTTGTCGTATTCCGACTGGTTGGCCTGGGCGTAGCGGGGATTGCCTTCCCAGAAATAGGTGCCTTCCAGGAACTCGAGCCCCGGGCTGCCCAGATCGACCGCTTCCAGACTGTCGATGAAGCCGAAGATCTGCGGCCGGTTGGGGCCGAAGAACTCACCCATCTCCTTGACGAAGGTCAGAACCGCCGGCCCGACCATGACGTGGTAGATCACCTCGGTGTCGCGGGGGATCTTGGGGAAGTAGCGGGTGAAAGACGTCTCGGTGGGCGGGATGGCGATCTTGGCCAGCACCTGGCCGCCCTGTTTTTCGATCGCGGCCGAGAAATAGTCGCGATGATCGTGGCCGAACGCGAAATCCGGGAAGATCATCGTCACCTTCTTGCCCAGGTTCGACGAAACGTAGGGCGCCATCGCCTGGACCTGGCTCTTCACGTCGGTGATGCCAGGCTGCAGGGTGTAGCGGTTGAGCATGCCACTGGCCACGTGATGGCCCTCGGAGACCACGAAATAGGGGATCTTCAATTCGCCGGCCCGTGGTGCCGAGCCGATCACCACATGGCTGAACAGGGTGCCGTAGGCAACATCGCATTGATGCTGGTTGGCCAGTTTCTCGACCACTTCGGCACCGCGTTTGGGGTCGGTCCCGTCGTCTTCGGATACGATCTCGACCGGCCGGCCGTTGATGCCGCCATCGTCGTTGATCAGCTTGGCGGCCGCCGCCGTGGTGCGGGCGTACCAGCGCCCATAGGCCGCGCCGATGCCGGTGCGGTGGACCTGGAAGCCGATGCGGATCGGCTCGGCGCTTTGGACCTGGGAATAGCCCATCAGGCCGGGCAGGGCGGTGGCGCCAACCAGGGCGCCAGCACCGGCACCAAGGGTCTTGAGGGCCTTGCGGCGGCCGAGATTGGCGGATTTCGGTTTGTTCGCAGCCATTGTTGTCGCTCTCCCTATTTGCTTTTCATTCTCCCCTTTGTCGGCGGGGACGGGCCTAAATCGGTTAACGCCCATATCTTGTTTGGGGATCGCCGCCGCGTCCAGTAAATATTTGTACTACTACAAACCTTTAGGTGAAGCCAGAAGCCACAACCCGAATAACGTGTAAAATACCATGAATAAGGCGGCCGGAACTTGGCTAATATTGGCTTTGCGCTCATTGCCCACCAGATCGAGCGTGATCGCGTGGCCGAGCAGCACCGCCAATATGTGGCCGAGTACGATGGACAAGGCCTGGCTCAACCAAATCATTTCCACCGTGTCATGGGTGTTGAAGAAGCCGGTGGTGACATAGAAGGTTCCCAGGCCGAGGTAATCCGCCCCCGTTGACCATGGGTCGCTGGCCGCGGCCAGGGCGTATTGCGCGTTGACCAGCAGGACGGTGACGTAGTGGGAAAAATGGTAGGCCAGTGCGATCGGTAGCACGGCCACCGCAAGCCGCGCGAACCCGATCCGCAAGCGATGGGTCTCCCCGACCAGCCGCAATCCGATATAGACGATCGCCGCAAAGACAATGGCCAACAGGATCACCATGCCGACCAGGCCGACCAGGGTCGGTACCACCACCGCCGACCGACCGGGGAATTCCAACGGATTGATGCCGATTTGTTCCAGCCACCAAAAGGTTTCGTTGACGCCGTCGAAACTGCCGGCCGCCAGCACCGACAGAACGAATACGCCATCGCTGATCCCGAAGTTCCGTTCCTCGACCAGGCGCCAGCCGGGCAGGCCGAGCTTCAACCGCCCGTCCTGGACCCGAAACGGCGACAACTTGGCATACAACCTTAGCAGCACCGTGAAGCACTCGGCCCGGCTCAACCAGACCTCGCCGCCAAAGAACAGCATACCGGCGAAGGTATAGACCCAGTACCAGATGACGAATCGGGCCAGCCGCGAGGGATCGTCCGGCGAGAGGTCGGCCAGCGCAAAGGCGATGAACCCGACCATCGCGACGATCGCCGGGGTACACCCGATCCGCTCGGGCAGTCGCAAGAGCGGCGGCCCATCAAGGTCGCGGCCCAGCAGGCGATAGAGCCCGGTCCATGGGTTGAGCCAATGCCACAGATCGCCGAACAGTGCCTGCAGCGGAAAGAACCCGATCCACCACAGGGTCCAGATGAACAGGGGCAGTGGATTGGCCAGCGGATCGCGCGAGCCCTGAAGGCCGACCACCACCAGAAAGGCAAGCAGGGCCAGTGAAGCCAGGCTGGTCACGATGTCCAAAGGCAGTCGCCGCACCGATCCCAAGGCGCGGGCGGTAAACACCCGCAGCGCCAGGTCCCGCGGCAGGAAGGCGACCAGCACCACGGTCAAGGCCACCGCCGCGACGCCGGACGCCGTGTAGAACCCGGTCGGCAGCAACAAAATCAGCCCGCCTTCCGAAACATGCGCCGTCGCCGACTGCGGCCAGGCGGCGCAGCCAAGGCTGGCCAGGATCGAAGTCCAAATGCGATGGACGCGGGCTAGGGAAGGGAACCACCATGAAACTGACATGGCGGCAAAATGTACACGCACCTTTGGGCTTGGTCGAACCCGAATTTCACAGGCCGCCGGTCGCGGTGCGACCGCTCCGCCATGATTCCGCCATTCCGTTGACGAAAAGCGTTGGCACTGTCCCTTCATGGTCCGAACCCGGAAACACCGTTTGAGCCTGGCTGCGGCCGGAGTTTTGTTGGCTCTGGCGGTCGGAGTTCCGGTGGCAGCGCCCCAGATACCGCGCCTTGTCGAGGAGGGCTTCCCGGCCGCCCGTTGGCCAGCGTCGGGATGGTTTGCCGAGATCGCCGGCCGGCCCGAGGCGTCACCGTTCCCAACAACCGGGAGGCCCAATGCCTGGTCACGCCGGCTGCTGGCCGAACGTCACGGCCGTGCCCTGCTGGTCTTTCAGGGCGGCGAGGTGCGCCTGGCTCATTATGCCGCCGGTACCGATGCCAACACGCGCTTCAACGCCTATTCGATGGTCAAGAGCCTGGTTGGTGCCCTGTTGCTGAAGGCAGTGGCGGAGGGACGGATCACCAGCCTCGATATCCCGATCGGGGATGTGTTGCCGAACGTCGGCGATGCCGCGCTTCAGCGCGTGCCGCTGCGGGATTTCGCCGATATGCGCAGCGGGGTCGCGATCGAAGCCGACCCGGTCAAGGCCTTGGCCGGGCCGGTGGCCAAGGATATCGAAAGCTACCGTCTTAACCCGTTTGGCGCCATGGCTCGGCTGCATATGGGGGGCTTGGCGGCGGTCGATGGCGAGCTTACGGCACCACCGGCACGGCGTGGCCGCTACAACTATCAGAACGCCAATACGGCGCTGCTCGGCGCCGTGCTGGAACGGGTCTACGGCCAGCCATTGCAACGATTGTTGGCGGAAAAGATTTGGCAGCCAGCCGGGGCGGCCCCGGCCCGCTGGCGCCGCTACGGAAAGGGCCTGCCGGTTTCGCCCTATTGCTGTGTTTACGCGACGGCGTCGGACTGGCTGCGGGTCGGAGTCTTTTTGATGCGCAACGGCCCACCGTCCGCACCCTTCCTGCCCCGGCCCCTATGGCGCCAGCTGTTTGCCGCCGGTCCAACGGTCGGTTACCGGCTGCACCTGTTCCACAACATTCTGGATCGGCCCGGCGAACCGTTGCAGGGCCGTTTCACCTATATGTTCGGCCGCGGTGGCCAGACCGTGTACCTGATGCCTGAGCAGGACTTGGTAGTGGTGCGCTTCGGCGACGCGCTCCCCTTCCTGCATTCGACGTTGTACGCGGTCTGGCGGTCGATCTAGGCGAGCTCGCTACGCTTGCGGGGGTGGTCCGCCATCGGGGCCTGGCTGTAGTCGTTGAACGGACCGTCGCGCATCGTCACCGCCGCCTTGACACCCTGATCCCTTGACACCCGCACGAACTCGCGCCCTTCCGGGGTGTTGCGCATGATGCCGTCCAGGATCGGGCCCAGGGTCTGGGTGCTCTGCAGGCCCATATTGTCGTAGGCCTGGTTGACGATCAGCTTCATCGCCATCAACTGGGTCAACGGGATACCGGCCAGCTTTTCGGCCAGCGTCTGAACCGTTGCGTCCAGTTCCTCCAAGGGGCAGGACTGGTTGATCAGTTCGATCTTGGCGGCCTCCTTGCCACTGACCCATTCTCCGGTCAGGGCGTAATATTTCGCTTTGGCCAGGCCCAGGCGATAGACCCACATGCCCGACAGATGGCAGCCCCAGACCCGCGAATAGGGCGTGCCGAAACGGGCATCGTCCGACGCGACCACCAGATCGGCGCACAGGGCCATCTCGGATCCGCCGCCCATGCAATAGCCATGCACCTTGGCGATCACCGGTTTCAGGCCGCGCCACAGGCCCATGAACTGGGTCAGGTAGGATTTGTACGGATTGATGACCATGTCCACGTCCAAGCCGGGATCGTAGGTTTCCTCCTGCAGGAACGCGCCGAAATGCTCCAACCCATCCGAGAAGTCGAAGCCGGCGCAGAACGCGTCACCGGCGCCTTCGAGGATGATGACCTTGACCTCGTTGTCGGTGTTCGCCTGGCGCAGCGCGTCGTCCAGATCCGACAAAAGAGACGGGCGCAAGGTGTTGTATTTGTCTGGGCGGTTCAGGGTGATCGTCGCGATCGCACCGGATTTAGAAAAAAGGGCCTGCTTGTCCATGTCGTCCTCGTATCAGCGATGTTGAATGTCGCTTTAGTGTACTTACCGATCGGTAAGTGTCAATACGATATTCATGAGTTATAAAAGTTGAAACGCTAACACAAAGGTGATAAACCACATACCGTACGGTAAGGAAATTGCGGATTATGGTTTCGGACACGCGGAGCGAATTTCTGGTCGCAGCCCGGCGGCAGTTCGCCGAGAAAGGCTTCTACGGCGCCTCGATCGCCGGCATCGCCGGCGAATTGGGGGTCACCAAGCAGGCGCTGCTGCACCATTTCGGCAGCAAGGAAAAGCTCTATGGCGAGGTGCTGCAGCAGATTTCAGATGGGCTTTTGAGCGGCATCATCCAGGCTTCGGCCGGTACCGCGAAGCCGGAGAGCGAGTTGGAGGCTCTGTTGGTCCGTTTCCACGAGAAATCGGTGCGACAGCCGGAGGAAACCCAACTCCTGATGCGCGAGGTCCTGGACAACAAGCGGCGGGCCGAACGGGCCGGCAGTTGGTATCTGAAGCCCTTTCTCGATGCGCTGGTCGCCCTGGTGCGCCAGGTACCGGGCTGGCGGGACGCGGACGAGCCTGAAATCCTGGCGGCGATCTTCCAGCTGTTCGGCGCGATCAATTATTTCGTGATTTCGGAACCGACGTTAAGCCGGATGTTCGGCAAACCGACCTATCGGCAGGTGAAAGCGGTCTACGCTGAGCGGCTGCGTCGCCTCATCCGTGCGACCCTGGACCATCCCCCGGCTTCAACTCAGTGACCGACCGAATAATCCGGTCGGGCGCGATCTTGGTGTCTTCGGGCAGTCCGCGGTCCAGCGGGTCGCACCAGATGGCATGAATCCCCAACCGCTGCGGGGCCGCGACCTCCCATTCCAGATTGTCGCCGACCATCCAGGCGTCTTCGGCCGATACCTCCAACACCTTCAACAGGTTCTCATAGGCCCGCGGATCGGGTTTGCCGATGCCGAATTCGCCCTCGATCTGAATATGGTCGAACCGGTCGGCCAGATCGAAACGGTCAATCTTGGGGCGTTGCTGGTCGGAGGCGCCGTTGGTGATCAGGGCAAGCCTGACGCCGACCTGCCGCAACGCGTCCAGGGTCTCGTGAACACCGGGGTAGAGGTGCATTTCGCGCTTGCGTAGGTCGGAATAGGCATCACCGATGCGGTGGGCCAGTTCCTCCATTTCCAGGCCCAGAGAGCGCAGCGCGCGGACCACCACCTCGCGCCGTGCCTCCAGGATTTTCAGGCGCCAGACGCGGTGGTCTTCCGGATCGGCCCAGAACACCCGGTTGGTTTCGCGCAAGGCTTCCAGAACCGCCTCGATGCCAACCTCGGCCAGGTCCTCGGCGAACTCGGCCAGCACCCGGGTCCAGGCCCGGTTGGGTCGGTTGTAGGACGAGATCAGGGTGTCGTCGAGATCGAAGAAAATTGCGCGCGGCAGGGTCAACGGCGCCTCGAGTATCTTGCGGATCGGACAGGGGAGGGAGGTGTACCCGTTCCACCATGCCGGCGCAAGCCCGCTGGCACCTCGGCCCCGGGCGCGTTATACACGGGCGGCAAACAGGGAGCGAGTGATGAGCTGGAAACATGTCGGCATTAGCCGCGAAGGGCGGATCGCCACGGTCCGCCTGGATCGCGGCGACGGCCTGAACGCGCTGTCGGTGGACGTCCTGAAGGAACTGATCGACGTCGCCCAGTCCTTCGAGGGCGACCTGGAGACCAGCGCGGTGGTCCTGACCGGGACCGACACCTATTTCACGGCCGGTATCGATCTGAAGGACCCGGCCCGCCATGGCCGCCAGGGCAAGGCCCCGCTGGGCGAGCGGCGCAACATCATCAGTCTCGGGCCGAAGCTGTGCCGGGCCTGGGAAGAGATGGAGCAGATCACCTTTGCGGCGATTGAGGGCTTCTGCGTCGGCGGCGGCTCGGCCCTGGTTTCGGCGTTGGATTTCCGGGTGATGGCCAGAAGCGCCTATCTCAGGGTTCCAGAACTGGTGCTGGGCATGAACATGAGCTGGCAGTCCTTGCCCCGCTTCACCCAGTTGATCGGCCCGGCCCGGGCCAAGCAATTGGTGCTGTTCAACGAGAAGGTCTTTGCCGATCAGGCCTATGAATGGGGCTTGGCCCAGGCGGTGGCCGAGGATGGCGGCGCGGTCGCCCAGGCCACCGAGATGGCGGTCAAGGTCGCGGCAATGCCGCCGGTACCGGTGCGCATGGTCAAGCAAACCATCAACCAGGCGGCCGGCGCGCTCAACCACGCGGTCAGCTATATGGACCGGGACCAGTTCGCCCTGTGCCAGACCGGCGACGACCACAAGGAGGGTGTTTCGGCCTTTCTCGAAAAACGACCGCCGGACTTCAAGGGCGCCTGAGCCGTCGGCGGTGTCGCCCTTATGGAATTCCGCTATAAATCATTTGTCAACGCACCTCTGACATGGTTACCGCGTTTGCAAGGGTGTCATCCCTGGGGGAAAGTCGATGAGTGGTGAGTTGAAGCCGAAAGTGGCGGAAATCCTGGCCTGCCCGGCCTGTGGCGGTGAACTTGGGCGGGGCGGCAAAGGCTGGGCCTGCAACGGCTGCGGCGCCGAGTTTCAAGAAGCCAACAACACGCCGATCCTGATTCCCGACGCTTCGCCGGTGATGAACTGGTACAAGGTGACCGACAATTTCGACCTCCGGGACAAGAAGAGCGCCGGCGGCTTCGCCAAGACCATATTCCAGTTGCTGCGCCGTCCCGAGCGGATCTGGACCCGGCGGTCGCGCAACCTGCTGGAAAAGATCCTGGCCGAGAAATCACCCAACGATCCCGGCCGCGTGGTGGTGCTGATCGGCGCCGGCTACGAAAAGGTCTATCGCCAGGTCCTGTCGCCCTATGACCAGATCGTGCGGATCGGCCTTGCCCATCACGGCGAAACCGATTTGTGCTGCGATAGCTGCCACATGCCGATCAAGTCCGGGTCGGTCGACATGATCCTGTCGTCATCGGTGCTGGAACATGTCTACGATCCTGAAAAGGCGATCGCCGAGATGGAGCGGGTGTTGAAGCCGGACGGCTATGTCTATGCCGAGGTGCCGTTCATGCGCGCCTACCACATGGCGCCCAACGACTTCCAGCGCTACACCATCGCCGGCATCCGCCAGGTGTTCGAGCGCGGCCGCTTCGAAACCGTCGACAACGGCATCTGCTCGGGGCCGTTCAATGCGCTGGCGGTGTTCCTGAAGGACTTCCTGATGAGCCTCTTTGCCTTCAACCGGGTGCTGATGAAGGGGGTCGGCCTGGTCGTCGGCCTGGTCCTTCACCCGTTGAAGTTCCTCGACCGGCTGTTCGAAAACGCCGACTGGGCCAAGGTCACGGCCTGCAACTTCTATTATCTCGGCCGCAAGCACGCCCCGGCCGCCGGCGACGATTGAGTTTCACCTCTGGGTCAGCGCCCGGGCGACGTTCCGCCAGTTCTGCAGGGTCGCCAACGCCCCGACCACCAGGACCAGGGCGATGATTTCACGCCAGCCCAGCACGTCGCCCAGGATGATGGCGCTGGACAGCACGCCGACCACCGGCACCCCCAACACGGTCAGGCTGGCGATCGCCAGCGGCATCATCGCCATCAGCCGGAACCAGGCCCACATGCCGTAGACCACGCTCAACAGGAACGCCACGAACGTGGCGAAGATGGCCTGGCTGGACACCGGCTGCAAATCGTCGAGTTCCCAGATCAGCGCCGCCGCCAGGATCGGAATGCCGCCGATCAGCAATTGCCAACCGACCACGGTGAAGGATGCGGTCTCCCATTGATGGCGCTTGAGCAGCACCGAATGCAGGGCCCAGGAAAAGGCTGCCAGCAACATGATGACGATGCCGACCGGCGCCGCCCCGGCCTGGACAATGTCTTCGCCGCCCAGGACCGCGACGCCGCCTAAACCCAGAACCAGGGCGAACCAGCGCCCCGCAGTGGGTTTTTCGTTGAGCAGCGCCCAGGCCAACAGGAACGCCCAGAGCGGCATGGTATAGGCCAGGGTCGAGGCGCGGCCCGGCGGCATCATCGAGACACCCGTGGCCGACAGGTAGAACCAGGCCGAAATGCCGACAAACGATGTCAGGACCAGCATCGTCCGATCGCTGTCGGTCGGGCGCAGGCGGTGTCCGCTAAACCTGGCGATACTGAGCAGTGTGACGCCGCCACAGGCACAACACGCAACCCGAAACCACAGCACCGGGATTTCGTTGACCGCCATTTTCATGAACGGCCAAAACAGCCCCCAGGCCAGCACCAGGCTGACCAGCATCAGAATGCCGCGCCCGGTCAGGCGTTGGCCCCGCGGGGTGGCGGTTTTCCCGTCTGCCTGGTCCGCCGCGGCCACGTCCGGGCTCAGGCGCCGGTAAAGGCCTGTAGCCCGGTTTGCGCCCGGCCCAGGATCAGGGCATGCACGTCGTGGGTCCCCTCATAGGTATTGACGGTCTCCAAGTTGGTGACGTGCCGCATAACGTGGAATTCCTCGTGGATGCCGTTGCCGCCGTGCATGTCGCGGGCGGTACGGGCGATCTCCAGGGCCTTGCCGCAGGAATTGCGCTTGATCAGGGAAATCGCCTCCGGCGGTGCCTGGTCCTGGTCCTTAAGCCGCCCGACCGCCAGGCAGGACTGCAGGCCGATGGCGATTTCGGTCTGCATATTGGCCAGCTTCAACTGCACGATCTGGTTGGCCGCCAGCGGGCGGCCGAACTGTTTGCGGTCCAGGGTGTACTGGCGCGCCGCGTGCCAACAGAACTCGGCCGCGCCCAGGGCGCCCCAGGCGATGCCGTAACGGGCGTTGTTCAGGCAGCCGAACGGACCTTTGAGGCCGGTGACGTTGGGCAGCAGGTTCTCCTCGGGCACGAAGACCTCGTCCATGACGATCTCACCGGTGATCGAGGCGCGCAGGCTGAGCTTGCCCTCGATCTTGGGCGCCGATAGCCCCTCCATGCCCTTTTCCAGGACGAAGCCGCGGATCACGTCGTCATCGGTCTTGGCCCAGACCACGAAGACGTCTGCAATCGGAGAATTGGTGATCCACATTTTCGATCCGGTCAACCGGTAGCCGCCCGGCGCCGCCTTGGCCCGGGTCTTCATGCCGCCGGGATCCGAGCCATGGTCCGGTTCGGTCAGCCCGAAACAGCCGACCCATTCGCCGGTCGCCAGCTTGGGCAGGTATTTCTGGCGCTGCTCCTCGGTTCCAAAGGCATGGATGGGGTGCATCACCAGGCTGGACTGGACGCTCATCATCGACCGATAGCCGCTGTCGACCCGTTCCACCTCGCGTGCCACCAGGCCATAGGTGGTATAGTTGGTGCCGGCGCAGCCATAGCCGTCAATGGTGCAGCCCAGTAGGCCCAATTCACCAAATTCGTTGAAGATTTCCCGATCGGTCCGTTCCTCGCGATAGGCGCTGATCACCCGGGGCAACAGTTTGTCCTGGCAATAGTCCCGGGCAGTGTCGCGAACCAGCCGCTCGTCTTCCGACAATTGGGAGTCTAATTGAAAGGGGTCGTCCCATTGAAAAGCAGCGCGGGCGGTTGGCGAACTCATTCTTTGCTCTCCCTAGGATCAAGTTGTGCGGCTTCGGGCCATGGCCGGGGCGAATTCGGCCGCCAGTATACGCAAAGTCGTTTCCCTGTCTTGGCAAATCGGCGGCCACGGAATTGGCTTTGCGGCGACGGGTTGCTCCTGTGCTAGATTTCACCCGCTGGGCTTACTTGCGGATGATGTTTCGGGGGTGCCATGACCGGTCGCGGATTTTCCGATGACGACGTGATCGTCGAGTTTCAGCGCATCGGCAATTCCGTGAAGGTCACGGCGGTGGATGCGCGGACCGGCACGGAAGCCTCGATCGTCGGACCGGCCTCGGCGGGGGAGGCGACGTTGACTCAGAACGCGGTTCGAAAACTGGCCTATGTGCTGCAGAAACAGGCGCAGCAATAATTCCCGGGTGAACCCGACCAATCGGTTTTGTGATCTGAGACACCGGGAATCGGAAACGGCCGATCAGGCGACCGGCCGTTCCCGTGTGCATTCGCGCCTTGGCAAAGCCAATGGCGCGAAGGATTCACGTCAAGCGTGGCAAAGGATCAGCGCTTCCCCTGACCCCTGCCGCGGCCGTTCTTGCCAAGACCGATGCTCTTGGCGAATTCCGACCGCTGCTTGGCATAGTTGGGCGCGACCATGGGATAGTCGGACGCCAAGCTCCATTTGGCACGATATTCTTCCGGGGTCATGTCGTAGTTCGACCGCAAGTAGCGTTTCAGCATTTTGAGTTTCTTGCCGTCTTCCAAGCAGATCAGATAGTCCGGATGGATGGAACGCTTGATTGAGACGGCCGGCTTGGGTGCTTTTTCTTGAACTTCCGCTTCCGACTTGTTCAGTCCTCCCAAGGTTCCGTGGACTGATTGGATGACTTCAGCAAGCTGATCGGACGACAACTCGTTGTTGCTCGCAAAAGCCGAAACGATTTCCGCCGTCATACGAAGCAACTCTCCCCTGTCGATTTCGACCTCACTATTATCACTCATTTAATACCCTCTTACCAACCTGATTGGCACCAGTAAATTTGAGGCTTGTTATTTGGCATGAGGGGGGCAAGCTGTCAAACAAAAACAAAAAGCCACGCGAGAATTCTTAATTGCAGGGTATTTACACAATTCAGTTTAAGCGAGTTAGGTTAGGTTTTGTGTCGACTGTCACATATCAACTAGACAATGGTAGGCGCGAACTAAACCAATTCTTGGTTGTTATGTTCAGGCAACCGTAATTCACAGGTCATGTTTGGACAATTCATGGCGGTGCAATGGGCTTTGCTTCGCGGCATGTATAAGGCGGCAACCCCGGTCGAAGCCGAGGTCCATTGCTCCAAAACCGGCCCGTTCGGCAGGTTTTTTGGGCTGATACCGTGAAAGGCCGGCCAATTTGCGAAATCGACCCGGGCCCGGTTGGACTACAAGATGTTCTGTTTTAGCCACCCGCGTGATACTAGCGCTGGTGAACGACATATGCTAAGACCGAATTTCTGCTGGATGTTGGGAATCGCGCCGGGATCCGCCCCAGGACATTCGGGACTTTCAGCCCTTTATCTTGCTACCCGACAGGTTGAGTGCATCACGACATTCTGCAACCAAACACCGATTGAAACAGGTTTAGGGAAGCCCAACACCATGTCTTCGACAGATACCGCCGGACACCACGCGGGAGCCGGCTTTTTCGACGCGGATCTTGAACGTGACGATCCGGAACTCTTCGCCTCGCTGCAGGGCGAACTGGGGCGCCAACGCGATCAGATCGAACTGATCGCGTCCGAGAACATCGTCAGTCCGGCCGTGCTGCAGGCACAAGGCTCGGTTCTGACCAACAAATATGCCGAAGGCTATCCCGGGCGGCGTTATTACGGTGGTTGCGAATATGTCGATGTCGCCGAGCAATTGGCAATCGACCGGGCCCGCCAGTTGTTCGGCTGCGAGTTTGCCAATGTCCAGCCCCATGCCGGCGCCCAGGCCAATCAGGGCGTCTTCCTGGCGCTGCTGAAGCCCGGCGATACGGTGCTGGGCCTGTCCCTGGCGGCCGGCGGCCATCTGACCCATGGGGCGCCGCCGAACCAGTCCGGCAAATGGTTCAATGCCATCGCCTATGGGGTCGACCGCGACAGCGGACAGATCGACTTCGACGAGGTCGAACGGCAGGCCAAGGAGCATCAGCCGAAACTGATTATCGCCGGCGGCTCGGCCTATCCACGGATCATCGACTTTGCCCGGTTCCGCGCCATTGCCGACAGCGTTGATGCCTATTTGATGGTCGATATGGCCCATTTCGCCGGCCTGGTCGCCGGCGGGGTGCATCCCAGCCCGCTGCCGCATGCCCATGTCGTCACCACCACCACCCACAAGACGTTGCGCGGCGCCCGTGGCGGCATGATCCTGACCAACGACGAGGCGATCGCCAAGAAGGTCAATTCCGCGATGTTCCCCGGCCTGCAGGGCGGGCCGCTGATGCATGTCATCGCCGGCAAGGCGGCCGCGTTCGGCGAGGCCTTAAAGCCAGGTTTTAAGATCTACTCGCAAGCTATTGTCGACAATGCACAGGCGTTGGCCCGGGTTCTGTTGGGGCACGGCTTCGACCTGGTGTCCGGTGGCACCGACACGCATTTGATGCTGGTCGATCTCAGGCCGAAGAAGTTGACCGGCCGCGACGCCGAACAGGCCCTGGAACGGGCCCATATCACCTGCAACAAGAACGGTGTTCCGTTCGACCCGGAAAAACCGACAGTGACGTCCGGCGTGCGGCTTGGCACGCCGGCCGCGACCACCCGCGGTTTCGGGACGGCCGAATTTGAACAGACCGGACACTTGATTGCCAAGGTTCTGGATGGGTTGGCGGCGAACGGCCATGATGGCAATACCGCAGTCGAGCAAGCCGTGCAGGCCGAAGTCATCGACCTGTGCCGACGGTTTCCCGTCTACCCGGACTAGTGGATTTCATCCACTGGGTTCGGAGCGTGTGGTGGAGTAGGCGATAATCGAAAGGGGCAAGCATGCGCTGTCCGTTTTGTCACAATGACGATACCCAGGTGAAGGATTCGCGGCCGACGGAGGACAATACGGCGATCCGCAGACGCCGCTATTGCTCGGCCTGCGGCGCCCGTTTCACGACCTTCGAGCGTATCCAGTTGCGTGAGTTGACGGTGATCAAGAAGAACGGTCAGCGGGTTCCATTCGATCGGGACAAGCTGACCCGGTCGGTTCTGATTTCGACCCGCAAGCGCCCGGTCGAACCGGAACGTATCGACCGGATGATCAACGGCATCGTGCGCCGGTTGGAAAGTTCGGGGGAATCCGAAATCAAATCCGACCAGATCGGCCAGTTGATCATGGACGGATTGGCCAACCTCGACACCGTTGCTTATGTAAGGTTCGCTTCGGTTTATCGGAACTTCCGGGAAGCCAAGGATTTTGAGGACTTCGTGGGCAATATCAGTGGGCCGGGCGACGACGACTGACGCACAAGACCGTCGCTTCATGCGGCAGGCCCTGGCGCTTGCCGAGCGCGGGCTGGGCCGGGTGTGGCCCAACCCTGCGGTCGGCTGCGTTCTGATCAAGGACGGCCTGGTCGTCGGCCGTGGCTGGACCCAGGACGGCGGTCGCCCCCATGCCGAAACCGAAGCCCTGCGCCGGGCCGGCGCGGCGGCTGAGGGCGCCACCGCCTATGTCAGCCTGGAGCCCTGCAGCCATTACGGGCAGACCCCGCCCTGCATCGATGCCTTGTTGGCCGCCGGTATCAAGCGGGTGGTGCTGGCGGTTGAGGACCCCGATCTGCGAGTTGCGGGGCAGGGGATCGAAGCGCTGGAACTGGCCGGTGTCGCGGTCGAAACCGGGGTCCTGGAAGAAGCCGCCCGGGAGGTCAATGCCGGGTTCTTTTCCCGTATCCAAAAAGCGCGTCCCCTGATCAGCCTGAAAATCGCCAGCAGCCTTGATGCCCGCACCGCGACCGAAGATGGCGACAGCCAGTGGATCACCGGCCCGGCTGCGCGGTCGCACGGCCATCTGCTGCGGGCCCAGTACGATGCGATCCTGGTTGGTGCCGGAACGGTTCTCGCCGACGATCCGGAACTGACCTGCCGCTTGCCCGGACTTGAAGGGGCGTCGCCGGTCCGGGTCATTGCCGATACAAACCTAAACATGCTGACGACTGCGAAACTGGTCGCCGGTGCCGGGCAGGTCCCGACCTGGATCCTGATCGGAGAGGACTGCCCGGCCGACCGGCGCGAGCCCTTTGCGGCGGCCGGCGTCGATTTGCTGCCGGTTGCGACCGGCGCCGACTGCCGGATCGACCTTCAGGACGCCATGTCGGTTCTGGCCGGTCGCGGGATCACGCGGCTGCTGGTCGAAGGCGGCGCCACCCTTGCCGCCGCGTTGCTGCGGGCCGACTTGGTCGACCGCATCCACTGGTTTCGGGCACCGGTGCTGTTGGGTGGCGACGCTTTGGCCGGTGTCGCCGGCCTGGATATCGCGAAATTGTCGGACGCCCGGCGTCTGGTCCGAACCAAAGTGCAGGTGATCGGCGACGATCTACTGGAAACCTACGCCGTTCGGGCTTAAAAGGACCCCATGTTTACCGGCATCATCACCGACATCGGGCGGGTGAAGTCCGTCGAGGCGCGGGGGGACACGCGTTACCGGATCACCACCGCCTTTGACACCGCCAGTATCGAACGGGGCGCATCGATCGCCTGCGACGGCGTCTGCCTGACTGTCGTCGAGACCGGTCCGGATTGGTTCGCGGTCGATGCGTCGGCCGAGACCCTGGCCTGCACCACCTTGGGCGCCTGGGTGCCGGACAAGCCGGTCAACCTGGAGCGTGCCCTGAAAGTCGGCGACGAACTGGGCGGCCATATCGTGTCCGGCCATGTCGACGGGGTTGCGCGGGTGGTCGATCGCCGGGCCGAGGGTGATTCGGTGCGCTTCACGCTGGCCGCACCGGTCGAGCTGATGAAATTCATCGCGTCCAAGGGCAGCGTTGCCCTGAACGGGGCGTCGATCACGGTCAACGAGGTGGACGCCGAGCAGTTCGGCATAAATATCATTCCGCATACCCAGGAGAAGACGACGTTCGGCACCCTGGCCGCCGGCGATGCCGTCAACGTTGAAATCGATGTTCTGGCCCGGTACGTGGCCCGGCTGAAGGAAATGGACGCGTAGATGCCGTACAAGCAGTTCCTGTCCCCGACCGAAGAGATCGTCGAAGACGCGCGCAACGGCAAAATGATCATCCTGGTCGATGCCGAGGACCGGGAGAACGAGGGCGATCTGGTGATTCCGGCCCAGATGTGCACGCCGGAAGCGATCAACTTCATGGCCAAGTTCGGCCGCGGCCTGATCTGCCTGGCGCTGACGTCGGAGCGGGTCGCCGATCTTGGCCTGCCACTGATGGCCAAGGACAATCTCAGCCGGCACGAAACCGCGTTCACCGTGTCGATCGAGGCTCGCGAGGGCGTCACCACCGGTATCTCGGCCGCCGACCGGGCCAGGAGCATCCACGTGGCGATCGATCCGTCGAAGGGTCCCGACGATATCGCGACACCCGGGCATGTCTTCCCGCTGGTGGCCCGCGACGGCGGTGTGCTGGTGCGTACCGGCCATACCGAGGCGGCGGTTGACCTGGCCCGGCTGGCCGGTCTGAACCCGGCCGGTGTGATCTGCGAGGTCATGAACGATGACGGCACCATGGCCCGGATGCCGGACCTGGTGAAGTTCGCCCAGTATCACGGCATCAAGGTCGGTACCATCGCCGACCTGATCGAATACCGCCTACGCCATGACGGCTTGATCAAACGGACGCTGGAAAGCGAGCTGGACAGCTTGCACGGCGGCAAGTTCAAGATGATCATCTATACCAACAAGGTCGCCTATGCCGAGCATATTGCCCTGGTCAAGGGTGACGTCTCGACCGGCGAGCCGGTCCTGGTGCGGATGCACGCGCTCAATGTCCTGGGTGATGTGTTGGCGGACCGCGGCGGTCATCCCGAGGTGCTTGCCTCGGCCATGCGGCAGATCGACCAGGAGGGGCGGGGCGTCCTGGTCCTGATACGTGAGCCGAGGCCGACCAGCCTCTCCGATCGGGTGCGCGACAAGCTCGGTCAGCCGCCGGTGGCGGCCAAGGAATTGCGAGATTACGGTATCGGCGCCCAGATCCTGTTGGATTTGGGGGTGCGCGAGATGGTCCTGCTGTCGAACACCCAACGGGATATCGTCGGCCTGGAAGGCTACGGCCTTCAAGTCGTCGCGCAGCGCCCGATCGAAACCAAGGAATAGGAACGAGCGATGGCGGCAGATTGCCATCTTTTGCTGGTCGAAGCCCGGTTCTACGAAGACATCGCCGACGCGCTGGCCAAGGGCGCGATTGCCGAAATCGAACGCCGCGGCGCGACCTATGACCGGGTGGCGGTGCCCGGCTGCCTCGAAATCCCGGCCGCGATCGCCATGGCCCTGGCGGCGATGGATGGCGATGGTGGCACAAGGTATGACGGTTTTGTCGCCCTGGGCTGCGTGATCCGTGGCGAGACCAGCCATTACGATATTGTCGCCGGCGACAGCGCCCGCGGCTTGGCCGACCTTGCGATCGGGCATGCCGCGGCGATCGGCAATGGCATCATCACCTGTGAAGATGGCGACCAGGCTTGGGCCCGGGCGGACCCAGAGCGCAAGAACAAGGGTGGCGGTGCCGCGGCGGCCGCTTTGGACATGGTCGAACTGGCGCGTCAATTCGGCCTCGACCGGGCATGAGCGAGTCCGAACCTTCGCGCGGAGGCGCCCGCAGCGCGGCCCGACTGGGTGCCGTTCAGGCGCTGTACCAAATCGCCCAGAACGACGGGACGCCAAGATCGGTCATCGACGAGTTCGTCTCCTTGCGCTTGGGTGCGGAAATCGAAGGCGACCGCTACGTCGCCGCCGACCAGGACATGTTCGCCGACATTGTCGATGGCGTCTGCCGCCAAAAGGAGGCCCTGGACCGGCGCATCGCCGACGCCCTGGCCGAAGGCTGGCGGTTGGAACGGTTGGAACTGGTGGTTCTGGCGACGTTGGAGGCGGGGGCTTATGAGTTGGAAACCCGTGTCGACGTACCGACCGCGGTGATCATCAACGAATATGTCGATGTCGCGCACGCCTTCTTTTCCGGCAGCGAACCGGCGTTCGTCAACGGCGTACTGGATCACATCGCGCGTGAAGTCCGCGCCCAGGCTGCGGGAGAGGGCAATGGCGACGGGCCGGCGCAGGCCGGGTGAATTCGATCTGATCGCCCGTTACCTTGCGCCGCTGGCCGCCGGCGAGCCCCTGGCCTTTGGTTTGACCGATGACGCCGCCCTGCTGCGGCCGACACCGGGCCATGACTTGGTGGTGACCAAGGACGCCCTGGTCGCCGGCGTGCATTTCCTGCCCGAAGACCCGCCCGAGACAGTGGGGCGCAAGCTGTTGCGGGTCAATCTGTCCGACCTGGCGTCGATGGGCGCCCGGCCGCGCGGCTATCTGTTGGCGACCGCCTGGCCGGACCAGGTTGAGGAACCCTGGATCGCCGCCTTTGCTGCCGGACTGGCCGACGACCAGGACCTGTTCGGGATCGATTTGCTGGGCGGGGACACGGTCGCGACTCCCGGGCCGCTGACCCTATCGCTCACGGCGCTGGGTGAGGTGGAGACGGGCCAGGCGCTGCGTCGGGCCGGCGCCCGTCCAGGCGACCGATTGTTCGTCAGCGGCGTCATCGGCGACGGTCATTTGGGGCTTGCGGCGTTGCGGGGCCGGTTGGGTCTATGGCCGCCAGCCCTGCGCGATCCCCTGGTTCAGCGCTATCGCCTGCCCGAGCCCCGCCTGCCCCTGGGCCGGGCGCTGCTCGGCGTCGCAACGGCGGCGATCGATGTGTCGGACGGCCTGATCGCCGACCTGGACCACCTGTGTGACGCCAGCAATGTCGGCGCCAGGCTCGCCGCCGCAGACGTGCCATTGTCTCCGTCGGGTGAGCGTGCCGTTTCTGAGGACGGCTCGCGGTTGAGCGACCTGCTGACCGGTGGTGATGACTATGAATTGCTGTTCACCTGCCCCGACAGCCTTGCCGACAAGGTCACGGAACTCGCGCGCGGTTTGGAGATCGCAGTCACGTGTATTGGCGAGATCACGCCGGGAAGCGGGATCGACTGCCGCGACGCCGCCGGCGATGAAATGCGGTTCGATAGCCCGGGATTCAGCCATTTTTAGGCATAGGGTTAACCCGTAACGCTTCCGTAACCCACAAAGCCGATACTTGTATGCCAGATCGTCCGCACCGTTGACGGGCGGTTCGAAAGTGCCGGAGGAACCCGTGAAGCTGGTTATACTGTTGGTCGCGATGCTGTTGGTCCTGGGTGGCGGTGGTGGCGCCGGCTACTATTTCTTCGTGGTCGCCCCGGCGGCCGAGGAGGAAGCGGCCGCGTCAGCCGAAGCCGAGGCACTGCGCGCGCCGAAGACCGCCGGTTACGTCGAAATGGAACCGGTCACGGCACCGGTATGGCGGCGCAACCGCATCTCCCACTACTTCTTCATCGCGCTCAGCCTGGAAGTGACCGACAGCGAAAACGTCAAAATGGTCCGGAAGATGTTGCCGCGGTTGCGCGATGCCTTTGTGAGGGAACTACACAGCCGTTCGGTGCTGTTGAAAGGCGGTGCCGAGACCTTGGACATGATGGGCATCAAGGCCCGCTTGCGGGAACAGGCGGCCAAGGTGCTGGGCCCCGGCATGATCAGCGAGGTTCTGATCACCAAGGCGGTCAAGGGCGTTAGCTGACACCATCGACCTCACCATTTTTTGTCTGCACTGCCATTCCACAGGCTGAAAAGCCGCTGGGCAAGCGTCACCGCTTGGACTAATCTCCGGCCCGAGCTTTCGTAATCTCGCAATCCAGCTCCGTTGATCTGGATCCCGCCGCATCGCGATCGGAACGATGCGGCGACGATAGTGCTTGTTTTCGGGGAAAGGTCCGCCCATGGGCGATCGGCTTGCCAAGAAGAATGTCGTCGTACTGGCGTTTTGCCAGGCGTTGTTCACCAGTTCGACCGCGATTTTGATCACGCTCGGCGGGTTAGTCGGGCATCAACTGGCCGATCATAAGTCCCTGGCGACCCTGCCGGTCAGCGCGGTCGTGGTCGGCACGGCGCTGGCCACCATCCCGGCCTCGCTGCTGATGCGGCGGATCGGCCGGCGACTGGGCTTCCAGGTGGGTATCGCGATCGGCATGGGCGGTGCCCTGGCCGCCTGTGCCGGCATCTGGTATGGCCAGTTCTGGGTGTTTTCCCTGGGTTGCCTGGCTTTGGGCATGGCCTCGGCGTTCGGCCATTATTACCGCTTTGCCGCGTCCGACGTCGCCGGCGAGGCATTTCGTGCACGTGCGATCTCGCTGGTGCTGGCCGGCGGCGTCCTGGCCGGCTTCATCGGTCCGGAACTGGCCAAGCACACCAAGGACCTGTTCGCCCCGATCCTGTTCTTGGGCTCCTATGTCGCGGTGATCGGCCTGCAATTGGCGTCGATGATCCTGCTGCTGTTCGTCGATATCCCCAAGCCCAGCGAGGCCGTGCTGGGCGAGGCACGCCGGCCGATGTCGGTGATCGTTCGCCAGCCGGTGTTTATCACCGCCGTGGTCGGCGCCATGGTCGGGTTTGCGGTGATGAGCCTGGTGATGACGGCGACGCCGCTGGCCATGGTGGCCTGCAATCATTCCTTCAACAGTGCCGCCACGGTGATTCAATGGCACGTGGTTGCCATGTTCGCCCCGTCCTTTATCACCGGCTCGCTGATCGACCGATTCGGGGTCCTGTGGATCATGTTGATCGGGGTGGTGTTGCAGGTGCTGACGGTCGCGGTGGCGATCTCCGGCATCGAAATCCTGCATTTCTGGTCGGCGCTGGTTCTGCTGGGAATAGGCTGGAACTTCCTGTTCGTCGGCGGCAGCACGCTGCTGGGTGAATGCCATGGCGCCGGGGAACGCGCCAAAGTGCAGGCGGCCAACGATTTTCTGGTCTTTGGCGCGGTCGGCACCGCCAGCCTGTCATCGGGTCAGTTGCTGCATTTTTTCGGCTGGGACGCAGTCAACTATGGGGCCTTGCCGTTCCTTGCCGTGACCGGGGCGATGATCGTCTGGTTGATGCTGAAGCGGCGGCGGGTCGGGGCTGCGGCAGTCTGACACCGCAACCGGGAAAGGGCGCCAACCGGAACGCGTGGTTGCGCCGACCGGTTTTCTCTGGCATATAGCGCGCGACTTTTCCGGAGCCGTTGACCACGAGGCGGTTCCAGGCGACGGGGAATTGGTCGCCAATTTCTCTGTTCTCCAGCCAAAGAGACTTCCGAAGAGAGGGTACAAAAATGACTACCGCTTTATGGCTTGTCATCGTATGCGGCGTGTTGGCCTTGGTATATGGCATCTGGGCCGTCCGCTCGGTGATGTCGTCGGACGCCGGCAGCGAGCGCATGCAGGAAATCGCTGGTGCCGTGCAAGAGGGCGCCAAAGCCTATTTGAACCGCCAGTACATGACCATCGGCCTTGTCGGTGTCGTCATCTTTCTCATTCTGACCTACCTGCTGGGCGTTACGGTCGGCATTGGCTACCTGATCGGTGCCATCCTGTCGGGGGCGGCAGGCTATATCGGCATGCACGTGTCGGTGCGGGCCAATGTGCGGACCGCCGCCGGCGCCACCAAGGGCCTGGCCAACGGCCTCGACATCGCCTTCAAGTCGGGCGCCATCACCGGCATGCTGGTGGTCGGCCTGGCCCTGCTGGCGGTATCGGTCTATTACGGTGTGCTGCTGAACATGGGGGCTACCGGTCGCGGCCTGGTCGATCCGCTGGTGGCGCTGGGCTTCGGCGCCTCGCTAATTTCGATCTTCGCGCGGCTCGGCGGTGGCATCTTCACCAAGGGTGCCGATGTCGGCGCTGACCTGGTCGGCAAGGTCGAAGCGGGTATCCCCGAGGATGATCCCCGCAATCCGGCCGTGATCGCCGACAATGTCGGCGACAATGTCGGCGACTGCGCCGGCATGGCGGCCGATCTCTTTGAAACCTATGCGGTGACCGTGGTCGCCACCATGGTGCTGGCCTCGATCTTTTTCTCGGGCGCATTGGAGAGTTCGATGATGCTGTATCCGCTGACTATCGGCGGCGTCTGCATTATCGCCTCGGTGATCGGCACCTTCTTCGTCCGCCTGGGCAGCAGCGAAAGCATCATGGGTGCCCTGTACAAGGGCTTCATCATGTCGGCCGTGTTGTCGGCCGGTGGCGTGTTTGTCGTAACCCATCAGGTGGTCGGCCTTGGCGCCATCGAGGGCATGTCGTTCACTGGCATGGACCTGTTCTACTGCGGCCTGGTCGGGCTGGTCACCACCGGCCTGATCATCTGGGTGACGGAATACTACACCAGCACCGAATATCGCCCGGTGCGCAGCGTTGCCGGCGCTTCGACCACCGGCCACGCCACCAATGTCATCCAGGGCCTGGCGGTTTCGATGGAAGCCACCGCGGTTCCAGCCATCATCATCTGCGCGGCGATCATCATCACCTACCTGTTGGGCGGCCTGTTCGGCATCGCCATTGCGGTGACCGCGATGCTGGCCCTGACCGGCATGGTGGTGGCGCTGGATGCCTATGGTCCGGTGACTGACAACGCCGGCGGCATCGCCGAGATGGCGGAGCTGGACGACAGCGTCCGCAACATCACCGACAAGCTGGACGCGGTCGGCAACACCACCAAGGCGGTGACCAAGGGTTATGCCATCGGATCGGCCGGCCTTGGCGCGCTGGTGCTGTTCGCCGCCTATACCCAGGACCTGGCCCACTTCACCGCGGATGTGGCGAACTTCCCCTATTTCGAGGGCGTGAAGGTGAACTTCAGCTTGAGCAACCCGTATGTGGTGGTCGGGCTGTTCGTCGGCGGTCTGCTGCCCTACCTGTTCGGCTCGTTGGGAATGCAGGCGGTCGGTCGTGCCGGCGGCGCCGTCGTCGAGGAAGTGCGGCGCCAGTTCCGCGAGATCCCCGGTATCATGGAAGGCACCGCCAAGCCGCAATACGGCACCTGCGTCGACATGCTGACCAAGGCGGCGATCAAGGAGATGATCATCCCGTCACTGCTGCCGGTGCTGGCACCGGTGGTGGTCTATTTCGTGGTCCTGGGCATCGCCGACAAGTCGGCGGCCTTCTCGGCGCTGGGCGCCATGCTGCTGGGTGTCATCGTGACCGGCCTGTTTGTCGCGATTTCGATGACCGCCGGTGGCGGCGCCTGGGATAACGCCAAGAAGTACATCGAGGACGGCAATCTCGGCGGCAAGGGGTCAGAGGCCCACAAGGCGGCGGTGACCGGCGACACGGTCGGCGATCCCTACAAGGACACGGCCGGCCCGGCGGTCAACCCGATGATCAAAATCACCAACATCATCGCGCTGTTGCTGCTGGCCATCATGGCCCACTGACCCGTCCAGCGGCCGGTTCTCCGGAACCGGCCACGACGCGAAATTGGCCCCGCCGTCGTTCGACGGCGGGGCTTTTCTTTCAGGCGGTGGGTGTGTCGGACCCGGTCCCGACCATTTGGAATGCCAGGTCGCGGGCGGCGGCCCTGAGTTCGTCGGCCAGTGCCGGTTCGTCGATCGTGCGCGACAGGACCATGCCGCCGACGCACAGGGCCGACAAGGCGAGTGCGGTCTGTCGTTCGTGGCTCGTGGTTCGGCAATTGTGTTCAAACAGCCCGATCATGGCCCGCAGCAGGGTTTCATAGGCCGATCGCACCTGCGGCGTCGCCCGGGCGACATCCGATGGCAGGGCGATCATCGGGCATTGCCCGTCCAGGTCACCCAGATGTTCGGGCGACAGGTAGCTTTGGATCATCGCCCGAACCGTTTCCGGCCCGCCATTGACCGGATCGACCCCGGCGTCGTCCCGCCAGATCTTGCCGCGGCCATTGAGAAAACTCACCACTGCCTCAGCGTACAATTCGTCCTTGTTTTTGAAATGGTTGTAGAATCCACCCCGGGTCAGGCCGACCTCGGCCATGATCTGGTCGATGGAGACTTCGGCAAAGCCGTCCCGGTTGAACAGGATGCGCGCCTGTTCGACAATGCGTTTGCGGACAGCGGCCTTGTGGGTGGGCGAATAGGGCATGGGCCTGTCTCCAGTGTGTCAGGAGATCATAGGGGTATTCAAAATATGTTCTTTAACATATTTAGCCGCCGGTCCTTACTCGTGTCAGCCACAACCAACCAAGGAGACGTATCAGATGCCGAAATTCGTGCTGGTCTATCACGGGTCCCCGAAGTTCGAGACCAAGGAGGAGGGGCAGAACCACATGACCGCCTGGCGGGCCTGGAGCCAAGGTCCCGGCGACGCGGTGGTCGATCCGGGCATGCCGTTCGGTCCGTCGAAAACCATTTTGCAGGACGGCAGCGTCGTGGACGGCGCCACCGACCCGGCTGCGGGCTTCACCGTCTTGCAGGCCGAATCGATGGAAGCCGCCATCGCCCTGGCCAAGCCGTGCCCCCACATCAGCGCCGGCGGCTCGATCGAGGTGGTCGAAGGCCTTAACATGGAAATGTAGGTTCGAAAGGCAGTCGCGGCCGGTTCCGGGGCCTGGAGGCTATTCTTCCTCTTTGACGAACCGGCCGATATTGCCGAACAACTGGCCCAGAATGGTCAATTCCTTGCCGCGGGTCGGCGTGGAGCGGGCAACCGGCTCGACCTCGCGCACGTCTTCCTTGCCATAGCTGCGCACGCTGGTCAGCCGGTCGGTCTGGTCAAAATCCAGCGCAACCACCTTGTGCTCCAGGGTCTTTTCGTCGAACACCGAATATTTTTCGGTTTTCTTGGTGACGTAGTACCAGGTTTTCTTACGTTCCGGGAAGGTCGCGATGCTGGATGGGCTGCCCAGCAGGGCCTGGACCTGCGACGATGTCTGGGCACCGGGTTTCAGCAGGGCCAACCGCTCTTCATTCGGGACATAGCCCCGCACCTGTTGCGCCGGCGTGCACGCCACCAGCGGCGCCGAAACCATCGCCGCGAACAACAGGTAGGTCGCCTTGTTCCTCATAGTCTTCCCATCGCCTCAATCGGAGGGGCTCGCCATTGACCTTTGGCCCGGAAACGGCTTAGGTCGCGGCAACACGAGTGGAGAAAATGGCACCGGCTGCTTGGACTGTCAATTGCCAGGCAACGGGGCCGGCGATCGGTTGGGATGGGGCGACATGAAGCTATTCTCAGGCATCAGCAGACGGCGACGGGACCGGATCGGCAGCGACCTTTATCGCGCCGTCCTGTCGCAGGCCCGGCAGCCGCGCTTTTACGCGGACCTGGGCGTGCCCGACACCCTGGACGGGCGTTTCGATCTGATCGTGCTGCATGCCTTTCTGGTGATGCGCCGCCTGAAGGACGGCGACAAGACGGCGGAAACCGCATCCCAGGCCCTGTTCGATATCCTGTTCGCCGATCTCGACAGTTCGCTGCGCGAGATGGGGGTGGGCGACCTGGGCGTCGGCAAGCGTATCAAGGCCATGGGACAGGCCTTTTACGGGCGGACCACCGCCTATGACAAGGCGCTGCAGGGCGATGATGCGGATTTGGCCGAGGCGATTGGCCGAAATCTCTATGGCACCGCCCAGCCAAATCCGGCGCAACTGGCGGCCATGGTGGTCTATACACGGGCTCAGGCCGCGTGGCTGACCGGCCTGGCGCTGGCCGATATCCAGGCCGGGAAGGTGCGGTTTGCCCCCACCGAACCCGCCCCACAAATCGATTGACCCAGACCGCGGTTATGCCTATTTTCCGCCGTTCGAATTTGCCGCGGCCGGCCAGAATGCCGGTTCAAACAAGCCCGCCGCGGCACCTGTGAAGGACCGGATCCGGAGATCGCCGTGCCGCAGCGCGTTGCCGAAAACGCATTCCAACGGGTTGTCTCGACCCGTGACCTGGCGCCGGGTGGGGTCGACATCGACATCGCCGCGACGGCGGCGGAATGTCTGGCGTTGGCCCGTCAATTGGGGCTCGGCGAACTGATCCGCCTGGGCGCGGTCGGCCGGCTTTGGTGGGACGGCGACGGCGCGGTCTATCGCTTGGATATTCATCTCACGGCCGATGTGGTACAGTCTTGCGTCGTTTCGCTGGAACCGGTACAGGAGCAGATCGACGAACAGATTGGGATAAGCTATTGCGAGCCGCCGGCCGAGCCGGTTGCGGTCGCGCCGCATGCCGAGATCGAGATCGGCATCGACGAGGAGGACCCGCCGGAACCGCTAGACGGGGATCAAATCGACGTCGGTGCGGTCGTCGCGGAGCATCTGGCCTTGGCGCTGAACCCGTATCCGCGAGCCCCGGGGGCGGTGTTCGAGGACGCACAGACGGCGGAGGAGGATCGCGACCGGCCATCGCCTTTTGCGGTGCTGGAGCGGCTGCAGCAATAGACGGACATCACGCGGGGCGTTACCGTCCCATGGAGCAACGACCGCCGAACCGGCGGTCTTGAATTGAGAGAACGAATTATGGCTGTTCCTAAGAAGAAGGTATCCAAGTCGAAGCGCGACATGCGGCGCGCCCACGACTCGATCAAGACCGGCGCCAGCGCCGAATGCCCGAATTGCGGCGAATTGAAGCGCCCGCACCATGTTTGCAAGGCCTGCGGCTATTATGACGGCCGCGAGGTGGTAGAGGCCGCGGGCACGGTCTGAGCCGGGGATCCAATGGCGTACGGGGCATCCATTTGAGCGCGAATGTCACCATTGCGTTGGACGCCATGGGCGGCGACAACGCGCCGGATATGGTGGTCAACGGGACGGCAATGGCCCAGGCCCGCCATCCCCGCGCCAAGTTTCTGTTGTTCGGTGACGAAAGCCGCCTGGCACCGCTGCTGGCGCAACATCCGAATCTGGCGGCGGCGGTCGAGATCCGTCACACCGACCAAGCCGTTTCGTCTGAAGACAAGCCCTCACAAGCCCTGCGACGCGGCCGTGAGACCAGCATGCGGCTGGCGATCAACGCGGTGCGCGATGGCGAGGCCGGCGGCGTCGTGTCTGCCGGCAATACCGGCGCCCTGATGGCGATGGCCAAGGTGGTTTTGAAGACATTGCCGGGGATCAGCCGGCCTGGCCTGGCGTCGGTGCTGCCGACCGCCACGGGCAGTTGCGTGATGCTGGACCTTGGCGCCAATGTCGAAAGCGACGAGAACAATCTGGTCCAATTCGCCGTGATGGGGATGGATTTTGCTCGTGCTGCGCTGGGGCTGGAGCGGCCGCGGCTCGGCCTGTTGAACGTCGGCGCCGAAGAGCTCAAGGGCCACGATATCGTCAAGGCGGCGGCCGACCTGTTGCGCTCCGACGATGTCGCATCGCTACCGATGGAATTTCACGGCTTTATCGAAGGCGACGACATCGGCAAGGGGACCGTCGACGTTGTGGTCACCGATGGGTTCACCGGCAACATCGCCTTGAAGGCAGCCGAAGGCACCTCGCGCATGTTCAGCGGTTTCCTGCGCCAGGCCCTGAAAGGCTCGATGATGGGGCGGTTGGGCTACTTGCTGGCGCGGCGGGCCTTCCGGTCGATCGGTGACAAGATGGACCCGCGGCGCTACAACGGCGCGGTTTTCCTGGGCGTCAACGGTGTCGTGGTGAAGAGCCATGGCGGCACCGACGAAGTCGGGTTCGCTAACGCGGTCTGTGTCACCATCGACTTGGTGGCCGACGACGTGACCGAGCATATCGTCGACGATTTCAAATATTTCAGCGAACATGTGGATGTAGAACAGCAGGCCGCCGCGTCATGACAGTCCTTCGTTCGGTGGTCCGCGGCTGCGGTGCCCACCTGCCGGAACGTATCCTCACCAACGCGGAAATGGCGGAACTGGTGGACACCAGTGACGAATGGATCGTCGCTCGCACCGGAATTCATGAGCGTCGAATCGCCGCGGATGGTGAATTGACCTCGGACCTTGCCCTGGCGGCAGCGGAAAAGGCGTTGGCTGCGGCCGGCATGAGCGGCAACGATCTGGACCTGATCGTGCTGGCGACCGCGACGCCGGATGAGACCTTTCCCGCCACCGCAACCACCGTCCAGGCCAAATTGGGCATGCATCGCGGCGCTGCGTTCGACGTGCAGGCAGTTTGCAGCGGTTTCATCTATGCCATGGCCACGGCTGACAATTTCATCCGGGCCGGCCAGGCCGAACGGGTTCTGGTGATCGGCGCCGAGACTTTCTCGCGTATCCTGGATTGGCAGGACCGTACCACCTGCGTCCTGTTCGGCGATGGGGCGGGAGCCCTGGTGCTGGAAGCGGAGAAAGGCAGCGGCACCACCGCGGATCGTGGTATCTTGTCGACCCACCTGCATTCCGACGGACGCCACCACGACATGCTGTATGTCGATGGCGGGCCGTCGTCGACCCAGAGCACCGGGTACCTGCGCATGGCGGGCCGCGAAGTTTTTCGCCACGCCGTGACCAATCTGGCCGCGGTGGCCGAAGAAGCCCTCCAAACGTGCGGCATGCAGGGGTCCGACATCGATTGGTTGGTGCCGCACCAAGCCAACAAGCGGATCATCGACGGGACTGGCCGTAAACTTAAACTGCCGTCTGAAAAAGTCATCGTAACCGTCGACAGGCACGCGAATACGTCGGCTGCATCGGTACCCTTGGCCCTGGCGGAAGGTGTCGCCGACGGGCGTATCCGTGAGAACCAGGTCCTGCTGTTGGAGGGGATGGGCGGTGGATTTACCTGGGGTGCCTGCCTGATGCGCTGGTAGCTTGTCGCTGCCAGGCCAATCCGGTTCTCAATGTCCTTCTCTATCCCTTTGATATTGACGGCTTTCTTGCGCCAAGGTAGGGTTGTCCTCAGTATCAGGGAGGGCACACAATGGCGGGTCGAACGGTCACGCGCGCTCAGTTGAGCGAGGCGGTGTATCAGGAAGTCGGACTGTCGCGGAATGAATCCGCGGACCTTGTCGAATCAGTACTCAAGGAAATCGGCGACAGCTTATCGCGCGACGAGACGGTCAAGATCTCGTCTTTCGGCAGTTTTGCCGTGCGGTCCAAGGGCGGCCGCATGGGTCGGAACCCGAAGACCGGTGACGAGGTGCCGATTCAGCCACGCAAGGTGCTGGTATTCCGCGCTTCACACGTATTGAAGGAACGCATCAACAGCGTGCTGTCAGGGTCGAATTGAACCAGACCGGGAGTTCGACGGCGGGGATGGATCCACACACGCGCAAATCCGCACAGGCGTTCCGGACGATCAGCGAGGTTGCGGACGAACTGGAAGTGCCGCAGCACGTCCTGCGCTTCTGGGAAACCAAGTTTTCGCAGGTCCGGCCCCTGAAACGGGGTGGCGGGCGCCGCTACTACCGGCCCGAGGACGTCCGGCTGCTGGCCCGTATCCGCAGCCTGCTTTATGACGACGGCTACACCATCAAAGGCGTGCAAAAGGTGTTGAAGGAAAGCGGCGTCAAGGGACTGTTGGCCGCTACGGTCGAGCCGGCAGGGGGCGACGGCATGACCGCCAGCCAGCGCCAGGCGGTACGCCAGGCCCTGGACGAGTTGATCGGCCTCAAGACAGAGCTGGCCCGCGTCCGCGGCGATTGAACCCGCCCAATGGCTCGGCTATAGTGCGCCGCGGCGACCCTTTGGGCCGCCCGTGACGGAGCGTAGCGCAGCCTGGTAGCGCACCACACTGGGGGTGTGGGGGTCGCTGGTTCGAATCCAGTCGCTCCGACCACTGGATAAAAAGGTCGACCCACAAGGGTCGGCCTTTTTTCCTTGGGCTGGGTTTGGGAGGTTCAACCGCCCTCGTTTTCAGGCTCGGTTGACCCCGTCTCATCCAGAGCGGCGGTGTAGAGCTGTTTGCTGGAGACGCCGACGCTGCCCAAGGGGAAGAAACGCGCCTTTTCCTTGTCGCCGCGCCGGCGTTGCACGATGCGCACGATGATGAAGCCGACCAGGAAGACATGGGTGCCGACGATCAGGGCGAAGAGGCCGGTCGGGCCGGTCCATGCCATCAGTTGCGCCGCGACCACCGGGCCCAGGCTGGCCCCGATGCCATAGGCGATCAGCAGGCCGGCCGCGACCTGGACCAACTGGTCCCGTTTGGCCAAATCGTTCACCTGGGCCGACATCATCGGCATGATGGTGAAGCTGACGGCGCCGAACAGCGCGCCGCAGACGATCAGGACCAGTGGCGACTGGCTGCTGGCCCAGATCACGCCCAGGGCGGCGAGGGCGGTGGTCATCGAGGTTACCAGCAGCACCGTGCGGCGGTCGAACTTGTCCGAGAGCCGCCCGATGGGAAACTGGATGACGATGCCGCCTAGGATGACCATCGCCATGAAGGCCGATACCTCGGCGACGCTCAAGCCCACATCGCGGGCAAAAACCGCGCCCATACCGTTGATCGAGGCGTTGATCATGCCGCAGCAGACAGTGCCCAGCACCCCGACCGGCGAGATTGCAAGCAGTTTCCGGAACGGCATCCGCCTGGGCGATGACGGGGCCGGGGCCGAGGCACGGGTCAACAGGATCGGCACCAGGGCGAAGGAATAGATCATCGAGGCGATGATGAAGAGCTGGAACTGGGCCGGATCGCCGATCAGCATGGTCAACTGTCCCAGACCGGCGCCCAGATAGTTGATGATCATGTACAGAGACAGGACCTGCCCACGGGTCTGGTTGGTGGCACGTTCGTTGATCCAGCTTTCGACCACCATCACCATGCCCGCCATGGTAAAGCCCGAGACGATGCGCAGGGCGAACCAGAATACCGGATCGACGAACAGGATATGGGCCAGAACCGCCACCGACATGATGGAGGCGAAGGCCGCGAAGGCGCGGATATGCCCGACCGCCGCCACCACCCGGGCGGCGTAGAGCGACCCAACCAGAAGGCCGACGAAGAACCCGGCCATGATGAAGCCGGTGGTTTCCGTCGAGAACCCCTCTAGCCGGCTCCTCAGGCCCAGCAGGATATTGGCGGTGCCATTGCCGACCAGCAACAGGCCGTGGCTGAGCAGAAGGGCGGCGATCGATCGAATGGTGGCCCGCATGGCTGGGATGGTCCGTTTGCTGGTTGAGGGTGCTAGGCCCGGGTGATGCCAAGCCGCCAAAGCAGTTGGTCGAAGCGGTCCTGACCGTAAAAAGGTTCACCGTCGTGCGCCATCAGGGGCACGCCCCAATGGCCAGTCGCCAGCATGGCGTGGTGGTTGGCGTCAAGTTCGTCGTTTGCCCCGGGCCAATCGGTGTCACCGAGAACCCGATCGTGGTCGAGGCCGATCGCCGCCATCGCATCGGGCAGGAAGTCGGATCGGTCCCACCCTGGATGTGCCCCGTTCCACAAGCCCCGCCCGACCACGTCGAGGAATTCGAGACCCTTGCCGGCCCGGTTGGCGCCGACGAACAGCCGGTACAACCCCTCGATCCGCGGCTGCTCCGGCGTCGCCACCCACAGGGAACCGGGCGCGAACTGGATCGGCGACGGGTCGGGATAGGCGTGGGCAAGGCCCAGAAACGCGGCGGTCCGCTTGGTATCGGTCAGGAAATAGTCCTGCTCCATCCGGCTGCGGTTCCGGCAGGCCTCGGGCATCCGCAGGACCAGCCCCAGCACCGGCCGGATGACCACCTCGACCTCCTTTTCGGCCAGAAACAGCAGGCGGTCGATCAGGAAGTAGCAATAATCGCTCTGCAGCGAATACCAGACGTCCACCCGTTTTTGATCACCCATGTCCGGAGACCTCTCGGAGGTGTGCGACGGAGAGGAGAGCCCGTCCCCCCTGTGGCCGCGTCACCCCTGGCACCAACACCGGCCGAACCGACCTGTTCCCGGGCCGAAACCGGTGATGCCCCTGGTTCGGGCCAGGCATTCGACCTATAAGTTGCAGATCAAGGTCCAGGTCAAGCAACATTGGCGCAACCCTGGTACCCGGTTTCGGTATTGCTGTCGCGAGAGACGGAATGATTCTGTGGCGTCCGGTCGGGCCCAACGAACTGGCGTTGATCCGCGAGACGGACAGGCCCATCTCGAACTCTGGGTGCCGGCCGAGGACCTGGACGAATTCAACCGCCATATCCAGGGTGAGATTCGCATCGTGGCCGAATACCGCGATGGCGAGCGGGTCGTCTAGGGGGCCCCGAGACAGCCTGCAGGTTATGGCTTACGCGACCGCCAGTCGGCAGCGCGGCGTCGGGAGTCCGAAATCTGCTCCGGGCTCAGGTCCTTGGCGACCACATCCAGTGCCTTTGCCGCGTTGGGATTGCCGTTTGCGGCGGCCAGCGACATCCACATATGGGCGGCGACCGGGTCACGGGCCACGCCGTGGCCGTTGAAATACATGGTACCCAGGGTCAGCTGCGCATCCCGGTGGCCGGCATCCGCCGCCTTGCGATACCATCGGGCCGCTTCGTGTTCGTCGATCTCGGTACCCTGGCCGGTGAGGTGCATGAACCCCAGGGCGTTCTGGGCGTCGGCGTCGCCTTGGGTGGCGGCCTTGCGAAACCAGACCCAGGCACGGACATGGTC
The DNA here is from genome assembly GCA_964344385.1 of uncultured Sneathiellales bacterium. GTDB lineage: Bacteria > Pseudomonadota > Alphaproteobacteria > CAYFNG01 > CAYFNG01 > CAYFNG01. Next base: position 40,890 of record CAYFNG010000011.1, read on the forward strand.
CTGTTTGACGCCCTGACCCTTGGCGTACATGACCGCCAGATTGTATTGCGCAATCCGTTCGCCCTGCAGGGCGGCCTGTTCGAACCAATGCGCCGCCCGGGACAGGTCCTGGGGTACGCCGTCGCCACGGCTCAACAGGCTGCCCAGCTTGGACTGGGCCCGAGCGTTACCGGCTTGCGCCGCGTCGCGAAACCAGGCGACGGCCCGGTTGGGGTCGCGTTCCACGCCCTTGCCGTCGAGGTACATGAAAGCGAGGGCAACCAGCGCGTCCCGATCCCCGGCCGCGGCCAAAGGTAGCCAGGCGTGGAAGGCGGCCTTGAACTCACCGCGCATATAGGCCTGCCGCGCCTCGTTCTCGCCGGCCGTCGCGGTGCACGGCCAGGCCAGGGCCGCCGTCGCTGCCACCGCCAACAACCCACCGAGCCGAAGCCTCTGGATCAATCGGCACCAACCTTCCATCGCGTTCCTACTTCCGGCCAGATGATTGGACCCGGCCAGATCCAACATAGAGCACCGGATACAACGGTAAAGACTGGTAAAATTAAATTCACTGCTACTTAACCAAGTATAATGAGAATATCAGCGGTTCCTGATATTCAAAAAAAAATCAGCGGCGCCGCCTTTTCCCTCCCAAAATTTTCGCGCCGCCAAGCACAGGACCGAAAAAATGTCTAAGCACATAACCACACTAGCACTGGCAGCGGTGCTGGCGCTTACCGCTTGCGCCGGTCCGCAGAAACTCCCGACCCATGGTGTGGCGAGCGGTTTCAAGGCTGCCGAGCCAATTTCAGCCGACAAGCTCACCATGTTGCGCCAAAAGGCGGCGGCGGGCGATGTCTACGCGGCATATGACCTTTACCGGGCGACGCCCCAAATGGATGAGAAACGGCGCTGGATTTGCGTCGCGGCGAACCGCGAATTGCCGCCGGCCCAGGCCGAACTCGCCAAGTTGTATTGGCCGCGGCCCGGCAGTCCGCCCAGCCCCTTCCGGCGCGATATCGTCAAAGCCTATGTCTGGAGCCATCTGGCGGTCATGAACGACGAGCCGATGCAGTTGAACAGAAGTCGTTTGTGGCAGGGCATGTCGGAAACGCAGCGGGTTGAGGCAGCCCAGATGCTCTCGGATTGGTCGCCGGATTTGGAACTTTGCAAGGCCCCGCCTTTCTAGGGTTTCACCGACGGGTCGGCGTCCGCACTGGACGCCGGGCTTTTGCTTGACAGGACGCCCGAGCAGGGGCGACTGTGCCGGAACGGTTGCGAACCCTGGGGTTACCGCCCACTGCTTCCTTCCCTGGGGATCTGCGGCCGTTCCGATGGTCGGTCGAGCAGCTGTGCGGGGAACCTTCATGAAATTGCTACGTTACGGCGCGCCCGGCGCCGAAAAGCCAGGGATGCTTGATGCAAACGGGCGGATCCGGGATCTTTCCGGCCGGATCGACGATATCGACGGTGCCAATCTCAGTCCCTCGGCGCTGGATCAGTTGCGGACCGTCGATCCCGAGTCGCTGCCGGTCGTCGCCGACGACATCCGCATCGGAGCCTGCGTCGGCAAGGTCGGCAAATTTATGGCGATCGGACTGAACTATTACGACCATGCAGCCGAAACCGGTATGCCGGTGCCGGACGAACCGCTGCTGTTCACCAAGTACACCAGCTGTATCAGCGGTCCGAACGACGACGTGGTGATTCCCCGCGGATCGACCAGGACGGATTGGGAAGTGGAACTGGGCATCGTTATCGGCAGTTCCGCCAAGCACGTCAGCGAGGCGGACGCGCCCGCGCACATCGCCGGCTATTGCGTCGTTAACGACGTGTCGGAGCGGAGTTTCCAACTGGAAGGCACCGGGCAATGGGTCAAGGGCAAGTCCTGTGACACGTTTGGCCCGATCGGACCCTGGTTGGTGACCGCGGATGAGGTTCCCGATCCGACCAAACTGGCGCTTTGGCTCGAAGTCGACGGCCAGCGCCACCAGGACAGTTCCACCGCCCAGATGATCTTCTCGCCGGCCCGGATCGTCAGTTATCTCAGTGGCTTTTTTACCCTCCACCCCGGTGACCTGATCACCACCGGGACGCCGCCGGGCGTTGGTGCGGGGATCAAGCCGGATCCGGTATTCCTCAAACCCGGGCAGGAAATGCGGCTTTCGGTCGAAGGCCTGGGGGTCCAGGTCCAACGCACGGTGGCCGAGGGCTGAGGGTCCTTCTCGAACATCGCGGTTCCATCCCGCTCCCCCGAAAAAGGGGCGGTTCGCTCGGTTTCGGTCAGACACAGAACAGCGACTGTCACAAAAGCTTTAATCAACTGTCACAATAGTTTCACACAGCGCCGATAGCGTTGCCGCCAAGTACGGTCTTGTCTCTTGACGGAGGTATCGGACGTGAAGCTACGCGCAGTTCTCTTTGCCTTGGCCACAATCGCGGTCGCCGGCAACACCGCCTGGGCCCGCGACCAGATCCGCATTGTCGGGTCATCGACGGTGTTTCCCTTTTCCACCGCGGTGGCCGAGCAGTTTGGCCGGACCTCGTCATTCAAGACGCCGATCGTCGAATCCACCGGTTCCGGTGGCGGCATGAAACTGTTCTGTGCCGGGGTCGGCGAGAACCATCCCGACATCACCAACGCGTCGCGCCGCATCAAGCCGTCAGAGCTGAAGACCTGCGCCGGCAATGGCATCGCGGTGACCGAGCTGATGGTCGGCTATGACGGGATCGTGCTGGCCAATGCCCGTGCCGGCAAACGGTTGTCGTTGACCAAGCAGCAGATCTTCCAGGCCTTGGCCAAACAGGTCTGGCTGGACGGCAAGCTGGTGGACAATCCCTACACGACTTGGGACCAGATCGATCCCGCATTGCCCACCGCCAAGATCGAGGTGCTGGGGCCGCCGCCAACCAGCGGCACCAGGGATGCATTCGTCGAACTGGCCATGGAGGGTGGGGCCAAGGCTGTTCCCGAACTGAAGGCGCTGCGCAAGACCGACAAACAGGCCTTCAAGAAGATCGCCCACACGCTGCGCGAGGATGGACACTTCGTCGAGGCGGGCGAAAACGACAATCTGATCGTTCAGAAACTGGTCGCCAATCCGGCCGCGGTGGGGATCTTCGGCTTCTCCTTCCTGGATCAGAACGAGGATCTGATCCAGGGTGCGATGGTCGACGGCGTCGAACCGGACTTTGACAACATCGCCAGTGGCGACTATGGCGTTTCGCGCGGGCTGTACGTTTACGTCAAGAAACCGCACCTGGATAAGGTACCGGGCATCGCCGAGTTTCTGGCCGAATTCACCAGCGCCGCGGCCATGGGTGAGGACGGCTACCTGACCGACAAGGGCCTGATCCCGTTACCGGAAACCGATCGCCAGTCGGTCGCCAAGGCTGCCAAGTCGTTCCCGGATCTATCGCTGTAAGCCATCGGAGATTGCCCCTCGCCAACCTGATCGGGGCCGGGTAAGGTTCGCACCGGTTACCGGCCGGATCAGGGAGGCAGGCATGGATTGGACCAGACACAGAATTGCGACCGTAGCCGACGTCGAGGCCATCGAGGCCGAGATGCCGGCCGATGCGCGCACGTCTTTTACCACCACATACGAGATCTTTGCCGCCGGCGCGGCGAAGTTCGGCGACCGACCGGCGATCACCTTCCTGCCTACCGGCAGTGCCGACGACGATCCGGTGGTGGTGAGCTATGCCGAACTGTTTGCCGGCATCAACCGGGCCGCCAACTTGTTCCATGATCTGGGCGTATCGGCCGACAATCCGGTGTCCTATCTGCTGCCCAACCTGCCCCAAACCCATTTGACGATTTGGGGCGGCGAAACCGCCGGCATCGTCAACGCCGTCAACCCGCTGCTCAGACCCGACCAGATCGTCGAGATCATGGAGGCGGCGGGCAGCCGGGTGTTGGTCACCCTTGGTCCGGTGCCGGGAACCGACATCTGGGACAAGGTGGCCGAGGTGCGCCGGTTGTACCCACAACTGGACACGGTCTTGCATGTGGGGGGCGGCGATGTCACAGGCGCCCTGTCTTTCGATGCCGAACTGGCCAAGCGACCGGGCGACCGCCTGACTTTCCAGCCGACCGCGGGGTCCGACACGGTTTGCGCCTATTTCCATACCGGCGGGACCACCGGGTCGCCAAAGCTGGCCCAGCACAGTCACGGCGGCGAGGTCTACATGGCCTGGGGCATGGCCATCGCGGCCGATCTCGGGCCCGACGACGTCCTGCTGCTGGGCCTGCCGCTGTTCCATGTCAATGCGGTCATGGTCACTGGCCTGGGGCCGTTCATGGTCGGCGCCAATACGGTGTTGCTGAGCCCGGCCGGCTATCGCAACCCCAATGTCATCCGCGATTTCTGGAAGATCGTCGAACGCTACCGGGCGACCTTCTTTTCGGCGGTGCCGACCATCTGTGCCGCGCTTCTGGATGTGCCGGTCGCCGGTGCCGATCTCAGCAGCCTGCGCTTCGCCATTGTCGGGGCGGCGCCGCTGCCGGTCGAACTGTTCCGCGCCTTCGAGGAGGTCAGCGGGGTGACGATCATGGAAGGCTACGGGCTGACCGAAGGCACCACGGCATCCTGCCTCAACCCGCCCTATGGCGAGCGACGGATCGGCTCGATCGGTATCCGTTTCCCCTACCAGCAGGTAAAATGCGCCATCGTCGGCGATGACGGCCGGTTCGTGCGGGACTGCAAGACCGATGAAATCGGTGTGATCTGCATCAAGGGGCCCAACGTGATCCCCGGCTATGTGCAGGAGAAGTTCAATCCCCAGCTGTTCGCCGACGAAGGCTGGCTGAACACCGGCGACCTGGCCCGCCAGGACACGGACGGCTATTTCTGGCTGGTCGGCCGGGCCAAGGACCTGATCATCCGGGGCGGCCATAATATCGACCCGCAAGCCATCGAGGAGGCGCTCCATACCCACCCCAAGGTCGCTCTGGCGGCGGCGGTTGGCAAACCGGACTCCTATGCCGGCGAGGTGCCGGTCGCCTATGTGGCGCTAAAACCGGGCGAGCAAGCCGATCCCGAAGACCTGCGCGCCTGGGCCGCCGAGCATGTGCCGGAGCGGCCGGCGGCGCCGCAGGAGGTGTTCATCCTTGATGAGATGCCGGTGACGGCGGTTGGCAAGATCTTCAAACCCAGCCTGCGCTACGACATCACCCGCCGGGTCTACACGGCTGCGCTCGAAGCCGCGCTCGGCGACAGCTGCGGCTTCGAGGTCAGCGTCGGCCCGCACGAGTCCCATGGCACCATGGCCCGGGTCACCTTGCGCGGCGGGGACGGGCAGCAGCGGCGGGACCTGGAAGCCGAGGTCGCCAGGGCCCTGGGTGCTTACGCGATCGGCTTCACCCTCGACTGGGCCTGAGAGTCGGAGCGCTGGATAGAAAGAAAAAGGCGCGGGCCGAAACCCGCGCCTTAATTCTTTGACTTTTCGGCTTCGCTCAGAAGTCCAGGCGAATTCCGACCGTCGCCCCGGTGGCATTGTTTTCGTTCGCCGCGGCATTGCCATTGTCCTGGAAGTCCCAGGATCCGATGGTTGCGGCGACGTCGACACCCGGGCCAAGATTGTAATTGGCCGCCAATTCGTACACGTCGAGTTCGTCCGAACCCGCTCCGGTACCGGCCTCGATCTCGGTACGGCCATAAGCGAGGCTGAAGCCCCACGGGCCCATGTAGTAGGCCAGGCCGACGTTCCAATCCATGCGGTCGGTGTTGGCTCCGCTGGTGCCCAGATCGTCCTCGCGATAGCTGGCGCCCAGGACAAAGCCGCTAAAGCTCACCTCGCCGCCAACACCCCATTGGGTTTCATCCGAGTTGAAACCGCCACCCGGTGCTTCGAGTTGGCTCTTTGCATAGCCGGCATACAATGCGAATCCGACGCTGCCGACGTCGCGACTGTACATGGCCGCGATCGCGACTTCCTCGGACAATTGCCCTGCGTCGTTGTCGGTCTTCAAGGCACTGGCGCTTTCCTCGGTGGCGTCCGGCGCATAGGAGATGCCGAGCTCCAGCCCGTAGATCGACGGCGAATAATAGATCAGCTTGTCATTGTCGCCCGACATGGTGACGGTCGTGATATTGGCGTCCACCGCGTTGCCGCCACCGCCGATCGGGGTGAAGGTCGGATCGTTGACGCCGAAGCCACTGGCCACGCCCGGGGCGCCGATCAGGAACGCATCGGTCACCGGATCGTCGGAACCGACACGGACCTCACCGAATGAGCCTTTGAAGAAGATGAACGACTCGTCGATCTGATCGGTCGAGGTTTCCGCTTCCAACTGGATGTTGACACCGGCTTCCAGGCCGTTGTCCAACACGGTGCTGCCCTTGAAAAAGATCTCACCCTCACGGCCAAGGCCATGGCTACGAACATTGGCGCCGGGCTGGCCGACGCCGTCGTCCTGGCTGGCCACCATGTAATAGGCGTTGAAATAGCCACCCAGCCCCAATTTGATCTTGTCGGCGGCGGACGCGCTGCCGGCAATCAGTACGAGGGGCACAAGGGCCGTTGTCGTCTTCAAAATACCTTTCATTTAGGTCCTCCAACACGCGCCCGGTAAAACGTTATGTCCGTGCAACCGGGCTTTCCCTATCCCAAACTCCGAAATGAACACTGGCCGCGTTTTCGCACTCGCCCTCAGTTGTCCCGTTTCTTTTGTTTCTACGCTCTTGTACACTTTTAACCATATCCCGCCAAGGCTCTGTGAAAATCCGGCAACAAGTGTTGCGAAATCGCAACGGGGCGACAGCCATTGGTAAGGATGGGGTGGCGGTTTCAAGCCACTCGCGAAAAGTTGGAACACGGGCGCCGGCCAACCGCCGGTGAAAACGGGGAGAGTATTCGTGCACTTTGACGCCAACGGAGTTCAAATCCACTACCAGTTCGATGGCCCGGAAGATGCGCCATTGGTGACCATGAGCCATTCCCTGGCGGCCCATTCCGGTATGTGGTGGCCGCAAATGGATGCGTTGACCGAGCGCTTCCGGGTATTGCGGTTCGACACCCGGGGTCATGGGCAAAGCAGCGTTCCGCCGGGGCCCTACACGTTGGACCAATTGTCCGACGATCTGTTGGCGCTGTGGGACGGTTTGGGGGTCGAGCGGTCCCACTATGTCGGCCTGTCGATGGGCGGCATGATCGGGCAGGGCGCGGTTCTGAAACAGCCCGAGCGGTTTGCCAGCCTGACCCTGTGCGACACGGCGGCGGCGCTGCCGTCCGGGTTCGAGCCGGTCTGGGAGGAGCGGATCGCCACGGCCGAGCAACAGGGCATGGCGGCCTTGGTCGAACCGACCATCGCCCGCTGGTTCACGGCCTCTTGCCTGGCCAATGGCGGTGCCGAAGCCGAACCGGTGCGCCAGATGATTGCCGCGACGTCGGTACCGGGATATGTCGGCTGCTGCCGGGCGATCATGGGCCTCGACTTCCTCGCGCATCTGCCGCAAATCCGGGTGCAGACCCTGGTCGTGGTCGGCGAGGAGGACATGGGTACCCCGGTTGCGCTGTCCGAGGCGATCGCCGAACGGATCGACGGCGCAAGGCTTGTGGTCCTGCCGGGAGCGGCGCATTTCTCGAACGTCGAACAGGCGGATGCGTTCAACGGCACGGTGCTCGACTTTTTGTCCGCCCACTAGGGCAGCCGGGGCAGCATTTCCATAAGGGGTTCGACATGGTCGACCAACCGGACCGGATAAGGCTTCTTTACATTACCGCCGGCGACGCCGAAGAGGCGGCGTCCATCGGCCGTCGCTTGGTCGAGGAACGTCTGGTTGCCTGTGCCAACGTCATTGACGGCATGCGCTCCCTATACTGGTGGGACGGGGCGGTGGAGGAGGGGCGGGAGGCGATCCTGATCGTCAAGACCTGGGCCGCCCTGGTTGCCGCGGCGACGCAACGAATCGTCGAGTTGCATTCCTACGACTGTGCCTGTGTTCTGGAACTGCCGGTCGAAGGGGGCAACCCGCCTTTCCTGGAATGGGTGGCCCAAGAGGCGTCCGCTTAAACCACGCTAATCCGCAAGATTCCTGCAAAAAGTCACCAAGTGAATGGCTAGTAAATATGTACTAGGTAGAAATCTTTATTGCAAATTGTCTTAAGACGTTTTTTATAAAGCTTAATAAATAACGGCATTTTCATGGAAAATTAAGCTTGGTTTTGTAGATTTTGCTCACAGGCAGCGCAGTCAGTAGGAAACGTTGCCATGCGTAACAAGTTCCAGAGTTTGGTTGGGTACTGTTGAGTTTTCTCCCTGGTGTTAGAGTATCGTATCGCGTGTAGGTGTAACCAGTATCAGTAGCGTAGTTTTGTAGGTGACTGTGAGTGTCCACGGCCCGGCGCCCGTAAACGCCGGGCCGTAGGCGTTTTTGCCCCCTCCTTTGAACCACCCCGCGCTCCGATGTTTCCCCGGCGCCATTCCGTTGATATGCTGCAAACGTTGGGCGGCGTTCCAGCCGCTTACCAACCCTGTCATCGGAGCACGACCAATGCGGACATCGAACGCCGTCACCATCGGGATGGCCGGAATAGCCCATGTCTATTCGCACATGTTCGTGCTGTTTTATGCCACCGTCGTTCTGGTGTTGGAACGCGAATGGGGCCTGGGATACGCCGAGCTGATCGCTCTGTCGATCCCCAGCAGCATCCTGTTCGGCGTCTGCGCCCTGCCCGCCGGATGGCTGGGCGACCGGTGGAGCGAGACCGGCATGCTGACTGTCTTCTTCCTGGGCGTCGGTGCCGCCTCGATCGTCACCGGCCTGGCCGGCAATCCGTTGCAGATCGCGATCGGCCTCGGCCTGATTGGCGTTTTTGCGTCCATCTATCATCCGGTGGGAATTGCCTGGCTGGTCAAGCATGCGTCGAACCCGGCTCGGGCGCTGGGCATCAACGGCGTGTTCGGCAGCATTGGTACCGCCGGGGCAGCGGGTGTCGCCGGTTTCCTGGCGGAAGGTTTTGGTTGGCGGGCCGCCTTCGTGGTGCCGGGCATCGTCTGTCTGGTCACCGGCCTGGCTTTCATGGCGGCGGTCCGGCGGCAAGCCGTGGGCAACCGCGCCGACGATGCCGCCGCCGTCGATGCCGAACCGACAGGGCGTGAACGGGCCCGTGCATTCGGATCCCTGGCGTTGCTGGTGCTGTGCGCCGGGCTGATCTATCAGGTGATGGCGACGGCCATGCCGAAACTGTTTGCCGAACGCCTGACCGATTGGGTTGGCGACAATGCCGCGATGATCGGTGGGCTGGTCACCATCTGTTGGCTGGTCGGGGCCGCCGGCCCCTTGATCGGTGGCGAACTGGCCGGCCGCTGGCGGATTCGCAATCTCTATCTGGCGCTGCTCGCCATCCAGATCCTGGTCGCCGGCATCGCCTATTTCCTGGTCCACCCGGCGCTGGTGCCGGCGGTCGCCATGATCGTTGGCCTGAACACCGCCGGGCAACCGGCCGAAAACCTGTTGCTGGCCCGCTATACGCCGGTGCGCTGGCGCGGCCGCATGTTCGGCTTCAAGTTCGTGCTGACGCTGGGGGTCAGTTCGCTGGGCGTCGCCCTGGTGCCGGCCATCCACTCGCTGACCGGGCGGCTCGACCTGGTGCCGGTGGCGATCGGGGTCTTTGCCGGCCTGGCGCTGTTGTCGGCTTTGGGTCTGCCGGACGAGCGCCGCCGCATGGTGAGTCAGGCGGCGGAGTAGCCGCTATTCCGGCAGGCCGGCCAGACGCAAGCCCTCGGTATAGGCGTCGCGGTCGGTGTCACGGGCGAAGGGCATGGTCCTGATCTGCTCGCCGATGCGGAATTCCGGTTCCCGCCGCAGCAGTTCCTGGGCGGCCTTGCGCGCCTCCTCGGTCCGGCCGGTATGGGATAGCGACACGATCAGCCAACGCAGCGCGCCTTTGCTGGGGTCCTTCATACGGCCGATTTCGGTAACCGCCGCGTCATAGCGCCCGTTCAACGCCAGCGCCATGGCGTGGTGCCAGTAATGCCAATCCGGTATCGCCGAGGCCAGGCCGAGGCCGGTTTCAATGGTCTCCAGGGCTTCCGGTTCGCCCCGATAGGCCTGTGCCATGCCCAGGAACATATAGCCGTCGGCGTCGTTGGGATTGAGCTCGATGCCCCGCTTCAGGGCCAGGATCGCCCGGCCATGCTGCCCGGTCCAAAGATAGATCTGGCCCAGGGTCAGGTGATTGGAATGGGACGCCGGATTGACCTGGATGCCCTGGCGCGCGGCCTCGAGCGCGCGGTGATAGTCGCTGTCGCGGTCTTCGCTCCAGCCGTGCTGATAGTCCATCAGATAGGTCCAGGCCAGGCTGCCATAGGCGCGGGCATAGTCCGGATCCAGCTTGATCGCCTTCTGATACAGCCGGCGGGCCTCGGCATTGCAGTCCTTGGTAAAGTGGAACCAGTATTCGCGGCCCCGCAGCACCAGGTCATAGGCCGCCAGATTGCCGGTCCGTTCGGTGCCGCGGATGCGACGACGTTCGCTGTCGGACAGTTTGCCGGCCAGGGTCGCGACGATCCGGCGGGTGACCTCGTCCTGGACAGCAAATACGTCCTCGATCTCGCGATCGAAGCGCTCGGCCCACAAATGGTGTCCGGTGGCAGCGTCGATCAGCTGGGCGGTGACACGCACCCGGTTGCCGGCCTTGCGGACGCTGCCTTCGAGCACGAACCGTACGCCCAGCTCACGGCCGACATCGGTGATGTTCTTCGGCGTGCCCTTGTAGGCGAAGACGCTGTTGCGGGCGGTGACCAGCAGCTCCTGAAAGCGCGACAGCTCGGTGATCAGATCCTCGGTGATGCCATCGGCGAAATAGCTCTGTTCGGCATCGCCGCCGAACACGTCGAACGGCAATACCGCAATGGTTGGCCGGCTGGCGGTTGGATCTGGCGGCGGGGCGGCCAGCGCGACCGGTGCCTCACCGGCCGCGGCCAGGCGGAACACCCGCACCTTTTGGCTGATGTTCCTCAGTTCACGCTCGCCGAGATCCTGAAAACTGTGGTCGACCTTGCCGCGCACCTGTTCATAGATCGCGTGGGAAATGCAAATACCGCCCGGGTTGGCCAGGCCTTCCAGGCGGGCCGCGACGTTGACCCCGTCGCCCAGCAAATCGCCGTCTTCGACCACCACATCGCCCAGGTTGATGCCGATGCGGAACCGCATGCGGCGATCTTCGGCGATCGTGGCGTTGCGGTCGCTCATCTCGCGTTGGATCGCATCGGCGCACCGCACCGCCGATACGGCGCTGGCAAACTCGGCCACCACGCTGTCGCCGGCCCCGCCGAATACACGGCCTTGATGGGCCGTCACCTGCTCGCCAATCATCGACATCGACGACTGCAGGGCGGCCAAGGTGGTTTCCTCGTCAAGCTCGACAAGGCGGCTATAGCCGGCAACATCGGCGGCCAGAATGGCTGCCAAGCGCCGTTGGGGTTGGATTGCGGCTTCGGTCATCATCATCGGTGCTGCGGGTGCGACTACCGGTTATTTGGGGTTTCCGCCGCCGCTTGGCAATGCACCACGTCAACTAACCTACCTCCCAACTGACAAGAATTGTCAGGAGGGTCCCTTACGCGCAAACCATTCGCGTGGCGCAGAAATTACGCAACAACCTTCTAGATACGGCCGTACCCTGGTTAGACGCTGGCCAGGGCCTGGTCGAGATCAGCAATGATGTCGTCGACGGTTTCGATGCCGATCGACAGCCGCACCACGTCCGGCCCGGCACCGGCCGCCGCCAATTGATCTTCCTTGAGCTGACGGTGGGTGGTCGAGGCGGGATGGATGATCAGGCTTCGTGTGTCGCCGATATTGGCCAGGTGCGACAGCATCTCGACACTTTCGACCAGTTTGACGCCGGCGTCGTAGCCGCCCTGGATGCCGAAGGTGAAGACCGAACCGCTGCCGTCCGGCAGGTATTTCTGCGCCAAGCCGTGGTAGGGGTCTTCGGGCAGTCCGGCATAGGACACCCAGGCGACCTTCGGATGCCGGCTAAGGTGCTCGGCAACCGCTTGCGCGTTGGCGCAGTGCTGGCGCATCCGCAAGCTCAGGGTCTCGACACCGGTCAGGATCAGGAAGGCGTTGAACGGTGACAGCGCCGGCCCCAGGTCGCGCAGGCCCAGGGCCCGGCAGGCGACGGCAAAGCCGAGATCGCCGAACGTCTCGTAGAATTTAAGCCCGTGATAGGACGGGTTGGGTTCGGTCATCGCCGGAAACTTGCCCCCGGTGGTCCAATCAAACGTGCCGCCATCGACGATAATGCCGCCGATCGAATTGCCGTGGCCGCCCAGGAACTTGGTCATCGAATGGATGACGACGTCGGCGCCCCACTCGAAGGGCCGGCAGAGATAGGGGGTGGCCAAGGTATTGTCGACGATCAGCGGTACGCCCGCGTCATGGGCGATATCGGCGATCGCCGCGATGTCCAGCACCACGCCGCCGGGGTTGGCCAGGCTTTCAATGAAGACCGCCTTGCATTTCGGGGTCAGCGCTTTTCGGAAATTCTCGGGATCGTCCGGATCGACGAAATGCACTTTCCAGCCCATCTTGGCGAAGCTGTGGGTGAACTGGGTGATCGATCCGCCATACAGCTTCTTCGAGGCGACGAACTCGTCGCCCGGCTCCATGATGGTGTGGAAGGCGATCATCTGGGCCGCATGGCCCGAGGCAACCGCGCAGGCCGCGGTGCCGCCTTCCAGCGCCGCCACCCTTTCCTCCAGAACCGAGGTGGTCGGGTTGGTCAGCCTTGTATAGATGTTGCCGAAGACCTGCAGGTTGAACAACGATGCCGCGTGGTCGACATCGTCGAAGACATAGGATGTGGTCTGATAGATCGGGGTCGTGCGGGCGCCAGTCGCCGGGTCTGGCGCCGCGCCGGCATGAATGGCCAGGGTTTCAAATCCGGGGCCGCCTTCGAAGTCGTCACTCATGGTTTCGCCCTTGTTTGTTGGATGTTTATGCGTTTCCGCCGGGCCGGGGACGGGGGCCGCGGCGCTTGATCGGCAGTGCCTGGTGGCGCTTGCCGGAAATCTTTTGCCGTTTCGAGGAAATCACCTTGGTATTCACCCCGACCCAGGCGATCTCGCCGGACAGCCGGCCATATTCGATCTTGGGGCAGCGGTTCATCACCACTTTCAGGCCGGCGGCTTCCGCCGTGGCGGCGGCCGCGTCGTTGCGGACGCCAAGCTGGGTCCACAGGACCTTGGCACCGATCGCAATCGCCTGTTCGGCAATCGCCGGGATCGCGTCCGAGCTGCGGAAACAGTCGACCATGTCGATCGGTTCGGGGATCTCCTCCAACGTCGCGTAGACGGTTTCGCCCAGGATCGTCTTGCCGGCCTGGCCGGGATTGACCGGAATCACCCGGAAGCCCTTGCCTTGCAGGTATTTCATGGCGAAATAGCTGGGCCGGTTGGAATTGGCCGAGGCACCGACCATGGCGATGGTCTTGGTTTCGTCCAGGATGGCCCGGATGTAGTCGTCGTCATAGGCGTCGTGGTTCATCAACGGCCTTCCCAAACCGGGTCGCGTTTTTCGATGAAGGCGTCGATGCCTTCCGCGGCGTCGCGGGCCGCCAGGTTGCGGACCATCACCTCCGAGGCATATTCGTAAGCCTTGGCCAGATCCATCTCGGCCTGGGCGTAAAACGCCTCCTTGCCGATGGCCAGGGTCAAGGGTGATTTGGAGGCGATCAGGCCAGCCAGCTCGTAAACCGCGGCGTCCAATTGCTCGGCCGGTGCGGTACGGTTGATCAGGCCGAAGCGAACCGCCGTCTCGGCGTCGATCATCTGGCCGGTCAGCAGCATTTCCATGGCGTGCTTGTGGCTGACATTGCGGCTCAGCGCCACCATCGGCGTGGAACAGAACAGGCCGATATTGACGCCGGGCGTGCCGAAGCGGGAGTCCTCGACCGCAATCGCCAGGTCGCAACTGGCGACCAACTGGCAGCCGGCCGCCGTGGCGATGCCATGGACCCGGGCAATGACCGGCTTGGGCAGCTTGACGATGCTTTGCATCAGGTGGCTGCACTGGGCCAGCAGCTTGACGTGCTTGTCGTGTTCCGGATTGGCCCGGATCTCCTTCAGGTCATGACCGGCGCAGAAGCCGCGGCCATTGGCGGCGATCACCACCACATGCACCGACGCATCGTCCCGGATCGCGTCCAATTCGTCCTGCAGCGCCGTCATCAGCGCCACCGACAGCGCATTGAAGGCACCCGGTCGGTTCAAGGTCAGAGTGGCGATGCCGTCGGCATCATTGCGCAGCAGGACGGGCTCGGTCTCGGCTTGCAGGGTGGCTGGGCTCGGGTTCATGGCGTGATCTCCTATTGGTCCTGCGAATGTACCGGCTCTCCCTTAGGCCGACCAGCCCCTTATGGCGCGAACTCCGCCCTGATGGCGTCGCTGTGCTGGCCGAGGGCGGGCACAGGGCCGAGATCGTCGGCGTCGCCGGTGACGATCGGCGGTGGCGCGACCAGGTCGACCGGGCCAGCCGGGGTTTCGACGCAGGCGAAACGGGTCTGGGGGTGATGGCGGAAATCGTCGACTGAGTTCAGGCGGCCGAAGGCGATGCCGGCCTGGGCAAGCTTATCGCTGACCGTTTCGCGGTGCGCCCGCCCGAAGACTTCGGCGATGATCGCGTTGAGGGCCGGACGGTTGGCGACCCGGGCCGGATTGTCGGCGAAACGCGGATCCTCGACCAGGTCCGGGCGTTCCAGGACGTCCGTGCACAGGCGCTGCCATTCGCGACCGTTCTGGATCGAGATCAGGACCGCGGCGCCGTCGCCGCACGGATAGGCGCCATAGGGCGCGATGGTCGGATGGTTGAGCCCGGCCAGGGGTGGCGTATGGCCGCTATAGGCGAATTGCAGATAGGGCACGTTCATCCAATCGGCCATGGCGTCGAACAGCGAGACCTTGATACCGCGGCCCTGGCCGGTGACGCCGCGCCCGATCAGGGCCTGCAGTATCGCCTGGTGGCTGTACATACCGGCCGCGATGTCGCAGACCGAAACCCCGACCCGGGCCGGCTGACTGTCGCTGCCGGTGACCCCGCACAGGCCGGACTCAGCCTGGACCAGCAGGTCGTAGGCTTTCATCTCGGCATAGGGGCCGTCCTCGCCATAGCCGCTGATGTCGCAGGTGATCAGGCGGGGATGGCGGGCCCGCAGTTCATCGGACCCAATGCTCAGCCGCGCGGTGGCGCCCGGCGCCAGGTTCTGGACGAAGATATCGGCCTTGGCGATCATGCGTTTCAGCAGGGCCAGGTCCTCGGCATGTTTGACGTTGAGAACCAGCGACTCCTTGCCCCGGTTCAGCCACACGAAATAGGCGCTCTCGCCGTTGACGTAACGGTCATAGCCGCGGGCGAAGTCGCCCTCGGCCCGTTCGATCTTGATCACCCGCGCCCCGGCATCGGCCAGCCGCGATGTGGCATAGGGCGCGGCGACCGCCTGTTCCAGGGCAACGACAAGCAGGCCTTGCAGATCCTTCGTCATCCGGGGCTCCCTCGGTTCGTTGAACCGCGCACTTTAGTGCCTGGCCAAATATTCGCAAACAGCGCCCATTGAGTTAGTCTCCCAGGCAAAGCGGGGCAGGGGGGCTAGCCTCTCGACGACGGGCCCAGCAGTGGCTAGTGTCCCGGCAGCCACGATAGGGAATGCGTATGGACCACAGTCAGCTCAAGATGACGACGGCCGAGCTCGACGCCTTTCGGCGGCGCGAGTTCCCGCAGATCGACCATCTGAACCTCAGCTTCACCGGTTTGGTACCAATGCGGCTCGATTTCGCCTCGACCTGCGACTACGAACATCTGCGCCCGGGCGGCACGGTCTCGGGCCCGACCCTGGTAACCCTGGCCGATGCCGCCAGCTATTTTGTCATCCTGGCCATGCTGGGTCCGGTCAAGATGGCGGTCACCACCAACCTGAACATCAACTTCATGCGCAAACCCCAGCCTGGCGTCCTGACCGGCACGGTCGAACTGTTGAAGCTGGGCCGTCGCCTGGCGGTGACCGAGGCCCGGCTGTACGGCGAGGGTTCGGACGAAATGGTGGCCCATGCGGTGTTGACCTATTCGATTCCGCCCGAGAAGTAGTTTGCAAAACCGAATCAAATGCTTGTCCAGCGGTAAAATAATACCACATCAGTAAATTTCTGAAAACAAAGGCCAAAATCCCGTTGACATCGACGTAGCCACGGGCATATTGCACGCCGTTCAGCCCGGCCCTTGCGGGCAGCGCATGTCGCGCCTTGTGGGCCAGACGTTTGGGACAGAGACGATGAAAACCTATTCGACGAAGACCGCCGAGATCGAGAAGAAATGGGTGCTGATCGACGCCGAGGGCCTGGTTCTGGGCCGCCTGGCGACGATCGTCGCCAACCGGCTGCGCGGCAAGCACAAGCCCAGCTACACCCCGCATATGGATGACGGCGACCATGTCGTCATCGTCAATGCCGAAAAGGTGGAGCTGACCGGGCGCAAGCGCACCGACAAGACCTATTACTGGCACACCGGCTATCCGGGCGGCATCAAGAGCCGCACCGCCGACAAGCTGCTGGACGGCAAGCACCCGGAACGGGTGATCCAGAAGGCAGTGCAGCGGATGATCCCGGGCGGCCCGTTGGGGCGGGCACAGATGAAAAATCTGCGGGTCTACGCCGGGCCCGAGCATCCCCACGCGGCCCAGAACCCGGAAACCCTGGATATCGCCGCGATGAACCCGAAGAACACCCGTAGGAGGGCCTGAGCATGGCCGAGGAAACCCGCACGCTGGACGATCTGCAGAGCCTGGGTGACGCGCTGGCGCCGGCCGAGGCCGAAGCGGCCGAGCCCAAGATCGACGCCCATGGCCGGTCCTACGCCACCGGCAAGCGCAAGAACGCCGTGGCCCGTGTCTGGATCAAGCCCGGCTCCGGCCAGGTCACGGTCAACGGCCGCGACCAGGAAGTCTACTTTGCCCGGCCGGTGCTGCGCATGATCATCGGCCAGCCCTTTGTCGCGGCGGCCCGGACCGGCCAGTACGACGTCATGTGCACGGTCACCGGCGGCGGCCTGTCAGGCCAGGCCGGCGCGGTGCGTCACGGCATCTCCAAGGCCTTGACCTACTACGAGCCGGAACTGCGTCCGGTGCTGAAAAAAGGCGGCTTCCTGACCCGCGACGCCCGCGTCGTGGAACGCAAGAAGTACGGCAAGCGCAAGGCCCGTCGCAGCTTCCAGTTCTCGAAGCGCTAGGCGACGCTTACCAAGAGCGCAAAAAGGGCTCGCCGGTCGGCGGGCCCTTTTCTTTCCGGTGCCAGGGTCTGAGAGTTTTGTCACCTGCGCTGGAGGATGTGGACGAAGCCGGCGCTGCCCAGGCCCCCATTGTGCTGCAAAGCCGTCCGGGCGCCCTCGACCTGGCGCTGCCCTGCGTCACCCCGCAACTGCATGACCAGCTCGGTGATCTGAGCCAGCCCGGTGGCGCCGAGCGGGTGGCCCTTGGACAGCAGGCCGCCTGATGGGTTGATGACCCAACGACCGCCGAACGTATTGTCGCCATCCTTGACGATGCGGGCCAGGTCGTTGTCGTCACACAGGCTCAAGGCACCGTAGGTCAGGAGTTCGTTGCTGGTGAAACAGTCGTGGAGTTCGATGACGTCGACATCGTCCGGGCCAACCCCGGCGTCTTCATAGGCTTGGTCTGCCGTGTTTCTGCTAAGGGCCCGGAACATGACGTCCAGGGGATCGTTCTCAAAATAGTCGGCCCTGTCGCTGGTCCAGCCCTTGCCGATCAAGCGAATATCGGACCGAATGCCGTTTCTGGCGGCGAACCGTTCGCTGCAGACGACCACCGCGGCCGCACCGCAACTTGGCGGGCAGGCAAAGGTCTTTCTGAGACCGCGAAAAACAGGCGGCGCCTGCAGTACCTCTTCCATGGTGATCGGATCCCGAAAAACCGCGCAGGGGTTGGCCGCGGCGTGGCGTCGTGCCTTGACGGCGACGGCGGCTTGTATTTCGTCGCTGATGCCAAGGCTGGTCTCCAGAAGCTCTGCCTGGCACCCAAACATGGCGACCGCCGGGGGCAGGTTGCGCTCCTCGTCGCTCAACCCCATCAAATTCGCGACCGCCGTATAGTGGCGCGCCATGGGGCTGGTCTTGTGCGGGAATACAACGTCCAAAGCACCCGGTTCCATCTGTTCGAAACCAACCGCCAGTGCGCATTCGACGGAACCGCTTTCAACCGCCTGGACGGCCAAGGCAAAGGCGGTCGAGCCGCTGGCGCAGTTGTTGTTCACGTTCACGATGGGAATGCCGTTGATCTCGACCCGGTAAAGCGCCGCCTGTCCGGCACAGGAATCACCGTAGACATAGCCGGCATAGGCCTGCTGGACTCCGTCGTATTCGACCCCTGCGTCCTGCAATGCATTGCGGACCGCCCGTGCGCCCATCACGTCATAGGGCTGGCTGGTTCCGGGTTTGCTGAAGGGGATCATGCCTACACCGGCAATCACGGCATTTGCACACATTGCAACGTCTCCCTTGCGGCGCCTAGTTGACCGCCCGATCTTGATTGTCCCAATAGGGTTTGCGGAGTTCGACCTTGAGGACCTTGCCTACGGGGCTGCGGGGCAGGTCGTCGACGAAGTCGACGGATTTCGGTGCTTTGACGCTGCCCAGGTCGCGTTTCGCCAGTGAAATCAATTCGTCCTCAGAGACGTGCGAGCCCTTTTTCAACTGCACCACGGCTTTGACTGCTTCGCCCCACTTTTTGTCCGGAACCCCGAAAACCGCGCAATCCATTATCGCCGGGTGCCGGGTGAGAACCTGTTCCACTTCATTGGGGAAGACATTGAAGCCACCGGTGATGATCATGTCTTTCTTGCGGTCGACGATGGTCACGAAACCATCGGAATCCATGACGCCAACGTCTCCGGTGTGATGCCACCCGAAGGTACGGACCTCGGCGGTTGCCTCGGGGTTCTTGTAATAGCCCGGGGTGACCAGGTCCCCCTTGATGCAAATCTCACCGGGCGTTCCCTGGTCAACCTCATTGCCTTCGTCGTCCAGGATCGCGACCACGTTGTTGATGCAGGGGCGGCCGATGGAACGCAGGCGATCGTCGTTAATGACGCCATCTGTGTCCATGTAATCCCACGGTGCCTTGGCGGTCACCGCGGCCGGGGCTTCCGATTGGCCGAAGGCTTCGGTCATGACCGGGCCGAAGACGTCGATGGCCTCCTTGAGCTTTTCAAGCGACGACGGGGCCGCGCCAATCAGGAAATGGCGCAAGGAGCTGTAGTCCTTTTCCCGGACGTCGGGCAGGTCCAGCAACATGTAGAGGACCGTTGGTGGCAAGAACAGGTGGGTGACCCTGTATTGTTCGATGGCGTCAATCACCCGGCCTGGCACCGGGGCCGACATGATGGCGTTGGTGCCCCCGCGGGGGAAATGCAGACAGCCGGTCAAGCCCGCCGTATGGGTCATCGGGGCAACAACCAGGTGGCAACTGTCGTCGTAATAGTTGAAGTGGCCGAAAAAATTGTTGCAGAAGGCGAGGACGTTCCGGTGGGTGATCAACACCCCTTTCGATTTCCCGGTGGTTCCACCTGTCGGGAAGATGGCGAACGTGTCGTCAAGGTCCCACGGTTGATCGTCGTAGGTGTCGGGGCTGCGGGCGGAAAAATCCTCGAAGGACCGACCGACGATCGCCCCGCCGTCAATGCAGACAGCTTCCTTGATGCTCGGCGTTTCCGCCATGATCTGCTCGGCTTCGCGGGCATAGCTGCTGTGATAGAGCAGCAGGTCCGTGTCGAACTGGGTCAGCAGTTCGATGTTTGATTTCACGGCGTTGCGTGGGTTGATCGGCACCCAGACGCTCTGCGACCGGTAGATCCCCAGCAGGGCCAGAAAGGCGATCGTGCTGTTGGGGGCCAGGATGCCGACATGGCTCCCCTTGGCGTATCCGTTGTCGGCGATGGCCGCCGCGAATTTGTGGGTGATCGGCGCGGCCTGTTGGTAGGTGAGGGCCGAGCCCTCGCTGTCGACATCGATAAACGCCGTGTTGTTGGGATAGAACTTTACGGCGTTGTCGAAATAGTCGGTGAGTCTCATCGCACATGTCTCCCAGCGCGGAAATCTGTGGGGTCGGATAGCTGAAGTCCCGGAACCGTCATGGTTGGACCAATGTCAGCGAAATCTCGGGGACCAACGAGATGACGATCAATGAGAGCAGCATCGACAGGAAGAACGGCAGCACGGCGCGAATGACCGTTGCCAACTCTGCTTGAAAGGCGGAACTGGCCACGAACAGGTTGAGCCCCATTGGTGGGGTCAGGTACCCGAGCTCCAGGTTGACGATCATGATGATACCGAAGTGGATGGGATGAATGCCCATGGTGATGGCGATGGGGGTCAGCAGAGGCGCCAGCAGCATGATCGCCGAGGCGATATCCATGACGCAGCCAATGCCAAGCAGCACCAGGTTGACCACGGCCAGGAACGCCAATTTGTTGGACGCCAGGTCCTGCACCAGGGCGACCAGTTGATTGGGAATGCCCTCCATGGCCAGGAACTGATTGAGGCTCACCGCCAATGCCAGTATGGGCGTGATCGTACCCAGCCTGAGGACCGTATCCTCAAGCGCCAATGCCAGGTCGCGGGCGGTGACTTCCCGGTACACCAGCCCTTCGACGACCAGTGCGTAGACCACCGCTATTCCGGCCGACTCGGTTGCCGTGAAATACCCTGAGTAGATACCGCCAAGCACGACGACGGGCATCATCAGGGCAAGCGCCGACCGACGGGTCATTTTCCATTGCCGGCCCGGGTTCCAGGAGCGGCGCTCCATGTCCCGGCAGCGCCACAACACATAGCAGACCAGGCCGCCGGCAATCAGAAGACCGGGAAATATTGCCGCCAGGAACAGATCGGTAATTGATGTTTGGGTGACCAGACCGAACAGAATGAGCGGAATACTGGGCGGAATGATGATGCCCAGGGACCCGGCCGATGTCAGCGCGCCGATCGACGTACCCCTATCATATCCTTTTGCGACCAGGGCAGGGTAGAGAACGGTACCGACCGCCAGCATGGTCACGATGGATGAACCGGAAATGGCGGCAAAGAAACTGCAGGATAGGATCCCGGCGACAACCAGCCCACCCGGCAGCGGCGCGGCTATTTCGCTGGCGAAATCGATCAGTTTGGTGGCCAGCGTTCCCCGGCTCATGATCGAGCCCGCCAGGATAAACAGAGGCACGGCGAGAAACAGGTCGTGGTCGAGCGCGCCATACATATCGTGGTAGATGTCGACCGGGAACCCGCTGCCCCAGGCCAAGTAGACGTAGACCACGGCCGCCCCGAGGACCACGTAGATTGGCAGGCGCAAAAACAACAAGGCCAGCACCATCGCGATAAGACCGAACACCGTCATTCCAGGTCTCGTCCGGTAGGTGCGAGATCGGGGAAAGCCGAAAAGGCCAGGCAGCGAATGCCGTGCGACAGAAAGGCATAGGGAATGAACAGTTGGGCCCACCAAAGCGGGACCTCCAAAATCACCGTGTGCTCATTCAACTCGTAGGTTTCGCGCACAAAGGACACGCCGATATAGGCAAAGGCGACCAGCAATGTCCCGGTGACGAAGTGGCCCAGGCGCGTGAACAAAGGTTCGTATCGCCCCCACGGTATATCCAATGCCTTGACCCTGAGATGGGAGCCTCGGTCGGCGGCTACGGCGAGACCGACAAAGCCGACGGCGATGAGCGTTAGAACAGCGATGTTGGACGCACCCCGAATTCCCCCCAGGCCGGCCTCGCGCGCAACCACATCGCCGACCACGGCCATGGCGATCAGGATGATGCCCAGGGATGCGGCCCAACGTTCTAGCTGAGCCAGGGCATTGATGGCTGCCCTGGCCAGCTGTTTCGGTTTTGCCGATGACAACATGGTCGACCGGTCGGTTTGCTGTTCTGATGGTTATTTGGCTTTGAATTCCGCCTTGCCCTTCAGGACCAGGTCATAGATTTCGCGGGATTTCCCGCCCATCAGCTGCAACTGGCGATCGATCACTTTCTCTTTGGAAAAGCCAACCCAAACCGCCCGCTCCGCATCGGAAAGCGTCTTCACCTTCACGCCGGAAGCCGCGATCTTCTGGCCCAACCCGGCGGTCACCTTGCGGATGACAGCGCGGCCGGTCGGTGTGGTCGATTTCGCGTCCTTGATGACGCCGGCCTTGGTCTTGTCGTCCAGCCCGTCGAACCATTTTTTGGACACCACGTGCACGGAGGGAAAATACTGGTCGTTGAGCATGACCAGATTGTCGATGTGCTTGTACATATCGAAGAAATACAAGGCGATGGTCGTCGTCATCACGCCATCGGTCAGCCCGGTCTGTAACGACGAGGCGACTTCGGAAACCGGAATATCAACGGGCGTTGCCTTCAGGCTGCCAATATAGTCTTCGATCAGCTTGGAGCCAGGAACCCGGACCCGCATACCCGCAAGGTCGGCGGGTTTGGTGATGGTACGGTTGCCGCCCAGCGCGCTGCTGCCGATCTCCGACCAAGCCAGCAGCTTCAGGCCGGCTTTTTCGAACAACGGTGCGTAGGCATCGAAGAGATAGGTGTCCAGCACGTAGTCGATTTCGTCAGGGCTTTCCCAAAGGAAGGGCAGGCTGATCACCCCGATCTCCGGAACGATGGAAGGGAATGGCGCCACCGAGACATAGGCGGCCTGGATGCGTCCGCGGCGCAAGGATTGCACGATCTTCACTTCGTCGCCCAGCACCCCGCCGGTATACAGTTTTGCTTCCACCGCCCCCTCGGTATTTGCGTTGATGCGATCTGCCTGCGCTTGCATTTCCTTCGCCCAGGGGGTGGTTGGCGGTACTGAAGACGCGTATTTCATCTCGCTTGCCGCGGACGCGTCGGTGATGGCAGTGCTGGCAAGGACGGCCGTTGCCAAGAGGCCGGTCGCGATCTTTGTCATAAGTTTCGTCATCATTTCCTCCCTGATAAAGCCACAACGCTGTGCCTAGGAGACTCTTCGGGAGCGCTCCCACGCGCTACTCGCCTGCGATCGAACCAGTTCGTTCATGATGGTATGGCTTTGATACACAGGTGAGGGGGGTATATAATTGATAATCAATATATATGTAATACTAATATAAAAAATATTGCATCGTAACATTGTGTGTTGATATTTATCCTCCGGGTACAGTAACGTGCGGTGCCATGACAAAAACGACCAAAAACACGCCTGAGACCTCGGCCCAAGGGGCCAAGGGATGGCCCGATAGCATCTTTGTCCTGACCTCCGAACTGATCTTCTACAGCCAGAAAATCGGGTCGAAGCTGGCCGATGATCACCTTGCCAAATTCGGCCTGGGGCGCGCCCATTACCGCGTTCTCCACATGGTGCGGTACCACGAAGGGATCACCACGAATGGCTTGCTGCAGCATCTGATGATCAAGGCGGCCAGCCTGAACCGGGTGATGAAGGATCTGATCAAGGGCGGGTATGTCGTGCAGGAAAACAACACGGAAGACCGTCGTCAGCGCTACCATTACCTGACCAAGAAGGGATTGGAATTGCAGAGCGCCGCCTTCGCCCTGCAACGAGAGGTGCTGGAGCCCGCCTTTGACGAGGCAGGGCCGGAAGCGGTTGAAAAGTTTCTGCAGGTCCTGCGGCTCATGGTCAACGACAAGGAACGATCGCTCTTGTCCTCCGCTACACATGAGTGACGCGCGCCCAGTGCGTCGCAATGGGAACGGATCGCTGCACTCTGACCTGGACCAAAAGCGCAATTTGGGCTATATGCCGGCGCTATAGTCTTTTTCCGACGATACGGAAGCTACAATGGGCTGCCGAACAATGTGTTTTCGCCGTTTCTTTCCAGATTAGCCGCTAGGCGCGACCCTATTCCGAGCTTCGGGGGCCGCCGTCTGGCGGCCCTCTTTTTTTGTCCGCGGCGGGGCGCTAAGGTGCGTTCGCTGCAATTCAGCAAAGGCGAGACAGATGGCCAAGGTCTTCATCGACGGCGAGGCGGGAACCACCGGTTTGCAGATCCGGGAGCGGTTGGACGGCCGCGACGATATCGAACTCCTGCAACTGGCCGAGGATGAGCGCAAGGACGATGCGGCGCGGCGGCGGGCCCTGAACGCGGCCGACGTGGCGATCCTGTGCCTGCCCGACGATGCGGCGCGGCAGGCGGTGGCGCTGATCGACAATCCCGATACAAAAGTGATCGACGCTTCGACCGCCCATCGTACCGCGCCCGGCTGGGTCTATGGCTTTCCCGAATACGCGCCCGGTCAGCGCGACGCCATTCGGCAAGCGCGGCGGATCGCCAATCCCGGCTGCTACGCCCTGACATCGGTGGCGATGCTGCATCCCCTGGTCCAGGCCGGCATCCTGCCGTCCGACTGGCCCGCGACCATCAACGCGGTCTCGGGCTATTCCGGTGGCGGCAAGGCGCTGATCGCCGCCTTTGAGGACGACACGGCACCCAATCGGACCGGCAGCACCGCCTATGCCTATGCGCTGGGGCTCAGCCACAAGCACCTGCCTGAGATTACCCGTTGGAGCGGGCTGGATCATCCGCCGGTGTTCGTGCCCCATGTTGGCCGCTTCTACAAGGGCATGCTGGTCGAACTGCCGCTGCCGCTGTGGTCCTTGCCCGGTACTCCGACCCCGGATGACGTGCACGCCGTGTTGGCCGCGCATTATGCCGGGCAAGCCTTTGTCACGGTGGCCGAGCTGTCGGAAACCCAAGGCCTGGCAAAGCTGGACCCGGAGGCGATGAACGGCAGCAACCAGCTACGCCTGCATGTCCTGGCAAACCAGATTTCGGGTCAGGCCGTGGTTTGCGGGGTCCTGGACAATCTTGGCAAGGGTGCGTCGGGTCAGGCGGTGCAGACCCTCAATCTGCTGATCGGCGCCGATGAGACACGTGGGCTGTAAGGCTCACCGCAGGCCGCGATCCCAGGGTGCATTTGCCACGATTTAGTAACCTTACGTTAGGGCATTTCCCCATACGCTCCTATTGAGAGCGTTGAACTGGTAGTACACCATAGTGGGGAATTTACCCGATGGATTTTCTCAAGTCGCTGGTCGCGGCCGGTGCCACCGCGCTTATCGTGATGAACGCCGCACCCGTCGCCGCGGAATCCGACCTGTTCCGTATGGACCTCAAGCTCTATGGCGGGTTCAGCATTGGGTACACCGACATCGGCAGCGGGGTTCAGTCGGTTTCCGGCAACGCCCGTCTGGACGAGGACGATATCGGCGGCAAGATCTACGTCGGGCTGGCCATGAACCGCCTGATTTCGCTCGAACTCCACTATGCCGATTTCGGCGAGGCGTCGGTGACAAGTAATGCCGGGGGCGCCTTTACCGCCAACAATATTCTCCACACCTTTCAGCAGGACAATTCCAAGGTGGTGATCGACCACACCAGCATCGGCCTGGGCGCGGTGTTCGGCTATCCGGTCACCGAATGGATGACGCCATTCGTGCGCGGCGGCGTGCATTTCTGGTGGCGTGAGGCCGCCGCCAACCAGGTGTCCTTCCTGCCGGCAACCGTCAGCAACCTGGAAGAGGACGGCATCGACCCCTTTGCCGGCGCTGGCCTGGACCTGAACCTTTACCGGAATCTCTGGTTGCGCGGCGAATACGACCTGTTTCGCTTCGACGGCGACAATGTTCACCTGTTCGCCGCCGGAGCCCTGTACAGGTTTTAGAAGAACAGATAGGCGCCGGCCGCGGCGACGATCAAGCTCAGCAGCACGGCCCGCCACAGGCCGACCGGGGGCGGCTCGATCAGGGCGGTCTCCGGATCCAGCCATTTGGTGCCGGTGATCATCGCCCGCACCAGATTGTCCCGGGTCAACAGCCAGTCCACCATCACCCCGCCGATATGCACCACGGCCAGCAGGATGATCAGGTGGCCGAAAAATTCGTGCAGGTCGTCCAGCCCCTCGTCGCCCAGCCAGGGCGCGTATTGCAGAAACGGGCCGCCGCGCCCGTCCTCGCCGGTGAACAGGCCGCTGCCGGCGGCAATGGTCAGGCTGACCAGCAGGATCACGATCATCCAGCCGCCGATCGGGTTGTGGCCGACATGGCGCTCGGGCCGCAAGCGCAACAGCGAACGGCCGTGCGCCGCCACCGCCGGCCAGCCGCGCACGAAGTCGTGGAAGCGGGACCGGCGGCTACCGATCACGCCCCAGCCGGCCCGGAACAGCAGCAGCAGGCAGACCGCGTAGCCGGCCCAGGTGTGCAGGGTGAGGGCCAGCCCCTCGTCCTCGCCGGACGCGATGCTGACGACAACAAAGAAAACCAATGACCAGTGGAAGATACGGGTCGGCAGGTCCCAGACTGTGACCGGCCTTGCGTCTTGATTCATGGCACCCTCGGACTACAATCCACGGCCCGGGCGGGACCCGGGTCGACAGGATAGACGAGAGGTAGGAACGATGGCGCGCAGCGGCAAGGGCAGGG
Source organism: uncultured Sneathiellales bacterium (assembly GCA_964344385.1). GTDB lineage: Bacteria > Pseudomonadota > Alphaproteobacteria > CAYFNG01 > CAYFNG01 > CAYFNG01. The sequence goes on from CAYFNG010000011.1 coordinate 67,340, forward strand.
CCGACAAAAGGGCGGTGAAATGACCGGGACCATTTTGCCCCATTGCGGCCAGATGCCGCGGATCGCCGACGACGCCTTCATCGCGCCGGGTGCAACCGTCATCGGCGATGTCGAGATCGGGGCCTTGAGCGGTATCTGGTACGGCTGCATTCTGCGCGGCGACGTCCATGCAATCCGGATCGGCAAGCGCACCAACATCCAGGACGGCACGGTGATCCACGTCACCGGGGGGCTGACCGCGACCATCATTGGCGATGGCGTCACGGTCGGGCACATGGCGCTGATCCACGGCTGTACCCTGGAAGACAACAGCTTTGTCGGCATGCGGGCAACCGTGATGGATGGCTGTGTCGTCGAGAGCGGTGCCATGGTGGCGGCCGGCGCCTTGCTGCCGCCCAACAAACGGGTGCCCAGCGGCGAATTGTGGGCCGGTTCCCCGGCCAAGTTCATGCGCCAGCTGACGGCGGACGCCATCGCCGGATTTGCCGACACAGCGGCCCGATATGCCGATCTGGCCCAGCGCCACCGGCAGGATATTGCCGCCGGTTGAGCCGTTTCCCGGCCCAGCCGCGGCCGGTATGGGAAAGATATTCTTAACGCGCCCAGGTTACATTCGGCGTCGAGCGATTATCGCGGACCGTCTGCCGGGTATTGATGGCGGGCGGAAGCCTCAATTGGAGCGCCCCATGACCAAGTACGCCGTTGCCCCCACCGATTGCGAAAGAACCTTTGGCGAAGACGAGATCATCGTCAGCAAAACCGATACCACCGGCCGCATCACTTATGCCAATGATGTGTTTCAACGGGTAGCGCAGTTCACCGAAGACGAACTGATGGGCGAGCCCCACAGCATCGTGCGGCACCCGGACATGCCGCGTTCGGTTTTCAAGCTGTTGTGGGACACGATCGAGGCCAAGCAGGAGATCTTCGCCTACGTCAAGAACATGGCCAGCACGGGCGATTACTACTGGGTCTTTGCCCATGTCACGGCGACCACCAATGATGAAGGCGAAATCGTCGGCTACCATTCGATGCGGCGCTCACCGTCCCGCGACGCGGTGGCCAAGATCGAGCCGATCTACCAGCAGCTCTTGGACATCGAGAACAGCCACGACAATGCCAAGGACGGCATGACCGCGTCGTTCGGTACTCTGGTCGACCTCCTGGACCAGAACGGCGTCACCTACGAGGAGTTCGTCTTCTCGCTCTAGGACCGGACTTTGACGTAGCTGCCGGGCGCGTCTTCCAGCGCCGGCAAACCGTCCGCTCCCGGCACCCGGGTGGGCACCTTGGGTCCGGACTTCTTAGACAGCCACTTGTCCCAGGCTGGCCACCATGAACCGGGGTATTCGGTGGCGTCGGCCAGCCATTCGTCCGGATCGGTGTATTTCTTGCGTTTGCTGTTCAGCCAGTGCTGATACTTGCCGGCGGCCGGTGGGTTGACGACCCCGGCAATGTGGCCGGACCCCGCGACCATGAAGGTCACCGGGCCGGAGAAATGCTGGGTTGCCTTGAAGACCGACCGGAACGGCGCGATGTGGTCGTCCTTGCCCGATTGCAGGAAGATCGGGATCTTGACCTTGCTGAGGTCGACGCCGACCCCGTTCAGCTCCAACGCGCCGGGTTGGACCAGCAGATTCCTCTGGTACATGTTGCGCAGATAGTAGCTGTGCATCTTGGCCGGCATCCGGGTGGCATCGGAATTCCAGAACAGGAGGTCGAACGGGAAGGGGTCCTTGCCCAACAGGTAGTTGTTGACCACGAACGACCAGATCAGGTCGTTGGCCCGCAGCATGTTGAACGTGGTCGACATCGAGCCGCCGTCCAGATAGCCGGTCTCTTCCATCTTTTCTTCCAGGAACTGCAACTGCTCCTCGTCGATGAAGACGGTCAGCTCGCCGGCCTCGGTAAAGTCGACCTGGGCGGTAAAGAAGGTGCAGGCGGTAATCCGGTCATCCCCGATCGCGGCCATATAGGCCAAGGTCGCCGCCATCAGCGTCCCGCCCAGGCAATAACCGATTGCCGTCACCTGACGTTCGCCGATCGCCTGCTCGATGGCGTCCAGGGCGGCCAGCGGCCCTTCGTTCATATAGTCCTCGAAGCTTTTGTCCGAGAGGCTCTCGTCGGGATTGACCCACGAGACCACGAACACCGTGTAGCCCTGTTCGACGCACCATTTGATGAACGAATTGTCCTGCCTCAGATCCAGGATATAGAACTTGTTGATCCATGGCGGGATGATCAGCAGTGGCTTCTTGTAGACCTTTTCGGTCGCCGGCTCGTATTGCAGCAACTGCAACAGATCATTCTGGAAGACGACCTTGCCTGGGGAAACCGCCACGTTCTCGCCGACCTGGAAGGCGTCCATGTCGGTCATCTTGATCTTCAGCTGCCCCTTGCCGGCCTCCAGATCGGCCAGCATGTTGTCCAGGCCGCGAACCAGGTTTTCGCCATTGCTGTCGACGGTTGCGTGCAAAACTTCAGGGTTGGTCAGAACGAAATTGCTAGGCGCCATGGCATCGACGAACTGCCGTGTGTAGAAATCGACCTTCTTGGCGGTCTTGTCGTCCATGCCCTCGACGTCGCGCACCGTATTCTGCAGCCAGCGCGCGCTCAGAAGGTAGGATTGCTTGATGAAATCGAAGACCTCGTTCTGCTCCCAGTCGGCGTGCTTGAAGCGTCGGTCGCCCTTTTCCGGTTCGATCAGCGGTTCGGTTTCCTCGCCCATCATGCGCCGGGCCGTGTTTTGCCACAGCGACAGATAATCGCTCCACAGGCTGACCTGGGCGTCGATCAGCTTCGATGGGTCGCTCATCATCTTGGCGGTCATTTCGATGAAGGCATTGCCGACGTTCAACGGGTCTGGGTTGTCCAGCGCCCCGTTTTCGGTCTGCCGCTGCAGCCATTCGGTGACCAACCGCTGGCTTTGCGCCGCGATCTTCGCCAGGTTTTTCGAGAAATCGCCGGTATCTAGGGCCGGAGCGTCATCGGAGGAGTTGTCGCTCATCGATCGTTACCTTTGTCACACTGAAACGCCTCTGTGCCATTTACGAAAGTAAATACATGGTACGCCGGGGGGCACCGGATCGTCTACTTGGGGCGTTCGCCAAGCCCGGAGCCAGGAAACTAAGCGAAAGTCGTGCCCAGTTCCACTTGTCATTTATTTTCGCACAAAATCAGTGTACAGGTCGTTTATAGGCGCAAGGAATTTACGACCGGTGGCGCGATTTGATGCCGGTAACAGGAGAGTTCAGGCATGATGTACCGACCATGGGCGGTAGACGATCCGCAAGCCGACGCCTGGGTGGCGCGGGGCGTCGCCCTGGTCCTGTTGACGGCGGTTCTGTCCGGTTGTTCCTACGTTCCCGAATGGGCCAATCCGATCGACTGGTGGGATCGTGCGGCCGGGCGCGAAGGCGCCCGGGACAATGCCGATTTGAAAAAGGCCGAGGCCAAGGCGGCGGCCGATAAAGGATTTCCTGACCTGCACACGGTGCCGCCCCGGCCGACCGGTTTCACCACGCCCGAGGAGCGGGAGGCGATCAAGCGCGGCCTGATCGCGGATCGGGCGAACGCCAAATATCTCGAGCAGGAAATCCGCCAGGCGACCGACCCGTCCGCGGTCGATGCGGTGCCCCAGACAGAGGCGGACGACGGTCAGGTCACACCGGAAAAACCGGACGCACCCCAACCGCAATCCCAGGTCCTGCCGCCGATCGGTCCGCTGGCGCCGGTGACGACCGACAACCCGACACCCCTGATGGCCCGGCTGCTGGAGCGCGGCCGCATCGCGTCCGGCCGCTAGAGCGTTTCCCTCTCATACGGGATATGCTGTAGTTACGAAATCGACCTCGAAATACGCGCGCCAATCGGCTAAACCATGAGCCTGGGCAGCGCGGGAGCCGGCCACTGGACGTGGCCGCGCGCCGGGCGCGAGGTCCAGGTTGTGCGGGGATTGGACGAACCCAGGTGCGCCGGGCCTGGTGCGCGGCGCAAGGTAACAGCGATGGATTTGGAATTTCACAGGATCAAGCGGCTGCCGCCCTACGTCTTTGCCGAAGTCAATGCGATGAAGGCCAAGGCACGGGCCGAAGGCGCCGACATCATCGACCTCGGCATGGGCAACCCCGACCTGCCGACCCCGCCGCACATCGTCGACAAGATGATCGAGGCGGTGCGCAACCCGCGCACCCACCGCTATTCGCAAAGCCGCGGCATCCCGGGCCTCAGGCGGGCCATAGCCAATTACTACGGCACCCGGTTCGGGGTCGACATCGACCCGGAAAGCGAAACCATCGTGACCCTGGGGTCCAAGGAAGGGCTGGCCAATCTCGCCCAGGCGATCACCACGCCGGGCGATGTCATCCTGTCGCCCAACCCCAGCTATCCGATCCACCCCTATGGCTTCGTGATCGCCGGGGCGGTGATCCGGCATTTCCCGTTCGGTCCCGGTTACGACTTCCTGGAAATGGTCGAGCGGGCCATGCACCATTGCGTACCGGCACCGGTGGCGCTGGTCCTGAATTTCCCGTCCAACCCGACCGCGGTGACCGTCGACCTGGGTTTCTACGAGGAAATCGTCGACTACGCGCGGAAGCACAACCTGTTCATCCTTTCGGACCTGGCCTATGCCGAGATCTATTTCGACGGCAAACCGCCGCCGTCGATCCTGCAGGTGCCGGGCGCGCGCGACGTGGCGGTCGAATTCACCAGCCTGAGCAAGACCTACAGCATGCCGGGCTGGCGGATCGGCTTCGCGACCGGCAACAAGCGGCTGATCGGGGCACTGACCCGCATCAAATCCTATCTCGACTATGGTGCCTTCACGCCGATCCAGGTGGCCGCCACCGCGGCCCTGAACGGGCCCCAGGACTGTGTCGAGGAGGTGCGCGGGATCTACCGCGACCGGCGCGATCTGCTGGTCAAGAGCCTGGGTGCGGCCGGGTGGGACATTCCTCCGCCGCCGGCGACCATGTTCGCCTGGGCGCCGATCCCGGAACCCTTCGCCGAACTGGGCAGCCTGGCCTTTTCCAAACTGTTGCTGACCGAAGCCAATGTGGCGGTCTCGCCCGGCATCGGGTTTGGCGAATATGGCGACCGGCATGTCAGGGTGGCGCTGGTCGAAAACACCCACCGGATCCGCCAGGCCTGCCGCAATATCCGGAAGTTCCTGGCATCGTCCGACGAAATGCTGGCGCGCGCCGAACAGCGCGCCGCCACGGGTTGAGGGAAACATGCGCATAGCGATAGCCGGGCTCGGCACCGTCGGGGCGGGGGTCGTCGACCTTTTGACCCGGAACCAGGAATTGATCGCCCGCCGGGCCGGCCAGCCGATCGAGGTGGTGGCGGTATCGGCCCGCGACCGCGGCCGGGATCGCGGGGTCGACCTGTCGCCCTATCGCTGGGTCGATGATGCCGCGGATCTGGCGGGTGCCAATGACGTCGATGTCGTGGTCGAACTGATCGGCGGTTCCGATGGTGTCGCGAAAGCCCTGACCGAAGGGGCGTTGGGGCGCGGCAAGAGCGTGGTCACCGCCAACAAGGCGCTGATCGCCGAGCACGGCACCGGCCTGGCCCGGCTGGCCGAGGATAATCGGGCGGCGCTGTGCTACGAGGCGGCGGTGGCCGGCGGCATCCCGATCGTCAAGGCGCTGCGCGAGGGGCTGGCCGCCAACAACATCGACCGGGTCTACGGCATCCTGAACGGCACCTGCAATTACATCCTGACCGAAATGCGCGAGACCGGGCGCGATTTCGCGGCGGTACTGACCGAGGCGCAGGAACTGGGCTATGCCGAGGCGGACCCCAGCTTCGACGTCGATGGCGTCGACGCGGCCCACAAGCTGGCCATCCTGACCAGCCTGGCCTTCGGCTGCCCGGTCGACTTCGCGGCGGTCCATGTCGAAGGCATCAGGTCGGTCAGCGCCCTGGACATCGCCTTTGCCGAGGAACTGGGCCTGCGGATCAAATTGCTGGCCACCGCGCGGTTGACCGGGATCGGCGTCGAACAGCGGGTGCATGCCACCATGGTGCCGGCCGACACGCCGATCGCCCATGTCGAGGGCGTGTTCAACGCGGTGGTCGCCGAGGGCGATTTTGTCGACCGCACGGTGTTCGAAGGCCGTGGCGCCGGCGCCGGCCCGACCGCGTCCGCCGTGGTCGCCGATCTGGTCGACGTCGCGGCCGGCCGCCAGGCGCCGGCCTTTGGAATACCGGCCAGCGCCTTGCAGGCGATCCCGGTGTCGCCGATGGACCGGCATCGCGGCCCTTACTATGTGCGGCTGATGGTGTTGGACCAGCCGGGCGTCATCGCCGATATCAGTGCCGTGCTGCGCGACGAAATGATCTCGATCGGGCAGTTGCTGCAGCATGGCCGGGCCAGTGACGGCGAGGCCGTGCCGGTGGTCATGGTCAGCCACGAGGCGGAAGAGGCGGCCATGGTCCGGGCCCTGGCCCGAATAGGCGATCTCGAGCCGGTGCTTGAGGCGCCGGTCATGATCCGGATAGAAAACCTGTAGGGGAAGCGGATGAGCACCGAGACATTCTTGGATCGCAACCTGGCGCTGGAAGCGGTCCGCGTCACCGAGGCGGCGGCATTGGCGGCCTCGCGTCTGATGGGCCTGGGCGATGAGAAGGCGGCCGACCAGGCCGCGGTGGACGCCATGCGCAGCGCGCTGAACTATCTCGACATCGACGGCACCGTGGTGATCGGCGAGGGTGAGCGCGACGAGGCGCCGATGCTGTTCATCGGCGAAAAGGTCGGAACCGGACGCGGCCCGAAGATCGATATCGCGCTCGATCCGCTGGAGGGCACCACCCTGACCGCCAAGGGGGGCCCCAACGCATTGGCGGTGCTGGCCTTTGCCGAAGCCGGCAATTTCCTCAATTCGCCCGACGTCTACATGGACAAGATCGCGGTCGGTGGCGGGTTGCCGGCGGGGGTGGTCGACCTGGATGCGACCCCGACCGAAAACATCAAGGCCCTGGCCGAGGCCAAGGGGACCGACGTCTCGCATATCGTCGCCTGCATCCTCGACCGGCCGCGCCACGAACAACTGATTGCCGAGGTGCGCGAATCCGGCGCCCGCATCATGCTGATCTCGGATGGCGATGTCGCCGGGGTGATGGCGACCGCGTCGGTCGAAACCGGAATCGACATCTACATGGGCTCCGGCGGTGCTCCGGAAGGGGTTTTGGCGGCGGCGGCGTTGCGCTGCATCGGCGGCCAGATGCAGGGCCGGCTGTTGTTCCGCAACGACGATGAAAAGGGGCGGGCACGGCGCCTCGGCATCGATGACCTGAACCGCAAATACGACCTGCTCGACCTGGCCAGCGGTGATGTCATGTTCGCCGCCACCGGGGTCACCGACGGTTCGATGCTGGACGGTGTCCGGCGCTCCAAGGACGGCGCCACCACCAACTCGCTGGTGATGCGCTCGCGGACCGGCACGGTGCGTTGGGTCAAGAGCTATCACGATTTCAGCCGGGCGGAAGAATACGCCTTGCCCAAGTCGTAAAGTCCGACCCGTGGCCGAACCGACCCCGGCCTTTCTCGGCGTCGAGAAATCGGTCACCGAACGGCGCTGGCGGGCGCGCGCCGACGATGAACGGTCGATCCAGACCATCTGCCAGCGCTTTGGCGTGCCGGACCTGTTGAGCCGGGTGATCGTTGGCCGCGGCATCGGCCCGGACGGCACGGCGGCCTTCCTGGATCCCACGCTGCGCGACGCCATGCCGGACCCGTCCTCGTTCCGCGACATGGACCAGGCGGCGGCCCGGCTGGCCGAGGCGGTGCGCAATCACGAGACAATCGCCGTGTTCGGCGACTATGACGTCGACGGGGCCACGTCGGCGGCCCTGTTGCTGCGCTTCCTGTTCTCCGCCGGGGCCGACACGCGGGCCTATATTCCCGACCGCCTGACCGAAGGTTATGGCCCCAACGCCGCGGCCCTGGAACGCCTGGCGGCGGATGGCGCCACGGTGGTGGTCACGGTCGATTGCGGCATCACCGCCTTTGACGCCCTGGATGCCGGCGCCGCGGCCGGGCTCGACATCATCGTGGTCGATCACCACCAGGCGGAACCGCAACTGCCCACCGCCGTGGCCGTGGTCAATCCCAACCGGCTCGACGAAAGCGGCGGGCACGGCAATCTGGCGGCGGTCGGCGTCGCCTTCCTGCTGGCGGTGGCGGTCAACCGCGCGCTGCGCCAGGCCGGCTGGTATGCCGACCGGGCCGAACCCGATCTGCGCCAGTGGCTGGACCTGGTGGCGTTGGGCACGGTCTGCGACGTGGTGGCGCTGACCGGCCTCAACCGGGTGTTCGTGCGCCAGGGCCTGAAAGCCGCCGCCGCCTGGGCCAATCCGGGCCTCAAGGCGCTGGCCGCGGTCGCCGGGGTGCGGGAACGGCCGTCCACCTACCATCTCGGCTTCCTGCTGGGGCCGCGGGTCAATGCCGGTGGCCGGATCGGCGAATCCGAGCTTGGGGTACGGCTGCTGACCACCGGCGACCCGCAGGAGGCGCGCATGCTGGCGGAACATCTCGACCGGCTCAACGACGAACGCCGCGCCCTCGAGGCGGCGGTGCTGGACGCGGCGGTCGAACGGCTGGAGCGCATGGACGGGCAGCATGCCTGCCCGGTTGTGGCAGCGCCTGACTGGCACCCCGGGGTCCTGGGAATCGTCGCCAGCCGCCTGCGCGAACGGGCCGGCCTGCCGGTCTTCGCGATCGGCATCGACGGCGGGGTGGGGGCCGGTTCGGGCCGCTCGATCCACGGTGTCGACCTGGGCGCGGCGGTCATCGCCGCCCGCCAGGCCGGGCTGCTGCAGGCCGGCGGCGGCCATGCCATGGCGGCCGGCCTCAAGGTCGCGGCCGACCGGCTGCCGGACCTGCAGGCCTTTCTGGATGAGCGCCTGGCAGACGCGGTGGCCCAGGCCCGGGCCGGCCGCAGCCTGGGCATCGACGGTGCGCTGACCCCGGGGGCGGCGACGCCGGACCTGCTCGACCTTCTCGACCAGGCGGCGCCCTATGGGGCCGGCAACGCCGAACCGCGCTTCGCCCTGGCGGCGGTGCGGCCGGTGCACACCGATATCGTCGGCCAGGGGCATGTCCGCTGTGTCCTGGCCGGGGCCGGCGAGGGGCGCCTGTCGGCCATTGCCTTCCGGGCCGCCGACCGGCCCTTGGGCCAGGCCCTGCTGGCCGATGGCGCCGCCCCCCGCCATGTCGCCGGCGCGCTCAGGGCCAATGACTGGCGCGGCCAACGCCGGGTGCAATTGGTGGTCGACGATGTCGCCTGGCCGGCCCCGGGCTGATTTCCCGCCCGCCAAGACGACAATACCGCTTGATTTCTCGCCCCAGAATGAGTAGGTCATCCCCTCCAGCGACCCCATCGTCTAGCCAGGTCTAGGACGTCACCCTTTCAAGGTGAAAACACGGGTTCGAATCCCGTTGGGGTCGCCAATAATTTCTGCCGGTGGGCTGCTCGATCAGGCAACCCTTTTTTTGCAGCACATCCTGAACACTGTCCCCGAAAAACGTGTCTCGCTACAGGGGGGCAGACTGCTCGCCGAATTTTTCGCCGACATACCGTCAGGCGCGCTCATGTCTCTCGTGGAGAGCAACACCGAGCATGACGAGAGTCACGCCAAGAACGTCTTTGCTGGATGGGATCTGGGCGAGGACGATTGCCGCTATGATCGTAGCTGTCGCCGGCAGCAGCGCGAGCAGCAGAGCAAAGGTTGACCGCGGCAGGCGCGACATGGCGAGTTGATCGCAGATATAGGGGATGACCGAGGAGCAAATCCCGACACCGATGCCCGCCAGAACTAGCTGGTATGAGCCGAACGCGGCCATGGCCTGCAAAAACCCGATGGGCATAAGGACAATAAGCGCAATGGCCATTGCGCCGCCAAGAAGCTCGATACCGCCGGCGGCGCCGGATTCCGCCGCACGGTGGCCGAGTATGATATAGCAGACAAAGAGTGCGCCGTTCAGCAAGGCCCAAAACAGACCGACGGGGTCGGTTGCCCATTTGACATCGGTAAGAATGAGCACGCCCAAAACGGCAAGGCAAAGCGCAATGCCGTTGCGCGCGGTTCTCAGGCCAAACGCGGCGACGCCAACCGTTCCGACAAACTCAATGGCGGCGACAAGGCTCATCGGCAGGCGGTCCAGCGCCAGGTAGAAGGACGTGTTCATTATCGCCAGACAGGCCCCCAATCCGAGCAGTCGCAGCCTGGTACTTGGGCTTGCGTTCAAGATGATTTTCCAGGGTTTCGTCCACGCTGCGAACACAAGCGCGGCCGATGCAATGCGCATCCATGCCACGCCCAATACGCCGACCGCCGGAAATAGCAGCACAGCGAACGACGGTCCGAGGTAATGGAATATCGCGCTGACGCCAAACCAGGCGTGTGGAGGAACGGCGTGAGCTGTGCGGTCGAAAAGCTTCATATTGAGGCAAACCGGTGATCTTGGAAGCGTTAAAATTATACGGCGATAACCGCGTCGGAAATGGGATATCGTAGGGGAAAATCTGAAAAATCCTTCGATATAAAGGAAAGGTCGATGAAAAACGTTGGCATCAAAAATGGCGCGATTGATTCCGTTGACCGCGAACTGCTCGCGGCGCTCTTTGAAAATGCCCGATTGTCAATCGCCGACCTTGCCCGGCGTGTCGGCCTCTCCCCACCAAGCGTTGGCGAGCGAATCAGGAGACTTGAGGAGGCAGGAACACTTGCGGGCTATAGGGCCGATATCAATGTGCACAAACTTGGTCTGATGATTGGCGCCTGGTTGAGGGTGCGGCCGATCCCCGGTCAAATGGCGAAAGTCGTTGAGATCATCCAGAACCTGCCGGAAATCGTCGAATGCGATCGCATTACCGGCGAGGATTGCTTTATCGCCAAAGCCTACGTGCCCAGTGTCGAAGATCTTGCTGCGTTGATTGACGAATTGACGCCATATTCGATGACGAACACATCAGTCATTCAGTCATCACCGGTCAAAAACAGAATTCCTTACGTGCTTGCACAAGAGGGGGAAGGCAAAACATAGGCGCGCAGGTTCGTCGGGGCTCGGGGTATGGCGCGCAAAGCCAATCGAGCGATCGGATCTCAGCGACAGTGCATTTCACAAACGTGTGGAAAAAAGTGCGCTGTCAACGAAATCGAATTCCGTTGGAGTCGCCAATAGTTTCTGCCGGTAGGCTGCTCGATCAGGCGACTCCTTTTGATTTTCGGTGACAGTGCATTTATTTCCTTCAACGATCCGCATCGTCAATAAAACCTACAAAATCGGCCTGCCAAAGGAGCGGCGACGGAGCAGGGGCCTCTAGGATCATGCGGTGCAGGACGCGGTGGCGGCTGCGCCTGAGGCTTCGGTTGCGCCTGTGTTTGCCGCTTCGCCGTCAGCACTCTGAGCCGGTCAACGCCGGCGACACGCTGCGGTCCGGCCAACCTTGCCATCAACGTCCTGGACGCCCGCGAACCGACCCGACCGATAAAGTTATTGCGTAAAGAAAAAATTACATGTAAAAATATTCTAACGTAATTTCGGATGGTGTCGTGAGCGAAACCGACCACTTGCTTCGTCAGCTTCAGGCGCTTGCCAACCCGGTCCGGCTGTGGGTCGTGGCCAAGTTGGGGCGGGACGGTCCGCTCTATGTGAGTGGGCTCGCCCGCGAAGCGGGGATCAGCCGGCCGCTGATGAAAATGCACCTGCGCAAGCTGGAGGAGGCCGGTCTCGTCACCAGCGAAGTGGGGGCGGCGGAGAGCGGCAAGGCGGCGAATTTTTACAGCGTCGTCCCGTTCGCGCTGCGTCTCACACCGAAATCCATCGCCAGTGGCTGGCCGGGATCGGCACCTGCCGACAAACGAAACGAGGGAGATCACCATGACTGAATCGGCGCCTCACTTTGTGACGCTGACGATCATTCTTTTCATTCTTGCGCTACTGGTCTTTGCCATGAAATACGGCGTTCAACTGGTCCGGACACGGGCGGACGCCGCCAGGGCATCCGACACCGATGCACAGCTCGCCGTCTTGCATGAAAAAACGCGTGACATAGACGCGCGTCTGGTCCGGATCGAAACCCTGCTGAAGGAGGTCGAATGACCGGCCTTGCCAGGTTGCGCCTCGCCGCCTTGGCCGAAGCGTCGACGTTGCTGCTGCTGGTCTTCGTGGCCGTGCCGCTGAAGCACATCATGGGCTTGGATCAGGCCACGCACATCGTGGGGCCGATCCATGGCGCGGCGTTCGTCCTGTTGCTTTGGGTGGTGATGCAGGCCTGGTCCGAAGGTGTCATGGAAGCGTCGAACGCGCTGCGATTGCTGGTCGGGGCGATGATCCCCTTCGGCGGCATCGTCAATGCGCGTTGGCTGCGCCGCACCCGTCCGGGAGAGAGCGCCTGATGTTCTACGAACTTGTCAAGGTCGCCCATATCGTCGCGATGGTCACCTGGATGTCCGGAATGGTCGCGATGGCGCTGTTTCTGTCCATGGCCGTCACGGACGGCTTGGGCGGGATCCAGGTCTGGGACCGGCGCATCACGACACCGGCCATGCTTTTCACCTGGATCCTGGGGCTCTCCCTGGCCGTCACGGCAAGCTGGTTCGGCGCGGCCTGGCTGTGGGCAAAACTGGCACCCGTGACGCTGCTCTCCGGCGTCCATGGCGTCCTGACGGGCCGCCTGCGCCGGGCCATGGGTCGCGGCGGCGGCGCCCCCGATCCCGTCGCCCGCCTGTGTCTCGGCGCCACCTTCATCCTCGTCACCGCGACCGCGCTGCTCGTCGTCACGCAACCGTTTTGAAGCGGAGAGATCGATGATCCCGACACCAACCCCGACCGAAGCAACGTGGATCGCGACCTTGGTGCCGCTGCTCGTCGCGGCCGTGTTGCTGGCCTGCCTCTCGATCCCGCCGGAGCCGCAACGGCAGCGTTTTTCGGCCGTCTTCGTTGCCGGCGCGGGTGCGGCCTATCTGGGCGGCGGCTTTGGGCCGCTGGAGCTCGCCTTTTGCACGGTCGTTACGCTTCTCGCCTATCGTGGCCTGTCGGATTATCGCGCTATTGCCTTGGCCTGGGTTCTGCATTCGCTCTGGGATGGCGCGCACGACTTGTGGGGCCAGGCCATCCTGCCGTTTGATCCGTTGTCGTCCTATGGCTGCTTCGTTGCGGATTTCTGGCTGGCGGCTTGGTATTTTGCCGGCGCGCCCAGCCCGTGGCGGCCCGCCGAACGCCGGTTCAGCCTGCGGCAGCTTGTCAGGGCTTTTGTCGGCTGCAGCCTGGTCGCGCTGGTCTGCATCGCCGTGCCGGTACAGCTGGTTTTCGGTTTGGATGGCGTGATCCTCGCGGCCGCGCTCCTCTATACCGGCGCGGCGTCGGCCTATGCCGTCAGCACAATCGGCAACGCACCGTCCCGTCATATCGTTTTGGCCCTGCTCGTGCCGTTCGCAGCCTTTGTGCAAATCAGAAAGGCATAGCCTCTGGCTGCGTATCGGGTGGTCAGTCGAGACCACCACCATGTCACCGTTTGTCCGTTTATCGCGCAAAATCAGATGTGCAAATCACAACACACCTTAGCCATCAAGCGCGTGCCTAGGTCGCCGTTGATCACGGTTGGGGATGACCATGAGGATGATCATATAAAAGAAATTGATTGCTGGAACGATCAGCCACAAGTTCCGCCACTTGGACCATCCGATGTCATTCGTCCGGTGACATGCCCACAGAACATGGCAAAATGGTGGGCAAAATGGTGACAGTGCATTTAATTAGTTTGAAGAAAAAATACACTGGCACCGAAACTCGTCTCCGAAACGCCTTTTCGCTGACACCCTCTCGATAGGCCTCCGCCCAGCCAAACCTCACTCAGCACTGGCTGCCCGCGCACCAGCCTCAGGTTGCGGGCGCCATTGCGGGGTTCTGCGGTTGGCGCGGGGGGACGACCATCAGGGCGATCAGCCAGATCAGGTTGATCACCGGCAGGATGGTCAGCAGGTTCAACCATTTCGACCAGCCGATGCTGTTGGTCCGGTGGCAGGCCCACAGGATCAGCAGGATGGCGCCGGCGGTTCCAAGAATCACGTCCAGCACCGCAAACACCTGGCCGCCCATTTCCGAGAGGACACCCAGGATGACGAGGACGACAAAGGTCGCGATGGCACGCGCGAAAAAGGCCAGGCGGGGAAGGGTGGTGTTTGGGTTGGCGAGTTTGATCGGCAGGATGGTGACCAAGCCGATATAGAGCAAAAGTAACACGATAAGCCCGAAAGACATGTCCATTGCGTGTGTTCTCCTAAAATTGCGCAATCTATTGTAACACAATCACAGGATAATTGTTGCGGGAGTTTGAACTCCTTTGTTGTGGGGGCGGGTGCCAGGTCCCGCCGGGACGCTTGTCCCTCTAAAACCAAACCGGGCCGCGGGCTCCGGCTTTGTTGCGTGGCTTGCTCTTGTCGGCCGCCGGCCGGTCAGTCGAGGGCTTTGCGCAACGCGGCGGCCAGCTGGTGGCGTTTGAACGGTTTGTTGAGCACCACCGCGTCGCGGCCCAACACGCCGGCGTTGCGGCGGACCGCTTCGGCATAGCCGGACATGTAAATGGCTTTCAGGCCGGGGAACGCCGTGCGGATCGAGGCGACGAATTCGGGGCCGCTGGTCCCGCCCGGCAACACCACGTCCGACAGCAACACCACGTCCGACAGCAACAGGTCGATCGTCGTGTCCCGGGCCAGGACCTTCTCGGCGGTCGCCGCATCCGGCGCGTCCAGTACCGCGTATCCCAGGCCCTCCAGCATCCGCACCACCAGTTCGCGAACTTCCGGCTCGTCTTCGACCACCAGCACCCGTTCGCCCCGGCCGGCCGGCACGGCACCGGTGTCCGAGGGGCGGTCGGCCACCCTCGGGTCGGGTCGGGCCCGCGGCAGATGCAGCCGCACCGTCGTGCCCCGGCCCGGTTTGCTGTCGATCGTCACATAGCCGTCGGACTGCCGCGCAAAACCATAGACCATCGACAGGCCCAGGCCGCTGCCCTGGCCGACATCCTTGGTGGTGTAGAAGGGCTCGAAGGCCTTGGCGCGCTGCTCCGCCGTCATGCCGCAGCCATTGTCGGCGACCGCCAACATGACATAGTCGCCGGACATCACCTCGAAATCGTCAAGCGCGCCGTCGGTTTCGAAATGCGCGTTGGCACAGGTGATCGTCAGCCGCCCGCCATCGGGCATGGCGTCGCGGGCGTTGATCGCCAGGTTGACCAGGGCGTTCTGGAACTGACCGGGATCGGCCCGCGCCGGCCACAGATCGATGTCCATCCTTGTATCGATTTCGATGGTTTCGCGTAAGGTGCGGGCCAACAGGCCCAGCGTCTCGTCGACCATCTGGGCCATGTCGAAGGCTTTGGGGTGCAAGGGCTGCTGGCGCGAAAAGGCGAGCAGCCGATGGGTCAGTTCGGCCCCCCGATGGGCCGCCCGCAGGATCGGCGCCGCCAGCCTGGCGCTATTATCGTTGTCGATCGACAGAAGTTCGGCATTGCCCTGAATAACCGCCAGCAGATTGTTGAAGTCGTGGGCGATCCCGCCGGTCAACTGGCCGACCGCCTCCATCTTTTGCGCCTGGCGCAACTGCACTTCCTGGCGTTTGCGCTCGGTGATATCGATCAGGGCGAGATGCGTGGTGGGCTGGCCCTGCCACTCGATCAAGCCGGCCCGCACTTCCAGCCAGATGCGGGTTCCGTCCTTTCGCACACCTTCGAACTCATAGATCAACGGGCCTTGGTGCACGCCGTCGATCAGCGGTTCCCGGATGCGGTCCAGCCGGGCGATTTCCTCGGGTGCGATCAATTTCGCCGTGCTGTTCAGGGCCAGCACGTCCTCTGCCGACTCATAGCCGAAAATGTCCGCACAGGTTTGGTTCACGAACAGCGGTTTGCGGTCAAAGGTGGCGATGATGACGGCCTGGATGGAGTTCTCGGCCAGACTTCGAAAGCGCTGTTCGCTCTCCTGCAGCGCGGCTTCGGCGCGTTTCCGGTCATCGATGTCGACTATGGTGTTCAGCCGTGCCGGTGCCCCGTCCCAAAGGATATTCGTCGCCGCTCCCTCGGTCCAAAACACGGTACCGTCCCGGCGCCGGCTGCGGAACTCGAGGCGGCCGGTTCGCCCGGTCTCGATGAATTTCCGAATGTCGTCCTGGGCCTGCGGCGCCACCAGCCGATCGCGCGCCAAACCGATCATCTCCTCCGGCTCGTAGCCGAGAATTCGCGCCGCTTCCTGGTTGACGTAGACGATGCGGTCGTTCTGGTGCACCAGCACGCCCTGAATGGACCCTTCCAGTAGCTCGCGATACCGGGTCGCGCTTCGCTGCAACTCGGCCTCATAGGCTTTGCGCTCGGAAATGTCGCGGGAAAGGATCAGGAACGCAGGCGCGCCTTGCCAATTTGTTGCGGCGGCCGAACGTTCGACGGGGATTTCCTCGCCGTCGAGGCGCAGGAAGGTGGTTTCGCGGTTTCCGGATACCTTGTTTAACCGGGCGACCTCGCGGCGCGACAGCACGTTGTCCCGGTCGGCGGCGGGAATGAACTCCATGATGTCACGCCCAATCAGGTCTTCCGCACTTGGCGCGCCAAGGATTTCGGCAATGGCCCGGTTGGCGAACCGAATAATCCCGTCGCAATGCACCAGGACACCGTCCGGTGACAGCTCCGCCAGATCCCGATAGCGTGCCTCGCTATCGTCGACGCCTTTGTCGATGTTTGGATCGACGGGGAAGTCTCCTTTCTCCGATTTCACGTCTTCACCATCTCAGCCCGAAATCTCGTACCCAGTGAAGAAAAGGGGACGAGACCGACGGTTTACCCCATTCCCCAACCCGCGGCAACACGATGCCGCGGCGGCGGGATCAAGTCTGTGGAGCAATTTTGCAGTGCGGGTTCCAGGGCGGTTTTTCCAGCACTGCCGCCACGACGGGTCTGTCTGGCCGACGGGTTGGCCAGGGCACATTTAGACCGTACCCCTAATCCTGCCTGGTCTTGACATAACCGCGGCTGACGGCGTTTTCCAGGGCCTGGAAGGCGGTCGACATTTCATCGTACAGCTCGCGCATGCCCCGCAGTTTTTTCAGTTCCTCGGCCGACGGGATCTCGGTCTTGGCCTTTTCGGCCATCAGGAAGTACTGTCTTAAATAGGCACCACGCACCTTGGCGCCGATCTCGACCAGGTCCTCGACCGCTTGCAGGGTCAGGTCCGGGATCATGGGGCTGATGACCGCCAGGTTCTTCTCGCGCATCAACTGCTGCAAGCCGGCGAGGAAGTATTGGGCGGCCTGGTCTTCTCGTGGCATGGCTACACCTGTCGAACAACGCTCACTCCGTCTTACGGTTTGTCACGCAACGCCTTAAGATTCCTTTACCTTGCACCGGCAAAACCGTCGCGTCGCGCGACCGCCTTGGCCGACGGTGGAAATGGCTCTATCGTTCCGGCCATGACCGCCGATTTCTTCCGCACCGGTTGGCGCAAATTCGGTTTCGATCCTGCGATCGCCAATTGGGCGGCCCAGGTTCTGCCGGCCGCGCGGCAGGTGGTCGCGGCACCGGGGAACGCCGGCTGGCTGAGGTGCGGCGGAACCTGGTTCGTCGGCGTGAACGGCCTGCCCAACCGCGCCGATGGGTCGGTCGACGGTGGGCCGCGGCTGCGCGGTGCCGCGGTTTCCTATATCAGCCAGACCTTGGGGTTTCGGCCGCCGACCTGGGATCGGGCCCAGGTCTCTGCGGTCTATCCCGGGTATCCGCGGCCTTCGCCCGATGAGACCGAGGCCGCCTACCGCTACCGCCGCAATCGCGACGCGGCCCATGTCGACGGGCTGCTGGCCGAAGGGCCTGAGCGGCGGCGATATGTGCGGGAATGCCACCGGTTCGTTTTCGGGGTGCCGCTGGTCGAAGTGACGGCGGGCACCGCGCCGCTGGTCGTGTGGGAAGGCTCGCACGAGGTCATCCGGGCGGCCTTTCGCGGCTTCTTCGCCGGCCGGTCCACCGCCAACCGGGGCGAGGCCGACATCACCGAGATCTATCACCAGGCGCGTCGCCAGGTTTTCGCAAGTTGTCGGCGCGTCGTGGTCACCGCCCGACCCGGCGAATGCTATTTGTTGCATCGCCTGGCGCTGCACGGCATCGCGCCGTGGAATGATGTCGGGGCAGGGCCTCAGGACGGCCGCGTCGTGGCCTATTTCCGGCCGGAGATGAAGGATAGCGAAGCGTGGCTGACCGCACCGTGATGTCAGTCACCCGGTGATTGATCGGCTACTTCCAATCATAGGCGCTGATCGAGAGCCTTTCGCTAGCGCCGGCGGCTTTGCGCAATTCGGCCCGGGCATCCCCTTCGCTCTCACCGGGCACGTGCTTGGCGACCGAGGAGCTGCTGTCTGTTCCCAGGCGCAAACTGTTGATGTGGTCCAGGATCAGTTTCGGAGAGAATGGTTTGACGATATATTCGTCAACCCCAGCCTCCAACGCTTTGTGGACGCGAATTTCTTCGTTGTGTCCGCTCAGCATGATGATGGGGACTGTCGGATTGGGGCTCTCGGGGTCGGTCCGCACCCGCCGCGTAAAGGCGATGCCGCCAACCGGGCGCATCTCCATGTCGCAGAAGATCAGGTCGGCGCCGTACTTGACCAGCCTGTCCCAGGCGGTCGTGCCATCGACCGCCTCGTGCATATCGCGGAAACCGAACTGCTCCAGAACCGAACGCAAAAGCCGCCGCGTATGCACTTCGTCATCGACGATAAGAATGCGGAGCTTTGCAAGAGCCTCTTTTCCCATGTCCACGTGTTTCCAACTAACCGGTCCGCTCGCGGTTGAACGCCTTTCCGGGGCGCTGAAACCGTTACCCGGACAAACCGTAGTTACGATTGATTGAAAATCTCTTACGAAACGGCCCATCCAGCCCGGCGTCGATCATCGGCGGGGTCGGGCTCCGGAAACGGTGGAACCGGCGGAAAGGCGCTCGTGCCCAGGTTCGCAACAGGCCGTGCCGCCAGAGCAGGGGGCTCGGGTTCCTTGGCCGGGTCGGGAACGTAGCTCCTCAGGCGGTTCGTACCAATCCAATCCAGCCCGTCGCGAATGGTTCGATGAACCCGCACCATTTCGAACGAGCGCGCCGCATAAGCCACGTACATCCGCAGCATGGCAAAGGCCAAGCTGTTGGGCGCCACGAACGACCATCGGGACCGGGTTTTCATCGGGTAGGCGCTGGCCAGCCACCTTGTCTCGGCGGGCGTCAACCTGTAGTCGGTCATGGGGCGCGTGTCCACCAGGCCTGCAAACCCGTAGTCGATCAGGCCGCTGACCGACACGTTTTCCAGAAAGGCTTGCATTTCCGCGCAATCGATCGAACCTGAGGCCTTGGCAAAGACGACACGGCGGGAATGATCGATGCGGTTGACGAAGGGCATGGCAACCCTCCTAGAACGCGGATTAGACGGAGCCACTAACTAGCCTACAGCGACCCCGGCACCGCGTCGTTAACTCTTATTAACCTTAGTTAATTCCTCGGTCGTTCACGTCGCGCCCTGGGCCAGGAATTCGGCAAAAGGCTTGTCCATCAACATGTTCTCGTCCAGCCAGTTGCGCAGGTGCCGTGCCACCCGATCGCCGATCGCGGTCAGGCTGGACTCGTCGAACAGCACCATCACGGCGTCGAAATCCGCCATTGTTGCCTTGTGCTGGTTTCGGTGGGTGGCGAGATCCGGATAGTCGGTTGCCAGCATCGCCGCCTCTTCCTCGGCGAAATGGGCCCGTTCTGCGACCTTGATTTGACCCAACAATTGCCGGAACAGTTTGGCGTCGTCTTGATCGAGGGCATCCTGCAGGCTGTCGATCAGAGCCGAGATCTGCGCATGCTGTTGGTTCAGGAAATCGTATTTGGCGGGAAACAGGGTCACCTTGCAACCTTCCATACTCGAACTGGTCTCGTGCACCGGTCTGGCGGCGTGATTGTGGCACGCGACCAAAAGCGTTGGCAACAAACGGTGTTCCCCGGACATGGTTTCGGCCTGACCCATTTGGATCCGGTTTTACGGAACTGTCGGCCTACGGCCCCACCCGGCAACCCCGCTCGGCAGCATGGCGCGGGCGCCTGCTCTTCGGCTCGATGGCGCAGATGTGAACGGCCAGCCCGTCATCGCCATACCAATCCGGCGCCAAATTGGCTATGGTCTTGGTTGGCGGCGGGGCCCAAAAGGGGAATGCCGACAATCCCACGCCGCCAGTAGCGCACCCATGATCGACAGCCGAAACAGGAGGTCCTGGCCATGTTGATGCGTCTTCCTATCTTTGCCGGGCTGGTGCTGTTGGCCCTGTTCGCCGGCCGAAGCGCCGATGCGGCGCCGCAGATATTGGCGGTCGCAGCCAATGAGGACGGACAGAAACTGTTTTGCGAAGGCGGCACCTGCCGGGTGGAACTGAGCGCGTTCTGCCTGCAAAAGGCGCGGCGCTTTCCCAGTCCGGCAACGGTCTACCAGCCCCATGATGCGGCGATGATGACGCTGGTGTTCCTCAAAGGCGGCCAGGAGATTGCGCGCCTGCCCGCCGCCCAGGTCGCGGCGATCCGCTCCAAGCGCAGTTTCACTGCCGTCGATGTCCGGTTCGACGCCGAACTGATGGCTGAAATGGGCGCCACCAACGCCTATCTGGAAGTTCAGCCCAATGCGACCCTGGTGCCCGAAGCCGTGCCCGGTGATTGGAACCCGCAATCTTCGAACGAGATCGCTCAGGCGGTCGGGCCGCTGCGGCTGGCCGCGGGTCAATGGTTGGAAGGCGCCGGCGAGCAGCGGGTGGCCAGCCGGCTGATCAATCGGGTCCTCAACCGGCTGCCCCGCGACGGCGCCTTTGACGCGACCGAAACCGCACGGCTGTGGAACGACGTATCCGCCACGTCCGGGGACACGGCGACCCAGGGGTTTCAGCGGGCCCGGGATATCGTCCGGAATTGCATCGCGGAAACCCGGCGGGACGAACGGGCGTCACCGGTCGGTTGCCTGGAACGCGGCCATGACCGGCTGCAATACCGGATGAACCAGCGGTTCTGGAAAAGCCTGGAATACGGCTCCTAGAGCCAGGCCCTTCGGACTTAAAAAAAGGAACCCCGTGCCAAGGCACGGGGTCTAGTCGAATCACGAAGGGAGGTTAAAGAACCAAAAGAATAAAGCTGCCGCGTGCCTTTGCCTTCCTCGGTTGACTGCGCGTCTCAATGGGGTTGAAGTATCGGCGGCGGCAGCTACTGAGTGTTCTGCAATTACGATGCCGTTTTTTTCGCAACAAAGAAATCGCAGTTTTCAGCCGATTGATTTAGACCTTTTGGCGGATAGCACCGGATTGAAACGCCCGGAAACAGGACGCGCCTCCTCCGCCCGTGCCATTTCGGCACAGTTGCTTCCCACCTCCTCGATGTCTGTCAGACGAGGCGCCGCAGCCCGGCGCCGATCACGGTTCCGATGATGATGGTTGCGGCGGCGCATGGCAGCCACAGGGCGACCAGAAGAAACGGTTCGATTTCGGCGATCTCGGCCCGGAACGGCTGGACCACCAGATAGGGCAGTGGAACCGCCAGCCACATGCCGATGAAACCGCCCAGTATCGGCATGACCCAATTGCGGTCGAAATAGGGAAAGCGGGCAAATCGCTGATAGACCCAGCGCGCGAAGACCCAGGCCGGCAGGACCGCGGGGAACCAGAGCAGGGCCAGCACCGGGCGTTCCCAGACCAGGGCCAGGCCGGCATGGTTGACCGCTGTCACCGTGTGGCCGCTTTTGGCCAGGGCGGCGGCAAACGAAGTCCCATCGACCACCATGCCGTCGATCAGGACCGCTACCGCCACCGGCGCGACATAGGGCAGCACGGTCCCTAACAGGCATATCAACCAGACCCAGACAATAGGCCTCATGTCCGTCACTCGCTGTCCTTGTGTCCGCCTGTGGACAATCGGGCTGGCTCGGCCAGACGGATCAGATCACGGTCCAGCCGCAGTCGGCAGCTGGCTGGCCGGTCAGTAACACCGGGTCCGAATGCCGGTTTGGATGCGTCCGTCGGGCAATCGGCGCCAAACCCGGTCGCGATAGCAGGTCGGACGGTAAGCCGGCGGGTCGTAAACCGATGTCCGGTACCGGGGCGGGCTGAGTAGCGTACCCAGCAATGCGACGCCGGTGATCACGCCTACCGCGGCCCACGCATCATCGCCGCGGAAATGAAAATGTCCGCCGAACCCGAGATGGTGGCCATGGTGATGGTGGCCAAAGTGGTGGTGACGAAAGTGGTGACGGCCGCCGGCCCATGCGTCGGTGGCCGCAAACGCCAATGCGATGCTCAACACGCCGGCAATCAGGGCATTCCTCATAGCGCGCCCTCCAGCGAAACGGGCCCCTGTCAGCGCGAATTATAGCATGGATCGTGGCTTTTTTGCGACCGTGTCAGCTAATTGACCAGCCTGAGGCAGCTGCCGCTGATCTCGCACGCGGCGGGCACCGGGCTGGCTTCGAAATCGCCATTGAGATACAGGTTGGCGTTGGAACTGAAGGTGTAGCGGTTGGCGATGATCGCGGTATAGGCGACCGAGCCTGCGACCGAGCCGTTGCTGTCGATCTTGACGGTGCCGCGTGGCAGGTACAGCGTGCCCTCGTACTGCTGGTTGGTATTGCTATCGATCTCGTGGATCTGTCCCATCGGATTGGTGCGGTCCTCGAAGAACACCAGTCCCTCCATGACGCCGCTGGTTGGCGCCGACAGGTCGACGATCGTGTTGGAGGTGAACTTGATGGTGGCATCGGACCCGGTCAGATAGAACCCAACACCTACACCGGTGACTGATACGTTGCTGCCGAATTTCAACTGCCCGTCCTTGATGATGTAAATGCCGGGGTCCATGGTGATGGTGACGTTGCTTTCCGATGTGATGCCACCGCAATAGACGCCCGGGCTCAAGTGGAAGCTGTTGTTGTTGGTCAGGACGGTGTTGGTGTAATCGCACGGCCCGACGGTCGGTCCAGGCCGGTCGGCCAACGGGTCGGCCATGACCGCGCAACCGGTGGTCGGCGTCGGCGTGTAGGCCGAAGTCAGCCCGCCATAGCCACCGGCGATGCAGATCGAATCCGCCGCGATCGATGAGTTGGCCGCGACCATGAACGCGTTGCCGTGGTTGGAATTGACCTGGATGCCGCACCCGTTCAGGGTGATGGTCGAATTGGAATCCACCGAAATGGCGCCCTGGGCGCTGGGGTCCAGGGCCAGCAGGCAGATCGGTTCGCCGGTTCGCCCGGCGATCGAACTGGCCGCCAGATCGGCGCTGTCGAAACCGATGGTTCGGGCCAGGAACAGGCCGGCTGCGTTGTTATTTGTGTGGTCCCGCCGCGTCGTCACCCGGATCGCATTGTAGGGCGTTCCGCCAACCGCGAAGATCGCCGTCGTCGGGTCCCAATTGCCGACATCGACGTCGCCAGTGCTGAGAACCGTTCCATGCTGGGTGCTGGGCATGTTCTTGGCGGCGAACTCGATGGCCGTGGTGCGGGCGTTGCTGGCGTCGGGCAGTTGGCTGGCGCCGGCCAGGGCGGCCGCGTCCGCCGCCGCCTGCAGCCGATGTTTCAGCCCGTAGAGATACGAGACGTCGAGCGCAAAGGCACCGACTCCAGCCAGGACCAACAGGCCCAGGGCGATGATGATCATGATGCCGCCGTCCTGGCGGCCGTGTGTGGGTTGGACTGTGTTGCTAGGTTTCATCGCGCATCGTGACCTTGCTGGTCAGTTCCCGCGACGCGAACATGCCCAGAATGTCGACGAATGTGGCCTCGGCGGCCGGCACCGTGATCTGGACGCTGAAATCCTTGTCGTTGGGATCTGACGGATTGGGACTGGTGACGGTGACCGAGAACGTCATCGGCCATTGGGCCAGTTGATTCAGGGCTATGGTTTCGGCCTGTGTCGAGGTGGCTTGGCCGACCGCCAATGCCCTTGCCGCCGACCGGGCCGCGCCGGTCATTTCATTCTGGATGAAAAACAGGGCGCCGAACTGGATCACGCCCCCCAACAGGGTAACCAGAATGGGCAGTACAAAGGCGAGTTCGACCGCGGCCGAGCCGTCCTCCCGCCGGGCTTTTCGCCCTGCTGGTTGGGACCGGTGAGGGGGGTGAAACACAGCAGGCAACATGTCGGCCGCTCCCGTAGACCGTTGAACTGACGTGCTCTGAAGTCGTGGCAGCGGTGTAAGGGGTGCCTAACTCAAAAGCGTGGCTTGCAGCGCGGGGGGGAGGGCAAGACCAGGAAATGCTAGGGGTTGGCGAATTAAGAATTGGTAAAGGCGTGCCACGGCGTGCTGCCATGCACCGTCAGGTTTGCCCCGGATTCAGTCCAGTTTGGCGGCAAATTCCCGATGAAACCGCAAATAGCCGGGCTGAACGGTGCGGCAATGGGGACGGATCAACTCGTGCAGGTCCGGCAGGCGGTGAAACGGGACCGCGGGCAGGCTGTGATGCTCGACGTGGTAGGGCATGTTCCAGGCCAACAGGCGGATCAGCGGCGACGTCAGGGTGGTGCGGCTGTTGGCCAGCATGTTGTGGACCTGGGGGCAGCCGGCGTGTTCGGCCAACAAATAGGCGCGCAGAAAGGGCTGGCCGACCAAGGCCGGAACCAGCCAAAGCCACAGCAACAGGGTGGAGCCCGCGGCATACGCCGCCGCGGCCAAAAAGACATAGGTCAGAACGAACCAGCGGGCCTCGCGCGTTATCGCCGGGCGCTCGGCAACGCTGACAAAGGCGTCCTGGTTGCGGCCGGCGGCGTTGCGCAGCAGGGCGCCGATCTGGGCCGACCAGACCGGCAGACCGCTGAGATAGGCCAGGTACCGCCACCGCGTGTCGGGTTTTGCGGTCAGCAGTTCCGGGTCGCGGTCGGGATCCTGGGTGAAGCGGTGGTGGGCAAAATGAAACTTGCGGAACCAACCGGGCGGCAGCACCAGCAACAGGGCGCAAAGCAACGCGACGACCTGGTTCAGGCGTCGGCTGGCAAAGGCGGTGCCGTGAATGGTTTCGTGCAGCAGGGTGAACAAAAACACGATCAGAATGCCCTGCACCGGCAACAGCACCGGCCAGGCAGGAACCTGCCAGGCGATCAGCCCGCCGGTGACCAGTATGGCGCCGCCATGGCCGACCAGGCGGAACAAGCCCGGCCGGTCGGAACGGGCCAGAAGCGCGGCCCGCTGTTGCGCGCTGAGGCCGGCCAGTACCGCACGGTGGTCGATTTCCGCCATATGTTGCTGCTCCTCAAACCACCGCCGGCGAAGGCTACAGGCCAATTGCCGTGTCTTTCCCCTCGCACTTGCGGTGTGACATCCTACATAATAACCCGTTGAACCGATGGAAGGACAATCGCCATGGCCTTGTTGCGCGCTGGTCTCGCCGCGTTGGTATTGCTGCTGTCGCCCGTCATCGCCCTGGCGGGGGAACTGCCACGAATGACGGTCTGGAAGGATCCATCCTGCGGCTGTTGCGGCAATTGGGTCCAGCACATGCGCGAGGCTGGTTTCGACGTCACCGTCCGGGACCGCGAAGACATGGATCAGCTCAAGCGCCTGGCCGGCGTGCCCGAAGGGCTCCAGTCCTGCCATACCGCGCGGGTCGGGAACTACATGGTTGAAGGCCATGTCCCGGCGGCCGACGTCAAACGCCTGTTGGCCGAACAGCCGGATGCACATGGTCTGGCGGTTCCCGGCATGCCGTCCGGTTCACCGGGGATGGAGAACGGGGAGTTCGACCGCTACGACGTGCTTTTGTTCCAGCGCGGCGGCAACACCAAGGTCTTCAGTTCCCACAACTGACCGCCCCTCGCTGCGACGTGGACGGGGACGGGGAATGCCATTCCGGTAGGGGCCGGCCCGAACCGCGGTCGGTGGAAGGGGTCCGTTGGGCCAGACGGACAGGGAGAGGGACATGACCGACATATCAGCCGAGTCCGGGTTTCTTGCTGCGCTCAAGAACATTCGGCAGCGACCCGAGGTCGAGAACGAAGTGGTCCTCCAGGCCCTGTCGGCCGACAAGCGGGAAGGCCTCAAATTCGCGGTGCGGGCCCGTTGGGCGGCGCTTTCTGTTGTTGCCCTGCTGCTGCCTTACCTCAATCTATCCTGGTCGGTGATCTACTATGAACTCATTCTGATTGGGTTCGCGCTGATTGGGTGGGCCCAGCTCAAGGTCGGCGAGCTGGGCCGTTCGCGACGCGAATTGGCACTGCTGTTCTGCGACCTGGCCCTGATGACCTACACCATGGTGGTGCCCAATCCGCTCAGCGAGAATGAATGGCCGATCGGCATGCAGTACCGGTTCGGTTCCTTCATCTATTTCTACATCATCCTGGCCGGCGCCGCGTTGGCCTATTCATGGCGAACCTTGTTCGCGGTCGGGTTCTGGACCACCGGACTGTGGATGGGTGGCCTGATTTGGGCCTCCTATCAACCGGCCGTGAAACCCGAACTGTCGCAGGCGGTGTTGGCGGCACTGGCCCACGAACCGGATCTTGCCGCATTCCTCGATCCGGCAAGTCTGAACGTGCCGGGACGGGTCCAAGACGTGGTCGTGTTTCTGATCATCGCCGTGCTGCTGGCGGTCAACAGTTGGCGGGCCAATCGCCTGTTGTTGCGCCAGGCCGCCGGCGAGCGTGCCCGCAGCAATCTGGCTCGGTATTTCTCTCCCAACGTGGTCGAGGAATTGAGCCAGAACGACGAACCGCTGAAGCGGGTGCGGACCCAGGACGTGGCGGTGATGTTCGTCGACATGGTGGGTTTCACCCGGATGGCGTCGGAGCACGAACCACGCCAGGTGATTGAGATCCTGCGCCAGTTTCATGGCCGCATGGAAGCCGAGGTGTTTCGTCACCAGGGTACCTTGGACAAATATCTCGGCGACGGGTTGATGGCCACCTTCGGCACGCCGTTCGCCGGGTCGGCGGATGCCGGCAATGCGCTGCGCTGTGCCTTTGCCATGACCGAAACCGCCAGGCGTTGGAATGCCGAGCGTCGGGCTCGTGGCGAGGCCGAGATCATGGTGTCCGTCGGTGTCCACTACGGAGAAGTGGTGCTGGGGGATATCGGGGCCAGCCGCCTGGAATTTGCGGTGATTGGCGACACCGTCAATATTGCCAGCCGATTGGAACGCCTGACCCGGGAACTGCAGGCCGATCTGGTGGTCAGTGATGCACTGGTCCGCCAGGCGGCCAGCGAACCGGAGCCGAGTTCCGAATTGACCGCCCGCTTGGTCGCGGCGGCGCCGCAAAGAATCAAGGGATTGGCCGAAACGTTGCCGGTCTGGTCCTTACCGAAATCGGCTCAGGCTGCATAAAACCCGGAGCTAGCGTTTCAACTGCGCCGCCGCTTCACGGTCCGCGCGGGCCCGGACCGGTTCGTCGATCGCCGCGAAACTGGCACCCCGGCTTAAATAGGCACCGGCATTCCGATCACCCATTTCGATCGCCTTGCTCAAGTCGGCGATGGCGCGCTGGAACAGATGCTTGTTGAGGTAGGCCTGGCCGCGATGGCGATAGGCGTCGGCCAACTCGATCTTGTTCAGGGCGCCGGACCGGATCGCCCGTGAATATTGCTGGATGGTCAGTTCCCGCATGCCGCGGGCGCGGGCCGCCCTCGCGATCTTCAGGGCACGACGGCCGTGCACGGCATGGAAGGTCATTTTCGGCCTGGGCTGCGCAGTCCGCACCACCGCCTTGTGAACCGTTGCCGATGCGGGGGCGGCAGAGGTTCGGATCAGGGACGACACCACCAGGCACTCGCGGCCGCGCTGGACCAGTTCCTGGCAGGTCTCGCTGGCCTGCCGGGCCGCGACCAGCGGTGAATAGAGCCGAAAATAGATGCCTTTCTCCGGGCCCAGATCGACATGGACGATCGCCGGTTCGAACCGCCCCAGCAGATCGCGATGGTCACGTTGCAATTTTGCCCAACCGCGTGCTGCCTGGTCTTCCTGTCTGTAGGATCCAAGCCATAATCGGGCCGCCTGTCGCGCGGCAGGGTCGGCATCCAGGGCAATGGCTTGTGCGGCTGGGAATGCGAGCGTGGCAACAAGCGCTGAAAGCAGCGAGGGCAGGGTACGCATTGGCGGTCCTCCGGATATCCGCTCAGGCCAACCGGAATAATCCGGCCGGTCGCGATCCCCCGCATTTTTGCTTCCCGGTCGTACCGTACGCGCGACCAACTGACTGTATCTGACTGCGATCGAAGGCGGCTCTTATTGGTTATTCACCGCCTTTGATCCCCCAAATTATCCAACAAACATAACGTCGCCGAGGCTTGGGGCAAGCGTGTTTCGCGGCCGTGGGCCATCAGCCCTCAGGCTGCCTTGCCGGCCAGCAACCTGCGTTCCCAGTCCAGAGCCATGCGCACGATGCCGTCGAGATCGTCGTAACGCGGCTGCCAACCCAGCACCTGGCGGATCGCATCCGCCCCGGCCACCAGGTTCGGCGGGTCGCCGGCCCGTCGCGGCGCCTGCCGCACGTTCAACGGTGAGCCGGCCACCCGTTCGACCGCGTCCAGGACTTCGCGCACCGAATAACCGCGCCCGTAGCCACAGTTCAGGACTTGGGATCCGTCACCCCGATCCAGATATTCCAGCGCCCGGACATGGGCATCGGCCAGGTCGGTGACGTGGATGTAGTCGCGGATACAGGTCCCGTCCGGGGTCGGGTAGTCGTCGCCGAACAACGCGATTTCGGGCCGCATCCCCAGCACGGTCTGACTGGCGACCTTGATCAGGTGGGTGGCCAGCGGTGTCGACTGCCCGGTGCGGCCCTGCGGATCGGCACCGGCGACGTTGAAATAGCGCAGGGCGATGTAGTTGAAGTCATGGGCCTGGGCGGTATCGCGCAGCATCCATTCCATCATCAGCTTCGACGTGCCGTAGGGATTGATCGGCAGGGTCGGCGCGGTTTCGGCGATCGGCGACTGATCGGGGTTGCCGTAGACCGCGGCGGTCGAGGAGAACACGAAGCGGCGCACGCCGCTGTCGATACAGCACCGGATCAGATTGTGGCTGCGGATGACGTTGTTGTCGTAATAGTCCAGCGGCTTTTCCACCGACTCCGGTACCACGATGCTGCCGGCGAAGTGCATCACGGCGGTGATCCCGCGGCCGCGCATCAAATCCATAACCAGGTTGCGGTCGCCGATATCGCCGACCACCAGTTCGACGTCTGAGGGCACAGCCGACTTGATACCGGTGGAGAGGTTGTCCAGGACGACCACGCCGGCGCCGGCTTCGCGCAGGGCCAGCACCACATGGCTGCCGATATAGCCCGCTCCGCCGGTCACCAGGACCATGTTCTGCTGCATCGTTTCGACCTCGCTCGTTAACCGTTCGCCGCGCCGGCAGTGATGACGGAATAGCGCTTTACCACATATTCCCTGCCCATATCGTTAACGCCGCGGCGGCTGGTCTCCGCCTGCCTATTCGGCTAACGTGCCAGCCCGAAGGGACTGCGGCGACCGGCCGGGGCGCCGGCATCGGTGGAACGACATGCCTGAGCTATTGGCGGATATCCTGTTGCGAAGCGCCGCACGCGCGCCCGACGATCCGGCACTTGTCGATCAGGATACCACTTATTCCTATGGCGCGCTGGCATCCGCGGTGCGCAACGCCGCTTCGGGCCTGCGCGCCCTGGGCCTGAAGCGCCGGGACCGGGTCGCGGTCTACCTGGAGAAGCGGGTCGAAACGGTGGTGGCGATGTTCGCCGCGGCGCTGGCCGGCGGCGTGTTCGTCCCGGTCAATCCGCAGCTGAAGGCCCGCCAGGTCAAGCATGTCCTGGCCGACAGCGGCGCCCGCTATCTGGTGACGTCGGGCGCGCGGCTGGCGGCGCTGGGCGATGTGCCGGCCGATTGTCCCGACCTGTCCTGCAAAATCCTGGTCGACGGCCCCGCCGACGGCGGCGATGCGGTGTGGTCCGACCTGCTGGCCACCCGCCCACCTGAGAACCCGGTCTGGCCGGTCGCGGACCAGGACATCGCCGCGCTGATCTACACCTCTGGCAGCACCGGCCGGCCGAAGGGCGTGATGCTGTCCCACCGCAATCTGGTGGCCGGTGCCAGGTCGGTCTGTCAGTACCTGGAAAACCGGGCCGGTGACCGCATTCTCTGCGTCCTGCCGTTCAGTTTCGACTATGGCCTCAACCAGCTGACCACGGCGCTGTATGCCGGCGCGACGGCGGTTCTGATGAACTATCTGCTGCCGCGCGACATCGTAAACCGGGTGGTCGGGGAAAAGATCACCGGGCTGGCCTGCGTGCCGCCACTGTGGGGACAGCTTGCCGCATTGGACTGGCCGGCCGAAGCGGTGGGCAGCCTGCGCTATGTCACCAATACCGGCGGCCACCTGCCGCGCCCGGTCCTCGACCGGCTCAGGCGGGCCCTGCCGGAAACCCGGCCCTATCTGATGTACGGCCTGACCGAAGCGTTCCGTTCAACCTATCTGCCACCCGACCAGATCGACCGCCGACCGGATTCCATCGGCATCCCGATCCCCGGCGCCGAGGTCATGGTGGTGCGCGACGATGGCGAACCCTGCGCGGCGGGTGAGCCAGGTGAACTGGTACATCGCGGTGTCCATGTCGCGCTGGGCTATTGGAACGACCCGGCCGCGACGGCACGGGTCTTCAGGCCCTGGCCGGTGCCGGCCGGTGACCCGATGCCGCCGGAACCGGCGGTGTGGTCCGGCGATACGGTCACCCGGGACGCCGAAGGCTTCCTGTATTTTGTCGGCCGCCGCGATGCGATGATCAAGACTTCGGGCTATCGTGTAAGCCCGACCGAGGTGGAGGAGGTGGTTCTGGAAAGCGGCCTGGTCGGCGAAGTCGCGGCGGTCGGCGTGCCGCATCCTGGTTTGGGCCAGGCCATCCTGCTGGTGGTGACGCCGCCGGCCGTCGGTCCGGTGCGGCAGGACCACCTGATGGCCTGGTGCCGCCGTGACCTGCCCAGCTATCTGGTGCCGGCCGCGGTCGTCGAACGGGCGGACCTGCCCCGCAATGCCAATGGCAAGATCGACCGCCTAGCCCTGTCCAGCGACTTTGCCGGGTTCTTTGCCGAACCGTGACCGGCGGGACCGGGCCGCGACGAATCCGCGCCACAGGCCCGGGTGCCGCCGGACCACCACTTCCATGCGCTGGGCGTAGGCCCGCGCCAGGATGATTTCGGCGGCGCGCCCTGGTGCGTCACCCGCCTTGGTCAACGGCGGCCCGAATTCGACCTGGAAGCAACCGTCCGGCGTTGGGACGGCATAGACCGGCAGCAACGGTGCGCCGGACGCCAAGGCAAGGTGGGGGGCGCCGCAGGCCAGCCGCAATCTGCCACCCAGGAATTCGACTTCGGCGACCCGTCGGCCGGAATGCACGGCGGTAATCGACACCACCCGGTTCTGGTTCAGTCGTTGTTTCAGGGTACGCAAGGGGCGGATGTTGCTGCCGCGCCCCAGCACCAGCCGTTCGGCCAGGAACCGGACCTCGACCCGGGTCTTGACCGGATTGAGCAAGGGTCCGCCCCAGCGGCTGTCGGAATACCCGTGGCCCTGGGCGCTGAGGTGGTGGACCGCAAAGCCGGCCCGGTGTAGTCCCGCCTTGACCATCAGATCGCCATAAGCCAGCGGGAAGACCCATAACACGGCACCGTTGCCGCCCGCCAAGGCGTGGTGAATGTGTGCCGCGCCACGGAGCGATACCGGGATGTCGCCCCGCCATGGCACGTGTTGGCGCAGCAGCCAGCAGAGTTCCAGCAGGCGATGGGTATGGTGGTCGACCGCGACCCGGCGGGCAGTCCGGTCAATGCCGGCCCGGGCAAGGTCCGCCGCCATGCCGGGACGGGGCAAGGGAACGAAGCATGCCATCAGGCGGCAGACCGGCGGCCAGGCCCTGGCCGGCAGCAACCAGGCGAGGGGGGTAAACAGGGCGAACTTGAACAGATGCGCCAGGTCGCCGAAGCGGAACCGGGGCGGCGCGGGGTTCAGCAATACCGGGTGGATCGGTTTCATGGCCGGAAATCGTGCCTGCGCCTGCGACGATCGGTTGAAGATGGCGCTGCCGCCCCCATCTCGTCAATAGCCCCCATGCGACCCGTGAATGCCGCCGGGGTGCGGCATCGGTCGAAAACAAGGCGGGCAGGTCGGGCACTGTGAGGTAGTGGGAGGCATTGATGCGGACGTCATTGTTTGTTTGTTGTTTGGTTGGGATTGGTTTGGCGGTTTCGCCAGTGTTTGGTGAGACGCTTGAGGAGGCGTTGGCGTCTGCGTATGAGAACAACCCGGTATTGCGAGCGGAGCGTGCAGGGTTGCGGGCGACGGACGAGGGTGTATCGCAGGCTTTGTCTGGTTGGCGGCCGAACGTTTCGGTGACCGGCAGCCAGGGCTGGCAGAGCACGGATTCGCGGACCTCGGGGAACACGCGGTTGAACCCGCGCAGCCTGTCCTTGGATGTGACGCAGCCGCTGTACCGAGGTGGTCGGACGGTGTCGTCGACGCTGGCGGCGGAGGCGCGGGTTCAGGCGTCGCGTGAGAGCCTGGCATCGACCGAGTCGCAGGTCTTGAACGATGCGGTTGGCGCCTATCTGGACGTCTCCCGGGATCTGGCGGTGGTTGAGCTGAACCGGAGCAATGTTCGGGTTCTGGAGCGTCAGTTGGAGGCTGCGGAGGACCGGTTCCGGGTGGGCGAGATCACGCGGACGGACGTGGCCCAGGCGGAGGCGCGACTGTCGCGGTCGCAGGCGGGTTTGGAGCAGGCGTTGGGGACGCTGGCGTCGAGTTCGGCGACCTATCGTCGGGTTGTTGGTCGGGCGCCTCAGGATCTGGCGCCGCCGCCGGCGCTGCCGGAGCAGCCGGGGAGCGCCGAAGCGGCGCTGTCGATCGGGCTGGAGGAGAACCACGACCTTCGGGCGGCGCGTCATCTGGAGGCAGGTGCCGGGCATGATGTGCGCACGGCGGTGGGCAGCCTGTATCCGACGGTGTCGCTGGTCGGTTCGTTGAGCCACACCGAGGACGGCACGTTCCGGGGCCAGGAGACGGACGCGGCGCGTCTGACGGCGCAGGTGAGCGTACCGCTGTATCAGTCGGGTTCGGCCTATTCGGCGCTGCGCCAGGCGCGTCAGACGCGGTCGCAGCGTCTGCTGGAGATCGAGGTTGCGCGCCGCAGCGTCGAGGAGCGCGTGACCCAGGCCTGGGAGTCGCGCCAGACGGCGCTGGCGGAGATCGCGGCGCGGCGGGCGGAGGTTCGGGCCAACGAGATCGCGCTGGACGGGGTGCGCCAGGAGGCGCAGGTGGGCGCACGGACGATCCTGGACGTTCTGGATGCCGAGCAGGAGCTTCTGGACGCGCGGGTGGCGCTGGTTCGGGCGGAGCGAGACGACTATGTGGCGGCGTTCACGCTGTTGACCGCGATCGGACGCCTGAGTGCGCAAAATCTTAAGCTTCCCGTGCAATTCTACGACCCGGACGCCAACTACCGCCGCATCCGCGACAAGCTCTTCGGCGGCGACGTCGATGACGGGAAATAGGGGCGTCGCCAGCCGCCCCGATCTATTTTTTCAGCGCGAACCAGATCCGGGCGTTGTTTCTCATCTCTCTCAGAAACCGGTTGAAGCGCGGGATCTGCTCGACCGGTATGACCCGTCTCGGGATCTGCACATGCGTCAAGACGGTGAGTCCCCCGTCAACGACTGAATAAGTGCGGGAAAACAGGCCATACGGGGAATTCAAGTTCAACCGCGGGCCGGTGTCACCGACCTTGCGGTTGGTCGGGAGTTGGTACACGGTGCGGCCCCGATATTCCAGGCCCGTGAACTCATAGTCGTGAAAGCGGTTCTGGCTCCTTGCCAGGCGGAATTCCTCCAGCAGCTCCGGCTCGCGGTCGGTGTATATTTCCAAGGCATCCGGGTCGAAGGCGTCGGAAAAATTGGCTTTGGTTCTTATCATGACCGACGGCCCCAACTCATCCACGCCGTGAACCGAGAACTCCGGGTCCACCGAGCTCGTGAAAATGTGATGATAGTCTTTCAGCAGGGCCTTTTCCCGCTGCGCCTTGTTCTTGCCTTGCAGCCAACCGCGAACGGTGCCGTTCATCGGACCGGTGAACTGGCGTGTCGTTCGTTCCAGCACGTTGCCCTGGTCATCCAGCTGATTGCTGACATGGACCTGCATCTGGCGTGCAAAGGGATCGGTCGGAAACCGTGAAGGCGGCTCGGGGTCGTCAACCAGGTCCAGGCGAATCGCCCCCTGGATCTGCAAGGTTCCGGCCGGGCTGACCGGATCGGTGAGGTCGGCACAGATTTCCTTGCCGTCCGGTAGCCTGGCGCACGCGACCATATGATTGAAATACGATGCGGCGGGCACCAGCAGCTTGGCCGGGTTGTTGCGATCGGTCGAGGTCAGCACCGGGTAAGCGTCGAGCCCGACTTGCCGGGCCAGAGCGACAAACAAGGTGGTCTTGTCCTTGCAGTCACCGAACCCGCGTTCCAGGGTCAGGGCAGGGGGGCGCGGCACAATGCCGCCAGCGCCATGTTCCAGGCCGAGATAGCGGATCTTCTGGCTGACAAAGGCGTGCAACCGCTGCAGCTTGTCTTCCGGCGACGACGCATCGCCGACCACCCGCAGGGCGGTTTCTCCCAATGCGTCTTCGTGGCCGAGAACCGATTGCACATAGGCCTTTTCACGGTGTGCCAGGTCCGCCCATGAGGTCGCTTCCGAAACCACCAGCAGGGGTAGGACATCGCGATAGTTGAAGTCCGGATCGGAAGAGATGGGCGGGACCTGGAAGGCACGACATCGCAGCCGCCGCTCGGCCGTGGCGTCACACTTCAACCATTTTTCGTCATCTTTCTTCCACTGAGGCGCCGCCACGCCTTCATCCCACCTGACCTCGAAGTCGATCTCCTCGATGGGGCGAAACCACTGCGTCGACATGACGTAGGACCATGGCAGCAATTTTCCCTCCGCCCGGACCAGGGTTCGGGTCGAAAGAACCGCAACGGTGTTGGGCTCCAAGCCGCGATAGGGAACCACCACCCGGAAACTGTCAGTGAAGATGTTGTCGCTGTCGTCGGCCACCATCTGGACGGTGGTCTGGTCGACCGGCACGTGGCGGCCATCGGGTACCAGGGTGAAGGCTTCGGTGACTTCCGCCGATTCATTGGCGGCGTTGACCCAAAACGACAGGTCCCCGGCATCGCGGACACCGTTCTGGGTCAGGTAGAACCGGCCCAGCGTGGTTGATTTCTCGACACTCCCATCGCTTCGCAAACGAAACCGGATCCGGTAAAGCCGGTCGACGTAGTGATGCCCGTCGGCGACCAGGCGCTGCAGCCGTTTTTCGGAAATGTCCAGATTGTCATAGTGGTAGACCGGCTCGCCGACCGCCCACCGGGCGAAATCGACGGCGACGCCTGAATGTTGAAGGTTTCCGGCCGACCGTGCCGCGGTGGCGGTGACCGCGACCATCGCCAAACTCAGGGCTATTGCGATGCGGAACATATTTCCGACTCCGGTCGTGACAGGGCCAGGCTGTGGACCAGGCGCTTCAAGGCATCTTCCTGTTTTTTCGGTGCTTCGCCATAGACTTCGATGGCCACGCATTCCAGCACGACACTCGCGACCCAGCCGACCAGCAACTCTCCGGACTCTGAATCCTCCTGGCGATAGCGGGCGTAGGAAACCACGATTTCACTGCCTGGCAGTATCACCCGTTCCTCGCTGCTGGATAGCAGGTGGTCGGCCTTGGATATCGCGTTACGCCGATAATCGACCATGTCGTCAATCGTCCAGTCCGAGTCATGGGTCAGGAAGACGATGACCCAGCTCTCGGTATCTGGGTCAAACAGCTCGAAATCTGTGTCGTTGCCCACCGTGTTGGGAGCAATGCGCATCCAGTTCGGGTCTCGGATTTGCAGGGTATAAATTCCGGCCGACCCCGAAACGCTACTGCCGACGGCAACCCTGTCATCCACTGCTTCGTCGTTCGCCAACTCGACCAGAAAATGAAGCAAGACCATCAACCCGGCGCCGACCAAAATGACCAGAGCACGCCTAAAAATCTGGCGCCTCGGATTGAAAGCCCAATTTGTTTCGCCAAGCGTGGCAAGGAACTGGTTCAGTTGGCGCTGCAATATCACCCAGGGCAGGGTCTGGATCGCCAACCTGATAAGTATCGTTTCAGTCGAGGACTGGGTGATCATTGATTCGATCATGGTCCAGGCCATCGACCCGAGATAAAGCACCATGAACAGCGCCAGCAAGGCACCCGGTGACGGGCGCGGAGCCTTGTCCACGGACGCGTTCAGTTGGGCGATATGGTCCGCCGCGCGATAGAAAAAATAGAAGTTGAACCCCAGCACCAGCGATCCAACCCAGTACCGCCAAGGGCGAACCTCGGGGTCCACATGGTCCCGAATGTTGATCGCCAGCCTGGCAATCCAAACAATCGCATAGAGGCCGAACGTAAAGAAACACAACAGGAAGGTCAGCCAGGGCGGGGAAGGCGGATACCAGGGTTTGGGGTCAGCGCGAGATTCACCCGATGCCGGCCCGGCATCAGGTTGCGGTTCCGCCAAACTGTCAACGCTCATCTCGTCTACCCATTACCCACCGCTTGCGCCTGCCATGTTGTGCGCAGTTAAGGGTTGCAGAAGGGTAAACCTAATCTTTTGCGAATCGATTGGCTAGCCAGTATCGGCCACCAACCCGGCCGCCTCGATGCCGGCGACGGCGCAGGTTTCGTCATTGTCCGAGGTATCGCCGGTGATGCCGACGGCGCCCAGAATGCGCCCCTGGGCGTCCCGCACCAGCACGCCACCGGGAACCGCGACCAGCTTGCCGTCGGCCAGCGCGTTCATCGCCTGGATGAAATAGGGTTGTTGCTCGGCCCGGGCGTTGAGGGCACGCGATCCCAGGCCCATGGCGATCGCGCCATAGGCTTTGGCTTCGGCGATGCCCGGGCGCATGATGCTGGCCCCGTCCTGGCGGGCCAGCGCCACCATATGGCCGCCGGCGTCAAGCACCGCCACGGTCAGCGGCTTGAAGCCAAGTTCGGCGCCTTTGGCCAGGGCCGTGTCGATCATGCTCTGCGCGGTCGCCAGGGTCAGTTCGGTGGTCATGGTTCAATCTCCCGCAAATTCGCCGGCCCGGTAGCGGGCCATCCAATCGGCGCGGCGCGACAGCGACCAGCCGTACTGGTCGGGCCAAACCGCATAGCCTGCCTCCCCATCGCCTTCCATTTCCAGCGCCGCGTGCAAGGGCCAATGGGGATCGTGCAGCAATTCCCGCCCCAACGCGATCAGGTCGGCCTGACCGGATTGCAGGGCCGCCTCCGCCTGGTGCGGCTCGATGATCAGGCCGACCCCCATGCTCATGATGTCGGACTCCTCGCGGACCCGCGCGGCGAAGGGGAGTTGGAAGCCGGGTGTGCGTTTCAGGGACTCCAGTACCGGCGACCCGGTGGCACCGCCGGACGAGCAATCAATCACGTCGACCCCGACCGCCTTCAATTCCTTGGCCAGGGCAACCGTATCATCCAGGCACCACCCGCCGATGTCACCGTCGACCGCCGACACCCGGAAGAAAACCGGCAGATCGTCGGGCCATTCGGCCCGCACCGCCCGGGTCACTTCGATGGCGAACCGCATGCGGCCCGGCAAATCGCCGCCATAGCCGTCGTTGCGGCGGTTCATCAGCGGCGACAGGAACTGGTGCACCAAATAGCCATGGGCGCCATGAACCTCGACGATGTCGAAGCCGGCCTGGCGGGCCCGCCGGGCGGCGGTGCCCCAGGCCGCGACAACCTCGGCGATGGTCTCTTCGCTCATCTCTTCGGGCAGCGGCCAGCCTTCCCCGACCGGGATCGCCGACGGCGCGACATTCTGCCAGGGCGGTTCGCCCTTGGCGGCATCGTCGGCGTCGACCGGCCGGCCCCCGTCCCAGGGGCGCCGGGTGCAGCCCTTGCGGCCGGCATGGGCGAGTTGGATGGCCGGGATTGCCCCGCCGCCGCGGATCAGTTCGGTCAGCCGGGCGTGACCGGCCATTTGCGTGTCCTGCCAGATCCCCAGATCGCCATAGCTTATACGACCGCGCGATTCGACCGCCGTGGCCTCAATCATCACGATCCCGGCGCCGCCGACCGCAAACTTGCCATAGTGAATTTGGTGCCAGTCCTGCGGTTGCCCGTCAAAAGCCGAGTATTGGCACATCGGGGCGACAACGGTACGATTGCGGGCGGTAAGACCGCGGATCGACAGTGGCGTAAACAGTAACGACCCGGTCACAAGGTCCTCCTTGGCTTTGCACAATTTCGTGTGGTGGGTTGCCGTCACTATAACGCTAGCCCAAGCTATGTGCATCGTCGATGGGGGAAAGTTCTCGGCGACGCTAGGTGACCCGAAAAGCATGGGTCCGGTCGTTTGCAGAAGGTTTGTTGGGGCCTGAATCAGATTGAACCAAGGATCGGAATTGTCGTCGTCTAGGCGAAACCAGGACCGTTCGTTCCGAAGGCGGCGCCCATGACGGGCGGAGCGAAATCGGGAGAGCCGGGACCGCCGCTGGCGGACGGAGACGCCGCTGCGCGACAGCGCCTCCTCGCCATCCTTGACACCTGCCCGATCGCGGTTGGCGTGTCCAACCTGGACGACGGCACCATCGTCTACGCCAACAATCTTTTGCGCGACATTTCCCGGGTCGACAACGGCCGGAACGAAGGCAAGTCGGCCACCGATTATTGGGCGGACGCGGCCGATCGCGCCGCCTTTGTCGACGCGTTCCAACAATCCGGCCACGTGTCACGCGAAGTCCGGATGAAACGCCATGACGGGTCGCCCTACTGGGCGCTGGTCCAATGGGAAAGCGACCCGCTGTTCCCCGGTCAGGTGATCTTCTGGGTGCGGGATATTTCCGCGCTCAAGCGCGCGCAGGACAACCTGCGGGACGCCAATGCCGAGATCACGCGGCACCGCGATCATTTGAGCGACCTGGTCGCCGAGCGGACCCGGGAACTGCGGACCATCGCCGACAATCTGCCGGTGCTGATCGTCCGGATCGACGTGCATGAACGATTCACGTTTGCCAACGCCACCGCCGCGATCTGGTACGACCGGCCCGCCGGTTCGATTATCGGCCGGTCGCTGCAGGACACAGTCGGCGATGCCGCCTACCGGTTGCTTCAGCCGCGCATCGCCCGCGCGCTTTCCGGGCGTCACGCCAGTTTCGAGGAGACGATCCTGTTTCCCGACGGTGTCGAACGGGTCGTCGACGTGACGCTGGTGCCGGAGATTGGCAGCGAAAAGCGGGTGATCGGCGTGTTCAGCCTGATCGTCGATATCAGCCAGCGCAAGCGCGTCGAACTGGCCTTGCGCGACAGCGAGAAACGGTTCCGCGATTACACCGACGCGTCGTCGGATTGGCACTGGGAAACCGACGAGCGGCACGTCTTCACCTATGTTTCGGCCAATTTCGAAACCCTGACCGGCATTCCCCTGTCGGAGGCGCTGGGCAAGACCCGCCAGGAACTCAGCGTCGAATCCCGGGATACGGCGGAGTGGCGGGAACACGAGGCCGCTATGATGCGGCACCAGCCGTTCCGGGATTTTCGGTCGGTGCGGCAAAGCGCCGACGGCCGGGTCCTTTGGGTCAGCGTCAGCGGCATCCCCCGGTTTGACGCGGTCGGCCGGTTCATCGGCTATCGTGGGACCGGTCGGGAAATCACCGCCCTGGTCGAGGCGGAACAGGCGCTGCACGAAAGCGCCGAGCGCCTCAACCAGGCCCAGAAGATGCAGGCCGTGGGCCAGTTGACCGGCGGCGTCGCCCATGATTTCAACAACCTGCTCGCCGTGATCCTGGGCAACGCCGAATTGCTGGTCCTGGGCGAAGGCGACGCGGCCGAACTGGCCGAACCGATTCTGCGGGCCGCCGAACGGGGCGGCGAGCTGACCCAAAGGCTGCTGGCTTTTTTTCCCGCCGCCAGCCGCTGCTGCCCAAGGTCATCGACCTGGAACGTCTGGTTTCGGGGGTCAGCGACATGCTGGCCCGCACCCTCGGCGAAGCCGTCCAGGTGGACATTCGCCTGGAGGCCGATCTGTGGCAGGTGTTGGCCGATCCCGGTCAGGTCGAGAGCGCGTTGCTGAACCTGGCGATCAACGCCCGTGATGCCATGCCGGACGGCGGCGGGCTGGTGATCGCGGTGGCGAATTCGCCGCTGGAGGGGCAAGTGGATGCCGAAGGCCAGACGGTGACCCCGGGTGATTATGTGTCGATCAAGGTGTCCGACCAGGGCAGCGGCATGCCGCCGGAAATCCTGGCCCACGCGTTCGAGCCGTTTTTCACCACCAAGGCGGTGGGCAAGGGCAGCGGGCTGGGGCTGTCCATGGTCTACGGGTTCGCCAAACAGTCGGGCGGCCTGGTGACCATCGACAGCATCGTCGGCGAAGGCACGACCGTCACCCTGTTCCTGCCGCGCGCCACCGATATCGCGCAGGCGTCGGAATGGCTGGGCGCACGGGATGCGCCGCGCGGCCAGGGCGAACGTATCCTGGTCGTCGAGGACGAGGAGGAGGTGCGGAAACTGACCGTGACCCTGTTGGAGGGCCTGGGGTACCAGGTGGTCGATTTCGCCGACGCCCGCGGCGCCCGCGCCGCGCTGGCGAGCGGGGTCAAGGTCGACCTGATACTGGCCGATGTGGTCCTGCCGGGCGGCATCAGCGGGGTCGATTTCGTCTATCAGGTCGGCTTGGAGCAACCCGGAATCAAGGTGATCTTCATGTCGGGCTATGCCGCCGAATCGGGCCGGATCAGCCCGCTGCTGGAAAGCGGTTATGCCTTTCTCGGCAAGCCGTTCCAACGCCGCCAGCTTGCCGAACTGGTCCGCGATACGCTGGACGGACCGCAGTTACCGGTTGGCGCGGCCGATCCAAATTGATATTGCCTCGGAGTCCGATCCGAATGACGCAATGGCGGGGTTCGGGCCGGACCTGTCAGGGCAGGTTGTGAATCGTAGTAAATCGTAAAAGGGAGAGTGGTGCCGTGCCGGACGTAACCCAACAATACATCGCCGAGGCCGTTGCGGCCAGTCTGGCCGAACATGACCGGCAATTCGGTGAACTGGGCATGGAACTGGTTTCGATCACACCGACCGAGGCGGTGCTCGAAATGACCGTCACCGAGACCATGCTGAACGGCTTCCGCATGTGCCACGGCGCCATCACCTTTGCCCTGGCCGATGTGGCGTTTGCCATCGCCTGCAACGCCACCAACCAGCGCATGGTGGCGATGTCGTCGACCATCAACTACCTGAACGCCGCCCATCCCGGCGACCGCTTAAGTGCCGTCGCGCGCCAGACCTTTCTGGAAGGCCGCAACGGCATCTGCGACGTCACGGTTGCCAATCAGGACGGCCAGCCGATCGTCGTCTTCCGCGGCCAATGTCGCTCCGTCCCCGGCCTGGTGGTGCCGGAGCTTGGGAACGGGTGACTGGACGAGAGCCTGGTGTCATTTGTAGTCGGGCCATTCGCGCCAGTGATATTCCTGAACGCATTTCGGAATTCCGGATTTCAAAGCGGACTTGTACTTGGCGATATAGTCCTGCTCCATCCTGGGGTTCTTTTCGACGCCAATACCCCAATGATACATGAACCCAATCCAGCCATAGGCGTCTGGAGCGAAGGGGGCGATTTCCTGCAACAGGCTTAGTGTCTCCGATTTGTCGGGCATCCAATCGACAAGCCAGGCTTCACGATAGGGATTCATTGAGGGAGCGTCCTCATAAATCGCCTCAAACATCCCCTGATTTAGGACGCTTGCAAGAAGGAACTGGACTTGGCAGGCGGCTAGCGCGTGTCCGTCCCGGGATGCGGCCAGGAGAAGTTCGTACCCATATTCTCCAATCTTGTCCTCTTTCCACTCCTTCCGTATTTCGCGGAATGATGTTCGCTTGGGATAAAACAGCCACCCGGTGAACTTCTTCATGCCATGTATCAAGAAATGGCCCAGCAGGTAGTTCGACCGGGTGTCGTCCGGGTAGGCCCCGTCTCGATGGGATTGAATGACCCGTTGGTAGCAATGATCGATGAACCTGGCGAAATCCGGATCGGTCGACCATTTTCCCTCCATTCCTTTCACAGCGCGCAGCGACATGTGGAACTTTCGCACTTTGGGGATGGCGCTTTGATAGGCGCTGAGGTCGCCCGCG
The DNA here is from genome assembly GCA_964344385.1 of uncultured Sneathiellales bacterium. Classification (GTDB taxonomy): domain Bacteria; phylum Pseudomonadota; class Alphaproteobacteria; order CAYFNG01; family CAYFNG01; genus CAYFNG01. Next base: position 109,549 of record CAYFNG010000011.1, read on the forward strand.
ATGATCGCTTCGAACTGAGGGCCGCAATCGCGGGCGTCAGCTGGTGCGGACGCCAGCAGCACCAAAAAAATACTCGCGACCGCGCCGGTCACTGTGCGTCGAAACCGGGTAGGGCGTGCGCGACAGCAGTAAGCGGTCGGGCTGTCGGCCTGCCGCGATGTCGTTGGCGCTGATCTCATGTCAGGGATTAAACCAGGTGTAGGGCGCGCCAACAACCCGCTACGGTGGTAGTGAATAGCCGCTTTGGATCGCTGGCTTCAAAGCACCGGCAGCGCGGATTGCCGGGTCAGAGTGATCGGGTCGAGTTGGAAGAAGCCGCTGATCAGGAAATCGAAGGGATAGCTCAGGCTGATCGACACCTCGCTGCCGGAAAAATTGTCGGGCTGCCAGGCGACGGTGACGCTCAAGGCGTCCGGGTCGATGGCGGGAACGCGGGTCATGACATAGGTCGAGATTTGCGTGTCGGTCAGCGGGGTTTCGCTGTCGGCTCCGTGCAGGCTGGCATAGCGGGCGCCGTCGCGGGCCGCCTGGTCGATGGTGGCGGTGATCAGCATGGCGCGGCTGAAATCGATGATCCCGATGATCAGGGCCAGGACCAGCGGCAGCACGAAGCCGATTTCGACCGCGACCGCGCCGCGTCGGTCACCCAGAACCTGTCGCAGCCGCCGGATCATCGCACCCGGACCTTGGCCGAGGCGGACAGCGGGAAGGTCTGGCTGACCCCGGGATAGTCGATCAGCAGGCTGACCTGGTGCTGGACGTCGACCTCGACATACATCTCCGGGTAAAACCCGTCGCTGCAGGTGTCGGTGCAGGATGCGGCGCCGCCGCTGGGGCAATTGCAATAGTTCTGGGTGGTGACGGTCAGGGCCTGGCCGCTGTCGTCGGCGTCGTTGCGCACCGCCTGGATGATGCCGGTGGTGTCGGTCACATTGGCCTGGTCCTCGACCACGAACTGGGCGCCGGCCCGGGCGGCGCTGTTCAGGCGCGCGACCTCGATGCCGATGCGGCCGAAATCGTAGATCCCCAGGGCAAAGACCACCAGGAAGATGGCGGCGATGGCGAACTCGACGCTGACATTGCCGTCGCGGTCACGCAGCGGAAGTGAAAAGGCTTTTCGGGGCATCGCAACCTCACTCAACCAGCGAAACCGTGACCAGCGACGGGTTGGCCTCGATCGACGAGCCCTCGAACTCGCCGAGATGGGCCGCGCCTGAGAAGCTGATGGTGTCGGCGATCAGGAAGGCCGGCGATTTTTCGGTGGCGGTGCCGCCGGCGAAGCTGAGGTCCTGGCCCGGCAGATAGACAATTCCTTCCAGGTGCATGGTCGCGCCGCCGGCCACGGTATGGGTGTTGGTCCTGGGCGCGTTGCGGTCCTGGTAGAACAGGATGCCGGCATAGGGGCCGGTGTCGGGCGCGCGCAGGTCGACAATGGCGCCGGCCTGGATGTTAAGATTGTCGCTGGGGCCGCCATTCGGGGTCAGGTAGAAGGTGACGCCGTGGCCGGTCACCGTGCTTTGACCGTTGAAGGTCAAATTGGCGCCGTCCAGCACATAAAGGCCGGGATTGAAGATCAGGGTGGCGCTGGCCGATACCTCGATCCCCTTGCAATAGACGCCGGGATCCAGGGTCTCGGTCTGGCCGGCATTGACCTTGATCTTGGCGTTGAAGTCACAGCCGCCATAGCTGGGGGGTGGCAGCGCGCTCAACGGGTCGGCCTTCGCCCTGCCGCCGGTCCAGGGCGTCGGATTGATGCAGTCGCCGGTATAGCCGCCGACCACCTTGATTTTGGTTGCGGTCAGGCAGGCGCCGCCGCCTTCGACCAGGGCCTGGGAATCGTTGGAGTTGACGTAAATGCCACAGCTCATCGCGACATCGCCGCCGCCGGTCACGTTGATCGCGCCGGAAACGCCGGGGTCCAGGGACCAGACGCAGGTGTCGTCGAAATCGGCGATGGCGACCGCCCGCCCGGCGATGGTCCCGGCGTCGGCCAGGAACAGGCCGCTCAGGAAGCTGCGCGCCGGCCGTTGGATGATCACCTCAACCGCGTTGCTGACCCCCATCTGGCTGCCGCTGGTCGGCGGGTTGTTGACGATCAGGGTGTCGCCGGCCCGCAGGCCGTTGAGCCCGGCATCCTTGGTCACCGCCGCAGTCACATAGTCGTCGCCCTTCGAGCGCACGAATTCCAGCGCCCCGGCTATAGCGCCGGCGTCGCTGGCCGTCTGGACGACGCGCCGTTCTGCAAACCAGGTTGCGATGTCCACCGACAAGCCGCTGAACCCGATCAGGATCGGCACCGCAAGGGCAATCTGCACCAGCATGCCGCCCCGGTCGTCGCGCAGGAAACGGCTTAGTTTCCCTGAAATCCCCCGCATGGCTTTTACCTATCCCGGTTGTACTAAGTAGTCGCTATGCTTAAAGTAAATAGTAAGTAAAAAACGTTTAAATACAATTAAAAGCGAAAAATACAATTTTATGTAAAATGTAAACTTGGATAGATATTAAGCAATAAACCTTTCTATGCTTGATACTGTTTAGAAAGTAGCGCGAGGAATTACTTGCAACCTGGAGTCGCGGCGATGACGGTTCCTGCTGGGAACCGGCCCCGTGGTTTCGGCTCGATTGCGGTCTATTGGTTGGGTGGCGACAGCTGGCCGAGCTGCACTCGCGGGGTGGCGGGGTCGGATTCCGAGCGGCGATGGGCGATTCGCACCCGGACCCTGGCCAGGCCGGATTTCAGAAACCCGAGCCGTTTTGCCGCTCCATAGGAGACGTCGATCACCCGATTGCCGACAAACGGTCCGCGGTCGTTGATCCGCAACACCAACGAACGGCCGTTACGCAGATTGGTGACCCAGACCCGGGTGCCGAACGGCAGGGTCTTGTGGGCCGCGGTTAGGCCGTACATGTCGAACCGTTCGCCATTGGCGGTGCGCCGGCGGTGGAACTTGGGCCCGTACCAGGACGCCGTGCCCACGACATCGTAATTGGGGTTGCTGTGCGGCACGTATCGCCGGCCATTGACGACATAGGGTTTGCCGACCCAGGCGGGTCGGCTTTGCACCTGCGGTGTGGGCTTGACCGGTTGGTAGACGCGGGTGGAGCGGGGCAGGGGTTGTGGCGACGCACAAGCCGCCAAAGCCAGTCCAAGGGCACAGACCGACAGAACCGCCAACACGCGTCGCCTCGGCCAACCGACATCATGTCCGGCCGGGGCGCGCAAGACGAATGGCGTGGTCTTGGCCATGGGTCTATCTCAGCACGTGCCGCTTTACAGACTGTTAAGAATCGCCGCTGTTCCGGCGCCCGGGTCCGAACACGTCATAGGCGGCCAGTATGCGGGTTGCGGTGGTGATCCAACACAGGCCGGAGAATACCAGGGCGATGGTCGCGAAATGGGCGGGGATCAGGCAGCACAGGCCCAGTGCGAGGATGGTTTCGGTGCCTTCGGTCAGCCCGCCCAGATAGTAGAGCGACTTCCGCACCCCAAGATCGGTCGAAACGTGGCGTTTTTCCGCCATCACCGCAAAGGCGAGGAAGGAAGACCCGGTGCCGACAAAGCTGAAGATCAACAGCGCCGCCGCCCAGGCCTGCTCGGGCTGGGCCAGGGCAAAGGCAAAGGGTACCGCGGAATAAACGATGAAGTCGGTGACGATATCCAGGTATCCGCCGAAATCGGTGGGCCGGGTCTGGCGTGCCACGGCACCGTCGATGCCGTCCAGGACCCGGCTGGCCAGAAAGGCCAGCAGACCCAGGCGATAATGGCCAAAAGCGATCAGCGGCACTGCGGCAAGGCCAATCCCGAACCCGATCAGGGTGATCGCATCGGCACCGATACCGGACCGGGCCAGGTTGCGGCCGGCATAGTTCAGGGCCGGGTCGATCAGGAGGCGGATACGGCTGTCGAGCATGGGTGGGCGATACCCTTCGGGCCGGCTTGGAACGCGGTAACGGCGGCCAGGATATGCCGGGATTCCGCCATTCCGTCAATCACTGCCCGGTCTCGTCAAGCAAATGTGATCCCGTCGGAAACGCCAAATCCCCGGCAGAAAGACAATCTTTACCACCCTGTGTCTATTCTTTTGGAAATCTCGTGGTTGAGGTGAGGAGAACTGTATGTGGGGGCAAATTCAGCGGGGTTTGCTGTTTGCGATCCTGGCATTGGGCGCCGGTAGCGGCCTGTACCGCCTGGCCCTGATGCTGCATCACGATTTCGGGTTTACCTCCGGCGCGATCGCCATGGCTGGACTCGTCGTAACCGGAATAGCTGTCGTGGCGATCGTCGGTGGCCACCATGTCCTGACGTCGGATGGAGCTTCGAGGGAATGAAGGCAGAACCGGATCGCAGTCCCACACCTCCCGGGCGGGGTCAGCGCCGTAAGAAGTCTCGGTTCTGGTCGCCGGCCTCGGGAATGCGTAGCAATGGCGGTCGCCGCGACTGGCTGGATCAGCCCGAGCGTGAACCGCAGTTCGAATTTGCCGAAACCCCGGCAGGTTCGATCAGTATCTTGGGGAAGGAAAAGTGATGATTGCGTCGCCGCTTCCTGATGAACAGTCATCCGCGCCGGTCGATCTCAGCGGCTACGACCGTTACGACCAGACCGGGGAAATGATCTTCGCGGTGTTGTGCTATTCGGCCCGCCGCCATCCCTTGCAGACGCCGGAAACCGTGTCCGGATTCCTGCGTTGGACCTTTTCGGGAATTGACGACGACACATTGGCCGAGGCCAGCGCCTTCGGCGCGCGACTGGTTCAGGCGATCAGCGAGGACTATTACGCGTTCGGGTTCCTGACAAATGTGCTGGCCTGGCTGCCGGACGAAGGACCGGACGAGCAGGTGTTCGAGAACTTCGTGGCGGAATGGGTCACCCAGACCCCGTTCCATTCGCGTCGCGTCGCGACAGAGCTTTTCCTGGAATATCAGGAACTCGTCGGCGACGGCGGAACTATTCTACAGGAATTCCTGGAAGAACTGTCGCAGTAACGCGAAATAACTATAAAACTATCCTTTCTGCCCCTAAAGATCGTCCATAAGGCGACCGAATCGGTCGATCGCTGATTTAATTTCAGCAATCATTACGCAAGCATTCCAAGTATTTTACAAAAAGCTTACCGTTATTACTTCCGACTCGCATGTCGGTAGTGAAGTTTGTATTATTCTCTTACCAAAAAAAGAAATAGGCGTGAAACTCATAGGGGAGAAGACGGATACGCGGTTCCGCGTAGCTGCCCAGTCAAGGAGTAAAATCGTGAAAGGCTATGCCGTTCAGGTGGGACAACGGTTCGCCAAGCTGGGAGAGAAGACCAGATCGGGGGATATGCAGGTCACAAAATGGGAAGTGACCTCAATCGGGGAAGGGTTGGATCCTATTCCGCACGCAAAAGTGCGGCGGCTGGACGATCCATTGGAAATAAAAATCGTTTCGGTGCCCACATTGGCCGACCCGTCGTTTTATCGGCTGATTTTGAACTAGGGACCGGAGAAAAAAGAAACGCAGGCTCGGGAAGCATCGGCGGGACTGACGCCGAATCGAGCCGAAGAAACACTGCCGGTCGACATTTGCCGTCGACCGAATCGGGGTAGGATGATCCCCGGGCCGAGGGCGCGGACCGCAATTTGGCCTGTTTGCAGGCGGTTGGGTCTTGTGGGGCTCGGGGTTCGTCCTGGGCCACAATTAACGGTTTTTCCGGAATTGCGATTCCATCATAGATTATTCTTTCGGTTCGCCGGATCTTAACCGGGACGCGGGAACCCGGGCAGCCGGAAGACCTCTGGTTCGGGGATGTTTGATGCCGAAGCGCTGGTGGCGGTCTTTCTTGATAGCGGGATGTGTGACGCTCGTCCTGTCGGCGCTCACGGGTGGCGCCTCGGCCGGGAGCGCCTCTCCCTACATGTCGCATTTCGGCGCCGAATGCCGCCAGGGCCACAGCTTTGCCTGCGCCATGGCCGGAGCGTTTTCCGCTCGGGCCGGTTCGGATCGTCGGGCCTTGCGTTACTACCTGATCGGCGCCGACATCCAGGATGCCCAGGGCGCGTTATGCGCCATGCAGGCGGCGAGTTTTCTTGCCGACGGTCGGGGCGGGCGCCGTGACTTGAAAGCCGTCTACCGCCTGGCCGCCCGCGCGGCCGCTTTCGACCGGTTCTCGGTGGTCGGCGGTGCCGCCGCCAGGTTGCGGGACCGTATCGCCGCGTCTTTGTCGCCCGACACCACCGGGAGCTGACTAACCAGAGCAAATCCCACTCATACGGGATCACTTGACCGGCTTTCCGTTGCTCAGGGCAAGGCGCGGTCCGCGATGCGATGTGGTGCATCGGATAAGGACCGCAACAGGGCCCTGAGCATCGGCAGCCGGCCTCTGGCGCGTCAAATGACCCCGTATGAGTGGGAAATGCTCTAGAATCCGGGCGGCAACCGCGAATTGGACGTCTTTCCACCCACTTACCACGGACGGTCGCGGCCGGGGCCGGTTTATATAATTGGGCATAGCCGCCCGACCCCATTTTCGACTATAAACTGCTGCAACATTGTGTTTCGAATCGCCAATCAGCAGTGACAAGACCGTGAAAGAAAAACCCTACGGCGGGATCATGATGGAATGGGGATTGCGGATCCTTTTGATCGGCTTGTTCGCCTATGGCGCATTGGTGGTCGCCGCTTATCTCTACCAACGTTCGTTGCTGTATTTTCCGGACAAGGCGCTGCCCAGGCTCGACACGATCGGGGTTGGCGACATGTCCGAAGTGAAACTGCAGACCGCCGACGGTCTCAGCTTGACTGCCTGGTACAAGGGGCCGGCCGCCGACCTGCCGGTCATTGTCCTGTTTCATGGCAATGCCGGATCGATTGCCAACCGTGCGTTCAAGGCGCGGGCCTGGATCGACACCGGCTATGGCGTACTGCTGGTCGAATATCGCGGCTATGGCGGCAATCCGGGATCGCCCAGCGAAACCGGCCTTTATGACGATGGCCGGGCGGCGATCCAGTTTTTGCGTGGTTCAGGCATTGAACCGCAAAGAATGGTGATATACGGCGAATCGCTGGGCACCGGCGTGGCGGTGCAAATCGCCGCCGAATTGCCGATCGCGGCGGTGATTCTGGAGGCGCCGTTCAGTTCGGCGGTCGATGTCGCGGCCCATCATTATCCCTTCCTGCCGGTGCGCTGGCTGATGAAGGACCGGTTCGACAATCTGGACAAGCTGACGCGGATCAAGGCGCCCCTGATGGTGCTGCATGGCGGTCGTGACCAGGTCATTCCCACCGGCATGGGCCGCGCGGTTTTTGGCGCCGCCGAAGAGCCCAAGGTGCTCAAGGTCCTGCCGCAGGCCGGCCACAACGACCTCTATGATTTTGATGCCTTGCAGCCGGTGCTGAACTTCCTGCGCTGGCAGGCACGGCCGGGTCGCCGCGGAACGGGCTGATCCTTTTGCCGGTCCGGGTCAACGCCGTGGCGATTAATCGGCGCTGGCCTCGTCCAGCGCCTGGCACAATGCGTCGAACGGCAACAGGACGCATTGGTGGCGGCTCTTGTGATCGATCACCGGTTCGAATACCGCCAGTTTGTCGAACGGCGCATCCGGCAGCGGCCCGCCTTCCTTGATATAGTGGCCCAACTGGCCCGCCACCGTACGCAGCCGCGCCGGGGTTTCGCCCTGGGCGAGTTCACCGACAATGCTGGCCGACGCCTGGCACAGGACACAGGCGCGAACCTCGTGCCCGACCTCGGCCACCGTGCCGTCGGCAACCCGAACGTCCAGCTTCACCCGATCGCCGCACAAGGGATTGTCCGCCGTGACCTCGGCGTCCGGATTGTTCAACCGTCCGTGGCCGGTGGCATCGGCCGCCAGCCGCATGATTTCCTTCTGGTACAGTTCCATCGTCATGTCAGCATCCCCAAGGCGTGATCGAGTCCTTCCAGGAAGGCGTCGATATCGCCTTCGGTGTTGTAAAGCGCCAAAGACGCGCGGGTGGTGCCGCCCAAGTCGAAAAAGTCCATCAAGGGCTGGGCACAGTGATGACCGCCCCGCAAGGCCACCCCATGGCTGTCCAGGATCTGGCATATGTCATGCGGGTGCGCGCCGGCCACGGCGAACGAAATCACCGGCAGGCGGCCTTGCAGGCCGGACGGTCCTACAACCCGGATGCGCCCTTTGCCGCCGTCCAGCGCCGCCAACCCGTCGAACACTCGCTCGGAAAGCCGGGCCAGGTGCCTTGTGGCGGCTGCGTTGTCGGTCCGGGCCAGCCATTCGGCCGCCGCTGCCAGGCCAACGGCTTGAGCGATCGGTGGCGTGCCGGCCTCGAACCGGTGGGGTGGTTCGGCGTAGATTGTCTCCTCCATGGTGACCGTGTAGATCATTTCGCCGCCGCCGAAGAAGGGCGGCAGACCGTCAAGGATCTCTCGCCGGGCCCACAGCACGCCGACGCCGTTGGGGCCGAACATCTTGTGGCTGGACAGTCCGTAGAAATCGATATCCAGCGCCTGCATGTCGACCGGGCCGTGGGGCGCGCGCTGGGCGCCGTCCAACAGGACCTTGGCGCCGACCGCACGGGCCGCCTCGACGACCGGACCGACATCGCTGATCGCGCCGGTCACGTTGGACGCGTGGCTGACCGCGATCAGCTTGCAGCGTTCGGTCACGGTGTCGGGCAGGGCACCGACATCCAACCTGCCTTCCCCGGTTACCGGCAGGACTTTCAAAACGATCCCCTTGCGGTCGCGCAGCAACTGCCAGGGAACGATATTGCTGTGGTGCTCCAATCGTGAAATCACCACTTCGTCGCCGGGCTGCAATCCGTCGCCAAAGCTGTGGGCCACCAGGTTGATGGCGCCGGTGGTGCCCGAGGTAAACACCACTTCGGACCGATGGTTGGCGTTCAGATAGCCGGCCATCACGTCGCGGGCCGCCTCATACGCCTCGGTCGCAGCCTCGGCCAGGGCATGGACGCTGCGGGCGACATTGGCCCGGTGGCGGGTCTCGTGCTCCGTGATCGCGTTCAATACCGCCAACGGCATCTGGGCGGTTGCGGCGTTGTCGAGATAGTGCAGTCGGCGCCCGTTCACCTCGCGGTCCAGGATGGGAAACTCCGCCCGCACGTCGTCCAGGACGAAACTCATGATGTCACCCCTTTCTGTCGCGCCGCGGTCAAGGCCGCCGGGGTGTCGATATCGACAAAGATTGCTTCGTCGTCGATCTCCACCTCGCAGACCTCGTCGGCATAGGCCCCAATCAGATGGCGGGCGCCGACATCGCCGGCGACCTCGCGCATCTCGGCGAAAAACTTTGCGTCCCACAAGACCGGGTTGCCGCGCTTGCCGTTGCGGGTCGGCACGCAGATGCTGCGACCCTCGACCGGGTTGTAGGCATCGACCAGCCGTTCGATGTGCGCCGGACCCAGTCGCGGCATGTCGCCAAGGCAAACCAGGGCACCGTCCAACCCGTCGGGCAGGGCGCCCAACCCGGCCCGCAGGGACGAACTCAGGCCATCGGCATAGGCCGGGTTGTGGGCGAATTCGACCGGGCGGTCCGCCAGGGTGGCTTCGACCTGGTCGCGCTGATGCCCGGTGACCACCACCACCGGCCGGTTCCGCGTGGCAAGGGCCGCATCGACGGCACGGACCACCATCGGCACGCCGTCGATTTCTTCCAACAGCTTGTTGGTGGCACCCATGCGCCGGGACATGCCGGCCGCCAGGACAACGACCCCGATGCGGGGCAGCCGCGGCGGTTCGATATCGGCATGGCTCTCCCGGGGCTGCGGCCGGCTGCCGATTTCCTTCAACAGGCCACCGGCACCCATGGCGGCGATGTCTTTGCGCGTGATGTCCAGGCCCGCCAAGAGCCGCTGCAGGACCCAGTCGAAGCCGTTCAGCTTGATCGAACGGGCGCAGCCCGGGACCCCGACAACGTTCACGTCGCCCAGGCGCGCCAGCAACAGAAGGTTGCCGGGATCGACCGGCAGGCCGAAGTGCCGGATGGTACCGCCGGCCAGTTCTATGCCGGCCGGCACCACGTCACGCCGGTCGACGATCGCCGAGGCGCCGAAGATCAGGATCGGATCGGCGCCTTGCGCGGCCAAATCGGACACCGCGGCACTGATCTCGGCCTCGTGATGGCCGCACACCGTCTCGAACGCCAACCGGCTGCCCAACCGGTGCAACCGCTTCCTCAGGCCATCAACGGTCTTTTCCAGAACCCCGTCCTTGCTGCCGGGCAACCGGGTCAGCACCACGCCGACATTGCAGGGACGGAAGGCGGCGACCCGCAACGGAGACCCGCCGTCGCCGGCGATCCGGCGGCACCGCTCGACCGCGTCCCGGGGCGCGGCAAAGGGAATGACCTTGACGGTGCCCAGGATCCGCCCCGGGGTCACCACCTCATAGGGCGCCACGGAGGCCAGGGTCAGGGCCTCGTCGACTTGGTTCAGCCGAGCGACCCGGTCGACATCGACCAGGGCGATGCCATGCGCATCGGCGAACAGATTGGCGCGGCCGGTAAAGGCGGTGGTGGCGTGCACGCCGGTGCCGCTCAGCACCTGGGCCAGCGCGTCGGCTGCCTGGTCCTCGGCGACGTCGTCCGCTTCCAGACGGGCGACGACCACGTCCAGAATGCCGACGCGGCGCAGGTCGGCCAGGTCCTCGGCCGACAGGACGCGGCCCTTTTTCAAGGCGACCGATCCCGCCCTGATGCTGTGGGCCAGGATGGCGGCCTCGGCCTCGTCGATATGGCAGCGTCCGAACCACATGGTGTCAGCCCGGGGCAGGGTTGCGCAGGACCTGGGTGACCTGGGCGATGACCGACACCGCGATCTCCGCCGGCGACTTGGCGCCCAGGTCCATGCCGATCGGCCCGTGGATGCGGGCCAGCGCCTCGTCGTCAAAGCCGGCGGCCGCGAGCCGCTCCAGCCTTGCGCCATGGGTGCGCCGGCTGCCCAGCGCGCCGATATAGAAGGCCGGCGAACGCAGCGCGGCAACCAGGGCCGGATCATCGATCTTGGGGTCGTGGGTCAGGGTGACGACCGCCGTGCGGCTGTCGGGCGGGTTGGCCTCCATCGCTTCGTCCGGCCAGTCGTTCACCAGCCCGACCTCCGGGAACCGGTCCTGGCTGGCAAAGGCGCGGCGGGGATCGACCACGGTCACCGCATAGCCGGCAATCGCCGCCATCGGTGCCAGGGCCTGGGTGATGTGCACCGCGCCGACGATCAGCATGTTGAGCGGCGGGTTGAACACGTTGAGGAATTTTTCGCCGTCGGCCGAGGTCACGATCTGCGAACGGTCGCCGGCCAGGGCGGTGCGCGCCGCGATCGCCAGTTCGGAGCGGTCGCCGCCGTCGCCGTGGATCAGCTCCTGGGCACCGCTGGATATGTCGGTGACCAGCACCACCGGCCGTTTGGCGGCCCGGTCCGCCAGCAATTGTTTGAGGACTTCGGATCGCACCGCTTCAATCCACCCGTTCGACAAACACCTGGATGCGGCCGCCGCAGGCCAGGCCGACCTCCCAGGCTTCGGCGTTGCTGACCCCGAAATCCAGCAGTTTCGGCGTGCCGTCGCGGATCACGTCCTGGGCTTCGGTGACCACCGCGCCTTCGATACAGCCGCCGGACACCGATCCCGCCATATGGCCCTGATCGTCGATCACCATCTGGCTGCCGACCTGGCGCGGCGCCGATCCCCAGGTGGTGATCACCGTCGCGATCGCCACCGGTCGGCCCGCGTCGTGCCAGGCGGCTGCCTGTTCCAAAACCTTGTCGTGATCGTTCATGCGGCAGCCTCCCGCCAACCAGTGACCCCTTCTTCGACCCGTGGCCCCTCGCGGCCCAGGGCCTCGATCAAGTCTTCCAGGCTGGCCAGGTTGTGGACCGTCCGGAACGCGTCAACATGGGGCAGGATCGCCCTGATACCCATAGATTTGGGTTCGAAACCGTCGTAGCGCAATAACGGATTTAACCAAATTAGCCGGCGGCAGGATTTGTGCAGCCGTTCCATCTCGACCGACAGGCCCTGGCCGGCATCCCGGTCCAGCCCGTCGCTGATCAACAGCACCAGCGGACCCTGGGCCATCACCCGGCGCGACCAGACCCGGTTGAACCGGTTGAGGCAGGCGCCGATCCGGGTACCGCCGGACCAGTCCTCGACCGCGCCCGCCACCCGGTTCAAGGCCTGATCGACGTCGCGGTCCCGCAAATGGCGGGTCACGTTGGTCAATCTGGTGCCGAACAGAAAGGTGTGCACCCGGTCGCGGTCCGACGTGATCGCGTGCAGGAAATGCAACAGCATCCGGCTGTACCGGCTCATCGACCCGGAAATATCGCACAGCACCACCAGTGGCGGGTGGCGCTTGACCCGGCGGCGGTGCTTCAAGGGCATGATGTCGCCGCCACCGCGCAATCCCGCATTCAGGGTGGCTCGCATGTCGATGCGGCCGCCGCTGGCATGGGGTTTGAAGCGACGGGTCGGAACCGCCATGATCGGCAGCCGCATGCGGGCGATCGCCGCCTTGGCGCGCGCGATCTCGTCGGCCGTCATGTCCTCGAAGTCCATGGTCCGCAACCGGTCGCGGTGGGAATAGGTGAGGTTCGCCTCCAGCCTGGGCTCGGCCTCCCGTTCACTGGCCTGCCGATCGGGCAAGTCCGGCATCAGCGCCTCGGCCAGGCGGCGGCTGACCGGCTCGACGTCGGAATCGGGGTAGCCAGTCAGCGGCGACAGCGATGCCATGCGTGGCAAAAAGTCCGGGTTGCGCCAGAAGATGTGGAAGGCCTGATCGAACAGATCGCGTTGGTCGCGGCGGTTGACGAAGACGGCGTGCAGGGCCCAATAGAAATCGTCGCGGCGGCCCGGCCCGGCGATTTCGACAGCCCGCACCGCGTCGATCACCTTGCCCGGGCCGACCGCCAGACCGGCCGCCCGCAACAGGCGGGCAAAGTGCACGATGTTGTCGACCATACGCCCGGCCGGTTCGGTCATGGTGCGGGAACCTCGGCCCGTTGCAACAGGTCGGAAAACTGGTCCAGGTCCCGGTAGTCCGGGATGACGTGCCGCGCCCCGGCGGCCCGCAAGGCCTCGGCCCGTTCGCCCGCGGCTATGCCGATAAAGGGGAGGTCGAGGTTGCGGGCCGTGGTCACGTCCCAGACCGCGTCCCCCAGCGACACGATGCGGTCGTGCCGGTCGATCGCATGGGTGTCGCGGGCGCGGCCGATCGCGGTGGTGACGATGCCCTCCCGGGTTTCGTGGTCGTCGCCAAACGCGGCCGGCCAGGCGTCGGCGTCGATCCCGATGCAGTCCAGCTTGAAGGTCGCCGACACGCGCCAGCCGCCGGTGGCCACCGCCACCGACCAGCCGTCCAGTTCGGCAACATGATGAAAGGCCGCGGCGGCGCCCGGGACCGGCGCGAAATGCGCCGCGTTTTCGCTGAACCGCTGCCGCAACAACGACATGAAGCTGGCCCGCACGGTCTCGACCTCCGCCGCCTCGGGCGCCGAACCCCGAACCCTCAGGTAGATTTCCCGGTTGATATGGGAATCGGTCATGTGCGTGAAGCTGACCAGCCGGTCGCCATGCCCGTCCATGTCCAGGTGCTCGGCATGGGCCGAATGGAAGCACTCGGTGTCGACCCGGTTGGTCCGGGTCAGGGTGCCGTCGATGTCGAAAACCGCCAGGTTCCACATGTGGTGCCTCACACGATTGGATCCACCGGGACCCGCGCCTGACCCAACAGGGCGGTCACCTGGCCGAAATCGCGGTAGTCGGCGATCACGTGCCGGGCGCCGGCGGCCCACAGGGCGTCGGCCCGGTCGTCCTCGGCGATTCCGATGAAGGCGATCCCCAGGTTGCGCGCCGCCACCACGTCCCACACGGCATCGCCCAGGGCGACGACCCGGTAGTGTTCGTCGATCCGGTGGACATCGCGGGCGCGGGCGATTGCGGTTTGCACGATGCCTTCCCGGGTTTCGTGGTCATCGCCGAACGCGGCCGGGAAGGCGTCGGCATCGATGCCGATGCAATTCAGCTTGAAGGTGGCCGACAGGCGCCAGCCGCCGGTCGCCAGCGCCACCGACCAGCCGTCCGTCGCGGCGATGCGCTGAACCGCCTCGGCCGCACCGGGAACGGGCGCGAAGTGCGACCGGTCTTCGGCATAGCGGCACTGCATCGCCGCCACCGCGTCCCGTTGCAGCCGTGCCACCTCCTGCGGTTCCGGCGCACGGCCGAATACCCGCTTGAAGGCCTGGTCGACGATGTGGGAATCGGTCATATGCTCATAGTGCCTGAGCCGCGTTTCATGGGCGTCGATATCGATCTGGTTGGCATAGGCCTCGCGGAAGCAGACGTGGTCGATCCACTTGGTCTGGGTCAAGGTGCCGTCGATGTCGAATATCGCCAGATTGCGCATCAGGTCCCCTCGGCGGTCGCCTCTGACCGCACCTGGGCCAGCAGCCGGGCCGCTTCGCTGCCGGCGACGCGGGCGATATCGTCCTGGTATTTCAGCATAACACCCAATGTGTCGTCGATGATTGCCGGGTCCAGCGCGATCTGGTCCAACTGGGTCAGCGCCTCGGCCCAATCGATGGTCTCGGCGATTCCCGGCAGCTTGAACAGGTCCATGCCGCGCAGGCCCTGTACGAACCCGACCACCTCGCGGGTCAGCCGGTGATCGGCCCCGGGCACCTTCAGGGCCAGGATCGCCCGTTCGCGGTCGGCATCCGGATAGTCGACCCAATGGTACAGGCAACGCCGCTTCAGGGCATCGTGAATTTCGCGGGTCCGGTTCGATGTGATGACAACGATCGGTGGCTCCGTGGCGCGGATCGGGCCAATCTCCGGGATCGTGATCTGGAAGTCGGACAGCACTTCCAGCAGATAGGCCTCGAAGGGCTCGTCGGCGCGATCCAACTCGTCGATCAGCAGGACCGGCACGGCGCCGTCGGATTTTCGCAAGGCGGTCAACAACGGCCGTTCGATCAGGAAGCGTTCGCGGTAAATTCCGGCACCCAATGCCGTTCGGTCGCTCTCGCCGGCGGCTTCGGCCAGGCGGATCTCGATCATCTGGGCGGCGTAGTTCCACTCGTAAACCGCGGACGCCACATCCAGTCCCTCATAGCACTGCAGCCGGACCAGGGGGCGGTCCAGGGTCTTGGCCAAGACCTTGGCGATTTCGGTCTTGCCGACCCCGGCCTCGCCCTCCAAAAAGATCGGCCGGCCCATTTTCAAGCTCAGGAACAGGGTGGTCGCCAGCGCCCGGTCGGCCAGATAGTCGCCGCTTCGCAGCAGGTCCTGGGTCGCGTCGATGCTCTGCGGGATGGTTGGGGCCATGGGGCGTCTTGTCGGCATGGTCAGAAAATAGCGCAACAAACAAGGGGAGGCGAGCCTCCCCCTGCCGTCACTTTTGTTCGATTGTAGCGGGCTTTAGGTGCCCCGACCATGGTTTATCCGGCGGCTTGGACCGCGCGTCGGGCCATGACGCCGACCAGGTGGGCGCGATATTCGGCGCTGCCATGAATGTCGGAATTCAGCCCCGCGGCCGGGACTGAGATTTCGGCCAGGGATTCGGCCGAGAAGTTCCCGGTCAAAGCGGTCTCCATGGCGCCAACCCGGAAGACGCAGGGCCCGGCCCCGGTCACCGCCACCCGCACCCCGCCACCGGTTCTGGCGACCATCACGCCGACCAGGGCGAAACGCGATGCCGGCTGCATGAAGCGTTGATAGGCGGCCGCCTGGGGCACCGGAAAGCGGACCGCGGTGATGATCTCGTCGTCCGCCAGGGCGGTTTCGAACATGTCCAGGAAGAAGTCGTCGGCCGCGATTTCACGCGTGGTGGTGACCACGGTCGCGCCCAGGCCCAGCACCGCCGCAGGATAGTCGGCCGCCGGGTCGTTGTTGGCGATCGAACCGCCGATGGTGCCGACATTGCGGACCTGGGGATCGCCGATCTGCTGCACCAGGTCGGCCAGGGCCGGAATCGCCGCGCGCACCACCGCCGACGCCGCGACCTCGGCATGGCAGGTGCCGGCGCCAATCGTGACCAGGCCGTCGGCCTGCGTAATCCCGGACAATTCGGCAATGCCACCCAGGTCGATCACGTCCGACGGCCCGGCCAGCCGCTGTTTCATGGTCGGCAACAGGGTCTGCCCCCCGGCCAACAGCTTGCCGTCGTCGCTTTGGCCAAGCAGCGAACGGGCCTTATCGAGCGTGTCGGGACGATGGTAGGTGAAGTCGTACACCGCCTAGCCTCCCATCCGGCCGGCGCCGTCCTTCACCGCCTTGACGATGTTGTGGTAGCCGGTGCAGCGACAGATATTGCCGTCCAGTTCCTTGCGGATGGTGGTTTCCGACGGGTCGGGATGGCGGCCGACCAGGTCGATCGCGCTCATCACCATGCCCGGCGTACAGAACCCGCATTGCAGGCCGTGATTGTCGCGAAAGGCGGCTTGCATCGGGTGCAGTTCGCCATTGTTGGCCAGGCCCTCGATGGTCGTCACCTGGGCCCCCTCGGCCTGAACCGCCAGCATGGTGCAGGATTTGACGCTGCGGCCGTCGACATGCACGACACAGGCGCCGCACTGGCTGGTGTCGCAGCCGACATGGGTCCCGGTCAGGCCCAGTGTCTCGCGCAGGTATTGCACCAGCAGGGTGCGCGCCTCGACCTCCGCGGTTACCGCCTTGCCGTTCACCGTCATCGACACGGTGGGCATGTTGTGTCTCCCTTGTTACAGCCCTGGGGGCTGGGGTTTCGGGTTCCGGTCGTGTGGTCTCTCTGAACCCGGATCGCCATCCGTCCGGTCAACCGACAAAATAGGATAGCAGCAGAAACAGGACGATCACCGCAACCGCGACCCAAATGACCCGGGTGTGCCACGCTGGCGCCTCGGGGATCTCGGGTTGCGCTTCCGCCTCGGGCGCGGCCGGTTCGGCCGCCACCATGTCGTTCAGGCGGGCGAAGAAGTCTTCCGCCATCTTCCTGGCGGCGCCATCGACCAGGCGCGATCCGACCTGGGCCAGTTTGCCGCCGACCTGGGCGTTGACGGTGTAGCCCAGCACGGTTTCCCCGGCATCCTCGTTCAGGCTGACCTTGGCGGTGCCACGGGCAAAACCCGCCGCGCCGCCCTTGCCCTCGCCGGTGATGGTATAGCCATTGGGCGGGTCAATGTCGGACAGTGTTACCTGGCCGTTGAACTTCGCCTTGACCGGTCCGACCTTGGCGGTGACGGTCGCCGCCAGTTCGGTGTCGGAAACCCGTTCCAGGCTCTCACAACCGGCGATGCACTGTTTCAGGGTCTCCGTGTCGTTCAGGGCCCGCCATACCGCGTCCCGGTCGGCCGCGATCCTTTGTTCGCCGGTCATCTCCATTGCAGGTGCTCCTGTCCTTGGGTTGCCGAAGCCTATCCCGCAAGCCTGCGGTCGGCAAGCGCGCGATCACGACGCCTTTTTCTTGCGGAACTGCTGCAATTGCTTCTTGAACTTGACGCAGGGATCCTCTTCGTCGCGGCGCGGGGTGAACCACAGGTAATCATAGGCCAGGCGATAGTCCCCGGGCTCGACGAATTCGCCGTCGACTTCGGCAAAGGCGAGATTGACGATCTTCGCATCGGGGCGTTCCCGGCGCAGATAGGCGGGCACGCCCCAGTCCCCCCGCGTGTGGCCACCGCCGGCAATCAGCACGGCAACCCCGCTGTCTTCGGCACGGTCCAACAGGCGGGTGGCCATCAGGGCGTCGCGGGCGCGCTGTACCCGAGTCATGGGCGCCACCATATGTTCGGGCATTTGGTTGCAATGGGATTCGCGCAGCACGGTGGCCAAGGCCTCGGCCTGATCGGCCGGCAAGGGGCGATCAAGCGCGAACCGGGGGACCAGGTCGGGAAACGCCGCCTCGGTCCCGTCCTTTGCGATGCGGCGGGCTTCCTGACGCGCGAAATTGGCACCGATCAGTGTGCCGCCGCCGGCAAGTGCCGCCGCAAAGACCGGCCTGTACAGGCTCCAATGCGGCCAGCCGCTGTCATCCCAGTCGACCGCCTGGCGGATGCCATCGACGTCATTGGGGCGCGCCGCCAGATGGGCCGCCAGCGCCGGCGCCTGCGAATCGTCGATCATTTCGAACGCCACCAGCATGGCAGCGTGTTTGCGGTTCAACCGATCGATCACCCTGGCTTGCAGGCGGTGGTGGTCGGGATTGTCGTGCTTTTCACCCAGCAGGACGAACTCGGCCTCGGCCAGGCGGGCATAGAGCTCGGCCGGCGCGATCATGCGCTTTGCCGCCACGTCGTAGATCCGTCCGGCCAGGGGATGGTCGTGGCCATGGCCGGCGATCCAATTGTCCGGGTCCTCGGCACAGCCGGCCAGGGCAACCAGGCTCAGGCCCAGCAATGCCGTCCTGCGTAAAAACTCCATGGCGACTCAGACGTAGTAGAACAACAGATAGGTCCCCAACAGGACGGCGATCCACAGCGCACTGGAACCGGTCGGCCAGGTGCGGGCCAGGATGCCTTGCGGTCCGTTATAGCGGAAGATCGTCGCGATGATCCGCTCCAGCCGTTTCAACATCGCGGTTTCGAACCCCTCGCGGGCCCGGCTGCCACGGCTGGTGAACTCGCGCCCGACCATCGCCGCGAACCGCCGGTAGAACCAGTCGAAATCCAGGCTGATGGTCAGGGTACGTTTCATCTGGTTGAGCATCAGGAAAAAGGCAAGCCCGGCGAACAGCAGCAATTGGAACTGTGAAACCAGATGATCGGCCGTATAGGGTTCGTAGTGCACCGGGTAGGGCAACAGTGCATAAAGCGGTGCCGGATAGACGCCCAGGGCAATGCACAGAAAGGCGAACAGGTACATCGCCAGCTTCATGTTCAGCGGCGGGTCCGGGGGCCTGAGCCCGCTGTCCTTCTGGAAGAAGACGAACCAGGGGAACTTGATCCCGGCATGCAGGAAGACGCCGGCCGACGCCGCCGCCAGCAACAGCCAGACCAGCAACAGGTGCTGGTCGGCGGCGGCCTGGGAAATCATCGACTTGGATACGAAGCCGGATGTGAACGGGAAACTGGAGATGGCCAGCGCGCCGATGGTGCCGCAGATGGTGGTGATCGGCATGCTTTGGAACAGGCCGCCAAGGTCGGTGCATTTGCGTTTGCCCGTCATGTACAGGACGGAACCCGCCGACATCAGCAGCAGCGCCTTGTAGATGATATGGGCGAAGGCATGGGCCGCGGCCCCGTTCAGTGCCATTTCGGTGCCGATGCCGATGCCGCAGACCATGAACCCGACCTGGTTGACGATCGAATAGGCCAGAATGCGGCGCATGTCGTTTTCCAGCAGCGCATAGATGATGCCGTAGAAGATCATGTAGAGACCGGCCCAGACCAGGATTTCGGCCCCGGGGAACCCGACCAGCAGCACAAAGACCGCGGTCTTGGTGGTGAAGGCCGACAGGAACACCGTACCGCTGGGGCTGCCCTCGGGGTAGGCGTCGGGCAGCCAGGCCGACAGGGGCGGTGCGCCGGCATTGATCAGGAACCCGATTAGGATCAGCACCCGCGGCAATGAATTCGGCTGCATCGCCTGGAACGCCACCGAATTGGTTGCCGCCACCTCGCCGATGACGCCGATCATCAGGATGACACCGCCCAGCAGGTGGACCAAAACGTAGCGCATGCTGGCACGATAGGCGTACACCGTGCCGGCGGCCCAGATCACCAGCGTGGACCCCAGTGCCATCAATTCCCAGAACACGAACAGGGTGATCAGGTCGCCGGCAAAGGTGACGCCGATGGCGCTGCCGGCGTAGGCAAATGCGGCGGCCAACTCGACGGTGCGGGCCTGGCGCATGGCAAACAGGCCGCCGGCAAAGGCCATGATCGCAAACACGGTGGCAAACAGCCGGCCCACCGAACTGCCTTCGACCAGTTCCAACTGGAACCCCAGAAACGCGAAGCCGAGCTGGACTCCGTCGCCGACCTGCCAGATCGCCGCCAGGGTCACCAGCGGCAACCCCAGGATCAGCAGATCGCGCACGCGTGCCGGCACCAGGGGCAGGATGAAGGCACCCAGGATCAGGATCAGTCCGGGCGGGACGGCGTCAATCATCGACGTCCTCCGGCGCCTGGTAGGCGCGGTCGTAATAATCGTCGGGCCGTTTCAGGAACAGGCCTAGCAACTTGGCGAAGACGATCATGCCGACACAGGTCAACAGGCCGTACCAGGCGAAGAACCCGAAGCTGCCGTCCAGGTTGAAGTATTGATGCCGGTGGACAAAGAAGTCCGCGACCACTGTGGTCGCCAGAATGACCGCGAACGCCAGCCAAAGCGCGCGGATGGTGCGGTGGCGGACCAGCCAGTGTTTGTCTTGCGTCATGGCGTCGCTCCGACCAGTTGCAGGCTGAGGTCGATGGCAATATCGGGAGCCAGGAAAAGGGCCACGGTCAGCGTGGCGGTCGCGGTCAGCGCCACCACGATCGGCCAGGGGGCTTCGCCGTGCGGGTCGGCCGTGTCGGGTGCCTTGAAGAACGCGTCATAGACAATCGGCAGGAAATAGGCCGCGTTCAGCAGGGTGCTAAGCACGATCACGGTCAGGGCCACCACATTCTCGCTCTGGACCGCGCCGCTGATCATGTACCACTTGCTGACAAAACCGGCGGTAGGCGGCAGCCCGATCATCGACAATGCACCGACCGCAAATGCCGCCATGGTCCACGGCATCTGGCGGCCGACCCCGGCCAGCTGGCTGACCTCGGTCTTGTGGGCCGCGGTGTAGATCGACCCGGCGGCGAAGAACAGGGTGATCTTGCCAAAGGCGTGGGCGGCGATGTGCAGGGCGGCCCCGGCCACCGACAGGGGCGCAAGAATGGCTGCGGCCAGGATGACATAGGACAGCTGGCTGACCGTCGAATAGGCCAAGCGCCGCTTCAGATTGTCCTGCTGCAGGGCGATGATCGAGGCGATCAGTATGGTGGCGCCGGCCGCGATCAACAGCCAGTCGCCGCTGGGTTCGGCGTTCAGCAGGTCCAGACCGAAGACGTAGACGATGACCTTGACCACCGAAAACACACCCGCCTTGACCACCGCCACCGCGTGCAGCAACGCGCTGACCGGGGTCGGGGCCACCATCGCGGCCGGCAGCCAGCGATGCAACGGCATCAGCGCCGCCTTGCCGATCCCGAACATGTACAGCAGCAGCAACAGCCCGACCACCGGGCCCTCGACCTTGCCGGCCAGGATGCCGCCGGTCTGGAAGGTCAAGGTGCCGGTCGCGACCCAAGTCCACAGAATCGCGAACAGCTGCAGGCCGATCGAGGTGCTGAGCAGGATGCCGAGATAGGTGCGCCCCGCCCGCATCGCGTTTTCGGTGCCGGCATGGGTGACCAGCGGATAGGTGCTCAGCGTCAGCACCTCGTAGAAGATGAACAGAGTCATCAGGTTGCCGGCAAAGGCAACCCCCATGGTGCTGGCCAGGGCGATTGCGAAACAGACGTAGAAGCGGGTCTGGTTGCGCTCGTTATTGCCGCGCATATAGCCGATCGAATAGATCGAGTTGACGATCCACAACAGTGACGCGATGGCCGCGAACACCATCCCTAAGGGCTCGACCTGGAAATGCAGCGGCACGTTGGGTAATAGCGGCAGCACCGTCAGTTCCGGACGGGCACCGGCCAGGACGTCCGGCAGCAGGGCGTAGACGCAGCCGAACAGCGCCACCGCGGTGACCAGGGTCACGGTTTCGCGCAGGTTCGGGCTGCGGCCGGTCACCGCGATCCCCACCGCGCCCAGGCTGGGAACCGCGATGGCCAGGCCGATCAGCGTTTCGGGGCTCATTGGGCCGCTCCCATCAGCGCTTGGGCAGCCGCGGTCGCCGCCCCGACCGGCAGGTCGGTGAGGACGCCGAAATACAGTGTCGCGCCGGTCAGAATCCAGGTTGGTACCAGCAAACTTAAAGGTGCTTCACTGGCCTCAGCCACCTTGTCGCCGGGTTCACGGAAATAGGCGATTTCGACCACCCGCCAGATATAGATCACCGCCAACAGGGAACTGACCAGCACCAGGCCGGCCAGGAAGATGCCCCAGCCGCCATGCTCCAGGGCTGCGATGATCAGGTACCATTTGCTGATGAAGCCGGCAGTCAGGGGCACGCCGATCAGGCTGAGGCCACCCAGGACGAAGGCGAACATGGTCCATGGCATGCGCCGTCCAATCCCGGCCATGTCTTCGATCCGGTACGACCCGATGCGATAGAAGATGCAGCCCAGGGCCAGGAACATGGCGCCCTTGGTGATCGCATGGTTGAACATGTGAATGATACCGGCGGTCAGCCCGGACACCCCGACCAGGCCGATGCCCAGGACGATATACCCGATCTGCGCCACCGAAGAATAGGCCAGCAGACGCTTGGCGTTGCCCTGAAAGATCGCCACCGTCGACCCGACCAGGAACGCCACCACCGCCAAAGTCACCAGGATCTGGTTCAGCGGCAGGACGCCCAGCGAAAAGTCGTGGCCGAACACGGTGAACATGAAACGCAACAGCACATAGGCCGACACCTTGGTGGCAGTGGCCGCCAGGAAGGCGCTGACCGCGCTGGGCGCAAAGGTATAGGCGTTGGGCAGCCAAAGGTGCAGCGGGAACAGCGCCAGCTTCAAGGCGATGCCGACGGTCAGAAACCCGACTGCGGCCCGGATCGGCCTGGTGTCCTGGACCGCCTCGACCCGCTCCGTCATGTCGGCGATGTTCAGGGTCCCGGTCATCATGTAGATCAGGCCGATACCGATCAGGATGAAGGTCGCGCCGATGGTTCCCAGCACCAGGTAGCGATAGGCGGCGGTCAGGGCCTGGCGTTCCCGGCCCATGGCGATCAGCGCGTAGGACGACAGCGACGAAATCTCCAGGAACACGAAGATGTTGAAGGCATCGCCGGTGATCGTGATGCCCAACAGGCCGGTAAGGCACAGCAACCAGGCGGCGTAAAACAGGTTCTGACGGTCGGACGGGATCTCGCGCTCGACGCTGGTTTTGGCGTATGGCGCCAGCACCGCCCCGATCCCGGCCACGATCAACAGCACGAAGGCGTTCAGGGGGTCGATCCGATATTCGATCCCCCAGGGCGGCGCCCAGCCACCCAAATGGTAACTGATGGTCCCATCGGCCAGGGCCTGGTCCAACAGCAGTGCCGACACCGCCAGCGCGAACCAGCTGACCAGCGTAGTCAGGGCCCAGGCCAGGCCGCCGCGCCTGAGCAGCACGCACAGCGGGGCGGCCAGCAACGGGACCACGACCTGCAATGCCGGCAGATGAGCCCCCATCAAATGTCCTCGTTCATTTGCTGGATCTCATCTTCCTCGACGGTGCCATAGGCTTCCCGGATGCGCACCACCAGGGCCAGTCCCAACGCAGTGGTGGCGACCCCGACCACGATCGCCGTCAGGATCAGCACGTGGGGCAGGGGGTTGGAAAACACCACGCCCTCGGCCCCGGCTTCGGGCACGATCGGCGCGGTACCACCCGTGACCTTGCCCATGCTGATGTACAGCAGGAACACCGAAGCCTGGAAAATATTCAATCCGACGATCTTCTTGACCAGATTGCCGCGGGCCACCACGACGTAGAACCCGGCCATCATCAGCCCGACGGCGATCCAGTAGTTGTAATGCCCCAGCAGTTCCACGGTTCAGCGACCCCGCCCGGCGAACATGTAGAAGATCCCGATCATGGCCCCGGCGACGGTAACGCCGACACCGAATTCGACCACCAGGATGCCGATGTGCTGACCGGCCACCGGGGTGGTGCCCAGGACCGAATAGTCCAGGTAGTTGGCGCCAAGCAGCAGGCTGGCCACGCCGGTGCCGGCAAAGATCAGGACACCCAGGGCGATGAGCAACTGAACCACGGCCGGCGGCAGAACGCGGCGCGCGGTTTCCAGCCCGAAAACCAACGCGTACAGCACCACCGCGGCACCGAAGATGACCCCGGCCTGGAAACCGCCGCCCGGTCCGAAATCGCCGTGGAACTGGACGTAGAGGGCAAACAGCAGGATCACCGGGATCAACAACTTGGCGACGACACGGACAACAAGTTGATAGGTCATTGCGTGTCTCCCCGATCGCCTTTGCCGCGCCCGTGGCCCAACAGCAAGATGACGCCGATTGCCGCGGTGAAGATCACCGTCACCTCGCCCAACGTGTCATAACCGCGATAGCTGGCCAGCACCGAGGTGACGATGTTTGGCAGGCCGACTTCGGTCGGTGACTCGTTGAGGTAGCGGGGCACCACGTGATGATGGATCGGCGCGTCGGGCGAGCCGAAGGGCGGCATCTCACCGGTGGCGTAGATCAGGGCGGCGCCGGTGGCGATCACCACCAGCAGCGGCAGGATCGGCGTGTGCACCGGGATCTTCTCGCGGCTGGCGGTCAGGGCCAGGGTGCCGAGCATCAATACCGTTGAAATCCCGGCCCCGACCGCCGCTTCGGTGAAGGCCACGTCGACCGCGTCCAGGGTCACGAACACCAGCGCCATCACCAGGCTGTATATGCTGGACAGCATGACTACGGCGAACAGGTTGCGCAGGCGCACGATGCCGATCGCGGTCACCGCCAGGAACGACAGGAGAGCGATATCCACGAGCCCGATCATCATTGTGTACCACCTGCGTCGGGTTCGCGATTATCGTCCTTGGTCCACGGCTTCAGGCCCCAGCTGAGCGCCGCATTGGCCAGGGCGTAGGTCGCCGTCGGGCTGGTGAAGAACAGAAAGATCCCGATCAGCACGAGCTTGATGGTGACCATGGTCAAGCCGGCCTGGAACATCAGGCCAAGCAGGATCAGACCGGCGCCCAGGGTATCGGTCATGCCGGCCGCGTGCATGCGGGCATAAACGTCGGGCAGGCGCACCACGCCGATACCGCCGGCGACCACAAAGGCGCCACCGCCCAGCAGGCAGATCCAGCTCAGGACGTCGAGGACCAGGCTCATTGCTCGCCCTCCGCACTCTCGTCACGGCTGGTCACCAGTCCCAGATCGCCGAACTTCAGGAATTTCAGAACCGCGATCGTGCCGATAAAGTTGATCAGGGCATAGACCAGGGCAATGTCGAGGAAATCCGGCCGTTCGGTCAGAAAGCCGAGCAGGGCGATCAGCAGCACGGTCTTGGTTCCGAATGTATTGACCGCCAGGATCCGGTCGAAGACCGTCGGGCCGGCCAGCGCTCGAAACAGCGCCAGGACCATCGTCGCAATAATGGCTATGGTGGCCGCGGCGTACATGGTTCTGCTTCCCCCCGGACGTGGCGACCGTCAGCCGCCGGTATCGACGGCCGACACGCGGCGGTCCATGCCGCCGGCCTCGACGTCGTCGGCAAAGGCCTTGCCCAGGGCATGGACGGTGATGACATCGCCGCGGACCCGCATCGACACGGTACCGGGGGTCAAGGTTATCGAGTTGGCATAGATGACGCGGCCGAGCTCGGTCGGCTGGCTGGCGCGCACCTGGATCACCCGCGGGCTGACCGCCATGGTCGGCGACAGCACCAGCTTGGCAACGTCGAAATTGGATTTGATGATCTGCCAGGCCAGCCAGGGAAAATAGGTCACCGCCCGCCAGCTCATATGGATCGGATGGCCCTCGCGGTCGATGATGTCCATCCGCCAGGCAAGTCCGACCACCAACAGGCAGGACGCAACGCCCAACGCCAGCAGCAGGGTTACGAAATAGCCGGAAAACAACAGCCATGCACCGCCCAGCACCATTGCCAGACTCAGCGCGTGCAACAGATTGCCCACGTGACTCCCACCCTGCTGACGTATTTTTTCTCGCCGGCACTATGGCGTAAGCGGTATTTCAGGGCAAGTCCTGCCGTATATGCAGATTATTGGGAATATGGCTTGGCTTCTAAACATATAGAACTAAATGCAAAGGTGGATTAAATTGGAATCCGCCCGACGGTCGTGTTTACCGCGCCAGCCGGAACGTGATAATGTTGGTTACTTAATCGTGCAATGGGCCATTGAGATGAATGAAGCAAGCGTAGCTCAAGAGCCGGTGACAGAAGAACGGTTTGAGATTACAGGCGTAGTAAAATGGTTCAATACGCTCAAGGGATACGGGTTTGTTTTGCCCGACGATGTCCCGGGTGATGTTTTTATTCACCTGATGTACAGATAGGGTAATCACCTGACACTGCCGCCCTTTTCCACGCGCGTACACGC
>CAYFNG010000012.1:0-126465 GCA_964344385.1 uncultured Sneathiellales bacterium
CGCCGGGCGCGCGCCTCCGCGCGCTTGGGCTTCCGGCGCATAAGCGCCGACGGCCATTCGGCCTTGCCTCAGCCCATGGTCGGGGCTTCGGGTGGTGCTTGGCCCTGAGGGGCTGGGGGACGGGGTGCCCCGCCGGCTAGATCGCCTTGGAATGGCGTCCCAGGCCGCGGTCGAGGTATTGGTCGAACAGGGCGCAGGCCGAGCGGACCAGGGCGCGGCCTTCTTCGGTGACGGTCAACACGGCGCCATCGATTTCCGCCAGGCCGTCGCCGACGAAACGCTCGGCCGCCGCCAGTTCGCTCGCGAAGTGATCGGCGGGATAGCCATACTCGCCGGCCACCTGGGCCAGGTCGACGGTCAGGTCGCACATCAGCCGTTCGATCACGGTGCGCCGCATTTCGTCCTCGCCGCCCAGCGCGACACCCCGGGCCACCGCCAGCTCGCCGCCTTCGATGGCTTCGTCGTAGAGGTGGAACGGCACCGCGTTCTGGACATAACCCTGGGGCAGGCAGCCGATCGCCGAGGCGCCCAGGCCCAGCAGCACCGGCGCCCGGTCGGTGGTGTAGCCCTGGAAGTTGCGATGCAGCGCCCCGTCGTCCAGGGCCTTGGTCATGGCGTCGTCCGGATGGCAGAAATGGTCGAGGCCGATCCGGCGATAGCCATGGGCCACCAACTGGTCGGCGGCGGCCTCGGCCTGGTCGATGCGGGCGGCCGGGTCCGGCATGTCCTCGTCGCGGATCATCTTCTGGTGGGTCTTCATCCACGGGACATGGGCATAGCCGAATAGGGCAATGCGCTGCGGCGCCATTTCCAGGGCCTGGTCGACGCTTTTGCGCACCAGGTCGGTGGTCTGCAGGGGCAGCCCGTACATCAGGTCGAAATTGATATCCTTGATACCGGCATCGCGCAGCCAGCCGGTGGCCCGGGCCGTCATATCGTAGGGTTGGATCCGGTTGATCGCCCGTTGCACATCCGGGTCGAAGTCCTGGACGCCCAGGCTTGCCCGTGTGACGCCGGCCTCGGCCATCGCCGCGACATGCGCTTCGGTCAGGGTGCGGGGGTCGGTCTCGACCGCGATTTCCGCACCCTCGCCGAAATTGAAGACATCGCGCAGATGGTCCATGAGGGCCACCATGTCGGGGCCCGAAACCATGGTCGGGGTGCCGCCGCCCCAATGCACGTGGCTGACCTTGAGGCCCGAACGCACGGCACCGGCCAGCAGGTCCATCTCGCGGTGCAGCACGCCGACATATTTGGCCACCGGCTTGTATTGGGCCACCACCTTGGTGTGGCAGCCGCAATACCAGCACATTTCGTGGCAGAACGGCACATGTAGGTAGAGCGACAGCGCCTGGTCCGGCTCCAGGGCGGCCAACCAGTCACGGTAGACGGATGCGTTCACCCCGTCGTGAAAGTGCGGCGCGGTGGGATAGCTGGTGTAGCGCGGTACGCGGCTGTCGTATTTCTTGACGAGTTCAAGGTCCATGGCGGCAATCTATCGCGGCTTGCCGCACATCCGGTTGACGCCGGTCAAACGGTTGTGCGGTTACCAGGTTGAATGTGTGCGTATATCGCCGGTTTTCCAGGCCGGGGGCAAGCTTTTTGCCCGGGGCGGACTGCGCCGCCCCGGGCCAAAGGCTTGATTTGCCGCCCCTATTCGGCGGTGCGGCGCTTGAGATGCTCGCCGAAGGCCAGCAGGAATTCCATGGTTTCCAGGGTCTTCGGGTTAGAGAACAGCGCAATTGTTGCCATCAGCCCGCCCTTGGGCTTGGCATCCGCCGTCTGGTCCAGGGCATCGTCAAGCGCGTTGCGGGCGTGATCGGCGACGGTCGCCAGATCCTCGGTCCCAACCGTGTTGATCATGGTTTCCATGAAGGTGAACAGCCGTTCGATCATCGAATCGGTCAGCGCGTTGCGAGCGCCGTGGATCAGGGTCACCAGATCGAACAGAGTGTCCATGGCACCGATCCGGTGCAGTTCGGTGATCCGATCCAGGCCCTGCATGATGGCGTCACGGGTGTCTTCGTCGTTCAGCTTGTCGACCACCTCGAGCGCCGCTGCACTGGTCACCGTCAGGCGCTCGACCATGGAATCGGTCAGCGCCTCGCGGGCTGCCATCATCAACCGGGCCATTTCGTCTTCCGGCCGGTTGGGGATCGCTACATTGTCGTTCATGGTCCGGCCCCCTTTACAGCAAGCCGCGCGCCGACAGCCAGTAAAGGCGGTTATAGGCCAGTTTGAACCAATGGATCATCTGGGACGGCGGTCCCGGATTGGGCGGTGTGTTGTAGTTGAACCAGACATAGGTGCCACTGTCCATGCCGGTCTCGACGAAGCAGAACACCTTGCCGTCATAGTTGCGCGCCCAGGCGCCCTCCATCAATAGCGAAGCCAGATTGTCGGCGATGGTGTCGGCCTCGAAATGGGCCGTCGAACCGGCCTTCGAGATCGGGATGTTGGTGGTGTCGCCGACCACGAAGACGTTGGTCGAGCCCTCGCGCAGCAGCTTCTCCCGGTCGGTCGGCACCCAGCCGCCGTCGCCCAGGCCGGAATCGGTAATCACCTCGGCGCCGTGGTGCGGCGGGATGGTGACCAGCATGTCATAGGGCAGGGTCGAGCCCTCTTCCGAGCTGATGGTCTTGGCCTCGGGGTCGACCTCCTTGGTGTTGAAGAAGGTCTCGTACTTGATGCCGTATTTCTCGAATTCCGGCTGGGTCCAGGCCGCCACCGGCTCCAGGGCATGCAGCCGCCCGATCGGGTAGGTGTAGGTGATTTCGGTCTTGTCCATCAATCCCCTGGCCTTCAGATGGTCGTACAGCATGAAGGTGATTTCCAGGGGCGCCACCGGGCATTTGTGCGGCGCGTTGACATTGACCACGATCTTGCCGCCTTCAAAATTGCGCAAGGCCTCGCGCATCTTGCGGGCGCCATCCAGGTCATAGAACCAATGGGCGCCTTCGGCCATGCCGGGAATGGTGTCGGGCCGGAGCCGCGAACCGGTGGCTATGACGCAATAATCATAGTCGTAGACCTTGCCCGACTGGGTCGTGACCTGGTTGTTGTCGACGTCGATATTGGTGGCCGCATCGATAAAGAAGTTCACCCGCTTGTCCAGCACCTTGCGCTGGTCGCGGAACAGCTCGCTTTCACGGATCTTGCCGAACGGCACGTACAGCAAGCCGGGCTGATAAAGGTGGGTGTCGGTATTGCCGATCACCGTGATGTTGATGCTGCCGTTACGCAGGCCGTCGCCGACCTGGCGGGCCAGGCCGTTTGCGACGATGGTCCCCGATAGACCGCCGCCGACGATTACCACTCGTTTAGCCATTGCCTTCCTCCCATTGCGATTTTCGGTTTGTTATTTTGCCGGCTGCCGCGGCCTATTTGGCCTTGCGTACAACCAGCGACCAGTATCCATCCAGTTCGTCAGAGGACACCATTTCGTGGCCCACTTTGGCCACCCAATCGGGAACGTCGCGCGCGGTGCCGCTATCCGACGACCAGACTTCCACCTCGTCGCCGACCTCGATCAGCTTCAACGCCGCAATCAGTTCCATCAGCGGCCCCGGGCAGAATGCCCCGCGGGCGTCGATCTTTTTTCTTTGAGCCATGTTTGTTTACCGCCTCTCCGGTCCTTACAGGGTGATCAATTGACCTTGCTCAGCGTCCGACAGGAACTTGGTCAGGCCCATCGGTTCATCGAAGATGCCTTCGATCAGCCGGTCCTCGGACCAGCCGGACACGTCGAGCGCCATCGAGCAGACATAGACTTCCAGGTCGCCGAGCATCTTGCCCTGTTCCAGCAGCATCATCGCATCCGGGGCGCCCTTCTCCTGCATCATGCCGGAAAACACGCCACCCTGATAGCGTTGCTTGACGTCGGCCTCGCGATCGAAGGCCAGCAACGCGTTCATGCTGACGAACAGGCGGACCGGGCGTTCGGACACGGCGCCGACCGACGCCATCATCGCGGCCATCTGAACCTTCTCGTGCTCGCCTGAGCACAAAAGAATGAAAAGGGGTGGGCTGGACATGATGGGGAAACCTTTCGCTCTCTGGATCCTGCCTAATTGTCTGGCCCGAAAGTCGCCGAAAGCAACTTTCGGGGGCGCTGTTCCGCCCCGCTCCCCCTCTCAACCACCCACCAGGGTACCATCAATGGGTGGTTGAGAGGGGGAGCGGGGCGGAACAGCCACTCACGAGTCGGACACTGATTTTGCATATTAATATTGTGAAATTCAATCCCGTTTGCGCGACAAATGCAGCTTTTCTGGATCAAAACCACAAAACCGCAGCAAAATCAGGCTTATGAGCGGAAAGCGTTAGCGGTTGGTGGCGCAATCGATGCAAACCGGCGTGGTTGGGTCGATTTCCAACCGCTTGCGGGCAATTTCGTCGCCACAGGTCAGACAATAGCCGTATTCGCCTTCGTCCAGGCGCTGAAAGGTCGCTCGGATGCGGGCTAGGTCACGCTCGCGCCGCCGCCGTGTCTCCTCGGCCATCGCCTGAACCTGCATCGCGTCCATGCGCGACAACCGCCCGACCCGCTGCTGGTCCAATTCGACGGACGAGGACGAGGCGTCGCCGGCCGCCTGGGCCGCCTTGATCTCACGGCGCAAGGCGTCCAGCCTTTCGCGAATTTCCTCTATGTCGATGTCGCTGCGGTCGGTCATGCCGGGATTATGGCACAGTTCAGTGGAACACGGACAGGTGACTAGGAGGCCTGCGGGCAGAACGTGCCGGTCAGGACCTTGCGGATGGACCTGACCTCGACCCAGACCTCGACGCCGTACTTGGCCATCTGTTGTTTGAGGCCCGGACCAGCCGGACAAAGATCAACGGCCATCTTGGCCCGTTCCATGGCGGTCAGTTGACCGAACTTGGTCACATGCTGCGAATTCTTGATGACAATCACCAGGTCGAAGCGATCGGGGGCGATGAACTCGGCCTGGACAATCTCCCAACTTTCGTCGGGACGGGCGGTCTGGGCGTGGCGCAGCATGATGGCGGCAACCGCGCCGCGTTCCTTGGCGGGCATTTCCGGGTGGTACAGGTAGAACGCAACCGCAGCCACCATCAGCAGCAATCCAACCACGCCGCCGATGATGCCGATCAAATTGATCCGCTCGGAACTCCATTTCCCTTTTGCCGCCGCCTTGGACTTGGCGGAGGCACGGTGCGATTTGCCATCCTTCGCCGGCCGCTCGGCAGAGACCGCGGCCTGCTTGCCCTCCGCCTCCAACTCGCGCAACAATTTGATGATCGCCTTGCGGGCGGGCTCCAGATCCTCGCTGTCGGTATTTTCTGCGGCGATCACCTCCAAGCGCAGTTCATAGGCCGCCAGCCGGTCCTCCTCGCCATCGTGGACCAGCAGCTTGTGCGCCAGCGTGCGGGCGCTGAGCACCAGCGCCTCCAGGCTGTGCGCCTGCCGGATCACCGCGATCACACCGGTTTCGGGATCCTCGAACAGTGTCTCCCAGTCCGCGACGCTGTGAGGTGCGTGCGCGGTATCGGGAGCGGCGTGCTCGTCCTCATATTCAGTCGCAGTCACGGCTCTTTCAACCCGTCATAAGCAATAGTGCCGAATGAACGGCCTACTCTATCGGTGGCTGAACGGCATCCGCCTGATACCGAGCTAGCGTCAGGGCACCGGTCGGCCCAAACCGAATGTCCGATGGGTCAGTTTTGATCGAATGGGGTTAATTTTACACTACCAACCCATCTGCTCGTCCAAGCGAAGGGGCAAGTCCTTGAACCACGAGGGTAAGGAGATGCCAACCCGTCTCGGCGGAAACGCGAGACAACATGGGTTTGCGCCGCCAGTCAGGCTGACGCATACTGGCGCGCGGGGTGCGGCGGCGGACCCTTTCGTAATTTCCGGGAAGACGTAATGCCGAGCGGGGCAAGGAAAATTGAGCGATAAGCCCCCCATTCGGGTAATCCTGGTCGACGACCATCCACTGTTGCTGCGCGGCCTGGTGTCGATGTTTTCCGAGGACGAGCGGTTCCACGTGGTGGCATCGGCCAGCGACGGCGAAAGGCTGGTGGACGCGATCCGCCGGTTCACCGCGGACGTCGTGGTGATGGGCTGGCAGATGCCCTATATGGACGCCGAAGAGGTTCTGGACATCCTGCGTACGATCGCCGAACCACCGCGGGCGGTGATCTTCAGCGGCCTCGATGATCCGGACATCCCCCGCCGCGCCATGGCGCTGGGCGCGGCCGGTTTCTGTTCCAAGCAGGAGGCACCCGAGGAATTGCTGCAGGCCGTGGCAGGGGTCGCGGCCGGGCGCATGTCGTTCCCCTATATGGATATGGCCGCGGTGCCGGAGCGCGGGCCGCTCGATGACCTGACCGTGCGCGAATACGAGGTCCTGGCCACCCTGGCCGGCGGCGGCACCATCGCCAAGATCGCCGGTGAAATGGGCGTCAGCACCAATACGGTAAAGTTCCATTTGAAGAACCTCTACGACAAGCTGCAAGTCAGCAACCGGGCCCAGGCGGTGGTGCTCTACCTCAGCAGCCAAGACCCCCAGGCGACCCGACGCAGGAAATAGCGCATCTCCCGAGGCGACGGAGTGAGTCCTACCTGAACGGATAGGACTGCCCCTACCCCAACGGATCGTCGGACCAACCCGTTCGTGTGTTCGCGGCGCCCTACCCTGCCGCTAGACTGCGCCTCCATTCAACATGTGGCGTGACGGCGGAGACGGGGCGGCATGAGCGACGGCAACGGACCCTTGGGTCCGGCTTTTTTGTATCAACTGTGCGAAGTGACCGAGGCAGCGGCGCTGGCCGCCCATGGTTGGACCGGGCGCGGCGACAAGGAGCGCGGCGACGGTGCGGCGGTCGACGCCATGCGCGCGGTCCTCGGCAATCTGCCGATCGACGGCACCGTCATCATCGGTGAAGGCGAAAAGGACGAGGCGCCGCAGCTGTATAACGGCGAGCAGGTCGGCCTGGGCAGCCCCAACCCGGCGGTCGACATCGCGGTCGACCCGATCGAAGGCACCACCTATATGGCGCAGGGCCTGCCCAACGCGCTGGCCACCATCGCGGTCGCCCCGCGCGGCACCATGTTCGACCCCGGCCCCGCTTTCTATATGGAAAAATTCGCCGCCGCGGCGCCGGCCAAAGGCCAGATCGACATGGCTTGGCCCTTGGTCCGAAAGTTGGAACGGCTGGCGGACTGCCTGGACAAGCCGGTCGCGGAGTTGACCATCTATGTCCTGGACAAGCCGCGCCACAAGGAACTGGTCGCCGATATCAGGGCCGCCGGCGCCCGGGTGGCGCTCTATTCGGCGGGCGACGTGGCAGGCGCCATCATGGCGGCCATTCCCGGATCCGGGATCGACGCGCTGATGGGCACCGGCGGTACGCCGGAAGGGGTGATGACGGCCTGCGCCATCCACGGCCTGGGTGGCGAGTTCCTGGGCCGAGTCGACCCCCAGCGCGACGATGAGGCGGCCCAGGTGCGCGAGGCCGGACTGGACGTCACGCGATGGTACGGCCTGGACGAATTGGTTGCATCCGACCGGGTGTATTTCTGTGCGTCCGGTATCACCCCGGGCCTGTTGGTCGACGGCGTCGACCGCACCGCAGAGGGTGACCTGGTCCAGACCCTGATGATCGACGGGGCGCGTCGGCGGCGGCAGGTGCTGACCAGCCACCGCCCGGCCGGCACCTGAAGCAAAAGGACCGCCGAGACGATGCTGACCACCAACCTGGACCGCCCGATCATCCTTGGCATTGTCGGTGATTCCGCGTCCGGCAAGACCACGTTGAGCGATGGCGTCGCCGCCATACTGGGGCCGGAAAACCTGGTCACCATCTGCAGCGACGATTATCACAGCCTGACCCGGGCCGAGCGACTGGAGCGCGGCATCACCGCCCTCAACCCAGACGCCAACCACCTGGGCATCTTCGAACAGCATCTGAAACTGTTGCGCCAGGGCCAGCCGATCCTGAAGCCGGTCTACGACCATCGCGCCGGCACCTTTGGCAGCCCGGTCCTGATCGAGCCCAAACCTTATATTGTCGTCGAGGGGCTGTTAGGGTATGCCACGCGGGCAATCCGCGACTGTTACGACGTCAAGATCTACCTGGAGCCGGACGAGGACTTAAGGGTGCGGTGGAAGGTACAGCGGGATGTCGGGTTGCGCGGTTATAGCGAGGAACAGGTGATCGAATCACTGGCCCGGCGGATCGACGACAGCCCCGCCTACATCCATCCCCAGCGCGCTTTCGCCGACATCGTCATCAGCTTCTATCCGCCGGCCGACCGGGCCGAAGAGAGCGGCGCCCACCTGAACGTGCGGCATGTCCTGCGCCCGACCCTGCCGCACCCGGACCTGACGCCGATCCTGGATCCGAATGTCCGCAACGGAATCCATCTGGAACTGGCCCGCGACCCGGACGGCAAGCCGGTCGACGTCCTGGAAATTGCCGGATCGATCGCCGACGATCAGGCGGCGGGGCTCGAAGATCTGCTTTGGGACCTGATTCCGGAAGCGGGGCATTTGCGGGCCAATCTTGGCCAATTCACGGGTCGCGGGAACGCGATCGCGACCAGCCATCCCCTCGC
Organism: uncultured Sneathiellales bacterium; assembly: GCA_964344385.1. Taxonomy (GTDB): domain Bacteria; phylum Pseudomonadota; class Alphaproteobacteria; order CAYFNG01; family CAYFNG01; genus CAYFNG01. The sequence continues at coordinate 8,585 of CAYFNG010000012.1, forward strand.
CTTGACCCAATTGGCGATCGCCTATCATATGGTCAAGGCCGCCCTCGGCATCCATGCGATTTAGGGAGAGTGATTGAATGCAGACCGGTGCTTTGGAAACCACCCCAACCAGCGCGACCAACCACGCCGACATGGCCAATGCGCTGCGCGCCTTGGCGATGGATGCCGTGCAGAAGGCGAATTCCGGACATCCCGGCATGCCGATGGGCACGGCCGATATCGCCACCGTGCTGTTCACCCGTTTCCTGAAGTTCGATGCCGCAAGGCCGGATTGGCCGGACCGCGACCGCTTCGTGCTGTCGGCCGGCCACGGTTCGATGCTGCTTTACGGCCTGCTGCACCTGGCCGGCTTTGCCGATTTCGACATCGACCAGTTGAAGAATTTCCGCCAATTGGGAAGCCGCACCGCCGGTCATCCCGAATACGGCCATGGTGCCGGCATCGAGTGCACCGCCGGGCCCCTGGGCCAGGGCATCGCCACCGCGGTCGGCATGGCATTGGCGGAACGCATGGCCGAAGCCCGCTTCGGTGCCGATCTGGTCGACCACTACACCTATGCCCTGGCCGGTGACGGCTGCCTGATGGAGGGCATCAGCCACGAGGCGGTGTCCCTGGCCGGACACCTGAAACTGGGCCGGCTGATCGTGCTGTTCGACGATAACGGCATCTCGATCGACGGCAAGACCGACCTGACCGTCGGCGACGACCAGTTGCAGCGCTTCCAGGCCAGCGGCTGGCACGTCCAACGGGTCGACGGCCACGACCCGGAGGCGATCGCCGGCGCCATCGAGGCGGCCCGGGCTGCCACCGACGCCCCGTCGCTGATCGCCTGCCGCACGGTCATCGGCTTCGGCGCCCCCAACAAACAGGGCACGTCGGCGACCCATGGGGCGCCGTTGGGCGACGACGAGATCGCCGCCACCCGGGAAGCTCTGGGCTGGCCGCATGCACCGTTCGTCATTCCCGACCATGTGCAGAGCGCCTGGCGCGAAGCCGGTGGACGCGGTGGGGCAGCGGCCGATGCCTGGGCGTCGCGTCTGGCGGCCGCAGAGACCGGCCTGCGCGACACCTTCAACCGGGCCCAAGCCGGTGACCTGCCGGCCGACTGGCAGGACGCTTTCCAGGCCCATCTGGCGCGATTGATCGACGAGCAGCCGGGCTGGGCCACCCGTAAATCGTCGGAGGAGGCGCTGAACGCACTGGTGCCGGCGATCCCCGAAATGGTCGGCGGGTCGGCCGACCTGACCGGGTCGAACAACACCAGGGCCAAGGGCATGCAGCCGGTGGGCCCGGGCGATTTCGCCGGCAGTTATCTGTTCTATGGGGTCCGCGAGCACGGCATGGCGGCGGTGATGAACGGCTTCGCCCTGCATGGCGGGTTCATCCCCTACGGCGGCACCTTCCTGGTGTTCAGCGACTATGCCCGCGGCGCCATCCGCCTGTCGGCGCTGATGGGCCTGCGCGTCGTTTACGTGCTGACTCATGACAGCATCGGCCTGGGCGAGGACGGCCCGACCCACCAGCCGATCGAGCATATCGCCTCGTTGCGGGCGATGCCCAACCTGCTGGTCTTCCGCCCGGCCGACGCGGTTGAGACCGCCGAGTGCTGGGCCCAGGCCCTGGCCGAGAAGACCACGCCTTCGGTGCTGGCGCTATCGCGCCAGGGACTGCCGGCGGTGCGGACCGAGGCGGTGGACGAGAACCGGTCGGCCCGCGGCGCCTATGTGCTGGCCGAGGCCGACGGCGCCGCCCAGGTCACCCTGTTGGCCACCGGCTCCGAGGTCAAGCTGGCCCTGGAGGCACGAACAAGCCTGCAGGCCGACGGCGTGCCGACCCGGGTGGTGTCGATGCCGTGCTGGGAACTGTTCGAGCGCCAGGACGACGCTTATCGCAGGGCCACCATCGATCCGACCACGGTACGCATCGCGGTCGAGGCGGCGGCCACATTCGGCTGGGAACGCTATACCGGTGACGGCGGCGCGGTGGTCGGCATGACCAGCTTCGGCGCCTCGGCCCCGGCCGGGCAACTCTACGAGCACTTCAATATCACTGCCGACGCCGTGGTCGCGGCGGCAAAGGACAAACTGGCAGCCAAGGGCTGACCCTCAAGAAACGCAAAAGGAAAGGATTTCAGGGATGGCTTTGATTTCGCTTCGACAGCTTCTCGACCATGCAGCCGAGAACGATTACGGGCTGCCGGCTTTCAACGTCAACAATCTGGAGCAGATCCAGGCGATCATGCGGGCCGCCGCGGCGACCGATTCACCGGTCATTCTGCAGGGCAGCCGCGGCGCGCGGGCCTATGCCGGCGACATCTTCCTGAAGCATCTGCTGCATGCGGCGGCCGAGATGTACCCCGATATTCCGATCTGCATGCACCTCGACCACGGCAATGAACCCGGCACCTGCATCTCGGCCATGACCACCGGCTTCACTTCGGTGATGATGGACGGCAGCCTGGAGGCCGACGGCAAGACCCCGTCATCCTATGACTACAATGTCGAGGTCACCCGCAAGGTGGTCGACATTGCCCATGCGGTCGGCGTTTCGGTCGAAGGCGAGTTGGGCTGCCTCGGTTCGCTGGAAACCGGCGAGGGCGACAAGGAGGACGGCCACGGCTTCGAGGGCAAGCTGGACCACGACATGCTGCTGACCGACCCGGACCAGGCAGTGGACTTCGTCAAGCGGACCAAGGTCGACGCCCTGGCGATCGCCATGGGCACCAGCCATGGCGCCTACAAGTTCAGCCGCAAGCCGACCGGCGATATCCTGGCGATGAACGTGGTCAAGGAGATCAACGCCAAACTGCCCAACACTCATCTGGTGATGCACGGATCGTCGTCGGTGCCCCAGGACCTGCAGGACCTGATCAACCGCTTCGGCGGCGAGATCCCACAGACCTATGGCGTGCCGGTCGAGGAGATCGTCACCGGCATCAAATACGGGGTGCGCAAGGTCAATATCGACACCGATTGCCGTATGGCGATCACCGGCCAGATGCGCAAGGTGGCGACCGAGATGAAGGCCGAGTTCGACCCGCGCGCCTTCATGAAGCCCGCCATCGTCGCCATGCAGAAGCTGTGCGAAAGCCGCTACGAGATGTTCGGCGCGGCGGGCCAGGCCAGCAAGATCAAGCCGACCCCGCTCTCGTCCATGGCCACCAGCTACACCGACGGCAGCCTGGACCCCAAGGTCGACAGCGCCGCCGCCGCGGCGTAGTCCAACACCTTTCAACCCGCACCTATCGGGCACGGCGGCAACGCCGTGCCCTTTTTCTTGTTAGATCTGGGGCAGCGCCGGTCCTGACATCTCTGGTAGCGGTGCGTCAAAATATTTCCCCACACCGCAAATTGTGTATAACATCCCGGGTTCGGGAGGCCTTAGGAACTCGGGAACTTGCGGGACGGACGCGCGGGGTCTCGAGTGCGCCTCGGCAAATAAAGAAAACCATTTGGGAGATATCGATGAAGAAGTTTCTGATCGCGACCGCGGTTGCGACCTTGGCTGCGACCGCGGCACAGGCCGAGACGGTGAAGCTGGGCGTGGTATTCGGTTTCACCGGCCCGATCGAATCGCTGACCCCCGATATGGCATCGGGCGCCGAATTGGCGATGAAGGAAGTCAGCGACAGCGGCGCCCTGTTGGGCGGCGCCAAGGTGGAATCGGTGCGCGGCGACACCACCTGTGTTGATGCCGCGGCGGCGACCGCCGCCACCGAACGGCTGGTGACTTCGGACAAGGTCAACGCCATCGTCGGCGGCGACTGCTCGGGCGTGACCACCGCGATGCTGCAGAACGTGGCCCTGGCCAACGGCATCGTCATGATTTCACCGTCCGCCACTTCGCCGGCGCTCTCGACCATCGAAGATAACGGCCTGTTCTTCCGCACCGCACCGTCGGACGCCCGTCAGGGTCAGGTCCTGACCGACATCCTGACCGAACGCGGCATCAAGCAGGCAGCCCTGACCTACACCAACAACGATTATGGCAAGGGCCTGGCCGACAGCATCCAGACCAACTTCGAAAAGGCCGGCGGGAAGATCACCCTGGCGGCCGCCCATGAAGACGGCAAGGCCGACTATACGGCAGAAGTCGGCGCGCTGGCCGCGGCGGGCGGCGAGGTGCTGATCGTCGCCGGTTACCTGGACCAGGGCGGCAAGGGCATTATCCAGGCGGCCCTCGACACCGGCGCCTTCGATACCTTCGTGCTGCCGGACGGCATGATCGGTGACAGCCTGCCGCAGGCGATCGGCAAGGACCTGGACGGCAGCTTCGGCACCGTCCCCGGCACCGACAGCCCGGGCGCCAAGCAGTTCGAGGCCATGGCCAAAGCGGCCGGCTTCAAGGCCGGGCCGTTCGCGTCCGAATCCTATGACGCCGCGGCGCTGATCATGTTGGCCATGCAGGCCGCCAAGTCGTCCAGTAGCCAGGCGTTGAAGGACAAGGTGATGATGGTCGCCAACGCGCCGGGCGAGAAGATCTATCCCGGCGAACTGGCCAAGGCCCTGAAGATCATCGCCGGCGGCGGTGACGTCGACTATGTCGGCGCCTCGGCGGTCGAGCTGATCGGAGCCGGTGAAAGTGCCGGCAATTACCGGGAAATCCTGGTGATGGGCGGCAAGAACACCACCGCCCGTTTCCGGTAGGCGACCGGACGGTCGACCACCCGATATCGGATACGGTCCGCGCTTCGGCGCGGGCCGTTTTCCGACCAGTGCCTGCCTGTCCCCGTTTCCCCGACAATGATCGATATTGACGACCTGCACATGCATTTCGGCGGCATCCGGGCCGTCGACGGCGTCTCCCTGTCGATCGAGGGCGGCAGAATCACCGGCCTGATCGGACCCAACGGCGCCGGCAAGACGACGCTCTTCAATTGCATCGCGGGGCTCTATACCCCGACCAGCGGACACGTCTACCTGGATGGTGAGGACATCACCGGCCTGGCGCCCCATCAGCTGTTCGCCAAGGGCATGCTGCGGACTTTCCAGATCGCCCACGAATTCACCACGCTCACCGTCCGGGAGAACCTGATGATGGTCCCCGGTGGCCAGTCCGGCGAACGCCTGGTCGACACCTGGCTGCGCCCCGCCAAGGTTCGGGCCGAGGAGGAGCGGATTCGGGCCAAGGCCGAAGAGGTGATCGATTTCCTGCAGATCAACCAGGTCGCCGACGAATATGCCGGCAACCTCTCAGGCGGCCAGAAAAAGCTCCTGGAACTGGGCCGGACGATGATGGTCGACGCCAAGATCGTCTTCCTGGACGAGGTCGGCGCCGGCGTCAACCGGACCCTGCTGCGGACCCTGGGCGAGGCGATCCAGCGCCTCAACCAGGAGCGCGGCTACACCTTCTGCCTGATCGAGCATGACATGGATTTCATCGCCCGGCTGTGCGACCCGGTGATCGTGATGGCCGAAGGCGCGCTGCTGGCCCAGGGCAGCGCCGAAGAGGTCCAGGCCAACGAACATGTCATCGAGGCCTATCTCGGCACCGGCCTCAAGAACAAACCGGGGGACGCGCAATGAGTTTCCTGGTCGGCGAGAACATGACCGGTGGCTATGGCGCCATGGACATCCTGCACGACTGCACCATCGGCGTCGATCGCGGCGAGATCGCGGTCATCGTCGGACCCAACGGGGCCGGCAAGTCGACCGCCATGAAGGCGGTGTTCGGGATGCTGAAGCTGCGCCAGGGCGAGGTCCGGCTGGACGGCGAGGACATCGGCCGGCTGAGCCCCCAGGCCCGGGTCGGCAAGGGCATGAGCTTCGTGCCCCAGAACCACAACGTCTTCACCTCGATGACGGTGGAGGAGAACCTGGAAATGGGCGCCTTCACCCGCGGCGACGATTTCTCCGGCACCATGGAGCAGGTATTCGAGCTGTTCCCGATCCTGAAGGACAAGCGGCGCCAGGCGGCCGGTGAACTGTCCGGCGGCCAGCGCCAGCAGGTGGCCGTCGGCCGGGCCCTGATGACCAGCCCGAAGGTCCTGATGCTGGACGAGCCGACCGCCGGCGTCTCGCCGATCGTGATGGACGAACTCTTCGACCGGATCATCGAAGTGGCCCGCACCGGCATTGCCATCCTGATGGTCGAACAGAACGCCCGCCAGGCCCTGAACATCGCCGACAAGGGCTACGTCCTGGTCCAGGGCCGCAACCGCTATACCGACACCGGGGCCGCCCTGATGGCCGACCCGGAGGTCCGGCGCGCATTCCTGGGGGGCTAGGCCATGGACGGACTTTTGAATGCGCTGATCCTGCTGTCCAATTTCGTGCTCATCCCCGGCATGGCCTATGGCAGCCAGCTGGCACTGGGCGCGATTGGCGTTACCCTGGTTTACGGGATCCTGCGGTTTTCCAATTTTGCCCATGGCGACACCATGGCCTTCGGCACCATGGTCACCGTGCTGGCGACCTGGGGCCTGCAGGCCTGGGGCCTGTCGATCGCGCCCTTGCCGACGGCGCTGGTGGCGCTGCCGGTCGGGATCGTCGCCACCATCGTGCTGTGCCTGGCGATAGACCGCTGGGTCTACCGCTTTTACCGCCAACGCAAGGCGCCGCCGGTGGTCTTTCTGATCGTCTCGGTCGGGGTGATGTTCGTGCTCAACGGGGTGGTGCGGTTCATCATCGGGCCCGACGACCAGCGCTTCGCCGATGGCGACCGCTTCATCATGAAGGCCCGCGAGTTCAAGCAGATGACCGGTTTGAGCGAAGGCATCGCGCTGAAGACCAGCCAGGGCCTGACAATCGTAGCCGCGATCATCGTGGTGGCGGCCCTGTTCTGGTTCCTGGAGCGCACCCGCGCCGGCAAGTCGATGCGGGCCTACTCCGACAATGAGGACCTAGCGCTGCTGTCGGGAATCAACCCGGACCGGGTGGTGCTGATCACCTGGATGCTGGCCGCCACCCTGGCGACCATCGCCGGGGTCCTTTACGGCCTGGACAAGAGCTTCAAGCCGTTCACCTATTTCCAGCTGCTGCTGCCGATCTTCGCCTCCGCCATCGTCGGTGGCCTGGGCAGTCCGCTGGGCGCCATCGCCGGCGGTTTCGTGATCGCCTTCTCCGAGGTCATGGTGACCTACGCCTATCGCAAGTTCCTGGCCTACGCCTGGCCCGGCGACTGGGCGCCGGAGGGACTGGTGCAGTTACTGTCCACCGACTACAAGTTCGCGGTCTCGTTCGTCATCCTGGTCCTTGTGCTGCTGTTGCGGCCAACCGGCATTTTCGGGGGCAAGGCGTTATGAGCGGCGGCATGAGCAAGGCCGGGCTGTTCGGGCTGATGGCCCTGGCCCTGATCCTGGTCGGGGTCCTGCAAAGCTGGTCGCTGTCGCTGGCCATCCTCAATCTCTGCCTGATCTCGGCCGTCATGTCCCTGGGCCTCAATATCCAATGGGGCTATGCCGGCCTGTTCAACGTCGGCGTGATGGGGTTCGCGGCCCTGGGCGGGGTCTGCGGCGTCCTGATCTCGGTCCCACCGGTGGCCGAGGCCTGGGCGGCGGGCGGCAGCGGCGTGCTGTTGGCGCTGCTGGTCATCTTGATAACCATCGCGATCGCGGTCGTCGTCTACCAGCGGGTTCATTTGCGCAATTTGCGCCGGCTGCTGTTGGCGGCGATCATCGCCGTCGGCTATTTCGCGACCCGCTATGTCTTCGACCCGGCGATTGCCGCGATCGAAGCGGTGGAACCAGCCAAAACCGGGTTCCTGGGCGGCCTGGGTCTGCCGATCCTTTTGTCCTGGATTGCCGGCGGCGTGCTGGCGGCCGGGGTCGCCTGGGTGATCGGCAAGATCGCACTGGGCCTCAGGTCCGACTATCTGGCAATCGCGACCTTGGGGATTTCTGAAATTATCATCGCGGTCCTGAAGAACGAGGACTGGATGACCCGGGGCGTGAAAAACGTCACCGGCCTACCAAGGCCGGTACCTTACGAAGTCGACCTGCAGCTCGCCCCCTGGTTCCAGGACTGGGCGGCGACCTTGGGCGTATCGCCGGTCGATTTGTCATCCATCACCGTCAAGCTGTGCTACGCCGCCCTGTTCTTGACTGTCCTGCTGATCCTGATCTGGGCGTCGCAGCGGGCCCTGCATTCGCCCTGGGGCCGCATGATGCGGGCGATCCGGGACAATGAGGTCGCGGCGGCGGCGATGGGCAAGAACGTCACCGGACGTCACTTGCAGGTGTTCGTGCTGGGGTCAGCCGTGATCGGCATTGCCGGCGCCATGCTGACCACGATCGACGGCCAGTTCACGCCCGCTTCGTACCAACCCTTGCGCTTCACCTTCCTGATTTGGGTCATGGTGATCGTCGGCGGTTCGGGCAACAATTTCGGCGCGGTGCTGGGCGGCTTCCTGATCTGGTTCTTTTGGATCGAGGCGGAACCGATGGGGCTGTGGCTGATGAACCTGATCACCAGCGGCATGGACGAAGGCAGCTTCCTGCGCAATCACCTTTTGGAGAGCGCGGCCCATATGCGCTTGATCACCATGGGGCTGATCCTGTTATTTGTGCTGCGATTCCGGCCCCGTGGCTTGATACCCGAGGAGTAGATGCCGCCAAACCTGAGACCTGTCTCCGCCGTCCTCTTGGCTTTGGGCTTGGTGGCCGGCGGGGTCGCCGCGACGGCCAATCCGGCCCCATTGGCACCGGGCCTGATCGCCGCCGGTTGGCAGGAACTGCCGTTCGACGACAAGAAGCGCAACCGCTTCCTGGGCGACCAGGACCAGGTCACCGTAATCAGTGAAGGCGGTGTCTCGATGCTGTACCGGGACGTCGAAGTCGACTTGTCCGACACGCCGACCCTGGCCTGGCGCTGGCGGGTCGACCGGACCATGGCCCCGACGTCCTTGTCACAAAAAGGGCAGGACGACCGCCCGATCGCGGTCTATCTGTCCTTTCCCTTCGATCCAGCGGCCGCGAGCTGGGGTGAGCGCCTGTTGCGGCCCCTGGTCGAGGCGTTGAAAGGGCCCAATGCGCCGGGCCGGGTCATTGCCTATACCTGGGGCGGCCTGGGAAATCGTGGCGACCTGATCGAGAGCCCATACTTGAAATCGGCCGGCGCGATCATCGTGCTGCGGCCCGGCGACGCGCCGACCGGGCAATGGTTCGAGGAGCGTGTCGATATCGCCGCGGACTATCAAAGAGTGTTCGGTTCACCGGCCCCCGCCCCCGGCCGTTTGGCGATTTCCGCCGACAGCGATGACAGCCAGACCGCAAGTCATGCGTCGATTGCCGAAATTCGATTCACGCAAAAGTAAGGTTTACGGAGTCTATTGATCCGGCCCCCGTAGTCCGCACCACCAGGGCACGCCGAGGAATCCCTTTTCCGACCGAGGCTTGCCCGATTTATTAAAGCTTGTACGTGGATTGACGAGGGCATGGAGTGGATGTAAGGTTCGCCTGGTTAGGTGGGCTTGGAAGCAGTTCTCCGGGTCAATCGGATGTTACCATGGGTAGACTGAGCGCATGACGCAGTACAACGCGGGAGGGGGATGCCGGCGTAACAGGGTCGTATGGCTTGGATCGGGGTCCGAGGGTCTGGACTAGTTTTAAAGTTAGGGATACGTGCAATGCGATTGCTGTTGATCGAGGACGACCGGCGGATCGCCGAAGTCATCAAGAACAGTTTCGTAGCAGTTGGTATCGGGTTGGACGCGGTGGAAACCGGTCAGGAAGGCCTGACCGCCCTGAAATCGGGCGGCTATGACGCAATCATACTCGACCTGAACCTGCCGGACAGCGACGGCATGTCGGTCCTGGGCAGAATCCGCGAAGAAGGCAGTCCGTTGCCGGTGCTGATCCTCACCGCGCGCGAGGCTATCGACAGCCGCGTCGCCGCGCTGGAAGGCGGCGCCGACGACTACCTGATCAAGCCGTTTGCGATGTCCGAATTGATCGCCCGCATGCGGGCCTTGATGCGGCGCCCTGAAACCATTGCCGGCGCCACCATCGAGGTCGGCAACGTCACCTTCCACGGCGACGAGCGCGTGGTCCGGGTCGGCGGCGAGATTGCCCAGCTTTCCCGCCGCGAAACCGAAATGCTGCATCTGTTCATGCGGCGCAAGGACACGATCGTGCCCAAGACGGTGCTGGAGAGCAACGTCTTCGGCTCGTCGGCCGTCTACCAGAACACGATCGATGTCGCCATCCACCGGCTGCGGCGCAAGTTGGAGGATTACGGTGCCACCGTTTCCATCCGCACCTCGCGCGGTGCCGGTTACTCGCTGACCGAGGTTGCCGACGCCAGCGACGCTTGACGGGGCATTTTTCCGGAAGTCTGCCGCCGCTTGAGCCTGATCAATCGGCGGCGAACGCCCGTTTGCTAGGTTGGCGGCGCGGAACCACCAGAATGACGCCAAAATCATGACCGGATCGCTGGACAGCCTGTATTGGGAACATGCCAACCTGGCCAAACTGCTGGGCATTTTGGAACGTAAACTGGCCCGGATCGAACGCGGTGAAACCGTCGACTTTGATCTGGTTCAGACCCTGATCGATTATTTCCTGGACTATCCGGATGCCTGCCACCACCCCAAGGAAGACGTCATCTTTCGCCGGTTGGTGGCGGTAAAACCGGCGGCCGCAGCGGAAATCGGCGACCTGGACGAGGAACATGCGTCGGTCGCCCAAGCCGCCCGCGAACTGGCCGACGCTGTCACAAGGGTCACCCAGGATGCCGAAATTCCGCGTGATTGGTTCCGGCAGGTCGGACGCGCCTTCGTCGACACCCAGCGACGCCATATCGAGATGGAGAACACCCGGTTCTTCCCGATCGCGCGCCGCGAACTGGGGCCCGAGGACTGGGCCGCCATCGACGCCAAGATCGACAATCGGTCCGACCCTCTGTTCGGTGAGGATGTGGCTCGCGAGTATGAGGAATTGCGCGCCGCCATCCTGGAATGGGACGCCGAAAACAGCGACCCGCCGTCTTAGTTCTAGGAACGGTGCTGCTCCATCCCGCGTTCCCGCCCGATCCCCCAATGCGGGAGCACCCTACGAGCGGGCGAGTGTTCGATGCGGAACGGAACAGCGGTCCCCGAGTCTAAAGGTCAGGCGGTTTCCGTGGTGCGGCAGGTCTTGATGCCAAACGGCAGGTAGGCCGGGCACCAGCCAATCAGCCCGGTCGCCAACGGAATGATGCCGATCCAGCCCCACGGCGCCAAGGCATGGCCGCTGAACAGGGCAAAGGCCACGGCCGCCAATCCGATAACGATGCGAAGTACGCGATCGATGCTGCCGACGTTACGAGACATGGTAGATCCTTTCAGTTAATTCGTGCCAGCATACTAGGCGCCTCGGCGGCCTGCTTCAGTGACAATGTCACAGTCGGGTCGGGAAAAGTAACGCGCCAAGGCGGCATTCAGGAATGGTCGGCAAATCCCGCGAGGGCAGCCTGGTCCAGGACTTCGATCCGGCCCCGGTGCAAGGCGACCCAGCCACGCCGCTCGAACTCCTTGAGTTGGCGGCTGACCACTTCACGCGCGGTTCCCAGTTCCACCGCCAGGGCTTGGTGGGTCATGGCCATCCCCTTCGCGCTTTCCTGCTGCACCAGGAACCGCGCCAGCCGCAGGTCCAGCCGGCCGAAAGCGATTTCCTCGACCAACAGCATCAGGTCGGCGACCCGGTTGCCGTAAGCCGCGAAAACAAAGCCCCGAAGCGCATTCGAGCGACCCAGCAAATCGAGGAAGGGCCCCGCCGGCACCACGGCCGCGCGCACCGGCGTCTCGGTGACGCCCTCCGCGCTATAGGCCTCGTGCGCCAACAAGCAGGCGGTGGTCAGGACACAGGTCTCGCCCGCCGCCACCCGGTACAGGACGATTTCGCGGCCATTCTCGGCCGTCATGAGCACCCGCACCGAGCCCGACAGGACCATCAGGTAATTGCGGCATTCGTCGCCCGGTGTGAACACGGCCTGCCCGGCCGGCAGGTCCGCGACTTGCGCGATCCTGGCCAGTTCCGCCGATATTGCCGGCTCCAGGGCAGCAAGCCCGGGAAATTGTCCGATCCAGGTGTCAGCCACGACCCATCATCCTCAGCGCTTCAATAACCCAGACCATAGAAAAGCCGCAACCGGTGGTAAACCCGTTTGCCGGCCTATTCACGATCCACCAGTCAAAGGCAGAGCGACGCCCTGTTTGATGGTCTTCATAGCCAGGCTGGTGCGGACCCGGTCGACACCCGGCATGTTCCGCAAATCTTCGCGTACGAACCGGTCATAGGCGTCGATGTCGGCAACCACCACATGCAGCAGATAGTCCTGGGCACCGGTCATGGCATAACATTCCACGATCTCGTCCTGGGCCGCCACCGCCGCCTCGAAGGCTTCTGCCTGGTGATGGTCCATGGTGACGTAGACGAACATGTCGATGGCCAGGCCCAGCGCCCGCGGCGACAGCAGCGCCGTATAGCCGCGGATGACGCCGCTTTCTTCCAGCCTCCGGACCCGCCGCCAGCAGGGTGTTGTCGACAGCCCGACCCGTTCGGCCAATTCGGCGATTGCCACCCGCCCGTCGCGCTGCAGCTCGCCCAGGATCCTACGATCGATGCTATCCATCTCGTGTATTAGCCTATTTTTCTAGGTTTCTAGTGTATCATAGTAGATTTTTCTATTCTCTACAGTTTTTCCGCCAAAATCGCAAGAATCGTCCCAGATGATTTCGCTACACTTTGCGATCAAGATCGCCGCCGGGAGACATGATGGCCGGGTCCGCACCAGACATCGAGAGCACCACCGGTTTCCTGACCCGGGAACCGGGGCGGGTGTTCATGACCGGCACCCAGGCCCTGGTGCGGCTGCCGCTGGTCCAGCGCTGGCGCGACCGTCGCGACGGGCACGACACGGCCGGCTTCATCTCGGGCTATCGCGGCTCGCCGCTGGGGGGCTATGACCGGTTGCTTTGGACGGCCAAGCAGCACCTCGCCGACCATGAAATCCACTTCCAGCCGGCGATCAACGAGGAACTGGCGGCGACCGCTATCCTGGGCAGCCAGCAGACCGGCCTCTATGGCGATGCCAAGCAGGACGGGGTGTTCGCGATCTGGTACGGCAAGGGGCCGGGCCTGGACCGGGCCAGCGACGCCTTGAAGCACGCCAATTCCATGGGCGCGTCGCCGCTGGGTGGTGCCCTGGTGGTGGTCGGCGACGACCATGGCGCCGTTTCGTCCAGCCTGGCCCATCAAAGCGAACAGTTGATGATGTCGTGGGGCATGCCGGTGCTGAACCCGGCGGATGTCCGGGAGTATTTGGAGTTCGGCCTGTTCGGTCTGGCCCTGTCGCGTTTTTCCGGCTGTTACGCCGGCTTCCTGGCGGTTTCGGAAACCGTCGAGAGCGCCGCCGGCATGGCGGTCGATTGGCAGGAACCGGCCTTCGCGACGCCGGACGACGTCACGCCGCCGCCGGGTGGCCTGCACATCCGTTGGCCATTTCCGCAGCTGGCCCAGGAGGAACTGCTCTACCGCCACCGGCTGCCGGCCGCCACCGCTTTCGCCCGTGCCAACCGGATCGACCGGGTTGAGGTCGATTCCCCCAGGGCCCGGCTGGGAATCGTCGCCACCGGCAAGGCTTGGAACGATCTGCGCCAGGCCTTGCAGGACCTGGGCATCGACGACAGGGCCGCCGCCGAACTGGGCCTGCGGCTCTACAAGGTCGGCATGAGCTGGCCCTTGGAGCCGGAGGGGATCCGCCGGTTCGCCGACGGCCTGGACGAAATCCTGGTGATCGAGGAAAAACGCCCGGTCATAGAAAGCCAGCTCAAGGAGATCCTCTACCACCTGGACGCCGTTCGGCGGCCCAGGGTCTACGGCAAAACCGACCCGGACGGACGGAAGCTGCTGTCCGAAATCGGCACCCTGACCCCGGACCAACTGGCGCCGGTCCTCAATGCCCGCATCCCGGCCGGCGAGGGTGGTGACGTGCGCCGCGCCCATCTCGAATTCCTGGCCGCCAAGGGCCGCGAACGGCAGGCCCGCGAAGTGATCGTCCGCCCGCCGCATTTCTGCGCCGGCTGCCCCCACAACAGTTCGACCCGGGTGCCCGACGGCAGCCGCGCCTTCGCCGGCACCGGTTGCCACCTGATGGTCGCCTGGATGGACCGCGACACCACCAGCTTTGTCCAGATGGGCGGCGACGGCGCCAACTGGGTCGGCCAGGCGCCGTTCACCGATACGCCGCATGTCTTCCAGAACCTGGGCGACGGCACCTACGAGCATTCCGGCAGCCTGTCGATCCGCCAGGCGGTGGCGGCCGGTGTCAATATCACCTTCAAGCTGCTCTACAATGATGCGGTCGCGATGACTGGCGGCCAGCCCCTGGACAGCCCCTTCTCGGTGCCGCAGATCACCCAGCAACTGCACCACGAAGGGGTGGCTGCGATCGCCCTAGTGAGTGACGATCCCGACAAACACCGCGGCCGAACCGGCCTGGCGCCCGGCGTGACGGTCCACCACCGGCGCGATTTGGATGCGGTGCAACGGCGTTTGCGCGAAACCCCGGGCGTCACGGTGCTGGTCTACGACCAGCCCTGCGCCACCAACCTCAAACGGCGCGGCAAACGCGGCGAGGTGGTCGGCGCCCGGCCACGGGCGGTGATCGATCCGCTGGTCTGTGAGGGGTGCGGCGACTGCAGCCTGCAATCCAATTGCCTGGCCCTGCGGTCAGTCGACACCGCTTACGGGCGGAAACGGGCCATCGACCGGTCGGCCTGTGTTGGCGATCTGGCCTGCCTGGACGCGCGTTGCCCGGCAATCGTCAGCATCGAAGGCGGCAACGCGCCGGCCCGGCCGGCATTCGAATACCCCTTCCCGCTGCCCGATCCACCCGAACCGAAACCGTTGGTCCAAGCTCATGGCGTTCTGGTCGCCGGGGTCGGCGGCAGCGGTGTGGTCACCGTCGGCCAGGTGATCGGCCTGGCGGCCCATATTGCGGGCCTGAGCAGTTCGGTGTTGGATTTCACCGGGCTGGCGCAACGCGGCGGCGGTGTCCTGACCCATGTCCGGATCGGTCCCGACGATGCCAGCCTGGCCGGAGTGCGCCTGGGCACCGGCGGCGCCGACCTGGTCCTGGCCAGCGATCTGGTGACCGCCGCCAGCCCCGACGCCGTCAGCAAATTGCGCAAGGGCGTCACCACGGTGATCGCCGACAGCGATCTGAGCCAGACCGCCGCTTCCTTGACCGACCCCGGCGGCGGCTGGGACAAGGATCATCTGGAAGGTTTGCTCTACGAGGCGGTCGGTGTCGACGGTTTCGACGGCGGACCCGGCAAGACCCTGGCCGAAACCCTGTTCGGCGACGCGCTGTATGCCAATATGCTGCTGTTGGGCCTGGCCTATCAGCGCGGCCACCTGCCGATCCCGCTGGCCGCCATTGAAGCCGCGATCCGCCAGCATGGGGTCGCGGTCGAGGCCAATCTCGAGGCATTGAACTGGGGCCGGCTGGCGGCCGTCGATTCAGCCGCCGTCCGCCGCGCCACCGGCCTGCCGCCGCCCGGCGCCGACGGCCTGCCGGAGCCCGACCTGACAGAGTTGATCGACGACCGGACCCGCTATCTGACCGATTACCAGGGCCCGGCCCTGGCCCGGCGCTATCGCGACCTGGTCGACCGGGCCGATGCGGCCGAGCGACAGGCCGGCGTCGTGGACAGCGGTTTCAGCCGCGCCGTCGCCACCCAGTATTTCCGCCTGCTGGCGGTCAAGGACGAATATGAAGTGGCCCGTCTATTGACCCGGTCCGAGTTCCTCGACGAAATCGGCACCAGCGCCGGCGACGGCCGCCGCATCCGCTTCCATCTGAGCCCGCCGCTCCCCTTCCGCGACCGCCAGACCGACGACGGCAGGGCCCGCAAACTGACCTACGGCCCCTGGATCCTGCCCTGGCTCAGGCTGCTGGCCGGTGCCCGCACGCTCCGGGGCACCTGGCTCGACCCGCTGCGCTTCACCGAAGACGCAAGGGCCGCCACCAAAATGCGTGCCGACTACGAGGCGATGATCGAAACCCTGCTGCCGACCCTGGATACCGACTACGACCTGGCCCGCGCCCTGGCCGCATTGCCTGAAATCGTGCGCGGTTTCGGTCCGGTCCGCGCCGCGACAACTCAGGACATGCTGGCCCGCCGGACCGAATTGGAAGCGCAGGCGGCTCAGCCATTGAAACAGGACGTCGCCTGAACCAGAACCCCCTACTTCTCCGGGCAGTTGGGCGGGGCGAGGTCGGGGAAACCGTCGGGAAGCTTGCCGCAAGCCTCGGCCTGGCCGCAACTGGCGCAGGCGCCGCGTTTGCCGGTCGTCAGGCTGCGGCGGATGAACCGGGCCATAACCAGGGCGCTTGCCCCAACCACCAGGATGACGATGGCCCAGTCGAGCATGGCCGGCGGCTCTACGCCACCTTCTTCAGGTGGCGCGCACCCAGGATTTCGGCGATCTGGACCGCGTTCAGGGCGGCGCCCTTGCGCAGATTGTCCGAGACGCACCACAGGTTCAGGCCGTTGTCGACCGTCGGGTCCTCACGCACCCGGCTGATGAAGGTGGCGTAATCGCCAACGCATTCGACCGGCGTGATATAGCCGCCGTCCTCCGGCGAATCGACCAGCATCAGCCCCGGCGCCTCGCGCAGCGCCTCGCGGGCCTGGGCGGCCGAGATCGGCCGCGCCAGTTCGATGTTGATCGCCTCGGCATGGCCGACAAAGACCGGCACCCGGACGCAGGTCGCGGTCACCTTGATAGCCGGATCGAGGATCTTCTTGGTCTCGACCACCATCTTCCATTCCTCCTTGGTCTGACCGTCGTCCATGAAGACGTCGATATGGGGAATGACGTTGAAGGCGATCTGCTTGGTGAACACTTCCGGGGTCGGCTCGTCGTTGACGAATATGCCCTTGGTCTGGTCGAACAGCTCGTCCATCGCCGCGTTGCCGGCGCCCGAGGTCGACTGGTAGGTGGCGACCACCACCCGGGTAATGGTGGCTAGGTCATGCAGCGGCTTCAGCGCCACCACCATCTGGGCGGTCGAGCAATTCGGGTTGGCGATGATATTGCGCCTGGTATAGCCGGCGATGTCGTCGGCATTGCATTCCGGCACCACCAACGGCACGTCCGGGTCCATGCGGAAATGGCTGGAATTGTCGATCACCACGCAGCCCTGGCCGGCCGCCCGGGGCCCGTGCGCGGCCGAGATCTTGCCGCCGGCCGAGAACAGCGCGATATCCCAGCCGGAAAAATCGAAATCGTCGAGCGACTGGACCTTCAGCCGCTTGTCGCCGAACATCGCCTCGCGGCCCACCGAACGCGCCGAAGCGACCGCCGCCACCTCGGAGACGGGGAACTGGCGTTCCTCGAGGATATTCAGCATCTCGCGCCCGACATTGCCGGTGGCGCCGACAACCGCGACCCTGTAGCCCATGGCCTGATCCTTCCAGCAAACAGAAAGCGCCCCAATATGGCGCCCCTTGCACAAAGATCAAGGGAATCCGCCCTGCAATTCACCCTTGCCAGACCTGGGCCAGCCGCTATGCTGCGGCCCGTCATGAGCTGGTCGACCGCCCATAGCTGCACCCGACGCCGCGCCCGCTGACAGGGCGGACGGTCGACACTCTTTTTCCCTTACATCGCAACCGTATCCGCCGCCGCACACGCGGGAGCGCGGGTTGTTTGTGTCCTGTCCTCCCGCCGCCGGCGGCCATTTCAGGAGGAACAGGATGACAAAGACAGACGACAACCCCTTCGCCGCCCTGATGGCGATCACCAAGCGGCCCGAGACCGTATTCGTGGCAGGCGCCGGATCGTGGCTGACCGACGCCGACGGTCGGCGCTACCTGGATTTCGTCCAGGGCTGGGCGGTCAACTGCCTGGGCCACGCGCCGGCCCCGCTGGCCGAGGCGATCGCCGCCCAGGCCCACCGGCTGATCAACTGCAGCCCGGCCTATTACAGCGGCCCGATGCTGGAGTTGGCGGAAGAACTCACCCGCGCCGCCGGGCTGGGGCGGGTGTTCTTCGCCAATAGCGGCGCCGAGGCCAATGAGGGCGCGATCAAGCTGGCCCGCAAATGGGGCGCGGTACACAAGGGTGGCGCCCACCGGATCCTGACCACGGTCAACGGCTTTCACGGCCGTACCCTGGCGACCATGGCGGCGTCCGGCAAGCCGGGCTGGCAGGACCTGTTCCCGCCCGCCATGCCCGGCTTCAGCCATGTCCCCTTCGACGACCTGGAGGCGATGGCAGCGGCGATCGGGCCCGAGACGGTGGCGGTGATGGTCGAACCGATCCAGGGCGAAGCCGGCGTCATCGTGCCGTCGCCTGCCTATCTGACCGGATTGCGCACGCTGACCCGGGAACACAACATCCTGCTGATCCTCGACGAGATCCAGACCGGCATGGGCCGCACTGGCCACCTGTTCGCCGGTCCCGGCAGCGGCGTCACCCCCGATATCATGACCTTGGGAAAAGGCCTGGGCGGCGGCGCCCCGCTGGCCGCCCTGCTGGCCCGGGACGATGTCTGCTGCTTCGCGCCGGGCGACCAGGGCGGCACCTTCAACGGCAACCCCCTGATGATGGCGGCCGGGCTGGCGGTGCTGGCCGAAATCACCCGCGACGGGTTCCTCGGCACCGTGACCGAGACAGGGGCCCATCTGGCGGCCGGGCTGGAGCGGCTGAGCCGGGCGCACGGCTTAGGCGCGGTGCGCGGCCAGGGTCTGCTGCTCGCCCTCGACCTTAAACGCGACATCGGGCCCGAGCTGGTTGCCGCCGCCCACCAGGCCGGCCTGCTGATCAACGCCCCCCGCCCCGACACCTTGCGCCTGATGCCCGCCCTCAACCTGAGCCGCGACGAAGCCGACCAGGGCCTGGCCATCCTGGACCAGGTGTGCGCAAACCTGGCCTAAATTGCCGGTCGGTAAGGGTGCATGACATTCGGGGGCATAACCGATAAAACTGGCGGTTGTTGTGCGTGTTCTCGAAACTGAACGGTACCGGCTAGGCCATGAATGACGCGACCCAAGGAAGCCTTTTTTCGGTCGATTTCCTGCGCGAGAGGATAACCGAACTCGCCGAGTGGCAAGCCTTGACGGACGCCGACATTGAAACGCTTCACCGCGACTTGCGAGGCGTGTTTGACCGATTCCCCACCGCGCACGGGCCTAATGAAAGTCAGACCGAGGATGATCTGATCTGGCCAATCCTCGAACGGGTTGGTTGGCAGTCAAGCCTGCGCCAGCAGAACCTCTCCGCCCATGGTCGGGTGGATGTACCTGATGGACTTCTGTTTGCCGACGATGACGCGAAACAGCGCGCTAACGAATGCCCGGAAGAGTGGCGGCGCTACGAATTCGGCCTAGCCGTTGTGGAATCAAAGAGATGGGAGCGCCCCCTCGACCGCAGGTCAGGGCGGCGGGACGAAGTAACCGCCCCTTCGACCCAGATGCTGCGTTATTTACGTCGCGTCGATGACCTGACAACTGGAAATCTAAGGTGGGGGATCCTAACCAATGGTGGCCGTTGGCGGCTCTACTATCAGGGCGCCCGATCGGTATCGGAGCAGTTCTTCGATATTGACCTGGCCAAGGTGCTTGACCTGCCGGGCCACAATGATGGCCTGTTCGTCCTTTCGGAAGAGGATCGACGCCATTGGTTGAAGGTTTTCTTGCTGGTTATTGGCCAACCGGCATTCCTACCAAGTGCCACCGACGATCGCACGTTTCACCAGCGCGCGCTCGACGAAGGTCGGTTTTATGAGGAGCGGGTTGCGTCCAATCTGTCAGACTTGGTGTTCGGCCAAGTCTATCCCCAACTCGCTCAGGCCATCGCCGTCGCGGCACCAACGGCGGATTTGGGCGAAGTCCGTGATGCTTCACTGGTTTTCCTGTATCGGCTGCTGTTCATTCTCTATGCCGAAGACCGTGACCTGCTTCCAGTGCGCGACCCCCGCTATGACGATTATGGATTGCGCGATCGAGTGCGCGGCGATGTCGGCCGGCGAATGGAATTGGGTGATGTGTTTTCGGCAGCCGCAGCAAGGTATTGGTCTTCGATCGAGGATCTTTGCCGGGCCATCAACCGTGGCGATCCATCGATCGGCCTGCCGCCCTACAATGGCGGATTGTTCGACGAGGAACGCACACCCCTGCTAGGCGCTGTCCGCCTCGGCGATCAAGTGATGGCGGAAATCATAGACGCCTTGTCGTTTGAGCAAACCGCGACCGGGCGGCGTTATATCAACTATCGCGACCTCAGTGTTCAACAACTGGGATCGATCTACGAACGCTTGTTGGAACATGAAATCCATCGTTACGGTGAGGATATCATCGTTCGGCCAAACCTTTTTGCCCGCAAGGGGTCGGGAAGCTACTACACACCGGACGACCTGGTCGGTTTAATCATCCAGGAAACGGTGGACCCACTGGTCGAGGCGCGTCTGGCCGATTTCACCGACGCCCTAAATGACCCGGCAAACCAGGGCCTCGCCGAAGACCGCCGACTCGGCAGGTTGCGCCGCGTCGATCCGGCCGAGAAACTGCTCGACTTGAAGATTTGCGACCCGGCCATGGGCTCCGGCCATTTCCTGGTCAGCCTGGTGGATTACCTGACGGACCGCATCATCAATGCCATGGCGGATGCCGAGGCGGCGGTCGAATGGGGCGACTATATTTCTCCCCTGTCCGAACGCATCGAGACGATCCGCAACACCATATTGGGCAATGCCGAGGACCGCGGTTGGACGATCTCTCCGGAACAGCTCGACGACCGGCATATCATCCGCCGCATGGTTTTGAAACGTTGCGTCTATGGCGTTGACAAAAACCCGATGGCGGTGGAACTGGCCAAGCTCTCCCTCTGGCTGCACACCTTCACCGTTGGCGCCCCGCTCAGTTTCCTAGATCACCACCTGTGCTGTGGCGACAGCCTGTTCGGATGTTGGGTTCGTCGCGGCATCGACAGAGCCGCCGCCGAAGGCAGCCCCCTATTGCTGCATGATACGGTTCGCCGCGCGACCGTGGCGGCAACATCGATGCGGACCATCGAGTCCCTGACCGATGCGGAAATCGCTGAGGCGCACCGGTCGTCGGAAATCTTCGAGGAAGTGCAGGAAATGACGGCACCGTTGGCCGCCTTCCTGTCCCTTGTCCATGCCTTCGACTGGTTGAACCTACGGGAACGCGACGATCGAGCTGCCCTGCACGCCTACTATGACGGCCAGTTCGGCGACCCGATCGACATCGCCCGCGGTGCAGAGGAAATCACCGAGGTTCGGCCCGAGGCGGAACGCTTCGCCTCCTTGTTCACCCAAGCCCGCAGCCTAATCGGCGAGGAGCACTTTCTCCATTGGCAAGTGGCATTTCCCGGAGTCTGGTCGAATTGGCAAAGCGCCGAGTTGACGGGAGGCTTTGACGCGGTTATCGGCAATCCCCCCTGGGACCGGATGAAGCTGCAACAAGTGGAATGGTTCGCCGCCCGCCGACCTGATATCGCGTTGGCACCACGCGCCGCCGACCGCAGGCGTATGATCGAACGGCTGGCCAATGACGGGCACCCCCTCGCGGCCGATTTCGCTCTTGCCAGTTCCCGTGCCGCAAGCGCCATCCGCATGGCGCGCCAGGGTGGCGACTATCCGCTGCTTTCGGGCGGCGATGTCAACCTCTACTCCCTGTTCGTCGAACGGGCGATGACCATCGTGAAACCCGATGGTATGATCGGATTGCTCACACCATCCGGAATCGCTTCAGACAAGACCGCCGCTCGATTCTTCCGTGGCGTTGCAACCAGCGGGAGGCTAAAGGCGCTGTATGATTTCGAGAATCGTCGAACACGGTTCGAAGCCCCACCTTTCTTTCCCGACGTGGACAGCCGGTTCAAGTTCTGTGCATTCATCGCCAGCCCTTCACCGACTGCAAACCCCGCAAACTGCGCTTTTTTCCTTCAGGACGTGTCCGAACTAAACAACCCGGACCGCTGCTTTCCCCTGACAGCCGAGGATTTTGCCCGCGTCAACCCGAACACCGGTACCGCGCCGATTTTCCGCACCAGGCGGGATGCCGAACTGACAACGGCGATCTACAATCGTCTGCCAGTCCTGGTCGACCGTAATGACGGAGAAACCAAGGCATGGCCGGTGCGGTATTCAACCATGTTCCATATGACCAACGATTCCCACCTGTTCCGGACGCGGCAGGAACTGGAAGAAAGGGAAGGCGCCTATCCGATCGGTGGCAACTGCTTTCGGAGCGCCGCCGGGGATTGGGTGCCTCTTTACGAGGGTAAGATGGTGCAGGCATTTGATCATCGTGCTGCAAGCGTCGTTGTAAACCTCGATAACCAGCACCGCCCTGCGCAGCCTGTACCTGCAACTGAAGAACAGCGCCAAAACCCAGAATGGGTACCGGATCCGCAATACTGGATTCGACTGACCGACATTGGAGTTAGTGACATTGGATATCTCCTCGGCTTCAAAGACGTCACCGCGACGACGAACTTCCGGACAATGATTGCATCTCTGATCCCTAAAGTTGGATCTGGGAACACGCTTGCTCTTCTGACTTGCGATGTCGCTGAGGAGAGTATTGGCGCGTTGTTCGCTGCTATTTACGTGGCGAACTTAAACTCCACGGTTTTCGACTATCTCGCGCGCCAAAAAGTTCAGGGCCAGCACCTCAACTGGTACATTGTTGAGCAATTGCCTGTTGTTCCTCCCTGCCTTTACGATGAGATACGATTCGGCCCCGAGACCGCCGGCGATATCGTGCGGGAGGCGGTATTGGAATTGACCTATACCGCCTACGACATGGCGCCTTTTGCGCGCGACATGGGCTATGTCGACGAAGCAGGCGACGTGCGGCCACCGTTTGCCTGGGACGGGGTACGGCGCTTGCAACTGCGCGCCAAGCTGGACGCGGTTTACTTCCATCTCTATGGCGTCGATGACCGAGACGATGTCCGCTACATCTACTCGACCTTCCCGATTGTCGAAAACCAGGAAACCGAGGCCCACGGGGTTTACCTGTCGCTGGAGTATTGCCTCGCCTATATGAATGCACTGGATGCCGGTCATCCGGACGCGGAAATCGTTCTCTAAATTCAGTTGAGTCGTTGTTCGCCGCCGCGGATAGCCGTTATGCTGCCGGGTCGATTTGCGGGAGGATGTCATGCAGCTTTACGAACTGGTCGGCGCCGACCCTGAGCGGCGCTTCAGCCCCTATTGCTGGCGCAGCCGCATGGCGCTGGCCCATAAGGGGCTGGAGGCGACCTGCATTCCGTTCCGCTTCACCGACAAGGCGTTGATCGCCGGGTCGGGCCAGGGGCGGGTGCCGGTACTGGTCGACGACGGCGAATGGATCTCGGACAGCTGGACCATCGCCTGCCATTTGGAGGACCGCTATCCCGACCGCCCCAGCCTGTTCGGCGGGGCGATCGGCCGGGCCGAGGCCAGGTTCATCAATGTCTGGGCCGACGCCACCCTGGTCGGGGGCATTTTCCCGCTGGTGGTGGCGGATATCTGGCCGCTGCTGGACCCGGTGGACCAGGGGTATTTCCGCGAGACGCGGGAGGCCCGGCTGGGCAAGACCCTGGAGGAGGCCAGCGCCGACCGTGACCAGCGCGTCGAGCGGTTCGCCAAAAGCCTGCTGCCGCTGAGGGTCACCCTGGGCGCGCAGCCCTTTATCGCCGGCGAGGCCCCGGCCTATGCCGACTATATCGCATTCGGTGCCTTCCAATGGGCCCGCTGCATCAGCGATTTCAAGCTGCTGGCGGCGGACGACCCGATCTACGATTGGCGCGGCCGGATGTTGGAGCTATATGACGGATTGGCGGCCGACGCGGTCGGCTACGAGGTGTGACCCCCAATCGGCATCGGTACGACCGCTAGAGAAATTGGAGAGAGTTGATGACGGAAACCTTGTTTATCGGCGGTGCGATTTTCGACGGTGAGAACGAGCCGGAAAGCGGCCGCGGCGTCCTGGTCGCGGACGGCACGGTCAAGCGGATCGCACCGGCCGGCGAGTTCGACGGCTTCGCCGGGCCCAAGGTCGACACCAAAGGCGCCACCCTGCTGCCGGGACTGATCGACTGCCACGTCCATGTCTGCCTGGGCGCCGAGGCCGACCCCGGCACCGCGGCCGATAAGCTTTCGGAAGCCCAGCTCACCCTGAAGGCACTGGCCCGGGCCCAGGCCTCGCTGCGCGGCGGTGTCACTGCGATCCGCGACTGCGGCGGCAAGCAGTTCATCGACATCGCGGTCCGCGACGCCATGCGCCAGGGCATGTTCGACGGCCCCTCCATGCGGGCCTCGGGCCAGGTGATCTGCATGACCGGCGGCCATGGCAACCGCATGGGCCGGGTTGCGGATGGCAAGGAGGAAGTGGTCAAGGCGGTGCGCGAGCAGATCCAGGCCGGCGCCGACCAGATCAAGGTGATGGCCACCGGCGGCGTCATGACCCCCGGCGTCAACCCGGAGGATGCCCATTATTCGGCCGAGGAAATGGCCGCCTGCATCGCCGAAGCAGGGCGCTTCCATCGCCGCACCGCCAGCCATGCCCAGGGCGCCGAGGGCATCCTGAATGCGGTGCGCGGCGGCATCACCTCGATCGAGCACGGCATCTTCATGACCGATCGCTGCATCGAGGAGATGCTGGAGCGCGGTGTCTACCTGGTGCCGACCCTGTCGGCGGTGCGCCACATCATCGAGAACAAGGACCAGGGCATCCCGGCCTGGGCGGTCGAGAAGTCGGAACGGGTCTACGAGCGCCATGTCGACAGTTTCCGCCGCTTCCACGATGCCGGCGGCCTGATCGCCATGGGCACCGACGCCGGCACGCCGTTCAACCGGCACGGCGACAACGCAAGGGAATTGGGCTACATGGTCGATTGCGGCATGACGCCGCTAGAGGCGTTGCGGTCCAGCACCTCGCGGGCCGCCGACCTGGTCGACCTGCCGGGCGAGGGCCGCATTCGCGAAGGCGGTGCCGCCGACTTCCTGGTCGTCGACGGCGACCCCTTCTCCGACATCACCCGTGCCGCCCGCACCGAGCACCACCGTGCCGTGGTCAAGGGCGGCAAGATCGCCGCCGGCCTGCCGACCTATGTCGAATCCGGCCGGCCCCTGGCGGCGGCGGCCAGCACCCTATGAGCCAGGCGGCCGAGGTGCTGGCCTTCTGGTTCGACGAGGCCGGCCCGGAAAAATGGTTCACCAAGGACCCGGCGTTCGACGCCGAGGTCCGCGAGCGGTTCGCGGCGCTGCACGCCGCCGCCGATGCAGGTGACCTGGCCGACTGGGAAATCACCGCCGACGGCGCCCTGGCGGTGGTGGTCCTGTTGGACCAGTTCCCGCGCAACATGTTCCGGGACGACCCCAGGGCCTTCGCCAGCGATGCCAAGGCCCGTGCTGTCGCCGACCGGGCGATCGCCGCCGGCCACGACCAGGCGTTGGAAAAGGCCCGGCGCGGGTTTTTCTACCTGCCCTTCGAACATTCCGAGGACCTGGCCGACCAGGAACGCTCGCTGGCGCTGTTCGGCGCGATTGCGGACAGTGAAGAGGGGATGAAATGGGCCAGGAGCCACCACCGCATCATCGCCCGATTCGGCCGCTTCCCCCACCGCAACGCGGTGCTGGGCCGGAAGAGCACGCCTGAGGAACTGGCCTTCCTCGAAGAACCCGACTCGTCGTTCTGAGAGCTAGGTTGCGGGCGCCGGTACGATGAGCGTCTCCCGCACCCCCGCCCTGATGCTGCAGGGCACGGGTTCCGACGTCGGCAAGTCGTTGATGGTGGCGGGTCTGTGCCGGCTGTTTGCCGATCGCGGGCTCAAGGTGCGCCCGTTCAAGCCGCAGAACATGGCCAACAACGCCGCCGTGACGGCGGAGGGCGGCGAGATCGGCCGGGCCCAGGCCCTGCAGGCGCGGGCCTGCCGATTGGACCTCAGCGTCCATATGAACCCGGTGCTGTTGAAACCGCAAAGCGATACCGGGGCCCAGGTGGTGGTGCAGGGCAAGGTCTGGGGGACGCAAAAGGCGGCCGACTACCAGGCGGCGCGGATCGACCTGATGCCCCACGTTCTAGACAGTTTCGCGCGGATATCACACGGCGCCGACCTGGTGCTGATCGAAGGCGCCGGCAGCCCGGCCGAAGTCAATCTGCGCCGGGGCGATATCGCCAATATGGGCTTTGCCGAGGCCGCCGACGTGCCGGTGGCGTTGATCGGCGATATCGACCGTGGCGGCGTCATCGCCAGCCTGGTCGGCACCTGGGCATTGCTGCCGGAAGCCGAGCGAGCCCGCATTCGCGGCTATCTGATCAACAAGTTCCGCGGCGACGTGCGGCTGTTCGACGGCGGGCTCACGGCAATCAGGGAGCAGACCGGCCTCACCTGTTTCGGGGTGGTGCCGTTCCTCTCCGACGCCCGGCGCCTGCCGGCCGAAGACGCGGTGGCGATCGAACGCAGCCGGCCGGCCGGGGGCGGCGGCGTCAGGATCGCCGTCCCGATGCTGTCGCGGATCGCCAATTTCGACGATTTCGACCCGTTGATCGCCGAACCCGACGTGGCGCTGGAGATGGTTGGTCCCGGCCGGGCGCTGCCCGGCGATTGCGACCTGGTCATCCTGCCCGGTAGTAAATCGACGCTAGCCGACCTCGCGTTCTTCAAGGCCCAGGGTTGGGATATCGATCTGGCGGCCCATCTTCGCCGCGGCGGCCATGTTCTGGGGGTCTGCGGCGGCTTTCAGATGCTGGGCAACAGGGTGATCGACGCAGGCGGCATCGAGGGGCCGGCCGGCGAGCAGCCGGGCCTCGGCCTCCTGGAGATGGACACCGAACTGGGCGGTGACAAAACCCTGACCCAGGCGAGCGGCCGTGACCCGATCAGCGGCTGTACCGTCCAGGGCTATGAAATGCATATCGGCCAAAGCACCGGCCCGGCCCTGGCCCGCCCCTTCCTGACCGTCGACGGACACGACGAAGGCGCGCGGTCAGCCGACGGGCGGGTCATGGGCACCTATCTGCACGGCCTGTTCGGGTCGGACGATTTCCGTCACGCCTTCCTGGAGAGGCTGAGCCCGCGGTCAAAAAGCGCCTTGAACTACGAGACCTTTGTCGACCAGTTGCTGGACAAGCTGGCGGCCCATCTGGCTGACCACCTGGAGATCGACGCGATCCTGGCGGCCGCCCAAAGGTAGCCGTCAGGTCGGTGGCCGGCGGTCGCGCCGACGGGGCCGTTCGCGCCCCGGATCACGGGCCCGGCGGCGTTCCTTCAACCGCTTCAGGACATCCATCTTCTCGGCCGGCGCTAGACCCGTCCAGGTCGCGATCTCCTCGACCGTGCGCAGGCAACCCTCGCAGAAACCGCTGTCGGCGTCGAGCCGGCACACCCCGATGCAGGGCGAAGGTATGTCGATGGGATCCGTCATGTCGCGGTCTCAAAAGATAGCTCGCAGGCGCGCCCGAGGCAAACCAACGCGGCAATTTCCCCCTTGACGCCAGCGCAGGACTAATTATCTAGCAGCCGAGAAAACTCGAACGCGTTTGCGTCCGGGATTTCCTGTTCGACCAAAACCCGAAGCAACAACAACCAGAGAGCGACATGTCGGCAATGATCCGTGTCATGAACCTGGTGAAAGAGTTCGGCCCCTTCCGGGCCGTCGACGACATCTCCTTCGATGTGGCCAAGGGCGAGGTGCTTGGCTTCCTCGGCCCCAACGGCGCCGGCAAGTCGACCACCATGAAGATGATCACCGGTTTCCTGCCGCCGACCGGCGGCCGCATCGAAGTCTGCGGCCTGGACGTCGCCGAGGATCCGCTGGGCATCAAGCGCCGTATCGGCTACCTGCCGGAAGGGGCGCCGGCCTATCCCGATATGACGGTCGCCGCCTTCCTGCGTTTCGTCGCCCAGGTCCGCGGCTATGGCGGCACCGAACTTGCCGGGCGGATTGACCGGGCCGTCGAACAGGTCCATCTCGACCAGGTTATGACCCAATCCATCGATACCTTGTCCAAGGGCTTCAAGCGACGGGTCGGCCTGGCCCAGGCGCTGCTCCACGATCCCGAAGTGCTGATCATGGACGAGCCCACCGACGGGCTGGACCCCAATCAGAAGTTCGAAGTGCGCAACCTGATCGCCGACATGGCCAAGGAGAAGGCGATCATCATCTCGACCCATATCCTGGAGGAGGTCGAGGCGGTGTGCAGCCGGGCGGTGATCATCGCCCGCGGCCGCATCGTCGCCGACGGCACGCCGGATGAGTTGGAAGCCCGGTCGGACTGGCACAATGCGGTGTCAATCAGCCTGGGTGCGGACCTGGCCGCCGACGCCAAATCGAAGATCACGGCCCTGGACGGGGTCGCCCGGGTGGAAGAGCGCCCCGCACCCGACGGGCTGGCCGCCATGACCGCCTTTCCGGTCGGCGGCCGGGCGATCATCGGCCCGGTGGCCCATCTCGCCCGCGAACAGGGTTGGGAGTGCAACGAGTTGCATGTCGAGCAGGGCCGGCTGGACGAAGTCTTCCGCCGGGTGACGACGGAGGCGCGGCCATGACCGCGCTCAGTGCCATCTTCAAACGCGAACTGGCGGGCTATTTCGTTACTCCGCTGGCCTATGTCTTCATCGTCATCTTCCTGTTCCTGACCGGCATCTTCACCTTCTACCTGGGTTCGTTCTTCGAACGCGTCCAGGCCGACCTGCAGCCCTTCTTCACCTTCCACCCCTGGCTTTACCTGTTCCTGGTTCCGGCAATCGGCATGCGGCTGTGGTCCGAGGAGCGCCGGGCCGGAACCCTGGAGCTGCTGATGACCCTGCCCGTCCCGTTATGGGCCGCGGTGCTGGGCAAGTACCTGGCCGCCTGGGCCTTCACCGCGATCGCCCTGGCACTGACTTTTCCGATCTGGCTGACCGTCAACTATCTCGGTCAGCCGGACAATGGGGTGATCCTGGCCGGCTATGTCGGCAGCCTGTTCATGGCCGGGGCCTATCTGGCGATCGGGGCCTGCATTTCGGCTACCACCAAGAACCAGGTGATCGCCTTCGTGGTCAGCGTCGCGGTTTGCTTTCTGTTCACCGTCTCCGGCCTGCCCATGGTGCTGGACTTCTTCACCGTCTGGGCGCCGGCGGTGATCATCGACGCCATCGCCTCGTTCAGCTTCCTGACCCATTTCAACGCGATCATCGACGGCGTGATCGATCTGCGCGACGTGATCTACTTCGCCAGCCTGATCGGCTTCTGGCTGTTTGCCAACGCCATTGTCGTCGATCTGCGACGGGCCGGTTGAGGGAGGGGGCCATGTCGAAACGCATCTTTTCCGGTACCGGCCTGATCATCGCGGCGATCCTGTTCGTCGCGGTCAACATCGCGGCCAACGGGACCTTCCGCAACGCCAAGCTGGATCTGACCGAGGAGAAGCTCTACACGCTGAGCCAGGGGTCCCGCAACGTGCTGGCCAAGCTGGATGAGCCGATCCGCCTGAAGCTCTATTTCTCCGCCTCGCTGGCGGAAGGTCTGCCGCGCATCAAGACCTACGGCACCCGCGTGCGCGAGCTGTTGGAGGAATATGCCGCGATCTCGGACGGCCAGATCCGGCTGGAGGTGATCGATCCCGAACCGTTCAGCGAGGCCGAGGACGCCGCCGCCCTGGCCGGGCTGCAGGGTGCCCCGGTCGACGCCTCGGGCCAGACCTTCTATTTCGGCCTGGTCGGCACCAATTCGACCGACGACCAGGAGATCGTGCCCTTTTTCCAGGAGAGCCGCGAACAGTTCCTGGAATACGAACTGACCCGGCTGGTCCATAACCTGACCGACCCGGAGCTGCCCAGGGTCGGCATCGTCAGCAGCCTGCCCTTGCAGTTCGGGCCCGGCGGCATGATGGCGGCGATGCAGGGCCGGTCGCGCCCCTATGCCATTGTCGAGCAGATCAACCAGAGCTTCGACGTCACCTGGCTGGACGGCAAGCTGGAGCAACTGAACGACGAGATCGACGTGTTGCTGCTGGTCCACCCCAAGGATCTGAGCGACAGCGACCTCTATGCCATCGACCAGTACGTACTGGGCGGCGGCAAGGTGCTGGCCTTCGTCGATCCCCATGCCGAGACCGCGGCCCGGATCCCCGGCCCGACCGGCCAGCCGGATCCGATGGCCGACCACAGCTCCTCCCTCGATCGGCTGTTTACGGCCTGGGGGGTCGAACTGGTACCCGGCAAGCTGGTCGGCGACCGCGCCCTGGCCCATCGGGTCGGCACGGCGGGCCAGGGCCGCCGCCAGGTCGTGGACTATGTGCTGTGGCACGCGATCGGGCCGGATAATGTGGACGCCGACGACGTGGTAACCGGCGAGTTGGGGCAACTCAACCTGGCGACCCCCGGCGCCCTGAGGCCGCTGGACGGCGCGACCACCAGTCTGGCCCCGCTGGTGTTTTCCAGCCGGCATGCGGCGCTGCTGGATGCGGAACCGCTGAAATTGGGGCCGGACCCGGAAAAGCTGCTCAGGGAATTCTCCGATTCCGGCGAAGTCTATACCCTGGCAGCCCGGATTACCGGCCCGGTCAAGAGCGCCTTCGACGCCGCCCCGCCTGAGGAAGAGGGCAAGGAACCGGCCACGCCCAAGCCGCACCTGGCCGAAGCGAAACAGCCGGCGAACCTGATCCTGGTGGCCGATGCCGACCTGTTGGACGACATGTTCTGGACCCAGCGGCAAAACTTCCTGGGCCAGGAACTGTTGTTGCAGACCGCCGCCAACGCGGTCTTCCTGGTCAATGCGCTGGACAATCTCAGCGGTTCGGGGGACCTGATTTCCCTGCGCAGTCGTGGCCGTTCGGCCCGCCCCTTCACGGCGGTCGAGGCAATCCGCCGCGACGCCGACCAGGCCTTCCTCGCCAAGGAGGCCGAGCTGGAGCAGCGGATCGCCGAACTGGAGAAGCGGATCGCCGAGTTGCAGAGCCAAAGCGCCCAGGCCGGAGGTTCGATTCTCAACGAGGAACAGAGCCAGGCGATTGCCGAATTCCAGAAGGACATGATCCAGTCGCGGCGCGAACTGCGCGAGGTGCAACGCTCGCTGCGCCGGGACATCGAGAACCTGGGGAGTTGGCTGAAATTCATCAATATCGGGCTGATCCCGATCCTGGTCGGCGGGCTGACCCTGGTCCTGGCGGCGCTGCGCCGCCAACGGGCCAAGGCGCGCGCCGGGCTGGCCTAGCCGAACCGGGGAGGACGGAACCGTGCAAGGCAAGACATTCGGCGTGTTGGCGGTTGCGGCGGCGGCGGCCCTCGGCCTGGCAGTCTATGTCGCGGCGCCGGATACGAAGATGGACGCGGGGACGCCGGCAGCAACCGCCCTATTCCCCGATTTGAGCACCATGGTCAACGACGTGACGTCGCTCGAAATCGCCACCACCGGCGGCCGGTTCCGCATCGAACGCGGCGCGGAGGGGCGCTGGACGGTGCCCGAAAAATCCGGCTATCCGGCCAGCTTCGCCCTGGTCAAGCGGGCCATACTTGGCCTGGCCGAGTTGAAGGTGGTGGAGGCCAAGACCAACCGCTCCGACCGCCACGGCAAGCTGGACCTGACCGGCCTGGACCAGCAGGACAGCAAGGCCGTCAAGGTCAGCCTGCAAGGCGCCGACGGCCGCGACTTGGGCAGCCTGCTGATCGGCAAGACCAAGAGCGCCGCCACCACCAGCCGCCCGGGCCGGCTTTACGTCCGCAAGCCCGATGACGATCAGACCTGGCTGGTCGACACCTGGCTGGACGCCAAGCCCAAGGCCAAGGACTGGCTGGAACCCGAACTGTTCAAGCTGTCCAAGGACCGGGTCAAGGAAGTGGTCACCATCCACGCCGATAGCGAATTGGTGCAGGTAATCCGCGACAGGCCTGAGGATAAGCCGAGGCTGGTCGGCCTGACCGAGGCGGAGCAGTTGAAATCCGCCTTTACCCTGGAAGGCATGATGTCGTCGCTGGAGTCCCTGCGCTTCGAGGATGTCCGACCCAGGGACGAGCTTGACTTCACGGCCGCAGCCCGGACCGAAATCCGCACCTTTGACAGCCTGGTGGTTCATGTGGAACTTGTCGCGCTGGGCGGTGACGGGCATTGGGTCACGTTCCGGGCCGAAGGCAAGGACACCGACCAGGCGCTGGCGGATCAAATCAACGCCACCACCGCCGGCTGGGCCTATCGCATGGCCGAGTACCAGGCCAAATATTTCATGCAGCGGCGCTCCGACCTGGTCGAGCCCCGCGAAACCGAACCCAATCAGTCGTCGCCGGCGACGAACCAACAGTAGGGCGCACCATGACCGAACAGACCATGAGCTTCCAGGCGGAGGTCGCCAAGCTCCTGCATATTGTCGCCAACTCCCTGTACAGCGAGCGCGAAATCTTCCTGCGCGAGTTGATTTCCAACGCGTCCGATGCCTGTGACAAGCTGCGCCACCTGGCCCTGACCGAGCCCGGCCTGACCGCCGACGACCCGGAATTCCGGGTGGTGCTGTCCACCGACAAGAAGGCCGGCACCTTGACGATTAGCGATAACGGCATCGGCATGAGCCGGGACGAGTTGATCGACAATCTGGGCACCATCGCCCGGTCCGGCACCTCGGCCTTTGTCGAGCAATTGGCGGCCGATGCCGAAAAGGACAATGGCGGCCCGTCGCTGATCGGCCAGTTCGGTGTCGGGTTCTATTCCGCCTTCATGGTCTCGAAGCAGGTCGAAGTGGTGTCGAAACGGGCCGGTGAGGACCAGGCCTGGCGCTGGACCTCGGACGGGGCCGGCGAGTTCACCGTGGCGGAAGCCGAGCGCGATGTCCGCGGCACCACGATCACGCTTCACCTGTCCAAGACCGGCAAGGAATTCCAGGACCCCTCCCGCATCACCGATATCGTCAAGCGTTATTCCGACCATATCGCCTTGCCGATCGTCCTGACCAAGGACGACGGCGAGGACGTGCTGAACACCGCCTCGGCGCTGTGGACCCGGCCGAAGAAGGAGATCACGCCCGACCAGTACAAGGAGTTCTACCACCACGTCGCCCATGCCTTCGACGAGCCCTGGACGACGCTGCATGCAAGGGTCGAAGGTCGGATGGAATACACCTTGTTGCTGTTCATCCCCGAGACCGCGCCCTACGACCTGTTCGAGCCGTCGCGCAAGCACCACGTCAAACTTTACGTCAAGCGGGTGTTCATCACCGACGACTGCCCCGACCTGGTGCCGTCCTATCTGCGCTTCCTGCGTGGCGTCGTCGACTCTGAGGACCTGTCGCTGAACGTCAGCCGCGAAATGCTGCAGAACGACCCGCTGCTGGCCCGCATCCGCGGCGCCCTGGTCAAGCGCGTCCTGGGCGAGCTGGAGAAGAAGGCCGACAAGGCACCGGACGAATACGCCAAGTTCTGGAACGTCTTCGGCGCCGTCCTGAAAGAGGGCATCTACGAGGACCAGGACCAACGCGACCGGCTGATGAAACTGGCCCGCTTCAAGTCGACGGCCGGCGAGGGGCTGGTGTCGCTCGGCGATTATGTCGAGCGGATGCGCGAAAACCAGACCGCGATCTATTACATCGCGGGCGAGAGCGAGGCGGCGCTGCGGGCCAGCCCGCAATTGGAAGGCTATGCCGCGCGCGGTATCGAGGTGCTGCTGCTGACCGACCCGGTCGACGATTTCTGGACCGGCATGGTCGAAGGCTTCGAAGGCAAGCCGTTCAAGTCGGTGACCCGGGGCGGCGCCGACCTGGACGCTATCGAGCCGGAAAAAGCGGATGACGACAAGACCGACGACAAGGCGCCTGAGGATGAGGTGTCGGCCCTGGTCCAGGCGCTCAAGGACCGGCTGGGCGAGACGGTCAAGGACGTCCGGGTTTCGGGCCGCCTGACCGAAAGCGCGGTCTGCCTGGTGGCCGATGAGGGCGAGTTGGACATGCACCTGGAACGCATGCTGAAGGCCCACAAGCAGCTGAGCCAGAGCCTGCCGCGCATTCTGGAAATCAACCCGGGCCATGCCCTGATCAAGTCGCTGGCCGGCATCGCCGCCAAGAACGCGGCCGCCACCGAGATCGACGAGGCGGCGCCACTGCTGCTGGACCAGGCCCGCATCATCGAGGGCGAGCCGCTGCCTGATCCGGTCGCCTTCGCCCACCGCCTGGCCGCCGTCATGGCCAAGGGGCTGGTGTAGGGAAAGGGGACACAAGGATTGAGGGGAGGATTAAGGGGACACAATACTTAATTCAAGGGAATTAAGTATTGTGTCCCCTTAATCCTCCCCTCAATCCTTGTGTCCCCGATGCCCGATGCTTATTGCGCCGACAGGCGCACCTGGGCCGAGCCGAGGATACGGCCCTGGCCCGGTTCCTGGACGATCACCGCGCAATTGTCGCGGCCGCCGTCGCGCAACACCGACATGCGCAGCGTGATTTCCTTGGCCTCGCCGGCCCAAGTGCCGATATGGGTGAAATCCCGCACCACGTTGAAATAGGTGATCATCCGGCCGGAATTCTCGCCGGCGCCGATATCGATCTTGTGGCTGTCGTCGAACCGGACCAGCAGCACGTCGGCCGAGCGCTGACGGCCGGCCGCTTCGGGCAGGTGGACCCGGATATTGTCCCCGTGATCGCGCAGCATCTTCAATTCCAGGCCCATATCGGCGGCCTGTTCAATGGCACCCAGAACCGCGGCCCGGTTGGACCCGACAAGACCGACCCGGCCACCAACGATCATCTGCGGCGTATAGACGCTGCGGCGTCCGTGCGACTGGGCATAGGCCTTTTGCCGGGCGCTGTTTTCCGGGCGCGCCAGGGTGTCCTTCCAGCCGATATAGTCCCAGTAGTCGACATTGTAGGACAGCACCAGCACGTCATCGCGCTGGCTCAATTCACCCGCCAGGCGATCGGCCGGCGGGCAGGAGCTGCAGCCCTGGCTGGTGAACAACTCGACGACCACTGGTGATTCGGCACGGGCAGCGCCGCCGGCCAACCCGGCCAGAACCACCGCCACCACGAACCATCCCACTGTCCTTGTCATGGCGGCAGCCTATGCCGGGACCGGCGTCACGGGCCAATCACTTGTGGGTGAGGAATCACCCATCCAGCAGATTTCGCAGGACGTACTGCAGGATACCGCCATGGCGGTAATATTCGACCTCGTCCAGGGTGTCGATGCGGCACAGCAGGGAAATGTCCTCCGTCGAACCGTCGGCCCGGGTGACGCGGCAGGGCACGTCCATACGCGGCGTGATCCCGACCTCCAACCCGGTGATGTCGAAGGTCTCGGAGCCGTCCAGGCCGAGGCTGTCACGGACCATGCCGTCCTTGAAGACCAACGGCAGCACGCCCATACCAACCAGGTTGGAACGGTGAATGCGCTCGAAGCTTTCGGCGATCACCGCCCGCACTCCCAACAGCCTGGTGCCCTTGGCGGCCCAGTCGCGGCTCGACCCGGTGCCGTACTCCTTGCCCGCAACCACCACCAACGGCACCCCGTCCGCCTGGTAGCGCATGGCGGCATCGTATATCGACATCTGCTCGCCGCTGGGCTGGTGGCGGGTGACGCCGCCTTCGGTACCCGGCGCCATCTGGTTGCGGATCCGGATATTGGCGAAGGTGCCGCGCATCATCACTTCGTGATTGCCGCGGCGCGAACCGTAGGAGTTGAAGTCGCGGACCGGCACCTGGTGACCCTGAAGATAGGCCCCGGCCGGGCTGTCGCCCTTGATCGCACCGGCCGGCGAGATGTGGTCGGTGGTGATGGAATCACCCAACAACGCCAGTTCGCGTGCCCCGGTGATATCGGTGATCGCGCCGGGTTCACGGGCCATATCCTGGAAATAGGGCGGATGCTGGACATAGGTCGAGGCCATGTTCCATTCATAGGTCAGCCCTTCGGCCACCGGGATGGCCTGCCAGGCGGCATCGCCGGCGAAGACGTCGGCGTACTGGCCGGCGAACATTTCGGTCGCCACCGCCCGGCGCATGGTTTCGGCGACCTCGGCGTTGCTCGGCCAGATGTCCTTGAGGTAGACCGGCTGGCCGTCACTGTCCTTGCCCAGGGGCTCGGTTGTCAGGTCGCGGGTCAGGCTGCCGGCGATGGCGTAGGCCACCACCAGCGGCGGCGAGGCCAGGTAGTTGGCGCGGATGTGCTGGCTGATGCGGCCTTCGAAATTGCGGTTGCCTGACAGCACCGAGGTCACCACCAGATCGCCGGCCCCGATCGCGTCGGCGACCGGTTCCGGCAGCGGGCCGGAATTGCCGATGCAGGTGGTGCAGCCATAGCCGACCAGGTTGAAGCCCATCGTATCCAGGTGCTCCTGAAGCCCGGCGGCCGCGAGGTATTCGCTGACCACTTTCGAGCCCGGCGCCAAAGAGGTCTTGACCCAGGGCTTGGCGCGCAGGCCTTTGGCGGCGGCGTTACGGGCCACCAGGCCGGCGGCAATCAGGACGGACGGGTTCGAGGTGTTGGTGCAGCTGGTGATCGCCGCGATCACCACGTCGCCGTCGCGCAGGCCGTGATCGGCCCCGTCGACCGCGACTTCACGCGGCTCGGTAGCGGCCCCGCCGGTAATCTCACCCAGGGCCTCCTTGAAGGCCGGCGCGGCGGTGGCCAGCGGCACCCGGTCCTGGGGCCGTTTCGGACCCGAAAGGCTGGGCTCGACACTGCCGATATCCAGCTCCAGCGTATCGGTGAACACCGGTTCCGGTGCGCCGGGGTCGCGCCACATGCCCTGCGCCTTGGCATAGGCCTCGACCAGGGCGACCCGATCCGCGTCGCGGGCCGAGAAACCGAGATAGTTGATGGTTTCCCGGTCGACCGGGAAGAAGCCGCAGGTGGCGCCGTATTCCGGCGCCATGTTGGCGATGGTCGCCCGGTCGGCCAGGCTGAGCTGGTCGAGGCCATCGCCGAAGAACTCGACGAACTTGCCAACCACGCCATGGGCGCGCAGCATCTGGGTCACCGTCAACACCACGTCGGTGGCGGTGATGCCCTCGCGCGGCTTGCCGGTCAGTTTGAAACCGACGACTTCCGGGATCAGCATCGAAACCGGCTGGCCCAGCATCGCCGCCTCGGCCTCGATCCCGCCGACGCCCCAGCCCAGCACCGCCATGCCGTTGACCATCGTGGTATGGCTGTCGGTCCCGACCAGCGTGTCGGGATAGGCAATCTCGGACCCGTCGGATTGTGCCGTCCACACCGTCTGGGCCAGATACTCCAGATTAACCTGATGGCAGATGCCGGTGCCCGGCGGCACCACCCGGAAATTGTCGAACGCCTTTTGGCCCCAGCGCAGGAACTCGTAGCGCTCGCCATTACGTTCCATCTCCAAGTCCACATTGGCCTTGAAGGCGGCGGCGTCGCCGAACTTGTCGACCATCACCGAATGGTCGATGACCAGGTCAACCGGCGACAGGGGGTTGATCTTCTTCGGGTCGCCACCCAGCGCCGCCATCGCCGCCCGCATCGCCGCCAGGTCGACCACCGCCGGCACGCCGGTGAAATCCTGCATCAGGACCCGGGCCGGCCGATAGGCTATTTCCCGGTCCGAGCGGCGGTCCTTGAGCCAACCGGCAATCGCCTTGACATCGTCAACGGTGACGCTGCGGCCATCCTCGTAACGCAGCAGGTTCTCGAGCAGCACCTTCAATGAATAAGGCAACCGCGAGATGTCGCCGAGTCCCGCTTCCGCGGCGGCCGGCAAGCTGAAATAGTCGTAAGTCCTGTCGCCGACGGTCAGAGTGCGGCGAGTGTTCAAACTGTCGTGGCCGGTTGCGCTCAACGGATCATGCTCCTGTTTAAATCGAGGCACGCACATCGCCGACCAATCGGGAAGACCGTCCAGTCGTGGCATCCGCGAAGGTGTCGACTGTTCTGCGGTGCGCTTGTCAAGACAGGCAGAAATTGGCCCCGAGCCCGTTTTTTTGCAAGTGCGAAATGCGTCAAGACCAGACAGACCCCTTTCGCCCCATGAATAAGGACTCGGCTTTTCCTTGACCGTTGCGTTAAAATTGGACTATCAAGCCGCTCCGGTGGACGCCAAAATCCCTTTGCGGGCAACAAGATTTACGGTGTTTGATCGGTGTGATAATTCATTCGCATCCGAACGGCCTCCTACCCGGGATCGGTCAGTCGGCAAGTGCGGACAGGGCAGCGTTGGGAGGCGCGGCAAGATGAGCGAAGTCAGGAATGACGCTCGCGACCTGAACACCTTTCCGAAAATCCTTGCTCGTAATGCCGAACAGTTCGCGGACCGAACGGCCATTCGGGAAAAGGACCTGGGCATTTGGCAGTCCTGGACCTGGGGCCAGGTCGCCGACAATGTCCGCCGGCTGGCACTGGGCCTTGCGGCTCTGGGCATCAAGCGCGGCGACAAGGTCTGCATCCTGGGTGACAACCGCCCGCACCTGTACTGGTGCTTCCCGGCGATCCAGGCGGTAGGCGGTATCCCGGTACCGCTCTACCAGGATTCGGTGGCCGACGAACTGCAATACGTCGTCCATCACGCGGAAGCCCGGTTCGCCTTTGCCGAAAACCAGGAGCAGGTCGACAAGCTGCTGCAGATCAAGGATGACTGCCCCGCCCTTGAGCAAATCATCTACGAAGACACCCGGGGCATGCGTCACTACGACCAGCCTTTCATCCGCAGCTACGCGGCTCTGCAGGCGATGGGTGACGAGTTCGCCCAAGCCAACCCCAGCCACTATAACGACGAGGTCGCCAAGGGCACCGGTGACGATATCGCGATCATCGCCTACACCTCCGGCACGACCGGCAACCCCAAGGGGGTCATGCTGAGCTTTTTCGCACTGACCCGGTCGGCCGAGCTTTCGGTGGATTTCGAGGGTCTGCAAGCCAGCGACGAGGTCCTGTCGTACCTGCCGATGGCCTGGATCGGTGACCATTTCTTCTCGATTGCGCAAAGCTATACCGCCGGTTTCGTCGTCAACTGCCCGGAAAGCAGCGACACGGTGATGCTGGATCTGCGCGAATTGGGGCCGACCTATTTCTTCGCCCCGCCGGCGATTTTCGAGTCCATCCTGACCCAGGTGATGATCCGCATGGAGGACGCCGGCTGGGTCAAGCGCAAGCTGTTCCAATATTTCATGGACGTCGCCCGGCGTTCGGGGATCCAGATCCTGGAGGGCGGCCAAGTGCCGGCTTCGGACCGGTTCTTGTATATGGTCGGCAAATGGCTGGTCTACGGGCCGTTGCTGAATACTCTAGGCCTCAGCCGCCTGCGCGTTGCTTACACCGCCGGTGCCCCGATCGGTACCGACATTTTCAGCTTCTACCGCTCGCTGGGCATCAACCTGAAGCAGCTCTACGGCCAGACCGAATCCTGTGCCTATGTCTGCATTCAGAAGAACAACGACGTCAAAGCCGACACGGTCGGTCCGCCGGCCCCGGCTATCGAGGTCAAGCTGGCCGACAATGGCGAGGTCATGTACCGCGGCCCCAGCACCTTCGTTGAATACTACAAGAACCCGGAAGCCACGGCCGAAACCAAGACCGAGGACGGCTGGGTGCATACCGGCGATGCCGGCATTTTCGATGATGACGGGCATCTCAAGATCATCGACCGGGCCAAGGATGTCGGCCAGTTGACCGACGGCACCCTGTTCGCGCCGCAGTTCATTGAGAACAAGCTGAAATTCTCGCCCTTCATCAAGGAAGCGGTCTGCCACGGCCGCGACAGCGACTATGTCTCCGCCTTTATCTCGATCGACCTGGATGCCGTCGGCAATTGGGCCGAACGGCGCGGCATGCCCTATACCAGCTATACCGATCTGGCGGACCGCGAGGAGGTCTACGGGTTGGTGCAGGAAGCGGTCGAGCAGGTCAACAAGGACCTCGCCCATGACAGCGCCCTGGCGGGATCGCAGATCAAGCGGTTCCTGCTGCTGCACAAGGAACTGGACGCCGATGACGGCGAGTTGACCCGGACCCGGAAGGTGAGGCGGCGCATCATCGCCGACCGCTATGGCGACATGATCGAGGCGTTGTATTCCGACAAGACCAACATCGCCGTCGAAGCCCAGGTCAGTTTCGAGGACGGCCGCCAGGGCGTGATCAAGGCCGATCTGAAGATCCGCGACGCGGCCACGTTCGAACCCATGCGCCAGGCCGGTTAAAAAGGACCGAAGATGAACGCTCCCGCAGCCAGAACCGGCGACGTCATGCTGAAAGTCGAAAATGTCAGCGTTTCGTTCGGCGCCGTCCGCGCCATCACCGATGTCAGTTTCGAAGTCCGCGAAAAAGAGATCCTGGCGATCATCGGCCCCAACGGGGCCGGCAAGACCTCGATGTTGAACGTCATCAATGGCTTCTATCACCCGGACGAGGGCCAGATCACCTTCAAGGGCAAGACCCGTAAGGAAATGAAGCCTTATGTGGCGGCCTCGCAAGGCATCGCCCGCACCTTTCAGAACGTCGCCCTGTTCCGGGGCATGTCGACCCTCGACAATTTGATGACCGGCCGTAACCTCAAAATGAAGCGGAACTTTCTGTGGCAGGCGCTGTATTGGGGGCCGGCCCAAAAGGAGGAACTGCAGCACCGCGAATACGTCGAGCACATCATCGATTTCCTGGAGATCGAATCGATCCGCAAGACGCCGGTCGGGCGGCTGCCCTACGGGTTGCAAAAACGCGTCGAGTTGGGCCGGGCGCTGGCCGCGGAACCGGAACTGCTGTTGCTGGACGAGCCGATGGCCGGCATGAACCTGGAGGAGAAGGAGGACATGTGCCGCTTCATCCTCGACGTCAATGACGAATTCGGCACCACCATCGCCCTGATCGAGCATGACATGGGCGTGGTGATGGATATCTCGGATCGCGTCGTGGTGCTGGACTATGGCCGCAAGATCGCGGATGGCACTCCGGACGAAGTCAAAACCAACCAAGAAGTGCTGGATGCCTATCTGGGTGTCAGCCATGACGAATAAACAGCTCAAGCAGAGCCCAGGGAGCGTGACGTAATGGAATTCCTGCACATGGTGTTCGTCGCTCCGTTCGCGGAGATGATCGACTATCCACCATTCTTCTTTGAAGTGGTGTTTGGCGGACTGATGACCGGCGTGATGTATTCGCTGGTGGCGCTGGGCTTCGTGCTGATCTTCAAGGCTTCGGGCGTGTTCAACTTCGCACAGGGCGTGTTGGCGCTGTTCGCCGCATTGACCTTGGTGGGCCTGATGAACGGCACCGTGCCGTTCGGGCTCGGCAATATGGGCTATACCCTGCCGCCGGTCGTCGCCATTCTGCTGACCTGCGTCGTTATGGTCGGGCTCGCCTTCCTGATCGAGCGTTGGGTGCTACGTCCCCTGGTCAACCAGGAACCGATCATCCTGTTCATGAGCACCATCGGCCTCGCCTTCGTGCTTGAGGGCATGGGCGACATGATTTGGGGCAGCGAGGTCAAGCCACTGGATGTCGGCATCCCGACCGGCATGTTCATGTGGCAGGAAATTCAGTTCCAGATTTTCGAGATCTGGGCCGCCGTCATTGCCGGTGTCTTGGTGGTGGTGTTGGCGATCTTCTTCCAGAAGACCCGAATTGGTCGGGCGTTGCGGGCGGTTGCCGACGACCATCAGGCGGCGCTCAGCGTCGGTATTCCGCTGAAGAATATCTGGATCATCGTTTGGTCGGTGGCAGGCGTTGTGGCCCTGGTCGCCGGTATCATGTGGGGGTCCAAGTCGGGCGTGCAGTTCTCTTTGTCGCTGATCGCGCTCAAGGCCTTGCCAGTGTTGATCCTGGGCGGATTTACCTCGGTGCCAGGCGCGATTGTCGGCGGCCTGATCATCGGAGTCGGCGAAAAGGTCGCCGAGGTCTACTGGGGACCGCTGGTCAACGGCGCCATCGAAAACTGGTTCGCTTATGTGGTCGCCCTGATATTCCTGCTGTTCCGACCACAGGGCCTGTTTGGCGAAAAGATCATCGAAAGGGTGTAACGGCATGTTCTATCGCGAAGCCGGTCAGTTCAAGACGAGCTACAGCGCCGACCAGGCGATCTTCCCGATCCTGCAGGACCGCTGGTTCATCTTTGTGGTGCTGGTGGCGGCGTTTGCCGTGATCCCCTATTTCAGCGACGAATACTTCTTCCAGGCGATCATGATCCCCACCCTGGCGTTCAGCCTGGCGGCGATCGGTCTCAACATCCTGACCGGGTATTGCGGCCAGGTGTCCCTGGGCACGGGCGGGTTCATGGCGGTCGGCGCGGTGGCGTGTTACAAGCTGATGACCGCGTTTCCTGACATGAACATCCTGGTGGTGTTCTTCCTGTCGGGGTTGGTGACCGCAGGCGTCGGATTGCTGTTCGGGATCCCCAGCTTGCGGATCAAGGGCTTCTACCTGGCGGTCGCGACCCTGGCGGCCCAGTTCTTCCTAAGCTGGCTGTTCAACAAGGTCGCCTGGTTTCAGAACTACAACCCTTCGGGGACCATCACCGCACCACCGCGCAAACTGTTCGGGGTGCTTGTTACCGGGGCTGAAGCCACGCCCTTGGCCAAATATTATCTGACACTGTGCATCGTGGTGTTCTTTGCCCTGCTGGCCAAGAACATGGTCCGCGCACCGGTTGGACGGGCCTGGATGGCGATACGCGACATGGATATCGCCGCCGAGCTGATCGGCTTCCGCCCGTTTCAGACCAAGCTCCTGGCCTTCTCGATCAGCTCGTTTTACGTCGGCGTGGCCGGCGCGATGACCTTCGCGCTGTGGCTGAACAGCATCGAGACCGCGGAAGCCTACGACATCAACGTGTCGTTCCAGGTGCTTTTCATGGTCATCATCGGGGGCCTGGGCAGCATCCTGGGTTCGTTCCTGGGCGCCGCCTTCATCATCCTGACACCGATCGCCCTGACCAATATCATGGTCACCGGGATGGGCATGCAGGCGGTGACCGCCAAGCATATCGAAATCGTCGTTTTTGGCGCACTGATGATCTTCTTCCTGATCGTCGAGCCGAATGGCATGGCGCGGCTGTGGCAGATCGCCAAGGAAAAATTACGGCTGTGGCCGTTCCCACATTAGGAAAGGAAGTTTCGCCGGCACCGGAGCGGATTGCATAACGTGTTGTTTTGCGGCTAGTCTGAAAGAAGGCGCACGTGGGAATCCGGTGCGTGAGAACCAAACTGGGAGGTTAAGTATGAAGCTGAGAAACATTACCCTGGGAGTCGTGTCGGCTGCGGCATTGACCGGCGTCGTGGCCGTGGATATCGCCGTGGCGGCCGACACGATCATGATTCCCGGCCTGGTCTACCGAACCGGCGCCTACGCACCGAACGGCATTCCCGTCGCCAACGGGTTCAAGGACTATATCTCCTTGATCAATGAGCGTGACGGCGGCGTCAACGGCGTCAAGCTGACCTACGAGGAATGCGAGACCGGCTACAACACCAAGGTCGGCGTCGAATGCTATGAGAAGCTGAAGGGCAAGAACCCTGTTGCGTTCAGCCCACTGTCAACCGGCATCACCTACAAGCTGATCCCGAATGCACCGGTCGACAAGATTCCGGTGTTTTCGATGGGCTATGGCCGTACCTCGGCCGCTGACGGTCGCGTCTTCCCCTGGATCTTCAACTTCCCGACCACCTATTGGAGCCAGGCCAGCGCGGTGATCCGCTATATCGCTGGCCAGGAAGGCGGTTTTGACAAGCTGAAGGGCAAGAAGATCGCCCATATCTTCCACAACAGCGCCTATGGCAAGGAAGCTAACCCGACCCTGCAGGCTCTGGCCGACAAGCATGGTTACAAGCTGACCCTGCTGGCGGTCGACCATCCGGGTCAGGAGCAGAAGGCGACCTGGCTGCAGATCCGTCGTCTGCGTCCCGACTATATTTTCATGTCCGGTTGGGGCGTGATGAACCAGGTG
The DNA here is from genome assembly GCA_964344385.1 of uncultured Sneathiellales bacterium. GTDB lineage: Bacteria > Pseudomonadota > Alphaproteobacteria > CAYFNG01 > CAYFNG01 > CAYFNG01. Next base: position 52,369 of record CAYFNG010000012.1, read on the forward strand.
GCGATCAAGGAAGCCGCTTCGATCGGTTATCCGATGGATCATTTCATCGGCAACTGGTGGTCCGGCAGTGAGAACGACGTGGCTCCCTCCGGCAAGGGTGCGCATGGCTACAAATCGGCGACTTTCCACCCGCCGGGCAACATGTCGAAGATCCACGACGACATTCGCAAGCATGTCTACGACAAAGGCCTGGGTGCCGGCGATCGCGATCGCATCGGTGAGGTGCTGTACAATCGTGGCCTGCTGAACTACGCGTTCATCGTCGAGGCGATCCGCAATGCCCAGAAGAAGTTCGGCGTCAAGGTTACCACCGGCGAACATGTCCGCTGGGGCCTCGAGAACATACACATCACGCCGGCGCGCTGGGCGGAACTGGGCTTCGACGGCTATCCCGAGGTCAAGGTCTCCTGTGTCGACCATGAAGGCGGCCATCCAGTGCTGATCCAGCAATGGGATGCCAATGCCAAGAAGTGGAATATCGTCAGCGACTGGCAGGCGGTGATGACCGACCTGATCCGGCCGATGATCGAAGCCGACGCGGCCAAGTACGCCAAGGAAAACAACATCACCCCGCGTGACTGCAAGTAAGTCACAGGACTGAACAAACGTAACCCGAAATACGGGGAAGTGCCGTGAGCGAAGACAACAAGCTTTTGACTGTGAACAACATCGAGGTCATCTACGACCACGTGATCCTGGTGTTGAAGGGTGTCTCGCTCGAGGTTCCCGAGGGGAGCATCGTCGCTCTCCTCGGGGCCAACGGCGCCGGCAAGACCACGACCCTGAAGGCGATTTCCAACCTGTTGGGCGCCGAACGCGGCGAAGTCACAAAAGGCAATATCCTTTATCAAGACGAAGCCGTTCAGGCACTGAGCCCCAACGACCTGGTCAAAAAGGGCGTCATCCAGGTCATGGAAGGCCGGCATTGCTTTGAACATCTCACGGTCGAAGAGAATTTGTTGACCGGGGCCTATACAAGGAAAGGCGGCCGCGCCGCGATCCGCGAGGGCCTTGAATTGGTTTATACCTATTTCCCGCGTCTGAAAGAGCGGCGCTCCTCCCTGGCCGGCTATGTATCCGGCGGCGAGCAGCAGATGACGGCGATCGGCCGAGCACTGATGGCCGTGCCGAAACTGATCCTGTTGGACGAACCGTCGATGGGCCTGGCGCCGCAGTTGGTCGAGGAAATCTTCGGGATCGTCGATCGGCTGAACAAAGAGGAAGGCGTCAGCTTCCTGCTGGCCGAACAGAACGCGACCATCGCGCTGCGCTATGCCGATTACGGTTATATCCTGGAGAACGGCCGTGTCGTTCTCGACGGCGAAGGGTCGGTTTTGAGCGAGAACGAGGACGTCAAGGAATTCTATCTTGGCCTCAGCGCCTCGGGCCGCAAAAGCTATCGCGACGTGAAGCATTACCGCCGCCGGAAGCGCTGGCTGGCTTAAACCCGGTAACGGGTTCAACAACAAGCAAACTTTAGGGGCTCGACCGATGTCGACGGATGACCGCTATTTTGATGCGCTGGAGGTCCGCGACGCGGGCGAGCGCGAGGCCCAACAAATGGCAGCACTGGCGGCCCAGGTCGCCCACGCCAAGGCCAACGCACCCTATTACGGCGAGACCCTGGCCGAATTCGACCCGGCCGCCGTCACCGACCGGGCCGCCCTGGCCAAGCTGCCGGTAACCCGCAAGGGTGATCTGGTGGAGCGTGGCAACCTGCCCTTCGGCGGCCGCCTGGCGGTGCCGATGTCCGAGGTCAGCCACATCTTCATGTCACCCGGCCCGATCTACGAACCGGACAGCGACCAGCCCGACTATTGGCGCTTTGGCCGCGGCTTGTGGGCGTCGGGCCTCAGGCCGGGCGACATCGTCTACAACACCTTCGCTTACCATCTGACGCCGGCGGCGATGATGGTCGAACGCGCTGCCCGGGCGATCGGCTGCCCGGTGGTGCCGGCCGGGATCGGCAACACCGAGATCCAGATGCAGGCGATTGCCGATATCCGCCCGCAATTCTATGGCGGCACCCCGTCCTTCCTGAAGATCCTCCTGGAAAAGGCCGAGGAAGCCGGCATGGACGTTTCCAGCCTGACCAAGGCAGGCGTCGGCGGCGAGGCACTGCCGCCTTCCTTGCGCAAGGAGTTGAACGACCGCGGCGTCTTCGTGCTGCAATCCTATGGCACCGCCGATCTCGGCCTGGTGGCCTATGAGACCGAGGCCATGGAAGGGCTGGTCATCGACGAAAAGGTGCTGGTCGAGATCGTCCGCCCCGGCAGCGGTGATCCGGTGCCCGACGGCGAGGTCGGCGAAGTGGTGGTGACGCTGCTAGAGAACCGGACCTATCCGTTGATCCGCTTCGCCACCGGTGATCTGTCGGCGGTGATGAGCGGTGCCAGCCCCTGCGGCCGCACCAACACCCGAATCAAGGGCTGGATGGGCCGGGCCGACCAGACAACCAAGGTCAAGGGCATGTTCGTCCACCCCTCGTTGGTCAACCAGGTGGTGGCGCGGCACGGCGAGATCCTGAAAGGGCGGCTGGTGGTGTCCAGCATCGACAATGTCGACGTCATGACCCTGCATTGCGAAGTCGAGCAGCAATCGGAGGGCCTGGCCCAGGCGATCACCGAAAGCCTGCAGACGGTCCTGAAGCTGCGCGGCCAGGTCGAACTGGCTGCACCTGGCAGCCTGGCCAATGACGGCAAGGTGATCGACGACGTGCGCACCTACGAGTAGCAACCGACCTCTGGCCGCGAGGGCTCCATGAGTTTCGACTTCAAGGTTTCCGGTAAACCGCTGACCCGTACCCCCGGCACCGAGCTGGACACCTACAAGATTCTGATCCGGGATCTGGTGCTTTCGTGCGGCATCGGCGTCTATCCGCAAGAACGAACCGCCCCCCAACGGGTCCGGTTCAACCTGGAAATCGTCGTCGACCGGGTCACGGCCGAAACCGACGACGACATCAACAACGTCGTTTCCTACGAAGGCATCGTCACCGGCATCAAGCAACTGTGCGCCGGCCCCCACATCAACCTGGTGGAAACTTTGGCCGAACGGGTCGCCGATATCTGCCTGGCCCATGGCCGCGTCGTCCACGCCCGGGTGCGGGTCGAGAAACTAGACATCTTCGCCGAAGCCGGCGGCGTCGGCGTCGAAATCGAACGCACCGCGATCTGACATGGCACCTGCAGCATGGGCCGAGACGCCGTGTGCCACGGCACTTCACCATGAGCTGGAGCCGGTAGCCGGCACTCCTCTTTTTTCCTCATGGTGAGGAGCCGTGCCGCGCGCGGCGTCTCGAACCATGTAACAGGCGAGCCTTTACGGCCGCGCCAACCTGTTCTATGAACCTCGCGCCATGGCTTTTTCCGGGACCAACCTGACCTGCATCCGCGGCGAGCGGATGGTGTTTGCCGGCCTCGATTTCCAGGTCGAGCCGGGCCTGCCGGTCGTGCTGGAGGGCCGCAACGGCAGCGGCAAGTCTAGTCTGTTGCGGATGGCGGCCATGCTGCTGCCGATCGCCGAGGGGACGATTTCCTGGGCCGGTGAGTCGATCGGTGAGGACCCGGACGCCCATCGCACTCGCAGCCACTATGTCGGCCATCTGGACGCCATCAAGCCGGTCTTCACGGTCGAGGAGAACCTGCAGTTCTGGGCCGACGTCAACGGTGCCGGTAATTCGGTCGATTTGGCCCTGGAACGCTTCGCGCTCGACGATCTGGCCGAGGTGCCGGCCCGCTTCCTGTCGGCGGGCCAGAAGCGACGCCTGAACCTGGCCCGGATCTTGGCGTCGCCGGCGCCGCTATGGCTGCTGGACGAGCCGACAAATTCGCTCGACCAGGCCACGGCCCGCACCGTGGCCGAGGTCATCGACGAACATTGCGCCGCCGGTGGGCTGGTGATGGTCGCCACCCATCTGGACCTGGGCCTCGCCAAGTCCGAGGTGCTGCGCCTGGACGAGGCCGCTCTATGACCGCCTTCCTGGCCATCCTCAAACGCGACGTGCAACTGGCCTTCAAGCAAGGCGGCGGTGCCGGCATGGCGATCGCCTTCTTCTTCCTGACCGTGGCTCTGTTCCCGTTGGGGGTCGGGCCGGAGGCCAATATCCTGTCCCGGATCAGCGCGGGCGTCATCTGGGTCGCGGCCCTGCTCGCCACCATGCTGTCGCTGGACCGGATCTTCCAGGCGGACTTTGACGATGGCAGCCTGGAACTGCTGGCAATGACGCCGCTACCGCTGCATTTCATCGTGCTAGCCAAGTGCCTGGCCCATTGGCTGACCACCGGCCTGCCGTTGATCGCCGCGGCCCCACTGCTGGCGATCCAGATGCAGATGGATGCGGCGGGTTTTACGACCCTGATGGTAGCCATGCTGCTGGGCACCCCGACCCTCAGCCTGATCGGGGCGGTCGGCGCCGCCCTGACCATCGGTGTGCGCCGAGGCGGCGTGCTGCTGTCGTTGCTGGTGTTGCCGTTCTTCATCCCGGTGCTGATTTTCGGGGTCGGAGCGGTGGATGCGGCGATTAACGGCCTGGGATCCAAGCCGCAATTGCTGATTCTGGGCGCCATGCTACTGATGGCAGGCGTCTTGAGCCCCTTGGCCAGCGCCGCGGCGATCCGGCTGTCCTTGCAATAGACCTGCCCTGAAATCGCCGAAATCTTCGGTTAGCCAAAGCGCCGGCCGGAAACCGGGGAACCAAGCGGCTTGCGTTGACGGGCACAACCGCCTAAATGAGGGGTCATGCATCGATTTGCCAATCCTGCGCGGTTCTTGCGCATAACCGCGGTGGTCCTGCCCTGGACCACGGGTTTGACCGCGGCCACTCTGGTCGCCGGGCTCTATCTCGGCCTGGTGATCGCGCCGCCCGACTACCAGCAGGGCGACACCGTCCGCATCATGTTTGTCCATGTACCGGCTGCCTGGATGGCGATGGCGGTGTACGGCGTCATTGCGATCGCCAGTGCCGTCGGGCTGGTCTGGAAGCACCCGCTGGCCGACCTATCGGCCAAGGCGGCGGCGCCGATCGGGGCGGCCTTCACCTTCCTGGCGCTGCTCACCGGATCGCTGTGGGGCAAGCCGATGTGGGGGACCTGGTGGGAATGGGATGCCCGCATGACCTCGGTGCTGATCCTGTTCTTCATCTATATCGGCTATATGGCGATGTGGCAGGCCTTCGATGACCCAACCCGGGCGGCCAAGTTCTGCGCCATCCTGGCGTTGGTCGGTGCGGTCAACCTGCCGATCATCAAGTTCTCCGTCGACTGGTGGAACACCCTGCACCAACCGGCCAGCGTGGTCACCATGTCGGGGCCGAAGATCCACAGTTCGATCCTGGTGCCGCTGTTGGTGATGATCCTGGCCTTCAAGCTCTACTTCATAACCGTGCTGCTCCACCGGATCCGGGCCGAAATTCTGGCCCGCAAGATCCGCGTGCTGCGCCTGGCCCAGACCGGCGCCTCGACGGGATAACGAGAGACGGAACGCGATGTCCTCTTTGAGCGAGTTCTTCCACATGGGCGGTTACGCCGCCTTCGTCTGGCCCTGCTTCATCGTCGCAGCAGTGGTGATGGGCGGGCTGCTGGTATCCAGCCTGCGTTACGAACGGCAGATGGAGCGCACCCTGTCGACCCTGGAAAAGGCCAATCCGGGACGCCGCCGGCGGCGGCAGCGGTCGGCCAACCCGGATACGGCGGAGGCGGCCAGTGACGCGTAAACGCCGCCGCCTCTACACACTGATCGCGGGGATCATGGTCCTGGGCACCGCCACTGCCCTGGTGCTGGTCGCCTTCCAGGACAATCTGGTCTTCTTCTACAGCCCCAGCGACCTGAAGGAAAAGGAGCTGCCGGCCGGACGCCAGTTCCGCCTGGGCGGGCTGGTCCAGGAGGATAGCGTCGAGCGTGGTGGCGCGGTGGTCCGCTTCACCGTCACCGACCTCAACGAGACCGTCCCGGTTTCCTATCAAGGCATCCTCCCCGACCTGTTCCGCGAGGGCCAGGGCGTGGTCGCCGAAGGCTCGCTGAACGATCGCGGCGTGTTCGTTGCCACCAACGTGCTGGCCAAACACGACGAAAACTACATGCCGCGCGAAGTCCAGGAAGCCCTGGAGAAGTCCGGCCAGTGGCGCGGCGAGGAAGAAAAGGCGGAAAACTAGGCGATGAGCGACAGCGAGACCCCGACCGGCACGGCAGCGGAAACACCGAAACCTGCTGCGGGCGGCATCAACCGGCGGCGCCTGGCGATTGCCCTGGTACCGCTGATCCTGTTTATCGTGCTGGCCGCTTTCTTCTACCGCGGCCTGGGGCTCAATTCACGCATCCTACCCTCGGCCCTGATCGACAAGCCGGTGCCGGAGTTTGACCTGCCGCCGCTCTATGACGGACAGCCCAGGCTGACCGACGCCGAGTTCAAGACCGGTGAGGTCGCGCTTTTGAACATCTTCGCCTCGTGGTGCGGCCCATGCCGGGTCGAGCACCCGGTGCTGATGGAGCTTGCCCGCGAGAAGCGGCTACCGATCTACGGGTTGAACTACAAGGATGCCAAAGACAACGCGACCACCTGGCTGTCGCAGCTTGGCGACCCCTATGACCGGATCGGGGCCGACCGCCAGGGCCGGACCAGCATCGATTGGGGCGTCTACGGCGTGCCGGAGACCTTCGTGGTTGATGGCCAGGGCCGCATCCGCTTCAAGCATGTCGGGCCGTTGACCCCGACCATCATCAAGGAAAAACTGCTGCCCGCCATCGCCGAAGCCCGGCAGTAGCCCAACAAAAAAAGGAGGCGCCGGAAAGGCGCCTCTGGAAGTTTCGAAACGGGTCAAGGGTCCGTCGTCCCGTCTCGCGTCTTAAGAGGGAAAGCTACGATGAGAGTAGCCAATTCGGCGGGTCAAGCCGAACATGTCTTAAACGAAGCAATCCCCATGCCAGCAATGCACTCCGACTGGCTCTCCTCGTAAACCATTGAAATCCAAGCCGATGCTGAGAGACGGCTGGGCACAGGTTTGGGCAACTGGCTTGTTTCGGCACAGGTGGTGCGTACCAAAACAGATCACCGTCCCGAATCCGGTCATCTTGTAAGATTAATTTCTCTTTAAATATAACAGCTTAACCCAAGAAACCCGTGATCGGTGCTGGGGTCGACCCCAGGCCGATCTAACTGTCGCATCGCGCTCCTGGACCCCGGACCGGCCGCCTGTCACAGTGGCGCCATGCCCTGGGATCTGGTCCTGATCGTCCTCGCCGCCGCCCTGGCCCACGCGGTCTGGAACGCCTTCGTCAAGGTCGGCGGTGACGCCTTGTTGGCGATGAGCCTGATCGGTCTGTCCTTCGGCACCCTGGCCTTGCCCGCCCTGCCCCTGGTCGGCTGGCCCGAGCCGGTGCTCTGGCCCTGGTTGGCGGCCGCAGTGGCGTCCCACTTCGCCTATCACCTGGCCCTGTCCCGGGCCTATTCCCAAGGCGACCTCTCGGTCATCTACCCGATCGCCCGCGGGACGGGGCCGGTCATCGTCGCCCTACTCGCCGGTCCGGTCGCGGGCGATTGGCTGAGCGGCTGGGAACTCATCGGGATCGCAGTCATCGCCGGCGCCCTGATGATCCTCGGTCTCGGCGGCCGGCATGGTCCCGGCGGCGACCGGACGGCGATCCTGTGGGCCCTGCTGACCGGCTTGACCATCGCCCTCTATACCCTGGTCGACGGGCTTGGGGTGCGGGCCGGACGACCCTTTACTTTTATCGCCTGGCTGTTCTTTCTGGATGGCTGGTTGTTCGCCGCCGCCGTCACCTGGTACCGCGGCTGGCACCCAACCTTGGCCTTCGCCCGACGGCATTGGCACCGTTGCCTCGGCGGCGGCGCCATCGCCGCCTTGGGCTTTACCGCCGTCCTGTGGGCCATCGCCCAGGCCAATATCGCCCATGTCGCGACCTTGCGCGAAACCAGCATCCTGTTTGCCGCCCTGATCGGTGCCTTCGCCCTGAAAGAACCATTTGGTCGAACCCGGATTGCCGCCGCCCTCGCCGTCGTGCTGGGCCTTGGCGCCCTCAGGCTTGTTCACTAGCCGGGCCAGTCGGTAACGCCGGAAGGTCCAACTTCGCCAATCGCCCTGCACGGCGGTCAAATCGATTTCGAGTTTGCCCAAAATCGCTCCCACCAGGCGTTGCCGGTCGACATCCATCATCGCCACAGACCGGTACCAACGCAGGGCCGGCAGCGCCGCCGGGCCGATGTCCCGGACGTAATCGATGTCCAGCAACCTGCCTTTGCCACCGGCCTCCCCGGAATGGCGGACATTGAACCAGGCGATGGCGCCACCAAAATCGACAAAGCAGGCGACGACGATCACGGCCAACAACGACCCGAGATTGACCCTGACCAGCCAGGCATTGGCTTTCCCCAACGCGATGCGCATCAGGATCCAGCCCAAGCCCAACGCCACCAGCCCCATCCAGATCCCCGCCGCCAAGCGCAGATAGGTCAGCGAATAAACTTCGACATAGAGATAGTTGCGCCACATCGCCGAGCCGACCAGCAAGATGGTCTGCCCGATCCAGGCGAGGACCAGAAAACGGACCCAGCGGTCGCGGGCCCAGGGCACGCCATCGCGAAACGCAATCAAAATGAAAACCGCCGCCAACAGGGCCGCCGCGACCAGCGGATAGGCGCCCCGGTGGGCATAGTCGGCATAGGTCAGGCCGGTCGGCAGCGCCCTGCCGCCCCAAAGGTACAAGCCATCCAGCACCGTCTGGACCGCGAAGATCAGGTTGGAAACCAGCAGGCTGCGGCGCACGGAAGGCGCACTGAACAGGACCAGCAGCCACCCGGTGGTCACGCCGGGCCTGGCCCGTCCACACAGCCGACCGGTTTGCCTCAACAACCGCCAGACCGCCATGGCGGCCAGCAGCCAGATGCAGACCCTGGTCACGGTGATTTCCCTGAAACCGGAGAGATCGAGCCATGCCAGGACCCAGTCGGCCAAAAGCGGGTTGGCGACCCAGAACAGGGCCAGGAACGCCACTGCGAGCAACACGGGCAGCAGCCAGTCCAGCCCCCACCGCGCTGCACGCCTGGCCGGCATGCGGCGCAGGCGTCGGCTACGGCGGACATCCGACGGGATCTTCCAGACCCCGCGCACCAGGAACGGCCAGGCATTCGATACCCAGGCGGGCCAAACATTGGACTGTCCTGGCCGGCCGGCAAGGGCAAGGCCGATCAGACCCGCGCCGGCGACACTGAGCGATAGCCAGCTCACCGTCTCGGCCAGTGCCAGAGCGCCGACACCGGTCATTACCGCCGGCCACAACATTGGGGCCCAATTCGAAGCCAGGTTGCCATGGAGACAGGCCAGGACCAGAACCACTAGGAAAGCCACCGCCGACAGGCCAACCGCCTGGTCAAGGAACAACTGGTCGGCAAGGGCGACGACACCCAACCCGAACGCCAGTTTGCCCGTCAAACCCGATCGCGGCCGCTTGGACATTGCTTCCTCCCTTGCATGGCGCCCAGGCTGGCCCGGCGGTTGGCCGGAAACGTGGCGCAAACAGGGAGGTTTATGGGCGGTGTCGCGGCTGGACGCCGAAGCGCCGCCATGCCACATTAGCCACCATGGTCCACCAGAACCCGCGCGACTTCTCCTTCACGTCCCAGGTGCCCGAGGACGATGACCGCAAGCGTCTGGTCTGCGACGATTGCGGTTGGATCCACTACATCAATCCCAAGATCGTGGTTGGCGCCGTGGTCGGCTGGGACGAGCAGATTCTGCTGTGCCGCAGGGCGATCGAACCCCGGGCGGGCTATTGGACCATCCCGGCCGGCTATATGGAGGAGCGCGAAACCACCGAGGACGGCGCCCGGCGCGAAGCCCGTGAAGAGGCGATGGCCGATATCACCATCACCGGGCTATTGGGGATTTACAACATTCCCCGGATCAGCCAGGTGCAACTGATCTACCGGGCCCATCTCGAAACCCCGGACTTCGCCCCGGGGCCGGAAAGCCGCGAGGTGCAGCTCTACGATTGGGCCGATATCCCCTGGGACGACCTCGCCTTCCCCACCGTGCACTGGGCCCTGGAGCACTACCGCAGTGTCAAATCGGCGACCAGTTTCGCCCCCTTCACCAACCCGGACGGCGAATTCGGCGACCGCATGCCGCCGCGCTGATCCGCCGGTGTCGGCGCATGGGACCAAGGATGTGACGCGCGGCGATCAATCGGCGGCGGGAGCTTCCTGAACCGTGTGGCGGTTGATCAGCGGCAGTTGGACGACGCTGAACAGGATGGTCAGCGGCATGATCCCGAAGACCTTGAAGCTGACCCAGGCGTCGGTCGAGAAATTGCGCCATACGAACTCGTTGAGCAGCGCCAGCACGACGAAGAACAGGGCCCAACGCAGGGTCAATTGACGCCAGCCGGTGTCGGTCAACTTGAAGACCGGGCCGAAAACCGGTTGCAGCAGCGAACGCCCGAAGGCCAGCCCGCCCAACAGGATGGTCGCGAACAGGGCATTGACGATGGTCGGCTTTAGTTTGATGAACAGTTCGTCCTGCAGGTAGAGAGTGAGGCCGCCGAAGACCAGGACGAAGGCCGCGGTCACCAAGGGCAGCACCGGCAGGCGGCGCTCCAGCACCCAGGCCACGGCCAGGGAGGCGGTGATCGCCACCATGAAGGCGCCGGTGGCGATAAAGATGCCGAACTTCGCGTTGGCCACGAAGAAGACCACCAGCGGGCCGGCTTCGACGATCAGTTTCACCAGCGGGTTCATCGGCTTATGCATGGCCGCAAGATAGGGGCTGGGACCGCGGCCGCCAAGGGGCAATCAGTGATTTTCCTGGCCGTACAAGCCGAATTTCTGGAAAAGCGCAGGTGCCGCCGCGGCGACCCAGAGCCCCAACAGGCCGTAGCGCAGGCCATCCGCGGCCGGCCCAGTCTGCCCCACGGCCGCCAGGGCTTGCTTCAGCCCGACCCAGATCACGGCAACCCCGGCCAGGCCGAGGCCGGCCGCCAGCATCAGGCTGCGGCCGTTTTCCGGTATGGCGAAGCGCAGCCGGGCGCGGTCGAAGGCCAGGCCCGTGGCGAAGCCGGCCAAGGCCGCGGCCGCCTTGATCGGCGCATCGGCCGGACCGCTGGGAAAAAGGGCCAGCCAGACCGCCAGCACCACCACCAGACCCGCCACCGGCAGGGCCGGCGGCCAAGCGGCGATCCTTTGGCCGAGCATCGCCAGGCCGAGCCCGAACCCCAGCGCGCAAGTCAGGCCGACGACCACCCCGACCAGCACATCGATCGGATAGTGGACCCCGAGATACACCCGGCTGGCGGCGATGCCGATGATCAGAACCCCTGCCGTCACCCAGGCCCAGGGGCGCTTCAGCTCCCAGGCCAGCCAGGCCCACATGGCGCCGGCGGCCTGGGCATGGCCGCTGGGAAAGGCCCAGCCGCTGGCCGAGACCAGGTGCGGAATGTCGGGCCGGGGCACCTGCCACAGATCCTTGAGAAAGGCGTTGAGCAGGCTGGTGAACAGCAGCAGCAGGCCGACCCGGCCGAAGGCCGGTTTCCGCCACAGCCAATAGCCCAGCGGCAGGGCGGAAAGAAAGAACAGCTCGTCACCGAGAAAGGTCAGGCCGCGGAACAGCACCGTCAGGCCGGGACTGCGAAGCTCGAGCACCCAGTCCATGGTCAGCCAGACGGCTTGCACCCGCCACATCCTTCGAGACGCCGCTGACGCGGCTCCTCAGGATGAGGTTGGAAATGCGCATTGGCTGCTACAGTGTTTCTCATCATGTTCCGCCCTCATGCTGAGGAGCGGACCGGAGGTTCGCGTCTCGAAGCATGGCCACAGCGTTCCGCCACCCTCACTCGGCCAAGCCGGTCAGGGCGCGGGCGAAATCGCCGGCGTCGAAGGGCTGCAGGTCCTCGGCGCCCTCGCCGACCCCGATGAACGGCACCGGCAGGGCGAATTTCTTGGCCAGGGCGACCAGCACGCCACCCTTGGCGGTGCCGTCCAGCTTGGTCATCACCAGGCCGGTCAACTGGCAGGTCTGGTGGAAGACCTCGACCTGGTTCAGGGCGTTCTGGCCGGTGGTCGCGTCCAGGGTCAACAGGCAGTCATGGGGTGCCTCCGGGTCCAGTTTCTTCAGGACCCGGATGATCTTCTCCAGCTCGGCCATCAGGCCGGCCTTGTTCTGCAGCCGCCCGGCGGTGTCGATCAGCAGCACGTCGACGGCTTGCGCTTTTGCCGCCTGCAGTGCGTCAAAGGCCAGGCCGGCCGCATCGGCACCTGGGTCACGGGCGATCACCGGCGCGCCGGTGCGTTCGCCCCAGATCTTCAACTGCTCGATCGCCGCCGCCCGGAAGGTGTCGCCGGCCGCCAGCATCACCGACTTGCCTTCTTCCTGGAAGCGGCGGGCCAGCTTGCCGATAGTCGTGGTCTTGCCGGTGCCGTTGACCCCGACGATCAGGATGACATGGGGTTTGTTGGTTCCGTCGATGGCCAGTGGCACCGCCACGGGTTTGAGGACTTCGCCGGCCACCTCCGCCAGCGCGCCGCGCACCTCTTCCGGCGACACTTCCTTGTCGAACCGGCTCTTGGCCAGCCGGCCACTGACCTCGGCCGCGGTGGCGACACCGAGATCGGCCGCGATCAGCAGGTCCTCCAGCTCTTCCAGCGCCTCGTCGTCCAGCTTGCGCTTGGTGAAGATGGCGCCGACCCCGTCGACCAGCGATCCCGACGACCGTTTGAGGCCGGCGGTCAGGCGCTTCAGCCAGCCGCCGCTCATACCGCCTCACCCCGCAGGCCGTCGCCATCGCTGGCGGTCAGGCGCACGGTTACGATTTCGCCGACCGCGCCGGCCCCGTCAAACCGCACCGGGGCGAAATGCTCGCTCAAGCCCCGTCCCGGCGCCTCGACCAGAACCGATGCCGTCGACCCGACCCGGCCGACCCAGAAACCGGCGCGGGCCGCATCGCCCAAGGCGCGCAGGGCTGCCGCCCGGTCCTTCCTGACCGGTCCCGGCACTTGCGGCATTCGCGCTGCCGGGGTCCCGGGTCGAACCGAAAAAGGAAAGACATGCAGATAGGCCAGGCCGCAATCGGCGACCAGGGCGCGGCTGTTGGCGGCCATCGCCTCGGTCTCGGTCGGAAAGCCGGCGATCAGGTCTGCCCCCAGCGCGATCCCCGGCCTAAGCTCGCGCAGACGGCCGCAGAAATCGACCGCCTGGGCCCGGCTGTGGCGGCGCTTCATCCGCTTCAGCACGGTGTCGTCGCCGGCCTGCAGGCTGAGATGCAGGTGCGGCATCAGCCGCTCCTCGCCGCCGATCAGGTCCAGCAATTCGTCATCCGCCTCGACCGCGTCGATCGACGACAGGCGCAGGCGTTGGAGTTCCGGTACCAGCTTCAGCAGCCGGCGGACCATGGTGCCGAGCCGCGGCCGGCCCGGCAGGTCGCCGCCATAGGCCGTCAGGTCGACGCCGGTCAGCACCAGTTCGCGATGGCCGTTGGCGGTGAGCCGCCGCGCCTGTTCGACGATGGCGCCGATCGGCACGGACCGGCTGGGCCCGCGGCCAAAGGGGATGATGCAGAAGGTGCAGCGGTGATCGCAGCCGTTCTGGACCTGCAGAAACGCCCGCGCCCGTCCCTCCAGCCCTTCGACCAGATGGGCCGCGGTTTCCGTCAATTGCATGATGTCGTCGACCAGCACCGGGTCGTCGCGGCGGAAGCTGTCGGCTGCCAGCTTCTCGGCGTTGCCCAGTACCCGGTCGACCTCGGGCATGGCGGCAAAGCCTTGCGGGTCGATCTGGGCGGCACAGCCGGTAACCACGATCCGCGCCCCGGGGCGGCTGCGGCGGGCCTTGCGGATCGCCTGCCGCGCCTGGCGCTCGGCCTCGCCGGTCACGGCGCAGGTGTTGACCACCACCATTTCCTCGGCGTCGCCGACCAAGCCACGGATGACCTCGGACTCCAGGCTGTTCAGGCGGCAGCCGAAGGTGATGATTTCGGGCGCACTCAACACCCTGCCCCATTCAGCAGCGAGCGGTCGATGACGCCGCGGAAGCTGGTCGCCGTGGCGCCGGTCATCAGCACATGGCCATCCTCGCGCCAGGCGATGTCCAGCGGCCCGCCATCCAGTTCGATGGTTGCCGCCCGATCCGTATGGCCACGCCGGCTGGCCGCCACCAGGGTGGCGCAGGCGCCGGTACCGCAGGCCCGGGTGATCCCGACACCGCGTTCCCAGACCCGGTGGCGGATGTCGCCGGGGCCGCGCACCTGGGCGATGTTGACATTGATGCGGTCGGGGAACAGTTCATGGTGCTCGATCTCCGGCCCCAGGCGTTCCAGGTCGACCGCCGCGACGTCGTCGACGAAAAAGACGAGATGCGGATTGCCCATGTTGACCGCCACCGGATCGTTCAAACCCCCATGGGCGAAATCGACGTGCAGGGTATCCATCTCGCGGGCCAACGGGATCTCCCGCCAATCCAGGCGGGCCGGGCCCATATCGACCGTGACCCGGTCGGTGGCCACGGCGGTGGTGATCAGCAGCCCGGCCACCGTGTCAACGCTGGCCGTCGCCCGTCCGGTCTCGGCCGCCAGCAGGGCGCCGATGCAACGGGTGGCATTGCCGCAGGCTTCGACCTCTATACCGTCGGCATTGTGGATGCGCATGAAGAGATCGGCCTTGTCGCTGGGCTCGAGCGTGATCAGCTGGTCGCAGCCGACCCCGAACTTGCGGTCGGCGATGGCCCGGATCTGGTCGGTGCCCAGGTCAATCGGCGCGGTGCGCGCGTCCAGCACCACGAAGTCGTTGCCCAGCCCGTGCATCTTGATGAAAGCAAGATCCGTCATGCTCGCTATATAGGGGGGCGGCGGCTTTTGTGTCCACTGCCAATTGGTTGGGGGGCCGGTGCCGGCGAGAGTCCAACACGAAAGTTGCTTTTCCGTCCCGCTCCCCCTCCCGGTCACCCACAAGGGTACCATCAATGGGTGGCTGGGAAGGGGAGGGAACAGCGCACCCGAAAGTCGCCTTACGCGACTTTCGGGTCAAACATTGAGCCGCCGGGGGTGGAAGGGTGGTTCAGGCGGCCAGCGCCTCCTGGGCCGCGTGATAGTCATAGCCCAGGTCCCGGGCGACGGGCGCGCAGGTGACCTGACCATGGGCGACGTTAAGGCCGTTCATCAGATGGGCATCGTCGGCCAGGGCCTGCCGCCAGCCCTTGTCGGCGATCGCCAGCGCATGGCCGAGCGTGGCGTTGTTCAGGGCATAGGTCGAAGTGCGGGCCACCGCGCCGGGCATGTTGGCGACGCAATAATGCACGACGTCGTCAACGATATAGGTCGGATCCGCATGAGTGGTCGGCTTCGAGGTTTCGAAGCAGCCACCCTGGTCGATGGCGACGTCGACCAGCACCGCCCCGGTCTGCATGGTGCCCAGCATGTCGCGGGTCACCAGCTTCGGTGCCGCGGCACCGGGGATCAGCACCGCCCCGACCACCAGATCGGCGCCGGCCACCAGATCCCTGAGTGCCGCATCGGTGGAATACACCACCTCGGCGGCGGCACCGAAATGATTGGACAGCCGCTCCAGCACCTCCGGGTTGCGATCGAGGATGGTGACGTCCGCCTGCAGCCCGACCGCCATCTGGGCAGCGTTGAAGCCGACCACGCCGCCGCCGATGATCACCACCTTGCCCGGCCGCACACCGGGAACCCCGCCCAGCAGCACGCCGCGCCCGCCATGCGCCTTTTCCAGCGCTGCGGCACCGGCCTGGACCGACATCCGCCCGGCCACCTGGCTCATCGGCTTCAGCAGCGGCAGCCCGCCGGCCGGATCGGTGACCGTTTCGTAGGCGATGCAGACCGCGCCCGAGGCCACCAGGTCGCGGGTCTGCTCGGGATCCGGGGCCAGGTGCAGATAGGTGTACAGGATCTGGCCCTCGCGCAGCATCTGGCGCTCGACCGCCTGGGGCTCCTTGACCTTGACGATCATGTCGGATTGGGCAAACACCTCCGCGGCCGTGCCGACGACTTCGGCTCCAGCGGCCCGGTAGGCTTCGTCTGATGCGCCGATCCCGGCCCCGACCTGGGTTTCCACCATGATCCGATGGCCGTGGCGCGCCATTTCGGCAACGCTCTCCGGCGTCAGGCCAGCCCGGTATTCGTGGTTCTTGATCTCTTTGGGAACGCCAACCAGCATGGGAATCTCCTCCGTTCGAATTTGTCAGAATGGTATCCGAAGAAGGGCGGGAATTTTTACCTGATTTCCCGTCATATGGCTGATAGACTGAATACCATTCTAATACTCTATCTATTTGGTGAACAATCGTGCACAAAGTCGACAATACGGACCGGCGGCTTCTCAAGGAACTGCAACGGGATTGCCGCCAGTCGATGGCCGAATTGGCCGAAAAGGTCGCCCTGTCGCCGTCCGCTTGCCACCGCCGGATCAAGCAGCTCGAGGCCGACGGGGTGATCGAGACCTATGCGGCGCGGATCAACGGCCGCAAAATCGGCTACGAGATCGAGTTCTTTGTCGAGGTCAGCCTGGAATCCCAGCACACCGCCACGCTGAGAGCGTTCGAGGAGGCGGTCCGCCGCACGCCGGAAATTCTGGAATGCCACCTGATGACCGGTCAGGCCGACTACATGATGCGGGTGGCCGCGGCCGACACCACGGACTATGAACGCTTCTACCGTGACCGCATCGCCCAATTGCCGGGTGTCACCCGCATCCAGTCCAGCCTGGTCCTCAGGACCATCAGCCCGTCTTCGGGCTACGCAATCCGGGCCTGAGAGCCAGGCTGGGTGGAGCGATCACCGCTGTGGAACCTGGGGAAAACCGCGAAACCTCTGTTGCGCCAATTGCTTGGGCGTCACCGGAATGTGAGTTGATCTGTGGGTTCAGAGCGCCCGGATTTTCGCTTAACGGTCTGATTTTTCAGCTATATTGTCGTCCACAAACCAGCAGCGGACAATTGGCGGCAGCATGCAGAGCGCGACCGAGAGGCAAATGACGGACGAGGCGTTCGGAACCAGCGACTACCAGCCGGAATTCAACACCGGGGTGCTGCCTAGTCAGGGCATAAGGGCGGCGATCGAGCGCGGCGAAATCATGGCCCAAACACCGATCACCGAAGCCCAGGTGCAGCCGGCCAGCCTGGACCTGCGGCTGGGGGCCCGGGCCTATCGGCTGCGCGCGAGCTTCCTGCCCGGCCGCCAGGCCACGGTCGCCGAGCGCATCGCCGAACATGCGATGTACGATTTCGGCCTGGAGGACGGCGGCGTCCTGGAGAAGGGCTGCGTCTACATCGTCGAACTGGAGGAATGCCTGGACCTCAGGGCCGGGCGGTCGGGCCTGGCCAACCCGAAGAGTTCGACCGGGCGGCTGGACATCTTCGCCCGGCTGATCACCGACCATGGGGTGGAGTTCGACCGGGTCCGGGAGCGCTACTCCGGTCCGCTCTACGCCGAGATTTCGCCCCGGTCGTTCAGCGTCAAGGTACAGCGCGGCACCCGCCTGGTGCAGCTCCGCCTGAAGGACGGCTCGCCGCCGCCCCGGGACGCCGAGATCCGGCGCCTGCATGCCGAGGTGCCACTGGTCGATACGGCCGGCGTCGAGGCCGACATCAAGGCCGGCAAGATCGCCTTCACGGTCGACCTGGTCGGCGACGGCCCGGGATCGATCATCGGCTACAAGGCGCGCAATGACGCCGGGCTGATCGACGTCGAGAAGCCGGACTTCTACGACCCGGCCGATTTCTGGCTGCCGGTCCACGCCCGCGAGGGCCGCGGCATCGTGCTATACCCGGACGATTTCTACATCCTGGCCTCCAAGGAGGCGGTGACGGTGCCGCGCAACTACGCCGCCGAGATGCTGGCCTATTCGACCGAGGTCGGCGAATTCCGGGTCCATTATGCCGGCTTCTTCGATCCCGGCTTCGGCGACCCGGACCTGGGGGCCGGCGGCACCCGCGGGGTGCTGGAGGTGCGCAGCCACGAAGTGCCCTTCCTGATCGATGACGGCCAGATTGTCGGCCGCCTGATGTACGAACGCCTGACCTGCGAGCCGGACAAGCTCTACGGCAGCGGCATCGGCTCCTCCTACCAGCGGCAGAAGCTGGCGCTGTCGAAGCAATTCAAGCCCTGGGATTGAACGCCGCTATGGCCGTGCGAACCGGCCCAGGGCCTGTTCGGTGGCACAGCCGGGGCGGACCATGCCGGTCACGGCAATGCCCTGGTCGGCCTGGAAGCGGCGCAGGGCCCGGTCCAACTGGCATTCATCGGCCGGGCTGAGTTGGGCCATGCCGCGTTCGGCCAGGGCCGGGGCCAGATATCCAGCCGCGGCGAGCGCCGCCTGGACCCGTTTCAGATCGACCGGCCGGCCGGCGATGCCGACACCGGCGGCCCCGGTGAGGCCGAGCAGCCGCACCGCCACCAACCGGACCACCGGCCGCCGCCGGGGCGGCGCGACAACCGGGGCCAGGTCGTGGGATTGCAGGGGTTGGGCAAGAGCGTTCATGGCGGCAATCCTGGCCGTCAAATGCGGTCCCGGTGTGGCAGAGTTGTGCAGATTTGTAGGTATTCGCGGATTTGAATTTACCGCGCGGTAACGATCAGGTCCAAATGGTCTCATCGGGCATCCTCCGTCATGGTCGTCGGACCGGCCTTTTGGCCGGTATGCGGAGGAGAAAGCAGCTCTGTCGGGTCAATGAACCCGCCTTTGGCCACGCGACCATCCGGCGGTCATGCCGAGGGTGGTCATGAAAACGCCCGCCAGGGCGGCCAGCATCACCAGACCGGGCAGGCCAATGTAGAACAGCACCGGAACTGCGCCGGACCAGCCGGAAGGCTGGGCCCCTTCCGGCGCTTCCAGGTTGCGGGGCAACGGGTCATTCGCCCCATGGCCCAAGTTGCAGACCGCGCCCAAGCCGCCGCCATGGCTGTCCCACAGGATCGCACCCAGCAGGCCAGCGCTGGCGGTGAAACCAAGGGCGGTCACCAGCAGCATCGCCGCCGCCAGGAACCGCCACGCCCGCGACCCGGTCCGCGTGGCGGCGGCGACGCTTTCGGGCGGTTCCTGATCCGATGCACCAATCGGGTACCTGGCCTTGGCGGAGCGGGCTTGCGGCATCAACGACATCTCTCCAGTTTCGCCATCCTTTGGTTGCGGCCGGAGCCGTTCCAATTCGCTTTCCCGTATATATAGAACAAAACAGGAACATTGTCAAGATGCGCGATATCACGGAGATCGTATTCCTAGCCAAAATACTGCCTATTTAAGGCCCCGCTCCAGCGCCACAACGGCCGGTGAGCGCGGCTGGCCGGAACTGCTTTTTTTCGAAATTACCTCGGCTCCATCACCGAGGCCGGTATCCCGGGCCGGTCGCGGTTGCGGCGACGGTGCGGCGAGGGTCGGGAGCGCCTGGAACGCACCGCAGCCAGACTGGTAGATGAAATCCGCTAGTTCCCGACGGCCGGGGCGCGCAACAACCCGATCGCCCACCAGGCGGTCTTGAGAATTCCAAACAGGAGCGAAATCAGAACGAAGAACCCGACAAAAAGAAATCCAACCTCAAAGGCAAGGTATGGAAAACGTGGATCGCACCTGATTTCCTTGAAAATTTTGCTATCCAAAGTCTGGCTTTTTTTGAAATAGCGAAACAGACCAAAGACCAAACCAAGAACCGCCCCAACAAAGACGGAAAACACGAACCCGGGTAAGCCAATGTAGAAAGCCGCCAGAGCAATATTCGGGTTGCATGAAACTTCCCCCATATCCGCTCCCTTGGGATTCAGAGGCAACAATCCATATCGGTTCTCGACGAATTCGCAGATGCCCTTAGGATGTGTCCCTGCTGTGTCGATGAGTACAACGGCCAACATCGTCGTACTCAACAAAAAGCCCAAGCCAGTGGACACAAGACCAGCAAGCAGGAATCTGCGACGAGCAACCTTTCTACTCACCTACTTTTTCTCCCAAAGCCGTTCCTTGTAAACACGACCCACATAAGCGCCGAAATCATTGGTATTCTCCCGACCCGCGTAATTCCAAACCGAGGCAATTTTTTCGGCTGTGGGATTGTTTATGCGGTCTTGAATTCTTTTCAGCAAAGCTACGCCAACCTTGATGTTTGTTTCCGGATTCGACAGGTCTTGCCCTTTACTATCGAGATCAGCCCACGGGTGAGGCTTTATATTCATAGGAAACAAAGAGTCCGCATACCCTACTGCCTCCGCCAAATTGGCAAGGCCGTAGTAGTGCCCACGAGCATTTTCCGCGAAGATGATCGACTTCACGAGGTCGGGATGAACGCCCTGTCGCACGGCCTCGCTTTCAATCACTTGATTGTGGGCCGCGACAGCCTCTTGCCCTATCTGTTGATCTTCATACCAGGGAGAACTCGGATCCGCTTTCGGATTCTTCTCCACATCAAAATGGGCGGGACGATCGCCAAGAATATTCTCAATCCGTTCACCGGAGTTGTTCAAAGTTGGTACGGTATAAGGACCTCGAGGACCACCCCACCCTTTTGCAGCCCATTTGTCTGGAAAGGGTTGTCGCAAATTGACCTGCTGCGTTGTGGCTGCTGACGCAACCCTCTTCGCCTCCCGCGTTCCCAAGGGAACCCCGCGCTGGCCCTGGTTCTGGTCAACGCCGGCGGCAGCTTCAGCCGCCCTAGCTTGGGCGGTGCGACGCTCGGCAAGGGCGGCGTTGAAGGCGGCTTCGGTGGGGCCGCCGGGATTGATCACGCCGTCGGCCTTGAGGCCGAGGCGGTTCTGGGCCGCGCCGATGCGGCTGTAGAGCCGCCAGTCGGCGTGGGAACTGGTATTGGCGAAGTCGCGTTCGTCGCCGACCCTGAGGGCCTTGAGGGCCCGCTTGGTGGCGACGACGTCTTCGGCGCGTTCGGTGTCCGAGGTGCCGACCGGGCGGCCGACCTTGAATAACGGCGATTGCGGCATCGGGAACATCTCTCCAATCTAGCAAGGTTTTGGTTGTGGTGAAGGCGGTTTCTAGCCGATTTCGCGGCAATATAGAACAAAACAGGAACATTATCAAGATAATTTGTAAGTCGATGACCATATTCCCAACCCAGGCGCCTGCCCGGCAGCCGCCACAAAACGCCGATCCGGCTTGACTTGGGCACCTGGCTATGGCTTATTCGCGCCCGATTTTCCGATGGGTCTTGGGATCTTGCGCCCGAGGGTGTCCGTCAGTCCGCGAGGGTTCGCGCACTGGCGCGATCATTGTTTGTTTGGCGCGAGCCCGACCGGAGGCGAGCAAATGTTTGAAAGCCTGAGCGGCCGGCTGTCCGGCGTCTTCGAGAAGCTGACCAAGCGCGGCGCGCTGTCGGAAGCCGATGTTGACGCCGCCATGCGCGAGGTGCGGGTGGCGCTGCTGGAGGCGGACGTCGCCCTGCCGGTGGTGCGATCCTTCGTCAAATCGGCCAAGGAAAAGGCGATCGGCGAACAGGTGCTGCGTTCGGTCACCCCGGGCCAGATGGTGGTCAAGATCGTCAACGACCACCTGACCGAATTGCTGGGCGGCGAGGCCGAGGAGATTAACCTGGCCGCGGTACCGCCGGTGCCGGTGATGATGGTCGGCCTGCAGGGTTCGGGCAAGACCACGACCACCGCCAAACTCGCCCTCAGGCTGAAGGACAAGGACAAGAAGCGGGTGCTGATGGCCTCGCTGGACGTCGCCCGCCCGGCCGCCCAGGAACAGCTCAAGGTGCTGGGCGAACAGGCCGAGGTCGCGACCCTGCCGATCATCGCCGGCCAGATGCCGGTCGACATCGCCAAGCGGGCGATGCAAGCGGCCAAGCTGCAGGGCGCGGATGTGGTGCTGCTGGATACCGCCGGCCGGCTGCATGTCGACGAGGCGCTGATGGCGGAAGCCGCCGCGGTGCGCGACGCGGTCGGGGCGGTCGAGATCCTGCTGGTCGCCGACGCCCTGACCGGCCAGGACGCGGTCAACGTCGCGGAACAGTTCAAGTCCCGCATCGGGGTTACCGGCGTCGTCCTGACCCGGGTCGACGGCGACGGCCGCGGCGGCGCGGCGCTGTCGATGCGGGCCACCACCGGGGCACCGATCAAGTTCATCGGCGTCGGCGAGAAGCTGGACGCGCTGGAGGTCTTCCACCCCGAGCGCATCGCCTCGCGCATCCTGGGCATGGGCGACGTGGTCAGCCTGGTCGAAAAGGCGGCCGAGACGGTCAGCGTCGAGGACGCCGAGGCCCTGGCGGCCAAGCTGGAAAAGGGCTCGTTCGACCTGAACGACCTGTCCCAGCAGCTCAAGCAGATGCGCAAGATGGGCGGGCTGCAGGGCATGATGGGGCTGCTGCCCGGGGTGGGCAAGATGAAGCAGCAAATGGCCCAGGCCAATATCGACGAACGCGCCCTGGTGCGCCAGGAGGCGATCATCTCCTCGATGACGCCGAAGGAACGCAAGAACCCCAAGATCATCGGCGGGTCGCGCAAGAAGCGCATTGCCGCCGGCTCCGGCGTCCAGGTCCAGGACGTCAACCGCCTTTTGAAACAGCACAAGCAGATGTCGGTGATGATGAAACGGGTCAAGAAGCTCGGCAAAAAGGGCGTCGCCCGCACCGGCCTGCAAGGCATATTGCCGCGCATGTAGCGGCGTTACCCAACCCTCTTGAAATTGCTAGGAAAGTCAGACCAACCATGTCGCTGAAGATCAGATTGACCCGTGCCGGCGCCAAAAAGCGCCCGTTCTATCGCATCGTCGTCGCCGATTCCCGCAGCCCGCGCGACGGCCGCTTCATCGAGAAGCTGGGCACCTACAACCCGCTGCTGCCCAAGGACCGCGAGGACCGCACCACCATCGTCGCCGAGCGGGCCCAGTACTGGTTGGGCGTCGGCGCCCGGCCGACCGACCGGGTGGCCAAGCTGCTGGCCGGGGCCGGGCTGATGGAAGCGCCGACCCGCAACAACCCGAACAAGGGGCAGCCCAAGGCCAAGGCCCAGGAACGCCTGCGCGAGGCCGAGGAAGCGGCGGCCGCGGCGGCCGAAGCGGCGGCGGCCCCGGCCGAGGAGGCACCGGCCGAGGAAGCGGCGGAAGAGCCGGCCGAGGCCGAGGCCTGAGCCACAATTGTCGGACCGCGAACGGGTCTGCCTCGGCGTTATCGCCGGGGTGCACGGGGTCCGCGGCTTGGTGCGGCTGAAGAGCTTTACCGCCGAACCGGACGCGATTACCGCCTATGGCCCGTTGACCGATGCCGACGGCCGGCGCCGCTTCGAGTTGGAACTGGCCGGCCAGGCCAAGGGGGTGCTGCTGGCCCGCATTGCCGGCATCACCGATCGCGACCAGGCGGCGGCGCTGAAGGGCACCGAGCTCTATGTCGAACGGCGGCTGCTGCCGCCGCCGGCCGACGAAGACGAGTTCTACCATGCCGACCTGGTCGGGCTTTCTGTCCGGGACCGGGACGGCACCAGCATCGGCCGGGTCGTCGGGGTGGCTGATTTCGGCTCCGGCGACCTGTTGGAAATTCGCCGGCCAGGCCGGCGCCAGACCGTGTTCGTGCCGTTCAGCCGCGAAGCGGTGCCGGAAGTGGATCTCAGCGGCGGCCAGGTGGTGATCGACCCGCCGCCGGGCCTGATCGATGACGGTGAGGAGAAGGACGAGGAGACGACAGCAAAATGAGCGGCCCGGTCGCGCCTGAGACAAGCTTCACGGTGCTGACCCTGTTTCCCGAGATGTTCCCCGGCCCGCTGGCCCACAGCTTGGCCGGGAAAGCCCTGAAAAACGGGCTTTGGGGCTTGGAAACAGTGGACATTCGGCGCTTTGCGCGCGATAAACACCGCACTGTCGACGACGCCCCGTTTGGTGGCGGCCCCGGCATGGTGATGCGCGCCGATGTCCTGGCGGACGCGATCGACGCGACCTGGGGTCCGGCCGGCAAGGGAACGGGGCCGCTGATTTATTTGAGCCCGCGCGGCGCGCTGTTCGATCAGGCGCGCGCCCGGGCTTTGGCAACCGAGCCGCAGGTAACGCTGATCTGCGGCCGTTTCGAAGGGGTCGACGAGCGCCTGCTGGCCGCCTATGGCGCCGAGGAGCTGAGCGTCGGCGACTATGTGCTGTCGGGCGGCGAAGTGGCCGCGCTGGCGGTGATGGACGCGGTCGTGCGCCTGCTGCCCGGCGTGGTCGGCAAGGCGGCGTCGTTGGACGAAGAGAGTATCGAGCTGGGTCTGTTGGAATATCCCCAATACACCCGGCCGCAGACGTGGCGGGACCGCGACGTGCCGGAGGTGCTGTTGTCGGGCCACCACGAAGCCATTCGGGCCTGGCGCCGAGACCAGGCGGAGGCATTGACGAAACAGCGGCGCACGGACCTGTGGGAGCGTTATTCCAAGGGTCCGCGCCGGGGTTAGGAACAAAGGTGCTGTGATGAACGTGATTGAACAGATCGAGAAAGACGAAATCGAAAGGCTGGTGGCCGAGCGGCCGGTACCGGAATTCGGCCCCGGCGACACACTGCGGGTCAATGTCCGGGTCATCGAGGGCTCGAACGAGCGCGTCCAGGCCTTCGAGGGCGTCTGCATCGCGCGGTCGAACAAGGGGGTCAACTCCTCGTTCACGGTGCGCAAGATCTCCTACGGCGAGGGCGTCGAGCGGGTGTTCCCGCTGTACAGCCCCAGGATCGATTCGATCCAGGTGGTGCGCCGCGGCCATGTCCGCCGGGCCAAGCTCTACTACCTGCGCGGCCGCACCGGCAAGCGGGCCCGCATCCCCGAGAAGCGGGAGCCCCGGGCGCCCAAGGCAGCCGCGGCCAAAGCAAAAGAATAGACCGCGACACCTTTTTAAACAGGGAGCAGGAAGGACCGATGAGCGGGCCGCGCACGCTGTACGACAAGATATGGTCGAGCCACCTGGTCGACACCCAGGAGGACGGCACCGGCCTTCTGTATATCGACCATCACCTGGTGCACGAGGTCACCAGCCCCCAGGCCTTTGAAGGCCTGCGCATGGCCGGCCGCCAGGTGCGCCGACCCGGCGCCGTCCTGGCGGTGGCCGATCATAACGTGCCGACCACCGACCGCAGTGCCGGCATCGCGGACGAGGAATCGCGGATCCAGGTCGAAACCCTGGAGCAGAACTGCGCCGATTTCGGCATCGAATATTACGGCATGGACGATATCCGCCAGGGTATCGTCCACGTCATCGGCCCGGAGCAGGGCGTCACCCAGCCCGGCATGATCATCGTCTGCGGCGACAGCCACACTTCGACCCACGGCGCCTTCGGGGCGCTGGCTTTCGGCATCGGCACCTCCGAGGTCGAGCACGTGCTGGCCACCCAGACCCTGATCCAACAGCCGGCCCGCAACATGCTGGTGCGGATCGATGGCCAGTTGGGACCGGGGGTGACCGCCAAGGACGTGGTGCTGGCGATCATCGGTCACATCGGCACCGCCGGCGGCACCGGCCATGTCATCGAATATGCCGGCGAGGCGATCCGCGCCATGTCGATGGACGAACGCATGACGGTCTGCAACATGACCATCGAGGCCGGCGCCCGGGCCGGCCTGGTGGCGCCGGACCAGACCACCTTCGACTTCCTGCGCGGCAAGCCCTATGCCCCGAAAGGCGCCGCCTGGGAACAGGCCGAGGCCTATTGGCGCACCCTGGTCTCGGATGAGGGCGCCCATTACGACCGGACCGTGGTGCTGAAGGCGGCGGACATCGCGCCGCAGGTGACCTGGGGCACCAGCCCGGAAAACGTCGCTCCGATCACCGCGACCGTGCCCGACCCGGCCGACGAGGCCGACCCCGGCCGCCGCACCGCGATGGAGCGCTCGCTGGCCTATATGGGCCTGGAAGCCGGCACCCCGCTGGCCGAGGTGCCGGTCGACCGGGTGTTTATCGGTTCCTGCACCAACAGCCGGATCAGCGACCTGCGCGCCGCGGCCGAGATCGCCAAGGGCCGCCAGGTGGCCGACGGGGTCAACGCCATCGTGGTGCCGGGTTCGGGCCTGATCAAGGAACAGGCCGAGCAGGAGGGGCTGGACCAAATCTTCACCGAGGCCGGCTTCGAGTGGCGCGAGCCGGGCTGTTCGATGTGCCTGGCGATGAACGCCGACCGGTTGGAGCCGGGCCAGCGCTGTGCCTCGACCTCGAACCGCAACTTCGAGGGTCGCCAGGGCGCCGGCGGCCGCACCCATCTGGTCAGCCCGGCAATGGCCGCGGCGGCGGCCATAACCGGACATTTGACGGACGTTCGCAACCTCGGCTAACCCGGCGGACATATTGCGCCGTGGCCAGCCGGGCCCGGCGCGGGGAGGGAGGACATGGATAAGTTTACTACGTTAACGGGCGTTGCCGCACCACTTCCGATGGTGAACGTCGACACCGACATGATCATCCCCAAACAATTCCTGAAGACCATCAAGCGTTCCGGCCTGGGCAAGCATCTGTTTACCGAGATGCGTTATGCGGCGGACGGCTCGGAAAACCCCGACTTTGTCTTGAACCGGCCCGCCTACCGCCAGGCCTCGGTGCTGGTCGCGGGCGAGAATTTTGGTTGCGGCTCAAGCCGCGAGCATGCCCCCTGGGCGTTGCTGGATTTCGGCATCCGCAGCGTCATTGCCCCCAGCTTCGCAGACATTTTCTACAACAATTGCTTCAAGAACGGCATTCTGCCGATCACCCTGCCGCAGGAACAGGTGGACCTGCTGTTGGACGACGCCGAGCGCGGCGCCAACGCGACCCTGACCATCGACCTTGAGAACCAGACGATTACCGGCCCGGACGGCGGCACGATTAATTTTGAGATCGATCCCTACCGCAAACATTGCCTGATGAACGGCCTGGACGATATCGGCCTGACCATGCAGAAGGGCGCGGCGATCGACAAATTCGAAGCGGAACGCAAAGCGGCCCAGCCCTGGTTGGCCGGGTAAACAAAATCAATCATGGCGTCAAGTTAGTCGAAAGGGGGCAAGTCGGATGGCTTCTAACAGATCGCTGTTGGTGCTGCCGGGTGACGGCATTGGACCGGAGGTGATGAAACAGGTCGGGCGGGTCGTCGATTGGATGGCCGACCGGCGCGGTGTTTCGTTCGAAGTCGAGGAGGATCTGGTCGGCGGTGCGTCGATCGACGCCCACGGCACGCCGGTCACCGACCAGACCATGGCCCGGGCGCTGGAAGTCGATGCGGTCCTGCTGGGCGCGGTCGGCGGCCCCAAATGGGACAATCTGCCGTTCGAGCAGAAGCCCGAGCGCGGTCTTCTCAGGATGCGCAAGGAAATGGACCTGTTCGCCAATTTGCGCCCCGCCTTCTGCCTCGACGCCCTGGTCGACGCTTCGACCCTGAAACCCGAAGTGGTCCGCGGGCTGGACATCATGATCGTCCGCGAACTGACCGCCGGCGTCTATTTCGGCGAACCACGCGGGATCACCGATCTGCCCGACGGCGGCCGGCTGGGCATCAACACCCAGTCCTACACCGACGCCGAGATCCGCCGGGTCGGCCGGGTCGCCTTCGAACTGGCGAAAAAGCGACAGGGACGCGTCTGCTCGGTGGAAAAGGCCAATGTCATGGAATCCGGCGTGCTGTGGCGCCAGGAAATCCAGGCCCTGCACGACGCCGAGTTCACCGACGTGGAACTGAGCCACATGTACGCCGACAACTGCTCGATGCAGTTGGTGCGCAATCCCAAGCAGTTCGACGTGATCGTCACCGACAATCTGTTCGGCGACATGCTGTCGGATACCGCCGCCATGCTGACCGGGTCGCTGGGCATGCTGCCCTCGGCCTCGCTGGGCGATGTCGACGCCACCGGCCGGCGCAAGGCGCTGTATGAGCCGGTGCACGGTTCGGCCCCCGATATCGCCGGCCAGAACATGGCCAATCCGCTGGCCACCATCCTGTCCTTTGCCATGTCGCTGCGCTATTCCTTTGACCTGCCGGAAGAAGCCGAATTGGTCGAAAACGCGGTCCAGAACATCCTGGCCGGGGGCCTGCGCACCGCCGACATCATGCAGCCGAAAATGGCCAAGGTCTCGACCTCGGTGATGGGCGATGCGCTGCTGCGGGAGCTGAGCAAACTGTCCGGGTAGGGGCTGCCTTTATTTCGCGCAGGGGATTTGTCCGGCGCGTACGGAGGTTCGCGAACCCGCCATCAAAGCCGGTGGTGCGCGCACCCCCCACCCTAACCCTCCCCCGCAAAGGGGGGAGGGGAACACAGCGGCGCGGATAGCAGTTCTATTTCAAACGGTTGATCCGTTACCCATGTCCCTGGTTAATCCTGTAACCAAGGTAAACGGTTCGGACCTGGTGTCCCCTCCCCCCTTGCGGGGGAGGGTTAGGGTGGGGGGTTGCGCGCAGCATCCGGCTTCGATGGAGAGCTTTCAGGGGACATGCGCGAAAAAAAAGCGGCCAGACTTTTGGCCACGCGGGACGGGCATCCCGCCAAGGCCTGTCTTGGCCGCTCGCCGCCGGAACTGGAGGCAGAAGGGGTGCCCGGCGGCTCCTAGTCAGGGGTCGTAGTGGACAGGGGTTGGTAACTCCTTCTTTGAGTTCATCCAATTTGGTCGTATAGCTTGCCAGAACCCCTTGGTTCGGCCGGCCAGTTCGACTTCTGGGGAACCTGCCCAACCGGCACGACCGAACATGAGAGGGCCTATGAGATCGATGATCATCCGGCAATGGGGCGGCGACAGGGCCGAAATAGGGCGTTAATGAGGCAAGGCGCCGAGGCCCCAACCCAGCCAATCTGAGGCCGGGCGAATTGACGGCGGGTCCTGCTGCCGCTAGCTTGGGCGCAACAGGGAAATGTCCAGCCCCGGGCAGGGCTTGGGCTGGTTGGGCTGCGTGTCGGGGAGGCGTATGCAGATGACGATCGGACGGGACCGGCCGGCGCGTCGGCGCATGGCCGAAATGGCGCGAGCCGTGTGTTTTCGAGGTGAGAATCCGTCCCTCTCCGCCGCCCAGCGACCCGCCGGTGTTGCCCTGTTGGGTGGTTGCGCGGCAGAGAGTGACGGGACAGCCACCATCGAGCCAGACTCTCAAACATGAGCGTATTTCTCGCCAAGCGCCTGGTCACGTTCCTGGCAACGCTGTTCGCGGCCTCGGTTCTGGTCTTCCTGGCGCTCGAGATTCTGCCGGGTGACCCGGCACTGCTGATCCTGGGGATCGACGCATCGCCGGAGACAGTCGAAACCCTGCGCGAGCAGATGGGCCTGAACCGTCCTGCCCTGACCCGCTATCTGAGCTGGATCGGCGGTTTGCTGAGCGGCGATCTGGGTATCAGCTATACCTACAAGGTCCCGGTCTGGGAATTGCTGGGCGCCAGGCTGGAGATCACCGTGCCGCTGGCCCTGATGGCGATGGTGCTGTCGGTGGCGATCGCCCTGGTACTGGGCGTCTATGCCGCCGCCCAGCATAACCGCCCCGGTGATTACGGGGTCATGGCCTTCAGCCAGTTGGGCATCGCGATCCCCAATTTCTGGTTTGCGATCCTGCTGATCCTGCTGTTCGCGGTGAATTTGCGCTGGTTCTCGGCCGGCGGCTTTCCGGGCTGGGACAAGGGGTTGTGGCCCGGCTTCAAGGCGCTGATTCTGCCGGCCATAGCACTGGCCACGGTCCAGGGCGCGATCCTGGCCCGGGTGACCCGTTCGGCGGTGCTTGAGGTGCTGCGCGAGGACTATGTCCGCACTGCCCGGGCCAAGGGTCTGAGCCGCCGCGCCACGCTTTGGCGTCATGTGCTGCGCAATGCCATGATCCCGGTGATCACCATCATGGGCCTGCAATTCGCCAACTTGCTGGCCGGCACCATTGTCGTCGAACAGGTCTTCACCCTGCCCGGTGTCGGGCGGTTGATCTTCGTGGCGATCACCCAGCGCGACCTGGTGGTGGTCAAGGACATGGTGGTGCTGCTGGCCGGCCTGGTGGTGGTGGTCAACTTCCTGGTCGACCTGCTGTACGCAGTGCTCGACCCGCGCCTGAAGGCGCACGACGCATGACCGGGCCCAGCCTCCTGCAGCGCTGCCTCAGGCAACGCAATCTCGTGTTCGGCATCATCCTGACCGGGCTCCTGATCCTGATGGCCGCGGTATCGCTGGTTTGGACGCCGCATTCGGTGTTCGAGTTGGCCATAACCAGCCGTTTCAAGCCGGCCGGTGCCGAGTTCTGGCTGGGCACCGACCAACTGGGCCGCGACGTCTTCTCGATGCTGATGGTCGGCGCCCAGAATTCGATCACCGTCGGGGTCATCGCGGTGCTTATCGGCAGCGTCTTCGGGGTCGCCTTGGGCGCGATAGCCTCGGCCCGGCGCGGTTGGACCGAGGAACTGGTGATGCGCTTCAGCGATTTCACCTTCGCCTTCCCGGCCATCCTGCTGGCGATCATGATCACCGCGATCTTCGGGCCCGGCATCACCAACTCGATCATCGCCATCGGCATCTTCAACATCCCGATCTTCGCCCGCCTGACCCGCGGCGCCGCCAACGCGATCTGGGCCCGCGAGTTCGTCCTGGCCGCCCGGGCCGCCGGCAAGGGCGCGACCCGCATCACCTTCGAACACATCCTGCCCAACATCACCTCGATCATCGTGGTCCAGGCGACCATCCAGTTCGCCATCGCCATCCTGGCGGAAGCGGCGCTCAGTTACCTGGGCCTCGGCACCCAGCCGCCCCATCCGAGTTGGGGGCGGATGCTGAACGAAGCCCAGACCCTGATCTACCTGGCGCCGCAGCTGGCGATCTATCCCGGCATCGCCATCGCGTTGTCGGTGCTGGGCCTCAACCTATTGGGCGACGGGCTGCGCGACATCATCGACCCGCGCCTGGCCCGGAAACGGTGAGGGGCGCGCGATGACCCTGCTGACCGTCGACCAACTGGACGTGACCCTGACCACCGTGCACGGACCGGCGCGGGCGGTGCGGGCGGTCGATTTCTCCCTGGACCGGGGCGAGACCCTTGGGATCGTCGGCGAATCCGGCTGCGGCAAGTCGATGACCGCGCTGGCCCTGATCGGCCTGCTGCCGGAGGGTGCGGCTACGGGCGGTCGAGTGGTCCTGGAGGACACCAACCTCCTGGACCTGAAAGAACGCGAGATGTGCAAGGTGCGGGGCAACCGGATCGCGATGATTTTCCAAGAGCCGATGACCTCGCTTAACCCGTTGCACACCATCGGCGCGCAACTGGCCGAGCCGTTGACTCTGCATCGCGGCATGAACCGCAGCGAAGCGCGCGCCGAGGCGATCCGCCTGCTGGACCGGGTCGGGCTGCCCAATCCAGCCCAGCGCCTGGACAACCATCCGCACCAACTGTCCGGCGGCCAGCGCCAGCGGGTGATGATCGCCATGGCCTTGAGCTGCGATCCCGACATCCTGATCGCGGACGAGCCGACCACGGCGCTGGACGTCACCATCCAGGGCCAGATCCTGGACCTGATCGCCGAACTGGTCGAGGAACGCGGCATGGCGATGATCCTGATCAGCCACGATTTGGGGGTGATCGCCGAGACCGTCGATCGGGTGTTGGTGATGTATGGCGGAGCGGTGGTCGAAACCGGCAGCACCGCGTCCCTTTTTGCCCGCCTGGCCCATCCCTACAGCCAGGGTCTGTTCGCCGCCCTGCCGCGCCTGGGCGCCGGGCGCAAAAGGCGGCTGACCACCATCCCCGGGACCGTCCCGGAACTGGCCGATTTGCCGCAGGGTTGCACCTTCACCGACCGCTGCCCCCTGGCGCTTGGCGACTGCGCCGGCCGGGTGCCGCCCCTGGCGCCGGTCGATGACGGCCATGCTGCTGCCTGCTTCCGCCTGGACGAAGCCCTGAAGGGGGGTGCTGGATCATGACCGAGGTGCTGAGCGTCGACCAGGTCCACCGCCACTACACGCTGCCGCGCGAGGCACTGTTCCGCCCGCCTGGCCAGGTTTATGCAGTCAACGGCGTCAGCTTCGCGATCGCCCGCGGCACCAGCTTCGGGGTGGTTGGCGAATCCGGTTGCGGCAAATCGACCCTGGCCCGCCTGGCCATGGGGTTGGAACCGCCCACCGCCGGCGCGGTCCGCATACTGGGCCAGGACCTGGCCGAGCTGGCGCCTAAATCCCTGCGCCAGTTGCGGCGGCATTTCCAGATGGTTTTCCAGGACCCCTACAGCTCGCTGGACCCGCGCCACACGGTCCTGCGCATCGTCGCCGAACCACTGGACGCCCTGGCCCCGGTCGACGCCGCCACCCGCCGCGACCGGGTGGTCGAGACCCTGGAGCAGGTCGGCCTCAAGGCCAGCGATACCGGCAAGTACCCGCACGAGTTTTCCGGCGGCCAACGCCAGCGCATCGCGATCGCCCGGGC
This sequence comes from uncultured Sneathiellales bacterium, assembly GCA_964344385.1. Taxonomy (GTDB): domain Bacteria; phylum Pseudomonadota; class Alphaproteobacteria; order CAYFNG01; family CAYFNG01; genus CAYFNG01. The sequence continues at coordinate 84,660 of CAYFNG010000012.1, forward strand.
CCTGGTCACCCGGCCCGACCTGATCGTCGCCGACGAACCGGTTTCCGCCCTTGACGTGTCGGTCCAGGCCCAAGTCCTGAACCTGTTGCAGGATCTGCAGGACCGGTTCGGGGTCACCTACATGCTGATCAGCCACGACCTGGCGGTGGTCGAATATGTCTGCGACGACGTGGCGGTAATGTACCTTGGCCAGATCGTCGAGCAGGGGCCGGCGACGCAGATCTTCGCCAATCCGGCGCATCCCTATACCAAGGCATTGCTGGACGCGGTGCCCCGGCCCGAGCCCGGCCGCCGCCGTCATGCAAGGTTGAAGGGGACCGTGACCAGCCAGACCGGCCTGGCCCGCGGCTGCGCCTTCGCCGACCGCTGCCCAGTGGCCGAACCGGGCTGCCGCGACACCGCGCCGACGCTGGCCGAAATCGCCCCCGGCCACCAGGCCGCTTGCTTATTGCTGTGAGGGGGAGTGGACTCCGGGTCTTAGCCCCCACTTCCCTTGCAGGCTACGCCGTGGCATTCTAGGGGTTTGAGCGGTAAGCGTCTTCGTAGGGGTTTAACGAGAAAAGACTGTTCCATCCCGTTCCCCTCCCAACCACCCAACCGGGTACCATCAGTGGGTGGTTGGGAGGGGAACGGGACGGAACAGCGCCCCCAGCGGAGCCCTCGGCGCCGTTTGTGGAGAGATACAGGGGAGGGTTGCTGGTCCGATGAGCGAGGTGCTGAGCATCGAAGACTACCGCCGACCCGTTCGGCCGGAGAGGCGCGGCCGGACGGGGAAACAGTCGATCTTTTTCAACCGCTTCGAACTTGACCGCATCCTGCAAGTCTATTCCCAGATGGTGATGCTGGGCGAGTGGCGCGATTATGCCATCGGCAAAACCGACGACAGCGCCACTTTCGCCGTCTTCAAGCGCACCGCTGATTTCCCGGCCTACCGCATCGTCAAGCAGCCGAAACTGGCACGGCGCCAGGGCGCCTTTGCGGTGGTTGCCGCCGGCGGCCGCATCCTGAAACGCGGCCACGACCTGGCCCAGGTTTTGCGGATTTTCGACAAGAAACGCGTCCGCCTGATCGAGGCGGGCGGGGACTAAAACTCCGCGGGACTAACCCGCCGCCCCCACGACATCGTTAGCCGCCGGTTCTGGCGCGCCGCCGACGTTTGCCAGATAATGCCAGCGGCCGCCGGCCAGGCGGACCATGCCGGCCTCTTTCAGGCGGTTGAGGCTGACGCTGATGGTCGCCTTGCGCAGGTCGATGCCGCCCAGTTCGGCGACGGCATGGATGTCGGCCACCGCCAGGCCGGAGGGGTAAGCCGATTTCAGCATCTGAAGAATGGTTTCGACCTTGGTCAGGTTGTCGCCCTCGTCCGGGAGAGCGGCCTGCCGACGGCCGAGATACCCGGTGACCAGGGCCGCCAGGGTGCCATCATCGGGGGTTACCGGCTGGGGATGGGGATCCGGGAGCGCCGCGTGCTGCCCGAGCGCGGCCAGGGCGTCCTCGATCAGGACGAGATGGCTGTGCCGTCGATCGATTTCGGCCGCGACCACCTGCCGTTCGGCGTCCAGTGCCGCCAGGCGCCGTTCGGCGGTTGCCAATTCCGCCCTTTGCTCCCGGATTTCCCTGGCCAGCCGACGTGCCAGATCGTCTGGCCGGCCATCCTCATTTCGGCGTTTCGCCTCGGTCTCCATGTCCTTTATCCCCCCTCGATCCCTCAATGGTGCCTGGCCGATGCAGGTCGTTCAGATTCCGGTAGGCCGCGGTCACGATGTCGGCATAGCGCAGGCTGGGGCAATGACGATCCAGCAGGGCCTGGCGGTCGATGACCGGCCGCGGCGGGCCGAACGTGTCATTGGCGCCACGTTTGCTCATCAACTCGACCAGTTCTTCATCGGTGACATAGTAGCGGGTGCGGGCGTCCGAAAGCCGCGGCATGCGGGGCTCCCGTTGGGTTGTCAGCAGCACCCTTTTGCGGTGAAGAATGGGCACCAGCAAGGCTGTTGTGATCAGTATGAGGCTGAGAGCCAGGATCGTGAACAGCATTGCCTAGGGCCTTTTACATTCGGTACGGAACGGGGCCCATATTGGGGTGCAAGGGTAAACAAAGGCTTAACGGATTAACAATCCCTGGCAATTTGTATTGCTGAGATTAACAGACCGGCGCCAGGCAACAAGGTCTTGTGTTAATTCAAGGAATGGCCCACGACATACGGGTTGGAACCGGTATCGGGCGCGCCCGGCGGCCAGCCGGGTATGGCACCACCCGGAATGGCAGGATTAACCCAGATGTTGTGATGGGCGGTTTACGGCCTCGCCGCCCAAATAAGGGGACACAATACTTGAGTTACGGGGACAGAATTACGGGGACACAATACTTAATTCGCTTGAATTAAGTATTGTGTCCCCGTAACTCCGCAACTCCTCCCCCTACTTCACCGCCCAGATCGCGACGCTGCTCAGGCGCCAGGTGATCGGGCCCTTCGCCAAGTCGGCTTCCAGCCGGGCCAGGCCGCGGCGGTAGGCGGCGTCAGGGATGCGGTGCAGCAGCGAATAGGCCTTGGCCCGGAAGGGCGCCAGTTCGGTCAGCCCCTCACACGGGATCGGCACCACCTGCGGGTCGGTGAACCCGGTCGCCGACAGTTCGGCCAGGATGGCGGCCTGATCGGGATAACGGGCCTGTTCACGGGGCACGGTTTCAGGAAAGTACAGGCTGAGAGGGTAGCGATCGACGATGGTCTCGCTCGTGTCGCCAACCAGACAGAGGCGCCCGCCGGGCTTCAGCACCCGTGCCGCCTCGCGAAACGCCGCCGGCCGATCGTTGAGCCAGTGCAGCACGTCGACGCTGAACACCAGGTCGAATTCCCGCTCCCCGACCGGCAGGGCCGCTGCCTCGCCACGGCGGAAATCCACACTCGATGGCCGCGCGCGGCGCCTGGCCTGGGCCAAGATTATGGTGACAGTTTACTTAATTCAATTTGAATTAAGTAAACTGTCACCATAATAGAAGCGCCACTCACAGGATGAATTTCGAGAGGTCGGCGTTCTTGGCCAGGTCGCCGATATGCTCCTGGACATAGGCGGCATCGACGGTGACCGTGGTGTTGGGCTGGTCGGTGGCGGTGAAGCTGATTTCCTCCAGCACCCGCTCCATGATCGTCTGCAACCGCCTCGCACCGATATTTTCGACCCCGGAATTGACCTCGGCCGCCAGGGTGGCGATCTGATCGACCGCATCGTCGGTGATCACCAGTTCGACATCTTCCGTGCCCAGCAGCGCCACATACTGCTTGATCAGGCTGGCCTCGGTCTCGGTCAGGATGCGGACGAAGTCTTCCTTGGTCAGGGCCCTGAGCTCGACCCGGATCGGCAGCCGGCCCTGCAGCTCGGGCAGCAGGTCGGACGGCTTGGCCAGGTGGAAGGCGCCCGAGGCGATGAACAGGATATGGTCGGTTTTGACCGCGCCGTGCTTGGTGGCCACCGTCGTGCCCTCGATCAGCGGCAGGAGGTCGCGCTGCACGCCCTCGCGGCTGACATCGGCGCCAGCCCGCTCGGTCCGGGCGCAGATCTTGTCGATCTCGTCCAGGAAGACGATGCCGTTCTGTTCGACCGAATTGATCGCCTCGTGCACCACCTGGTCGTCGTCCAGCAGCTTGTCGCTTTCCTCGGCCACCAGCAGTTCGTAGGATTCCGCCACCGTCACCCGCTTCGGCTTGGTGCGGCCGCCGAACGCCTTGCCCAGCATGTCGTTCAGGTTCAGCATGCCCATCTGGGCCCCGGGCATGCCGGGGATCTCGAAGGTCGGCATGCCGCCGCTGTCGGCCACCTGGATCTCGATCTCGCGGTCGTTGAGCTGACCTTCGCGCAGCATCTTGCGGAACTTCTGGCGGGTGTCGGCGGTGGCGCTCTCGCCGACCAGGGCGTCCAGCACCCGCTCCTCGGCCGCCACTTCGGCCTTGGCGGTGACCTCCTTGCGCTTGCGCGAACGGACCATGGCGATGGCGATCTCGACCAGGTCGCGGACGATCTGTTCGACGTCGCGGCCGACATAGCCGACCTCGGTGAACTTGGTCGCTTCGACCTTGACGAACGGGGCCTGGGCCAGCTTGGCCAGGCGGCGCGAGATTTCGGTCTTGCCGACCCCGGTCGGGCCGATCATCAGGATGTTCTTGGGCAGCACCTCTTCCTTCAGCTCGTCGTCGAGCTGCTGGCGCCGCCAGCGGTTGCGCAGCGCGATGGCGACGGCCTTTTTGGCGTCCTTTTGGCCGATGATGTAGCGGTCGAGCTCGGAGACGATCTCGCGCGGGCTGAATTGGGTCATGTAGCGGTGTCCAGACGTTCCACGATGATGTTGTCGTTGGTGTAGATGCAAATTTCGGCGGCGATCTCCAGGGCCCGCCGCGCGATCGCCTCGGCCGCCATGTCGTCGCGGTCGATCAGGGCCCGGGCCGCGGCCAGGGCGTAGTTGCCGCCCGAACCGATGGCGATCAGCCCGTCCTCGGGCTCCAGCACGTCGCCGGTCCCGGTCAGCACCAGGCTGACCTTGGGGTCGGCGACCGCCATCATCGCCTCCAGGCGTCGCAAATACCGGTCGGTGCGCCAGTCCTTGGCCAGTTCGACGCAGGCCCGGGTCAACTGGCCGGGATACTGTTCCAGCTTGCCCTCCAGGCGTTCGAACAGGGTGAAGGCGTCGGCCGTGGCGCCGGCAAAACCCGCGATCACCGTGCCGTCGCCAATGCGCCGCACCTTGCGGGCGTTCGACTTGATCACTGTCTGGCCCAGCGACACCTGGCCGTCGCCAGCGATCACCACTTCCGATCCTTTTCGCACCGATAGCACGGTGGTGCCGCGCCATCCCTTCGCCTCGGACATGCCGTGCCTCCGATTTCCGGGCCTAATTCCAACTTGCAGAGTCTGACTGGGAAGCCGCTGTTCGCGTATCTTCCGTCAGATACTCAGGCCGCCCTCCCCGGCGGCGTTTTGAACATGAGACCTGCACCGCACCGCGTCAAGGGGGCGGCCAAACCCCTACCATTTCGGCGGCTTTCCTGCTACAAGACCGCCGGCGAGAGTAGAGCCCCGGTCCGGTGAGGGACGCGTTCGCCGCATCGCTCACCGGCAAGCGCGAATGCGCGTCGGCACTTATGTGCCGGAAGCCAAGCGTTTCGGAGAAACGCCCGGCGCTTGAGGGGAAGGACAACGGTCATGAGCAAGGACCGTTGGTTTTATTGAAGGGATGATCCCCGATATGCGCAAGGCCGACATTCAGCGCACCACCGCCGAAACCGACATCGCCGTCGAAATCGATCTCGACGGCACGGGCAGCTATAAGGTTGCCACCGGCATCGGCTTTCTGGACCACATGCTGGAACAGCTGTCCAAGCACAGCCTGATCGACCTCAACCTGACCGCCAAGGGCGACCTGCATATCGATTTCCATCACACGACGGAGGATTGCGGCATCGCCATCGGCCAGGCTTTCGCCAAGGCGCTGGGCGAGCGGCGCGGCATCCGCCGCTACGGGGCCGCGGTGATCCCGATGGACGAGACCTGTACCCGGGTGGCCCTGGACATTTCCGGCCGGCCCTATCTGGTCTGGCGGGTCCAGTTCAACCGGCCCAAGCTGGGCGACATGGACACCGAGCTGTTCCGCGAATGGTTCCACGCCTTCGCCCAGGCAGCCGGCGTTACGCTCCACGTCGAGAACCTGTACGGCGAGAACAACCACCATATCGTCGAATCCTGCTTCAAGGCGCTGGCCCGCGCCTTGCGTCAGGCGGTCGAGGCCGACCCCAGGGCGCCGGGCGCGGTGCCGTCGACCAAGGGCACCCTGGGCGGCAGCCTGTAGGTGCGGCCTCTGGTGGTTTTAACGGATCTGGTTGCATGACCGTTGCGATTATCGATTACGGCTCGGGCAATCTGCGCTCGGCGGCCAAGGCCTTCGAACGCATGGCCCAGGACGTCGGCCAGGTGCCGGAGGTGCTGGTCACCGCCGACCCGGAGCGGGTGCGGCGGGCCAGCCATGTGGTGCTGCCCGGGGTCGGCGCCTTCGGCGACTGCAAAAACGGCCTGGCGGCGCTGCCGGGCATGGAGCAGGCCCTGAGCGAAGCCGTGATCGACGGCGGCAGGCCGTTCCTCGGCATCTGCGTCGGCATGCAGCTGATGGCGACGCGGGGGCTGGAGCACGGCAGCCATGACGGCCTGGATTGGATCGCCGGCGACGTCGAACCCCTTGAACCGGCCGACCCCAGCCTCAAGATTCCCCACATGGGATGGAACCAGCTTAGGATCCTGAAGCCGCACCCGGTGCTGGCCGGGATCGGCGACGGCGCGCACGCCTATTTCGTGCACGGTTATCAGCTTCATGTCGCCGCACCGGATCACCTGTTGGCCGATGTCGACTATGCCGGCGCGGTCACCGCCGTGGTTGGGCGCGACAATCTGGTCGGCACCCAGTTCCATCCCGAAAAGAGCCAGGCCACCGGCCTGAAACTGATCGCAAATTTCCTGGAGTGGCAGCCCTGATGAGCAAGCCCATGCACCATGCCGTGGTTGAACCGATCGACGAAATCGGCGAGATGGACCTGGCCGATTTGTGCGAGGCCACCGACGAGGCGATCCTGGACGGCAACGGCTTCGGCTGGCTGACGCCGCCGCCACGGCACGTCCTGGAAGCCTTTTGGCGCGGTGTCCTGCTGGTGCCTGAACGCGACCTGATCGTCGCCCGCCTGGACCGCCGCATCGTCGGCTCGGCCCAGCTGATCAAGCCGCCGGCCAACAACGAGGCGATGGCTTTCGCGGCGACGCTCTCGACCTTTTTCATCGCGCCCTGGGCCCGCGGCCACGGGCTCGCAAAAGGCCTGCTGGCCAAGGTCGAGGAACGGGCCCAGGCGCTGGGCTTCAGCCAACTCAACCTGGACGTCCGGGCAACCCAGCATGCGGCGATCCGGCTCTACGAGGATGCCGGCTTCCAGTGCTGGGGCATCCGCGAGCGTTATGCCAAGGTCGACGGGGACTACATCCCCGGCCATTTCTTCAGCAAGGACCTCAGCGCCAAACGGCGCAAGGCATAAGGCGGCGGCGATGCGGATCTACCCGGCCATTGACTTGAAGGACGGCGCCTGCGTGCGGCTGTTGCGCGGCGAAATGGACCAGGCGACGGTGTTCAACACCGACCCCGGCGCCCAGGCGCGGGCCTTCCAGGAGGCGGGTTTCGAGCACCTGCACCTGGTCGACCTCAACGGCGCCTTTGCCGGCCGGCCGGTCAACGCCGACGCGGTGACCGCCATCCTGGCCGCGACCGACCTGCCGGCCCAGCTGGGCGGCGGCATCCGCGACATGGCGACCATCGAGATGTGGCTGGAGCGCGGCATCGCCCGGGTCATCCTGGGCACGCTGGCGGTGCGCGACCCGGACCTGGTGCGGGCCGCCTGCCGGGCCTTTCCCGGCCGGGTGGCGCTGGGCATCGACGCCCGTGGCGGCAAGGTCGCGGTCGAAGGCTGGGCCGAGGTTTCGGAGCTGGAGGCGCTGGAGATGGCCAAGCGTTTCGAGGACGCCGGCGCGGCCGCCCTGATCTACACCGATATCGACCGCGACGGGGTGTTGCAGGGCGTCAACGTCCAGGCCACCGCCGAGATGGCTGGCGCCGTCTCGATCCCGGTGATCGCCTCTGGCGGCGTCGCCTCGGTCGATGACATCACCGCCCTGAAGGCGGTCCGGGACAGCGGCATCGACGGCGTCATCATCGGCCGGGCCCTGTATGACGGGCGGGTCGAACCGGCCGCTGCCCTGGCCGCGGCGGCAGCGTGATCCGATGCTGAAGGCCCGCGTCATCCCCTGCCTCGACGTCAAGGACGGCCGCACCGTCAAGGGGGTCAATTTCGTCGACCTGGTGGATGCCGGCGACCCGGTCGAGCAGGCCCGGCTCTACGACCAGCAGGGGGCCGACGAGCTGTGCTTCCTGGATATCACCGCCAGCCACGAAAACCGCGACACGCTGTATGACGTGGTTGCCCGCACCGCGGAACAGTGCTTCATGCCACTGACCGTCGGCGGCGGCGTGCGCACGGTCGAGGACGTTCGTACCCTGCTGCTGGCCGGGGCCGACAAGGTCTCGATCAACACTGCCGCCGTCCACCGCCCCGAATTTGTCCGCGAGGCGGCCGAGAAGTTCGGCAGCCAGTGCATCGTGGTCGCGGTCGACGCCAAATCGACCGGGCCCGATACTTATGAGATCTTCACCCATGGCGGCCGCAAGCCGACCGGCATCGACGCGGTGCAGTGGTCTGTACGCATGGCAGAGTTGGGGGCCGGCGAGATCCTGCTGACCTCGATGGACCGGGATGGCACCAAGCAGGGCTTCAACATCCCGCTGACCCGAGCCATCGCCGACGCCATCACCATCCCGGTGATCGCGTCCGGCGGCGTCGGCACGCTGGAGCATATGGTCGAGGGCATCCGCGACGGCCATGCCACTGCGGTGCTGGCCGCATCGATCTTCCATTTCGGAACCTATTCGATCCACGAGACCAAGGAATACATGGCCGCCGCCGGCGTGCCGGTCCGTCTGGGCGATTAGCAGATCTAGGAATTACGTGGGCACAATACTTCTATTACGGGGACACAATACTTAATTCGTATGAAATAAGTATTGTGTCCCCGTAATAGAAGTATTGTGCCCACGTAATAGGTGTCCCTTAATCGAATTACACCTTCCACCGGGCGACGCGGTCGGTGATCAGTTGGCGGACCTTGGCGATCAGTTCGGGGCCGCTCATCTGGGCGTAGATGCGGCCGCGGCGGACATAGACGTGGTCGACCAGCCGGCCACCAGCTACCGCGATCAATTCAGCGAATTCATCGATATAAGGCTGCTTGAAGCGGCTATTGAAGGTGTTGAACAGAACCAGGTCGCGGCCCCGAAAGGCGCTCTGCCGGACGAACCGCCACAAGGGCGGCGCCGGCCGGTAGAGCCAGATCGGCGAGCCGATGAACACCAGGTCATAGGCCGCGAAGTCCAGATTGGGCACCGCGATCTCAGTCTCGGTTTCCGCCGCAGCATCCCGACGGGCGGCGTTCCAGCCGGTAAAATCGAGACTGTAGGCCTCGGCTGAAATGCGGGCGATATCGGCCTGGTAGTGGCGCGCGATCTCGCGGGCCATGGCCTCGGTGTTGCCCGAACGGGAATAGTAGACGACCAGCACACGGGCCCGGCCATCGGCCTTGCGTGCATAAAGTGGCGAGCGGAAATAGCTGCGGTCCTTCCACAGCATGAACAGAACGCCACCGCCGGCCGCCGCCGCGGCCGTCATAGTCGCGACCGCGCCGATCAGCACGCCCCGCCGTGAGACCTTGAACGCCATGCCTGAAGACTAGCGCGTCGTCGTGCCTTGTGCTAGCCGGCCAGTTTGGGCTGCGGCATCACTGCCTGCGCTTCGGCCCAGGCGGCGGCTTCCATTTCGTCCCGGGCCTCGATCGTGTCGAAACCGCAGCGTTCCAGAAACGGGAAAAAGTCCCGCACGAAGCCGCCCTCGGCCCGAAGCTCGCCGCCATAGCGGTAGCGGCCGCGCAGGCGGCGGGCAATGGTCAGGCCGCGGCCGTCGGTGGCGGCGGGAAACCGCACCGCGATCAGCGCCAGGGCCTCGAGATCGGCGCTGATATCGCCGAGATCGTCATCGGCCGCCAGCCGCACCCCGACCGGATCGGGGCGGGCCATCAGGGCGGCGCGGGCCCGGCGCCAAAGGCGCACCGAGACCAGAACCGGACCGCGTTCGGGCACCGGTTGGTCGTCGGCCACCGACCGCCAGCGGTCGGCCACCGGCTCACCGTTGCGGATCAAAGTCATGGAGACGCTCCTTGAAGGGGGTCGGTCCAAGGCGCGCGACCGCCTGGCCGAAGCTCTCGCCGTCCTGGCGCAAGGCCAGGAAATGTTCGACCAGATCGGCGACCGCCTGCTCGACCGCTTCGCCGGACAGCGAGGGCGCGATCACGGTACCGACCTGCCCGCCTTCGGCGCCATCGCCGCCGAGGATGATCTGATAGGCCTCCTCGCCCCGCCGGTCCAGGCCACGGATGCCGATATCGGCGGCGTGATGCTGGGCGCAGCCGTTGACGCAGCCGGAGATCCGGATGTTCAGGGGGCCGATTTCCCTGAGCGCGGCCGGGGTGCCGAACCGGTCCGTCAACCGCTTGGCCAGCGGGATCGCCCTGGCATGGGCCAGGCTGCAATAGTCCAGGCCCGGGCAGGCGGTGATGTCGGTGGCCAAGCCCCGCACCGGTGCCGCCAGCCCCAATTTGCGCAGGCGGCGCCACAGTCTGGGCAAGGACGTCGCGGCCACATGGGGCAGCACCAGGTTCTGGTCCTGGGTGACGCGGACCTGGCCGTGGCTGAACCGGTCGGCCAGATCGGCAACCGCCTGCATCTCCGCGGCACTGGCATCGCCAGGCGCCCGTCCCGCACCCTTCAGCGGCACGGTCACAATGCGGTAGCCGGCCTGCTTGTGGGGATCGACGTTGACCGCATACCAATCCGCGAAGTCGGGGTCCGCGGCGGCTGCCGCGTCGAGCACCGCACGATCACTCGTGGCAGGCAGTGGCGGCGGCGGGGCAAACCCGTCAACGATCCCGGCCAGCGACACTGGATCGATCACCGGTGCGGTCGATTTGGCGGCGGCCCATTCGGCTTCGACCGCGGCGGCAAACTCGCCGATGCCGATTTCGCCGATCAGGATCTTGAGCCGCGCCTTGTACTTGTTGTCGCGCCGGCCATAAGCGTTGTAGACCCGCAGCAGGGCTTCGAGATAGCCCAGCAGGTCGCGCTTGCCCAGGAAATCGCGGACCACCTGGCCCTGTATCGGGGTCCGGCCCAGGCCGCCACCGGCCAGCACCCGGAAGCCAACCTCGCCGTCCGGGCCGCGCACCAGGCGCAGGCCGATATCGTGCACCCCGGTCATCGCCCGGTCGGTTTTCCCACCGGACACCGCGATCTTGAACTTGCGCGGCAGGAATGAGAACTCCGGATGCAGGGTTCCCCATTGGCGGATCACCTCGCACCAGATCCGGGGATCCTCGACCTCATCGGCGGCGGCCCCGGCCAGGGGGTCGGCGGTGACATTGCGGATGCAGCTGCCGCTGGTCTGGATGGCATGCATGTCGACCTCGGCCAGGCGGCCCAGGATCGCCGGCGCGTCGCTCAAGCCCACCCAGTTGAACTGGATATTCTGGCGGGTGGTGAAATGGCCATAGCCGCGGTCGTAGGTTTCGGCGATCTGGGCCAGGCGCCTGAGTTGGTCCGACGACAGGGTGCCGTAGGGGATGGCGACCCTGAGCATATAGGCGTGCAGTTCCTGGTAGAGGCCGTTCATCAGCCGCAAGGGGCGGAATTCGTCCTCGCTCAGCCGGCCATCCAAGCGACGATCGACCTGATCGGTGAATTGCGCCGTGCGCTGGTTGACCAAGGCCCGGTCGAGATCGTTGTAGTGATACATAGCGGGTTGTTCCTTTGCGGTTGATCGGAAAGTCACTGCTCCGTCCCACTCCCCCGCCCAACCACCCAATGCGAGGGTACCCTGTGGGTGGTTGGGCGGGGGAGTGGGACGGAACAGCGCCCCGAAAATCAGCCGTTGGCGGTTGGGCCGGTGACCCGGATGCGTTCGCGCAAGCCACGGGGCACGATGTCCCCGGCCACCAGATCGACGTCGATCAGATAGGCGCCGACCACCTGATTGCCGGTTTCCGCCTTCTGTCCGCGGGCCAGGAGCTGGTCGCGCGTGTTTTCGCCAAAGGCGAGGTAAGCGGTGTCCAGGCGCCGTGACCATTGGCCGCCGGCGGCCAGAAAGACCACCGCCCCGTCGGTCAGCCGATTGGCGGTGAGCACGCCGGGGATTGGTTTGGCGGCCTGTGAAATGTCTGTCGTCATGGTTTTTGCTTTCATCGATAAGGGGCGGCAGCCCCGATTTGCCTGTTGTCCGGTCAACGCGACCCGTCTGGGTCAGGCGGAGCAACAACAGAGCGGGGTCGGCTTGGAACGCATCGTCGGATCGGCCATGGTGTTTCCCTTACTCTTTCGGTTCCCGGCGGTCCCCGGCGGTCGTCGGTGCGGCCTGTGGCGGCGGTCAGGGGTGAAGAAACATCCTTATTCACAGTAAAATATGGGTTGAAAAAATTATTTTCAATGAAAATGTGGTAATAATTTTAATATACAAATTTTTACTGTTTTTACCTGGGTGATTGCGGGGGATCGGGCCTGTCTTTATGATCCGGCGCCGATACGAACCCGGCCGGAGGCATTCCCGATGAGCAATGACAAGGCGGACCTTGGCGATCTTGAGGTAATCGGGCGCCTGTATGCGGTCATCGAGGGGCGCAAGGGCGACGATCCCAAGTCGAGCCACACCGCGAAACTGTTCAAGCGCGGCCGGGCAAAAATCGCCCAGAAACTGGGCGAGGAGGCGGTGGAAACGGTGATCGAGGCGATCGCCAACGACAAGAAGGGAATGGTCGCCGAGAGCGCCGATCTGCTCTACCACTTGCTGGTCCTGTGGGCCGATGCCGGCATCAAGCCGGCCAAGGTGTTCGCCGAGTTGGGCCGGCGCGAAGGCCGCTCCGGCATAGCGGAAAAAGCGGCCCGGCCGGAGGATTAGGTATCTGACCGAAAATGCGCGGCTCGCGCATTTTCGGGGCGCTGTTCCGTCCCACCCCCCCGCCCAACCACCCGATAACCGTATCCTGTGGGTGGTTGGGCGGGGGAGTTGCACGGAACAGCGACGTTCAAGACAGACTCTGATTGGGGAGAGTGACATGGCCTATGACGACAACAACATCTTCGCGCGCATCCTGCGCGACGAACTGCCGGCCAGCAAAGTCTATGAAGACGATTACGCGCTCGCCTTTCACGACATCAACCCGGCTACCCCGGTGCACGTGCTGGTCATCCCCAAGGGCCCTTACGAGGATCTCAATACCTTCACGGCCGAGGCCAGCGACGCCGAAGTGACAGGATTCTTCCGTGCCGTCGGCGCGGTGGCCAAGCAGATGGGCGTGGCCGAGGAGGGTTACCGCATCATCGCCAATACCGGCGCCAACGGCCACCAGGAGGTTCCCCACCTGCACGTCCATATCTTCGCCGGCCGCCCGACCGGGCCGATGATCAAGCGGATCAAGGACTAGCTCTGCCCGGATATACACCGGCGCGTCCCACATCCTTCGAGACGCGGCCCCGGGGGCCGCGCCTCAGGATGAGGCGGGGGCCGTGGAGCCGCCGAGCCACGGCAACCTTCTGAAGAACCCACGCATACTGAGGAGCCGGTCGAAGACAGGCGTCACGAAGGATGTGGCAGGCCGGACTTGACCGGCCGGCGATCTCAACATTGTCCGCTCCCGCACTCGGTCGCCATCGGTCCAACCACGGGAAGAGGGTGATTATTCCGAGTTCAACACCGGCGCCAGCTGCTCGGCATCGTCGATCAGGAACGCGGTCATCGGGCGGCTGCGGCCGCGGACTTCCAGCTCGCGGCTGGGAAAATCGTCCAGGGCCACATCGGCGCGGCGGGCCACCCGCCGCGACACCACCAACTGGACCCCGAATTCCTTGGTCAGGCCCTCCAGCCGGCTGGCGGTGTTGACCGCATCGCCGATCGCGGTGACGGTGGTGGCCTGGGCATAGCCCATCTCGCCGACGATCACCGCCCCGATATCGATGCCGATGCCGATGCGGAAGGGCTGATCCAGTTCTTCGGCCAGTTCCGCGTTGAGTTCGGCCAGGGCGGCGCTCATCGCCCGGGCCGCCTCCAGGGCCTGGCGGGCGCCCTGTTCGGGCCCGCCGTCGATCCCGAACAGCGCCATCACCCCGTCGCCGATGAACTTGTCGACCCGGCCGCCGGCCCGCTCGATCGCCCGGCCCATGGCCCTCGCATACTGGTTGACCACGAAGACCACGTCGTAGGGGAGCTTGGCCTCGGCAAAGCGGGTGAAGGCGCGCAGATCGCCGAACAGGATCGCTACCTCCTGCTCGCTGCCTTGCAGATAGGCCGGTCGGCTGTGCGCGGCATGGGCGGTGGCGCCGGCCGGCAACAGCGGCACAACGCTGAGGTTGCCCATCGGCCGGAGCTGGCAGGCCAGACGCACGCCCTCCGGGGCACCGACCCGGCGCAGCACCTTGAGTTCGTCCTCGCCGGCCGGCGGCAGGTCGGCGGCGCTGCTGTTGATCCGGATGCGGCAGGTCGAACAGCGGCCGCGGCCACCGCAGACGGCGGCATGGGGGAACGGCGCCCGACGGCTGGCCTCCAGCACCGAGGTTCCACGCGGCACCGTGATGGTCGCATCACCGGGATAGGTGACGGTGATCGTGGCCCGGCGCAGGCCCAGCAGGAACCGGACCAGCAGTACCGCCAGAAAAAGGCCCAGGGTCGCGGCCATGCCGACCAGCGATTGGTCGTAATTGTCATAGACCCAGTCAACCGCATGCTGGCCGGGCAGATTGACGGCGCTGCGAAAGGCGGCCATCCAGGCCGGGTCCTGGGCCAATACAGTTACCTCGCGGCCGGCACTGACCACGCCGAACAGCGCCAGCACCGGTACCAGCACCGCCCCGGCCAGGGCATAGGGCTGCCAGCCGCGATAGGCGGGTTTGAGGCGCAGCCAGTAGTGCAGCCCGACACAGCCGTGCAACCAGGCCAGCAGCAGCGCGACCGCCTGTCTGGCGCCCTGGGCCGGGTCCCAAACCCAAATCGACATCACCACATAGGCATAGGAATCATCGATCCCAAAGTTCTGGTGCAGCCCGCGGGTGGCGAGAACATGCACCATCAGCAAGGGCGGCAGCGCCAGGGCGCTGAGGATTTGCAGCACCTCGACGCCTGAGACACCACGCCAGGAGCGGCGGCGATACAGGGTGACGATCACGGTCGCCGTGTGAACCAGGATACCGCCATAAAGCAACAGCGAACCGAGCGGGTTGCGCCAGACCGCGGTGAACACCTCGCGGCCCGCTTCCATGGCGTTCAACGACACCACGCCGAGCGCATGGTTGATCAGGTGGCTCGTGGCATAGACGAACAGCAGCAACCCGCTCCACAGCCGCAACCGGACCAGCCAGTCGCGCGAGCCGGGCAAGGCTCAGCCCCCGCCGAGCTTGGTGCGCACCAATTCGGACAACGGAACTTCCGGGCGGGCACCAAAATGGCCGATTACCTCGGCCGCGGCAATGCCGGCGACCCGGCCGCAATCGTGCAGGTTCATGCCCTGGGTCAGGCCGAACAGGAAACCGGCGGCGAACAGGTCGCCGGCGCCGGTGGTGTCGACCACCTGGGTGACCGGCTCGGCATCGATGATATGAACCTCGTCGCCGGCCACCACCACCGAGCCGCGCTCCGAGCGGGTCAGGGCGGCGATCTCGCAATGGTTCCGCACGTGCTGCAGCGCCTCGTCGAAATCGGCCGTTTCGTAAAGCGAGATGATCTCGGCCTCGTTGGCGAACAGGATGTCGACCTCGTTCTCGACCAGGCCGCGGAACTCATGCCGGTGGCGATCGACGCAGAACGGGTCGGAAAGCGAGATCGAGACCTTGCGACCGGCCGCATGGGCGATCTGTTCGACTTTGCGGAATGCCGCCTTGGCGCCCGGCGGGTCCCACAGATAGCCCTCCATATAGGTGACCTGCGAGGCGGCGATCTGGTCGGGGTCGATGTCGTCGGGGCCAAGTTCGATACAGGCCCCCAGATAGGTATTCATGGTGCGCTGGGCATCCCCGGTCACCAGGATCAGGCAGCGCGCCGTCGGTGGCCCGTCACTCGCCATGACGGTGTCGAAGTGCACCCCGGTGGCCCGCAAATCATGGGCGAAGACCTGCCCCAGCTGATCGTCGCGCACCTTGCCGATATAGGCGGCACGGCCACCCAGCGCGGCCAACCCGGCCATGGTATTGCCGCATGATCCGCCCGACACCTCGACGCCGGGGCCCATATCTTCGTAGATCGCCTCGGCCTTGTCCTCGTCGATCAGGGTCATGGTGCCCTTGGGCATGCCGTGCTCGGCCAGGAAGTCATCCTCGGCATGGGCCAGAACGTCGACGATGGCGTTGCCGATGCCGATCACGTCGAAGGTGCTGTTATTCATGATACTTCCTCTTGCCGCACGCCGGTCGAGCGGGGAGTATAGGCCGGCCGGGGCGGCGGACAAGGCAAACTTGCGGGAGGTGGCGATGAGCGGGGAACAGTGGCGGATGACCGCCTGCGATGCGGTGGCGGCACTGAAAGACGGAACGGTCACGCCGTTGGATCTGATCGACGCGGCACTGGCGCGGATCGAAGCGACCGAGCCGGCGATCAATGCCCTGCCGACCCTGTGCGTCGAGCGGGCCCGCGATGCCGCCAGGCACCTGATGGCCGAGCCACCGAACGACCCGCCGCCGCATTTCCTGCATGGCCTGCCGATCGCGATCAAGGACCTGGTCGAGGTCGCCGGGGTCCGCACCACCATGGGCTCGCCGATTTACGCCGACCATGTGCCGGAGAGTTCGAACCTTGCCGTGCGGGTGCTGGAAGCCAATGGAGCGATCGTCCTGGCCAAGTCGAATACGCCGGAGTTCGGCGCCGGATCCCAAACCTTCAACGAAGTATTCGGTGCCACCCGCAACCCCTGGAACCTGGCCAAGACGGTGGGCGGGTCGTCCGGTGGCGCCGCGGCTGCCCTGGCCGCCGGCCAGGTCTGGCTGGCCGATGGCAGCGATTTCGGCGGCAGCCTGCGCAACCCAGCCAGCTATTGTTCGGTGGTGGGCCTGCGCCCGTCGCCCGGCCGGGTGCCCCGCGCGCCAACCGCGTCGCCGTTCAGCGGGCTTGGTGTCAACGGCCCGATGGCCCGCAACGTCCGCGACCTGGCCCTGATGCTGGATGCGCAAATCGGCCAGTACGACGAGGACCCGTTGAGCCTGGCCCGCCCCGAAACCGCCTTCAGCGCCGCGATCGACGGGCCGGCCACGCCTTTGAAGGTTGCGGTCAGCCCCGGCCTCGGGGTCATGCGGATCGACCCGCAGGTGGAGGCGGTCATCCGCCAGGCGGCCGACGGCTTCGCCGAAATGGGTGCCGAAGTGGTCGAAGACGGCATCGACTTCGGTGACGCCGAGGCCTGTTTCCAGATTCTGCGGGCCCAGCAATTCGCCATCGGCCACCGCGAAAAGCTGGCCCGCCATCGCGACCAGTTGAAGCCGGAGATGATCTGGAACATCGAACAGGGCCTGAACCTGACGGCGGATGACCTGATCGACGCCGAGCAGGCGCGGGCCGCGCTGTACCGGCGCACGGTCGCCTTTTTCCAGGACTATGACCTGCTGCTGTGCGCCGCCGCCAGCGTGCCGCCCTTCGACGTCACCATGCGCTATCCGGAAGAGGTCGCAGGCGTCAGGTTCGACAATTATCTGAGCTGGATGCGGGTGGCGTTCGCCGTCACCCTGACCGCCTGCCCGGCACTGTCGATCCCGGCCGGGTTCACCGCGGACGGGCTGCCGGTCGGCCTGCAGATCGTCGCCGCCCCCCGGGCCGAGGCCAAATTGCTGGCCGCCGCCGCCCGCTTCGAGGCGCTGAACAATTTCGACGCGTTGCTGCCTGTCGGACCCGCGTAGCTGACTTAGGCACGGTTGCGCCTCTGCCCCCGGGCGCCTACATACCGCCTAGCGGCTTTCGAACCAGAATCCAAGATCAGGGGGCGAGTTTGATACGGTATTTGTTCAAGGCCATCGAGCAGTTGACCGATCCGATATTCCGGGTGGTGGTGATCAAGGCGGTTGCCATGTCGCTGGTCGCGCTGGTGGTGGCAGGTTTTGGTGTTTCCTGGGCGATCGACTACATCCCCCAGTTCGAGTGGGACTGGGTCAACTGGTTGGTCGAGGCCTTGAGTTGGGCCTTTGCCGGTATCGTCATGTTCCTGCTGTTCGCACCGCTTTCCAGCATCTTCGTCGGGCTGTACCTGGACGACGTGGCCGAGGCGGTGGAAAAGCGCAATTACCCCACCGACCCGCCCGGGCGGGCACCGGACATCGGCAAGACCATGGGTAGCCTGATCCGCTTCGCCGGAACGCTGATCCTGGTCAACTTGGTGGCCCTGCCGCTCTACCTGTTGCCGATCGCGTCGATCGTCATCTTCTACGCCATCAACGGCTACCTGATGAGCCGGGAATATTTCGAGGTGGCGGGCCTGCGCCACGCCGATGCCGCGACCGTCAAGCGCCTGCGCAAAGCCAATCAGGGCCGGCTGATCCTGGGTGGCATGGCCATCGCCTTCCTGTTTTCGCTGCCGATCGTCAACCTGTTGGCGCCCCTGATCGCAACGGCCTTTATGGTTCACGTCTTCCGGAACCTGAGTTATAACCAAAGAATGTAAAGGGTTACCGTTCCCCTTTTGATCAGAGCGATTATCGATGTTCCGCAAGAAACCGCCGCAACGCCCCTCCGACGACGACGCGTCGGCTGGCGGCGAACCGGTCCTGACAACGCCAGACCAGAAGCGATCCCAAGCCATGGCCAATTCGAGCTCAAAAACAACCGGCTTCAAGCCGGAGATTTCCCGCCGCGTGTCCGACATTCCCGGCGTTGCGAAGCAAGCGGCCGAGGAAGGCCAGGGCCACGACCCCAAGTGCCTGGTGGTCGGCCGCGACATCAACCTGAACGGCGCGATCACGGCCTGTGACCGGCTGATCGTCGAAGGGTCGGTCGAGGCTTCGCTGACCGATTGCCGCGTGGTCGAAATCGCCGCCAGCGGCCAGTTCAAGGGCGACGCGACCGTGGAGCAGGCCGAAATCAGCGGCCGGTTCGAGGGCAATCTGTCGGTGCACGGCCGGCTGCTGGTGCGGGCCGGCGGATCGGTATCCGGCGATATCAGCTATGGCGAGTTGGAGGTCGAATGCGGCGGTGACATCAAGGGCAGCATCGACAAGGCAGCGGCAACAACCAGCCCGGTCGCCGTGGTCGACGAGGCCGCCGGCGCCGCCGATTGACGCGTCCCGACCCGCATCCCCGCAACGCCGACCCGGGAGGCCGCCTTGCGCACCCCAGCCTTTATCGCGAGCGCGATCCTGGCCTTGATGGCGGCCTGCGCCCAGATCGAGCCCGCTTCGCAGCCCTCCGCTCCGGCCACCCAACCGGCCCCGGCGCCACCGCGATCGGCCGCGCCCGCTGCCCCGCCACCGGAACCGCCCCTGGTTCTGCCCCAAGCCTATGACGAACTGGACGCCGATACGCCACCGCTGCCGATTGCCGCCGACCTGGTCGGGCGCGATGCAGCGGCGGTTCAGGCGGTCTTGGGCAAGCCCGACCTGATACGGGCCGAACCGCCGGCCGAATTCTGGCAATATGTCGGCGAAAGCTGCGTCATGCTGGTTTTCTTCTTCACCGGTGACGGCAACGTGGTTCCGGCCGCGCAACGCTTCCACATGCTGGCTGGCAAGCAGGATGGGCCGGTGCAACGCGGCCAGTGCTTCCACAGCTTCGTCCGGCGCCAGCAGGACAGAAACACCGGATCCTGAACCGGGCATCGGTGGGGATGACAAACCCCGCCGGGCGCGCCATGATCCAGCCCACCGACGGCCCTTGGCGGCCACTGCTTTAATGACCAAATGAATGGGGAGACGGCCGATGGTGGCACGGGATTATGATGTGATCATCGTCGGTGCCGGCAACGCCGCATTCTGCGCGGCGTTAAGCGCGGTCGAACAGGGCGCCTCGGTGCTGGTCCTGGAACGCGCGCCCGAGCCGGAAAACGGTGGCAATTCCCGCTTCACCGCCGGCGCCATCCGTTTTGCCTTTGACGGCGTCGACGACATCCGCCGGCTGTGCCCGGACCTGTCGGAAGACCAGATCGCGATCACCGATTTCGGCACCTATACCACCGACCAATTCTACGACGACATGTTCCGCCTGACCCGCTACCGCAGCGATCCGGCCCTGTGCGAACGCCTGGTGACCACCTCGCGCGAGGCCATGTTGTGGCTCAGCGACAAGGGGGTGCGGTTCATGCCGATCTACGGCCGACAGGCGTTCAAGGTCGACGGCCGGTTCCGTTTCTGGGGCGGGCTGGTGCTGGAAGCCTGGGGCGGCGGCCCGGGGCTGGTCGATCGCGAAACCGAGATCGCCCGCGCCCAGGGAGTCGAGATCCGCTATGGCGCCCGGGTCATCGACCTTTGCTTTGACGGCCATGCGGTGACCGGCGTCCGGGTCAAGCAGGCGGGCGAGATCTACCAACTGGGCGCGGGTTCGGTGATTCTGGCCTGTGGCGGGTTCCAGGCCAATGCCGAATGGCGGACCCGTTATCTGGGTCCGGGGTGGGAAATGGCCAAGGTGCGCGGCACAAGGTTCAACACCGGCGACGGCATCCGCATGGCGCTGGAGATCGGCGCCTCGCCGTTCGGCAACTGGTCCGGCTGCCATGCGGTCGGCTGGGACTACAATGCGCCGGAGTTCGGCGACTTGGCGGTCGGTGACGGCTTCCAGAAACACAGCTACCCCTGGGGCATCATGGTCAACGCCCATGGTCGGCGGTTTGTCGACGAAGGGGCCGATTTCCGCAACTACACCTATGCCAAATACGGGCGGGTGATCCTGGAACAGCCCGACCAGTTGGCCTGGCAGGTCTTCGACGCCAAGATCAGCCCGATCCTGCGCGACGAATACCGCATCAAACAAGTGACCAAGGTGACCGCCAACACCCTGGAAGAGCTTGCGGCAAAGCTTGAAGGCGTCGATGCCAAAGGGTTCCTGGCCGAGGTCGAGGCCTATAACGCGGCCGTCCGCACCGACATCGCCTACGACCCCAATGTCAAGGACGGCCGCTGCACCGAGGGCCTGACCGTGCCGAAGTCCAACTGGGCCAACCGGATCGACGAACCGCCGTTCGAGGCCTATCAGGTCGGCTGCGGCATCACCTTCACCTTCGGGGGCTTGCGCGTCGACCCGGAAAGCGCCCAGGTGCTGGACACCGACCTGTCACCGATCCCGGGGCTTTTTGCGGCCGGCGAGCTGGTCGGCGGCGTCTTCTTCTTCAACTATCCAGGCGGCACCGGCCTGATCAACGGCACGGTGTTCGGACGCCTGGCCGGGGCCAGCGCCGGCATCAAAAATCGGCGCTGCTGACCTTGCGGATCAGGAAATCGCGGAAAACGTTGATGCGCTTGGAATTGCGCAGCTCTTCCGGATAGGCAAAATAGGTATCGAAGCGCGGTCCCTGGACATCCGGCAGGACCCGCATCAATTGGGGATTGCCCTGCACGATATAGTCGGGCAATGCCCCGATGCCCAAGCCGCTGAGGATCGCCTGTCGCAGGGCATAGATGTTGTTGACCTTGAACACAATCTTGCGCGACAGGCCGCGGCGGCTGCCGATATCCAGGATCCAGTTGATGTTGGAGATCGGCGCCGGCGGGTTTTCGCCGTAGATAATGACCCCGTGTTCGTCCAACTCCTCAACCGTCTGCGGTACGCCGTTGCGCTCGATATATTCGGGCGACGCATAGATATGGCTGTGCACGGTCAACAGCCGGCGCTGGATCAGGTCCGGCTGGGTCGGGCGGCGGAAGCGGATGCCGACATCGGCCTCGCGCATCGACAGGTCGAGTTCGTCATCGGTCAGGACCAGGCTGATCGACATGTCCGGATAGAGGTCGAGAAATTCGCGGATCCGCGGGGTCAGCCAGGTCGACCCGAAACCGACGGTGGTGGTCACCTTCAACTCGCCGCGCGGTTTCTCATAGGATTCCGCCAGGATCGCCTCGGTCATCGCCAGCTTGGCAAACACCTCATGCGCTGTCTGATAAAGAAGCTCGCCCTGCTCGGTCAGCAACAGGCCGCGGGCGTGGCGGTGAAACAGCGCGGTGTTAACAGACTTTTCCAGAGCTCCGATCTGGCGGCTGACCGCCGATTGGCTCAAGCCCAGAGTCTCCCCGGCATGGGTGAAGCTGCCGGCTTCGGCGACCGCGTGAAAGACCCGCAATTTGTCCCAGTCCATGCTCTGTTCCGCCTGGCCGTTCCGGCCCTTATTGTGCGGCATCCCTGGTGTCCTCGGCTTCGGCCAGGAACCGTTCGGCCTCCAGCGCCGCCATGCAACCTGTCCCTGCGGCGGTCACCGCCTGGCGGAAAGTGTGATCCTGCACGTCGCCGGCCGCGAACACGCCGGCGATGTTGGTCGCCGTGGAATCCGGCGCGGTGATGATGTAGCCCTGTGGATCGGTGTCCACCGTGCCCTTGAACAGTTCGGTATTGGGGGCATGGCCAATCGCAATAAAGACGCCGTCGACCGCCAGCTCGCTGATTTCCCCGCTGCTCACGTTACGCAGCTTGGCGCCGGTCACCCCCAGCGGCTCGTGATCGCCCACCACTTCCTCCAGCACGTGGTGCCAGACGACCTCGATCTTGTCGTGGTTGAGCAGCCGGTTCTGGAGAATCTTTTCGGCCCGCAATTCGCCGCGGCGGTGCACCAGATAGACTTTGGAGGCAAAATTGGTCAGAAACAGCGCCTCTTCGACCGCCGTGTTGCCGCCGCCGATCACCGCCACCGGTTTGCCGCGATAGAAGAAGCCGTCGCAGGTGGCGCAGGCCGACACCCCGTGGCCCTGGAAGGCCTGTTCCGAGTCCAGCCCCAGCCAGCGGGCCTGGGCACCGGTGCAGATGATCAGGACGTCGCCGGTATAGACCGTGCCGCTGTCGCCCCTGGCGACAAACGGACGCCGGTTCAAATCGACCTCGACGATGACATCGGCGATCATTTTGGTGCCGACCATTTCCGCCTGGCTTTCCATTTCCTGCATCAGCCAGGGGCCCTGGATCACCTCGGAAAAGCCGGGATAGTTTTCGACATCGGTGGTGATCGTCATCTGCCCACCCGGCTGCATACCGTGCACCAGCACCGGTTCCAGACCGGCCCGGGCCGAATAGATCGCCGCCGTGCATCCGGCCGGGCCGGAGCCGAGAATAAGGACCTTGGCGTGGATCTGTTCGGACATGTCTGTCTCCCGTTGGCGGACGCGCTGCCTGTTATTTAAAGCCCTGCCAACGGCACCGCAAGGTTGATGGGGTATTCCAACGGTCATCCGCAATGATCGTTGACGAGGCCCTCAGGCGCTGACGCGCCATCGGGCAACGGGCTGAGCTGGTTGCCCGATGGAGTTACCAGCCCAGGCGTCGCTTCACTTCTGCCGCGATCCGTGAGGTCTCGTCCAGGGGCTGGTAGGTCCAATTTTCCAGACGGCCCTGGAACGGCCGGGTGTAGCCATCACGCTCCAGATCCGAATGGAATCGGCGGAACTTGTCGCTGCCGCCGTCCATCGCCGCAACGTGAACCGGCTTGCCGGTCGACAGGGCCTCGGACACCATGTTGACCGAATCGGCGGTCACCACGAAGGCGTCGGCCAGCGCCAGGAATCCAAAATACGGGTTTGCCCCCTCACCGTCCCAGAAATAATAGGGCAGATCCTTAAGGCCATCACGGATCAGGGCGGCGTTTCCCGGGCCCGTTCGCCGCGACGCGGTCACCGCCAGGCCGGCGCCAGCGGACTGGCAAAGCCGCGCCAGCCCGTCGATCAGGGTCCGGGTCGTGGCGTCCGACATCTGATAGGCACGGCTGCGGCCACCGATCAGAACCGCGACCAAAGGCCGCGGCAAATCGGCGAGCAGCGGTGCGAATTCCGCAGCCGCCGCGGCCAGGCGGTCCCCGGTGATCCGAGTCAGGGAACCACGGCTGGCGACCACATTGGCACCGGTCATACGGTCGTGCTCCGGCGGCACCACCAGATCGAAATGGGCCGGGTCGACCAACGGGTTCTGGATGTGGACAGTGAAGGTACGGCCCCGGGCGGCGCGACGCACCGCCAGCGAAAGCGCCGCGTTGCGCCGCCCGCAGGCAATCAGCAGGTCGGGCCACGGCGGCTCGAACCGATCGCTGTCCGCGGTGCAGCGGCGGGTGGCACCCGGCACCCAATTGGCCGGCAACCAGTACCAGGGGCGGGCCAACGAGGCGCGTTTGACCGTGGTCGGCAGGCCGATCGCCTCGGCCAGGCCGAGGCTTTGGCTCTCCATCCCGATGGTGCCGTCGCTCACAATCCAACAGCTACGCGTGTCCATGTCCATGTCATCCCACCGCTTGCCGGCGCATCATGCCGCCCCCGCCTGCCCGCGGCAACATCTGGTCATCCAGCCAATGGTGTTGGCGATCCGGGTTCTGTGTAATAATGTTGCGCGAACCGACCCGGCAACGGGCGCGACGTGGAGCGGGGAGCATGCAGCGGGTCAAACTCGACGCCATCGACCTACACATCCTGGCGGACCTCCAGGACGACGGGCGCATGACCAATGTCGAGCTGGCACGCCGGGCCGGGATCTCGGCGCCGCCCTGCCTGAGGCGGGTTCGGGCCCTGGAGGAGGCCGGGCTGATCCGGGGTTATCACGCCGATTTGGATTCGGCCGCGCTGGGCTATGGGGTGACGGTTTACGCCATGGTCGGCCTGGAAAGCCAGGCCGAGACCGACCTGACAGCGTTTGACGAACTGGTCGCGGATTGGCCGATGGTCCGCGAATGCCACATGCTGGCCGGTGAGATCGACTATTTGTTGAAGATCGTGGCCCGCGACTGGGACGCCTACCAAACCTTCCTGACCAAGGAACTCACCGCGGCGCCCAATGTCGCCCATGTCAAAACCTCGCTGGTAATCCGCTCGTCGAAGCGATTGCCCGGCGTTCCGGTGCCGGCGCCCGGCGAAGATGGCCAGGAATAGGCCGCTTTCCATGCCATTCCGATTCGGCTAGTGTGGGCCGCGACGCAGGCCTATCCGGGAACCACGGATAGGCTTTTTTCTATTTTTGACCGAGGAGCCCCTTGATGGCCCAAGCGAAATCCGGCGACACCGTCCGTGTCCACTATACCGGTACCCTGGAAAACGGCAGCCAGTTCGATTCGTCTGTCGGCCGCGACCCGCTGGAATTCACTTTGGGATCGGGCGGCATCATCGCCGGGTTCGAGAACGCGGTTCTGGGTATGGGGCCGGGCGAAAACAAGACCGTCAACCTGCCCCCCGAAGAGGCCTATGGCCCCCATAACGCCGAACTGGTCCAGAAGGTGGACCGGCAGATGATCCCCGAAGCGATCGACCTGCAGACCGGGTTGCAGCTTCAGGCCCAGGGGCCGGACGGCGAGCCGGTGGTCCTGATCGTGCGCGAATTCGACGACGATTTCGTGATCCTGGACGCCAACCACCCGCTGGCCGGCGAGACCCTGATCTTCGAACTCGAGCTGGTCGAAATCAAATAACCAACCGGGTCAGTTCCAATATAGCCGCTGTTGTTTAGTGCGACTCGCGCGGCACTTCGGCGCCGCGGCAGCCGGCCAGGAAATCAAGGTCGGCGCCCCGGTCGGCCTGCATCACCGTATCGTAGTAGAGCTTCTGGTAGCCGCTGGCCATTGACGGGGCCGGCGGCGACCAGGCGGCGCGGCGGTTCGCCAGTTCCTCCTCCGAGACTTCCAGATGCAGGCGCCGGCCGGCGACGTCCAGCTCGATCATGTCGCCGCTTTGAACCAGCGCCAGGTTACCGCCGGCCGCGGCCTCCGGCGCGGTGTGCAGGACCACGGTCCCATAGGCCGTGCCGCTCATCCTGGCGTCCGAAATCCGCACCATGTCGGTGATGCCCTTGGCCAGGACCTTGGGCGGCAGACCCAGATTGCCGACCTCGGCCATACCCGGATAGCCCTTCGGCCCGCAATTCTTCAGGACCATGACGCAGGTCTCGTCGATGTCCAGGTCCGGATCGTCGATCCGCGCCTTGTAGTCGTCGATATCCTCGAACACCACCGCCCGACCGCGATGCTGCATCAGCGCAGGCGTCGCGGCGGAGGGTTTCAGGATCGCCCCGTCCGGCGCCAGATTGCCGCGCAGCACGGCGATGCCGCCGCTGTCCAGCAGGGGATTGTCCAACGGGCGGATGACGTCCGGATTATGGTTCTCGGCCATCGCCACATTATCCCAGATGGTCCGGCCATTGGCGGTCCGCGCGTCCCGGTTCAACAGGCCGTTTTCGCCCAGGGTCCGGATCACCGCCGGCAGGCCGCCGGCATAATAGAAGTCCTCCATCAGGAACCGGCCCGACGGCAGCAGGTCGACGATGGTCGGCACCTCGCGGCCCCAGGCATCCCAGTCGTCCAGCGTGAGTTCGACCCCGACCCGCCCGGCGACCGCCAGCAGGTGGACCACGGCATTGGTCGAACCGCCGATCGCGCCGTTGACCCGGACCGCGTTCTGGAACGCCTCGCGGGTCAGGATCTTGGAAATCCGCAAATCCTCGTGCACCATTTCGACGCTGCGCATGCCGACCGCATAGGCCAGACGGCGGCGCCGGGCGTCGACCGCGGGGATGGCGGCGTTCTCCGGCAGCCCCATGCCCAGCGCTTCCACCATCGAGGCCATGGTCGAGGCGGTGCCCATGGTCATGCAATGGCCGGGGCTGCGCGACATGGCTTCCTCGGCGCTCATGAAATCGGCCAGTGTCATCTCGCCGGCCCGCACCGCCTCGCTGAACTTCCAGACGTGGGTGCCCGAGCCGATGTCCTGGCCGCGGAACTTGCCGTTCAGCATCGGCCCGCCCGACAGTGCGATGGTCGGCAGGTCGCAACTGGCGGCGGCCATCAACAGCGCCGGCGTTGTCTTGTCGCAACCGACCAGCAGCACCACCCCGTCCAACGGGTTGGCGCGGATGCTCTCCTCGGTCTCCATGGCGGCCAGATTGCGGAACAGCATCGACGTCGGGCGCAAGGTGGTTTCGCCCAGGCTCATGGCCGGGAATTCGACCGGAAAGCCGCCTGCCTCGTAGACCCCGCGCTTAACCCATTCCGCGACCTCCTTGAAATGGGCGTTGCAGGGGTTGAGGTCGGACCAGGTGTTGCAGATCCCGATCACCGGACGGCCGTCGAACATATGGTTGGGATGCCCCTGGTTCTTCATCCAGCTGCGATGGTTGAAACCGTCCTTGTCGTTGCCGCCGTACCAGGCGGTCGAGCGCAGCCTGGTCTTGCCGTTCGATCCCGACATGTCGCACCTCCCGTCGATCTGTGCCGATTTCAGGTTACGGGTGAACCCCCGCCACCCGCAACCACCAACCGTCCGATTTCACTGGACGGAACGGGTATGACCGCATACATCGAATTAAGGGGATTTTGTATGCCGCTGTTCCATCCCGCTCCCCCGCCCAACCATCCAACAGGGTACCATCGAAAGGGTGGTTGGGCGGGGGAGCGGGATGGAACAGCGGCCGACACAGGATGGGAACGATGTCCGAATCAATGCGTGAACGGTTGCGGGGTGAGATCGCGGCGGTCCGCGAGGCCGGGCTCTACAAGGCCGAGCGGCTGATCAGCTCGCCCCAGGATGCCGAGATCGCGGTCGCCGGGGCTGACGGCGAGACCCATGTGCTGAATTTCTGCGCCAACAACTATCTTGGGCTTTCCGACCATCCGGTGCTGGTCGCGACCGCCAAGGCGGCGTTGGACGCCTATGGCTACGGCATGTCGTCGGTGCGCTTCATCTGCGGCACCCAGACCGTGCACAAGGAGTTGGAGGCCCGCCTCAGCGCCTGGCTCGGCACCGATGACACCATCCTCTATTCCTCGTGCTTCGACGCCAATACCGCTTTGTTCGAGACCATCCTGGACGAAGAGGACGCCATCATCTCGGACGCCCTCAACCATGCCAGCATCATCGACGGCATAAGGCGGTGCAAGGCCAGGCGCCTGCGTTACGCCAACAATGACATGGCCGATCTGGAACGGTGTCTGAAGGAGGCCGCCGACTGCCGCCACCGCCTGATCGCCACCGACGGGGTCTTCTCGATGGACGGGGTGATCGCCGACCTGCCGGCGATCTGCGAGTTGGCCGACAAATATGACGCCCTGGTGATGGTCGATGACAGCCATGCGGTCGGTTTCATGGGTCCGGGCGGGCGCGGCACGCCGGAACATCACGGCGTCCAGAACCGCATCGACATCATCACCGGCACCTTGGGCAAAGCGTTGGGCGGCGCCTCGGGCGGTTATACCAGCGGCCGGGCCGAAATCGTCGAGTGGCTGCGCCAGCGCTCTCGACCCTACCTGTTCTCCAATTCGCTGGCCCCGGTGATCGCCGCGACCTCGCTGCAGGTGCTGGATATGCTGGAAGAGACCGGCGAGCTGCGCGAACGGTTGATGAGCAATGCCGCCAATTTCCGCCGCGGCCTGACCCAGGCCGGGTTCACCGTGGTACCGGGCGAACACCCGATCATCCCGGTGATGCTGGGCGACGCCAAGCTGGCCGGCGCGATGGCCGACCGGCTGCTGGAACGCGACATCTACGTGATCGGCTTCTCCTATCCGGTGGTGCCCCAGGGCCAGGCCCGCATCCGCACCCAGATATCCGCTGCCCACACGCCGGAGCACCTGGAGCGGGCCCTGGCGGCGTTCACCGAGGTCGGTCGCGAACTGGGCGTTATCTGATAGGAGGCTTGCCATGAAGGCGCTGTCGAAAGCCAAGCGCGAAGAAGGCATCTGGATGCAGGAGGTACCGGAACCTGAGGTCGGCCCCAACGACGTGCTGATCAAGATCCAGAAAACCGCGATCTGCGGCACCGACGTCCATATCTACAATTGGGACCATTGGGCCCAGGCCACCATCCCGGTACCGATGGTGGTCGGCCACGAATATGCCGGCCAGATCATCGAACTGGGCAGCGAGGTGCGTGGCCTGGAGATCGGCGACACGGTGTCGGGCGAGGGCCATATCACCTGTGGCCATTGCCGCAACTGCCGCGCCGGCACCCGGCATCTGTGCCGCAACACCATCGGGGTCGGGGTCAACCGGCCGGGAGCTTTCGCCGAATATCTGGCGATCCCGGCCGCCAATGTCTTCCAGTTGCCGGACGGGATCTCGACCGACATCGGCTCGATCCTCGACCCACTGGGCAATGCGGTGCACACCGCCCTCGCCTTCGACATGGTCGGCGAGGACGTGCTGATCACCGGCGCCGGGCCGATCGGCGCCATGGCGGCGGCGATCGCCCGCCATGTCGGGGCGCGACACGTGGTGGTCACCGATATCAACGATTACCGGCTGGAATTGGCCGCCAAGCTGGGCGCCACCCGCACCGTCAACGTCTACCGCGAAAAACTGGGCGACGTGATGCAGGACCTGGACATGAAGGAGGGCTTCGACGTCGGCCTGGAAATGTCGGGCAACATTTCCGCGTTCCGCGACATGCTCTCGGTCATGCACCACGGGGGCCGGGTGGCGATCCTTGGCCTGCTGCCGGAAGAGACGGCGATCGACTGGAACCACGTCATCTTCAAGGGCCTGACGCTCAAGGGCATTTACGGGCGGGAGATGTTCGAGACCTGGTACAAGATGGCGACCATGCTGCAGTCGGGCCTCAACGTCGACGCCATCATCACCCACCACTTCCCGATCGATGATTTCCAGCAAGGATTCGACATCATGCGCAGCGGCCATTCCGGCAAAGTGATCCTGCACTGGGACGGGTGAGGCGGTACCGCCCTTAAAAAGGGTGGATAAACCAAGAAAATCGCTAAATAATACATTTTCGATCCAAAAAACAGCCAGACGGCCGCCCGGACAATCGCGCCTGGAGACCTGGAAGGGAAATTATGACGGAGCCGGAGGATCGGCGCGAGTTAAGCGTGGACCGCATTCTTGAATTACTCGACGGCGCCGGCTGGACGGTTGAGAAGAAGGAAGAATTTCTTATTGGGGACTACAGGGTTGACGCCCGTGTTGTCCCCCCGATTGAACTGAATGAGCCGGTTATCTTCTTTCGCTCTCTCATCGGTCTCCAGAATGTAGCGCCGCGACCAACACCCCCTCCTGGTGCAGTTATCGAAGCCTGGGCTGAGGGCGATCCATCTTTGTTGGACCCGAAGAGCAAGATCGACTGGACCTATTTCTCAGCATCTGTAGCAGAAGTGAATTTCTCTGGTGCCGCTGGAAAGGTTGCCAATACATTGCATTTCTATCTGAAAAAAGAAGGAAGCCGATATGCCCAATCAAACTTCAAACCGAGCAACGACAGAAGGAAGGGCGATCCCGGTGGTTTGCGACTGAACGATCCACTAGAAAAAGATATCGGTTTCTTGGCCGCCGTTGAGGGTAATTTTGCACGCGTCAACGATTTGATTGGTCTACCTGGCAGACCAAGTGGCAAACAATTCTCAAAAACGATTGTGGACGTTCTCCAGGAGGCACGCGCGAAACCCAGGATGGTGTCAGTAGACGGCCTCGCGGTGATTGATATCATCACTTTCCTACAGGTGGCGATGGACCAAGCCGGTCGAGAGGACTACGTCAAGAACCGCAGCTGGACTACCGCCAGCCATGCGCTGCGCTCGTTCTTTGCCGCCCAAGACGTACCCTTTGATGGTCTTGAATACGACCTACCGGAGTCGCTGACTGAAATCGGTATCGAAGGAGCGGTCGCCGAGCCCACTTTGACGGCTGCCATGGCTGAAGGCGCAAGACTGGTTCTCGCGACCAACGAAGCACAATCGCGCGTAGACATCCGGCATCTTCTGGTCGCCATCCTGTTATCACAGGCTGGCCAGAAAGCATTGGTCGATCTTGGCTTGGTCAAGGGTGACTTCACCCGGTTCTTTGCCAAACTTGGCACGGCGCTGATTGGTCACATCGTCGAAAACGCCTATGAAGAAGACACGGAAGCATGGGCGGAACGGGCTTTCCATTTCCAGAACGTGCCGGCACCGGCTGCGCCGACCCGTCGCCTTAGCCATACCGATTACCTGCCCGACATGGCGCGGCAATTGCCGTCGGCCGAGGATGATCCGCTGGGCTTCGGCCGGGACGCCAGGGCAATGGCGGAGTTGATCTGCCTGGACAAGGCCAAGCCACCCCTGGCGGTCGGCCTGTTCGGACATTGGGGGTCAGGCAAAACGACATTCATGCGCATGCTGGAGCGGGAGATCGATTCCGTCACCGCCGCCGCACGGGCCGTCGTGACGGAGGCGCCCGACAAAAGGCTGCCCTTCGTCGGCAATGTGGTGCACATCTGGTTCAACGCCTGGAGCTATGCCGACAGCGAGAAATTGTGGGCCAGTATCGCCACCGAATTGTTCCGGCAATTGTCGGTGGACGGCCATGCCGGTCGGCCCCAAGCGATCAAAGCGGATTACCTGCGCGAGGTGCGCGAGAAGCTCGCCGGCCAGCGCCAGGCAGCCAAAACGCTACAGGACGAGCGGGCCGCATTGGAACGCGACCTCGATGAAAAAGAGCAGGTGCTGGCGGCGATCGAAAATCAAAGAGCGGCCGCCAGCATCGATCGCGTGAGAACAGCGGCCGACAGCCTGATCCG
Organism: uncultured Sneathiellales bacterium; assembly: GCA_964344385.1. Lineage (GTDB taxonomy): Bacteria > Pseudomonadota > Alphaproteobacteria > CAYFNG01 > CAYFNG01 > CAYFNG01. Next base: position 116,018 of record CAYFNG010000012.1, read on the forward strand.
GGATGTCGTGATCGATAACCAGAAAGTCGCCACCAGCCTGAGCGAACTGGGTCTCGATGCCGAGGACCTGTCAGCCGCCAAAGTGGTGGACACGGCCAAGCGCCTGCAAGGAGTTGGCGCCCGATGGCAGGCGGTCTGGCGGGCGCTGCGGCAGGGCAGGAACAGGGCGCGGCACTGGACGCATCTCGGGATTTACCTCGCGGTTGCCGGATTGGCGGTTTTTGCTGTCTCTCAATGGGCGGACATTCAACTTGGTGCCCTTATGGCGCCGGTATTGGCGGGCGTGACGCCGATCTGGAAATACTTCGAGATCGGTGCCAAGGCCATCAAACCCCTGCTCGCCGAGCATTCCCAGGTCGAGAGGGCCCTGCGGGACAAGGCGCAGGCGGCCAAGGACGAAATCGTCGAGCTTCGGGCCAACTTGGGGGCCAAGCGCGCGGCAATTGCTGAGGCGCAGGATGCGGCTCCGTCGCTCGAAGAGGCTATTGAGGAGGGCAGATCATCACTGCTCGCCTATTTCCTGCGGGAGCGCGGGCTGATCGATAAATGGCGCGACCATCTGGGCGTCATCGCGCTGGTCCAGGAGGCGTTCGAGGAACTGTCGGCCCTGTTTGAGGAACAGCAAAAGGCCTACTACGCCAAGCGCGATGCCGGCCAACTTACCGATCAGGACAAACCGCCGATCGACCGGATCGTTCTCTATATCGACGATCTCGACCGCTGCCAACACGACCAAGTGGCCCAGGTGTTGCAAGCGGTTCATCTGCTATTGGCTTTCCCGTTGTTCGTCGTGGTCGTCGGTGTCGATGCCCGCTGGCTCTCGCATTCGCTGGAGAAAGTCTACGGCGACCAGATGCGGATCGACGGCAGTGCGACCGCCGTGCGGCCGGACGTTGCTGACGCTACCGCCCTGGAGATCGAAAAGGCGACGGTTTCGGACTATCTGGAGAAGATCTTCCAGGTCCCTTATTGGCTGCGCGGCTTCGACGATCGCCAGGGCATCGCCTACCAGCGCCTGGTGAACAATCTGCTGGGGCAGCCGGAGAACCAGGTCGAGCCCTGGATCGAGGTCGAACAGACGCCCCCCGCTGCCGGCCCCACGGCAACGGTCGCACAAGACGATGAGGGAGAGACGGTTTCAACCGCCAACGAGGACGATGCGGATAGCGGCGATCCGCCCATCATAGCACCGGTCGCGGTCGAGATGCCGCCGGTTGAGGAAACGGCGGCGGAGACTTGGGAGCGCGTCGACCTTATCGAAGACGAAATCAGCCTGATGCGCGCCCTGGGCGGGATCGCCGGCAAATCGCCGCGGGCGGTGAAACGGCTGGTCAACCTGTACCGCCTAATCCGGGTCCGCAAGAGCGGCGAAGAGCTGCGAGCCCTTCTGTCGGGCAGAGACGAGAACCCACCCCTGTTTCCCGCCGTGATGCTGTGGCTCGCAGTCGAAATTGGCCTAGACCACGGAGACATCTGGTTGCTTTGGCAGGTCCTGAGCGAGGCGAGCGGCACGGCGCGCCTCGACATTTTTCGCGCACCCCTCAATTCCAGGGACCCCGACGGAGATCTGGTGGCCTACGATTCATCCATGGCCATCGGTGGCGTCACCTATCGGCATTTCGATTTGTTGCGACAATTCTGGTCGACAAAGGACGTGCCAGCGCGGCAAAGCATATTGTGGGGTCTCCGCCAGATCGACCGTTGGAATCTCACCATCGATCACTTGCGGGCGGCGGCGAGCGAAGTGTCGCGCTATTCCTTCCGGCAGGGCCTTGACTTAGGTGCTCGTCACGACTGATCTGCCGGTCCGTGACACAAGCGGGGCGCAAAGAACGGATTCCACTGCGACTAGGCCAACCCTTCCAGCTCCTGGATCACCGACTTCAGGGCGTCTTCGGCGTCGTGGTCGAGGCCGGCTTCGGCGGGGTCCGCCTGGAGCGTCGATTGGGGTGCGTTGTCGTTGCCTGTGACCCGGGCGATGGCACTGGTCAGTTTCCAGGGGTCGATCGGCTTGGCGACATAATCGTCCATGCCGGCATCCAGGTATTTTTCGCGGTCGCCGGCCATGGCGTTGGCGGTCAGGGCGATGATCGGGGTCTCCGACTTGGCGTTGCCCAAGGAACGGATGGCGCGGGTCGCCTCGGACCCGTCCATTTCCGGCATCTGAATGTCCATCAGGACCAGGTCGAAATCGCCGTCCTCGACCGCGGCCACGGCTTCCCTACCATTATTGGCGATGGTCACCCGGTGCCCGACCTTGCTCAGCATGGCGGTGACCAGCAGCTGATTGACGTGATTGTCCTCGGCCACCAGAATTTCCAGCGGTTTGATTTCGAACCGGTTCTGCAGCGATTCCAGGCTGGCCGGCAGGTCGGGCGCGGACCCGACGTCACAGGGCACGTCGAACCAGAACCGGCTGCCCTGGTCCACTTCGCTGGAAACGCCGATGTTGCCTTGCATCAAATCGACCAACTGTTTGGAGATCGCCAGGCCGAGGCCGGTGCCGCCATATTTGCGGGTGGTCGAACTGTCGGCCTGGGTGAATTTGTCGAACAGGCGGTCGCGCACATTGGGTTCGATCCCGATCCCGGTGTCTTCGACTTCGAAGCGCAATTGGCCGTCCTGTTTGGCCGTCGGATGCTGGTATGACACGCTGACCGTCACCCGACCATCGTCGGTGAATTTAACGGCATTGCCCAACAGGTTCAGCAGGATCTGCCGGATGCGGGTGGGATCGCCATTCAGCCAGGGCGGCGTGTCGGGTGCGACGACCAGTTCGATGTCCGAGCCCTTGTCCTGGGCCCGGCTGACCAACAGCGACACGGCCTCGTCGGCAAGGCGCTCGGCACTGAAATCGACCTGCTCCAGTTCGACCCGCCCGGCCTCCAGTTTCGAGAAGTCCAGGATGTCGTCGATGATCGTCAGCAGCGAATTGGCCGAACGGTGGACGGTTTCGGCATAGGCCCGCTGTTCGTCGCTGAGGTCGGAATCCAGTAGCAGGTTGTTCATCCCGATGACGCCGTTCATCGGGGTGCGGATCTCGTGGCTCATGGTGGCCAGGAATTCCGACTTGGCACGGGCCGCGGCATCCGCCTTGTCGCGTTCGATCAGCAGTTCCTGCGACAACTTGGTCAAATCCTCGGTCCGCGCTTCGAGGCGTTCGCGGGTCTGCTCCAACTCTTCGACATACAGACGAAGCTCCTCGCGGTTCTGGCGCACCAATTCCTCGGCGTGGCGGCGTTCAGTGATGTCGGTGACGGTGATCACCACACCGCCGGACGGGATCGGGTTGGAACGCACCTCCAGCACCAAATCGTCCGACACCACGCATTCGAAGCTGCAGGGTTCCAGGCGGGCGATGGTTTGCCTCGGATCCTCGGCCAGGTCCTGGACGGTCGCCGAACTGTCCAGCAGGTGATCGAGTAGTTTCTGCAGCTCGCCCCCGGCCTCAATATAGCCGTCCGGCACGCGGGTCAGTTCGACGAACAGGGAATTGAAGGTCTGGATGCGGAAACGGGAATCCGCCACTACGACGCCCTGGCCCATGTTGCGGAACGTCGCCGCCAACAGATTCGATTGCCGTTGCGCCACCATCTGGGCTTCGACTTCGGCGGTGATATCGGTGCCGCTGCCGCGATAGCCCTGGAACGCACCGTCGGCGTCGAACACCGGCACGCCGCTGATCTTGAAATGCTGCAGGCGACCGGGTTTCAGTTCCGCAACATAGGCAAAATCGCGGAACGGCCGCCGGTTGGCCAGGTCATCGAGGTGCGCCTGCCAGGTTTCGCTGTCCGCATCGCTGGCAACGTCGCCGCGGGTCCGGCCGATCAGGTCGGCAGGCGGGATGCCGGTGACGTCCTCCAGCCGGCCGATGAAATAGGTGAATCTGAGGTCGGGCCCCATCTCCCACAGCCAATCGGAACTGGAAACCGCAAAATCACGGAAACGGGTTTCGCTTTTCCTGAGCGCCTCCTCCGTCTTCATATGATCTTTGATCTCTTCCGCCAGTTCGCTGGTCCGGATACTGACCTGGCGGTCGAGGTCCTGGTTGGCGCGCTGCAACGCCTCTTCGGCATCGCGCCGGGCAATCATCGCGGTCTTGAAGGAACCGAAAGCGCGGCCCAGATCGCCGATTTCATCCGCCCGCGCCTCGTTCGGCGTCGGTATACTGAGATCGCCTTGCGCCAGTCGCGACATCCGCTCGGTCACCCACTCCAATGGCCGGATCACGGTTCGCTGCAACAGGACCTGAAGGATGGCAGCGACGGCCAGGGCGATGAAGAAGACATAGGCAATGTTGCGCCAGACATTGGCACGCAACTGGGCAATCTCAATACTGGGGTCCAGGGCGATCGAATAGGCGCCGATGACCTCGCCGTTGGTGATCCCCATGATCTGTTCATGGCAGTTGAAGCACTTCTGGTGGGCGCCCGGACCCTTGCCCAGTATCACCGGTCGGGTCAGCCGATAAGCCCCGCCCTCGACGAAGCGGCCGACCACGGACCCGGTCGCCAGGGCCTCACGGTCAACCTCATCGCGTGGCGGTTCGATGAATTCCTCGCGACGCTCCAGGAAGGCCGTGACCTTGTCGCCCATGACCAGCCAGAGCTTCAGGTTGCCCTCGTTCTGGCTGAGCTGCTCCATGGTGCCATCCAGCACCCCGATCGCAGGTTCATCATGGCCATAGCCGAACCGGTTGAGCATTGCTTGAGTGTGGATCGCTTCCAGGATGTCGATCGCGCCGTTGGCTTCGCTCACGACATGGGCTTCCATGCGGTCAAATTCCTGCAGGGTGGACAAGGCGACACCAAGCACCAGGGCGGCGACCAGCACGACGCTGACCGTCGTCGCAATCTTGGCCCCGATCTTGTTCTGGCGAAGGAAAAACGCCGCCACAGTCTACTCCTGCTTGGGGATACGCCGTCCGCTGCCCTGGCAGCCACACCGGCGGGGCCGCCCGACCGCGCCGATTGACACTATGCGCAGGCGAATCTTACCGGATTGTAACCATAATACCAGTAACTAATTAGAGCGAAAGCAGAACTGTTGGTTGGACGGGCCCGATGCGAGGTCCAACCCGTGGTGGCGAAAAAGGGTGACCGGCCGTGGCAAGCTAAATCCTTTCGGCGCCGGGGTTTTGTGTTATAAACGCCGGGTTGGCTTTTGGGGATCGGTACGCTGGGTTGGAGATGTCGAAACCGCTTGGGACCGTGGAAACGGCGGCCCATGGGTGTTGCGTGGAACCGGGCCGGGAAATAGTGCGTTTCCGGATGGCCCGAAACCGGGGATGTGCGGAGCCCATCCCGGCGGCATAGCCATAGAATTTCCTTGTTTTTTTGGTTTGGTAACCAAGCGTCAACCAATATTTGGTGGATAGGACAAGGCGGTCCCGGTTTCCGCTCTCAAATCGCCTTGATCCGCTAACCGCAAGCGTGTGGCAGAGTCCGGCTGATGTACAAACAATTTTTTGGCGTACCGGAAAACCCTTTCGCGATCACGCCGGATCCGCGCTACCTCTACATGAGCGCCAAGCACCAAGAGGCGCTGGCCCATCTGCTGTACGGCATCGGTGACGACGGCGGATTTGCGCTGCTGTCGGGCGAGGTCGGGACCGGTAAGACGACGGTTTGCCGGTATCTGCTGGACCATCGGCCGAGCAACGTCGATTTCGCGCTCTGCCTCAACCCGCGGCTCAACGAAATCGAGTTGCTGGCCAATATCTGCGACGAACTGGGCATCGATTACCCGGACGGCAGTACCAGCCTGAAGGAGTATATCGACCGCCTGAACCGGCATCTGCTGAAGGCGCATGCCGAGGGACGGCAGTGCGTCCTGATTATCGACGAAGCCCAGGATCTGAGCCCCGAGGTATTGGAGCAGGTGCGCCTGCTAACCAATCTTGAAACCACCAAGCATAAATTGTTGCGGATCATCCTGATCGGCCAACCGGAACTGAACGACCTTCTCGACCGAGAGGATCTGCGCCAGTTGGCACAGCGGATCACAGCCCGATACCATCTGGAGCCGCTGGACCGCAAGAACGCGACGGCCCTGATCCATCACCGGATGTCGGTGGCCGGGCTGAAGCGGGAAGTGTTTTCCAATGCCGCGATCGCCGAGATTTTCCGCATTTCCGGCGGTGTGCCCCGCATTATCAACAATCTGTGCGACCGATGCCTGTTGGCGGCCTATGCCGAAAACAAGAAACGCGTCGACAAACGCATCGTCCGGACCGCCGCGTTGGAGGTGCTGAGCCCCAAACAACGGCGCAAGTCGCAACCGGCCGGTTGGTTGCCCTGGGCGGCAGGTTTCCTGTTGGTTGCCGCCGGTGGCGTCGCCGGGTTGGCCATGACGCCACAGGGCGCGGTGCTCAAAACCCAAATCCGCGAAATGGTCGAGACCGGGGATTACCATTGGCCCGACCTTGCAATTGCGGCAACTGTGCAGCCCCGCAAGGCCGACCCTGAGCCGGGCAAGGCCGCCCCTGAGCCTGCCCAGGCCGCCCCGAAACCGACGATCGCGGCAGCGCCGGCGCCGAGCGCCGCGCCAAAGGTCGAACCCGCCGCATCGACGGCACCTGCGGCGACACCTCAGGTTTCGAAGCCGCCGGAAAACACCGTCATGGCGGCCAAGGCACCGGCCCCCGCCATCGCACCGGTTGCGGGCCAGGCCGACAGGCCCGAAGAGCCGAAGCCGGCTGTGACAGAGCAGCCCGAACCCGTCGGCACCACGACGGACACCGCAGCGGCGGAGCCCGACGAAACCCCGCAAACCCCTTCTATCGTGTCGCCGCAGGTGATCGAGAAAAGCCCATCGATCGGCATGCCATCCAAGGCGACGGCAAATCCCGAACCGACCCGAGAAACGGCCGCTGCAACGCAGGCACCGCCCGAACCCGTCAAACAGGACGCGCCGAAGCCGGCGCCGCCGACCGCGGTAGTCCAGGCGGTGGCGGAAACACCGCCCGCGGTCTTGCCGACACAAGCTGCGCCGGCTTCAGCTACGGTTACGGCTCAGGTCCCGGCCCCGGCCTCGCCGCAGCAGACCAGCCGGCCCACCGACCAGTCCGGTGGCAGCACCGACACCGTCAAAATGGCTTCGGTCGAACGGGAGATTGCGCCAAAGCCACCGGCCGATCTGCCATCCGACGACCAGGGGATGCCGTCCCGTTCAACCGGTTTGGCGCTTGGCAACGCCCAACAACCTCCCGCTGCGTCAGCCCCCGCCACCGGCCAAACCCAGGCGGCGCTCTCGACGGGGCAAGGGACCCCGGACATTGCTGCAACCGGCCCGGCCGCCCTGTTCGTGCGCGGCAACGGTTTTGGCGGGCTGGAAAGGGCGTTTCAGTCCCTGTTTGCGGTCTGGCAGCGCGACTATACCAAGCTGGAGGGCTTCGCACCTTGCACCAAGGCGCAGAATTCCGGCCTGCAATGCCATCAGGGCCGTGGCACCTGGTGGGCGGTACAGCGCCTGAATCGGCCCACCTTGATCACGTTGTCCGAACCGGGGCGTCAGCAATTGCATGCCGTGGTCACGGCCATCGCCGGCGAGACCGCGTCCCTGACCATCAGCGGCGAGCAATTCGAGTTCGACATCAACGATCTGACACCCTACTGGTCAGGCCATTTCCTGCTACTGTGGCAGCCCCCGAAATCGTTCAGCCGCATGATGAAACGCGGCATGCGCGGTCGGGATGTCGCATGGCTGCGCGATCGTATGGCCGAGCTCAACGGCCAGGCCGGTGGCGGCAGCGAAATCGCCGATTTCGACCAGGATCTGTGGCAGCAGGTGCTCGCATTCCAGAGCAGCCGCAACCTGTCGGTCGACGGGCTGGTCGGCCCGCGTACCCTGATTCACCTCAACTCCGCCCTGGCCGCTGCGACGACGCCGTTTCTGCAGCGCCGGAACTTTTAACCCAGCGCTCGGAACCGATCGATGTCGGCGATACTCGAAGCCCTGAAAAAATCCGAGCAGGAACGGAACCGCGACGTCCAGGAATTGCCACGCCTGGTCGTCGACGCCCAGGTGCTGGAAGAGGATGAACCGACACGCCCCTCGCAAACCCCCATCTTGATCTCAGCGGCGGTGGTGATTGCAGCCGGTGTCGGCGGCGCGCTTTACTGGTTCTCCACCAGTGAACCCGATGGTGGCGAAGCACCGCCCGTCGCGGTCGCAGACAACGCCAAGCCGCCGGTCACCGCGCCGGCCAAGCCTCTGCCACCCGCCAAACCATCGTCAACGGCGCGGACCGACCAAGAGCCTGCGGTTGCGGAACCTCGTCCGATCGCCAAGGCGATGCCGCAAGCCCCGGCGCCCCAGCCCGTTGCGCCGGCGACCCCGGTCAAACCGCCGGCTTCCGCTGCGCCCGTCGAACCGGCGCCCCGCACCCCCACCGCGACCGCGCCCAAGCAGGTCGCGGAGCGGTCGGATGTTCCCCAACCCCAATCGGCTCAGCCCGCTCCGGCCGTCGCCGTCGTGCCGCCGCAGGCCAAGCCGCAGCCGCAGCCGCCAGTGGCAACGGTGGAAACGCCGCCGGCGTCCCGGACACCGCCCGCAGCCGCGGCCGTCACCCAACCGCCGCCGCAGCCAAGGAAAGACCTTCCGCCACCAAACACACAGGTGGCGGCCCTGCCGAAACCGGCCGCCCCGGCGCCTGATCCAAGCCAAACGGCGGCCGCCAGTCGTCCTGTGGCAGCCGCCGAACCGTCGGCCGAATTGCCCGACGCCGACCCGGTGCCAGTCCCCACGAACAAACCCGCGGCGCCGCAGCGCATCGACCTGACGACCGCACCGAAGCCCGTGTCACCGAAACTCGCGGCGCTGCCGCCCGCCGCGCCGGCAGCGACCCCGGCGCAGGCGCCAAAAGCCGCAGAATCGCCGGAACCAGCAGAGCCGCAAGCGCCCGTCGCGGCCAAGCCCGCCGACCCCTATGCCGACGTACCCATGCTTTGGCAATTGCCGCAATCCTATCGGCGCGGCGTACCGGCCCTGGATATCACGGTTCACATCTACGCTGACGAGCCGGAAAACCGGTTGTTGATCGTGGACGGCAGCAATTACCGTGAGGGCGACGAAATTAAAACTGGCCTAATATTGAAGGGCATTACTGAAAATGCTGCCGTATTTGCCTATCGCAACAAGATGTTTAAAATAAAACGACAGTAGAAAAATTATGTCGAAATTTTTACCTAATTTGAATCTACTTAGGTAATTATTCTTTAACCATCATTATAAACAAAATTTTCAATAATTCCCTCCTACTATCTTCGCCATTGATATGTCTGGGTTCGGTTTAGCTCCCGGATGGACTGCCCCTCACGGTAGCCATCTACCGTGGATGTTCAGCGCGCGACCACATGGTGAGATGACAGTATGGCGGACGACAAATCGACCGATCGCCCGAGCGGTGCGGACAAAGATTCCTTAAGCAATGAAGAGTGGCTGGCCTTTGCCGAAAAGGACCCCGACAAGGAAACGGATGAAGCATCCCTGACGTCGGCGACTTTGGTCGAAGGCGAGGAAAACCTTACCAAGCAGAATATCCACGTCGGTTCCGAGATCTATAAATCGACGACCGAAGCGGCCGGTGACGGCGGCGCGGCCGACCTCTCGGAAACCGCCTCGACAGGCGCGGCCATCGATGGCGCGACTGGGGCCGACGCGCCGCTGCCGGAAACCGGCACCGGCGGCCCGGCGATAACGGGCTCGGACGCAGCAGCGGAAGAACCGGTCGCGCCGGTGTCCGGTATAGCGGCGACAGGCTTTGTGGCGCCTGAGCCGACTGTCGTGGAAACGGATACCCCGGCCGCGGCGGAACCGGTCCAGGCCGGATCGGCCGAACCCATTGCCGAAGTGGCACCAACATCGTTCACCGAGCCGGAACCGACTGCAACCGCGGCATCCGTACCCGAGGGCGAAGCGCCGGCCGACCAGACCGCCAGCGATCCCGGTCTTGACCTGTCGAATGCCTCCGGTGTCGAGGACCAGCCCATCGGGCTGAGCATTGCCGCCTATCTGACCGATACCGACGGTTCGGAAAGCTTGAGCGCCGTCACCATCTCCGGCGTGCCGACCGGCGCGACACTCTCGGCCGGCACCAACAACGGCGACGGGTCGTGGACCGTGTCGACCAGCGACCTGTCCGGCCTGACCATCACGCCGCCGGCCGACTCGGACGCGGGCTTCACCCTCACCGTGTCCGTCACGGCCACCGAGTCCGACGGCGGCGATACCGCCTCGACGGTTGGCACCATCGACGTCAGCGTCGATCCCGACGCCGATGCTCCGACGCTCAACGTCGCGGATGCGTCCGGCACCGAGGACCAGGCCATCGGCCTGAACATCAGCTCGACCCTGACCGATACCGACGGCTCGGAGAGCCTGGCCATCACGGTCTCCGGCGTGCCCACCGGCGCGACGCTCTCGGCCGGTACCGATAACGGCGACGG
>CAYFNG010000013.1:0-107544 GCA_964344385.1 uncultured Sneathiellales bacterium
GCATGACCACACCTCTCAGCTGGCCAATCTGTCAGGTGAATACCGTCTCAGTACACACCTGACCGTGTTGCGCCAGGCTGGATTTGAAAACGTTTCGGAAGGCGCCCGCATTCGCTGCTCCGCGGTTCGGCGACCGAAGGGCATGCAGGCGGTTGAAGTGATGAGCGTCGAACAACCCGACCCGGCGCAAATCGCCACCGTCGGTACCGGTTTCCCCGGGCGAACCCCGCCCTTGCGGCCCGAAATGGTCGCCGAGGACGATTTCAGCGAAGCCGTCGTCAAATGGTTCAACGCGACCAAGGGATACGGCTTCCTGACCCGGGGCGAAAACACCGGCGATATCTTCGTCCATATCGAAACGCTGCGCCGCTATGGGTTGCTCAGCCTGGAGCCCGGTCAGACGGTCCGGGTCCGGGTCGCCAGCGGGCCCAAGGGACTGCAGGCAACGGAATTGGATCCGAGCTAGCGGCAACGCTGCCGCGCCTGACCAGACCTATTTCAGTTCGACCGCGTAATCCTCGGGTGCGCCGGCCTTGGCGATCAGGCCCTGGTCGGCGAGGAATGTCGCGAATCGGCGGTACCGGGCATGGTCCAGCGCCGCCGGTCGCAAGGCGAACCGGGGCAGGGTATCGGCCCAGGCGCGGCGGTTGAGTTCGTCGTTCAGTTCCGGAAAGCGTTTGATGAACAGGCGCCAGCTCTCGTCGGGATGGTTGATCAGGTATTGGACACCGCGTTCCAAGGCATCGACAAACGCCCTGAGTTTTTGTTCGCCGACACGGTCCCGGTGTGCCACCAAAATCAGCTCGTCATAGGGCGGCACGCCTTCCTCCTCGACAAAAAAGGCGCGGCCCGGCCGCTGTTCGATGTCCATCTGGTTGAGTTCGAAATTGCGGAAGGCGCCGATCACCGCATCGACCTGACCGCTCATCAGGGATGGCGACAGCGTGAAGTTGACGTTGATCAGGGTGACGTCGTCAAGCGCCAGGCCGTGCCGTGCCAGCATGGTCTTCAACAGCGCGTCCTCGAACCCGCCGACCGAGAACCCGACCTTGCGGCCCTTCAGGTCGGCGATCGACTTGATCGGCCCGTCGGCCAGCACCACCAGGCTGTTCAGCGGGGTCGCGACCAGCGTTCCGATGCGCGTCAGGGGCAGCCCTTCCGCGACCTGGACATGCAATTGCGGCTGGTAGGAAACCGCGACGTCGCCCTGGCCGGCGGCCACCAGCTTGGGCGGCGCGCTGGGGTCGGCCGGGGCGACCAGTTCGACTTGCAGCCCGGCGTCCGCGAAATAGCCGCGTTCCTTGGCCACCACCAGCGAGGCGTGGTCCGGGTTGACGAACCAGTCCAGCAGCACCGTCAGCTTGTCGGCCGCGTGCGCCGGACCCGTAGCCAGCAGGGCCAGGATCGGCAAGAGTCGAATGATCGTCGGGCGGGTCATGCAATCCTCCACATGGAACGGAATCGGGTCATCTTTGGTCGAATTCGGGTGGCCGGTCGGGTTGCCACGGCAACAGCCGGATCAACAGCCGGTCGACCAGGAAATAGAGCGCCAGGGCGATCACCGCCAGGGTCAGCAGGGCGGCAAAGGTCAGATCGGTCTGGGCCCGGCCGGTCGCGTGCAGCATCAGGAACCCCAGGCCGGCGCTGGAGCCCACCCACTCGCCGACGATGGCGCCGATCGGCGCCACCGAGGTGGCGACCCGAAGGCCCGAGGCCAGGGCGGGCAGGGCGGCCGGCAACCGGATGTGCCACAGGATCGCCCGCCGTGCATCGGCGCGGCCGGCGGTCATGGTATGGGCCAGGTCCAGCCAGCCGGGTTCGGTGCGCCGCAGCCCGTCGAACAGGGCCGCGGTCACCGGGAAGAAGATGATCAGCACCGCCATGCCCACCTTCGAGGCCAGACCATAGCCCAGCCACAGCACCAGCAGCGGCGCAATGGCGAAGACCGGCACGGCCTGGCTGGCGACCAGCACCGGCAACAGCCAGAACCGGGCCGGGCGGAAATGGCCGATCACCAGGGCCGCGGCGGCGCCCATCAGGCTGCCCAGGCCCAGGCCAAGCACGATTTCCAGGGCCGTGATCCAGGCATGGTCCAGGATGATGCCCGCCCTCAGCCACCAGGTTTCCACCACGGCCAGCGGCGGCGGCAGGATGAATTTGGGCACCCCGGTCAGCCACACGATCACCTGCCAGGCGGCGGCCAGCCCGGCCAGCAACACCAAGGATCGGCCCAGCAGGCTCATGCGACCGCCTCGGCCGCCAGCCGGGCCAGCAATTCGCCGTACCGGGCTTGCAGGGACGCGGTGGTCGGGTCGCGCGGCGGGGATCCGTCCGGGTCGAATGGCGGATCCAAGGTCACCGGCCGGCCCCGCATCACCAGGATATGATGGCCCAGCCGCAACGCCTCCATCGGGTCGTGGGTGACCAGCAGCACAGTGCGGCCGCAAAGCAATTCGGCCGCCAGTGCCTGGAGTTTGAACCGGGTCAGCGCGTCCAGGGCCGAAAAGGGCTCATCCATCAGCACAACCGGCCGGTCTTCCATCAGGGTGCGGGCCAATGCCGCCCGCTGCCGCATGCCGCCGGACAGGGTGTCGGGCCGGTCATCGACGTGGTCGGCCAGGCCCACCGCCCGCAACAGGTTCGCGGCCCGAACCCGATCAGCCGGCTCGCCGCGCAGCTTGGCGCCCAGGCAGACATTGTCGATGACGCTGGCCCAGGGCAGCAGCAGGTCGCGTTGGTCCATATAGGCGACCCGCCCGGCCAGCGGCTGGTCGTCGCTGCAGCGGACCTCGGCCTCGGTGCCGTCGGGCTGCAACCCGGCCAGCAGGCGCAGCAGGCTCGACTTGCCGACCCCGCTCTCGCCCAGCAGACAGGTGGTGCGGCCGGCCGGCAGGGTCAGGTCCAGTCCGTCGAACAGGGTCCGGCCGTGATAGCCGAGCCGTGCCGACGACAGGGTCACCGTCAACCAACCGGCGGGAGAATGTTCGGACTGTGCACGCTGGTTCTTTGTGGCCATGACACACCTGTCCCTGCGCCGGCATTACCCGGTTCAGGTTCGAGGGGTCGTCCCGCCGATCGGGACCTCTCAGCCGCATCCGGCTCCCCCCAGTGAGTGGCGACACTATAGTCCTTCGTATTTCACCTGCCTAGCCTGGACTTGCCGGCTTCCAGGTCCGAACTATGATGCAGGCAGTTCCCAAGACTTGGACGTTAATCCAATGCGGTTCTTTTACGCCCTGGCCTTTTTGGTGATCGGATGTCCGGCGCTCGCCGCAGATCTGGAACAGGTCGAGATCGATGCGGCCAAGGGCCCGGTTCGGTTCACCGTCGAACTGGCGGACGATCCCCAGTCGCGGGCGATCGGCCTGATGTTCCGGCCGTCGATGCCGCCGGATCATGGCATGCTGTTCGACTATCACCGCGAACAGCTGGTCACCATGTGGATGAAAAACACGCTGATCCCTTTGGACATGCTGTTCATCGCCGGGGACGGCCGCATCGTCCACATTGCGATGCGCACGGTGCCCCGCTCACTGGCGGTGATATCCTCTGGCCGTCCGGTCCGTGCGGTGCTGGAACTCAATGCCGGCACCGCCGAGGCGAAAGGGATCCGCACCGGCGATTTTGTGCGGCATGGGATTTTCGGGAAATAGTCGGGGCGGTCCAAGGCGAGAGGATCCCCAGAGCCTTGCCGACACCGGCGCATTGGTGTATCTCAGCCCGACCATTTCCTTCCGATCGGGCGGGGCGTAGCGCAGCCTGGTAGCGCGGCTGCTTTGGGAGCAGCAGGTCATCGGTTCGAATCCGGTCGCCCCGACCAAGTTCCGATAAAAGGCCGAGAATTGGATGGGGTGCCGCTGGCGCCGCGTACCTAACCCGGCAGGATGGCGGTGACCTTCTGCAACAGGACCTGCGGCGAACCGTCGCCGAACACCTGCACCGCGATCAACAGCACGGCAACCAGCACCGCGACCTGCGACAGGCGGCGTTTGGCACGGAGTTGCTTTTCCAACTCGGTGATCCGCCGCTTCTGGTCCTGCATCAACGGCTTCAACGCGGCCATTTGCTTCTGGTCTTCGCGCTTGTTGAGCTCGTCCAGCAGGATGGTTTCCTGGTCCAGCAGCGAGCCGAATTTGTACCGCTGCAGGCAGCGGCGCAGGGTGTCGGTGGATTGCTTGCCGATCAGTTGCGCCAGGCGCTCGAGCGCGGCCAGATCGGCGCCGTCGGTTCCCATCGCGGCCTCGAAGACCTCGTGGTGGGTCAGCGGCCGGTCCAGCATGTGTAGTTCGACGATGTTTGCCCGCGCCATGTCGGCGTTCCTTCTCTGCAATCCCTGTGTTATGAGGTCCGTCGCGGCTCGTCGCCGATCGGCCGTTGCCCGTACCGGTATCCGGCACCGCCCGGGCGCGACCTGAAGGTTGGCTTGACCCGCCGGCTCGGGGTAAAGTATCTCAGCCGATGGTTAAGGAATTGGCAATTTCGGAAGCGCCGGATTGCCGCCTGTGGATTTGCCGAGGAGTAGGTCATGTTGGCTCGCATCTATCGTCCCAGCCGCAACACCATGCAATCCGGAACCGCCCATGATGACCGCTGGCGGCTGGAATTCGCCCCGGCGATGGCCAAGAGCGCCGATCCCCTGATGGGATGGACGACGTCCGGTGACATGAACGCCCAGGTCCGGATGACCTTCGCCAGCCGCGAGGAGGCGGTGCGGTTCGCCGAAAAACATGGTATGGCATACGAAATCGAGGAGCCGAGAGTTCGCCGGCGGGTGATCAAGTCCTATGCGGACAATTTCCGCCCCAGGCCCGCGTAAAACCGGCGCGTAATCGCCTCCGACCCCTGGGCGCCCTTAGCTCAGCTGGATAGAGCATCTGCCTTCTAAGCAGAGGGTCGCAGGTTCGAGTCCTGCAGGGCGCGCCATTTATCCAATTGAAACTAAATACGTTTCACCTCGGCGCAAGGTAGGCGGGCACCAGGGGCTCTGGTGCTGGAGGTCACCAGCGGCGGCGGCTGCGTTTGCCCCCATCCCGGGTTGCCAGATGGCACTCCTCCAGCCATCCATCGGAACCGCTTTCCCGCCAATAGGTCATGAAATTGAGCCGGGGCGAATAATGCAGGATCATGCTGAAGGTATGTCCCAGTTCCTCCGAGAACGCTTTTTGCTCGAACACGAACACGTCGACAAAGCCGAGTTCGCCCAGGTCAACTGATTTCATCCCGGTAATTTCCAGGTGCCAGTCCCAGCGATTGGCGTCGCCCTCGGGTTCCAACTGGCGCACCCGGGCTGACACTCTCTCGCCGACCTTCAGGGAGTTGAAGGTCAGGGATCCGGTTTCGATGGTGCGGGTTCGCACGCCTTGGCTGCTGGATTCCTCGTCAAAGAACTTAAAGAACCAGGTTGCGGCCGGCATGGTGTAGGTCTTCAGGCCGTTCGGACTAGCAACATCGACAATCAGACGATCGTCGTCTTTCGATCGGGGCGTCAGCCGATAGCCGACCGGCTGGCCGCTCTCGTGGCAGTCGAAATTCCAGGTGATGCCCAGTTCCGGTTCCTTCAGGGGGACCGCGGTCATGGCGACGCCTTGCGCTGCGGGGATTGCCGATGCGATGGCCGTGGCCAATACGCCGCCGACCACGCGGCGAACGCGTCGACCCCGCAATACCCTGAGACCCACTACCATGTACCGTACCCCGATTTACTTGGCGCTTTCCAGAATGGGCCGGAACCGACCGACCATCCAAGGTGACGCTTTTGATTTGCCCAAGGGTACCACGAGCAACACCATTTTACGATAGCCCTGGTCCCAACCTTCGACTTGTGACCGCCGGCAGCACCGCGCCAATCCGAGAGCGAAAGGTGTAATATTAGCGTCATCGAATAAAAGTGGCTTCTAATATAACCCCACACATGGTATTGATACTGACTCGCGGTCGAGCAGGGGCCGCTTCGAAAATCAAACAGTATTAGGGCGGGAGGAGTGAACACCATGAGATTTCCTACCTTTAGCCAAGTCGGCCTGGGCACGGTGCTCGCGGTCGCGGTTGCCGCAGGGGTCTCCGTCAAACCGGCATCGGCGACCGAGGGCTATTTTCAACACGGCTACGGCGCGGTGTCCAAGGCATTGGCGGGGTCCGGCGTGGCCTATTCACAGGACGCAATGGCCCAGGCCCTGAATCCGGCCGGGTTGGTGAATGTCGGCAATGAGTTCACGCTCGGCCTGTCGATTTTCAGCCCCGACCGCAAGTTCACGACCAGTGGCAGCCCGGGACTGGTGCCCGCCGGCTCGCATGAAAGCGAAAACGACTTCTTCTTCGTGCCGGATGTCGCCATCAACTATCGGCTGGATGCGGTGTCCAGCGTGGGGGTCGCGATTTATGGCAATGGCGGCATGAACACCGAATACGGAACCATGCCGGGCGGTGCCGCCTGCGCTGCGGCGACCGGCGTGTTCTGTAACGGCAAGACGGGCGTCAATCTGTCGCAGCTGTTCCTGCAGCCGACCTATGCCCGCAAGATCGGTTCGCGGGTGTCGGTTGGCGCCGGTCTGATCCTGGCGACGCAGTTTTTCGAGGCCAAGGGGCTGCAGTTGTTCTCGGGTCAGTCGACGGATTCGGCCAATCTGACCAACCGCGACACCGATACGGCTTACGGGATCGGTGGCCGGATCGGCGCCCAGGTGGATATTGGCGGCGGGGTCAGCGCCGGCATTGCCTACCAGTTGCGGACCTATATGTCGGAGTTCGACCACTATCGCGGCCTGTTCGCCGAACAGGGCGATTTCGACGTGCCGCCGGCCTTGCAGGCGGGCGTCGCGTGGAAAACGGCGGCCGGAATCACCTTGCTGGCGGACTTCAAGCGGATTTGGTATTCGCAGGTAAATTCGGTCGGTAACCCGTTTGCGTCGAGCAATCAGCTGGGCCCGGACAACGGTCGTGGTTTCGGTTGGGATGACATCAACATCTATAAGATCGGCGTGCAGTACCAGGCGACGCCGAAACTGATCCTAAGGGCCGGTTACTCTCACAACGACAATCCGATCGGACCGTCCGAGGTGCTGTTCAACATCCTGGCCCCGGGCGTGATCGAGGATCACTTCACCGCCGGATTCGAGTATGAGGTGACGCCGAGCAGCTCGTTGGTCGCGGCGGCGATGTATGCGCCGAGTTCCAGCGTGACCGGCCCCAACGCCATGTCGGCGGGGCAGAACATCACGCTCGAGATGGAGCAGTACGAGGTCACGTTCGGCTGGAAGTACAAATTCTAAACCGGCGCCGGGTTGGCTTCTCGGCCCGGAAACAGATCGCGAAACCGGCCGTGCCCTGGCGCGGTCGGCGCGACTTGGACCAACGGACGGTTGGCTTTATTTAGCTCCGCAGAATGACCGCCAGGTCCTCGGTATCCAGGATCGGATCGTCCAACGTCAGTTCTTCCGTTTCGGACCAGAAGCTGTGCTCCGCTTCGGCAAAGGATGACATTTGCCACTGGTCCTTCTCGCCGTAGCGCTCGATTTGCGAAAACATGTTGCGATCGTTCTTGAGAATTTGGTCCACAGCAGCCCGCATAATTCACCCCTCTTGTCTGTGGTTCCTCCGGGAGGACCCCGGATTTTCGAACCCGAACCCAATTGATCAGGTCAACGCATATTCCGTGCCAGGAGGCCATTCTCGGAAAACTGCGAAAAATTCCGCTGCATGGTCGTGCCATTCCGGGACTGGCACATACCCGCAATCCCTGTTCAGGTCACCGGACCGGTGAACAAGGGCTGGCTTTGCCTGCCAAGCGAGCGGCGCCGCGGCGGGAGGTACACTTCTGCCGCTTGGTAATCAATTCTGCTGGAGGTGGAAATTTTGAACTTTCCGTTGCCTGTACCGATCCGTGAATTGTGGAGTTATTAAAGTAAAAATCACAATTCACTACTACAAACGACACTAAAACCAGGAGCCAATTCCTAGATTGCAGTATAAAAAACCACTTGTAAGGAAACATATAGAGGTATATAAGTTGCAATTCAGGGAAATATTTCTTGGATTACGGTTTTGGCTTGGAATACCAAGGTTATAGATAAATCTGTTTATACCGAAGCGTGTATTTGATTTCGGCTGGGTTCCAATAGTGTTTACCGGTAATAAAAGGAACGGCGAAGTTCTGCACGTTGTGGTTTCTGGGCCTGAAGGTGTTGGTAGGTTGATCGGCTAGTTGGGAACGCTGGAAAATGGCGACTGAGGGGAATGACCGGGATCCCAAAGGACCCGAAGGCGGCAACGTCATTTTGGTTGTCGAAGACGACCCGCTGGTGCTGGCGACCACCGCGGCACTGATCCGGCGCATGGGGTTTGAGGTTCTTGAGGCGGCCAATGTGCAGGCGGCGCTGGACATCCTTGGATCCGCGCCGCGGATCGATCTGCTGTTCACCGATGTGGTCATGCCCGGGGGCATGAACGGCCACGAACTGGCGGTGCGGGCGCGCCAGCGCCAGCCGTCGCTGAAAGTGTTGTTCACATCGGGTTATGCGGACGATGCCTTCGTCGACGAAGACGTCAATTCCCGGGGTGCCGGATTGATCAGCAAGCCGTTCACGATGAAGGCGCTGCAGGAAAAGATCGATCAGGTTTTTGACGGGGAGTAGCGACCGGCGTCCCGGTGGCGCGACCCTGGCTCCAATCACTCCGAAACTTCGACCAGGGCGGTTTGCAGCTTTGCCCTGATGGTCGGCGGGATGGGGGCTGACCTCCGGGTTTCGGGATCAAAGAACACTTCGACCGTGCGCTGGGTGGCGTGCAGCGTGTCGGTGTCAGGATTGACCATCCGCTGTAGATGAACCACGCTGCTGTTGCCTAGGTGCACGAAGGCGCTGGTGATCCGCAACAGCTCGCCGGCCTTGATCTCACGCACATAGTCGATGGTGGTTTGCGCCACCACGGTGTGGACATCGGCGTCGGTCATCATCTGCATGGTGATCCCGTTCACCGACCAGATATGGAACGCGGCGTCGTCGAAATGGTGGGCGAACCAGCGCACGTTCATATGGCCGAACTGGTCGCAATGCCACGGAAATACGATCGATCGATAGGTCTCCCGCCATTCGCCCATGCCTGCCTCGCTTTTTTGGGTGTCGATCGCGGCAGACTAGCGGATCGATTGGAACTATTGGACAGTTAATCGACCGGGGCCGGGACGGGCGATGCTCAGGCGGCGTCGGTGTCCGATGCCTCGGGTGCTTGCAGGCGCTCCAGGACTTGTGCCAGCGCCGCTTCAGTGCCTTCCTGTAATGCCAGTTTGACGAAGCACTCGGGCCCGTGAAACGGGCAGGTCTGGTTGTACTCGTGACAATGTTCGAAGGTGCTCAGCACTGAATGAGTGGCGAGGGATTCGGTGACGCCCCGATTGGTGACGATCTCGAGGACGGCCTCCAGGCAGGATATGCGGTTGTTCGACACGGTGTTGTACCTTGGCCGAAGCCGGCTCTTGTCAAACTCGAGGCCCATGGTTCGGGATTCTACGCCATGGCGAACCGCTGGTCATTGATCCGGCGCAAGGAATGATTTGTTGGTAATTTCACACAAAGGTAGTGAAGTTTTTGCATCCTGGTTGGCGTAGGAATGGACAATTTCTTGCCCGGAGGTGCGAGACGGGTTTTTCTCCGCCGCGAAAGTTCGTATATACCTATAGTGTACGGGCACAGGATCAAACGAAGGTCGCTGCCGCCGTGCGGTGTGGAGCGACAATGGAGCGGGCATAGGTCATGTCATATCATCCGGTAATGGGCGTGCTGATTTTTGTGGTTGCGGTGGTTGTCGCGTTCTTCCTGGGGCGCCTGGTGGTGAAGAAGGTCAGCGCGCATATCGAAGAACGCAAGCCCTTCATCGGCGATGCCGGGGCACCGGACGCCCCCTGGCTGAACGAAGAGGAAGCCAAGCACTAAGCTGCCCCCCGAGGCCGCGCACGGCGGCCCGGTCACGTCGGGTCCGGAATGATGCGGTGGCCGGGGCGGGCGGCCTTAGATCGGCCCGCGGCCTATCAAGCCTTGATTTCGTGTTGGTTCGTCGTCAGAGGCGACGGCTCGGCGTATTTGTCCAGCCGCCGCCGCCGGTGCGGCGTCGGGTTGACGGACGCCGAACGCCGGCTGGCCGCCCTCACATCCACGGCGCCGTCTTGCGGCGCGGCGCTGGTCGCCGCCGGCTCCGAGGCCGGAACCTCGTCGGCCGGGACGTACTCGTCTCCGACCTTAACCATATCAATTGGTTTTGGCATTGCTTCATCCCCAAGCATCGTTGCGCAATTCTCGCGCCACAGGGTTGAGGAAGGGTTGACGCGGACCGGTTTTCCGGTCTCGCTGCTCTAGTCCCGAGCGCCGCCAAACAGCTTCGGCGAGGCGGTCTTGATCGCGCGGACCAGTTCTTCCTTCTGGAACGGCTTGTGGAGGACGTGCATATCGCCCAGCGAAATGCCCATCTGTTCGATGGTCGTTTCCGTATAGCCGGTCATGAGAATGATGTTCGATTCCGGGAACTCCTTGCGGATGATGGTCGCCAGCGTGGTCCCGTCCAGCGAGCCTGGCATGACGACGTCGGTCACCAATAGGTCGACCCGCCCGATCTCCCGCGCCTTGGTCAATGCCTCGTCGCCCGAGGCGGCCCGGTAGACGGCGCAGCCCTCCCGCTCGGCGAAGCCGGCGATGACGTCCAGCACCACCGGTTCGTCTTCGACGATCAGCGCCACCAGGTCTTCCAACTGGCCGTCGACGATGTTCGGTCTCCGCTCATCGGTGGCTGGGCCTCGCCGTTCGTCCATCGCCCGCGGCAGGTACATCGCAACGCTGGTGCCTTCGCCCGGTCGCGAGGCGATCTCGACATGCCCGCCCATTTGACGGGCGAAGCCATCGACCATGCTGAGCCCGAGACCGGTGCCCTTGCCGACCTCCTTGGTGGTGAAGAAGGGGTCGCGGGCACGTTCCACGACGTCGGGCGGCATGCCCTCGCCCGGGTCGGTGACGGAAATCATGACGCAGTCGCAAGGGTTCATCCCATGGCGAAGCCGCATGGCCTCGGTCTCCGGCGCCCTGAGGTTGCGCATCTCGACGGTGATTTCGCCGCCATCGGGCGTCGCGTCGCAGGCGTTTCTCACCAGGTTGACGATGGCGCTTTGCAGTTTGCCCAGATCCACGATCACCGGCCAGACCCGGTTGGGCGATCGGACCACTAGCTCGTATGCCACCCCCAGGGCCGGTTTGAGCATATTAATCGTCTGCCGGGTCGCGTCGGCCGGATCAACCGCCGCGGTTGCCATTGGCTGCTGGCCGACATAGGTCAGCATGCTCTGGGTCAGCTCTCCGCCACGGAAGACGACCTCTAACAGCCGGTCGACCCGCTGTCTGGCCTCCTGGTCGTGGAGCACGCTGTTGCGGATCAGTTCAAGGTTACCGGACACGGCCATGAACAGGTTGTTGAACTCGTGCGCGACGCCGCCGGTCATCTGGCTCAAGGCCGCCAGTTTTTCTGCCTCGCGTAGTTTTTCCTCCGCTTGCAGACGTTCGGTGATGTCAAGGAACGTCACCACCGCACCGACCGTCTCGCCTCCGGTCTGGATCGGGTAGGACCAGTATTCGACCGGAAACGCGGTCCCGTCCTTTCGCCACATCACCTCGTTGTCGACATGCACCCCCTTGTCGCGATGTACCGCCGCGATGATCTCGCACGCATCCACCGGGTAATGGCTGCCGTCGGCATGGGAATGGTGCACCGTTTCATGCATGTTCTGCCCGATCAGCTGGTCCTCATGATCGTATCCCAGCACACGCAGCGCCGCCGGATTACAGAAGGTACAGGCCCCCTGCTTGTCGATCCCGAAGATCGCTTCGGCGGCCGAGGAGAGGATCAGCATCAGCCGGTCCTGGGTTTCCGAAAGCTGATCGACCAGTTTGCGCAATTGCTGGTCGCGGCTGACAAAGACGATCGAGAACGCGACAACCAGGCTGGCGATCAACAAGCCGCCGGTCAAAATCAGCCAGGCATTTTCCGGTCGGTGGCGGGCGATATAGGCCTGGGTCGGAGCGATCTCGAAGCTCCACGTCCGTTGGCCGATGGTGTAGCTGCGGCTGA
Organism: uncultured Sneathiellales bacterium; assembly: GCA_964344385.1. Lineage (GTDB taxonomy): Bacteria > Pseudomonadota > Alphaproteobacteria > CAYFNG01 > CAYFNG01 > CAYFNG01. The sequence goes on from CAYFNG010000013.1 coordinate 12,103, forward strand.
CCAGCAGGGGGGTCGTGCCTCCGAAAAAGCCACGCTCCCGCAACTGGGGCACCCAGCGATCGATCGTCGGGCTGGCATACAGGGTTTTAGGGTCTTCCGGCTGTGTGACGTCCCGAAAGTGGAAGACCAGCTCGTCGGTGTTCAAACCGGCGAAGCTCTCGCTGATCAGATCGGCAAAACGAATCACGCCAACAACATAGCCGCGCAGGGTTTGGCGCTTGGCGGCGAGATCATCGGCGGGGACAAACCCTTCATAGACCGGGTGAAGCAACAGGGCACCGAACTGGTCGCCGGATTCCTGCACCAGCCGGATGCGTTCCGAGCTGACCAGCCGGCCACTGTCCCGGGCTTGGGCCACGGCCGCCCGCCGCACCTCGTCCGAGGCAATGTCGTAGCCGATCGCCGCCCTGTTGGGCGACACCGGCTCGATAAACAGAACCGCGATATATTCCTCGCGCTGTGCGGCCGACACCAACTGGCCCTGGTCGTTGCGCTCGGTCAGCCGAAACCCAACCTGTCCGGATGCCCGGGCCGCGGCTTCAAAGGCCTGCCGGTCCGCATGCAGCACACGCGGGTTCCACGAGACCGCCTGCACCGTGGTCTGATCCGACAGCAACGCACCGGCAAACGCCCCGAACCTGTCTCGCTCAACCCGCTCCGCGGACGCCACGAAGCCATGCAGGGTTTCCATCATGACCTGGTTGGCGCCCAGGCTGCGACCCAAGGCCGCGGCGAGGAAGCCGGCCTGATCTTCGAAGTCGTGCTGCAGGCGGGACTTCTCCCAGGACGATGCGTACCAGACCGCGGCCACGGCGGCGATGAACGTGGCCGCTGCCGGCACCGTGATCATCATGTTGTTTCGAAAGGCGTCCGGCCCACGCTGTTGTGCCCAGACCAGGACCAGGGGGGCAAAGATCAGGACACCGAAAGTGTCGCCGATCCACCAGGTCGCTGCGTTGAAGGGGAAGTTTGCCAGCGGCACTTTGCCGGCGGCGACCACAACCGAAACGCCGATGACTGAATTGACCAGACAGACAACGGGTCCCCCCCAGAACAGCATGGCAGCGACTTGGCGGCCACGGTCGAAGGAGATTGGGATGGACACGAAACGGCGGACCAACGCCGCCGCGATCACCGCTTGCGTGGCGGCGCCGACACCGATCCCGGCAGCTATGATCGCCGTTTCTGTCAGGGTGCCGATACCCGATCCGTTGATCGAAACGGACAGGTTCAGCATAAACGAACCCAGGAAAACACCGGGCCAGACTCGAAAGCCAAGCAATATGACCGCGGCCAGCGCGATGCCGGATGACGGAAAAACCGCCGTCGCGTACCCCGGCGGGACCGCCAGCAGAAGTCCCAGCTTGCCGGCGACGAAATAGGCCAGTGCGAGCCACAGGATCTTCATCTGAATCCCATCCTCAAACAACCGACCGTGGGAATGGGGGCCGAAGGCGACCCGGCAACAACCCGTTGGCTGGCCACGTCACGGTATGCAGCGGTGTTTACCCCACGCCTTAGTCCACGGCTACCTGGTGAATATGCACGTCGCGCTGCGGGAACGGTATCGAAATCCCCGCTTGGTCAAAGCTCATCTTCACCGTCTTGGTAAGGTCGAACTTGATCCCCCAATAATCACCCGCCGCGCACCACACTCGGACGATCAGGTCAACCGAACTGGCCCCCAATTCACCAACCACGATGAACGGTTCCGGGTCCTTGTGGATGCGCTCGTCGGCCTGCGCTGCCTCCCGCACGATGTCCATCGCCCGGTCGATGTCGTCGCCATAGCCGATGCCAAACACGAAATCCACTCGGCGGGTCGGGTTGGCGCTGAAATTGGTAATCGCCGATCCCCACAATTGGCTGTTGGGAGCGATGATCTTGACGTTGTCGGGGGTGGCGAATTCGGTGACGAACAAGCCAACCGATTTGACTGTTCCGGCCACGCCGCCGCCATTGATGAAATCGCCGACCTTGAAGGGCCGGAACAGCAACAGCATCACCCCCGCCGCGACGTTGCTCAGCGTGCCTTGCAGCGCCAGGCCGATCGCCAGGCCGGCGGCACCGAACACCGCGATCAGACTGGTGGTTTCGACCCCGAACCGGTCCAGGACGGCAATGACGGTAACCGCCAAGACCGCATATCTGGCCAGGCTGGCAAAAAAGCCGCGAAGCATTTCGTCCACCGCGGAAATGCGGCTCAGACCCTTGCGGATGCCGGAACTCACCCAACCGGCCGCGATCCAACCGATTATCAGGATGGCCAACGCGCCGATCACGTTCAGGCCATAGGTGGTCGTCAGCTCAACGATCTGCTCCCAGACTTGCGAAATCGATTGTTCCATTTGACAGCCCCAGTTCGTTTGGTTTGGTGGGTTGTTGAGATGGTTTTCGGGTCCCGATTACAATCGGGTTACTGGTTTGAGTTTAGCCACCTTCCATCGACGGCGCCATGGCTAGCGTTGCCGGAAGGCAGTGTCGTGTGCGGGGAAATATGTTGGACGGAAGCTGGTTGTCAACCGGCTAGGAGGCGAGCTGCGCCGCGACACCTGGTGGGGACTCAGCGGCACTTTCGGACACGCGTGGCAGGCAGATTGTGACGGTCGTGCCCTGACCGGGTTTGCTTGTCACTTCGACATGGCCATGCGATTGCTTGATGAAGCCGTAGACCATGCTCAAACCCAGGCCGCTGCCGGCGCCGATGCCTTTGGTGGTATAAAAGGGCTCGAAAATGTTGGGCAGGTCCTTGGCTGAAATCCCGTCGCCGGTGTCCCGCACCTCGATGATGACATAATCACCGTCCGGCATCTGGTCATCGGTGTGTTCAGGGCTGTAGGGAACCGTGAGGTCCCTTGCCGTGATTGTCACAACGCCGCCATTTGGCATGGCGTCGCGGGCGTTCAGGACCAGGTTCAGCAGGGCGTTTTCGAACTGGTGCGGGTCGACCGTGACCAGGCTCGTGTGGATTTCCAGGTTGAGTTCGATTTCCTCGGGAAGGCTGCTGTGAAGCAGCCGCTGCATGCCCTCGATCAGTTTGTTGATGGCCACGGTCTTTGGCGAGAGCACCTGCTTGCGCGAGAACGCCAGCAACTGGTGGGTCAAATCGGCACCCCGCTTGGCCGAACCCATAATCAGTGACAGCCTCTGCCGAACTGCCTCATCAAGATCCGAATCGTCCAACAAAAGGTCGATGTTACCGACGATGACGGCCAGAAGGTTGTTGAAGTCATGGGCGACACCGCCGGTCAGTTGGCCGACCGCCTCCATCTTCTGGGCCTGTCGCAGCTGGTCCTCAAGCCGTTTCTGCTCGGTCCGATCTTGAACAATCCCATATAACCGGTACGGCGCGCCAAAATCGTCGGTATCCATTTCCGCTGACAGGTGGAGGTGGCGGTTCCTCCCGTTCGCCTGGACTATGCGGCAGTCGAAATCATAGTCGCCGTCCCCTGCCAAAGCCTTGCGGTGCATGGTCAGGAAGTCATCGCGATCAGCCGGGTGGATGTATTTCAGGAACAGCGCGGCGCCGGCACCCAACTCGGCATACCCGGTGATGTCGCAGGCGACATCGTCGCGCGTCAGCCCGAAAATCCGCAAGGCTTCCTCCGACCCCCAATGGCGACCGGTTCTCAAGTCGATCTCCCAGTTGCCGATCTTGGCGATCCGCTGTGCCTGTCTGAGCCGGGATTCGCTGACCCGAAGCAAGTGCTCGGACCGTTTGACCTCGGTGATGTCGGTGGTAATGGTCAGGGTATAGCCGTTTGCCAGGCGGTGTTCGCGGACCAACATGACCTTGCCATCATGCAGGCGGATTTCAAATGGGTGGCTGGGTGCCCGATGGTGTTGCAGGCGCTTCTCGAACCATGCGTTTTCATGGCCGGCCGCGTCCGGGAACAGGCCCTTGGCTAGACCGGACAGCAGGAACTCCGAAAACGTCAATTCCGTCGACGCATTTTCGGAAAACGTCGGGTTCAATTCACGGAACCGCTGGTTGGCCAGAACCAGGCGATCTTCCGGGTCCCATAACGAGAACGGGTCCTCGACGGCTTCGATCGCGACCGCCAGGCGATCGATGGTTGCCCGGTCCCGTTCCTCGCGTTGCACCTGTTCGGTGATATCGTTCGCGGTGCCGATATATCCTTGAAATGTGCCTTGCTGGTCGATGACGGGAGTTCCGCTGGTTTGGATATGATGGACGTTTCCGTCCTTGCCTCGCCATTGGTAGCGAAAATCACGGAACGGTTTCCCAGCCGCCAATGTCTTGAGGTGGGCCTGCCAACGCGGTGCCTGGGCATCGGCACCGGCAAGTTCCTCGCGGGTCTTCCCCAACACCTCGTCCGGTCCACTGCCGGTAATTTCTTGATACCGTTCCGAAACAAAAGTCACTTTTAGGTCGGGGCCCATTTCCCAGATCCAATCCGACATCGTCTCGGCTATTTTTTCCAGGCGAGCTTGGCTGGCGTTCGATGCCAGATAGGCTTGGTGTACGCCGTTGATCACCCAGAACGCGATTAAGCCGCCCGCAGCGACGGTCAACAGGATGTACCAATAGGCCAGGCGTCTGGCCGCGGTATTTGAGGCCTTGGTGTCGTCGAGGACCCGGAGCGCTTGTCGCTGGGCCGCGGCCACCAGCTCGCTCATGCCCTGGTTCAGTTCTTCAGCAAGCTGGGTGCCGCCGCCGGCGTTGGTGGCGGCGGCTTCTTGGGGATTGCCGGCCCGAATGAGCTCGATGACCTGCTGCCGGATCGGCACCCAGGCTTCGAAGGCACGTTGAACCTCCTCAATCTTGCGCCTGTCTTCGCTCATCAACGCCGCAACCGTGTCAAAGTGGCGGCGCAGTTCCGCATCTGCGTCTTCGATTGCCGCAACCGCCCGGTCCAGTTGGGCTTCGCTGCGGGCCAGGGCGACATCCTTCATGTATTTTTGGACCGTCGCGATATCGGTCTGGGCGTGGTGCAGTTCGTTGCTGATCACCAGGGAGTGCCGGTGCAACTTGACCGTCAGGTCAGATGTCGTTCGTGTCGATTGCAAGGTGACGAACTCTAAAACGAACGTCACCAGCATCAACACGATGAATCCGCCGAAAATCAGCCGAAGACTGGCCTTTTGTCGGGGCCACATCCGATCCAACTCCTAAAACCCAAAACGCTCTGGCTTACGTCATGCGGAGCAGGTCTCGACAAAGCCCGCCACCGCAATCACGCGTTCCCGCATGATCATTTTCAAAATCAATCGCACCAAACGATGAATAACATCTTGCCATAAAAACTAATCAACATGCGAATAAGGGAAACGGAGTAATAAAAAATATCTACTCCAAAGAACAATCAAGGGGAATTCTCAAATATCTCCCGAATTGGAAGGGGGGCTGGATGGTGAGTACACAAAAGAGGGCCGGACCCGCCGGGCCCGGCCCGCGGCCGGAGCGACCGCTTTGAAATCGCCGGTGCGGCACCGACCATGCTCAGTTCAGGATCGCGACCGCGTCGACCTCGAACAGCATGCCATCCAGCGCCAGGCGGGGCACCGGAACCAGGCTTTGGGCCGGCAAGGCGTTGCCGAACATTTGCTTCAGGTACCGGGTCATCACACTCAGTTTGGACTGGTCATAGTCGACAACATAAGTGGTCAACTTGGTCACTTGATCCGGTTTGCCTCCAACCGCCGCCAGGGCAGAGTTGAGGTTGCGGTAGGCCTGTTTGACCTGTGCGTCAAAAGATGGTGACAGGTCGCCGCTGAGGTCTTCACCGCCTTGGCCCGCCAGGTAGGCGATGCGAGAACCGCCTTTGGCGACCACCGCATGGCTGTAGCCATACGGCGCCGGATCGTAAAGGTCGTTGGGATTGACGATGGTGAGTTGGACCGTGGATTCCGCAGCGTTGGCCGCGGCCGGTGCAATGCTGGTCAGCGCTGCCAAAGCGCCGGCCGCGATCGTAGACTGAAATTGTTTCATATTCTCCTCCTGTCAGGGAACGGTTGTTGAGGTGGGCAAATTGGATCTAGGCAATTGCCATTCGGCTGCTTGGCGGAGCGGCGGCCAAGTATTTCGGTGAAGGTTTGGAATAGCGCGGCTTAGTGGATCCGCACGGTATCCAGGCGATTCAGCTTGTCCGGATTGCGCACGACGAAAATATCGGTGACTAGGCCGCCGTCGTCATATGCAAACGACACCGTGGCATCCAGGTCGCCGCCCAGCTTGAGCATGAAGCCACGACCTCCGTTGAGGTCACTGGCGACCCAGGTCAGCGGACCCCAGAAGCCTTTCAGGGCCTCGGCGATGAAGGCCAGCACGTCGGATTTACCTCGCAAAAGGTGATGCACCGCAGCCGCCTTGCCGCCGGTATCGACACTGAACCGGATATCGTCGGTCAACAGGCCGGCCAGCCGGTCGGTCACTCCGCTGGTGACGGCCTCCTGGAACGCGCCCAACAATTGGTTCTGGTGCTCCCGAGACGTGGAGTGGCGCACCTTGGACTCGGCGACATTCTGCTTGGCTCGGGACACCAGCTTGCGGCACGCTGCCTCTTGGATGCCCAAGGTCGCGGCGATTTCCGAGTAAGCGACGTCGAAGACTTCGTGCAGCAAATAGGCGGCCCGTTCCTTCGGTGAAAGACGGTCCAGCAGCAGCAGGAACGCGGTGGTCAGTGACGATGCCAGTTCGGCCCTGTGTTCGGCCTCATGGTTGACCGGCGTGTGGATCGGCTCCGGCAGCCAGGCGCCGACATAGTTGACCCGTGAACGATGGGCCGATTTGAGAAGGTCCAGGCAGCGCCTCGTACAGGTAGTGCGGAGCCAGGCGCCGCTGTTGCCGATCGTTTCGCGGTCGGTCTTGGCCCATCTCAAATAGGTGTCCTGTACTGCGTCCTCGGCGTCCGCCAGGGTGCCGAGGATCCGGTAGGCCAGCCCCAACAACGCGGGGCGCGCGTCCTCGAACAGGGCCACGTCTTGACGGCTCAACATCTCAATGCCTCGAGACATTGATGCGGTTCCATAGATTGATCATAGCCACCGTCGCAGTCAGGGCACCGATCTCGGGCTCGGTAAAATAATCCCGCAAGCGGGCGCGAATGTCACCCAGATCAGCACCCGTGCTCAGTTTGGTCAGGGCTTCGGTCCATTCCAGCGCGACTTTCTCAGCCGGCGTGAAATCGTCCACCTGGTCCCAAACAATCACCCGGTCCAGCCTTTCGCCGGTTTCGCCGTCCAGGCGGGCTTCCCTGGTGTGCATCTTGATGCAGAAGCCGCAACGATTGATCTGCGATGCTCTAAGCTGCACCAGGTGGTGAATGGTCCGGTCCAGCCCGTGGGTGTCCACCGCTGAATGGACCTGGGCCATTGCATGCAATACGTCCGGGATTTCGCTTTCGTATTTAACGGCCTGTTTCTGGCTCATGGTCTTGCTCCTTGGTCGATGTTTCAGGGTCTTACCCCTATGACGATCGAGCCATCGCCCCTGTGACACGGTCGGTCGATTTGAACTGGCCGGTTATGCGGACTACTTTGTTGCCATGATGGGAAAAGCCGCAGCAGCCACCGCCTTCACCCTGAGCCTCGCCCTGGCCTTGTCACCGCACCTCAGGGCCGACGAAATCGGCGAAGCGGTCAAGGACCTGCCGATCTTTGACGCCCACATGCACTACAAGGAACCGGCCTGGGGGCCTTATCCGGTCGAGACGGTCATCGAACTGATGGACCAAAGCGGCGTGGCGATGGCCCTGGTCTCTTCGACCCCGGACGAGGGCACGATCAGGCTGTTGGAATTCGCCCCCAACCGGATCGTGCCCGAACTCAGGCCCTATCACGGTGAATGGGGCTCCGGCAATTGGGCCAAGGCGCCGCACATGCTCGATTACCTCAAGGGGCGGCTGGACAAATTCCCCCATCGCGGCATCGGCGAGTTCCATGTCCACAGCATCGATCCTGACGACCGGTCACTGTTGCGGGCGGTCGCGGCCATGGCCCGGCGGCATGACATTCCGGTCCACATCCATTCCGACGCCGGTCCGGTCCGCCTGTTTTATGAGTTCGAGCCCGAGTTGACCGTGATCTGGGCCCATGCCGGCATGTCCGAACCGGCCGACCTGGTTGGTGAGATGCTGGATACCTATCCGACCCTGTATGCCGACACCTCCTATCGCGAGCATGACATCCTGGGCGGGGAGGGGGGGCTCGACCCGGCCTGGCGCAAGGTCATTCTGCGCCATTCCGACCGGTTGATGGTCGGCACCGACACCTGGGTCAACAGCCAGTGGGACGACTATGCCGGCCTGGTGGCTCTCAACCGGTCCTGGCTGGCCCGGCTGCCCCGCGAGGTGGCGGAGAAGATCGCCTACAAGAACGCCGAGAAACTGTTCGGCCGCCGGGTGTCCCGGGATCTGATCGGTACGCGCTGACCGCGTGGTCAGCGACGCAGCAGGCGGATGAAGTTGATGATCTGGGCCAGGGCGCCGGCGACGTAGGTGAAGGCGGCGGCGTTCAACACGGTGCGCGCTTTCTTAAGGTCCTGGCCCTGCAGGTAGCCGCCCTGGGTCAGGATCGGCAGGGCCCGCTGGTAACTGGCATCCAGCTCGACCGGCAGGGTGACCAGCTGCGCCGCCACCCGGGCCAGGCCCATGACGACGACCGCGATGGCGCCATAGATCATCAGCCTGGGCGTCAGCGCAACGCCGCCCAACAGCGACAGGCCGAACAGGCCGGCGGAGCCGATCCGGTCGATCAGGTTGCCGGCGGTCACCACCACCTGGCGGCGCATCAACGGCGGATAGTTTTCGTGATGCTGCAACGCATGTCCGACCTCGTGGGCGGCGATCGCCACCGCGGTGACGGAACGGCCGTCATAGTTCTCGGGCTGCAACTGCACCGTCCGGGTCTGCGGGTCGTAACAATCGCCGGCGCGGGTCACGGTCACCCGCACCCTGTCGACACCGAACTCGCGCAGCAAATGTTCGGCCAGTTCACTGCCGGTGCCCGGGAAATCAGGCCGGTCGCGGCCGTGCACGAACATCACCAGGCGGACCCAGATGATCGGTCCGAAGATCAACAGCAGGAACAAGGCTGCCAGGATTACCAATACCATGTCGCACCGTTCGTCCGGTTGCACTCAAAAGGTCTATGCATCAGAAAATAGAGAGATCTATCCGGCTGGTCCACCGGCCGGTTGGCGTCGGCCTGCCGCGCCCTAATTTGCTGCTATGGACAGCGAATTCAAAAGCGGAGGGGCATGTCATGAGAACTTTTCGGTCATTTCGGGTCTTGGCTCTGGTTCTGACCGCCGGGCTGATGCTGGCGGCCTGCGATACGGTAGTCAAATCGCCGACGGGAACCTCGACCACGGTGGTCCTGATTCGCCACGCCGACCGGTCGCCGGCGGAAAAGGACCTCAACGCCAAGGGGCGCGCCCGGGCGGCGGCTTTGCCGGCCGCGTTGGAAGGCATGCCCATCGATGCGATCTACAGCCCCGACCTCAAGCGCAACCTCGACACCGTGGCGCCGTTGGCGGCGCAACGCGGTTTGACCGTCAAGGTGATCAAGGTGTCCTGGGTGGCCGACCGGCTGGTCGGTGAAAACCCCGGCAAAACGGTCCTGTGGGTCGGCAATACCACCAACCTCAAATCGATCTATGCCAATCTGGGCGGTACCGGCGAGCCGCCGATCAATTACGGCGACCTGTATGTCATGCGCATTCCCGACAAGGGGCCGGCCCAGGTGACCCGCAAGCGCTTCGGACCGTGAACCGGGCCGACAAACCGTCGGCAGCCTTTACAATTGCGCCCTGATTTCGGTCTCTCGCCCGCAATTTCCTGCGATCCGGCGATTGGCATGGTTCATGCTTTGACCAACCTCATTCTGTTCCGTATCGGCAACCGAAGCGGTACGGGTTGGGGTTTGTACATTTTTTGAAGGGCACCAAACCACGGTGAAGGGGTGAACATGGACGGTTTCAAGAACATCTCGAAGTTTCAGAAAAAGCATTTCAGCCGCCGGACGCTGTTGGTGGGTGCCGGGGCGGCGCTACCCCTGGCGCTCACGAAAACCGCCCTGGCCCAGGGCGATGGGGCGATGGACCATCATGCCATGCATGGGGGGCACAATCATGCCATGCATGGGGGGCACCAACATGGCGGCCACCACGCGGGTCATCAGCACCACGCCGTACCGCACCGCTCCTTGGCGGCGGCCATGCACGAATGCATCCGTCAGTCCCACAGTTGGGTCGGCCGCTGCATGACGGTGATCGGTGGCGGCGACCTTTCGGTCAGCCAGTGCCTGTCGCAGGTGCAGGAGATGCAGGCCATGTGCAAGGCCGGCGCCCAGCTGGCCACGGTCGGCTCTCAGTTTCTGTACGGGTTTTTGGAAACCCACTTGTACGTCGGCGCGGCCTGCCAGGATGAGTGCCTGAAATTCGCCCAGGCCTATGACGAATGCAATGCCTTCGTGGCCGCCAATACCGCCTGTTTGACCGAGATCACCAATACCCTGAAATCATAATCGCAAACTCTGTCTGACGCCGCGGCGAGCCGGTTCCACCGGCCGGCCGCGGCCGGATGCAGGTGCGTCGCCGCAAGCTGGCGGGCGCCACGGATTTTTCACTTGATTTCCCGCTAAAGCTGACAAAGATCGGGTCCTGAGATTCACAGGTGTGGAAACGGGATGACCGATCGGGCGGCCTGGACGCGCGGCGTGGCACGCCTCTTGTTTTTGATGGTGTGTGCTCTGTGGTGGCCGGTTCAGCCCGACCCGGCCGTGGCGGCGCCGCCCACCGGCCAGGTGATGCATTTCTCCCTGGTCGACCATACCGGCCGCAAAGTCACGGAGGGCGACTATCACGGCCGCTACACGTTGGTCTATTTCGGTTACACCTTCTGCCCCGATATCTGCCCGCTCGACTTGCAGAACATTTCCCAGGCGCTGGGTTATCTCGGCGCCGGGGCCGACAAGCTGCAGGTGCTGTTCATCACCCTGGACCCCAAGCGCGACACGATCGCCAACATGGCGGACTATGTCTCGCTGTTCCACCCTGGCATGGTGGGCCTGACCGGCTCGCCCAAGGCGGTGGCCCGGGCGGCCCGGGCGTTCGACGCGCGCTACGAGGTGTGGGGCGACCCGGCGGGCGATTCCTACCAGGTCGACCACACCGCCTATATCTACCTGCTGGACGGTGCCGGCCGGTTGGAGCGCTATTTCCACAGCGGTGCGCCGCCTGAGCAGATCGCCGCCGTGCTGGCCCGCTACCTGCGCAAGGGGAATTAGGCGGTGGTCGGGGACATCGACCGGCGGCGGCTGCTTGGCCAGGTCGGCCGGGTGACCCGCGCCTCGACCTCGTCCCCCCGGCACGCGCTGCTGCGGGACAATGAAAACCTGATCGACGTGTCGCAAGGTTGCATCGCGGCGGGCCAGCGTTGCCTGGAGCACTGTATTGCCAAGATCCAGGCCGGCGATCTGAGCGTCACCGATGCCCTGTTGCCGATCCAGGAAATGCTCGCCCTGTCCAAGACCGTGTCGCAGTACGCCACCTTCAAGTCGCGTCATTTGCGCCGCCTGGTCGGCATCTACATGATGGTCTGCAGCGATTGCGAAGAGCAATGCGCCAAGCGCCGGGCCCAGAACGCCGCTTTTGCCGACTGTGCGCAAGCCTGCGGCGCCGCCATTCGAGAATCTTTAAACCATTTATCCAAGGAGGGAGATTGACGATGAACGAGCATAACGACGAGGTCCAGGTCAACCGTCGGGCGGTCATGGTCGGCGGCGCGGTTATTGGCGGCGCGGCACTTGCCGCAACGGTCACGCAGAGCGCCAACGCCACCGCCAGCGGCTCGGCGGCGCGCCTGAACCAGAGCCTGATCAACTCGATGCTGGACTGCGTCAAGTTCGGCCAGATGTGCATCGACCATTGCATCGAGAGCTTCAAGCAGGGCGACACCAGCCTGGCCGAGTGCCTGAGTTCGGTGCAGCAGATGCATGCGGCCTGCAGTGGCGGCGCCCAGATCGCATCGCTGAACTCGCCGCACCTCAAGCTTTACCTGAACGCGGCGCTGGCGATTTGCCAGGCCTGCGAGGCGGAATGCCGCAAGCACGCCGACAGCCATCCCGAATGCAAGGATTGCAGTGAATCCTGCAGCCATTGCGTCGGTGAGATCAAGAAGGCCCTGGCCGCCTAATCCACCGCGTTGAGGTCCGTCACCAGCGGCGGAGAGGAGGGGAGGGGAGCAGTCACCCACTCCCCTTGGTCGCGCCGGTTTTGACCGGTTTGCTGACCGGGCGGGGCGTCGCCGGGTTCACTTGTCGAACGTTCGTGGCAGGTAGAGTTTGACCGTCGTGCCGTCACCGACCCGACTGTCGATATTGATGTGACCGCCGGACTGTTTCACGAAGCCATAGACCATGCTCAGCCCCAGCCCGCTGCCCTGGCCGACGTCCTTGGTCGAAAAGAACGGTTCGAAGACGTGCTCCAGGTCGGCCGGGTCGATGCCGGTGCCGGTGTCCTGCATCGCCAGCACCAGATAGTTGCCGGGCTGGACGTCGGGGATCGCCTCCACGTCCTCCTCCGTTAGCAACGCCTTGCGGATATCCAGGGTCAACTCACCGCCATTGGGCATGGCGTCGCGGGCGTTGATCGCCAGGTTGAGAATGGCGGTCTCCAACTGGCGCGGGTCGACGATGACCGGCCACAAATCGTCGTCCGTGTGAAAATGAAAGGTGATGTCCTTGCGCAGGACCTGGGACAGGATCTCGATGAAGTCCGCGACCAACACGCCCAGGTCGACCCGCCGCGGCGACAACGTCTGGCGGCGTGAATAGGCCAACAGGTACTGGGTCAGGCCGGCACCGCGGGCAATGGCCTGCAGCGCGATACCGATATGCCTTTCACATCGCTCGTCATCGCCGACCAGGTCCCGCAACAGCTCCAGATTGCCGCTCGCGATCGACAGAAGATTGTTGAAGTCATGGGCGATGCCGCCGGTCAACTGCCCGACCGCCTCCATCTTCTGGGCGTGGCGGATCTGTGATTCGAGGTGCTTGCGTTCCGTGATGTCGCGGACCACGGCGCCAAAGAACCTTTGGCCGCCGACCTCCCAATTCGACAGCGAAACCTCGATCGGTATCTCCGCACCGCTCTTGGCCAACCCGACGATTTCGATGGGGTCGGTTGCCATCTCGGTCAGGCTTCCCGTCGCGGCCTTTTGGAAACCGGTTTTGTGCCTGGACCGCAAGGCGTGGGGAACCAGGCTGGCCAGCGGCTGGCCGACGATCTCCTCTTCGCTATAGCCAAAAATGCGCTGCGCGGCCCTGTTCCAGAAGGTGATGCTGCCGCTCGCGTCCGACAGGATAATGCCGTCGGCGGCGGCCAGAGAGGCGCCCCGGAACCGCTCTTCGCTTTGCCGCAACGCAAGCTCGATCTGGCGGCGCTCGGCAATCTCGGCGGTCAGTTCCCGGGTTCTGGCTGCCACCTGGCGTTCCAGGTCGCTGCGCGCCTCCCGCAACTCCACTTCGACCCGGATACGCTGGTTCCGCTCCCGCATCAGCTCGAACGTGCGGGCCGAGAGCTGGCCGTACATGGACAGGACCGTGTCGATAAACACGGTCACGGCGCCGCTCATTTCCTGGTCGGCAAAGTCCTTCGCCGCGGCCATGTCCAGGCCGTTGTCGATGCCCGTCATGACCAGGGTCATGCGCTTGTCGTTGTCAAGGATGTGGTAGGCCAGCCAATGAATCAGGAACTTGATGATTTCCTCGATGACCTTGCCCAACGGTTGGTCAAGGCCCGCCTCCTTGATCGCCATGGTTCCCGGCAGGAAGGACTCATGGCTCTTCCTGTGGGCAACGAACCAATCGTCGTCCTTGAAGTATTGCTGCCAGATCTCCTCCTCGGTCTTGAAATGGTAATCGGCGTAGCTCGCCAACTCGTCAAAAATCGCTTTCAGCTCGATCTCGTTCTCGAACATCAAATGCTCGGCCAGCAGGTTCAGCAAGCGCACCAGGTTCTTGTGCTGCTCGTCGATGCGTTCGTGCCCGGTCTCAAGATTCTTGTTCCAGGGGAAGACGTCAATTTTGTTCAAGTCTTGATCGGCCATTTATTCGTCATGCGGGAGTGTAGGATTAGTTTTAAATATCTAGTTTATTCAAAGACCAGAGAGATCGTTGCAAACAGTACCCTGCCGGGTGGCGCATTTTACACAGCTAGCGAATTAAATCGAATGTTTTCACGGTTAACCATCATGCAGGGGGAGCGCAAGACTTGGGAGCGCCCCCAACAATGTTTGGCCGCTGCAATGAGGCGTGGTGGCAAGCGCGACAACTTACGTGCCAGCGAATGCCAACCGAGCCGAAAATTTCGAAACTAGATCCAATATGGCCACTGGGAAAAACAAGGGGTCAGCGCGGTTTGCGCTGACCCCTTGTTGAAATTGGCTCCCCGGGCCGGACTCGAACCAGCGACAGGGTGGTTAACAGCCACCTGCTCTACCAACTGAGCTACCGGGGATCAGTGACCCTGCCAAGCTGTATAACCGACCGATCCTTTCGGATGGGTAAATTCCACCGCCCGGCGGCGCGGTTTATAGCAGAGCTTGTAGCCCGGCGCCAGTGGTTGTTTTAACCATGGCGAACCGGCACAGGCGCCGCGTCAGCCGGCCAGTTTGATCACCACCACCCCGGCCGCCACCGCCACGGCCGCCGCCAGCCGGGGCCGACCAAACGGCTCGCCCAGCAGGCGAACCCCGATCAACGCCGCCAACACCACGCTGGTCTCACGCACCGCTGAGGCCAGGGTCATCGGGATCACGCTCATGGCCCAGATCACGATGCCATAGGCACCGATCGACAGGATGCCGGCCAGCAGCCCGCCGCGCCATTGTTCGGTAAAGGCCTGAACCAGGCGTTGCCGCCTGAGGAAGATTGCAAACAGGCCAAAGGGCAGGGAATCGAGAACGAACAGCCAGACAATATAGCCGAGCGCATTGCCGGATTGGCGGACGCCCATGCCGTCGGCGACCGTGTATCCGGCAATGGTGAAGCTGGTCAGGATGGCGAACAGGGCCGTCATGCCCCGCGCCCGTCCTGCGCCGGTAAAGGCCAGTGCGATGATACCGGCGCTGGTCAGCGCAACCGCCGCCAGGCCGAGCAGCGATATGGTCTCACCAGCCCAAACATAGGCCAGTGTCGCCACCAAGAGCGGCGCCAGACCGCGTGCGATCGGATAGACATAACTCAGATCGCCATCGCGATAGGCAGCGACCAGGAAGACGTAATAGGCCTGGTGAACCAGGATCGAGGTCGCCAGATAGGGCCAGCTGGCCGGATCCGGGAACCCGACAAAAGGGGTCAACACCAGGGCCGCGCCACCGGCCACCAGATTGACGATGGCCAGCCGCGACAGCCGGTCGCCGCCGACCTTGACCAGGGCGTTCCAACTGGCGTGCAGGATGGCAGCCACAAACACCAGCAGGACGGCAAATTCACTCACTTGTGTGCGGCTCCGGGTGCGGGGTTAGACGATGTTATTTGGCCAAGGCAGCAATGCACTTTCGGCATCAGACCGACAAACGCTTGCGGCCGGGGCGACCGTCATTATCATGAACCGGGGGCGATGACGAGTTAAGTTATGCGGCGGCGGTTCCGGTTATATTATCGTTGACCGGATGACCGCTGGAAGCGTCGTCGGCCCGGAAGACGGCCAAAGGGGGATTTTATCATGAAGCTGTACGGGTATTTCCGGTCTTCGGCCGCATACCGGGTCCGCATCGCACTCAACCTGAAGGGATTGCAGGCCGAACAGGCCTCGATCCACCTGCAACGCGGCGAACAGCGCCTGTCCGGATATTTGGAACTGCAGCGGCAGGGGTTGGTTCCGGCGCTGATTGATGGGGATGCCGTGCTCGGTCAGTCGCTGGCCATTCTGGAATATCTGGAAGAGCGATACCCGGACGTGCCGTTACTGCCCGAGGATCCGGTGGCCCGTGCCCGGGTCCGGCAGATAGCGTTGCTGGTGGCCTGCGATATCCACCCGTTGAATAATCTTCGGGTGCTGGATTACCTGGACAGCCATTTCGGCCTCGGCGCGGCGGAGCGGGGGCGTTGGTACCAGCACTGGATTGCCCACGGGTTCACCGCACTGGAAGCGATGCTGGCCGACAATCCCGCGACCGGGCTGTTTTGTCACGGCGAGCGGCCGACCCTGGCCGATGTCTGTCTGGTGCCCCAGGTCTACAACGCCAGGCGTTTCGACTGCGACCTGGACCCGTTTCCGATCATCCGCAGCATCACCGAGGCGTGCGAGAAACTGCCTGCCTTTGCCGAGGCGGCACCGGAACGTCAGCCGGACGCCGAATAACCGGGATCTACCTCAACAGGTCGTACACGAAGAACGGGCGACGCGGGCATAGGCCTGGATCTGTTGAAATGGAATGCCGTTGCGAATGACGTGATCGCCAATTACCAGCGACGGTGTACCCCGTATCTGCAGCGCCTGCGCCAATTTGTGGTTGTCCTGAATAACCTGGTTGACCCCGGGTGCCACCATGTCGCGCGCCAGCTTTTCGGTGTCAAGGCCGACCTCCTCGGCGATGTCCATGATCACCTCCCGGGTCAACGACCCGCGCGCTCCCATCAAGGCGGTGTGGAAATCGAAATACTTGTCACGCTGCTGCATGGCAGCGATCGCCGCCTGCGAGGCCAGCAGTGAATCGGGGCCCAGGATCGGCAGTTCCTTAAACACGATCCGGACACCGTTATCGGCTTTCATGGCTTTCAGCAATTCCGGCATGACCTGCTTGCAATAGGTGCAGCGATAGTCGAAGAACTCGACGATGGTAACGTCGCCATCCGGGTTGCCGGCGACATAGGAATTCGGGTCGTGGCGCAACTGTTTGTTCTGCGCTTTCAAAACCGCGCGGGTATGGGCGACCCGGCGTTCTTCCTCGCGCCGCTCGGCTTCCTGCAGGGCCTCGGTCACGATCTCGGGGTGAGACATAATGTAATCCCGCACCAGCTTTTCAATTGCCTTGACCTGGTCGGGGCTGAACTGGTCGGCTGACTGGACCGGTGCGGCGGCAACAAACAGTCCCAGGGCCATTGTGGCCATCCAGGCGGCGCGTCGATACGGGTGCGGCATTCATTCTTCCTTTCAGTCCCTTGGCCCTGCAACATGCCGATTTTGGCCACGGTGAACAAGCGTTGGGTCAGCCAGTTCACGCAGATGTGCGGACCCGCGCCACCGCGTCCTGCCAGCCGGCATACAGACCGTCACGCTGATCCGGCGCCATGGCGGGCGCAAAGCTGCGGTCCCGCTGCCAATGTGAAGCGATTTCGCTTAAGCCTTTGTAAAAGCCGGTTTCCAATCCGGCCAGATAGGCCGCGCCCAAGGCCGTGGTCTCGTGCACGACCGGCCGCTCGACCGTCAGGCCCAGGATGTCGGCCAGGAACTGCATGACCCAATCATTGGCGACCATGCCGCCGTCAACCCGCAGCGACACCGCCGGGGCGGCGCCGTCGGCGGATATCGCCTGCATCAGGTCGCGGGTCTGGTAGCACACCGCTTCCAGTGCCGCCCGAACGATTTCCCCGATTCCGCTGTCGCGGGTCAGGCCCAGGATGGCGCCGCGTGCCTCGGCGTCCCAATAGGGGGCTCCCAGCCCGGTGAAGGCGGGCACCAGATAGACGCCGCCGGCGTTTTCGACACCCCGGGCCAATGCCTCGCTCTCGGCCGCCGTCTCGACCAGTCCCAGCCCGTCGCGCAACCATTGCACGGCGGCGCCGGCGATGAAGATACTGCCCTCCAGGGCATAGGTGACCTGGCCGCCGAAACGCCAGGCGACGGTGGTCAACAACCGGTTCCGCGATGTCACCGCCTGGTCGCCGGTGTTGTACAGGACAAAGCAGCCGGTTCCGTAGGTGCTCTTGATCATACCCGGCTCAAAGGCTGCTTGGCCAAAGGTTGCGGCCTGCTGGTCGCCGGCAACGCCGGTGATCGGAATTGCGGCACCGAACAGGTCGGCATCGGTTTCGCCGATCAGGCCGCTGCTGTCGACCACCTCGGGCAATACGGTGCGGGGAACGCCGAACAGGGCCAATAGGTCCGGGTCCCAGTCCTGGTCGTGGATATTGAACAACATGGTGCGGCTGGCGTTGGTCGCGTCAATGGCATGAACACGTCCGCCCGTCAGGCACCAGATCAGCCAGCTGTCGATGGTGCCAAAGGCCAGTTCTCCCTTGCCGGCACGATCCCGTACAACGTCGTCCTTTTCCAGGATCCAGGCCAATTTCGTGGCGGAGAAATAGGGGTCGACGACCAGGCCGGTCTTGGCCTGGATGGTCCCGGCATGGCCATCTGCGCGCAACCGGTCACAGACATCCGATGTACGCCGGTCCTGCCAGACGATGGCGTTGTGGATCGGTTGTCCGGTGCTGCGGTCCCAGACAACGGTGGTTTCCCGTTGATTGGTGATCCCGATGCAGTCGATCTGGTCGGGTCCGGCAGAGGCATTCTGCAGGGCCTGCCGGCAGACCGACAGCGTGTCCTGCCAAATCCGCATGGCGTCGTGCTCCACCCAGCCCGGCCGCGGAAAAATCTGCGGCAGTTCGACTTGGGCCGTCGCCCTGGGGGTGCCTGCGGCGTCGAACAACATCGCGCGGCTGGACGTGGTCCCCTGATCGATTGCCAAAACAAAACGTTCGCCCGTCACGCGCTTGTCTCCCTCTCTAAATCGATCGGACAGGTTCGCCCGTCATTAACGCTTCTTCGCGGCCCTGGCCCGTTTTTCGGAACTGGCCAGAATATCGCTGGCCCGCAACCAGGCGGGCGTGCCGCGTTTCAGCTTGCCCAGGGCGCGGCGGGCCTGTTGCCTGGCGGTGCCATACCGCCCGGTCACGAAGGCCAGTTCGGCACTGGCCAGCGCCGACAGGCCCAATTCGCCGGCTCGTCCATAGGCAATCGCCAACTGGTGCCAGGCGCCCCCCTGGTCCGGATCGCGGCGCAGCGCCTGCTCCAACAACTCGATGGCCTCCAGATTGTTGGCCGGTACCTCGGTCGCGATCAGCGACGTCGCCAGGGCGGTTAGCAACAGCGGCGAGTTGGGCAACACGCCAACCGCCCTGCGGTAGGGCGCGACCGAAGCAGCGATGCGGCCGTTCTCATAGAGAATTTGGCCGTGCAGTTCGTGAAAGAAAGGGTCATCCGGGTAATCGGCCAGCAATTCGCCGATCTCGGCCAGGGCGGTATCCAATTCGGGGATACGGTAATGGGCGATTGCCCGGGCATATCGGGCGGGCAGGGAGGTGTCGGTGGCCGGGTATTTCCGCAAGATCCGGTTCGGCGGCTCCAGGAATGCGTGCAGCTTCGCCACCATTCTTTGGTGGATCGCCATTTCCCGGGCGTTGTCGGTCTGGTTGCCATATTCAGTCGTGGCCACGCGGTTTTCCAACTGCGCGATGCGTTCGCGCGAAATCGGGTGGGTCCTTACATAGGGGTCCTGGCGACCGACCAGCAAAGCCTCCTGATCGGCGAGCACGCTCAGGAACTCGATCAGGCCGTTGCCGGAGCGTTTTGTTGCCTCCAGCAATGACACCGCAGCCTGGTCGGCGGCGGATTCCTGTGTTCTGGTGTAGTTCAGGAACTGCCGTTGAGTGATGTGCTGGCCACCGGTGATGATCGCCGCGCCCGCGTCACCGGAACCGCTGGCGATGGCCACGGCGCCCAGAAGCATCGACAGAATGGTCGACGTCGATGCCTTGGCCAAGGCGTCATGGGTCCGTGCCAGGTGGCCACCCATGATATGGCCGGTTTCATGGGCGATCACGCCCGTCAACTGGTTGGGGGATTCCGACCGCATGATCAGGCCGGTGTTGATGAAGATGCGTTGGCCGCCGGCGACAAATGCGTTCAGGCTGGAATCTCGCACCAGGTGGATCCGCACCGCGGCTGGATCCAGGCCTGCTGCCTTGAATAGTGGCGCCGCGTAAGTCCCGATGATATATTCGGTTTCTGCGTCCCGAACCAGGGATATGGATTTTTTTTGCGCCCAAGCAAACTGGGGTATGACGACCAAGATGGTGACAAGCAGTAGGCGGTATGTGCGTGCGAACAAAGGTAACCCTCCGATGGGCCGGTTAGTGAAACCTAGGGACGCTGTGCGGTGGCGTCAATGCGTGATGGCCGCGGCCATGGCGGCTTTGGCGGGTTGCGGCGGGCCGACGGCGCCGCTGGGTGAGGTTGAAAGCGTCGAAGGATTCATCGGCGGTGCGGTCGGTGACGAACCGCGCGCGGCCCTTGTGGCGCGCGACATTCTTTCCTCCGGTGGTTCGGCCGCCGATGCGGTGGTCGCCCAGTATTTCACCATGGCCGTGACCTATCCCAACGCGGCCGGATTGGGTGGCGGCGGTGTCTGTGTGGTTTACGACCGCGAAAAGAACAAAGCCGAGGCCTTGGAGTTCCTGCCACAGACGACCCAGGCGTCGGCCCGGGTTGCGGTTCCGGGCGTGGTCCGCGGACTGTCGGCCTTGCATGCGCGGTACGGCCGCCTGCGCTGGGGACAGGTGGTCTCACCGGCCGAGAACCTGGCCAGGTTCGGGCATCCAATGTCCCGCGCCCTGTCCCGCGCGGTCGGCACGGCCGGGCCAAGCCTGGTCCGCGATCCGGGTTACCGCGATCAGTTCATGGATAGCGCGAAGGGTGTCCTGAAGGGCGAGGGAGACCGGTTGCAGCTGGTTCGGCTGGCCGCGGTCCTGACCGCCATCCGAACCCGCGGTGCCGGTGAGTTTTACGGCGGCCAGACCGCCAAGGCGCTGGTCGCCGACGCGGCCAATCTGGGCGGCGGTGTGACCGTCAACGATTTGCGGGTCTATGCGCCGCGCTGGAAGCCGACCGAAACGGCGAAGTACGGCAACAACACCATACACAGCGTGCCAAGGCCGGCCGGTGGCCAGCAGTTGACAAGTCTGTGGTCGTCCCTGGACCGTCGCGACCGCTACCTCGACACCTCGGCTGCCATGCGGCCGCTGGAATTTGCCCGCGTGGTCGGTGAATTGCTGGGTGGCGCCGCGCTGGCAACATCGGACGGGGGATCCAGCGGCCTGGTGGCGGTCGACCGCGACGGCATGGCGGTGGCCTGCGTCGCGACCATGTTGCGCCGGTTCGGGACCGGGCAAACCGGGGCCACGACCGGGATCGGGTTCGCGCCGGCATCACCGGCCGAGATGGACCATGTGCCATTCCTTGCGCCGGTAATCATGACCAACAGCAACGTCAAGGAACTGTTCCTCGCCGGGGCGGCCTCGGGTGGCGGTGCGGGACTTGAAGCCCTGATGCAGGTTGTTTTGGGCGCCGTCTTCGAACAGCGGCCTTTGAATGAAGCGATCGCCGCGCCGCGAGTCGCGCGGCTGGACCGCACCGGACGTTTACAGCACGAGGATGCCTTGCCGGTGGAATCGGTTCGGTCCCTGGAGGGGTTGGGCTTGCCACTGGCAGGCGGTGCGCGTTTGGGGCGGGTCAACATGATC
Organism: uncultured Sneathiellales bacterium; assembly: GCA_964344385.1. Classification (GTDB taxonomy): domain Bacteria; phylum Pseudomonadota; class Alphaproteobacteria; order CAYFNG01; family CAYFNG01; genus CAYFNG01. The sequence goes on from CAYFNG010000013.1 coordinate 33,595, forward strand.
TACTGTCCCGCCTCGCTGCCCAACCACCCGGACAGTTGCGCTTTCGAGACCGACCCGCGTGGTTTCGGGCTGGCAACGCGATAGGCTCTGCGATGAAGACCTCGGAACGTGGCCGCATTCCGCCCTTTTACGTCATGGAGGTGATGAAAGCCGCCAACCAGCGTGAGGAGGCGGGCAGGCAGGTTCTTCATCTCGAGGTCGGTCAGCCCAGTACCTCGGCACCGGGAGCGGTCAAGCGGGCCGCCGCGGCGGCTTTGAGCGGCGACCAGATCGGCTATACCGAGGCGTTGGGGATCCCGGATTTGCGCCGGCGGATTTCGCGGCACTACCGCGACTATTACGGGGTCGAGGTTGCGGCCGAGCGCATCGTCGTCACCACCGGCTCGTCGGGCGGTTTCCTGCTGTCCTTCCTGGCCGCGTTCGACACCGGCAGCCGTGTCGCCCTGGCCGAGCCGGGCTATCCGGCCTACCGCAATATTCTCACCTCACTGGGGGTTGAGCCGGTTGGGCTGCCGACTGAGTTGGACAGCCGCTTTCAGCCGACGCCTGCCTTGCTGGACGCCGCCGGCCCGTTGGACGGCGTACTGGTCGCCAGTCCCGCCAACCCGACCGGCACCATGCTGGGTCATGACGCGATGGTCGCGTTGTCGGATTATTGCCGGCAAAACGAGATGTGGCTGATCGTCGATGAGATCTATCACGGGATCACCTATCACAGCCCGGCCGAAACCGCGCTGGCGGTCAGCCAGGATGCGATCGTCATCAACAGCTTTTCGAAATATTTCTCGATGACCGGCTGGCGGCTGGGCTGGATGGTGGTGCCGGACAGCCTGATGCGTTCGGTCGAATGCCTCAGCCAGAACCTGTTCATTTCACCACCAACGCTATCACAAATCGCGGCAATTGCAGCTTTCGATTGTGAAAACGAACTCGATGGCAATGTCGCCCGGTATGCCCGGAATCGCGACCTGCTGTTGCGGGAGCTGCCAAAGGCCGGTTTTGACAAGTTGGCGCCGTGCGACGGGGCGTTCTACATCTACGCCGATGTCGGTGAGATCACCCAGGACGCGCAGGGGTTCTGCCGCCGGATGCTGGACGAAACCGGCATCGCGGCGACGCCGGGGATCGACTTCGATCCCCGCCGCGGCCATCGCTACATTCGGTTTTCCTTTGCCGGCGCGACCGAGGACATGGCCGAGGCCTGCCGGCGGTTGCAGGACTGGATGGGCTGACCCCGACCTCGCGTCAGACCGTGCGCCGCCACCAGCCCCGGCGTTTGGGCTGAGAGTCATCGTCGGGCGTTGCGTCCGGTTCCGGTGCGGCGTCGGCGTCACCATTGGCTTTTTCCGAGATCTCCGCGAATTCCGGGACATCCACCGGCGGTTCCGGGAGCAGGTCGGCATCGGCGGCAGGCTCGGCGTCCTTGGCCGACCAGGCGATCTCCGAAGCCATCTGAGTCAAAACCTCGCTGACCCGTTCCTGCCGCGCCGCAGCATCGTCCGCCGATTCCGGTGCCGGTTGCGGGGGCGCCAGATAGGTGTCGACCAGGGCCGGAATATGGCCCCCGGCGTCGGCCGGCTGCGGCTCATCGGCGGCGGTTGTGGGCGATTCCTCAACTGGTGTCTCGGCATCGGCGGCCGCCTGTGGCGGTTCCTCTGCCTCGGCCACCGGTTCGGCGGCTTTCTTGCGGGTCCGCCGCGGTTTTGCCGGCGTTGTCTTGCTCCTTGTGCGACGCCGGGTGCGGGGCTTGGCCTCTTCGGTTTCGGCTTCCGCGTCCGTTTCGGCGCCGGCCGCCGCACCGTCAGCGGCTGCGTCGGCAACGGCCGGCGTGGGCTCGTCGTCCTCGGCGGGCGGGGTGGCCGCCGCCTCGGCTTCCGGTTCCGGTTCAGCCTGTGGCTCGGTGCCTGCCTCGGCTTCGGTGGTCAGATCCGCCTCGTCCTTGCGCTTGCCACGGCGCCGGCCGCCGCGCTTGCCGCGCCGGCGACGCTTTTTGGGTTCGTCGCCGCCGTCGCTGCCGGCAGCCTCTTCGGTGGTGGTTTCCTCGGCGGATTTCTCGGCCGTTTCGGGTTCCGTCTCGGCGGCCTCGACGACCATTTCCTCGGCCTCGCCGGCACCCTTTTTGCGCCGCCGCCGCCGGCGCCGGCGTGACTTGCCCTCGTCATCGCCGTCCTGGCTGGCCTCCGGTTCGTCGGGCTCGTCGACCACCAGGTCGGCAGTGTTGGTCACCGGCTTGCCGACCGCTTCCTTGGTGCGTTCCAGGGTGAAATCCGGCGGTATCAGGCTGTCATCAGCGGCCACCACCACCCTGAGGTCGTAGCGGTGTTCGGTCTCGGCCAAGGCATCACGCTTCTGGTTCAGCAGGTAAAGCGCGATGGTGGTCGGGATATGGATGATGATTTCCTCGCTGCGGCCGCGAATGCCTTCCTCCTCGATCGCCCGCAGCACATGCAGGGCGGTCGATTCCGTCGACCGCACGACGCCACTGCCGCCACAGGCCTCGCAGGCCTGGGTGCTGGTCTCCAGGAGGCTGGGGCGCAGCCGCTGCCGCGACATCTCCAACAGGCCGAAGGCGCTGATCCGCCCGACTTGAATCCGCGCCCGATCCGCCTTCAGGCAGTCCTTCAGCCGCCGCTCGACCGCACGGGCGTTGCGATTGTCCTCCATGTCGATGAAGTCGATGACAATCAGCCCCGCCAGATCGCGCAGGCGCAGCTGGCGCGCCACTTCCTCGGCCGCCTCCAGATTGGTCTTGTAGGCGGTTTCCTCGATATTGTGCTCTTTGGTCGATTTGCCGGAGTTGACGTCGATCGCCACCAGCGCCTCGGTCGGGTTGATCACGATATACCCACCCGATTTGAGCTGGACGTCCGGGCTGTACATGGAATCGAACTGCTGCTCGACCTGATAGCGGAAGAACAGGGGGATCGCTTCCTTGTAGGGCTGGACGAACTTGGCGTGGCTGGGCATCAGCGTCCGCATGAAGTCCTTGGCGGTGCGGTAGCCGCCATCGCCGTCGACCAGGATTTCGTCGATATCCTTGGTATAGAGGTCGCGGATCGACCGCTTGATCAGATTGGCTTCCTCGTAAACCAGTTCCGGGGCTGAGGAGCTCAAGGTCAGATCACGGATCTCGTCCCACAGCCGCAGCAGGTATTCGAAATCCCGCTTGATCTCGGCTTTCGACCGCTGGGCGCCGGCGGTTCGGACGATGACCCCCATGCCCTCGGGCACGTCAAAGGAATTGACGATGGTCCTGAGCCGCTTGCGGTCCGACATGTTGACGATCTTGCGGCTGATGCCGCCGCCGCGGGCGGTGTTGGGCATCAGCACGCAATAGCGGCCAGCCAGCGAGAGATAGGTGGTCAGAGCGGCACCCTTGTTGCCGCGCTCTTCCTTGACCACCTGGACCAGCAGGATTTGCCGCCGCTTGATGACTTCCTGGATCTTGTAGGGCCGCTGCTGCTGGGTGCGGCGGCGCACCACGTCTTCCAGTTCGTCGCCTCCGATCGCTTCGACGTCCTTGCTATCCTCGGCGTCCTGCTCGTCCTCGGACTCGGCGGCCTCTTCCTCGGCCTTGGCCTTGGCGGATTTGCGGCGGCCCTTCTTTTTCTTGGGCGCGCTGGCGTTGGCCGAGGCGTCGTCCTCCTCGGCGGCCGCCTTTTCCTCAGCCGCCTGCTGCCGGATCAACTGATCACGATCGGCGACCGGAATCTGGTAATAGTCGGGATGGATCTCGCTGAACGCCAGAAAACCATGGCGATTGCCGCCATAGTCGACGAACGCGGCCTGCAGGGACGGTTCGACCCGCGTTACCTTGGCGAGGTAGATATTGCCTTTAAGCTGCTTCTTGGTTGATGTCTCGACATCGAATTCTTCGAGGCGGTTTCCCCGAACGACGACAACCCTGGTCTCTTCTTCGTGGGTCGCGTCGATTAACATGCGTTTTGCCATGTGGCGAATCTCCGAAATCGTCGCCAAGGGCCGGTCGCTGGACCGGGGTTGGCTCCGATGGTGTCAGGTGGCAGTCCTGCCGCGCCAGCCTCAACCCGCCCGGCACCGCCATGGGCGTCCGGATCGGGGACCGCTGGGAATTCGTCAAGCGCGGGACGTTCCGCGAACAGGCTGCAGTTTTTCTCATCCTAATCCACATTGTCCAAAAGCACGCCGCCCCTTTCCCATTCGGGATACGTAACCGTCTACCGAACCAAGGGCCGCCGCGCCGCCTATTTGCCAGCCTTGGGGTTGCTTTTCCTACCCACCGTGGCAATCAAGGGGTGATTGCGGATATCGACCGGCATGATAATTCTAGCCGACCGTCGATATCAATTTGATTTTGTCAGGCAAAACCGAAACTTGAAACCGCACCGGGCATTGTTCAAATTACCAAGCCACGCGGTATATATTGCTCCGACTTACGGCTTTTGCAACAGATTGTTTTGGGGTGATCGGCGTTTCAACAAGACTGGTTCTCGCTCTAATTGGGTGGCTCGGCCTGGCATCGAATGCGGCCGCGGCCCCCAATGTCATGGACATCCGGACCGGGGAACATGACCAGACGACGCGGTTCGTGTTGGAGCTCAGCGAACCGGTTAAGTATCGGGTTTTCCTGCTTCCCGACCCTTATCGGGTGGTCATCGACCTGCCGCTGGTGACCTGGTCCTTGGGCCGCGACGTACCGGTCGATCGGCGCAGCATCATTCAACGCTATCGCTACGGCCAGTTCACCGCCGAAACCTCGCGTGTGGTGTTAGATATCAATGGGCCCGCCATCATCCATCGCGACTTCACACTGGCCAAGAACGGCAGCCCGGGGCACCGAATCGTCATCGATCTGAAGTCGACCAGCCGAAAGACCTTCATGGCCGCGGTCGCCAAACAGCGTCAACAGCGTCGAAAGAGCGCGACACCCGTGCCCGCGATCAAGCCGAATCGGGCCGATCAGAAATGGGTGGTGGTCGTCGACCCGGGCCATGGCGGCATCGATCCCGGCGCCAGCAGCCTGAACGGGCTGTTCGAAAAGAAACTGGTGCTGAGCGTGGGCAAGGAACTGGCGCGGCAGTTGACGGCGAGCGGTCGCTACCAGGTCGTCATGACCCGCCGGCGTGATCGCTTCCTGTCCCTGAAACAGCGGGTTTCTGTGGCCCGCCGCTCCCAGGCGGACCTGTTCATTTCGATCCATGCCGACACCATTGCCAACCGCAAGGTGCGCGGCGCAACGGTCTATACCCTGTCCGAGACCGCATCCGACAAGGAGGCGGAGGAACTGGCCCGCAAGGAGAATACGGCCGATATCATTGCCGGTGTCGACCTGACGGAACAGAGCGACGAGGTAACCGGGATCCTGATCGACCTGGCCCAGCGCGAAACCATGAACCTGTCGGCGGGTTTTGCCGAAATGTTGGTACCCGAGCTGGGCAAGGCCATGGTACTTAGAACCAAGAGCCACCGATTCGCCGGCTTTCGTGTCCTGAAGGCGCCCGACGTGCCGTCGGTCCTGGTTGAGCTTGGTTATCTGTCTAATCGCTCGGACGAAAGGTTCCTGCGCTCGAAGAAAGGACAGCGTGCCCTGTCAAAGGCGATCGTCAACGCGGTGGACAGGTATTTTTCCCGGCGCGGGATTTGAGTTGCCCATAATCCGCCCCTATTTACCCATATGAAACGCACTCCCGGGTAATTTTCAAAGTCTGGCGCCATTGCCCATCCCGGTAGGGGCTGTTTGAATCGCAACATGTGGAAAACGATCGGAGTTTTGGTCTCGTTTCTCATCCTGGGGTCGCTGACGGCTGCCGGGGCGGTTCTCTATGTCCTGATCACCTATAGCGCCGATTTGCCGGAATATTCCCAATTGGCCGACTACCAGCCGGCCACCACTACCAGGGTCCACGCCGGCGACGGCCGCCTGCTGGCGGAATATGCCCGCGAGAAGCGGGTGTTTGTGCCGGTTGAGGCGATGCCCCGGCGCCTGATCAACGCCTTCCTGTCGGCCGAGGACCAGGACTTTTTCACCCACCAGGGCGTCGATTACCGGGGTGTCGTGCGGGCCGTGCTGGTCAATTTGCGAAACATCTTCACCAATCGGCGCCTGGTTGGCGCCTCGACGATTACCCAACAGGTGGCCAAGAATTTCCTGTTGACCAACGAAGTCAGTTTCGACCGTAAAATCAAAGAGATATTGCTGGCTTTTCGCATCGAACGTGCGTTGCGCAAGGAACGGATCCTGGAGCTCTACCTGAACGAAATCTATCTCGGGTTCGGGTCCTACGGGGTTGCGGCCGCGGCGCTGAACTATTTCAACAAATCCCTCGATGACCTGACTTTGGCCGAAACCGCCTTTCTGGCGGCGCTGCCCAAAGCGCCCAGCAACTACCATCCGATTCGCCGCCGGGATGCGGCCTTCGGCCGCCGCAACTGGGTGATCGGCCGGATGCTGGATGATGGCCATGTCAGCGCCGACGAGGCCGAAATGGCCAAACGTGAGCCGCTGCTGATCCGTTCGCGCGACGAGACGGAGTTCGTCGAAGCCCCGTACTTCGCCGAAGAAGTTCGCCGCGAGCTGATGGAAGCCTATGGCGAAACCGCTCTGTACGAGGGCGGGCTGTCGGTGCGCACGACAATGGATCCGCGGCTGCAGGCCGCGGCTGTCGGGGCCCTGCGACAGGGACTGGAGCGGTACGATCGCCGGCATGGCTGGCGGGGGCCGTTGACCAAATTGCCTGACCCCGGTGAAACCTGGTCCGAACGGCTGAACGAGGTGGATATACCGTTGGGGCCCGAGGACTGGCGGCTGGCGGTGGTGCTGGCGGTCGATGCCGAAGGTGTCGATGTCGGTATCCGTGGCGGCATGGTTGGCCGGATCCCCTATGAAGAGGTCCGCTGGGCCCGGGCCTGGATCAAGGGTCAAAAGCGGGGGCCGATGATCAAGCATCCGGCCGACGTCCTGGCGGTCGGCGACGTGGTGCCGGTGAAACCCCTGGCGGAAGGCTCGGATGGGGAATTCAGCCTGCGCCAGATCCCCGAAATCAATGGCGGCATTGTCGCCATGGACCCGCATACCGGCAGGGTCCTGGCCATGGTCGGCGGCTGGAGCTATGCGCGGTCGCAGTTCAACCGCGCCACCCAGGCGGCAAGGCAACCGGGGTCCGCCTTCAAGCCGTTTGTTTACGCCGCTGCCCTGGACCACGGTTTCACCCCGTCCAGCCTGGTGCTGGACGCCCCGTTCGTCATCAGCCAGGGGGTTGGCCTGGGCAAGTGGAAACCGGCTAACTACACGAAAAAATTCTACGGTCCCAGCACCTTGCGGCTGGGTATCGAGAAATCACGTAACCTTATGACGGTGCGCCTGGCCCAATATATCGGCATGGACCTGGTGGTCGATTACGCCTTGCGGTTCGGGATCGTTGACGAAATGCCGCCGATCCTGTCGATGGCGCTGGGCGCCGGCGAAACCAAGCTGATCGACCTGACCACGGCCTATGCCATCCTGGTCAATGGCGGCAAGCGGGTGGCGCCAACGCTGATCGACCGGTTGCAGGACCGCCGCGGCAAGACCGTGTTCCGCCACGACAAGCGCGAATGCCTGAACTGCATGGGCGAAGACTGGCAGCAGCAGGCGATACCGCGGCTGCCGGATACACGCGAAGTGGTGGTTTCCCACAGCACCGCCTATCAGTTGGTTTCGATGCTGCAGGGCGTGGTCCAACGCGGCACCGGCGTTCGCATCCGCGCCGTCGGCAAGCCGCTGGCCGGCAAGACCGGTACCACCAATGACAGCTTCGACACCTGGTTCATCGGCTTCTCGCCCGACCTGGCGGTCGGTGTGTTCGTCGGCTTCGACGAACCGCGCAGCCTGGGCAAGGGCGAGACCGGTTCGAACGTGGCCGCGCCGGTGTTCCGCGATTTCATGGCCGCGGCCTTGGCCAACCAGCCGGCGATCCCGTTTCGGGTGCCGGCCGGGATCCGCCTGGTGCGGGTCAATGCGTCCAGCGGCCTGCCAGCGGGGTCGGGTGACCGGCGGGTGATCCTGGAGGCGTTCCGTCCCGGCACCGAACCCAGCGGCGAGCGTAGCGTCCTGGACGGGTCCGAAAGCGCCGAGGCGGTCTCCGACACCACCAAGGCCGGCACGGGCGGGCTATATTGAGCACCTGATCCAAACACGGCCGTTCCATCCTGCGTCCCCATCCAAGGAGAGTTTTCGACCAGACTTTGCGGGCGCTTGACCGGCGCCGGCCTTGGCGGTAAGTAGCGCCCCTGACAATTTTCCGTGCCACCAGCCAGGAGAGCCGCGCCATGCGGGCCGAAATCCAGTCCTTGACCGATGACATCAAGCAGTCGATGGAACTGCTGAGGAGGCATCTTTGACTGGGACCGGTCGCTGCTGCGCCTCGATGAACTGAACGCGCTGGCGGAAGACCCGACGCTGTGGGACGACGCCCAGGCGGCCCAGGACCTGATGCGCGAGCGCACCCGCCTGGACCAGGCGATCAGCCTGCAGCGCGAGCTGGAACAAGATCTGCAGGACAATCTGGACCTGATCGAACTGGGTGAGGCCGAGGACGACCAGGGCGTGGTGGCGGAGGCAGAGGCCGCCCTGCAAACCCTGGCCGACCGGGTTGCCAAACGGCGGCTGGAAAGCCTGTTGTCGGGCGAGGCGGACCCCAATGACAGCTATCTCGAGATTCATGCCGGGGCCGGCGGAACAGAAAGCCAGGACTGGGCCGAGATGCTGACCCGGATGTATGTCCGCTGGGCCGAACAGCATGGCTACAAGGTCGATTGGATCGAGGAAAGCGCCGGCGAAGAGGCGGGCATCAAATCCGCCACCATCCAGATCAAGGGCGAGAACGCCTATGGCTGGCTGAAGACCGAGAGCGGCGTCCACCGGCTGGTGCGGATCTCGCCGTTTGATTCGTCTGCCCGGCGCCACACCAGTTTTGCATCGGTCGGCGCCTATCCGGTGATCGACGACCGGATCGAGGTGGAAATCGAGGAAAAGGACCTGCGGATCGACACCTATCGTGCCTCGGGCGCCGGCGGCCAGCACGTCAACCGCACCGATTCGGCGGTCCGCATCACCCACGGACCGACCGGCATCGTGGTCCAATGCCAGAACGACCGGTCGCAGCACAAGAACCGGGCCGCGGCCATGAGCATGTTGAAGGCGCGGCTTTATGAATTGGAGCTGCAGAAGCGCGACGCCGAACGCCAGGCCCAGCACGAACAGAAGACCGATATCGGCTGGGGCCACCAGATCCGCTCCTACGTGCTGCACCCCTATCAGATGGTCAAGGACCTGCGCACCAATGTCGAAAAGGGCAACGCGCAAGGCGTGCTGGACGGCGACCTGGACGATTTCATGGCCGCCGCCCTGGCCGCCCGGGTCGCGGCCGACGAAGCGGAGGAGTAGGGGCAAGGCACCTGCGCTTCGGCTTCTGCCAGTGAGCCAACAAATTGCTGTTCGGCTTTGCGTCCTCAGCTTGCTATTTGTCTCTTTGGTTGTACAACCATGGCAATTGTCCGATAATTTCAAACTGGTTGAGCGTTGCCACACGGCGGTCTAGCCCCGTTCAGTGGCGTTTGAACGCGATGTGGCTCGGTGAGTGAGGATGTTGGAAGCAGCCTTTTACGCTTTCCTTTTTCATTGGTATGAGTCCACGCTTGACAGTGTTGCATCCCTTTACGCGGTATTTCCAATCACCGTCTCGTTGACGGCCGCTGTCTTGGCGGGATTTATGAGTCCGCGGCAATTGCTTTTTGCTGCGGCGGTGAGCGGCCTCATGTTCCCCATTTCCGGATTTGTTACCCATGCAGTATTTACGACCGGATCACTACCTTGGGGCACCTTATTTAAATGGGAAATATTTCGAAATATCCTATCAGCTCATGTCGCTCTTTTATCTGCTATATATTGTTTCTTAATGTCTGTAGGTGGGGAAAAACACAAAAGAAATGGTAATTTTTTGTTTGTGGTAATCTTAGTTTTGTGCGTCATTTTATTTATGTCGAACAATATTTTCGTTATCCAGGCCTCTCGTATTCCCGGAGGCTGGTATATTGGAATCGGATCGAACACTCAGGTTGCAGCGATGTTCTTGGCAGCGTTTCTTGCCCCGATTCCAGTCCTGATTTTCACTCCAGCTTTGGCGGGGATAATCGTTCACCACCCGAAATTCGAGTGGCTTAGGCGTGCCAGTCTTGCGTTGGTGGGAATGGCGATGATGATGATTGTTTTCTCCCTTGCAAGGCACGTCTGGGTCGAAATTTCATGGGAGTTGAGTACTTTCGGGCGCTATCGGTAGATGTGATTTGAAGCAGCGAGGATTTTTCCGGGCAACAGATAGATAGCTCCGCGCAGTTCTGTCACTTGCCAGCCCTTGGGCCGGCGAATGGCATGGCTGATTGCCGGCCGCAAAAAGTCGACATATGCTCCGGACGGCGAGTTGTCCGGGGGAGGCGATGGCAGGACAGGAACAGGAGGTTGCGGCCCGCGCAGGTGGGCTGGCGACCAGCACATTGGCGAACGCGCTGGACGAGGTCGGGCTGCACCATCAGGTGATGCTGGCGATCCGTCCCGTCGCGCCCGGTTTCCGCTTCGCCGGTCCGGCGGTGACGGTACAGGAAACGGTCGGCGGCTTTGGCAGCTTCACGTCGGCCGAGTTCCGGGTCGGCGCGATGATCGATGCCGCCGGGCCAGGATCGGTGGTCGTGATCGCGGCCGACGGCGCGCCCTATTCGACCTGGGGCGGCATGGCGTCCTGTGCCGCCAAGCTGAAGGGTGTGGCAGGCCTGGTGGTGGACGGCGGAGTCCGGGACCTGGAGGAGATCGTCGAGTTCGATTTCCCGGTTTTTGCCCGCCACATGGTGCCGACCACCGGTCGCACCCGGCTGAAGGTCGAGGCGATCGACGTGCCGGTCACGGTCGACGGGGTCCGGGTCGGCCCCGGCGACGTCATCGTCGCCGACGGCACCGGTATCGTCTGTTTGCCCAAGGAACGGGCGACTGAGATCGTGGACTTGGCCGAGGCCTATGACGCCGACGACAAGGCGGCGCTGACCGACCTCAAGGCAGGCCTGAGCTTCTCGGAAGCCATGGCCAAATACACCAAAATCTGACCATGGCCGCGCGAAACCTGGCGGAAGAGATCGTTGCGGTTCTGGCAGCCGGCGGTGTCGAGCGGATGTTCGGCATCCCAGGCGGCGGCTCCAGCCTCGACCTGATCGACGCCGGGGCGCGGGCCGGGATCGACTTCGTCCTGGCACGGACCGAAACCGCGGCCGCCTTTATGGCGGCGGTGACCGGCGAGCTGACGGAAACCCCCGGCGTTGTTCTGGTCGGCATCGGGCCCGGCGCGGCCGCCGCGGTAAACGGCGTCGCCTATGCGCACCTCGAACGGGCGCCGCTGATCCTGTTCACCGACGGGCCGGCCGCTTCCCTGCATCAGGCCTTCGATCAGAACGCGCTGTTCCGGCCGGTATCCAAACTGCAGGCGAGGCTGACGCCGGAGGACGGTGGAACCGGCGTCCGGATTGCCACTGCCACAGCAATGACCCCACCTTACGGCCCGGTGCAACTGGACATGACCGCGCCCGATGCGGCCCGGCCGGTGAACCCGGAATATGCCGCGCCGCCACCGGCCGCGCCCAGTGACCTGGGCAGCGTCGAAACCGCCAGGACCCTGTTGGCCCAGGCGCGGCGCCCGGTCATCCTGGCCGGCCTCGAGGCCCGCTATGCCGGGGCTTCGGCCGGCCTGAAGCTGCTGGCCGACGGGCTGAACTGCCCGGTCATGCCGACCTACAAGGCCAAGGGGGTGTTGAGCGACAGGCATCCCGCCCTGGTCGGGCCGTTTACCGGCGCCGCTGCCGAGGCCGACTGTTTGGGCAAGGCGGACCTGATCATCCTATACGGCCTGGACCCGGTTGAGATCATCCCGGGGCCGTGGACCTATACCGCGCCGATCCTGGACCTCAGCCGGGCCGGCAATCCCGAGGTTCCGAACGCCCCGGCCTGTCGGCTGGTCGGCCCGCTCAATGACCTGGTGGCGGCGATCGGTGCCGTCGACCGGGAGAATGACTGGGCGGGGGAGGAGATCGCCGGTCTGCGCGCGCGCCTGGCGCGGCGGCTTGACCAGATGGGGCGGGGGGCGACCAGCCAAAGCGCGGTACAAGCCCTGGCGGCGGTGGCGCCGCCTGGATGCCGTGTCACCGTCGATGCCGGTGCACACATGTTTTCGGTGTTCGCCAACTGGGCGGCGGACGAGCCGTTCGGGATGCTGAAATCCAACGGCCTGTCGACCATGGGCTTTGCGCTGCCGGCGGCGATCGCCTCGGCGCTGGCCGAGCCGGACCGGCCAGTGGTCGCGGTGACCGGCGATGGCGGGTTGATGATGTGTCTGGGCGAATTGGCGACCGCCGCCGAACGGGCCCTGCCGTTGACCGTGGTGGTGCTGAACGACGCCGCCCTGTCGCTGATCGACGCCAAGCAACAGCGGCAGCAACGCCCCAGCATCGGGGTGCGCACCCCGTCCTTCGACTTCGCGGCCGCGGCGCGTGGCCTGGGCTGCCACGGCATTCGGGTCGAAGCCGGGGGCGACCTGACCGAGGCCCTGGGTGCGGCGCTGGCCCATCCCGGCCCGGCGGTGGTGGACGTGGTGGTCGATCCGTCCGGCTATGTCGAGCAGCTTGCCGCCCTGCGCGGCTGATCGCCGGTCTTCCTGACGACGCCAAAGCACGCTATGGTTTCGTGCGTGCGTGGGGAGGCGTCATGTCCGAAACGGTAGAAATCCCGATATGGCTGGTGTTTTTCGTTGCGGCCTTGGCTCTGGTCGCGGCCTTGGACCGGCTGTTGCTGCCGTCGATGCGCTGGGTGCTGCGCCGTCGGGTCAACCGGGTGATCGACGAGTTGAACACCCGCCTGCAATTGGAACTGGCGCCGTTCACCCTGACCAAGCGGCAGGTCCTGATCGACCGGCTGGTCTTCGACCCGCTGGTGGTCGAGGCGGTGCAGAGCCATTCCGACGCCACCGACATGCCGCGCGAGGTGGTGACCAAGCAGGTCGAGACCTACGCCAAGGAGATCGTGCCGGCCTTCAACGCCTATGTCTATTTCCGCTTCGGCTACTGGCTGGCGCGGCGAATCGCCCAGGCGGTTTACCGGGTGCGGCTGGGTTATGGTGACGATGCCGGGCTGGCGGCGGTCGACCCCAAGGCCACGGTGGTGTTCGTGATGAACCACCGCAGCAACATGGACTATGTGCTGGTCACCTATCTGGCGGCCGAGCACACGGCGCTCTCCTATGCGGTCGGCGAGTGGGCCCGGATCTGGCCGCTGCAGACCCTGATCCGGGCCATGGGCGCCTATTTCGTGCGGCGCCGGTCGCGCGACGCCCTCTACCGCCGGGTGCTGGAGCGCTACGTCCACATGGCAACCGCCAACGGGGTGCCGCAAGCCGTCTATCCGGAAGGGGGCTTAAGCCGCGATGGCCGGCTGCGGCAGCCCCGGCTCGGCCTGTTGGACTATATGATCAAGGGCTTCGACGCGGACGGCGAACGCGACATCGTCTTCGTGCCGGTGGGGATCAACTATGACCGGGTGCTGGAGGACCGCAGCCTGCTGCACGGGGCCGACGAGAGCGCGCCGAAGCGCAGCAAGGGCTTCGCCATCCGCACCACCCTCGGCTTCCTGGCCCGCAATCTGGGACAGATGTTGCGCGGCCGCTGGTACCGGTTCGGCTATGCCTGCGTCAATTTCGGCTCGCCGGTTTCGTTGCAGGCCTGGCTGGCAGAGCGCAATGTCGATCTCGGCCGCATCGACCGGGACACCCGCTTCGCCCATGTCGAGGACCTGGCCGGCCAGTTGATGAGCGAGATCGGCCAGGTGGTGCCGGTTTTGCCGGTGGCGCTGCTGGCCACCGTGTTCGTCGACCAGGAGGGGGCGGCGATCAGCGAACTGGAAATCAAGGCGGCGGCCTACCGCCTGATCGGCGAGTTGGAGGCGGCGGGCGGCCATGTCTACATTCCGCGCCGCGACCAGGACTATCTGATCACGTCTGGCCTGCGGATGCTGCTGCTTCGCCACCTGGTCGACGAGGAGGATGGGCTTTACACGGCGGTGCCGGACGAGACCGACCTGTTGGCCTATTACGCCAATTCGATCGCCCATTTGCGTGAGGGCGCCGGCCGGTGACCGGGACGAACGGCGAACTGGTGGTCCTGCTGCACGGGCTGGGCCGTTCCCGCTACAGCCTGTGGCCGATGGAACGGGCCCTGAAGGCGGCCGGCTTTCGGGTCGACAACCGGTCCTATCCCAGCCGCCGCCACAGTATCCGGGAACTGGCGGCAATGATCCGCGGCCGCCTGCAACGCGCCGCGTTGCCGGGCGAGCGAGTGCATTTCGTCAGCCATTCGCTGGGCGGGCTGCTGATCCGCGGTGCGCTGTATCCGCCGCTGCCCTTCGCGGTCGGGCGGATCGTCATGATCGCACCGCCAAATCGCGGCGTCGACCTGATCCATCGGCTGCGCCACTATCCGGCGCTGGCCCATGTCTTCGGCCGGCCGACCGCCGAGCTCTACCGCAATTCGCCGACCCTGCAGACGCTGGGGGTGCCGGATGCCGAGATCGGAGTCATTGCCGGCACCAGGGCCCGCAACCCGTTCAGCCTGGCGGCCCAGTTGAACGCGGCGCTTGGCAACGAGGCGGCCAGCGACGGCACCGTCGAGGTCGACAGCACCAAGCTGCCGGGCATGCGAGATTTTGCAACCGTCGATTCCAGCCACACCTTCATCGCCAGCCGGGACGATGTCATCACCCAGGTGATCGCATTCCTGAGGCACGGCCGCTTCGATCCGGGCGACTGACCCCGCCAGCAGCGGACCTATTTCTTGCAGCCATAGGGGTTGTAACCGCTGTGGTCGCATTCGGCGTTGCCGCCCGGTTTGCGCCGCAGGTAGTGGGTGATCCCGCGGGCCGGCGCGCTGGGGTGCGACAGATAGGGGCCTTCCCAATAGTCGGCGGATTTGCGCCAGAACCGGGTGGTTTCCTTGCCGTCGGCATGAATGAAGACCAGATCGGCGCGCCGCAGCTCCCAGAATGTCTCGTTGGGATGGCAGGCGCGCAGTTGATAGCCCCATTGGCCGCGTTGGTCGGTGAGGGTGACCTGGCACAGGACCGGCCCGTTGACCCGGCCAAATTCCCATTGCCCGACCAGTTCCTGACCCCGGTTGAGATCGCCGCGCGTCAGCTTGAGGCAGTCGATGGTGCCGGCTGCGATGTCGGGGGAGAAATAGCCGCGATCATTGTAATGCAGCGAGCAAGCCCGTTTCCACGCCTCACGCGGACCGTCATGCGTGCTGATCCTGGACCAGCCAGGCTCGGACCAGGTCGGCAGTGCCACCCCGATATTGCAGGGCCGGACGTTGCAGTTGCGGAACACCGACCAGCGTTCGGCGGAGGCCGGGGCCACGGACAAGACAAGGAACCCGGCCAAGCTGAGAAGCAGAGAAATCCGACCAAGGGCGGCGGAACGCGGCAAGCGGAATGGCATTACGTTACTCCCATGAATTGATGCAGGCGATCGGTCGGCGGCGAATCGGCCGCGACGGAATTGGCAATGGGCGCATGCCTTCGGATCGGCACCCCATAGGGGGTCGCCGTTCGAATATCAGGGGAACCGTTCCGGAAAACGAACATGAAGACAGGACCGAAACCGTTTGATGCGACGCTGATTTATCTCATCAGCCTCGGCACCGCTCATCACCTTGCCGCCAACCGTCCGGTTGACGGCGCCCAGGCTCCCTGCACGTTCAAAGATTATTGTTCCGCGATTGTTACCACGATCGCGGTGATTAGGTCACGCACTCTTTGCGGGTGGCTGCTACGAAGCTGCCTTCCCGCCGCCAGCCGCCGGTACCGGTGTCGGTTTGGCCGGACCTGAGGACGGGGCCGGTGCTGATGCGGCGGCCTTTTCGCGCGGCTTTTCGCTGTGCTTGCAATGGCCGTCCAGGATGGCGCCGGCTTCCATCGAGAGCGTGCGATGGATGATATCGCCCTGAACCTTGGCCGATTTGGCCAACTGCACGGTGTCGGCGCGAATACAGCCCTGCAACGCACCATGCACGACCACCCGTTCGGCCTGGATCTCGCCGTTGACCGATGCCTCGGCGCCGATCGTGACGGCACCGGCGTTGACGTCGCCGTCGACCTTGCCGTCGATTTGCACTTCGCCCGAAGTGGTGAGGTTGCCTTTGATGGCAAGATTGGCACTGATGATCGAGGGTGGGGCTGTGTTTTTCACGCGCGTGGGCTCCTGTTGCGGCGTTGCCGCCTCTGTCTTGGATTTCGAGGAATCATTTTTTGAAAACATTTTGACCCGCCTTGATGAAGCCTTCCGGATTTTGCGGCACCCCGTTGTACAGGATTTCGTAGTGCACATGGGTGCCGGTGCTGCGTCCGGTATTACCCATTAATCCGATTTTGTGGCGAAAATCTAGCGACTGACCCCGTTTGACAAGAATCTTTCGCATATGGCCGTACCGGGTCCGGACGCCATGGCCATGGTCGATTTCGACCATGCGGCCGTATGGCCCCTTGCGGCCGGCATAGACCACCTTGCCCGGCGCGGTCGAATAGATCGGCGTGTTGCGGGTCGCCGAATAGTCGACGCCATAGTGCATGGCGTAGCGCTTGCTGAACGGGTCGCGGCGCTTGCCGAAGCCGCTGGAGACGTAGCCGATGTCCACCGGACGGGTCAGCGGCAGGCGGCGGAGCACCTGTTGCAGGCCGGCCCAGCGCGCCAGATGGGTTTCCAGCCGGGTCACCTGTTGCTCGAACTGACCGGATTGGTCGCGATCGGCGAGGTTGCCCAAGGCGAGATCGGCATAGCCGTTGACCGGGCCACCAAGGCCGGGCTGGTTCATCGCCTTGCTGACCAGTTCGTCGACGTCGATGCCGGTGGTGGCAATGGTCCGTTCCAGGTCGGCGATGTTGATTTCGGTGCGGTCGCGGATCCGTTCGACCAGTTCGGCCTGGGCGGTCTGCAGAAATTCAATGCGCTTGTCCAGGTCGCCGACCCGGGCGGTCAGGCTGCGTTCCGCGTCCTGGGCCCGATTGCGTTGCCGGGTGACGGTTTCCAGCTGCACCTGGGTCGCCGCCAGGTTCTCCTCGACCTGTGACCGGTCGCCCTGGCTGCCGGCCAACAGGACTTCCAGGTTGCTGACCTTCTGGTTCAGAATGTCATTGTCCTGGCGCAAGCCGTTCAAATCGCTGGCGGTCTTGGCCAATTGCGTGCGGGTGTCGGTCAAATCGGCGGTCAGCTTGCGTTCGCTGTGCCGGGTTTTCTCCAACTGGCCGCTCAACGCCGTCACCTGCTGGTCCAGTTCCTTGGCACGCTGCGAGGATTCCGAATGACTGGTGCGGGCCTTGGACAGCTTGCGCTTCACCCGTCCCAGCTCGGCGTAGAGAAGCTTGTTGGTCTTTTTCTCTTTGGCCAGCTTGGCTTCCAGCCTGTTCTGCTGGTCGCTCAGCGAGGCGATATCGGCCTTGGCCCGGTCGCGTTCGGCCTTGACCTGCGTCCGCTGCTCGCCGCTGGCCGCCAGTTCCGACCGCAGTTCCGCCCCGGTGCGCTGGGTCGCGGCAAGCTTGCGTTCCAGGCCGTCGATCCGGCTCTGCAGCTTGGCGCCCTTGGACTGGGAGTTTTCGAACCGCGATGCCAGCGTCGCCAATTCTTTACGCAACGTGACAAGTTTTTTCTCTAACGCGTTACGTTGATTGAAAATCGCGGCAATTTGGTCATGCTTGGTTTTGAGGTCCGACGTGGCCACGGAGTACCGCGCCTGCAAATCCTCAATCTGCTGTGTGAGGTCGTGATTGGCCGCCAGCAGGTCTGCGATACGGTCGTCCCGGTGGGTCACCGATATGCCCGACAGGACCCAACCAACCGAACCAACCGCCAGCCAGAGCATCACCACGATGGCCGTGGCACTGACCGTGATTTGCAGATTACGCGACAGATTCAGGTAGCGAACCTGGCCTTGACTACGCAACAAGAGTTGCCGCTCTGGAAACGACTCTTCCAGCCAGCGGCGGACCCGCCTCAACTTTCCCCTCGCCATTTCGGCTCCTCGCCTTATCGTTTTTGTCAACTCCCACTCAAACACGGAATTGATAACAATCCCTTTCCCCGAAGCATCAGAATACACGAAGACGTCAAAAATCCCAAACGACTAGCTTGTATGGTTGACGTAACTTTAAGGCTATTTTGCGGCAAATTGTTGGTAGTAGGCGGCCGCCATTCCGGCCGCGTTGCGGGCAATTTCGTTGAACGGCGGTTTGATCTGGCCGCGAAACCGGGAGCGCACGAAACCGGCAAAGGCGTCTACCGGAGCCTCTCCCCGACGTTGGCACATATACTCGAACCAGCGACAGCCGGCGGCGACATGATCGACCTCTTCCCGGTAGATTTGATCCAGGGCCCGGGCCACGTCGTCCGCGCCCTGGCGCTCGAGCCGCTGAACCGTGGCCGGGGTGACGTCCAGGGCGCGGGCCTCCAGCAGCATCGGCACCAGGGCCAGGCGGGCGGCCAGGTCGTCGGTGGTTATTTCCGCCGCCTCCCACAGCCCGTCATGGGCCGGCAGGTCGCCATAGCCGGCATCCCGCGCCGCCAGGCAGGCCTGCAACAGGGTGAAGTGCCGGCTTTCATCCGCCGCGACCCCGACCCAATCGTCGTAATAGGCCCGTGGCAGGTCTTCGCCGGTGAAGCGGGCGACCGCGTCCCAGGCCAGGTCGATGGCATTGAGTTCGATATGGGCCAGCGCGTGCAGCAGCGCGATCAGGCCGACCTGGCTGCCGCTGCGCCGACGCGGCATGTCGCGCGGCGGTTTCAGCACCGGGCGCGGGGGCCGGGCCGGCCGGGCCGGCGGCGTGGTGGCGCCGACCTCGGCGATCTCGCCGCGTTGCCAGGCCGCGGCTGCCTTTAGGGTCTTGGACGCCTTGGCTTCGGGGTCGGCGGTGGACAGGATGTCGACCGCCTGATCCGTCAGGCTGGCCATGCGGCGGGTTACAGTTCGTTGACGGCGGCCAGCACCGCTTCGGCATGGCCGGTCACCTTGACCTTGCGCCAGACCTGGCGGACCTGGCCGTCGCCGTCGATCAGGAAGGTGGCCCGTTCGATCCCCATATACTTGCGGCCGTACATGCTCTTTTCGACCCAGACGCCATAGGCGTTGCAGACCTCGCCCTCGGGGTCGGAGCCCAGGGTCACGCCCAGGTCGTGCTTGGCCTTGAACTTGTCGTGCTTGGCGACGCTGTCCTTGGAGACGCCGACGATCGTCGCGCCGGCGGCCGTGAAGGCGTCCAGGTTCTCGGTAAAGGCGATCGCCTCCTTGGTGCAGCCCGACGTGTCGTCCTTGGGGTAGAAATACAGGACCACCGTCCGCCCCTTCAACCCGGCCAGCGACACCTCGCCGCCGCCGTCGGTCGGCATCGAAAACCCCGGCGCCGCCTGTCCCGCCTCAACCGCCATTTCGCTTCTCCCGTGTTGTCGTGGATTCCGGCGCCGTTGTAGCCGATTTGCCGGCGTATGAATACCGCGTTCAGTTGGGGTGAGAGGTGCGGGCGAGGCGGTGGTTTGCGATTTGGCTACAAGACTATCCCGGTGGAAACAGGAAATGGAAAATACCGAAGGGTTCGACTGCGTTGTTTTATGGTGACAGTTTACTTTTTGCTGATTGGCCGGGTTTGCGGCCGCGTTTTCCCGGGCTGAGGCGGCGGCCGGTGCGTTGCTCCAGTTGCGCCAGCCAATCGGGATCGCCGAGCGGTCGGCCGATGGATTCCGCGGCCCGCAGCTTGTCTCGCGCCGCCGCCTCTTCGCCGGCCGCCAACAGGCCTGCGAAATCGGGCGTGCGGGAGAGGACCGGCGCCACGCTGACCAGGTCGTCGTCCCTGCCGGCGAGGTGGGCGCCGACGCTCGACCAGGGCCAGTCCTCGGCTTTGGCAACCAGCCCGGCCCGCACCGGATTGAGCGAGACGTAGCGCACCGCATGCAGGAGGTGCGCCTCGTCCATCGCCACGGCGCCGAAACGGCCTTGCCAGAGATGCCCGGTCCAATTGTTGCGGGCGTTGATGTGCCGCGTGTAGCGGCGGTGGGTGTCGGCCAAGGCGGCGCGCAGGCCGTCCTCGTGCGTCGGCACCAGGATCAGATGGACATGGTTGGGCATCAGGCAATAGGCCCAGACCTGGGTGTTCGCCTTGTGCGCCGCTGCGGCCAGCAAGTCCCGATAGTGGCGGTAGTCCTCAGGCCCGAAAAACACGGTCTCGCGCCGATTGCCGCGCTGGGTGACGTGGTGCGGCGCGTCGGGAATGACAATGCGGGCGAGGCGGGCCATGGCTCAGATTAGCGCGGGGAGGAAAAAAGTAAACTGTCACCGTAATCCCCGGAGACGACCGCTCGAACCGCAGCGTCAAACTGTTTTCCTGAGATGCCCACTGGGAGATCCTTGTCGTCCAGCCACTGGTTCCCGAGGGTCTACTCGTTGTACGACATCCATTCCCGCGCGCGGCGTTCTGCCTCGGCAATTTGAGAGTTGGTCAGTTTGCTGGCGGCGAATTTCATACCTACTTCGCCCTTGGCGTTTCCCTGCACCGCGGCCAAGCTGAACCACATGAGGGCTTCAATGAGATCTTGGTCGTCTTTTTCACCTTGCAAATTTTTGGACAAATACATGCCACCAAGGTTTGTTTGCGCTCTAGAATCCCCTTGATTTGCGGCGAATCGGGTCCACTTCATTGCAACATTTAGATCCTTCTCTACCCCTTTCCCTTTGGCATACATGAGACCTAGATTGGCTTGGGAAGCTGCTAGACCCTGTTCCGCAGCTCTCTGATACCACATCGCGGCTGTGGGAAAGTCGCGCGGAACTCCTTGCCCCTTTTCATAATGAACTCCTAAATTATGCTGTGCTGATGCTTCCCCTTGCTCTGCCGCCTTCTGAAGCCATTTGACCGCTGTCTGATTATTTCGATCGACACCATGTCCCTGACGATACATGACACCCAATTCGTACTGTGCTCCTGCGTAGCCCTCCTCTGCGGCTCTCAGTAGCCACCTCACAGCCTCGCCGAGATCTTGTGGTATCTCCTCACCCTCCACGAAACATCCGCCGTCCTTGTAACAGACACCCACGAAGAGCTGGAAAATAAACGGTCCGTTTTCGGCAGCTTCGAGAAACCACGCTAAGTCTTTCTTGCGGTTCTTGTAGGCATCCTTTTCAAGGAGTTCATTAAGGCCAGGAATTTGCTGAGCTAGAACCTCTCCCTTTTCAGCAGATGTAACCTCACGGAGTGTTAAGTGGACTTCTTTGACGGCTTTTCCGTTTCCCTGGAACCCAGTCTGCGCGCAGCCAGTCAGCCCGAGTACCAGCACCACTGCGAGGGTAGTGAATTTCCCAAGGTCCAGAAGCATCGTCACAACTAATAAATCTGAAATAGCACCCGAACAGTATAACGCAACCTCTGGAACGGGGAAAGGGGCGCCTCGGTCTCCAACCACCTTGGGCCACCTTTGGTCCCCGCTGATGCGCGCGGGTGGTCATTGAATTGGCCATGGGGGGTTACGGTAATGGCATGGACGCCCCCTGCGGCTTCTGAGTGAGCCATACTGGAGGTGTCGAAACCTTTCAGTAGAGGGAGCGTCCAATGACCAAGGTTAGCACGATCGGCTTGGATCTTGCCAAGTCGGTGTTTCAAGTTCACGGCGCCGATGAGACGGGCCGTCCGGTTCTGCGCAAGCGGCTTCGCCGGGCGTATTACGGTGACAGTGCATTTTTTAATTTAATAAATGCACTGTCACCGTAAAAATCAACAATTGGCACGTACCATCGGTGCAAATGAGTTTACTATTGTTGGGGGAATGTTTTCGCGAGGAGCAAATGGGCGAATTTTCACTAATGAAGCCAGCGGGCATTTCTGGAAAAACTGGACACCTCAAGTACGCAGTCAATTCCAGGACGCTATGAAAAATTACGGTCTGCAAGTTAAGCATCAAAAAGGCATGTAGAAAATGGCTGAGGCAGCAGTGCAATTAGCAAATTTTTTGCTGTCTAGGTACGAATTTCTCTCTGGCAAAGAAATTTCCACAGGGGTAGTTGTCAACTGGCTACCTGTAAGCGAGCTGGCGGAGTATAACGTTGGCATATGTGAAGAAGGTTTTTGGGTTGTAAAATCAAATGAAGGGATAATTATTTTAGATGAAGAGAGAAAATTTGGACACTTAATATCCATGCTTGAGTTGCCTCAGAACGATATTATTCAAAAACTAATTGAATTTGGGAAATCCGTTAATACAAAATTGGATGCTATTTCCAGCTTTCCGTTTAAAGAGATTGTCACTGCAGGATTTACTAAAGGTTCCGATTATTGGGCGAAGTTGGCGTTTGTTTGGTACGATGAACTCAGTGTTGCAGTCAAAAAGGAGTTTTCAGACACAATGTCTGAAACAGCGAATGCGACATGGGCTTCCCAAAATTTGCGACAGAAAGCGAAAAGAGAATTAAAAAAAACCTTCTCCCCGTAAACGGGGTTACGGAGTTACGGTAATGGCATGGACGCCCCCACCGGCTTCTGAGTGAGCCATACTGGAGGTGTCGAAATCTTTCAGTAGAGGGAGCGTCCAATGACCAAGGTTAGCACGATCGGCTTGGATCTTGCCAAGTCGGTGTTTCAAGTTCACGGCGCCGATGAGACGGGCCGTCCGGTTCTGCGCAAGCGGCTTCGCCGGCCGCAACTTTTCGGGTTCTTCTCCGGGCTCGATCCCTGCCTGGTGGCGATGGAGGCCTGCGGCGGGGCGCATCATGTTGCGCGAGAGCTTCGAGACCTCGGTCACGAGGTTCGCCTGATCCCGCCGCAATACGTCAAGCCCTTCGTCAAGACCAGGGTTACGGTGACAGTGCACTTAATTATGGTGTCACTGCTCTTGAAGTCAAACCAAGCTGGATCTCAGTAGTGGGATCCAGGCCGCGTCAGGTAGTCGAGTTGGCGCTGTTGGGCGATCATGTGGCGCGGGTCCCGCCAGTAGTTAAAGACTTGCCGGTCGCCCATCGCTACTTCGGCAAAAACACGAAGTTAAAAACGTAATCCGCCACGTCGGCCGGATTACGGTGGTGGGCCTCGGGGTCGAAGTGGCTGGTGGCGTGCAGGACGCCGCGCATCAAGGCGAAGCCGGTGTAGCCCAGGGCCTCGACCCGGGCGAGGGCCTGTTCGATGGGGATGCGGTTGTGGCGTTCCTCGATCTCGATCAGCAGGGTCGGGCGGTCGCGTTTCAGGGTTTCGGCGGCGCCGTCGAGGACGGCGAATTCATGGCCTTCGACGTCGATCTTGATGAAACCGATATTGTCCAGGCCTTCGCCGTCCAGCGGGGCGCAGCGCACGGTCACTGCGCCGTAGTCGGGGCCGACCTTGGCGTGGTTCAGGCTGCCGCCCTGGTTGGAATAGCCCTTGCGCGAGCGCGGCACCCGGAATTCCGCCGTGCCGTCGCGGTCGGACAGCGCGACGTCGCTGACCGTGACGTTGCCGGCCACGCCGGCCCGCAGGTCGTGCAGCATTTTCGGGTTCGGCTCATAGGCATAGACATGGGCCGAGCAGCGCTGCAGCCAGTAGGTATAGACGCCGCGATTGGCGCCGATGTCGACGCTGTTGCGGGTCGGGTCGACCAGATAGGGCAGCAGGCCGATCTCCGCCTCGCCCCGGGCCCGTTCGCGATGGGCCAGGCCACGCAGGAACAGCCGTGGCGGAATCAGCCAGCGCTTCAGACGCTCCTCGAAGTTGACCGGTGGCTGCCACTCGCCCGACAAATTGTTCTCCTGTTGGATTAGCTCTTTCGGGAAGCCTGTTCCGTCCCGCTCCCCCTCCCAACCACCCATAGGATATCCTCGCATTGGGTGGTTGGGCGGGGAGCGGGATGGAACAGCGCCGTTCGACTAACACTCGTCGCTACCGGTACCGGATACCGGCCTTTGGCGCAAGCCGCTGGGTGGCGCGCCGGTGGTGGCTCGGCCATAATGGCGGCCGGTGGAGGAGGGGCGTCGACCATGAGCGAGATCAGATTGACCGGCTATCAGCCCGGCGGCATTGGCTGGGTGACCCAGATGCACGGGTCCTATTATCACCGGCATTGGGATTTCGACCTCTATTTCGAGACCAAGGTGGCCCGGGGCCTGTGCGACTTCCTGGCCCGGCTCGATCCGGCCCGGGACGGCTTCTGGCTGGCCTGGCGCGGCGACGATATCGTCGGCAGCATCACCATCGACGGCAGCGGCGGCGACAATGACGATGCCCATTTGCGGTTCTTCATCGTCGCCCCCGACCGCCAGGGCTTGGGGATCGGGCGGCTGCTGATGCAGACGGCGGTGGAGTTCTGCCGGGGCTCGGGCGCCCCGCGGGTCTATCTCTGGACCTTTGCCGGCCTCGACGCCGCCCGCCGGCTGTACGAGGCGTTCGGCTTCCGCCTGGTGCGCGAGCAGCCGGACCGGCAATGGGGGCGGCTGGTCAACGAGCAGCTGTTCGAGCGGATCCTGACGGAGGCGGTGGCATGACGGGCAATGAGGGTCGCAATCTGGATCTGGCTAATGCGCTGAGCGAGGCGGAGGGCCGCTACATCGCGGCCAACCCGGCCAGCGCCGCCCGCTATGAGGACGCCTGCCGGTCGATGCCCGGCGGCAACACCCGCAGCGTCATCTTCTACCCGCCCTTTCCGCTGACTCTGGCGGGCGGCGAGGGCGCCACGGTCCGGGACCTGGATGGCCACAGCTATATCGACCTGTTGGGGGAATACACGGCCGGCCTGCATGGGCATTCCAACCCGAAGATCCAGGCGGCGGTCACGAAAGCGCTGGAAGGCGGGCTGGTCCTGGGCGGCCCGAACGCCTACGAGGCGGACCTGGCGGCGCTGGTCTGCGCCCGCTTCCCCTCGGTCGAACTGGTGCGGTTCTGCAATTCCGGGACCGAGGCCAATATGATGGCACTGTCGGCGGCGCGGGCCCATAGCGGGCGGGCCAAGGTGATGGCCTTTCGCGGCGCCTATCATGGCGGCCTCCTCTATTTCGCCGGCCATGGCTCGCCGCTGAACGCGCCGTTTCCCTATCTGATGGCCGATTACAACGATGCCGACAGCGCGGCCGACCTGATCGCCGAGCACGCGGCCGACCTGGCGGCGGTGATCGTCGAACCGATGCTGGGCGCCGGCGGGACCATTCCCGGGACGGCCGCCTTTCTGCAAAGGCTGCGCGCGGAAACCGAACGCCACGGCGTCCTGTTGGTGCTGGACGAGGTGATGACCTCGCGCCTGGCCCCGGGAGGGCTGCAGGCGGTGCACGGCATCACCCCGGACCTGACCAGCTTCGGCAAGTATCTCGGCGGCGGGCTGACCTTCGGGGCGTTCGGCGGCCGGGCCGAGATCATGGGCCGGTTCGATCCGCGCCGGGCCGACGCCTTTCCCCATGCCGGCACCTTCAACAACAATACCCTGACCATGGCCGCCGGGGTGGCCGGCCTGAGGGAGGTGTTCACCGAGGCGGCCTGCCGCGACCTCAACGACCGCGGCGACGCCTTGCGCCAGCGCCTGAACCGGATTGCCGCCGATGCCGGCGTGGCGGCCCAGGTGACCGGCATCGGGTCGATCATGGGGGTTCATTTCCAGCGCCAGCCGATTGCCGGGCCGGACGATCTCGGCCACACGCCGGATGCGGCACGGGCGCTGTTCCACATCGAGATGCTGAACCGCGGCTATTATCTGGCGCGGCGCGGCTTTGTCGCCCTGTCGCTGGCGCTGAGCGCTGCGGACATCGACGGGTTTGCCGATGCGTTCGCGGATTATCTCAAAGACTATGGCGGTTTGCTGCACGGGGAGGGGTGAGGTGTTGGGTTTCAGGGCAGTTGGCGTTTTTTTGGCGGGTTTGCTGTTCGCCGGGGCGGCGATGGCGGCCGAGGTCAGGATTTCCCATGACGGGTTGACGCTGAACGGCAACCAGGTGCTGGCCGAAGGCAAGGCGCCGGCCGACGGCATGGTTCTTCTGGTGCATGGATTGTTGGCTCATCGCGGTATGGAAATCATCGCCACCCAGCAGCAATTGCTGGCCGAGCGCGGGATCAGCAGCCTGGCGATCAATCTGGGTCTGGCGGTCGACGACCGCCAGGGCGCGATCGACTGTGCCAAGCCGCATCGGCACCTGGACAGCCGTGCGCCGGGCGAAATCGCCGCCTGGGTCAAGTGGCTCACCTCCCGGGGCGTGGCGCGGATCACCGTGGTCGGCCATTCCCGTGGCGGTGCCAATGTCGCCCGCTATGCGACCGAGTACGACCAGCCGAACGTCGCCGAACTGATCCTGGTGGCGCCGGCCACCTGGAGCGCGGACCGTGCCGCCAAGGGCTATCAGCGCCGCTACAAGGCTGACCTGGTCGCGTTATTGGCCCGGGCCGAGGCCATGGTCGCGATGGGGCAGGGCGATGCCTTGATGAAAAAGGTGGGATTCCTCTATTGCCCGGACGCCGACGTCGCGGCCAGCACCTTTGTCGACTATTACCGGGGCGGTCCCGAATACGACACCCCCAGCCTGCTGCCGAAGATCGGCAAGCCGGTGCTGGTGGTGGCGGCGACCGAGGACCAGGTGATCCGCGACCTCGCGGGCCGGGTGGCGCCGATGGCGGACGGCGAACGGCTCCAGCTTGTCGAGATCGACGGCGCCGGCCATTTCTTCCTCGACCTCTATGCCGAGGATCTGGCCGACGCGATCGCCGAGTTTATCCAACGCTGAGAGTCTGTTTCGAAAGTTGCTGTTCCGTCCCGCTCCCTCTCCCAACCACCCACCAGGGTACCATCAATGGGTGGTTGGGAAGGGGAGCGGGACGGAACAGCGCACCGAAATAGCGCTGATGGCGCTTTTTCGGTCAGACACTAAGCGGGCCGGGATCAATCCGCTGCGACACCCCGATAGGCGAGGCGCAGTTTGGCCCGCTTGAGTTCCGCCTTGCTCATGGCGGCGGCGATGTCGCCGCGGCGGTCCCTGGCCCAGGCGCGACCCTGTTCGGCGGCCAGGCTGAGCCAGACATAGGCCTGTTCCAGGTTGCGAGGCACGCCGAGGCCGCGGGCATAGCGGTCCCCCAGGTTGAGCTGGCCGTCGGCACTGCCGAGATCGGCCGCCTGTTGGTACCAATAGGCGGCCTGCCGCTCGTCATGGGGCACGCCGGCGCCGGTGGCGAACAGATTGGCCAGGGCAAGCTGGGCCGCGACCTCGCCACGGTCGGCCGAGGTCTGCCATTGCTGGCGGGCGGTCTGGTAGTCGCCGGCGTCGAACGCTGCCAGGCCGGTCATGAAGTCGGCCGGCGCCGGCGACGCCGCCACCAAGGCGGTCGCCACGGTCAGGACGGTGATCGGGAGGAATTTTCGGGTCTGTTTCATGCCCCAGATGTTGGGTGTTTTGCGAACCTTTCAAGAACCTGGGCGGCCGATCACTTTATTGTGTCGAAGCCGGCCTGAGGAGACCGTAAACTGCCCCCTGGACAGGGAAGGGACCATCAGGATGGCCGAGCGATTGGATGGCGTCGAGCTGCTTGCCTGCGTGCCTCCGGTTGAGCTGATGAAACTGGAGCGGAGCTGCGTCTGGCGGTATTTCGCCCGCAACGAGCAAATCGTCGACCGTGACAGCACCAGCCGCGACGTGTTCTTCGTGGTCGGCGGATCGGTCCGCATCGTCAACCATTCCCTGGCGGGCCGGGAGATCTCCTACGCCTCGGTGCATGCCGGCGGCTTTTTCGGCGAACTGTCGGCCCTGGACGGGGCGCCGCGCTCAGCCACCGCGATTGCCATCCAGCCCTGCGACATCGCGTCGATGCCGCCATCGGTGTTCATCGATCTGATGCGGACCTATCCGGAAATCGGGCTCGAGGTGTCGCGGCGGCTGGCCCGTATCATCCGAATCTGCGACGACCGGATCATGGACCTGGCGACCTTGGGCTCGGTCCAGCGGGTATGCCTGGAAATCTTGCGCCTGGCCGGGCCGGACGCCGAGGAAATCGCCCGCCTGCCGACCCAGGCGGAAATCGCCGCCCGGGCGGTGACCTCGCGGGAAACCGTCGCCCGGGCGATCGGCCAGATGACCTCGGACGGGCTGATTGAACGCAAGGGCCGCAAACTGACCATCCTCGATCGCCGCGGCCTGGCCGACATGGCGGAGCGCTGGGACGCCGATTTAGTTCGTTAGCGAAGAAAATTATTCGGTCGGCACCCATGTCCGGCTAGTATGGGGTGACGGCTCTGCGCCGTCGCGGCAAAACAGTTTGGAATGGGTGAATGACGGACGGATCGGCAGTGATGAAACCGGCGGCCACGGTGCTGCTGTTGCGGGACGGCGAACCGGGTCTGGAGGTGTTCATGGTCGAACGCCACCGCCAGGTCGACTTCGCTTCCGGCGCCATGGTCTTTCCCGGTGGCAAGGTCGATGCCGGCGATGGCGACCCCGCACTGAGGGCGCGCTGCGCCGGGGCTGAAGGGTTGGACGACACGGCGTTGGCGTTCCGCATCGCGGCGATCCGCGAGGCGTTCGAGGAATGCGGTGTCCTGTTGGCCCGGCCGCGCGGCGAGGCGGCTCTGATCGATGCCGCCCGGTTGCAGGCGATCGAGTCCCGCTTTCGCGACGATCTGAATGCCAACAAGGTGGTCATGCGCGACATTGTCGAGGCCGAGGATCTGGAGCTGGCCTGCGATCGGCTGGTGCATTACGCCCATTGGATCACGCCGTCGATTTCGCCGAAACGGTTCGACACCCATTTCTTCCTGGTCGAGGCGCCATCCGATCATGTTGCCGTGCACGATGGCGGCGAAGCCGTCGATTCGGTGTGGATCGCGCCGGACAAGGCGCTGGCGGACTCCGACGCCGGACGGGTCACCCTGGTGTTCGCCACCATCATGAACCTGCAGAAGCTGGGGCGCAGCGCCGACGTCGCCGCAGCGCTGGCGGCGGCCGCCGAGTCCCGCGTTGTGCCGGTGGAGCCGCAGGTCACCATGATCCCGGGCGGCCGGCGCCTGCGCATCCCGGCCGAAGCCGATTACGGGATCACGGAAATCGTCGTCGACGAGGCCAAGGTCCCTTCGGCATCCGGCCTGAACGGCGGCGGCCGGCCGAAATCCTAGCGCCGAACTTGCTGTACCGGGCCAACGCTGCGATCCCGGAGCCTGCTACATCCTTCGAGACGCCGCTCAAGCGGCTCCTCCGGATGAGGTGAGGCTGGCGATGCGGCTCTCTTGAGGTCTGAGGCGAGGTTGGTGGTTCCTCAACATTTCCGCGCCCGCACCGCCCCCACCTCATGGTGAGGAGGGCGGAGCTCGTCTCGAACCATGTGGCAGGTGCGCCGCTAGCGCCGCACCTCGCTGCCGCGGCGGCCGAGGCTGGCGCGGTCGATGGCGACGGTCTTGACCAGGGCATGGACTTCGGCCCCCACGGCCAGTCCCAGCCGGTCGACAGAACGGCGGGTGATGCGGGCCCGCAACGCGCAACCGACATCCAGCAGCACATCCACCAGGGGTCCGGCTTCGACCGCCAGTTCGACGATGCGGCCGGTGAAATGGTTGGTGAGCGAGGCATCCTTGGGGCGGCTGAGCGCCAGGGAGACGTCGCGGGCCCGGATCCGGACCCGGATGATCGAGCCGGGCACCAGGTCGGCGACCGGGGCCCATAAGGGGCCGGCCGGGGTCTCCAGCCGAGTCAGGCCGTATTCGGCATCGCAGGCGCCGACCGTGGCAGGTAGTACCGAGCCGGCATCGTAACGTCCGGTCAGCGGGCTCAGATCCAGTCGGCTCATCACCTCCTCGACCGGGCCGCTGGCGATCGACTGGCCGTCGGACAGCAACACCATGGTATCGGCCAGGCGGACAATCTCGTTGGCCGAATGGCTCACGTAGAAAATCGGCAGCGCCAGCTCGTCGCGCAGGGTCTCGATGAATGGCAGGATCTCGCCCCTCCGCCCGGCGTCGAGATTGGCCAGCGGCTCGTCCATCAACAGAAGCTGGGGGTTGGCCAGCAGCGCCCGGCCGATTGCCACCCGCTGTTTTTCACCGCCCGACAGTTGATGGGGGCGCTGATCCAGCAGGTGGGCGATGTCCAGCAGCCCCACCACCTGGTCGAAACCGATCCCGTCGGCCGTCTTGCGCTGAATCCGGCGTCCATAGGTCAGATTGCCCTTGACGCTCATATGCGGGAACAGTCGGTCCTCCTGGAAGACATAGCCCAGTCCGCGGCGTTCCGGCGCCAGGTCAATACCGGCTGCATCGTCGAACAGCACTCTGTTGCCGATCCGGACAAGGCCGCTGTCTGGCCGGACCAGACCGGCGATGATATCGATCACCGTGGTCTTGCCGGAGCCGGAGCGGCCAAACAAGGCGGTGATGCCGCTGTCGCCCTGGAACGAGACGTCGAGCCCGAAACGCGGCCGCTGCAGATGGACGTCGACCTGGATCATGGCGTCCCCTTGAGCCGGCGGTTGACCCGGCGGGCGATCAATTCCGACGCGGCCAGGGCGGCCAGGGCGAGCAGGGCCGAGAGGATGACCAGACGCACAACCTCGTGCTCGCCGCCCGGGGTCTGCAGCACCGAGTAGATGGCAATGGGCAGGGTGCGTGTCTCGCCTGGAATGTTGGAAACAAAGGTGATGGTGGCACCAAATTCACCCAGCGAACGGGCGAAGGCCAGCACCAGCCCGCTGAGGACGCCCGGCGCGATCAGCGGCAGCGTGATGGTCAGGAAGACCCGCCAGCGCGGTGCCCCCAGGGTCCGGGCGGCGGTCTCCAGGCGTTGGTCAACGCCCTCGAACGAAAGCCGCACCGCCCGTACCATCAATGGGAAGGCCATCACCGCGGCGGCCAGAGCGGCGCCGCGCCAGGTGAAAATCAGGGTCAGGCCGAAATGTTCGTAGAGCCAGGCGCCGATCGGTCCCTGGCGGCCGAGCAGGACCAACAGCAGGTAACCGACGACCACCGGCGGGATGACCAACGGCATGTGGATCAGCCCGTCGAACAGCACCTTGCCGGGAAACTCGTAACGGGCCAGGATCCAGGCGATGGCGATGCCGAAGGGCAGGCTGATTGCAGTGCTCCAGGCCGCGACCTTCAGCGACAGGCCAATGGCTTCCAGTTCCAACGCCGACAAGGGTTCCATAGGTTCAGGGTAGCGGCTTGAAGCCGAAACGGCGAAAGATTTCGGCCGCCCGGGGTGAAGTCAGGAAGCGAAACAGCCGCTGGGTGCGGGCGTTGTCGCGGCCGGCCATGATGGCGACCGGGTAGACGATCGCCGAGTGGCTTTCCGCGGGGAACCGCCCGGCCAGGCGAATCTCGGCGCTGCCGGCGGCGATATCGGAACGATAAGCAATGCCGGCCGCGACCTCGCCGCGGGCGACCAGGGTGACCGCCGAACGGGCGTCGGGCGCCCGGGCCAGACGGTCGGCCAGTTGCTCCCACAGGCCCAGGTTCCGCAATGCCTGGGCGCCATAGATCCCTGCCGGTACGTGGTCCGGATCGGCGATCGCCAGGCGCAGGTCCCGGGTAGCGTTGAGGAGACCATCGGGCGGATCCAGAGCGATGGCATGGCCGTTCCGCTTGGGCGCGATCAACACCAGGTCATTGCCCAGCAGCGGCTTGCGACTGCCGGGCGCCAACAACTTGCGGTTTTCGAGGTAGTCCATCCATTGGGTGTTGGCGGAAATGAACAGATCCGCCGGTGCGCCGCTGACGATCTGCCGGGCCAGGGTCGAGCTGGCGGCGGCCGAGATGCGTAGGCGCGTGTCGTGCTCGGTGCGATAGGCCTCTGCCACCGCCTCCATGGCTTCCAGGGTACTGGCGGCGACGAACAGCAACAGGTTGTCGTTGGCCCGGGCGGCAGCGCCCCAGCCAAAACCCAGCAACAGAATTGCTGCAAGCCAGGCCCTGACAACGCCGGTCACCGGTCTATCCCCCGTACAGCTCATCCGGGTCGATGGCAACCGCTTCGATTTCGCTCAGGGCCCCGTCGCGCGGTGCGCGGTAGAAACAGGTGCGTCGGCCGGTGTGGCAGGCGACGCCTTTCTGGTCGACCAACAGCAGCAGGGTGTCGCCGTCGCAGTCAAGGCGCAGGTCCATCAGGCTCTGGACCTGGCCGGAACTTTCGCCCTTGCGCCAGAAAGCCTGGCGGGAGCGCGACCAGTAGCAGACCCGCCCGGTACGCAAGGTCTCGGCAACGGAGTCGGCGTTCATCCAGGCCATCATCAGCACTTCGCCGCTGTCGTGTTGCTGGGCGATCGCCGGCACCAGTCCGGCCTGGTCGAACTTGATGGCGGCACAGACTTCCGCGGCGCCGGTTGCGGTCTCACTCATGGTCTTTTTCCCGTCCGTTTGAGCCAGATAGTATACATGCCGCGGAATGCGCGCGGCTAGCCGGCCGCGGCCAGGCGCTGGAAGCCGGCCTCAAGATCCGCGATCAGGTCATCGATATCCTCGAGCCCGATATGCAGCCTCAGGCAGGGGCCCTCCGGCGCCCAGCGGGTCGCAGTCCGGGTGGGAGCGGCCGGAATGATCAGGCTCTCATAGCCGCCCCAGGAATACCCCATGCCGAATAGTTCGAGCCCGTCCAGAAAGGCGGCCAGCGCGGTTTCCGAACAGGGATTTAGGATCATTCCGAACAAGCCACTGGCACCGAGGAAATCCCGTTTCCACAGACCGTGGCCGGGGTCGTCACGCAGACCTGGATGCAGCACCCGCACGACCTCCGGCCGTGCCCTCAGCCATCGCGCGACGGCAAGGCCGCTTTCCTGGTGCTGGCGCAGTCGGACACCGATGGTGCGCAAGCCACGCTGGGCCAGATAGATGTCGTCGGGTCCGGCTGCCAGGCCCAGTTCGCTGGCCGTTTCCTTCAGTGGGCGGTAACAGGCCTCGGTGGCGGTCGCGGTGCCCATCATCACGTCGGAATGGCCGACAATGTATTTGGTGGCGGCCTGGACCGAGACATCGACGCCGTGCTCAAAGGGTTTGAAGAACAGCGGCGAAGCCCAGGTATTGTCCATGATCACAACCGCGTCCCGGGCATGGGCAGCCGCCGCGATGGCCGGGATGTCCTGCATCTCGAAGGTCTGGGAGCCAGGGGATTCGGTGAACACCACGCGCGTGTTGACGCGGATCAGGTCGGCAATACCGGCGCCGACCAGCGGGTCATAATAGGTTGTTTCGACCCCGAAACGGGCCAACATGTTTTCGCAAAAACTGCGGGTCGGCCCATAGACGCTGTCGACCATCAGCAAGTGGTCGCCGGTTTTCAGGAAAGCGAGCAGGGCACAGGTGATAGCGTTGATGCCGGAGGGGAACAGCACGCAGTCATGGCCGCCCTCCAGGGCCGTGACCGCGGCTTCCAGCGAAAAGCTGGTCGGGGTGCCGCGCCGGCCATAGACCACCCGCTTGCCGTGGCTTTCATGGCCGGCCCGGTCCTTGATCGCCTGGTAGCTGGGAAACAATATGGTCGAGGCATGATAGACCGGCGGGTTGACGACGCCGAAATTCTTCTCCGGGTCCCGCCCGGCCGTGACGATGACGGTATCCTCTCTCATCCGATGTGCCTCTTGATCAAGTATTTGGCTCGAAAGCCGCCAAGAGCGACTCTCGGGGAGCTGGAAGGAACAACCATTCCTGCGTCAGACTCCAAGAAACGCGCCGGCCCATAAGGCCGGCGCGCGAGTGTGTCACCAGATCGGCTATTTTGCCAGTGCTTCAGTGATCCAGAATCTGGCTCAGGAACAGTTTGGTGCGGTCCGAGCGCGGATTGTGGAAGAAGTTCTCGGGGTCGTTCTGTTCGACGATCTCGCCGGCATCCATGAAGATCACCCGGTTGGCCACCTTGCGGGCAAAGCCCATCTCATGGGTCACGCACAGCATGGTCATGCCGCTTTCGGCCAGATCGATCATCACGTCCAGCACCTCGGAAATCATTTCCGGATCCAGGGCCGAGGTCGGCTCGTCGAACAGCATGATCCGCGGGTTCATGCACAGCGAGCGGGCAATGGCAACGCGCTGTTGCTGGCCGCCGGACAACTGGCCGGGAAATTTCAACGCCTGTTCCGGGATCTTGACCCGTTCCAGGAACTGCATGGCCACTTCCTCGGCTTCCTTTTTAGGCATCTTGCGGACCCAAATAGGCGCCAGGGTGCAATTTTCCATCACCGTCAGATGCGGGAACAGGTTGAAGTGCTGGAACACCATTCCGACCTCGCGGCGAATTTCGTCAATCTTCTTCAGATCGTCGGTCAGTTCGATGCCGTCGACAATGATATGGCCCTCCTGGTGCTCCTCCAGGCGGTTGATGCAGCGGATCATGGTCGACTTGCCGGACCCGGACGGGCCGCAGATGACGATCCGCTCGCCGCGCGCGACATTCAGGTCGATGTCTTTCAGGACGTGGAATTCGCCGTACCATTTGTTGACCTTGTCCAGGACAATGGCGGGGCCTTCTTCGGTCGAGGGTTGGGGAATGGCGGACATGACGTAAGTCTCCCTGGTTTTCTTATCGCTTGTGGCCGGTGTGCAGCTTGCGCTCGAGGTACAGCGAATAGCGCGACATGGCGAAGCAACTGATGAAGAAGAACACGGCGGTGAACAGATAGACCTCGACCGCCAAACCGCTCCATTGGGCGTCGGCGATGGTTGCGCGCCCGACACCCAACAGATCGAACAGGCCGATGATGATCACCAGCGTGGTGTCCTTGTAGAGGCCGATGAAGGTATTGACGATGCCCGGGATCGACACTTTCAACGCTTGCGGCAGGACGATCAGGCGCATCGACTGCCAATATTTCAGACCCATGGAATCGGCAGCCTCGAACTGGCCCTTGGGGATCGACTGCAGGCCGCCGCGGATGACCTCGGCCATATAAGCGGATGCGAACAGCGTCACCATGATCAGCACCCTGAGCAGCAGGTCGAACTCCATGCCCGGGGGCAGGAAGTAGTTGAGCATGGTCGAGGCGACGAACAGCAGGGTGATCAACGGCACGCCGCGGATAAATTCGATGAAACCGACACACAGAATCTTGACCGCCGGCAGGTTGGAATAACGGCCCAAGGCCAGCACGATGCCGATCGGCAACGAGAAGGCGATGCCGGTAACCCCGATCACCACGGTCAGCATGACGCCACCGAACCTGTCGGTTGTCACCTCAGGCAGGCCAAGGCCGCCGATCAGCAACCAGCCGGCCAGGAAGG
Organism: uncultured Sneathiellales bacterium; assembly: GCA_964344385.1. Classification (GTDB taxonomy): domain Bacteria; phylum Pseudomonadota; class Alphaproteobacteria; order CAYFNG01; family CAYFNG01; genus CAYFNG01. The sequence goes on from CAYFNG010000013.1 coordinate 68,844, forward strand.
GATAGATCATGGAGAACCAGATCATCTGGCGGCGCGCCGGGAACTTGTCGAACAGCAACGGACCGATGGCGACAAACAGCAGCACGAACGAGAGGTTGACCCGCCACCGTTCGGCATGCGGATAGAAGCCGTAGACCATGATCTCGAAGCGGTCGATGATCACCGCCCAGCAAGCGCCTTTGCCGGCCGCACTGCAGCTGTTTCGTGAATCGGCGTTGACCACCGCATCGAAGAGGAAGAACTCGAGCCCCCAGGCGAACAGGCGATACAGTAGAAAAGCGAAGATCAGGGTGAAAATGGTATCGGTCACCGATGCGAACAGGTTGTCGCGCATCCAGCGGATCGGACCGAAGGTCTTGCCGGGCGGGTCGCGGTCCGGCTTTGGCACAAATGTCTCGGCGACATAGGAGAGGTCCGCTTCGTGGGGCTCGGTCTCGATGACCATCGGCCCTTTGCCGTTGTTGTCAGTCATCGGTTCCTCCTTACCGCTCAACCAGTTTTATGCGTTTGTTGTACCAATTCATGAACGCCGATATGAGCAGCGAGAAACACAGGTACAACAGCAGCACGATGGTCATGCATTCCATTTCGCGGCCCGTCTGGTTCAACGAAATGCCGCCGATGGTGCCGACGATGTCCATGTAGCCGACCGCGATCGCCAGCGACGAGTTCTTGGTCAGATTGAGATACTGACTGGTCAGCGGCGGAACGATGATCCTGAGCGCCTGAGGAATGATCACCAGGCGCAGGGTCCGGCCGTGGCGCAGGCCGAGCGCGTGGGCGGCCTCGGTCTGGCCGTGGTGCACCGCCATAATGCCGCCGCGCACGATTTCGGCGATGAAGGCAGAGGTATAGATCGACAGCGCCAACCATAGCGCGGTGAACTCGGGCCTCAACGTCATGCCGCCCTTGAAATTGAAGCGCGAGAATTTCGGGTATTCCCAAGCCAGCGGCGCGCCCAGTACGGCGAAGACCAACAAAGGCAGGCCGATGATGGCGCCCAAGCTGACCCACAGGACGGGCAGGGTGCGGCCGGTATCCTCCTGGACCTTGCGGGCGTAGCGGGCAAAACCGATCGCGATCACGATTCCGATCAGGAAGGCAATGCCTACGAATTCGAACCCGGCCTCGGGGATCGGGCTGGGCATGGTGATGCCGCGATTGGTCAGGAACACCGTGTCGCCGAACGATACGGCTTCCCGAACCCGGGGGAAAGAATGCACCACGATGCCATGCACCAGAAGAATGTGCAGCAGCACGGGAACGTTGCGGATGAATTCAATGAACGAATAGACGGTGCGGTTGGCGATCCAGTTGTGCGAAAGCCGCAGCACGCCGAAGATGAAGCCCAGGATCGTCGCCAGGATGATGCCCATGCCAGCGACCATCAGTGTGTTGAGGATGCCAACGAACATGGCGCGCAGATGGCTGCTGCGCGAGGTGTATTCGATCAGCGACATGCCGATGTCGTAGCTGGCCGGCTGGCTGAGGAAATCGAAATCATAGCCCTTGCCGATCTTGGCCAGGTTGGTGGCCGCGTTGGTCCCGATCCAGGCAAAGAAGGCGAAGGCGAGCGTGATCGTCAGGATCTGATAGAAGACGGCCCGGGCCTCCTTGTTGAACCACAGCGCCGCAATCCCGGAGCGTGGTTGGTCGGTCACGGTTGTCGTCATCGGATCACCCCCTGGTTCGCCGAAATCGATAAATCAAATTGGAGCTTGAAAAAGTCCGGGGCGGCCCTTTTAGAGGCCGCCCCGAAACCGATTGCCGTTTAGCGGATCGGCGGCGAGTAAAGGAGACCGCCGTCTTTCCACTGCGCGTTCAGGCCGCGCTGCAACGCGATCGGCGTGCTCGGGCCAATGTTGCGCTCGAAGATCTCGCCGTAGTTGCCAACGGCTTTGATCGCACGGGCAGCCCATTGGGCGTCAAGGCCGATCATCTCGCCAAACTTGCCTTCGCGGCCGAGCATCCGGTTGACTTCCGGAATGTTCGACTCGGATTCGGCATTGGCCTGGGTCACGCCCAGCTCCTCGGCGGTGATGATGGCGTTCAGGACCCAACGCACGACGTCGGCCCACTGGTCGTCGCCCTGGCGGACGGCCGGACCCAGCGGCTCTTTCGAGATGATTTCCGGCAGGACGACATGGTTCTGCGGGTCGTCGAAAGTAGCGCGAGTGGCGGCCAGGCCCGAGGCGTCCGTGGTGTAGACGTCGCAGCGGCCGGCCAGGTAGTTGTTGCGGCCTTCCTCGTTGGTCTCGATGGTCACCGGCTCGTAGCTGATCTTGTTGGTGCGGAAGAAGTCAGCCAGGTTCAGCTCGGTGGTGGTGCCGGTCTGGATGCAGACCGAGGCGCCGTCCAATTCCTTGGCCGATTTGACGCCAAGCTTCTTGTTCACCATGAAGCCCTGGCCGTCATAGTAGTTCACGCCCAGGAAGGTCAGCTTCAGGTCGGCGTCGCGGCTCATGGTGATCGTGGTGTTGCGGAACAGCACGTCGCCTTCGCCGGAATTCAGGGCGGTGAAGCGGGTCTTACCGGTGGTCGGCACGAACTTGACCTTGTTCGCGTCGCCAAGGACCGCGGCGGCAACGGCGCGGCAGAAGTCCACGTCGAAGCCCTGCCACTTACCGCTGGCGTCGGGATAGGCAAAGCCGGTCAGGCCGGTGGTGACGATGCAGTTGAGCTCGCCCCGTGCTTTAACGTCTTCCAGCGTGCCAGCCATTGCCGAACCGGCAATCATTACGGCTCCGGCAGCCGCCGCAAAAATTCCCTGTTTGAACATTCAAAACCTCCTACTTCGAGTTTTTCAGTTTTTCAGCCGGGTCACACCGGCCGGTTTCTCCCTTGGGTGGCGCTCATGCACCACAGTTTGGCCGCACGCGGACGCTCGCCGCCACGGCCGCGCGCATACGCACGGCCTTGGCGACGATTTCCAACGGATGCGGTTGGACCCGTTCCTCACTCGGAGACGGGAACTTCGGCACATTTCTTTCGCTGCTGAGGACCTGCGTACCCAACAGTCCTGAACTCCCTGTTTTTTCCCTGGAGCGGATTCGCCCGCCCTCATTTCATTGGTTGTCACGGGACCTTAGGCGGTTTCTGCTGAGATGAAAATGAAAAAAATCCACCAAGCGGTCAATTTGATACGGTTTTATAGTAAACACGCGTGGTTTTTCAGACAGATACAGCCATGGCGGGGATATGACGGCACGAGAGCAGGCCGGACATTACGCTACCACTTCGGGTTTCCTATACTTTCGGATCGAGCAGTTTGTCCTCGCGGTCATAGGCGACAAAGCCCATGCGCTGATACAGCGGAAGGGCGGCCGGTGAATCCAGGGTGCAGGTGTTGACCTGAACGACGTCGGGATCCCGGGACCAGGCGATGTCGAGGGCGGCCCGCAAGAGGAACGGCCCCAGCTTCATGCCGATGAATTCCGGGATCAGGCCGAAATAGGCCAGCTCGGCAACCTCGGGCAGCGGCCGGAAATCCAATTCGGCATAGCCCGCCGGAACACCATCGACATACAGGACATAGATCTCGACCTGTTCGTCCTGGACATTCGCCGCCAGGGTGGCGTCGTCCTGGCGCTTGCGGTCGACCCAATACCAGTCGCGGCCGACCGCGTCATACAGATAGCGGTAGAACCCCACCGGCGGGTTCTTGGCGTGCAGCAGCGCGTGGCGCACCAGCGGCGGCGGTGGCGGCGGCTTGTAGGGCGGTTCGGTCATCCTGAGATAGGTAACCGTCACCGGCAACGTGCCGTCGGCATTGGGTTCGACGTTTGGCATCGGCGTGACCGGCGTCAGGTTGCGATGGGCAGGTCGTCGCGCGCGCTTGCGCCCCATTCCGTCCAGGACCCGTCATAGACCGCAACCCCGCGATGGCCCAGCATGTAAAGTGCCAGGGCCAGCACGCAGGCGGTGATCCCGGAACCGCAGGTGGTGGTGACCGGCTTGTGCAGGTCGACATTGGCCTCGGACAGGATCTCCTTGATTTCCTCCGCCGGCAACAGGGTGCCGTTTGCGGGGTCGAACAGGTCCGCGGTCGGGATATTGATGCTGCCGGGGATGTGGCCGCCCTTCAGGCCGTCGCGTGGTTCCGGTTCCAGCCCGTGGAAGCGGCCGTAGGAGCGGGCATCGATGATCTGTTCGTTACCTCGCTCGACGATGCGCTGGATCTGGCCCAATTCACGCACCGCCATGGTATTGAGCCGGGCTGTGAAATGCCGTTCGCGCGGCACCGGCGGCATGTCGGAAACGGGGCGCCCCTCGGCCTTCCACTTGGCGATGCCGCCGTCCAGCACCGCAACATCGTCATGGCCGAAGGTGCGGAACATCCACCAGGCCCGAAAGGCGCCGGCGCTGACCGCCCCGTTGTAGACCACGATGCGGTTGCCGTCGCCCAGGCCCAGTTTGCGGGCGCGGCTGGCGAACTTCTCAGGCTCGGGCAACATGTGCGGCAACGGGTTGGAGGTGTCGGCGATTTCGTCGATGTCAAAAAACACCGCACCGGGAATGTGCTCGGCCTCGTATTCGGCCCGCGGGTCGCGGTCTTCGGTCGGCAGGTACCACGAGGCGTCGACCACACGAACATCGGGCGCGTCGATATGCTGCGCGAGCCAGTCGGTGCTGACCAGAGCGTCGGGACGGGAATAGGGCATCGGGCGGTACCTTCGTTTCTAGCGGTTTCAGGCAGTTGCTTGACGGTCTCGGGCTATTCGGCAAAGGCAAGGTTGACCCGGCGGTTCTGCTTGCCCTTTTTTTCGATTTTGCGGACGGTGATGGCGCCGATCTCGGCGGTGTTGGCGACATGGGTGCCGCCACAGGGCTGCAGGTCCAATTGTCCGTCGTCGATGGCGATCAGACGGACCCGGCCCTGGCCGGTTGGTGGCTTGACCGACATGGTCTTGACCAGCTCGGGGCTGTCCGCCAGTTCCTGGTCGGTGATCCAGCGGGACGAGACCGGATGGCCGGCGGCGACAAGCTCAGCCAGCCGGGCGGCGATCTCGTCCTTGTCCAGGATGGCTTCGGGGATGTCGAAATCCAGCCGACCCTTTTCCGCACCCACCGAACCGCCGGTGACCGGATAGGGCAGGATGGCCGACAGCAGGTGCATGCAGGTGTGCATGCGCATCAGGCGGTGGCGAAAGTCCCAGTCGATTTCCGCGGTCACCGTGGCACCGACCTCGGGCAGTGCCTGGTCCTGGTCGGGCACGTGAACGATTTCGTCCGGGGTCTCGCCCTTGACCGTGGTGGCGATACGCGTCTCGCCGCCAGCGTGGCGCAAGACGCCCCGGTCGCCCGGCTGGCCGCCGCCGGTGGGGTAGAAGATGCTGCGGTCCAACACGATCCCGCCGCGGTCGTTGATGGCGGTCACTACGGCCTCGCAGGTGCGGGTATAGGCATCGTCCCGAAACAGCGCTTCGGTCATTGCGGCTCCCTCAATCTCGCAGCCAGTCGGCGACCGGCAGGTCGTTGGCCTCCAGGAAGGCGCGGTTGAACATCTTGCTTTCGTATTTCTGGGCGGTGTCGCACAGCACCGTGACGATGGTGTGTCCGGGTCCCAAATCGCGCGCCATGCGGATCGCGCCGGCCACGTTGACGCCGGTCGACAGGCCCAACATCAGGCCCTCGTCGCGGATCAGGTCAAAGCAGACCTGCAACGCCTCGGCATCGTCGATGCGATAGGGCAGGTCGACGCTGAGATCGGTCAGGTTGGCGGTGATCCGGCCCTGGCCGATGCCCTCGCTGATCGACGAGCCCTCGGCCTTCAGTTCGCCGTTCTTGTAGTATTCATAAAGCGCCGCACCGGGCGGGTCGGCCAGGCCGATCTTGATGTCGGGGTTCTGCTCGGTCAGGTACATGGCGACGCCGCCCAACGTGCCGCCCGAACCGACCGCGCAGATGAAGCCGTCGAGCTTGCCGTCGGTCTGCTGCCAGATTTCCGGTCCGGTCGACAGGTAATGGCCGTGGCGATTGGCGACATTGTCGAACTGGTTGGCCCAGATCGCGCCATTGGGTTCGTTGGCCGCGATCTCCTCGGCCAGGCGGCCGGAATATTTCACGTAGTTGTTGGGATCCTTGTAGGGCACCGCCGGTACCAGGCGCAGATCGGCACCGCACTGCTTCAGGATCGCCTTCTTTTCGTCGGTCTGGGTTTCAGGCATGACGATGACACTGCGATAGCCCAGCGCGTTGCCAACCAGGGTCAGGCCGATGCCGGTGTTGCCGGCCGTACCCTCGACGATCACACCGCCCGGCTTCAACAGGCCGCGCTCCTCGGCGTCGCGAATGATGTACAGCGCCGCCCGGTCCTTGACCGATCCGCCGGGGTTGAGGAACTCCGCCTTGCCGAGAATGTCGCAGCCCGTTTGTTCGCTCAGCTTCTTGAGCCGGATCAACGGCGTGTTGCCGATGCTTTCGATGATGCCGTCACGTATGTCCATGAAACCCCGTTGGCCAATAGGTTGGGAATGGGATCAATCTAGCCCCCACCCAAATCCGCTTCAAGGTTGCTGCGCGGTGGCTGTGCGGGAATCGCACCGGGCGCGGTTGCCACGAAACTGGGACGCTCGGAGATCCGCGAATGCCAGTCGGCCAGCCGGTGATGTTTGGCCAACAGGTGCTTGCCGTCGGAGGTTTGGGCCGCGTAGGCGAGCATCGGCGCCAGGAACAGGTCGGCCAGGGTCAGGCTGTCGCCAGCCAGCATGCCACCGTCGGCCAGCGCCTGCTCCAAGACCGCCAGTTGGCGGTTGATTTCCGGCAGGGCGGCGGCGATGCGCTCCTGGTCCGGAACTGCCGCTCGCCAATGGGAAAATAGCCGTTCGGACACCAACACGCGCACCATGACGGGATAAACATAGGCATTGATCAGGCTGATCCACTGCAGCATGCGGGCGCGGGTGCGACGGTCGCTGGGCTGCAGCGGCGGGGTTTCCGCCAAACCGTCGATATAGTCGGCTATCGCCAGGGTCTCGTAGTAGCGCTCGTTATTGTGCAGCAGGCCCGGGATCTTGCCGAACGGGTGGACCGCCGGAAGTTCGGAGGACCAGGGCGGCTCGTCGACCAGGTCATAGGCGATCTGTTTTTCTTCGCAGACCATACGGGCGGTGCGCACATAGACCGAAAAGCGATACCCGAAAAGGGTTGGACGGTTCGACATGCTAACGGCCGGTCCGCCACTTGTTCCGCAAGGTCTCTCGGGTCGCCGCCAGCCATTGCAGTGCGATGATTGCCGGTGCGTTGGCGATACGCCCGTCGGCCAACATGGTTAGGGCCTCATCCAGCGGATGGACAGTGGCCCTGATATCCTCGCCTTCGGCCGCGACCCCGTGGATGCCGCCCAGGCCTTTGGTGTCGGTCTGGCCGATATACAGGGCGATGTGCTCGCTGACCGCGCCGGGACTGGGATAGAAGCCAAGGATTGGCTCCAGCCGGGCGATGGTTGTGCCGGCCTCTTCCAGGGCCTCGCGCCGAACCACCGCCTCGGCGGTTTCACCCGGCTCGATGATGCCGGCGACGATCTCCAGCTGCCAGGGGTTGTCGGCACCGTGAGCCAGCGGCCCGACCCGGAACTGCTCGATCAGCACCACCTCGTCACGATCCGGATCGTAAGGCAGGACCGCCGCCGCGTGGCCGCGCTCCAGGACCTCACGGGTGATTTCCGGTCCCATCTCGCCGGCAAACTGGCGGTGCCGCAGGCGATAGCGGTCAACCTTGAAATAGCCGTCAAAAACCCGGTCCCGGGCCAGGATCCGGACGTCGTCGTCATCGGTCGTCATGTACGCTCCGCCGGGTTGGCCTTAACCACCCGCTTGATCAGGGCCTCGATGCTCAAGCCCTGGACGACGATCGAGAAGATCACCACCCCATAGGTCACGGTCAGCAACAGGTCGCGGGTATCGGACGGCGGCAGCGACAGGGCCAGTGCCACCGAAATGCCGCCGCGCAGACCGCCCCAGGCCAGCACCGGGACCGCGCCCCTGGTATAGTCGAGCCACAGCGAGAGTGTCTGCAATGGCACCGCGACGGCCACCAGCCGGGCGGCCAGGACGATCGGGATCGCGGCCAGGGTCGCCCAGGCATAGGAGGTGGAAAAGGCAAGATGGACCACTTCCAACCCGATCAGCAGAAACAGCACTGCGTTCAGGATCTCGTCCAACAGGGACCAGAAATTGTGCAGGTGTTCACGGGTCTTTTCGGTCATCGCGTGGCGGGTGCCGTGATTGCCGATCAACAGGCCGGCGATAACCATGGCGATCGGGCCCGAGGTGTGCAGCGCCATGGCGATGGCGTAGGTCACGGTGACCAGGGCAAGGGTGATGATGACCTCGAGATTGTGTTCGTCGATCGAGCGCATGGCGTAGAAGGCGATCAAGCCGCCGACCAGGCCGAGCAGGGCGCCGCCGACCGCTTCCTGGACGAACAGCAACGCGACACCGCCGGCGCTCATCGCCTCGCCATTGCCGCCGACGGCAATGGCCAGAATGACGCCGAACACGACCACTCCGACACCGTCGTTGAACAGGCTCTCGCCGGCGATCTTGATGCGCAGCGAGGTCGGGACCTCGAGACCTTTCAGGATGCCCAGCACGGCGATCGGGTCGGTCGGCGAGATCAGCGCCCCGAAAACCAAACAGTAGACCAACGGCACGCTGAGCCCCAACCAGGTGAAGACGAACCACATGGCGTAACCGATCATCAGGGTCGACAGCACCACCCCAAGGCTGGCCATCGCCAGGATCGACCACTTTTTTTTGGTCAGTTCCTCCAGATCGACATGCAGGGCACCGGCGAACAACAGGAAGCTGAGCATGCCCTGCATCAACACCGCGTTGAAATCGATGTCGTCCATCAAACCGCGCAGGGCGTCGCCGAAATGCCAATTGGGCGAAACCGCGTCGATAGCCAACACCCCTAGCGAAGCCGCCAGGGCGATGATCACCAGCCCGATGGTGGCCGGCAGTTTCAGCAGGCGGTGGTTCAGATAGCCGAACAGGGCGGCCAGGCCGAGCAGGACGGCAATAGATTGAAAGGCGCTTTGCATAACTCCGCCGCACGCGATTCACGCTGCCGCAGGTGTTAGCCTCTCAGGCCAGTCCGCACAAGCCTGAAGCGAGGAAATTTGATCCCCGCGGACTTAAGCGGCCATGTCCGGTCGGAGCCTTTCGCCCGGCAGGTGGACGATGATTTCGGTGCCGGCGCCGGGTTCGCTCCAAATCGCGATATCACCACCATGCAGTTCGGTCAGGACCTTGACCAAGGGCAGACCGAGGCCGGTGCCCTGATATTCGCGGCTGAGCGAGTGGTCGATCTGGCCGAATGCCTCAAGGGCTTTCGGGATGTCCTCAGGGCTCATGCCGATGCCGGTGTCGCGGACCCTAAGCTCGAACTCACCGCGATCGTTCAGGGTAGCGTCCAGGAAGACCTTGCCGTCGGCCGGCGTGAATTTGATGGCATTGGACAACAGGTTGAGGATGATCTGCTTCAACTTGCGTTCGTCGCAATACAGGGGCGGCATGGCTTCCGACACCTCGGTCGTCAGTTGCACGCGGCTCTGTTTGGCGCGCTCCTGGACCAAGCGGGCAGTCGAATTGACGACCCGGCGCACGTCGACGGCGCTTTCTCGCAGCTGCAGCTTGCCGGCCTCGGCCTTGGAGATATCCAGGATATCGTTGATCAGGGACAGCAAGTGACCGGCGCTGTCGGTGATGTCGCGCGCGTATTCGCCGTATTTACGCGACCCGAGGTCACCATAGGCCTGACTGCGGATCAGTTCGGAGAACCCGATAATCGCGTTCAGCGGTGTCCGCAATTCGTGGCTCATCGCGGCCAGGAAGGCGGATTTGGTGCGGCTCGCGGTTTCGGCTTCGTCGCGCGCCTTGGCCAGTTCGCTGGTCCGCTGATCGACGATCCGGCCGATGCGCACGTTCTGCAACACCAGGACGCCCATCAACGCCGCCAGCAACAGGCTGAAGAAACTGCCGCCGATGGCAATTGCACGGGCCAGGCCTAGGTCGGGGCCGCCGAGATATTCTTCGGTGACGTCCCAGGACAGGTGCCACCGGGCGGCGCCATGGGCGACCCGGAAGGTGATGGTTTCCATCGCTTTGGCCGGGGGGTCAAGCTCGCCGATCAACGGCTGCAGCCGGCGGTCGCCATTATTTCGGGCGTCGCTTTGGGCCAAACGCAGGTTCAGGCCGGGCGGGGCGTAAATCTCGACCAGCCGGCGGACAAAATTGGTGACGTCGAAGATCGCCACCAAAACCCCCTGCCATTCGCCATTAGGGGCGGCAAACGCCATCGACACGCCATGATGGCCGTTGGGCAGTTCAAAGACCCGGCTCATCACGACGTCTTTCGGCAACCGCGTGGCGGTCACGGCCGCCGACCAAAGTTCTGGATGGGTGGCCAGGTCGCCGCCGCGCAGCAGCAGGCCATTGCGAGACTGCGTCGAAATGTCGACGATGAAGCTGAGGAAACGGTCGGGCGCCGGTTCTTCCGGCGCACCGATCACGTGGAAGGACTGCCGCAGGCGTTTCTGTACACCGGCCCGGTCGGGCCGCCGCACCATCAAGGCATAGGCGGTGGCGACAAAACTGCCATAGACGTCCCAGCCCCGAACCGTGCGGGCGGTCTCGCGGAAGGTTTCTTCGCCGACAAACGGTGTGCCGCGAAACACGGCTCCGAAGGCGCGCAGGTTCTTGCGGGAATGCATGAGTTCGGCGTTGGCGGCCTCGGTCAAGCGTTCGGCGTCGACAACGGCACGGGCCTGCCAGACCGCATAGGCCTGGACACGGGACTGGTGGCCGACGAACAGTGAAACCGCGACCCCGCCCGCGAACACCAACGCGACCAGGGCGACCAGCCAGACCTGCCTGTTTTGCCTCAACTCCATGTCCCAATGCCCGCTGGGCATACCTCCTTAATCACCGAACGGGTTCGGTGATGCAATTACCCTGCCGAATTCTGCCATTTTGGGCAACAAACCACCAAGCGCTTTCGGAACTGCGCTCATTTCACCGGTCGGGCCATGGATGCGGCGGTGGCCGCGTGCGGCGCTTTCGTCTGGCCCGGTCAAGGCGGAACGAATTGGCACACGCGGCCGCGAAAACCGTCGACGTATTTTACAATCTCGCTGGGGCATAGCCCAAAGGCGGCAGGAACCCGCCTCTCACTTTTCGCAGAAAACAAGGGTATGAGCCCGGTTTGCGGGTGTTTCACGCTGGTGGGCCCGACGGGTGGCGGTTGGTTCGGCACGCCCCTTGCTACTTTCGGGAAACGTTGTAGCCCAGAAATCTTCAGCCGGGGAGCTTTGCGCCATGGGGTTGGTTGTTTCTTTTGATCGTTCGCCGTTTACCGATCGGGACGTGTCGTTGATTCTGTCCCTGGTGGATGAACTGGTGCAGCGTGGCGTGTCCAGCGGTGTTAGCCGCCATACGACGCAGGGCGTCGATGCGTTCGGGATCTATGGGGTGGCCGAAAAGCGCAGCGAAATCGCCTGGGCCGTCATCCGCCAAAAGGACGGAAAGTACCTGCTGATTGAAAATCACCGGATGAAAGCGCAGGGCCGGACGGTCGAATCCATTCTCGGCGTTTTGATGTAGGACCCCGATGTGCAGCCGCCCTAGTGCGCGGCCGCCGCCTTGATGATCACCTTGCCATCGTGACTGGTTGTTTTCGATTCGGGTAGCCGATCGATATCGCCAATCCTTACCCGAGATGGATCGTCGGAGTATTTGCAGCGGCCGTGCAGCGCCGCGCCGGTTTCCAGGGACAGCATTTGATGAACCACGTCGCCATTGACCTCGGCGGTGGCGGTCAGGGAAACATTGCGGGCCAGCACTGTGCCGGTCACCGTGCCGGCGACCCGGACGTCATCGGCGCGAACGTCGCCATTGATCTCCCCGTTTTCGTGTACCACCAGGCCGTTTGCCTGGACATTGCCGTCGATGCGGCCGGCCACCTCCAGGTCGCCGTTCGACGCCACGTCGCCGTCAATTTGCAGGCTTTCGCCGATCAACGAGAATTGAGCCGCCGGTCCTGGGCCCGGACGGGGTTCGCGGTTTTCCCGCTTTTCGACCGGCGCCGCCTTGGATTTGGTGGCTTGCCATCCAAACATAACCTATCGTCTCCTTGGGCTATGCTTGATTGCCACTGACCGGAACACCGTTTGAGCCAGACTGCCAGGCCGTTTATGCTGATAAGCGATCATCCGGCAGGCTGGATCATCCCGGGCGGCAATCCCCGATACCGCGATTATAGCCGAGGTGGATAAGATGGACGAACAACAATTCGAAGCTTCGCTGTCGCTGCTGATGGACCAAATGGACCAACCGGCAGCGGATGCGCGGGAAATTTTCGCCAAGCTGCAGGCGCACCTCAACCAGTTGCGCGCGACCGGCATGCCGTTGCCCGAGGATCTGGTCGAGATGGAACGCCGTATGGGGAAGGAACTCGCCGATCGGGCACCGTCGGCACACCCGCCGGCCCAACCCACGGTGCAGGTCGACAACGACCGGGTGCGGGTCACGGAATGGCAATTCCGCCCGGGTGCCGCCACGGGATGGCATCGCCACGAGTTTGACTATGTCGTGGTGCCGATGACCACCGGACGCCTTCTGGCCCGAACCGAAGCCAACGATATCGAGATGGAACTGGTCGCCGGCCAGTCCTATTTCCGCCAGGCCGGGGTCGAGCACGACATCATCAACATCAACGACCATGAGTTCAAATTCGTCGAGGTCGAGGTGAAGAAATGAAATATGACGGGCCCGGCTGCGCCTATTGTCCGTCGACCGTGCGGGCCTGCCGTGACGGCGAAGGCGATGAACGAGGCCCCGGGTATTGCCCCTCGAAGATGGCCGAGGACAAGGTCGCGGCCGCCGAAGCAATTTATGACGATCCCTATGTCCGACGCATCGCCCAGGAATCCGCACGGGTCGAGGCGGAAGGCTATTGCCGCTGGACCAGGGTCGAAGAAATCGTCCAATTTGCCAAGAAGATGGATTTCAAGCGGCTGGGCATTGCTACCTGTATCAGCTTTGTCGACCACGCCCATACCTTGAGCGGCGTGTTCGAAAGCCATGGCCTGGAAGTCGCCTCAGTCGCCTGCAAGGCGGGCGGCATTCCCAAGGAACAGGTCGGGCTGCGCGATGAGGAAAAGATCAGGCCGGGCGGCCATGAGTCGTTGTGCAACCCGGTGGCCCAGGCCGAACTCCTGAACCAGGCCGGCTGTGACCTGAATGTCGTGCTGGGCCTGTGCGTCGGCCATGACAGTCTGTTCATCAAGCATTCCGAGGGCCTGGTGACGGTGCTGGTGACCAAGGATCGGGTGCTGGCCCACAACCCGGTCGGCGCGCTCAATCTGGCGGACACGTATTTCGATCGGATTTGGGGACCGGATCGTCCTGAAAAACCGCGCAAGCTGCCGGCCAAGTCACGGGGCCGTTGAGGCACAGCCAAGATGGCCGGTGACACGGATTATCGGATCGCCGTTGAGGCGGTGACCGGCCGGGTTGAGGTTCACGCGTCCGGCCAGACCATCGCCGACAGCCGCGACGTCAGGGTCATGCACGAAACCTATTTGCCGTCGCATTGTTATTTCCCCAAGCAGGATTTGGCCGACGGGCTGCTTGAAGAATCGGGCTTCCGCACCTTTTGCCCGTTCAAGGGCACGGCCCATCACTGGCATTTGCGGTTGGGGGACCGGCTGGTCGAAAACGGCGCCTGGAGCTATGAACAGCCGCTCAGTGAAGCGCGCGGGATCGGCGGCCGGATCGCTTTCTATCCGACCAAGATCGAAGGTATCATCGCGGAAAACCCGCTGCCCGAAGCGGTACAGGCGCGGTCTGTGGGCGGACCCCTGATCGATTGGCTGATGCGCGGCGCGTGGCTGTGCCGGACGCCGGCGGAATTGACACAGCAATTTGCCAACAATCTGCGGACGATCGGCATGCCGCTGTGGCGGTTGAACGTCAATCTGTGGGCTTTGCATCCGGAACTGGCCGGGCAGCGTTTCGTCTGGTCGCGCGATGCCGATGCCGTGACCGAAAGCGGCACGCCCCATGGTGCCCTGCAGCACCCGGCCTATCTCAACAGCCCGGTGCGCCACGTCAGCGATGGGTTGGGTGGTGTCCGGCAGCGGTTGGATATCGACGATCCGGAGTTCCGCTTTCCGATCCTGGACGAGTTGCGCTCCGGTGGCGGGACGGACTATGTCGCTATGCCGCTACCGTTCTCAGATGGGCAGGTCCAGACCATCACCTTGACGACGGATCACCAAGAGGGGTTTGCTACGGCGCATTTGGGCCAGGTGTTCGAGGCGATCACGGCGCTGGCACGGTTCTACGAAGTCCTAACCCTGCGGCGCAACACGACCGTGCTGTTCGACACCTATCTCGGTGAGCGCACCGGACGCCAGGTACTGGGGGGGCTGACCCAGCGGGGCGACGGCGAGGAAATCCGGGCCGCCATCCTGTTCTGCGACCTGCGCCATTCGACGGTTCTGGCACAGTCGTTGGAGCGGCAGGCCTATCTCGACCTTTTGAACGACTTCTTCGAACGGGTGGCCGGACCGGTCCAGGAGTTGGGTGGGGAAGTGCTGAAATTCATCGGTGACGCTGTTTTGGCGATCTTTCCGATGGAAGGCGAAGGGGACGTGGCCATCGAACGGTCGTGCCGACAGGCGCGCGATGCCGCGCAGGCGATCCTGGAACGGATCGACGAAATCACGGTTGCGGCCGGCCAGGTGCCCGTCGAATGCGCCGTCGGCCTGCATTTCGGGGATGTGATGTACGGCAATGTTGGGGCGCCCAACCGGCTCGATTTCACGGTTATCGGCACGGCGGCCAATATCGCCGTCCGCTTGAGCGAGTATTGCAAACAGGTGCCGACCGCGTTGTTGATGTCCGGTGACTTTGCCGATCGAACACCCGAAGGGTTGCGGTCCCTGGGCACCCGGAATCTTCGGAACGTTGCCGACGAAATCAGCATATTCACCCTGGCTGACGGCAAGGATGTTTCCAAGCTGAGTTAAACATGTTAACCTTTGTGGTTGTGGCGACGCGGGTTCGAACAATGCCGGCGTCGTCTCGGGGCAGGCGTCAGGGAAGCGCAAAACAGACGCCAGGGAACTAGATCGAGGGACCGGTTCGTCGGGGCTTGTTCGGGGGAAGGCCGGCGGAGGTTATACAATGTCGGGGAGAATAAAGGTTGGGCGCGCTGGCGTGCGTCCTGACCGTCGGGGTATTCGTATTCGCGCCTCAGACCGAGGCCACCACCACAAAGACCGCGTTGAAGGTTGAAACTGGCTCGGCCACGAAAGGGCTTTGGCTTGCGTCCTACCGCACGCGCGAGAGGGCGGAAGGTGGCTGGACGCATCTGGAAGGCCGGTTCGGGGACCTGCTGGTCGGCTATGTGCCGCGGGTGCGCAAGGTTGACCTGGGCAAGGAAAAGGGCACCGTTTTTCGCCTTTACGCCGACCCCACCATGGACGCGGCAGCCGCCGGCGCGATCTGCCGGCAGTTGAAGCAACGGGGCGGCGACTGCATCGTGGTCAAAGCCAAACGGGTAGCCGCAAAAACGCCTGAACCGGCACCGAAGGTTGCTGCGAAACCGCCGGTTCCCGCGGTGGCACCGAAGCTGCCGGCTGCCGCGCCGAAGCTGCCGGCAGCTGCCAAAGTCCTGCCGGTTGCAGCCAATGTCAATTTCAGCGAACTGATCGGGCCGACCGCCGAAGCGCTGTTTTCCGAGGCATTGGATGCCCAGGAGCACGGCCGGTTGCATGGTGCCGTCGCTCTGTATAGCGAGGCTATCGATTCCGGTGGCCTGACCCGCGAGGGCCTGGCTGCGGCCTACAACAACCGCGGCAGTTGCTATTCCGACCTGGGAGACATCCGGTCGGCCATCGCCGATTTCAACGACGCCATCGCCACCGCGCCCGGCTATGCGGTAGCCCACTACAATCGTGGTTACGCTTATGCCCGGTTGGAGAAATACGACCTCGCGGAGACCGATTTCACCATGGCGATCGAAACCCGGACCGACTTCGCGGTGGCCTACAACAATCGCGGCAACGTGTTCCAGAAACTGGGACGGTCCCGCCAGGCGATCGAGGACTTCACGGCGGCGATTGGGTTGGATCGTGAATATGCCGAGGCCTATTTCAACCGGAGTCTGGCCTATGAGGCCGAAGGCAATAGAATGCTGGCTTTGGCGGACCTGAAAACGGCGTATAAACTGAACCCGGAGCACCCGGTGATCCGCGCGAAAGCGGAGGAGAGGCAGCTGTCCAACTGATCCGGCAGGCGACAAGCCGGCGTTGAATGACGCGTGTCGTGCCATCAGTTTGCCACAATCCAGGCAGTAGATGGACAGCAGCAACTCGGTAGGGTCCGGGACTGCGAGACACGTGATGGTAGCTGTAACGCGAGATGTGTGGTGTCGCACGGCCGGCCGGTGGGGGCCGGTCGGGGCGGTATTCCTGTTGCTGTGCTTCGTGGCACCAGCCCTTGCGTTGCCGATCATCGAGCAAAACACCACCCCTGTTGCGCCGGCCGCCGGGTCCGCGACACCAGATACGGGCGGCGTCGACCTGGGCAATGGCGTGGTGCTGCCGCGTTTGGACCAGCCGCTTGACCGGGCCACGGTGACGGTGGTCGAGCCCGGTACCGGGGGGATCGACGCGGATAGCCCATTCAAGGTCAGCGCACTCGACCTCGGCAACCCGACCTTTGGACGGTCGGTTTGGCAACCGGCTGAGGCTGGCCTGCTGCCGACCGCTGCGCGAGTGTTCGAGTCATTGCCGGCGCCGTCACTGTTGGACCAGGGGCAGTACCAGGTCGCGGCCGCCGACCGGATCGGCCCTGCGGATTTGGTGATCGATGCAGCGGCCCTGGGTGCGATTGCACCGAGCGCCGGCGTCCAGGTGCCCGAACCGGCGACCGTCTGGTTGCTGGCATTGGCCCTGATCGGGATGGGCCTGGTGGTACGCTGGCGGCGCGGCAGGCCAGGTTCGCGAGCCGGCCGGGAATTGCGGCGGTCCGGCTAGGCTGGTAGTTTCCCGCTCCGGGAAGGAGCGTTTCCATGCATTTTGGCACGGCGGATCGGTTGAAACCGGCGATCTGGGTTCAGGCGCAGGTGCGCCTGTGCGATATCGCGTTCCTGCCGATCGTCGTGCATCGCAAGGGTGACCCCGATGCCGGGTCGATTGTCCTGAAACTGAATCGCTTGGCCGATGGCTGCCAGGTCTATTCCCAGGCCCGGACCCTGGATGGCGATCCGGCCTGGATGCTGGGGACCGGGCCCGAGCCGGTCGAAGAGAGGGAAGCCGACAACCTCATCGCCCGCCATGTCGCCCGCGACCCCGACCTGTGGGTGGTCGAGATCGAGGACCCGAAACGGGTCTACGAACTGGATGCCCAGATAATCTGAGCGCCGCGGCCCGAGCGGCCGTTCTTCAGCCCTTGGCCAGCTTGGCCATCATGCCGAACAGTTGCACGACGTCGGCCGGGGTGTCGTCGCCGCGGAATTCCCGGTAGAGCGTGTCGACATTGACCACGATGCGTTCGGCGTCGCCCCATGATGCATAGTCGCTGAGCGAGATATCCTGGGCCGCATCCATCACCGGCATGCCGGCGTCGTAGCGTTTGCGGGCTTCGGCCGTGATGTATTCAAGGTAGCCCATGACCCGGCGGATACCGTCCTGGTCGGTGATCGGGCCATGGCCCGGGACCACGGTCTCGACCCCCCAATCCAGCATCATCCGACAGGCCTTGATCCAGTTGCCGACCGGGCCGGCCCACATGATCGGGTGGCCGTCGATGAACAATATGTCGCCGGAGAACACGGTGCGGTCGTCGGGCACGTGAACCAGCACGTCGCCCTTGGTATGGGCCGGCCCGACTTCGACCAGTTCGACCGTCTTGTCGCCGACCTTTCGGGTCTGGCGGTCGGAGAACGTCTCGCTGGGCGGGGCCAGGGTGATGCCGTCGAATTCGAAGACGCCGAACAGTTGCTTCAGGAAGGCGCCGGCCTCGCCCATATTGGCGGCGTTCTGCATCATCATGGCGATGGCCTGGGGCGGCAACTCGGCCATTTCCTCGGCACCGGCCTTGGAGGCGACGATGGTGGCGCCCTCGACCAACTGGTTGCCGAAGGTATGGTCGCCATTGGCGTGGGTGTTGACCAGGGTCCCGATATCGGCTGCCGCCGGCACGGCGGCGCGCATGGTGCTGAGCATGTCGCGCGTAAGGTTGAGGTCGAACAGGGTGTCGACCAGCAGGCTTTCCTCGCCGTCGACGATCAGGCCGGCATTGGACCAGCCCCAGGACCCGTCCGGCTGCAGATAGGCAAAGCAGCCATTGCCGAGATCATGCAGCCCCTTGGTGTATTGCCATTTTGCCATGTCGAACCTCCCCTACAGCAAGGCCAAACTCAGTTGCGGGAACAGGGTGACCAGGATCAGCACCAGCAGCATGATACCGGCAAAAGGCGCCGCGCCCAGGAAGATATCGCCCAGGCTGACGCCGACATCGTCGATGGTGCTTTTGATGACGAAAACCGACAGTCCCAGCGGCGGCGTAATCAGGCCGATTTCCACCGCCAACACGGTGACGATGCCCCACCAGATCAGGTCGACCCCGAAGGCAGTCGCGATCGGTAGGGTCAAGGGGCAGACGATCAGCAGGATCGAGGTCGAATCCAGCACCGTGCCCATCAGCAGGATGACCAGGATATAGAGCGCCACGAAACCGGCGAAACTCAGGCCCAGGCCTTCGATGCCGCCGATCATGAACTGCGGCACGCCGGACATGGCCAGCATCCGGGTATAGATGCTGGCGGCGATGATCAGGAACGAGATCGATACCGTGATATGGCCGGTCTCGACCAGCACTTGCCACAGGCCCTTCCAGTCCAGTTTGCGTTTGGCCAGGGCGATGATCAGGGCGCCCAGCGCACCGACCGCGCCGGCTTCGGTCGGCGTGAAGAAACCGCCATAGATCCCGCCCAGAACCAGCAGCACCAAAGCCACGATCGGTGCGATCATGCGCAGCATGTCCACCAGACCGAGTGTGTCCGGATGCGACGGTTCAGGCTGGTCAGGTGCGTTTTGGGCAATCCCCAAGGCCCGGGGAAAGCGGTGCGCCGCCACGATGATCCCGAGCGCAAAGGTCAGGGCCAGCAGTATCCCCGGTATGACCCCGGCCAGGAACAGGGACCCAACCGATTGCTCGGCCAGGAAGGCGTAGACGATCAGCAACAGGCTGGGCGGGATCAGCATGCCCAGCACCGACGACCCCGCCACCACGCCGGTGGCGAAGCGGGCGGTGAAGCCGATGCGCCGCATTTCGGGCACCGCAACCCGGGTGAAGACGGCGGCCGAGGCGATCGAGATGCCGGTAACCGCGGCGAACACCGCGTTGGCGGCCACGGTGGCAACACCCAATCCGCCCTTGATGCGGCGGGTCAACTGGTTGGCCACCAGGAAGGTTTCCCGCCCGACGTCCGAGACGCTGACCAGCAGCCCCATCAGCACGAACAGGGGCACCACACCGAACATATGGCTGTTGATGGCCTCATAGACCGACAGCGCCAGCATGCGCCCGGCGACATCGAAATTGTCTCGGATCAGGCCGACGCCGATGTAGGAAAGCAGGGTCAGCGCGACGCCGACGTGCATGCCGAGCCAGATTAGCGCCAGCATCAGCAGCAGCGAAACGATACCGATCTCGAAGCCGCTCATGTTGCCTGGCCGATCATGGTTCTGACTTCGCGCCACGCCAACAGCGCGAATTGGATACAGGTGGCGGCGCTGCCGATCAGTATAATCAGTCGGACCGGCCAGGTCGGCGCGGTGAAGTCTCCGACCGCGCCGATATACTCTCCGATGTCGAGGGCGCGCTGGAAATAGGGCAGGGACGCCGTGAAGATCACCGCCATCAGTCCGGCGCCGGTCAGGTTGTAGGCAGCGCGCAAACCCGCGGATAGCCTTGGCTTGCGGCGGTCGAGAAATCCCAACAGCGCATCCGACCGGGTCAGGCGGCCGGCCCACAGGGTATGGGCCAGTTGCAGGAAGACGATGCCGACAATCGAGATCGCGGTCATTTCCGTGGTGCCGCGCACCGGCGCGTCGAAAAAATCGCGCCCGATAATGTCGGCATTGACCAGAACCATGAGGGCAAAGATCCACAAGGTCCCGACCGCGTTCATCCAACTGGTGACGCGGCTGAAACCGGTCGCGGCAGGATCGCCGCGACCGGTATTTCCACCTGAACTCATCTTGAGCGCTGGTTACAGGCGGTGTAGGGCTACTCCGCCGACCAGTCGCGCGGCACCGGCGCGCCGCTGGCCTGAATTGCCGCCATATAGCCCTTCAGGACCTGGGTGCCCGGCAGCCCCTTGGAATCCAGCCCCGTCGCCCATTTCTTGGCTGCGTTGGGGATGGTCTTGGCCCAACGGGTGCGCTCAGTGGCCGACAGATCGGAAACCTTCAGGCCCGCTTCCTGCATCTTTTTCATCATGAAGCCGGCCTTGGCGGTCTGGGCCTCGGCGAACTTCACGGCAAAGGCCTTGCCGACGTCTAGGAAGATGCGCTGGACACCGGGCGGCAGGGCGTCAAAACGGTCCTTGTTGATGGTAATGCCGCCGGCAAACTGCGACCCGAAACTCACCCTGGTCGCATAGGGCGCGACTTCGAACAGCTTGATGGGGAAGGCGCCGGTGGTGAAGGTCACGACACCGTCGGCAACCCCGGTCTTGATGTTGTTGTAGTACTGCGGCAGTGCCGACGCCATCGCTACCGCGCCGGTGCCGTTGATCCAGTTGGCCGACGGACCGGGTGCCATGATCTTCTTGCCCTTCAGGTCGTCGATGGAATTGACCGGGAAGGTGGTGAACAGGTGATAGGTGTCCAACGCCGCGCCACCCAGGTAGACCTGGTTGTGCTTGGTCCAGGCGTCGTTCATGGCCGGAATATTGGCCTGCAGATTGGCGATCGTCGAAGTGACCGCCGCCACGTTGTCAGTGCCGAACGGCGTGAAATAGGAGACGTTCTGCAGCGGCATCTGTGGTCCGTGGAAGATCGTCCCTACAAAGCCCATGTCCGAGATCCCGTCGCGGATCGCGTCCAGTTCGCCGCCGATCTTGGCCAGCGTTCCACCATAGGCTTTGGTCCATTCGATGGTAATGCCAGTGTTGGATGCCGCCAGCCGCTTGTCGATTTCCGGCAGGACGAAGCCGTCGAGCAGCTTGACCCACAGGAAGACCGGCGGGTGACCGGCGGTGACGGTCATTTTGATGGTCTCTGCCTGGGATGTGCCGGCCGTCAACGTCGCAGCCAGCAACGCGCCGGCGACCATCGTTGCTAGTTTGCTGATTTTCCTTGCCATTCCTCTTCCTCCCTGAACATGGCTGTTTGCTCTATGTTGGTTCTAGGTTTCGGTTTCTTTCAAGCGCATAATGTCCCGGGTCAAGGACAAATGCTGCTTCAGGTTCTTCACTGCCGCGTTTTTGTCTCCCGAAAGAACGGCGTCCTTCAATGTCCGATGCTCGGCGGACAGGGCCTCCGGGTCGAGTCCGAATTCGATCAGGTTGGCGCGATAACGCAGCACCTGGTCGTAAAGTTCGCTTTGCAGCTTGATCAGGCGGGCCGACCCACATTGCGCGACCAGTGCGACGTGAAACGCGCGATGCGCTTCTTCCCATTTCGGAAAACTGTCCCGAGTTTGATGATCGCCGCGCAGGGTGCGTCGTTCCAAACGATGAAAGGCGGCGACGACCATTGCCTCCCAGTTTTCATCGCCCCTGGCCATGGACTGGCGCAAGGCTTCCGGTTCGATCAGCAACCGTAGCCGGGTGACGTCCTCCAGGTCCTCGTGGCTCGACCCGGCAACGCAGAAGCCGCGTTGGGGTTCGGCCCGGACAAGGCCAGTGCCGACCAGACGGGCCAGCGCCTCGCGCAGGGGGCTGCCACCAACCCCATATCGCGCTTTCAATCGATCGAGTTTCAGCTTGCTGTCCGGCGCCAAGGCGCCGGTGACGATGTCGAAGCGCAGTTGCTCGGCAATGCGGTCGCGAATCGTCGCGGCCGATGATCCACCGGTGCCGTCTGAACTATCGAGGGTTGGTTTGACGTTTACCACCTAGCCCGCCCCAGTTTGCTTCGAACACGACTAACAGGCGCGGTTTGGGATGTCCAGGAAAATCGATTTTTTCGATTATATGTTTTTTATTGGTTACGGAATTAATGCTGCGCGGGAAGCGCCGCAAGCTGCTGGCCCCAATGAAGCCCTTCGCGACAACAAATGTCATTTTTTGCCCGCAATTATAGGCGACCTTTGAATTCCAGGGACCGTTACCAGACCGGATGGGTGATGGGAACCGGTACGGACGCGGCAGATTTTGGCCTGCTGGCCATCGACAGTCTGGCGAATCCGGGCTAGGCTATGTATTTGAAAGGGCGTAACCATTGCGTATTGCGCAGGGGAAATTTGATAGGGGTGGCGCGAACGAGGGACGAGCTGTCTTGCGTTCAGCCAAAGAGGCCGCCGTACCGGATTTGCGGAGGGGTGGATGAAGTATGTGACTTTGGTTTTGCGGATGCTTGTCGCGACGGTTCTGGCGGTTTTGGTGGCCGTGCCGACTGCGAGCTATGCGGCGCAACACAAACAGGTAAAGGTCTATCGCATTCAGTTGGCTTCCTATCGTAGCCAGGAAGCGGCCGAAAAGGGTTGGCTGCAGTTCTTCGGCCGGAATAGGGAGATCCTGGCGGCCTATGCACCGAAGATCGAACGTGTCGATCTTGGGTCGGGCAAAGGCATCTATTACCGCCTGTACGCGGAACCAACAGGCGGCGCCAATAACGCCAGGGCCGATTGCGGGCGGCTAAAGGCCAAGGGCGTTGGTTGCCTGGCCGCGCGCATGAAGTCCGGCTCAATGACGGCATCACGCAGCACCGCCAGGGCGCCGGCCCAGAAGCCGGCAAAGCCGGCCGCAAGAACCGCGAGCAAGCCGGTGGATGCCGGGCGCAAGCCTGCCAAGACAAAGCCGCCCAAAACGTCCGCCGAAGTCGGTCGCAAAGTGGTTTCAACCGCCAAGGCCGCATCGTCAGCCAAGGACTACGGCACCGCGATCAAGGAATATACCAAGGCGATCAATAGCGGCACCCTGGGTGAGCAGGATCTGGCCGAGGCCCACAACCAGCGTGGCGTCGCCTATCGCGAGAGCGGCCAGCACGACCCGGCGATCGACGACTTCACGGCTGCCATCGGCATCAAACCGGACCATGCCCGGGCGTTCTTCAATCGCGGCCTGGCATATGTGAAAAAGGGTGATAAGGCGCGGGCGGTATCGGACCTGAAAATCGCCAATTTCCTGTTGCCCGAAGACCGTGAGATCAAGTCGAAGATGCAGGAGTTGGGCCTGATCAAGTAGGTCGTTTGTTGGGTTTGGCCAGCGCGTGGCGTCGATTGCGGCGCATCACCATCATCCACGCGCTTGCGAGCAGTGCAAAGCCCAGCAACATCAGGGTGTTGGGCTCAGGGATCGCCTGAGCCCCGGCCTGCCCGGCCGCCGCAACCGTCAGCCCGAACGAATCCTTGGCCGGGGTCGGGGACGGCTCGAACGCCGTCTGAAGGATCGCGGGCTGGTTCAAGCCGGACGGTACGACCGCCGGTTCCAGGGCTGGCCACATGGCGGCCAGACGTTTGCCTTCGCCGGACGCCGCCGGATCGGAATCCAGGACCAGCCAGACCACCGTCGGTTCGGCAATCGCCTGCAGGGCGATCGGTACCGGCATCAGACCGGGTCGCTGATCCTCGGCATAGGCGACGGGGCGTTGATAGGTCGCAAGGGTTTCGAGGCCGACCCGGGCGGTTGAATCCACCGTGGTATCGGAACCTGGCGGCGGTACAACGACGTGGCCGGTTGCGCCGATGCCACGCACCGAGCTGCCGAGGCTGGCCAGGAGCGTGACGAGGCGCTCGGTTCCCAGGCTGTGCTGGTCGGGAACGTCGGATGTGACCAGGACACCGCTTTGCAGAATAGGGGTTGCTCTCGGTTCCGCAGGAGCCGCCAGTGCGACGGCCGCTGCCAGCACGATGCCGATCCCAATGTAGGGTGCCTGCGGCATGGTAGGGGTCTCCCGAGTGAAGCCTGTTTCCTGCGAGCGGTTTTGGTTAAGGTTAATCAAGCATTTACCATGCCATTTCACTAAGTTGTTGTATTTGCGTAATAAACGGAAAACGGGCCGGTGGATGAACATTGCAGATTGTAAGAAAGAGCGACGCCTCGCCCGGTTATCCACAGAATTATGTTTCAATATGACACAAACATGACATGGGCGTGCCTTTCGTGGTGGATAGGGCGGATCTGGACAATCCTTCGACCTGCCCAATTTTAGACGGGGACCGGGTTGCAGGATGTCCTGGCCTCGCTGAAGAGGCCAAGGTCGGTAGGAGACCGGGCAATGATTGAAGGGTTAAGCCACCTAACGTTTATCGTGAGCGACCTGGATAGAACCGAGGCGCTGCTGACGCACGTGCTGGATGCCAAGAAGATCTATGACAGCGGAGAGGCGACATTCTCATTGTCGCGAGAGCGGTTTTTCGACATAGCCGGTGTCTGGGTTGCGACCATGGAGGGCGAACCTCTGCCCAACCAAACCTACAATCACCTGGCCTTCAAGATTCCCGAGGCGGAATATGACGAGCGCCTGCGGCGGATCCGGTCGCTGGGGTTGCAAGTCAGGGAGGGGCGAACGAGAGTGGCGGGCGAGGGCCTTTCCATTTACTTCTACGATTATGACAACCACCTGTTTGAGCTGCATACCGGAACGCTGGAGCAGCGCCTTCACCGTTATCGGCAAGGGGATTGATCGGCAGGATCCGGGCCGGCGGCCAGAGCCCGAAGGATGCAACCGCGCAATGGAAGGATGACATGGCCAGAGCTTTTGTGCTGGTTCTCGATTCACTAGGTGTCGGCGGCGCCCGTGATGCCGGGCGCTTTGGCGAACAGGGTGCCGATACACTGGGCCATATAGCCGCCGCCTGCGCCGACCGCCGATGCGACGATCGACCCGGGCCAGGTGGACCGCTGAACCTGCCGCACTTGACGGCCGCCGGCCTTGGCGCCGCCGGGGAACTGAGCAGCGGGACCGCCGTTCCCGGTTGTGATGCGGCCCCCGCCGGCGACGCGGTGTGGGGGGCGGCGCAGGAGCAGAGCCGTGGCAAGGATACACCAAGCGGCCATTGGGAAATTGCCGGTGTGCCGGTGTTCGACGATTGGGGCTATTTCCCCAAGACCCAACCCACGTTCCCTTCGGAATTGACCGACGCCTTGATCGAACGCTGCGGGCTGCCCGGCGTGCTGGGTGATTGCCACGCGTCCGGGACTGCGATCATCGAGGAACTGGGCGACACGCATCTGACCAGCGGCAAACCGATTGTCTACACGTCGGCGGATTCGGTGTTTCAGATTGCGGCTCACGAGGAGGCTTTTGGCCTGGACCGTCTTTACGCGGTTTGCGAGGTCGCCCGCCACCTGGTCGACGAATACCGGATCGGGCGGGTAATCGCGCGCCCGTTTGTCGGCACCTCGGGCGCCTTCAGGCGCACTGGCAACCGCCGCGACTACGCGACGCCGCCACCGTCACCGACGCTGTTGCAGCGCCTGACATCGACGGGGGGCAAGGTCTATGGGGTTGGCAAGATCGCCGATATCTTTGCCCATCGCGGGGTCAGCGAAATCGTCAAGGGTGACGGCAACGCGGCCCTGATGAAGGCGACATCGGCGGTGGCGGAACGAGCCGAGTCCGGCAGTCTAGTGTTTGTTAATTTTGTCGATTTCGACAGCCTGTTCGGGCATCGCCGGGATGTTGCCGGCTATGCCGCCGCCTTGGAGGCGTTCGACAGTTGGCTTCCCGAGTTCAAGTCACTGCTGCGGCCTGGGGATTTGGCGGTGATCACCGCCGACCATGGTTGCGATCCGACCTGGACCGGCAGTGACCACACGCGGGAAAACGTACCGGTGTTGGCCTTCGGGCCCGGGATCAGCGGGGCAGAGATCGGTATCCGGCACACATTTGCCGATATCGGGCAAACGCTTGCCGGCCATCTCGGGCTGTCGCCGCTCGACCATGGCGAAAGCTTTCTTTCGTCCTAGAACCGGTGTTGCAGGCGCAGCAGGCCGATACCTTCGGGGCGGGCGTCGTCGATATGGCCAGGCTCGGTCCGCAGCAACGCGCTGGCTGTGACCGTCGTATCGTCGCCGATGTCGATCCCATAGGTCATTTCGAGGTCGATTTCCTGTCCCCGTGGTGCCAGGCCGGCGGTGATGGTCTCGTGTAGCAAGTTGCCGTCGCTGTCCCGGCCGGAGGTCAGGTCCAGCACGGCGTTACCGCCCGTGACCCGCAGCGGCTGGTTGACCAGCAGACCGAAGCGATCCCGATCCCGGAAGAGGTTTTCACCCATCAGGCCAATACTGAACGCATTGGTCGTGATTGTTGAAACGTCTGAAAACAGCGAATCGCCAGCGATGGAGGCCCGCGTCAACCCGGCATGGGCACTGGCGACCAGACGAACATCATCGCTCACGTGTACCGCGCCGGATATTCCGGCAAACGCGGTCGGTGTGTAACCGGACAAGGCAAACGCGCCCTGTGAGTTGGCACCCAAAACGGTGTCGCGTTCGGTCAGGGCGCCGATCTGCCCGGACAGGAAACCCCATCCGCCGATATCCTTGACCCACTCGGTCGCGGTGCCGATCACCCGGTCGGTGCCATCGATCGTGGATTCGCCGACAAACGCGCCCGATTTCAACGAACCCAGGACGCCGAGATCATAGGCGACGTGGCTGCTGTAGCCGCGTGCCGCGAAAGACAGGTAGGGGGAGGTGAACCCGTTCCGCGATGCGATCACCGTGTCGTCGATCAGTCCGGCCGCCGCCAAGCCAAAACCCAGGGCGGGGTCGCGATTGTAGCTGACCGCAATCTCGCGCCCGCCCACGCGGTCGGTCAGGCTCAGGGACTCGACCACAGATTGGTCCGGTGCGTCACGTCCGGCGATCGGCCGCGGCGTGTCGGTTTCGGTTCGCAGGGCGTAGGTGAGCTGGGAGCTTTCGCTCAGGCCGATGGACGCGGTCTTGCGGTTGGCGAATTCATCCACCAGTCGGTCCAGGTCGGGTCGGTTGTCCGCGACCAGGATCATCGGGGCAAGATCGGCGTAGAAGGTGGCACGGAAGTCGTCGAACACGGCGACCTGATGGTCGGCCAACGACAATTGGAGCCCGTCGCCAAAAGCGCTGGCCAGGCTGATCGTCGAACCCGACAATGTGTGCGCCGGCGCGGCAATCGTCGAGCCGGTCAGAATGACACTGGTTCCGATCGGGCGGGTGGCGGTTTCGACATCCAACAGACCCTGGCCGTAGATCGCGGTGTTGGCGTAGATGCCGGTCTTGTTGGCGGTCTGCAGGATCCGCTGCACGATCTGGGCCGGGGTCAGACTGGGGAACAGTTGCCGGAGGAGAGCCACCGCGCCGGCGACGTGCGGCGCCGCGTAGGAGGTACCGCTGCCCTGGGCATATCCGCCGCCGGTGTTGACCGAGCGGACCCCTTCGGCCAACGTATCGCCGCCGCCGGGTGCGGCAAGACAGTAGGCGGCGGCGACGCCGCACCGGTCGGAATAAGTGGGGATGGTGCCGGTTGGATTAACCGAAACCGCAGTCAGCCACAGGGAGGTGAGTTCCGGAAACAGGTAGGGAAGGCCGCCTTCGCCTTCAGGGTTGTTGAGGCCGGAATTGCCGGCGGCGAAGACAATCACCTTTCCGGCGGTAACGGCGGCGCGGAACGCAGCCAACAGATTGGGATTGCTGCCCTCATAGGCGACGGCGGTCAGGCTGGTGATTTCCGTGGGAATGCCCC
Source organism: uncultured Sneathiellales bacterium (assembly GCA_964344385.1). GTDB lineage: Bacteria > Pseudomonadota > Alphaproteobacteria > CAYFNG01 > CAYFNG01 > CAYFNG01. Next base: position 96,760 of record CAYFNG010000013.1, read on the forward strand.
AGCTGTTGTTGATGACAAAGGCGTTTTGGGCCACGGCACGGTTGATTGCCAAAGCGATCGAAGCCTCGGAAACGAAGTTCCCGCCCGCATCGGAGACCCGTAAGGGCAGGATTGTGGCGTTGTATGCCAATCCATGGACTCCGGTGTCGTCCTTCTTCGCGGCAATGATGCCGGCAACGAAGGAGCCATGGCCATTCGGGTCGCTCATCGTGGACGTACTTAGGACGTAGTCATAGCCTCCGGGTGCGATCTGACCGGCAAATTCGGTATGCAGCACATCGACGCCGGAATCGACCACGCCAACCACCACGCCGCTGCCGGTCGCGGTTCGGGCATAGGCATCGGAGGCGTTGACCTGGTCTAGTCCTCGCCCATAGAAATACTCGGTGGTTTCGTAATCGGACGGGGCCCCAGCCGAGGGGCTGCTGCTGGAACCGGAACTGCTGGAACTGCCGCCGCCGGCGGCTGCCGCGGCAACCGCACCTCCGACCACGGCGCCGCCGATGAGGATCGGCCCGGCAACCGACCATGGTCCGGCGGCCGGCGCGACGACCGCGTCCCCGCCGCCGGCAACCGCCGCCGCCTGGATATCGGCGCTTAGGCCGGGCCGCAAGCTTGTGGCTTCGGCGATGATCTGCTCGGCGATGGTCGGATTATCGGCGACTGCTTTTTCGACAGCAGCCAGGAGTGCGTCCTCGCCACTGGTGGCGGCTTCTTCCAGTCTGCTTTGCAGCGCCGCGCTCAGCTCCGCGGAAAAGGCGCCGTCAAACGGAAGAACTGCAACCCACGCGATCATGAGCGCTTTAACTAAAAAGTTGCGTTGTTTCAGTAGTACACCCTCCAGCACTTATCGATTTTTTAATTCCCGCAAATTACAGTTAAATTTCCGTAACCATAAGCACGGGTGCCACCGTTTGGTTGCGAGGGTTTTCGACCGACCCGGTGGATCCATTTTCTCGGAGATTGTGGCCAATCAATGGCAAAAAAACGGGCGGCAGGACGCCGCCCGTTTATTTCGGCAGGAAAACCAGCCGGCAGATACGCGGAATCAGAAGCGGTGTTGCAGACGCAGCAAGCCAATCGCTTCCGCCTCGGCCCCGGAAACGTGGCCCGGCTCGGTGCGCAGCATGGCACTGGCGGTGACGCTGGTGTCATCACCCAGATCGAACCCATAGAACATCTCGAAATCGATCTCGCGTCCGTGCGGCGCCAACCCGCCGGCAACGGTCTGGGTGGTCAGATTGCCGGCAGGGTCCCGCCCGGTCGTCAGTCTGAGATCGGCGCTGCCGCCTTCCACCCGCAAGGGCTGGTTCACGACAATCCCGAACCGGTCGCGCCCAGTGATCAGGTTTTCGCCCATCAGGCCCAGGGTGAAGGCGCTGGTCTGGATGGCCGATACATCGGCGATCAAAGAGTTTGCCGCCGCCTTGGCCTGGGTGATGCCGGCATAGGCGCTACCGACCAGGCGCAAGTCGTCTGTCAGGCGGAATTCGCCGGTGACGCCGGTGAAGGCGGTCGGGGTTTCGTCGCCCAGGTCAAAGGCGCCTTCTGTCCGGGCGCCCAGCAGCGTGTCGCGTTCGGTCAGGGCACCGACCTGAACCGACACCGTCGCCTCCTCATAGGTCCCGGCAAGCTCGGTCACCGTGCCGATCACCCGGCTGGTGCCCTCGTCGTCGGACTCTCCAAAGAAGGCGGCGGTGCGCAGGGTCCCCAACAGGCCGAGGTCCATGGCAAAAGCGGTGCCGTAACCCTCGGACGCGAACGACAGATAGGGCGCGGCGAACGCGTTCCTGGAAGCCAGCACGTCGCGATCGACGGCGCCGCTAGCCTCCAAACCAAAGCCGAGGGCCGGGTCCGTGTTGTAGCTCAGGCTGACCTCGTTACCACCGCCGAGATTGCTAGTGAAGCTCAGACCATCTACGACGGTCTCAACCTGCCTCTCGTCATCGCCCAATGCCGTTGGCCGGTCTGACGTCGGCCGTAAGGCATAGCTCAATCGATCACCGCCGGCCAAGGACACAGTCTTTCGGCCGCCGGTGGCATAACCTCTCAACAGCGTGTCGAGATTTGTCTGGTTGTCGGAAGTTTCGATGAAATCGCCGAGGTCCAAAAGAAACGTCGCACGAAAGTCGTCGAAAATAGCCAATTGGGTACCTGACATGGCAAGCTTGAGACCGTCACCGAAAGCCGACCCCAGAGTTATTTTTGATTGATCGACGGCAAAACTCTGCCCGTTAATCGAGTCTCCGACGAGGATAGAGGCAACACCAATCGGTCGCGAAGCTGCTTCAAGGTCCATCAACCCCTGGCCATAGACCAGCGTGTTGGCGTAGATCCCGGTTTTGTTGGCTGTGGCGAGCAGGCGTGCGACGATTTGCTCCGAGGTCAAGTTCGGGAACAGGTCCATCAGGATCGCAACACCGCCCGACACGGTCGGTGCCGCGAACGACGTTCCGCTACTCTCGTAATAGCCGCCTGGACCAGTTGAAATGACGCCGTCGCCGGGCACCACGTCGCCACCACCAGGGGCCGCCAGACACCAGGCGGCGGCGACACCGCAACGATAGGAATAGTTGGTGATCGCGCCCGATCCCCCCACGGAAACCACTGCCAGCCAGTGACTTTGCAGTTCGGGAAACAGATGGGGCAGGCCGGCCTCAACAGATGGGTTTGGGTTCGGTGAAAAACCGGGGTCGACGTTGCCCGCGGCCCAAACCAACACACGGCCAGCCGCCACCGCGTTTCGAAAACTCTGCAGGAGACCCGGAAACTGGGTGGAATACTGAGCCGCAGTAACGTCGGTAACCATGGCGTCCAGGCCCCAACTGTTGTTGATGACATGAGCGCCGAACGCAACCGCTCTATTGACGGCTGCGGCAACATTCGACGACGTGGTAGGATTGCCAAGGCCATCAAAAATCCGCATCGGCAGGATCTTTGCGTCATAGGCGACGCCATGCATCGCGAAGTCGTCCTTTTTGGCAGCAATCAGTCCAGACACGAACGTGCCATGGATTTGCGGATCAACCATCCCAGTGGTGTAAGTGAAGTCGAATCCGCCCGGAGCGACTTGCCCCTGCAACTCGGGGTGCGTGAGGTCCAACCCCGTATCCAAAACAGCAACAACAATGCCCTGTCCAGTTCCCCCTCTTGCATAGGCGCTGGATGCATTCACCGTCCCAAGGCTGCGACTGGCAAAATACTCCGCAGTCTCAAATTCAACTGGATCAGGCGGCGGAGGGGTGGTCGTACCGGTGTCGCCACTACTCCCGCCGCCACCACCACCTGCCGCGGCGGCGGCGCCGCCGACCGCGGCGGCACCGAGGATCGGCGCGACGATTGCGACCGGGCCGGCGGCTGGAGCGACCGCGACGTCGCCACCGCCGCTGACCGCGGCGGCGAGGATATCCCCTTCCAACGCGGGCTTCAGGCGTTTGGCCTCTTCGACGATGGCCTCCGCCTGACCGGGGTTGGCGCGAACCGCCTCTTCAACCGCGTCAAGCAGCGCATCGTCACCTTTGCGGGCCGCTTCCTGCAATGTGCTGATTACGGTTTGCGGCAGGGGATCGGCGGCAAACGCCGGCCCGACCTGCGCAAACGCCAGGAATATCGCGGCGATCACCGCAACCATACGATGGTGAAAATTAACCATAAGGGCCTCCCAGCACCTAGTTATACAACTTTTAAATGTCATTATAACGGGAAAAAAACGGGATACAACACGCGTTTATGGTTAATACCAATGGCCTGCGTATCGGACGGGTTTGGCTTGAACACCCTGTGGGCTTGGAAACCTAGGCCCTCCGAATTCGCCAGATCCGCTCCGACCCGACTTGGTCGCCCATCTCCAACTCACAATGCCGATCGTGGGTCGCCAGGGCGCCCTGCCACAGCGCGTGCAGGGAAGCGGCGGCGGGATCGCGGTAATCCGCGACATCATTGAGGAAGCGCCAATCGGTCTGGCTGACAACATAGTCCGGTCCGTCCTCTCGCCATTCCGCTTGGTCGCCCTGGGCCGCGATCAGGCGGGTCAGGGCGGCGGCGAACCCCGCCGGGCTGCGATCGAAGATGCCCAACAGCTCCAGCACCTGCAGATGGTACTGCATGCCGACCAGCACCGCCGCATGCCGGGCCAGGGCGGTGCCGTCCTTCGGGCCCAACAGATCGAACAGCGCCGGCAGGATCGAGCCGACATAGGTGATGGCATAGTTGCGATTGGCCTTTTGCACCCGTTCCTCGGGCCAGTCGGCACTGGCCAGCCAAGGCGCTGCTTCGGGGTCGAAATCCGGCCCTTCTTCGTCAGGGGCGAAGCGCAGGCGCTCTTCCGGTGCCAGTTCCCGACCATAGTCGTGGTAATAGCCCTCCAGCCCCGGCTGGCCATCGACGGTCTGCTTGGTGCAGACGAAGCCAAGCCCAAGATTGCCGAGCATGACGCCGTTATTGGCATGCCAGCCGCGCAACATGGCGGCCGAAACCTCGGAGGGGATGCCGCAGATCGCGGTGCCGGCCCACATCCAGCGCGGCGGCGGATACCGGATCCAGGCCTTGTCGTCGCGTTCATAGATATATTCGACCTGGACCCCGCCAATCGCGTTGGAGAGATAGTGGTATTGGGCAGCCGCGACGGCATGCGGTAGGCCAGTGAGGCCCAGCTTCTCAAGCCCGGAGAGGAACTTCGCCGCCTGTTGCCGTCGGAACAGACGGAACACCAGATCGGCGGCGACGTCGCGGCCGCGCTGGACCACGGTGGCCAGGATCAGCCCGGTGGCAAAGGCATGGTAGAGTTCGGCCACGGCCTTGAGGTCGTTGGCTGCATCCTTGTTGCCGATCGATCGCTGGCTGGTCATTCCCTCGTGCCCCCGGTTGACGTCGTATCACAGCAGCTTATCCAAATGCTCAGGCGACGCATATGCATTCGTAACTGGTTGACGGGGCGGCCAATTCGCCGTACCACAAAATTTGGCTGTTGGAACAAGGTGCGTCGATCAAGAGCGCGCGTTCACGACAAGGCCGTGGCTGGGGCGGCGTATAAGGGAGGCGACCGCTATGCAACCGACGAGCGGCGCAGATACCGGGGGGCATATCGGGTTCTTCCTGGTGCCGAATTTCTCGATGATCGCGGTGATTTCCGCCATCGAAGCTCTGCGCCTCGCCAATCGGACCTCGGAACGCCAGCTTTACACCTGGGAATACCTGTCGATCGACGGTGAGCCGGTCATGGCCAGCAACGGCATGTCAATTTCAGCCGAACGATCGATCGAGGCCGCCGGCATGCCCGGTACGGTGTTTGTCTGCGGCGGCATTGGCGTCACCAAGTTCAGCGACCGGCGGCTGGAAGCCTGGCTGCGTCGCCTGGCCCAGCACGGCAAGGTGATCGGCGGCATGTGCACCGGGGCCTATTTGCTGGCCCGGGCCGGACTTCTGGACGGGTACACCTGCACTATCCACTGGGAAAACCTGGCTGCCCTGGGCGAGGAGTTTCCCGACCTGACCCCGAGCTACAAGCTGTTCGAGATCGACCGCAAGCGCCTGACCTGCGCCGGCGGCACCGCCTCGCTGGACCTGATGCTCAATCTGATCGCCCTGCAGCATGGCTATGATTTGGCCGCCGCCGTCTCGGATCAGCTGATCCACGAACGCATCCGCGACGAACACGACCATCAGCGGATGACCCTGCATTCACGGCTCAGGGTCAGTCATCCCAAGCTGCTTTCGGTGGTCGCCCGCATGGAGGCCTATCTCGAGGAGCCGTTGAGTTGCAGCGCCCTGGCGGCCGAGGTCGGGCTGTCGACCCGTCAGTTGGAGCGCCTGTTCCGGCGCTACTTCGACTGCACGCCGACCCGCTACTATCTCGACCTGCGCCTCAAACGGGCCCGCCACCTGTTGTCACAGACCAGCATGCCGATCCTGGAGGTGGCCCTGGCCAGCGGGTTCATTTCGGCCTCCCATTTCAGCAAGTGCTACCGCGAGCATTTCGGCAAGACGCCGCGCGAGGAACGGCGCCTGGTCCGATGGGTGTAGAACACCTATGACGCAGAAAAAAAGGCCCCGGGACCGAAATCCCGGGGCAGGGGAAGCTCGCAAGGAGAGGCGAGGAATTTCGTATCGTCAGCAGCCGCCGGCAAAGGGGTTGCCGCTGCCGCCACTGCCGCCACCACCAGCCTTTTTCTCGATCAGCTCAGGCGCCGGCTTGCTGGGATCGAATTCGGTGAACTTGTCCTGGTCCTCGGCGACCTGTCCCATTACCTGGCCGACCTTGACCCCGAACATCCAACCCATCAGGCCGGAATTCATCTTGCCGATATAGGTCTTGCCGTCCGATTTCTCGAAGATGGTGATGGTGCAGGGCATCAGGATCGAAACCACCCTTGTATCGTCGTCCTGCAGCAGTGGTTTCGAGTATTCGGTATTACAGGCCTCGACCAGCAGCACCGGCGGCACAGTGGCGCCCTTGCGCTTGACCGAGGCTTGCGGATTTCGGACCCCGGACAGGTCCCAACCCTGGGCGACGATGTTGCGCTGGATCCGGGCGGCGGTTTCGCGGACCCCGAACGGGCTCTCGGTAACCGAGACCATCAGATCGGCGGCGAACAGCCAACCGAGAAGGGCAAAAGCGACGACGCCTGAGAAGAAACCTCCAACGAATTTGAACATCGTTCCTACTCCGTCTTGAGATGTGGACCATTATATCAGAAAATGCTAATATAATCAAGGAAAATGTGGAGAAAATCACATTTTTTCAGTAACTTAAGTTAATTTTTCGGGTGCGATTTCGCACCGGATGGAGAAACCGCGATGGCACGACTTCCGTATTTCCTGACCATGATGCTGGCTGCCGCCTGTATTGCCGGAGCGGAGGTCGGTGCCGGGGATGCGGTGCCCCAAACCGGCCCCAACGGGGTGGAAGGTTTCAGCGACTATCGGCTGGCGGGGCCCCACAAAGCGTTCGTCATCGCGCCAGGTGGCGTGTGGGCGTGGCGCGGCGACATGGGATCCGCCGAGGCGGCGGTGCGTGAGGCCAAGGCGGCCTGCAGTGCGATCACGCCGCAGCCCTGCCTGGTCTACGCCGAAGGCGACGAGGTGGTGCTGGATCGGCAAGGCTGGGCCCAGGTCTGGCGGCCCTACACGGACCCGGATAGCGCGTCCGCGGCCCAGGTCGGGCAATGGCTTGGTGACCGGTTCCCCGATCTGGCCTTCCGCGACCCCGAGGGCAAGGAGCGGACGATATCCGATTACCGCGGCCAGGTCGTTGTGCTTCATTTTTGGGGATCGTGGTGCCCGCCCTGCGTCGTCGAGATGCCCGAGATGCAGGCCGGCTATAACGTGCTGCGCGACGAGCCCGGGGTGACGGTAATCCTGTTGCAGATGCGCGAACCGATTGCCAAGTCGCAAGCCTGGGCGGGGGCCCAGGGCTATGACCTGCCGCTCTTCGATTCCGGGGTTGCCGGCTTCACCGACCGCACCCTGAGGACCAGAGGAGGCGGCCCGATCGACGAGCGCGAACTGGCCCCGACCTTGCCGACCACCTATGTCCTGGATCGCAGCGGTATCGTGTTGTTTGCCCATTCCGCACCGGTTTATCGCTGGCAGGACTACCTGCCGCAGATTCGTGACGCGGTTGCCCGGTCCGGCCCCGAGAGGTAGGGCAGGGATTTCAGTGCCGGTGGGCAACCGCATCATCCTCACACCTCGTCTTCCAACTCTTCCCAGCCGGTGATCATCGCCTTGATATGGGCGGTGACCGTGTGGCCGGTGGTGGCGAAATAGATGTGCACGATGAAGAACACCACCATCATGTAGGCGGCCGCCAGATGGACCCAGGCCACGTCGGCCAGGTTCAGGCCGAGCCAGGCCGGCCAGTCGTTGTAGTAGAGGTACAGAAGGCCGGAGATCCAGATCAGCGGATTGATGACCAGCTTGACCCCGAGATAGGCCATCCGTTGCAGCGGATTGTGCTTGCTGACCGTGGTCTGGCGGAAGGGGTGGGGCGCGTCCGTGAAGATGCCCGACAGGTAATAGCGCGTCATGGCGATCAGCTTGTCGGTGGTCGGCACGTATTGCCGCCATTCGCCGGTGGTGAAGTGCCAGAATATGGCAAACAGCCACAGTACGATCAGGGCCCAGGCCGCGGTGGTGTGGACCATCACCGCATTGGCATAACCCAGAAAGGCATAGGTGCCGTGGATTTCGAAGCCGCTGATCGCCATGGCGATGATCAGCAGGGCCTGGGTCCAGTGCCAGAAGCGCTCGAACCGCTTGAAGATATAGACGCGGGTCATTGGCTTGCTCCCCGGGTTTGGCGATAGTGGAACAGCATGCGCAAGGCGCCGTGGCCGAGCACGCCGAGCAGCGTCAGGATGACGGCGACGGAGCCCACCAGGTCCAGCCAGCCGCCGCGGTCGCGGGCCGGCACATAAACGCCTTCGATCCCGGCCATGCGGCTGCGTGGGCCGTGGCATTCGGTGCACCGCACCGTATCCTCCTTGGGCGCAACCATGTGGGTGATCGGCCAGCGCATTTCGGTTTCGACGAAATCGAATTCGCCACTGAAGGGCTGTCCGACCGACGCCATGCCGGCGGCCAGGGCCGGTTCCCATTTGAAGTTGCCCCAGAAGGCGCTGTTGTCTTGGCCGAAGGTATGCAGCGCCGCCAGGGTCTTGTTGACGACGTCATAGGCCTGCTTGCCACGCATCACCTTGACCGGCCAGATGCGGGCATCGGGATCGTTGGGGGCGCCTTCGAAGCGGTTGATCGGGACAATTTGACTGGCATCGATCTCATCGCCGACCAAGGTGTAGGAGACGTTGCCGTTGAACCATTGGTATTCCGGCACCACGTCTTCTTCCCAACGGAAATCGCCCTTGAATCCACTGTACAGTTCGTAGCCCTGGCGGTCGCGTTTCTTCAGGGGTTTGCCCTCGGGCGTCAGCTGGCCGGCCGTCGACCAGTCCCACCACATCTTGGTCTTGTAGCCGCCGCGGGCGTAGTAGGGGACGTGGCAGGTCTGGCAGGCCACCCTGTCGACATGGTCGTTCAGCTTGTCGTCATGCATCGGCTTGTCGCCGTGGCACGACTGGCAGGTGGCGCGGCTGCCGTCGTCGCGGCCGGGCACGTCGATGCCGTGGGTGTCGGTCGCTGTCGGGGCGTAACGGCTGCCCTGAATGGCATGGGCGTCGGCGTTGTGGCACTTGGAGCAGGAGAAGTTCAGCCGCTCCGGGCTCATGTGCACATCGAGATAGGGCCCGGGGTTGAGCAGCGAGACGTCGAGATCGCCATGCTTGACCGCATTGCCGCCGCCGCCGGTGAAATGGCAGGCACCGCAATTGCGTCGACTGGTCGGGCCCACCGCCTGGGCCACCTTGACCAGGTCCGGCGGCTGCCACAGGCGCCCCGACCATTTCGTCGGCTCATAGACAGGGTGGCCGGCGCCCGCCGGGAACTTGCGATATTCGCCGGTGGTGTCGTGGCAGACCAGGCAGTCGACATTCGATTCGGACGCGAAGTCGAAATTCTGGTCAGTCCAGCCATAGCCGATATGGCAGGACGTGCAGCGCGGTTCGTTGCCGGTGATCGTGCCGCAGAAATTGTTGATCACGTTCTTCTTGCCAAGCTTGCGGCCGGTGGCCGGGTTGACTACCTCCCAGGTCCAATGCTTGGTTTTGTGGACCTGCTTGGCGGCCTCGGTGTGGCAAATCAGGCAGGCTTGGGTGACTTCGGGTCCGGTCTTGAACGGCCCTTTCAATTCCTTGAATTTACTGTGGTCGGCGGTCGACGAGTCAGCGTTCTTGGCTGAATCAGGCGCCGAAACTGCAGCCTCGACGACACCGGTTGCGAGTGCCAGGGCAGCAGCGATGGCTGCGACCATGGCGAGCGTTTTTTTGATCGTGAACATCTCAGGTCCTTGCCGTAGCCGAAGGCGGGGGGCCTTCACGGAGCGTTTACAGCGGCTCCTTCGATACCAACCACTATATATTAGCATTTACTAATAAAGTCAAGAAAAATAGGTGGTTAATTGGAGGGACTTCGAAAAACGGAGAAATTTGATCTCGATCAAGGAATCTTGTGGCGAAACCGTTCCTGCGACTGTGTGCCGTTCGTTCGCACAATCTTAACGATAAAGGTTGTCATGCCGATACGCTTCGGCTTATATGCGGAAAACCGCGCGGGGAGGGGTTCATGGTCAAGCTCGTCGATAATCTTGGAAGCCGATTCGTGGCCTGGGCCGAAGTCCAGCGGGACCTCAAGCTGATGGCGGAAAAGTTGGTGGCCGAAGGTCCGTGGGCCGGTATCGTGGCGATCACCAGGGGCGGGCTCGTGCCGGCCGCTATTCTGGCCCGAGAGCTCGACATCCGGCTTGTCGACACTCTGTGCATCACCTCTTATGACGGCCAGGTCCAGGAAGAGGCCCATCTGCTGAAACGGCCGGCCAAAGAGCTGATCGGCGATGGAGCCGGCTGGCTGGTGGCGGAAGACGTGGTCGATACCGGGACCACCCTACGTCTGGCCCGCCAGCTCCTGCCCCAGGGGCGATTCGTCGCCCTTTACGCCAAACACGGTTCGGAAGACCTGGTCGACCTACACGTCCACGAAGTGGCTCGCGATGTCTGGGTCTTCTTTCCCTGGGATACCGATCTCCGCTACGTCCGCCCGATCGCCGACCCGGAGGAGGGGTAGTACGTCGGGGACGCCAGCTACATGCTTTGAGACACCGCAGTCGCGGCTCCTCAGCATGGAGACCTTTGCATGGAAGCGGCATTTGTGATTCCCTGTTTTGGCACGGCTTTG
>CAYFNG010000014.1:0-104304 GCA_964344385.1 uncultured Sneathiellales bacterium
AGCAGCTGACTCTTAATCAGCGGGTCCAAGGTTCGAGTCCTTGTGCGCCCACCATAATTTTTCAAAGGCTTAGCTGGGGACGGCTGAGCCTTTTGCTTTGGAAAAGTGACCTATGCGTGACCCGCGCGTAACCTAACGGGGCGAACCTCAGTCTCAAACGTATGCGCCTGAGATGGCAATAGTGCGACCGCCCTACCTACCTTCCGATTGACCCGATCTCGTACTGCCGGGGCGGGAACTGCTGGGGGCAACCGGATTACCAATGGTACCCGCATCCAAATTGGCGCTGGATGAGGCTGTCAACCCGTTTCCTGGTGGTACCGGTTGGTCCGCGGAAACGGCGGAGGGTCGCGGACTTTTGCGGCGGCGGCGACGTCCGGTTCGTGGTTTGGCCATTGGCGCGCTTTGAAAGAGTATGCTGGAAACCCGGCTTACTGGTCCGGAGGCGAACCCGCGCGGTTCAGGAACCCTGCAATCTCGCCAGATGTTCTTCGACGAAATCCATACGATCTTTGCCCCAGTACAGTTGATCCGCGATGATGATCGAGGGAACCCCGAAAACGTCGCGTTCGATGGCCGCGTTTGTCTAGTCGATCAATGCCTGTCGAACCGGCTCGCTTTCCGACGTTGATTCAAACTCATCGGCATCCACGCCTAAGGATTCGGCGATTGGGCGGAGAGACGAATAGTCCCCGATATTCCCATCACCCTGTTCCCAATAGGCATCGAATATGGCGTCGATGAACGGCACTTCCTTGTCCCACTGGCGCATGGCAATGGCGCCGCGCAAAGCCCTGCTGGTCTTGATGGGAAAAGCGCGCGGAATGTGGAACGGTAGCGCGTACTTCTTCGCCCAACGCATGAGGTCGTCACGGCGGTTTCTTAACTTGGCCTTGGATTCCTTCATGACGGCGTAATTGTTCAATTTGAAGAAGTAGCCGACATTGAAGGGGTGCCAATTGATCCTTGCCTGATGGCGTTCAGCGATCGGCCGGATCATCTTGATGGCAAAGTAGCTATTCGTGGAGCCCAGGTCCCAATAGAGATCAATCACCTTGGACATCGGATTTATCCTTTTGTTCTGTGTGTTTCTCGGCCGCCGTGCTGCGGCGACCCTTTCCGTTCGACCCGCGTGTCGGAAACCAGCACGCCATCGTCATAGAGCGAGCCGATCTCATCGGCGTCCAACTCCAGCAGGTCCTGCAGGATGGATTGGTTGTCCTCACCCAAAAGCGGCGCTTTGAGATCATCGGAATACGCCCAGGCGGAAAATCCTGGCGGCTTGCCTGGAACCGGAAAGCGTCCGAGATAGGGATCCTCGACGTCCCGGATGGTGCCGCGCTCGCGCAGATGCGGGTGTTCGATCATCTCATCGACGTCGAGCACAGGTGCCGCAGGCACGCGTTCGCGCCGCAGCGCTTCCAGCACGGCCTCGCGCCCGGGCAGCGACGCCATCCAGGATTCGATGATTTCCGCAAGCGCGTACCGGTTCTCACGGCGGTCATATCTGGACTTGAAGCGCGGATCCTTGGCCAGTTCGGGCATGTTCATGGCCGCGAGAATGCGTTTCCACTGGTAGGGCATGACCATGATCTGGACATAGCTTCCGTTGCCCACGTGGAACACGCCGGTCGGGCCGCCGTTGAAGTGTTGTGAGCCGGAACGGGGCGGGATCGCCGCTTTGCCACGGAGGCCAACCCTTGGGATCAGGTCTTCATGCATCTGTGCGTAGGTGTCGAGGAGAGAGCAATCGATATACTGGCCTTCGCCGGTTCGCTCGCGGTGCAGCAGCGCAAACCCCACGGCCATTGCTGCTGAAACGCCGGTTGCGCTGTCGCCCATGGCGATTGGAACCTGGGCGGGACCGTTATCCGGTTCGCCGATCGATGACGTGATACCGGTGTAAGCGGAAGCCATATAGTCGAACCCGGGCTGCCTGGATAGCGGACCGTCTTGCCCGGCCATGGAGATCGAACACATGATCAGACGCGGGTTGATCTCCTTCAGCGTTTCGTAGGAGAGGCCCATGCGACCGATAGCGCCCGGTGCAAAATTCTCCACCAGCACATCGATCTTGGGAAGCATCCTCTTGACCAGTTCCTGTCCCCGCGGGTTCTTGAGGTCGAGACCGAGGCTCTTTTTCGAATGGTTGTGCTGGGCGAAGTATGTGCTTTGCGTGCAGTCCTCCAATCCCTCGCCGCGCGGCCGCAAGCCGGACATTCTGCCATGGTCGCCACCGGGAGCCAATTCGACCTTGATCACCTCAGCGCCCAGCTCCGCCATAATGCGGGTGCATGTCGGACCTGCGACGAATTGCGTGATGTCGAGTACGCGATAGCCGGTCAACATTGGTGTCATGATCGTGACCCCTTTTCGGTGCGGACCTGGTCTTGCGTGTTGGCATCTGGCTGAGCCCCGGTAAACAGGATCTCCCAAGCCTCACCCTTGGGTTTCGCCTTGTTGCGCTCGAGCCGCTTTTTCATCACCGCCAGTCCCTGCTGTACGGCCGGACGTGCGCGCACGGCACTGTACCAGCGCGGCAGGTTTGCAAATTCAGATAACTCCTGGCCCTGCCAGCGGTAAGGGCGCAGCCAGGGGTAGACGGCCATGTCTGCGATGGAATAGTCGCCCGCCAGGTAGTCGGCTTCGCCAAGGCGTTTGTCGAGAACGTGGTAGATCCGGTTGGCTTCGCGGGTGTAGCGCTCGACCGCATAGGGGATTTCCTCGCTGGCGTACCGGCGGAAGTGATGGGCCTGCCCGAGCATCGGGCCGACGCCGCCCATTTGGAACATCAGCCATTGCATGACCGCTATTCGCCGCGTCGTTCCTTCCGGCAGGAACTGACCAGCCGTGTCGGCGAGATAGATCATGATGGCGCCGGATTCGAATATCGTGATCGGTTCCCCGTTCGGGCCATCGTGATCGACCAGTGCCGGCACTTTGCCGTTCGGGTTTATGTCCGCATAAGCGGGTTGGTATTGCTCACCCTTGCCGATATGGACGGGCACCACGTTGTAAGGCAGTCCCAACTCTTCGAGCAGAATGCTGACTTTGTAGCAGTTTGGCGTCGGCCAGAAGTAGAGATCGATCATCGCTCGTTCCCTCGGCATTGGTGACTAGTCAGGGTGGTGCCCTTGTGAGGCCGGCTCATGCGCCATGTCCTATGGCTCACCCAACCACTCTTCCAATACGGAATGATGGTGTTCGCCCAGGTTCGCTGCCCAGGATTCACTCCCGGTCTCCACGGCTGAAAACTTCAGAGGAAAGCGCGCCGCAACAGGGCCTGGGAGGTCGGGGAAAAGCGGATGTGACGCCGTCGTCAGCAACTGGCGATGCTGCAGTTGGTCCCAGTTCTGCAGGTCGCCGACCGCACGAATCGGACTGCAGGGAATGGAACGGCTGGAACAGAGTTCGACGATTTCGGACAACGGCATCGTCTTGGCCCATGCCGAAACGACCTGATCGACGGTGGCGTTATTCGATATGCGCCAACCGCGATCCATGTATGTCGGCTCGTTCTTGAGGTCCTGGCGCCCCATGACCTCAAGAAGGTTGATCCAATCGGTGTCGGTCGCCGCGCCAAGTGCCACCATACCATCGGCTGCGCGGTAGGTATTAAATGGGGAGAACCGCATGATCCGATTGCCCTGGCGGAAAGGCAGGCCAAGCGTTTCGTAGCAATCCCAGGGCTCATCGTACAAGAGCGAAACCAGGCAATCGGTCATCGAGACATCGATGAACTGTCCCTCGCCCGTCCGCATGCGATGGAAAAGAGCACCGAGAATGCCCAGCACTGCAAATGTTCCGGCCAGTCCATCGGAAATCGGCGAACCCGTTTTTTGGGCGTCGCCATCCGGCCTGCCGGTAACGCTCATCAAGCCTGAGGCCGCTTGAGCCATCAGATCGTAGGCTTTTCGATCGCTCTCAGGTCCGTCTGCCCCGTACCCGGTGATCGAGCAATAAATCAAACCCGGGTTATGCCGGCGAAGCGCATCGTATTCGATGCCCAGCCTTGCGGTGACGCCGACACGGAAGTTCTCAACGACCACATCGGCTTTTTTCACGAGCCGAAGGAACAGATCGTGCCCCTCGGTGGACTTCAAGTCGATGGCAACCGATTTCTTTCCGCGTCCCCGTTTCAGATAGGCGATGCCAAGGTCGTCGGCGGTCCGGCGCTCAAGAGAGGCTCCGTGAGGGCCGAAGAAAGGCGGCGCGCTTGCCGCCGGATCACCTTTCGACGGATCGTCGATACGGACCACCTCTGCTCCCAGATCGGCAAGGAACAGGGTTGCCTGCGGCCCTGACAGGTATCGTGTGAGGTCGAGAACTCTGACACCCTGAAGAATCTTCTTGCCGGCCCGAATGGATTTCGGTTCTGGACGTGCTTCGGCGGATTGGGAATTGGCCATGCCGCCTTATCGAACTGGACAATGGTCATGTCAATTTGTTATTGATAAGTAAAGTAAATGCGATTTTGTTATATTTGGTCATACTCTAATGGATCCATTATTTCCCGATATCAGCTTCAGGCATCTGAACGCCATCGTCTCACTGGCGCGTTTTGGGAGTTTTATCGCCGCCGCAAGCTATCTTGGAATTTCGCAGCCGGGTCTCACTCGGATCGTGCAGCAAACGGAGAGGAAATTGAAAACCGACCTCTTTGTGCGCGGTCAACGAAGCGTGTCACTGACGCCGGCCGGGCAGGCGTTTCTACCCTTCGCTGAGCATGCAATCAGCTCATTCATACAACAAACGGAAAACCTGCAGGCTAGCCATGGCGTGCCTGAAACGCGGCTGACCATCTCATGTCTAATGTCCATTTCGCACCTCGTATTGCCGGTGGCCTTGGTGGCGTTCAGATCGGCTTATCCGCAAGTGGCTGTCGAAATCCGAGAGGGTGTGGGAAGTGCGGTTTACGACGATGTTCGCGAGGGCCGGGTGGATTTTGGCATCGGCAGCATGGAAGGCCAGCCGCGAGACGTGATCGCTGAATCCGTCATGGACGAGGTCCTGCATGCCGTCCTGCCGCGGGATCACCCGCTGGTTCGAAAAGACGTCCTGAAGCTGTCTGATGTGAAGGAGGTGCCGATGATCTCAATGCCAGTCCATTCGGGGCTTCGGCGCGTCATCGACACGGCGGCCGTCTCGGCTGGAATAAACCTGGTCCACAGCGTGGTAACGAACCAATACAGTTCGTTGTTTAGCTATGTCTCGAACGGTTTGGGAATTGCGATCGTGCCCACATCGGTCCTGCCTCCTGTTGACGACGAACTGCTGGCTGTGCGTTCGCTGACGCCATCCATCACCCGGCGGATCGGCGTGGTGCATTTGCATGACAGGCCGCTGAACGCTGCCTCTGAATCCTTTCTGCGCCTGCTTCGGCCTCTGTTGATCGATGCCATAGCCGGATCGCGATAGCCTATGTCGGCCCACGCCAAGACGGTGAATGTTTGTCCTCTCGTCTGTCCGGACGCCGACCACCTAGCGAACCAGAAATTATCGGTGCCTTGAATACCGGGATGGGTCACGCGCACGCGTCGGCATAGCGGCTCACCCTCAATTCGCCGGCTCCGGTCTCGCCTCGGATTGACAATTGCTTGTCTCGTGGGCACTTGCTTAGTAACACTGTTGGCGTTTCCCGCACCCTACGATGGTTGGTCATGGCAAGAAGTCCCGACACGGATCGCCACCGCCTGGACGATGCCGCCCGGGCGGGGTGGTTGTATTATGTCGCGCAGAATACCCAGGACGAGATCGCGGAAAAAATGGGGATCTCCCGTCAATCCGCGCAGCGTCTCGTCGCATTGGCCATGCGCGAAAGATTGGTGAAATTCAAATTGGACCACCCGATCGCACGCTGCATGGAGCTTTCGCAGCAGCTCAAGCAACGTTTCGGCCTGGCGTTTTGTGAGGTTACGCTGGCCGACCCGTCTTCGGATGATCCCGCTTTGGGGGTCGCCGAAGTCGCTGCCGCCGAAATGGAACGGCACCTCAAATCGGCCACGCCCATCGTCATGGCGCTGGGTACCGGCCGTGAGATTCGTGGCGCGGTGGAGCAGCTGTCGTCGATGAAATGCCCGCACCACAAATTCGTGTCGCTGGTGGGAAATCTGGCCCCAGACGGGTCCGCCAGCTTCAACGATGTCATCATGCGCGCCGGCGACAAGGCACAGGCCCCGCGCTATCCAATGGCGGTTCCCGTGGTCGCGACATCGATCGAGGAACGAGATGTCCTTTGTGCGCAAAAACCCATTCGCAGCAATATCGCCTTGGCCCAGTCCGCCGATATTTCCTTCGTCGGTATCGGTGAGATCAACGATGCGCCGCCATTGCTGACCGACGGGTTCATCACCCAAAAGGAACTCGACGGTCTGAGAGCCGCAGGCGGCGCGGGAGAGATCGTCGGCTGGGCCTATGACGATGCTGGCCGCCTTATCTCGGGCCAGACAAACGATCGTGTGGCAAGTGTCCCACTGACCCAACCTGCGGGACGGCCGATCATCGGCGTGGCTCGCGGACCGAACAAAATTCGGGCCATCCGCGGGGCGCTGGCGGGACACTGGATCACCGGTTTGATCACCGATGAGACGACAGCGGACGTGCTTGCGGAATAAATTTTCTTGCACGCGGCAGTAAGTCATCCTTTTGAAAACATTTTGAACTTTTTGCCCAGCTAATGGGCAAGTGCTCGTTTTTTGCGCGTTCCGCGCAACAAAATTGTTGACTCCATACCTTCGAAAATCGAATAATTGCTCAACAAATAAACAAATGCTCATAATCAATCTTGGAGGAACAGATGAAAAGACTCTCCCGTTTCCTGTTGGGCGTCACCGCCTTAACGATGAGCGTCGCCCCTGCAATGGCCGAAAAACTGACCATCGCCACCGTCAACAACGGCGACATGATCCGGATGCAAAAGCTGACCGGTGATTTCACCGCCAAGAACCCGGGCATCGAACTGGAGTGGGTGACACTGGAAGAAAATGTCCTGCGCCAGCGCGTGACCACCGACATCGCCACCAAGGGGGGACAATACGACGTGATGACCATCGGCACCTATGAAGTGCCGATCTGGGGCAAGCAGGGCTGGTTGGTCTCTCTCAACGACCTGCCCGCCTCATACGATGTCGACGACCTGCTGCCGGCGATCCGCGGCGGCCTGACAGTGGGCGGCAAGCTGTACGCGGCACCGTTCTACGGTGAAAGTTCCATGGTCATGTATCGCAAGGATCTGATGGCGAAGGCTGGGTTGACGATGCCGAAAGCGCCGAGTTGGGAGTTTATCGCCAAGGCAGCCGCGGCGATGACCGACAAGGGCAATGAAGTCTACGGCATCTGTCTGCGCGGCAAGGCCGGTTGGGGCGAGAACATGGCCTTCCTGACCGCCACTGCGAACTCGTTCGGCGCCAAGTGGTTCGACATGGATTGGAAGCCGCAGTTCGACAGCGCAGCCTGGAAAAAGGCGCTGACCTTCTACATCGACATGATGAAGCAGTCTGGCCCTCCCGGTGCGTCATCCAACGGGTTCAATGAAAACCTGGCCCTGTTCCAGTCCGGCAGGTGTGGCATGTGGATAGACGCAACCGTCGCCGCCTCCTTCGTGACCAACCCGAAGGACAGCACCGTCGCCGACAAGGTCGGTTTCGCCCTGGCCCCGGACACCGGCCTCGGCAAGCGCGGCAACTGGTTGTGGGCATGGAGTCTGGCCATTCCCGCGGGCTCTCAAAAGACCGAGAGCGCCAAGAAGTTCATCGCTTGGGCCACCTCCAAGGACTATCTGTCGCTGGTCGCAGCCAATGAAGGTTGGGCGAACGTGCCGCCGGGCACCCGTGCTTCGCTCTATGCCAATCCGGAGTACGCGAAAGTTCCCTTCGCCCAAATGACCTTGGACAGCATCAATTCCGCTGATCCGACCCAGCCGACCGTCGACAAGGTTCCCTATGTCGGCGTGCAATTCGTCGCAATTCCCGAATTCCAGGGGATCGCAACGGCAGTCGGGCAACAATTCTCGGCCGCCCTGGCCGGCAACATCTCGGTGGATCAGGCCTTGCAGAACGCTCAGAGCCTGACTGCGCGTGCGATGAAAAAAGCCGGTTACCCGAAATAGGCACCTAAACCTCCCGGTGTGGGGCCGGTTGTCATCGACCGGCCCCGGTTTTTTCACTGCAATCTGCTAATCGGAGTCCGTGCCATGGCCACCGATCACTCCCGCATTGCTGCACGTTTCATGGTTTCCCCAGCCGTACTGCTGCTTCTCGGTTGGATGATCGTGCCGCTGTCAATGACGATCTGGTTCTCCTTCCTCAACTACAATTTGCTGACGCCGGGGATGGAAGAATGGATCGGGCTGACCAACTACGAATTCTTCCTCACCGACCCAGCCTTTTTCGCGGCGCTCGGCAACACGCTTTTGCTGGTCGGGGGTGTCCTAGTGATCACCATCGTCGGCGGTATCGCCCTTGCTCTGCTGCTGGACCAACCGATGTGGGGACAGGGCATCGTACGCATCCTGGTGATTGCCCCGTTCTTTGTCATGCCGACGGTGTCCGCGCTGGTCTGGAAGAACATGTTTATGAACCCGGTTAACGGGTTGTTTGCACACGCGGCGAAATTCATCGGCATCGAACCGTTCGACTTCTTGGCCCATGCGCCGCTGTTTTCGGTCATCCTGATCGTCGCCTGGCAATGGCTGCCTTTCGCGACGCTGATCCTGTTGACCGCCCTGCAGTCACTGGACCGCGAGCAACTCGAAGCCGCGAACATGGACGGCGCCAGCAAATTGAGCCGCTTTATCTACATCATCCTGCCGCACCTCGCCCGCGCGGTGACGGTCGTGATCCTTATTCAGACCATCTTTCTCCTATCCATCTTTGCCGAGATCCTGGTCACAACCAATGGCGGTCCCGGAACCGCATCAACCAACATCACCTACCTGGTCTACATGCAATCGCTGTTGCAATTCGACGTCGGTAGCGGCTCGGCCGGCGGCATCGTCGCCGTCGTTCTGGCCAACATCGTGGCGATCTTCCTGATGCGGATGATCGGCAAGAACCTGGAGGCCTGATCATGTCGCGAAGAAACATCGATACCAACATGTTGCTGTTCACCCTGTTGGCGTGGTTCGTCGGCCTGCTGATCTTCTTTCCCATCCTGTGGACCGTACTGACCAGCTTCAAGACCGAAGCTGAAGCCATTGCCTCGCCGCCGCTGTTCCTGGGTTTTGACTGGACCATGGAGAATTACAGCGAGGTCCAGGAGCGGTCGGACTATTTCCGCCATTTCCTGAACTCGGTGGTGATTTCGCTGGGGTCCACCTTGCTGGGACTGGTGATCGCCATTCCCGCCGCCTGGGCCATGGCCTTTGTTCCGGCCAAGCGGACGAAAGACGTTCTGATGTGGATGCTGTCGACCAAGATGCTGCCACCGGTCGGCGTGCTGATCCCCATCTACCTGATCTTCCGCGACACCGGTCTCCTGGACACGCGAACTGGTCTGGTCATTGTTCTGACCCTGATCAACCTGCCGATTATCATCTGGATGCTTTTTACCTACTTCAAGGAGATACCCGGCGAAATCCTTGAGGCAGCGCGGATGGACGGTGCCGGCCTGTGGGCGGAAATCGTTCACGTGCTGACGCCGATGGCGGTGCCTGGGATCGCGTCTACCCTGTTGTTGAACATTATCCTCGCCTGGAACGAAGCCTTTTGGACCCTCAACCTTACGGCAGCAAAAGCGGCGCCGCTGACCGCCTTCATCGCCAGCTATTCAAGTCCCGAAGGGCTGTTCTACGCCAAGCTATCGGCCGCTTCGACCATGGCCATCGCCCCGATCCTGGTGATGGGCTGGTTCAGCCAGAAGCAGCTTGTCCGAGGCTTGACGTTCGGCGCCGTGAAATAGGAGCGCATCATGGGAAGTATCAATCTCGAAAACGTCACCAAGAGCTTCGGCGACTTGGAGGTTATTCCGCCACTCAGCCTCGACATTGATGAAGGCGAGTTCGTTGTTTTCGTCGGCCCTTCGGGATGCGGAAAGTCGACCCTGCTGCGCCTGATCGCAGGTTTGGAGGACGTCTCCTCCGGCACCGTCCGAATCGATGAAACAGACGCCACCCAAGTGCAGCCGGCTCGGCGCGGGCTAGCCATGGTGTTTCAATCCTATGCTCTTTATCCGCACATGTCCGTGCGGAAAAACATCGCCTTTCCGCTGAAAATGGCCGGTGTGGAACCGGCAGAAATCGAGCGCAAGGTGACGGCAGCGTCGGAGGTCCTCAACCTTACCGACTACCTCGATCGCCGTCCCGGACAGCTTTCCGGCGGCCAACGCCAACGGGTTGCCATCGGCCGCGCGATCGTCCGCGAGCCCAAGGCGTTTCTCTTCGACGAGCCTCTGTCGAACCTGGATGCCGCCTTGCGAGTGAATATGCGGCTTGAAATCTCCGAACTGCACCAGAACCTGGGCACCACGATGATCTATGTCACCCATGACCAGGTCGAAGCGATGACCATGGCCGATAAGATTGTCGTCTTGCAGTCCGGCCGCATCGAACAGGTCGGCTCGCCTTTGGAACTCTACCGCAATCCGGCAAATCTGTTCGTTGCCGGTTTCATCGGTTCGCCGAAGATGAACTTCATCGAGGGGCCGGAAGCCAAGAAACGCAACGCCAAGACCATTGGCGTGCGCCCGGAGCATCTTCGGCTTGCAACCGATACCGGCACTTGGCAGGGAACTGTCGGCGTCGCCGAACATCTCGGCTCCGACACCTTTTTCCACGTCACGGTCGAGGGTGTCGGCAATCTGACGGTACGGGCGCCCGGCGAGGTCGACCTGAAAAACGGCGACACGGTTTACGTGACGCCGGAAGCGGACAAGATCCACGCCTTCGACGCGCAAGGCCTTGCCTTGCCGTGAACCCTGATCGAAGGAAGATCAACATGCTAAGCGGGGTGCCCTGCGACGGGAAAGGCCGATGCGCGCGGTCAAGCTAAGCAACAAGTCGCTCGCCCGGTTGCCGGCAAGCGTTTCGGTCCCCAGTTACGACCGGGCCGCCGTGACTCCCGGTATACTCCACATCGGCGTCGGCAATTTCCACCGCGCCCATCAAGCGACCTATCTCGACCGCCTGTTCGCGACCGGTTCCGATCTGGATTGGGGTATTGTTGGTGCAGGCGTGCGTCCGAACGACGCCTGTATCCGGGACCTCCTGCTGACTCAGGACTGCCTGACCACGGTCATCGAACTGGATCCGGCGGGATTCAAGGCATCCGTGTGCGGTTCGATGATCGACTATTTGCGGATCGACCCGGCCGTGCTGGTCGAAGCCCTGGCCCGTCCCGAAATTCGCATTGTTACCCTAACGGTGACCGAAGGTGGTTACTTCATCGACAGTCTGACCGGCGGTTTCGATGCCGACCATCCGGATATCGTCCACGACGTGCAGCACCCGGACCGGCCACGTACGGTTTTCGGCATCCTTCTGGCCGGATTGCGTCAGCGTCGGCGGCAGGGGTTGGAGCCGTTCACCATCGTGTCCTGCGACAACCTGCCCGGTAACGGCGACGCCACCCGCCAGGCGCTGGTCGGGTTGGCAAGCGGTATCTCGGCCGGGGAGGCGGATTGGGTGGCTTCCCAGACCGCCTTTCCCAGTAGCATGGTCGATTGCATAACACCGGCCACCGGGGAACGTGAACGCAATCTGGTCGAAACCGAGTTCGGCATCATCGATGCCTGCCCCGTGGTATGCGAACCCTTTCGCCAATGGGTGATGGAGGACCGGTTCGTTGCCGGGCGTCCGGCGCTGGAAACGGTCGGTGTGGAATTCGTACCCTGCGTGGCGCCTTACGAACTGATGAAACTGCGCATCCTGAACGGCGGCCATGCGGTGATCGCCTATGCGGGGGCGCTGCTGGGGCATCACTTCGTTCACGATGCCATGCGCGATTCCCTGATCAGGGCTTATCTCGACCGTCTCGAACGCCAGGAAATCATCCCGACGCTGCCGCCGATCTTCGGGGTGGATCTGCATGCCTACCTGGCGGCGGTCATGGAGCGGTTTAGCAATCCCCGTATCGGGGACACCATCCCGCGGCTCTGCTTCGACGGTTCCAACCGCCAGCCAAAGTTCATTCTGCCGACGCTCAGTGATCGTCTGGATACAGGCCAGTCGGTCGACGGACTGGCGCTCGAGGTCGCCTTGTGGTGCCGCTACTGCGGCGGCAAGCGCGACGACGGAACGCCCATCTCCGTCAACGACGTAAACGCCGAACAACTTGGCGATGCGGCCCGCCAGGCGGAGACCGATCCCCAGGCTTTTCTGGCGATGACCGATATCTTCGGGTCCATGGGCAGCAACCCGGAATTTGCCGCCGCCTTCGGCCGCGCCCTCAATCGATTGCAACAGGATGGCACCGCTGGCACCCTGCAATCCTATGTCAATGGCGGTGTGACATGAGCAGCTGTGTCCCGGTTTGCGAACTGCTCATGGTGAAACGTGCCGGAGAAATACCGCCAGGGGATCTGTCATGATTTTGGTCTGCGGCGAAGCGCTTTTCGACGTATTCGTCGAGGGTGAGGACAATTCCGGTGCATTGCGCCTGGAAGCCCGCCCGGGTGGCTCACCCTTCAACGTTGCCATCGGTATCGCCAGGCTGGGCGGGCGTTCGGCCCTGCTCACCGGCATGTCGGGCGACATGCTCGGCGAAAGGCTGGTACGTATCCTGAAGAAGGAAGGTGTTTCGACGGACTATCTGGTCCGGTCGGGACGACGAACAACGCTCAGCCTCGTCGGTCTCGATGAAGCCGGGCACCCGGCCTATGTGTTCTACGGCCTGGGCTCGGCCGACTGCAGCGTAACGGTCGATGATCTGCCGCAAATCGGGCCCGAGGTCACGGGCTTTCACTTCGGCTCCTATTCACTGGTCGCGCGACCGGTGGCCGATGCCTTGGCCGCCGTGGCGGACGCCGCCGGCGAAACGTTCGTATCTGTCGACCCCAATGTTCGCCCCACTGTCGAGTCTGACCTCGACATTTGGCGGAGCCGCATCGCCGACTACACGAAACTGGCCGATCTGATCAAAGTCAGCAGCGAGGATCTGGGGATCCTCTATCCGGAAGTTTCTCCGGACAGGATTGCCGCCGACTGGTTGACGGCCGGCGTCCGCTTAGTGGTGGTCACCGATGGCGGTGAGATGGTCTCGGCCTGGACAACGGCCGGCCATGTCGTGCGTGTCGCACCGGCAGCGGTGAACGTCGTCGACACGGTAGGTGCAGGAGACAGCTTTCAAGCAGCCTTGTTGACCGCTCTCGCGGATGCGGGGAACGGTTATCCGAAAGTGGCGATCGCAGGCCTCGACGCCGAACGCCTGGAGGATCTCCTGCAATTCGCCATCGATGCGGCGCGCGTGACCTGCGGCCGCCGTGGTGCCGACCTGCCCCATCGCCACGAACTTTCCGCAATGTGAGGCGCAAAGCAATGGCCACTCGCACGATCCCGGTTCCCGATTTCGATCTGGTCGTATTCGGTGCAACCGGCGACCTGTCGCGCCGGAAACTGCTTCCCGCGCTATATCGGCGATTCGCCGTCGGGCAGATGCCCGAAGGCGCCAAAATCTACGGCGCTGCCCGTGCCGAGCTGGATGAAGACGGGTTCCGTGACCTGGCTCGCGCCGCGATTGCGAAATTCGTCGAACCCAGGTTCCTCGACGATGCCAAATTGGCACCCTTTTTGGCGATGTTGCACTATGTCCGCGTCGACGCAACTGGCGACGCCGGTTGGGCGGATATCGCTCAGGCCTTGGGTCAGGGGGAGGATCGCGTTCGTGCCTTCTATCTCTCGGTTGCCCCTTCCCTGATCGGGCCTTTGGTCAGGCGCTTGGCGGAAGCCGGTCTCGCCGGACCCGGCAATCGCATCGTCATCGAGAAGCCGTTGGGTCATGACCTGGCCTCGGCCCGGGAACTCAACCGGGTTCTGTCGGCGAGCTATGATGAGTCCCAGATCTACCGTATCGACCATTATCTTGGCAAAGAAACGGTGCAGAACTTGATGGCACTGCGGTTTGCCAATGCGCTGTTCGAGCCGTTGTGGAACTCGCGTCATGTCGACCACATCCAGATCACGGTCGCCGAGCAGATCGGGATCGAAGGCCGCGGCGGGTATTACGATCAATCCGGTGCCATACGCGACATGGTGCAGAACCACCTTATGCAACTCCTCTGCCTGACGGCGATGGAGCCGCCGGCGCGCTTTGAGCCGGATGCGGTGCGAGACGAAAAGCTCAAAGTCATCAAGGCACTGGAGGGGATTCCAGCGTCCGAATTGAACGCCAACGTGGTTTTCGGCCAATACCGTGCTGGCCCCGGGACCCCGCACTACCGCGACGAGGCCGGAAATCCGCAAAGCCGCACCGAATGTTTCGTCGCCCTGAAAGCGCGGATCGCCAATTGGCGCTGGTCGGGCACGCCGTTCTACCTGCGGACCGGCAAGCGGCTTCGGGCACGGCTTTCAGAAATCGCGGTGGTGTTCAAGGACACCCCGCATTCCATCTTTCCGCCCGAGGCCGGCAGCTACCGCGGCAATGTCCTGATCATCCGCCTGCAGCCGGATGAGGGGATTACTTTGCGCATGACGATCAAGGAGCCGGGGCCCGGCGGTATGCGGTTGACGGAAGTCCCCTTGGACATGTCCTTCGCCGAAGATTTGGGGCCGGCGGCGGAAGCCATGCCGGACGCCTATGAACGGCTGATCATGGACGTCATTCGCGGCGACCAAACCCTGTTCATGCGTGGCGACGAGGTCGAGGCGGCCTGGTCCTGGACCGAGCCGATCATCCAGGCCTGGGAGCAGTCGAGTGCAAAGCCCAGCGAATACGACCCGGGCAGTTCCGGGCCGGATGACGCGCTGATGCTGATGCATCGGGACGGGCGCAAATGGCGTGAGATATCGCCATGACTATCCGGTTCGTCGACGGCATGACCCGCGCCAGGCAGGCGGAAGCGCTGGCTGAACGTGTGGTGGAGGAACTGCAGACGGCCATCGACGTACGGGGCCGGGCAACCCTGGCGGTGCCCGGCGGTACAACGCCGCGCGCCTTCCTGATCGCCTTGGGGCGTGCGGAGTTGAATTGGCACAAGGTCGCCGTGACCCTGACGGATGAGCGATGGTTGCCGGCCGGCCATCCGCGCTCCAACCACGGCCTGCTCGTCGAGACCTTGCTGGCCGGAAAACCGGGCGCGGCGACCTTTGTGCCTCTGTATCGCGACGGCGTCGAATTGATTGACGCGGTGGCGGCGATTGGCGCCGAATTGGAAAAGGTCCTATTGCCGCTCGATATCTGCGTCCTCGGGATGGGAACGGATGGGCATACGGCCTCCCTGTTTCCCGGAGCCGATGGTTTGGAGGCGGCGTTGGACCGGCATTGCCCCTCTCCGGTTCTGCCGATCTTCGCCGCGGGGGCGGGGGAGCCCAGGATCACCCTGACGGCGTCGGTCCTTCTTGCTGCCCGCCGGATCCACCTTTTGATCCAGGGATCGGAAAAGCGGGCGGTGCTCGCGCAATCCCTTGCGGTGGCCGATCCGCTTGCAGCGCCGGTGAAGGCGATACTCGAGGGCGCCAACGCTGCCACCGTTTGGTGTGCCGACTGACTCGAAATGCCCGGCCGATTGGGGAACCGAACATAATGCACCCGAAAATCATTGATATCACCGAGCGCATCCGCCGCCGTTCCGCTGAAATCCGCACAGCCTACCTGGACCGTTGCCGCGCAGTGGCGGACGGGGGACCGCGACGCGCATCGCTGGCGTGCGGAAATCTCGCGCATGCGGTCGCCGCCTGCTCGCTCTCGGACAAAGCGACCCTCACCGACGGGGCGATGGGCAATATCGGCATCGTCACTGCCTACAACGACATGTTGTCGGCTCATCAGCCTTTTGAGGTCTATCCGGAAGTCATACGCCAAGCCGCACGCGAGGCGGGCGGCACGGCGCAAGTCGCCTCAGGCGTGCCGGCCATGTGCGACGGGGTCACCCAGGGCCAGCCGGGTATGGAACTCAGCCTGTTTTCCCGCGATGTCATCGCCCAGTCTGCGGCGATCGGGCTCAGTCACAACCTTTTCGACGGAGCCCTGTTTCTCGGCGTATGCGACAAGATCGTACCGGGGCTGGTGATGGCGGCGGCGGCCTATGGGCACTTGCCGGCGATCTTTGTCCCGGCCGGACCGATGACCAGCGGCCTGCCCAATGCCGAAAAGGCGGCTATCCGGCAACGATTTGCCAGGGGCGAAGTCGACCGGCGAGAGCTGCTGGCGGCGGAAACTGCGAGCTATCACGGTCCCGGCACGTGCACCTTCTACGGCACGGCAAACACCAACCAGATGCTAATGGAGGTTATGGGATTGCAGTTGCCAGGGGCGAGCTTCGTCAATCCCGGGACACCATTGCGCACCGCCCTGACACGAGCGGCGGTAAAACGGGTGCTGGCTATTACCCGGCTCGGTGACCACTACACCCCGGTCTGCGATATCCTGGACGAACAGGCTTTCGTCAATGCCATGGTCGGCCTGTTCGCCACCGGTGGGTCCACGAACCTGGTCCTGCACTTGATCGCGATGGCGCGGGCGGCTGGCGTCTGCATCACTTGGGAAGACATGTCCGAACTCTCTGGGGTCGTCCCGTTGCTGGCGCGCGTCTACCCCAACGGCGATGCGGATGTGAACCACTTTCATGCCGCCGGCGGCCTGGCGTTGCTGATCGGTGAGCTGCTCGTGGCCGGTCTGCTGCACGAAGACGTCCGCACAGTGGCAGGCGCCGGGCTGCGCCGCTACACCGAAGAGCCGAAATTGACCGCCACGAATGAAGTGACGTGGCAGCCGGTTCCCGCCACAAGCCTGGATGCGAATATCCTACGATCGTGCGACGACCCATTCCAGCCGACCGGGGGCTTGGCGCTGTTGAGAGGCAATCTGGGAGAGGCGGTGATCAAGACCTCTGCAGTTCAGCCTGAGCGGTTGGTGATCACGGCGCCGGCGCGGGTGTTTCATGACCAGGAATCGGTCAAACAGGCCTTCCAGGCTGGTGAATTGGATTGCGACGTGGTGGTCGTTGTTCGCTTCCAGGGGCCGCGCGCCAATGGCATGCCGGAACTGCACGGGTTGACGCCCTTGCTCGGCGTTTTGCAGGACAAGGGGCACCGGGTTGCCCTGGTCACCGACGGGCGCATGTCCGGTGCCTCCGGCAAGGTGCCGGCGGCAATCCATCTGACACCGGAAGCAGTGGAAGGCGGCACCATCGCGCGAATTCACGACGGCGATCCCGTCCGGCTGGACGCCGTGAAGGGGCGGCTCGAGGTTATGGTCGACGCGGACGAACTGGGAACCCGGTCTGTGGCTGAGCCGGACTTGTCAGCCAATGAATTCGGAACTGGCCGCGAGTTGTTCGCTGCGTTCCGCCGGTCGGTCTCGCCGGCGAATGCCGGTGCGACGCTTGCCGTCTAGAGAATGTGGGGTCGGCTGTGACCAACGCCGCAGCATGGAACGCCGTCTTCCGCGAAGCCGACCGCTTGCAAGCGACGCACTTGAGAGAGCTTTTCGATCGAGATGCGGACCGGTTCGCCCGGTTCAGCCTAGCCCTGGACGACCTGACGGTCGATGTCTCGAAGGAAAAGCTCGATCAAGCCGCATGGGAAGCCTTGCTTGAACTCGCCCGGGCGGCGGGCGTGGAAGACAAGCGCGACGCGATGTTCGCCGGCGTGCCGATCAACGCGACCGAGGGCCGTTCGGTTCTGCATATGGCGTTGCGGGGCGGTGCGGACGCGCCTGCCGAGGTCGGTGCCACGCTGGATCGCTTCCTGGCTTTCGCCGATGAGGTCCGCAGCGGTGCCTATCGCGCTGAGGCCGGGGCGTTCGACGATGTCGTCAGCATCGGCATCGGCGGCTCGGATTTGGGTCCAGATATGGCGGTGCGCGCGCTCCACCCGGATTGCAACGGCCCGCGGTTGCACTTCGTCTCCAATGTCGATGGTGCTCATCTCGGCGATGTTGTGCAAACCCTGGATCCAAAGCGAACGCTGATCATCATTTCGTCGAAGACATTTAGCACCGCCGAGACCATGGTCAATGCGCGCTCTGCGCGCTGCTGGCTCGAGGTGGGCGGCGTGGATCCGAAACGGCATTTGGTTGCTGTGTCGGTCAATGTCGAAGCCTGCGAGGCGTTTGGCATCGATCGCAGTCGGGTGTTCGGTTTTTGGGACTGGGTTGGCGGACGCTATTCCCTGTGGTCGGCGATCGGGTTGCCGCTCGCGATTGGCATTGGTGCAGACCGGTTCCGCGCGTTTCTCGCC
Organism: uncultured Sneathiellales bacterium; assembly: GCA_964344385.1. Classification (GTDB taxonomy): domain Bacteria; phylum Pseudomonadota; class Alphaproteobacteria; order CAYFNG01; family CAYFNG01; genus CAYFNG01. The sequence goes on from CAYFNG010000014.1 coordinate 18,329, forward strand.
GGCGCGGCGGTCATGGACCGGCACTTCCGCGAGGCCCCTCTGGCTGAGAACCTGCCGGTCCTGTTGGGCTTGATCGGAATCTGGCGACGCAACGCCATGGGTTGGCCGGTGGTGTCCCTGATCCCTTACGACCAGCGGCTTGCGCGTTTTCCGGCTTATGTTCAGCAATTGGATATGGAATCGAACGGCAAACGCATCTGTTTGGACGGGACGCCGTCCGATCTGGGCACGGGTCCGGTGGTTTTCGGGGAACCCGGGACCAATGCGCAGCATTCCTTCTTCCAGCTCCTGCACCAGGGGACCGATATCATTCCTGTCGACTTCATCATCGCAGCTCGGTCCCGTGGCGCACTGGTCGATCACCATCGCCATGTCCTGGCGAATTGCTTCGCGCAGGGTCAGGCCCTGGCGTTCGGACGGACGGAAGCTGAGGCCCGCGCAGAGATGGCAGCGCAAGGACTGCCGTCGGACGGCATCGACCGGTTGGCGCCGCATCGCAGCTTTCCCGGCGACCGACCCTCGACGACGATCCTTTACCGCTGCCTCGACCCCTTTGCTCTCGGCCGGCTGATTGCGCTGTTCGAGCACAAGGTCTTCGTCCAGGGCGTGATCTGGGGGATCAATTCTTTCGACCAGTGGGGGGTGGAGTTGGGCAAGGAGCTGGCGAACGCCCTGGGGCCGGTGATTGCCGGCGAGGACGTTCGTGGTCTTGACGACTCAACCCGGGGGCTGGTGCAACGGTCAAGGGAGCTCGCGACATGAACATCAAGGATATCTGTGCCCTCGTGCCGGTAATTCCGGTGCTGGTGGTTGAAGATGCGACCCTCGCCGGTCCGTTGGCCAAGGCGTTGTGTGCCGGCGGGTTGAAGGTGCTCGAGGTCACGTTGCGAACCCCGGCGGCCCTCGAGGCAATCCGCCGCATGGTCGAAGCGGCCCCCGAAGCGGTCGTCGGAGCGGGGACGCTGTTGACCTCTGCGGACATTGTCGCCGCCAAGGCGGCCGGCACCCGTTTCGGGGTGTCACCGGGTGCCACGCCAAGGTTGCTCGATGCGGCAGAGGAACAGGATCTTCCCTTTCTCCCCGGTGTTGCCACGCCGTCAGAGGCGATGACCCTGGCGGAACGCGGCTTCGAGGTCTTGAAATTTTTTCCCGCCGCGGCCAATGGCGGTCCGTCCACCCTGTCCGCCTGGGCCGCGCCCATGCCGTCGATCCGCTTCTGCCCGACCGGCGGTATCACCGAATGCAACGCCCCGGACTACCTCGGCCTGCCCAATGTCGCCTGTGTGGGCGGCTCTTGGGTCGCGCCCCGCGACCTCGTCGACCGCCAGGACTGGAGCGCCATATCGCAACGAGCCCGAGCTGCGGCGAGCCTCAAAAAATAGGGGGTGAAGGCGGCCGGACTGGTCAAGCGGGCGGACCAAACAAGCCCCGCGTCGCCTTGGCCCGCAAGCTGGCCGTGATCCTGCGGCGGATCTGAGTCGACGGCGCCACATTCCGCCGGCCGCGTCGGCGTCGAACCGGCCTACGCGGCCAACCGTTTGTAGAGTTGTTCGTATAGTTCGACCGTGCGTTCGATCCTGTGGCCAAGGGACAGACACCGACTGGCCCGGCGCATAGCGGCATTCTGAGCGTCATCGGTCAGAAGGGTGACGACGTGCCGAGCCGCGTCTTCGGCATCGCCGGCCTCGAACAGAAAGCCGTTTTTGCCATGTTGGACGAGTTCGGGAAGGGCCATGGCGCGTGCGGCCACGACGGGCAGGCCAGACGCCACAGCTTCCAATGTCACGATGCTTTGCAATTCGGCCGTACCGGCATGGACAAAACAGTCGGCCATGGAGAATATCCTGGGGTAGGCGTCCTCCTCGACACAGCCGAGGAACAAGACCCGATCCGATAGCCCGAGCTTTCCGACAAGGGTCTGGAGCGCATTCCGTTCCGGGCCGCGACCGGTCAGAACCAGCTGGCAGTCGGCGTGTTTGCTGGCCAGTTCCAGGGTCCGTATGGCAGTGCCGAGATTCTTCTCCTTGTCCAGTCGCCCGGCATACAGCAGCGTCTTCCGGTTCGGGACACCAAACGCCCTGAACAACTCCGGATCCCTTGGCCGTGGTTTGAACACTGAGGTGTCAACGCCACAGGAGATCGGTTGAACAGGGTGCGGTAGGCCAAGCCGTCGCAACAGATCCGCCGCGGTTTTCGTGGGTGTGGAATAGGCATCGGCCTTGACGAACATGTCGCGGACCCAGCGCCAGGCCCAGCGGTCGAACGCCGGCCGCGCCAGGTTCGGCAGGCGGGAATGGTGGAAGAAATTTTCGGGCATGAAATGGTTGGTCGCCAACATCGGTATGCCGCGCGCCTGCCCGACTGTTGCCACCTGACTGCCGAGGAAGAACCGGCCCTGCAGGTGGATAACATCCGGCTGGAATTGGTCAACTGCCCGGCGGACGACCCCAAAGGTGAGCAAGGGCCAGGCAATCCGCATATTGGGATAGACCAACGCAGGCCAGGAGCGAACGCGGCAGAACGACACTCCTTCGCTTTCGTATCGCTGTGTTCGATTGGTCAGCGACGGACAGACCACCATGACCCGGTGGCCCAGACCGACCAGCCCGTTGACTAGGCGTTGCGTGAAATATGCCCCGCCGTTCAAGTCAGGCGGGTAGCTGTCGAGTACGGTCAGGATCTTCATGAGCTAGGTATCCTGTCGAACCACACGCCTGAGTTTGCCCGCAAAGCTTCCCTCTTCCCGCCATGCCTCTGCGGTTACGGTGGGAACGGCCGCGCCCAGTCTGTCGGCGGCAGCGGCCATCGCCGCACGCACGTTTTCCATTGCCGGTTCGCGGTTGTCGCAGTCGATGCTGATGCGAAGCGCCTCCGGTGCAATTTGCCGGGCCCGGAAATCGCGAATGCCGGGATCGGCGTCAAGAATGGCAGCGCGAACCGCATCCGGGAAGAACGGCACCGTTTGCCCGGCGCCTTTAAATGACGGCAACAGCAGGATGTCGTCGGTTCGCCCCTCGATCCGTTCTATGGCCAGATGGGGTGAGCCGCACGGACAGGGTTGCGCGCGTTCTACCAGAATGTCGTTCATCCGATAGCGGACCATCGCTTGGGAATGGCGGCTGAAATCGGTGATCACCGGGTTGAAGCGGCGGTGGTCCCGATCGATCCATTCCTTTTCAAAAAAGACATACTCCTCGTTGAGGTGAATGCTGCCCGCGGCACAGGTGATACCAAGGAAACCCTCGGTGCACTGGTAGATTTGGTGCACCTTTTGGGCCCAGACCTGCGCGATGTACGCGGCGTCGGAAGGGTCCAGAACCTCGGCGCAGGAAAACACCTTGTCGGGCCGGAGTGAAGACTTGCCCCGGCGCTGTTCTTCGGCGAACAACCGCAAGGCCTGTGCCGGGGCGATCAGGATAGTCGGTTCAAATGCATTCAAACGCGTGACGACATCGGCCAGATCGCGCGAGAGGTCGAAGAACTGAAACTCCAAACGCTGACTGAGATTGGCAGTGGTGTAGAGGCCACTGTTCGCGGCCAGGCACAAGGCCACTCTTTGCCGCTTCAGGATCGAGCCGGGCAGGGCTTTTGCCAGAATGATTCCGAGCCATTTCAGGCGCTCGCGGCGGTCCACCAGGAAGACGCCGCGTCGGCCGGATATCCCGGAGGAACAGCCGATCGTAACGTCGCCAATAGTTGCCGAGCCGGGTCCGCTCAAAGCTGCTTGGCGAACCAATGCGAGCGCGGACCCGTGGTCCAGGCCAAGCCGGTTCAGACCGGCAAAGTGGTCCGCAACTTTCTGCTTGTCCATGACCGGAAGCTCGTTCCAGGGGCTGTCCATCCGGTCCCGGTAAAACGGGAAGTTGGGCAGGACCTTGGCCTGAAAGCGCTGCAGGTGCCGCCTCTGATGGGCCTCCAACTCGGACCGCGACGCCAGGCGGTTCAGCCGGCGGGCGCGAAGATAGTGACCGAGGATCGCCAACTGCTCAAACATCGGTGCCCCGTTGTGGTGGGTGACGATGATTTTGGCGTCGGGCCGGCGTCGGTGGAACTCCTGCAACCGGGCGATGGTTCCAAGATAAGCCTGGCGATCGGCCTGGACTGCCATGCCAATGGTATTGGGCAGGCTATCGCCGGTGATTGCATCTCGGTGCCAACAGGCATCTGCCACGAACAGGACCTCTCCGATCGCACTGTCCGCAAGGTGCAGTCCGATCTGTCCGGGAACGTGACCATCCAGATTGGGAAAGCCTAGTGTCTGGCCGGCGATTTCCAGGGACGGAGAGCGGCCGAGTCCCGGCAGGTCGACGGATGTGGGGAAGTCTTCGACAAACCGCGCCCGTTGCTCGAAGTCGGGCGGCACCAGGTCGACAAGAAATCCGCGGCGCAGGGCGGCGAACCCGGTGGCCGACCGGACGTCCCTCCATGAGGACCTTGAACAGATGAACGTGGCATTGGGGAAGTCGCGCAAACCGCCAATGTGGTCGGGATGAAAATGGGACACGACGATCGACGTAACCTCGTCCGGATCGATGCCCAAGCCATCGAGTTGGGTCGCCGCCGTTTCCGCCTCGGAGACCGAGACCGGCAGGGCAAGGCCGTAGGCCCAAAACGGAAACCGCCGCAGTGCGTTTTTGACCCGTGGTGCGTAGCCGGTGTCGAACAGCAAGGTGTCGTCGTCCAACAGGACCGTCGCAAACCGGGCCGGGAAGTCAACCGCCTGCCAGGGCTGGCCGACCGAAGCGAACCGGGCCAGGCTCCGACAAGATCCAGCGGAAGCGATCCGGACGTCAGGACGGCGTGCCATCACGCCACCATTGGCTGACCTGGTTGATGCCGTCCTCCAAGGATATCGCTGGCCGATAGTCCAGGTCCCGCCTTGCCTTGGTTATGTCCAGGGTCTGGCTGTATGCCAACAATCCAAGCGAATAGGCGGTCACCAACGGCTCGGCACGGCTGGGTCGCAGGCGGGCCATGGCTTCGATCCCGCGTGCCAGCCAGATCGCAGGCGCGCGGGGCGGGGAATACAGCGCCGGTGAAAACCCTAGAGCGTCGAGCGCCAAGCCCAGCAGGTCGCGAACCCGGACCGGCGTGCCATTGCTTACGTTGTAGATTTGCCGGCCAATCGGGCGCGATCGGTCACCGGCCGCAATCAGGGCGTCCACAAGATTCTCGGCACAGGTGACATCGACCAGGGCCTTGCCTGCGCCGGGAAGCGGCAGGATCCCGCGTTTGGCAACCTTGACCAAGCGTGGCACCAGGGAACTGTCATAGGCACCGATGATCCCCCGGGGGCGCACGATTACCCAATCCACGTCGCTATCGGCCTGGACGATCCGCTCCGCCTCGCGCTTGCTCCAGGCATAGGCGTTGACCGGTTTCACCGGCAGGCGTTGCCGTTCGGTTATGTCAAACTGATCACGGAAATCGAAATAGACGGAGGTGCTGGAAACAAACACGAAACGCGCGTTCCCGGTATTGCGCACCGCCTCCAGCAGGTTCCGGGTTCCGTCGATGTTGGTCTCCGCAAAACGCTGCCGGCTGCCCCAAGCCGAAGACAGGGCGGCGCAGTGATAGATCACGTCCCGACCTTCAGCCAATCCGGCCAGTGCGGCCTTGTCGCGCAGATCGGCTGTTGCGAAGTCGATCCCGCGTTCGCCCAGCCAGCTGCCGACGGTCGCGTTCCGCCCGGTGCCGGTCACTGCCCAGCCCGCGTTGCGCAATCCCAGGCAGAGATGCCGGCCGACACAGCCGGTGGCCCCGGTCACGAGTGCGCGCATCAGTACCTCAGTACCAATCCGCCCAGACTGATGCCGGCCGAGGTGCCGACAAGCAGAAAGGCATCGCCGCGACGAAGGCGCTCTTCCTCGATGGCGTGATGCAAGGCCATCGGGATCGAGGCTGCGATCTGGTTGCCGACCCTCGCGAAGATGTCGACCACCTTCTCGCGCGGGAAATTGAGCATTCGCTTGAGATGGGCCAGGGCCTGCGCGCTGGCCTGGTGCGGCACGATCAGGTCGATGCCGCTCAGGTCCAGCCCCGCACCTTCAATCAACGAACTGATGAACTTTGGAATGTGCTGCAGCGCCAGTTTGTACGTTGCTTTGCCGTCCATCTTGAAGACGGCATTGGAAAACAGCGTCAGGGGTTCCTTGCGGGCATCGATCAAGGTGCCGCCGGCCCGCAGCTCGCACAGCCGTGCCCCTTCGCTGTGGGTCTGGAACCGCGACGACAGGATACCGGCTTGCCCTTGCGGCGCATGTTCGATCAGAACCGCGGCCGCCCCGTCGCCGAAATTCCCACTGACGATCAAGTCCGCCCAGTCCAGCCCGCGGGATGCGATTTCGCTGGAAACGATCAACACCCGGCGATACTGACCCGCGGCCATGGCAAAGGATACCGTGTCCAAGGCGCTGACAAAGCTGAGGCAGGTCGTGTTCACGTCGAGGACTGGTGTCCCGGCGCGGCTGAGCCCCAGCTTCTCCTGGATCAGCACGCCCTGGGTCGGGATTGGCTGTTCCATGACCGCCGATGCGGACACGATCAGGTCCAGGTCTTCGGGGCGCCAGCGCGCCTTGGCCAGAGCCTGGCGTGCCGCCAGGGCCGCCATTTCCGACGAGGTTTCGTCCTGGCAGAAATGGCGGTGTTCAATGTTCAATTGACGAGCCGTGGTGCCGCATGCCCGACGGGCGCGCCGGTCGATTTCCGAGGACGGTACCGGCGTGCCGGGCAGATAAGACCCGGTCGACACAATTCGAATGGGGCGCTCAACCATTTTCTTTTCCCTCCATTTCCATCGAGGCAACCTGCACAACCGCTCTTTCGATCGTGGATCGGCAATCCGACAGATCGGATGGCAGCCGCCCATACATGGCGGTCACCGCCGGCTGGAGAACCAGACCGACCACCATGGCGGTTACCAGGTCGACAAACAGTTCGGACAGGTGCGGCGCGGGGGATTTTTCGCGAATACAGTCGGTGATGACATCGACCACGTTGGTCTGGCCGTCCGGCACGTCTTCCAGGAACCGGTGCTGGCTTTGCAGCAGAAAGCACAGAACCGCCGGATCGCGTTCCAGATGTTCGAACAGAACCGCGGTCATTGCGACAAGACTGGGTTCGAGACGCTGGTGCTCGGCCGATTTTTCCCGCAATTCGCGGGCAAGAGCCGCGTATCGCCCAAGGAAGACTTCGCGGCCGAGTTCCTCTTTGCCGGAAAAATGCCGATAGAGAGCAGCTTCGGTGACGCCGACCGCCGCGCTGATTTCACGCATGCTCGTGCGGTCAAAGCCGTTGGCGGCAAATAGCTTGATGGCTGCGGCCTCGATCCGCTCCCGCGTCCGGATTCCCCGTCCCATGATCGGCTCGTCCCAAAAGTTAGTAAACGCTTACTAACATAGTGAGCCAAACGGCTCTTTCAAGGGCATCGACCGGAATTTTCAACCAACAGGTGCGTCAGGAAGGCGGCGGGTCACCCCGCCGCCCTGCTGGGGCCGCGGTAAGCTTTCGTCCAGCTGCCCTAGCAGCCGGCGGCGCACTTGCCGTCGGCGTTGAATTCCATGGTCCGACCGCTCAACGGGATGTGGACCGGGACCTTGGCCGCCTTGCGGAAGGTGTCGGTGCGGCTGCCCGCCACTACCTGGCCGCCCTTGGTCGCTTCTTCGTTGGCGTGCGAGGCGATGACGGCGGCCGGCTTGACCAGCTGGTTGATCACATAGGCGGCTTCCTTCGGCCCGGTGGTGAAGGTGTCGCCGATGTTCATCACCGCCAACTTGGCGCCGTAGAAGCCGCGCACCACCCGATCCTGCTCGGCGGTGATGCCGGTATCGCCGGACAGGTAGGTGACCAGGCCGTTGCTGAACTGCAGCACGAACCCGGTCGGCGGGCCGACATAGCCGCCGATGCCGGCCGCCTTCATCGCCTTGCCCAGCTCGCCGCCGATATAGGCGGGTGACAGGCCGTTGCTGTGCGAGGCCGGCACGGTCGAGATCCGGACCCCGCCGACAGATTTGGTGGCACCGAAGCGGGCCAGCACCGAACTCTTCGGATCGCCGCCCAGCGCTTTGATCTTGCCGGCGAAGAATGGCGGCATCTCGCTGCCCGACACGATCTTGGCGTTCTTGGCCACGGCGATGTTGACCGCGTTGGTGTTGGGCACCGCGACCACCGACAGGTCGGGCTTGGCACAGGCGCCGCTGTCCGGGGCCTTGTTGTGCCGGGCCCCGACATGGTCGCCATGCATATGGGTGATCAGGATCGCATCGACCGCACCCAGGCGCGGGTCGTCCGCCCCGGCAATGGTCATGCCGGGATCGTAGAGGATGCGGGTTCCGTCCGGATCCTCGAACATCAGGGCCCGGTCCAGGCGGCAGAACTCACCGGTCTTGCCGCCCAGGGGCGTCACCTTCACATTGGCGGCTATTGCCGGCAGTGTCACGCAGGCCGCCAGCAAGGTCGCGGCAGCAAACGAAATCCATCCCTGTTTCATGATTGGCTTCCCCAAGCGTTTATGAAATCGGATCTATCCTGACGATTCCAGTCGGTTGCGGCCCGTGCGGCAAATCACTTCTCGTTGATCGGGCAACCCTGGTACGGACCCGTTTCGGCGGGCGGCGACTTGGCATGGTTTCATCTTTCGGAAGCCGGTGTTTCGGGCTAGAACTAACCGACACAGGTCTTGCAGCGGCGGGGACGAGCAAACCCGAACGCGTTTTCCTGAAGGGGCGATGGCAATGCCTGATACACCGAAACTCGAGCGTGTCGCGGTCCTCGGTCTGGGCAAGGTTGGGGCGTTGGCCGCGACCATGCTTTATCAGTCGGGCCTCGAAGTGTCCGGCTACGATAGTCGCGACCTGGACAAGCAGCTGCCGTTTCCGGTGGCCCGGTTGGATGTCGCCTCGGTGGAGGCGCTGGAGGCCGCGCTTACCGGTGTCGATGCGGTGCTCTCCTGCCTGCCCTTTCACTGCAACATCTCGATGGCGACGGTCGCCCATCGCCTTGGCATCCACTATTTCGACCTGACCGAGGACGTGCCGACGACCCAGGCGATTTACGAGATGGCAACCTCGTCCCGGGCGATCATGGCACCGCAATGCGGCCTGGCGCCGGGCTTTATCGGCATTGTCGGGGCCCATCTGGCCGAGCAGTTTCAGGAGGTGCGGTCGATCAAGCTCCGGGTCGGGGCACTGCCCCAGCACCCGACCGGCTTGCTGGGCTATGCCTTCAATTGGTCGCCGGAAGGGGTGGTCAACGAATACCTCAACGACTGCGAAGTCATCGAGGATGGCGTACAAAAATGGGTCTCGCCAATGGAGTGGGTCGAGACCATCTACGTCCAGGGCCGCCAGTTGGAGGCTTTCACCACCTCGGGCGGGTTGGGCACCATGTGCGAAACCTATGCCGGACGGGTCGCCAATCTCGACTACAAGACCATGCGCTACCCCGGCCATGTACAGCAGATGAACTTCTTCTTCCACGAGCTCCTGATGCGCGAGCGGCGCGAGGAGGCAGGCCAGATCCTGACCCACGCCAAGCCGCCGGTCGACGACGACGTGGTCTATGTCCATGCTTCGGCCGAAGGTATGGTGGACGGGCGCCTGCAGCGCAGGGAGTTCGTCCGCGCCTATTTCCCGCAAGAGATCGCCGGCCAGGTCCGGACCGCGATTGCCTGGACGACCTCGGCCTCGGTCTGTGCGGTGATCGAAATGGTGCGGGCCGGTGACCTGCCGGATTGCGGCTTCCTGAAGCAGGAAGAGATCCCCTTCGATGCCTATCTGAAAACGAGCTGGGGCGGACTCTACGCTTGAGCTGCCCCGGTCAGGGAGGTTCATGATGGAAGACTTCAACACCGTATTGGCCCGTTCCGGAATCTCGGAAGCCGAACGCACCGGTGGCGACATGGCCGTTTTTTCACCGATCGACGGGTCGGAGATCGCCCGGCCGGTCGAGACGCCGTTGGCCGAGGTCGACCGGATCATTGCCGGTGCCGAGGCCGCCTTTGTCAAATGGCGGGAGGTACCCGCCCCGAGGCGAGGCGAACTGGTGCGGCTGTGGGGCGAGGAACTGCGGGTCGCCAAGGCGGATATCGCCCGGATCATCACGGTCGAGGTCGGCAAGATCGTCGAGGAGGGGCTGGGCGAGGTTCAGGAGGCGATCGACATCTGCGACCTGGCGGTCGGCCAGTCGCGGCAGCTGTTCGGCCGCACCATCGTTTCGGAACGCCCCGGCCACCGGATCATGGAGCAATGGCATCCGCTGGGGCCGGTGGCGATCATCACCGCCTTCAACTTCCCTTGCGCGGTGTTTGCCTGGAACGCGGCCAACGCCCTGATCTGCGGTGACCCGATCATCCTGAAACCGTCGGAAAAATCGCCGCTGTCGGGTGTGGCGACCCTGAACGCCCTGCACCGGGCGATCGCGCGCTTTGGTGACGAGGCGCCGAAGGGGCTGGCCAGTCATGTGCTGGGTGGTGTTGCCCAGTCCGAAGCATTGGTCGAAAGCGCCAAGATTCCGCTGGTCTCGGCCACCGGCTCAACCCGCATGGGTCGGGCGGTAGCGCCCAAGGTAGCGGCCCGTTTCGGGCGGCGCATCCTGGAACTGGGCGGCAACAACGCGATGATCGTGTCGGCCGAGGCCAATCTCGACATGGCGGTGCGGGCGATCCTGTTCGGGGCGGTCGGCACCGCGGGCCAACGCTGCACCTCGCTCCGGCGGGTGATCGTCCACCGCTCGGTCCGCCAGGCGCTGCTCGACAAGGTGGTCACCGCCTATGGCTCGCTGAAGATCGGCAACCCGGCGGAGAGCGGCACCCTGGTCGGGCCGCTGATCGACCGCCAGGCCTTCGAAGCCTTCGCCGCCACCATCGAACAGGCCACGGCCGAGGGTGGCAAGCTCAAGGTCGGGGGAACCCGGGTCCTGGCCGATACCTATCCTGGCGGCTACTACGTGGCGCCGGCGGTGATCGACATGCCGTCCCAGACCAAGGTGATGCAGCAGGAGACCTTCGCGCCGATCCTCTTCGTCGTCGACTACGAGGATTTCGACCAGGCACTGGCGATGCACAACGACGTGCCGCAGGGCCTGTCGTCCTGCATCTTCTCCGACAATATGCGCGAGGTGGAGCGGTTCCTGTCGGCGGCCGGATCCGACTGCGGCATGGCCAATGTCAATATCGGGCCCAGCGGGGCCGAGATCGGCGGCGCCTTCGGCGGCGAGAAGGAAACCGGCGGCGATCGTGAGACCGGGTCCGACGCCTGGAAGAACTACATGCGCCGGACGACCAACACGATCAACTATTCATCCGAAATGCCGCTGGCCCAGGGGATCAACTTCGGCTGAGCGACCTGCCGGTTCAGCCGGTGACCAGCCGCCGCTGATCGTCGAGGCCCATGGATAGCAGGACCGGCTCGGTCGTCTGGCGGGCTTGGAAACCGGCCTTGTCGGCGAGTCCGTGCCAGTTGGCGGCGATCATGGTCTGGGCGACGGCGCCGCCCAGGGTGCTGCCAGGGCCAAGCACGATCACCACCTCGGGCGCGAACTCCCGCAGGCCGGTGCGCAGGGCGGCCGCGAAGCCGTAGGGCTCCAGCACCTGGGTCTTCAGCGTGTAGTCCCATAGGTTCGTCGTGTTGCAGGCCTTCGGCCACCAGATCTGGCCACGCCCGTCGATCAGGGGATGGGTCGGTTGGCCGAACGACTCCGGCCCCAGGTGAGTCCGGGCGGTTTCCGAAACCGGTGTCTGCAGCGGCGTGTGGAAGGCGGCGTGCTGAGCCAGCCGCATCGGGAAACGGTCCCGGACCGGGGGTAAGTGCTTTTCGGCCGCGGTCAGCGCTTCCGCCTCGCCGCCGAACACCAGCATGCCGCCCAGGTCGATGGACAGGTAGAGGCCCGGCGTCGCATCGATCAGGGCCAGCAGCTCGTCCCGCTTGCCGGGGATCTCGCGCCATTCGGCGTCGACCACCGGGTAGAGCATCTGGCCGCCGATCAGCGCCTGGTGCATCAGGGTGCCCATGGTGTTGACCAGGTGGAAGCCGTTATCGGTATCCAACGCCCCGCCACAGGCCAGGGCGATATACCAGCCCATGGAATTGCCGGTCACGGCGACGATATCGAAGCGGTCGCGGTCGATGGCCTGGAAATCGGCATAGGCACAGGCGTAGATCAGGCCCGAGGCATTGTCGCCGCGGCCCAGTGCGGCGGCGCTGTACCGCGGCGCGCCGTCCAGTTCGCTGATCAATGGCTGACCGAGCCCGTGCCGGGCCCTGTCGAAGCGTTCGATCAGGTCGCCGCGCCCGGCGTGGTGCCGTTTCAGATATCCCAACTCGTCGCGGTTATAGGTACCGCGCCCCGGCGCGACCACCAATGCGGTGCGTCGGCTCATGCTGACCGCCCCGTCAGGTCCAGGGCCGCGGCGACAATTCCGTCGCGGCCGGGCAGGGTTGCGGCGAAGGCCGGCCCGGTGGCGATGAAGCTGTCCTCGGCGGTCAGGCGGGCAATCGCCTTGTCCGGCGCGCGCTCGGAGAACAGGGTCATCAGCGCCTCGCTGGGCGAGCCGGACCGGCGACACTCATCAACCACCAAAACGTTCCTGCAGGCGGCCGTATGTTCCAGGATCGCCTCGGCCGGCAAGGGCGACAGCCAGCGCAGGTCGATCACCCGGGACTGGGTTCCATGTTCGTCGGCCAAAACCTTGGCGGCCTGGTTCGACAGGTAGAAGCCGTTGGCATAGCTCAGGATGGCGAGATCGGTGCCGTCGCCGGCCACCGCGACCGTCCCCAATTTTGCCGTGTCGCTGCCCGGGGCGGGGTAGTGCCGGGTCCAGCCATTGTCGCCGGGTTCGTGCAAGTCGCGGGTCATGTAGAGCGTGATCGGTTCGACCACCACCACCAGCCGCTGCTCTTCGCGGGCCAGCCTGACGGCCTCGCGCAACATCAGGGCCGCGTCGTGCCCGTTCGACGGGCAGGCGAGGATCAGCCCCGGAATGTCGCGCAGCACGGCCAGGGAATTGTCGTTGTGGAAGTGGCCGCCAAAGCCCCGCTGATAACCCAGCCCGGCGATCCGCACCACCATCGGATTGCTGAACTGGCCATCCGAAAAGAAGGGCAGGGTCGCCGCCTCGCCGCGCAACTGGTCCTCGGCGTTGTGGAGATAGGCCAGGAACTGGATCTCCGGGATCGGCAGCAGGCCGTTATGGGCCATGCCGATGCCCAGGCCCAGGATCGACTGTTCATCCAGCAACGTATCTATGACCCGGCGGGCGCCGAAGCGCTGTTTGAGCCGCTGGGTGACGCCATAAACCCCGCCCTTGGCGCCGACATCTTCGCCGGCCAGCACGATTTCGTCATGCTCCAGCATCAGGTCGGTGAGCGCGAAGTTGATCAGCTTGGCCATGTGCTGCGGTTCGTTCATCGCTCGCGCGTCCGACGTTCCGAACAGCTCCCGGCGGGCCTCGGGTGCCGGCCCGTTGCCGGTTCGGCAGGCCCTGGCCGGCGGCACGATGCTGGCCATCACATCGGCGGCGGTGACCAGCTTCGGCCGGGTCACGGCCTCTTCGGCGGCGCGTTCCACCCGGGCGCCGGTCTCCTCGTACAACTCGGTGATCTCGGCCGGGGTCAGGATGTCTTCGTCGGCCAGCCGCCGGGCCGTGTGAAGCAACGGGTCATCGGCCTCGGCGGCCTCGATCTCCTGGCGCGTCATATAGGCCTGCTGGGCATCGGCCCCGGCATGGCCGTAAAGGCGGACACAAGACATGTGCAGGAAGGCCGGCCGCCGCCGGGCCCGCACCCAGTCGGCGGTTTCGCGCGCCGCGGCATAGGTGCCGACCACGTCCAGCCCGTCGCAGGCCCGGTAGCGCAAGGCGGGGCGATGGGAAACGCTGGCCTCGACCCAGCCACGCGGGGTCCGAACCGAGATGCCGATGCCGTTGTCCTCGCAGACCAGGACCAGCGGCAGCGGCACCCCCTGAAAGGCGGTCCACGAGGCGGTGTTCAAGGTGCCCTGGGCCGTCGAATGGTTGAGCGAGGCGTCGCCGAACGAACACAGCACCACGCCGTCGGCCGGCAGGGCCCGGTGCTCCGGGTCCAGGCGTTCGGCCAGCCCGATCGAATAGGCGGTGCCCAGTGCCTTGGGCAGATGCGAGGCGATGGTCGAGGTCTGGGGTGGGATCGCCAGTGCCTTCGACCCCAGGACCTTGTGGCGTCCACCCGAGATCGGGTCCTCGCGGGACGAGGTGAAGCTGAGCAGCATGTCCCACAGCGGCGTCTGCCCCGGCACCTGGTCGGCACGGGCGATCTGGAAGGCCGCATCGCGGTAGTGCAGGAAGGCCATGTCGTCGGGCCGAAAGGCGGCGGCGATGGCGGCATTGCCCTCGTGGCCGGACGACCCGATTGTGTAAAAACCCTGGCCCTTGGCCTGCAGTTTGCGCGAGGTCCGATCCAATTGCCGGCTTAACACCTGAGCCCGGAAGATCCGTACCAGACCGTCCGGCGCGAGGCCGGCCTCGGCCAGGCCGATCGATGGCCGCGGCGGCGGCAGCTCGCCTTGGCCCAGGCGTTTCAGGAAGTTCTCGTGAACGATATCGGCGCGGTCCATCTCGACCTCGGATACGGGCGGAAAAGCATAAGGATCTGCCCGGGCGAGGAGCCGCGCTCCGGCCTAAGGGCGGCATAGCCCTACCATCCGTAGGCGGAAAAGGGAACCGTCTCGGTGGGTTTGGTCGATGGTGTCGGTAAAAGAGGCCGGCGGGCCCGGAGGACCCGCCGGCAGGCGCGAGAGTTTAGAAGTTGGCAACCACGCTCAATGCGGACTGGACCGCATTGTTGTTGCCGTTGTTCTGTTGCGAGACCATGACGCCCTGGGCTCCCATGAACGAGGCGGAAACCGCGTTCGCATGGCCCGGCGCACCAACGGTCGGCGCGGAGACGTTGAAATTGCCGGAAACGGTGGCACCAAGGATGGCCATCGAAGCAGCCGGCCCGAACCCGGACCCGCCTTCATTGGCGGTGACCGCGACGCCGGACCCGACGACGTTGTTGTCGCCGTTGTTCTGCTGCACGGTCATGACCCCGGCGGCGCCGTTGAACGACCCGCCATCGATGCGGTTGGTGCGGTCGACATAGCGGGACGCGATGGCGCCGCTGTCGGTCACCGATGCGTAACCACCGGCTCCGTTGGCCGCATCCTCGGCGGCTCCGTCGGCGCTGCCCAGATTGGCGACCACGGCATTGGCCGACTGGATCACGTTGTTGTTGCCGTTGTTCTGCTGAACCGTCAGCAGGCCGTCGGCCCCGACAAAGGAATCTGTGACCCGGTTGCCGCGATTGGCGTGCACGTCGGCACCGGCCAGCAGATCGTCAAACCAGCCGCCGCTGACCGTGCCCAGGTTGCGGGCACCGGATGCCAGCACCCGGTCGGTGTTTTCGTGGCTGTCGATATTGGCGACGACCGCGTTGGCGGCACCGATCATGTTGTTGTCGCCATTGTTCTGCTGCACGGTCGCGATGCCCTGATAGTCCCGGAAAGTATCGCTGGTCAGGTTGCTGCGATCCAAATCGCCACCCGGGGCCGCCAGTTCGAGGCCGACCGCCACACCGCTGACATGGCCGGCG
Organism: uncultured Sneathiellales bacterium; assembly: GCA_964344385.1. Lineage (GTDB taxonomy): Bacteria > Pseudomonadota > Alphaproteobacteria > CAYFNG01 > CAYFNG01 > CAYFNG01. The sequence goes on from CAYFNG010000014.1 coordinate 33,931, forward strand.
TTCGATGCGATCTGCTCGGAGACGGTCTCCAAATCCGGGTCGATGGTGCCCGAGGTGCCGATATTGGCGTTCACCGCGGTGGCCGAGGCCATCACGTTGTTCGAGCCGTTGTTCTGCTGCACGGTCGCAACACCGGAGGCGCCGTCAAACGAATGGGTCACCCGGTTGTCGCGGTCACCCGCGCCGCCGATGCGGACATCGACGCCGACGATCACGCCCTCATTGGCGGTCTCGGTGGCGGCGCCTTGCTCGATCACGGTGCCGGCGGGCGAGTTGGCATTGCCCAGGTTGGCGACCACGCCGGTCGCGGCCGACATGACATTGCCATCGCCGTTGTTCTGCTGAACGGTAGCGATGCCGTCGAAACCGTCAAAGCTGTCGATGATCGCGTTGCTGCGCGATGCGCTGGCATCGATGATCAACTGGTCACCAACGAAACCGCTGGCGTCGACATCCTGTTCGACGTCACCGGCGCCCAGGTTGGCGACCACGCCGGTCGCCGCCGCCATGGCGTTGCCGGAGCCGTTGTTCTGCTGCACCGTGGCGATGCCGGCCCCGTCGGTGAAGGACGGGTCGATTATGTTGCGGCGCGCATTGTTGTCGTCGACCAGGGCACCAAACGGTCCGTCGCCATATTGCAGGGCACTTTCGCCCATGGCCGAAACCCTCTGGCTGGCGTCGCCGGCGCTGCCGGTGCCGAGATGCACTGCCGTCACGGCGCCGATCTCGTTGTTGTCGCCGTTGTTCTGCTGAACGGTGGCGACACCGGCATAGCCTTCGAAGCTGTCGATGATCGCGTTGCTGCGGCTGCCGTTTTCGGTAACCGTGAAATTGTCGAATGTCTGCGACTCAGCGATTGCGGCAGACCCGACATTCTGGTTGCCGGCAATATTGGCCTGGACCGCGGTGGCGGCGCCGATGCTGTTGTTGCTGCCGTTGTTCTGCTGAGCGTGGGTGATGCCGGCGGCCCCGTTATAGGCGCCGCTGTTGATCGTGTTGTTGCGGGTACTGCCGAGATCGATCGCGGCATTGCCGACGACGGTATTGTCCTCGGTTCCGAAAAAGGCGCCGACTGACGAAGCCTCGTCCGCCAAGGTCGGGGCCGCCATTGCAGCGACCACGGCGAAGACCGAGACACCCGCCAAAAGGAAGCTCTTTTTCATGGCGCTTCTCCTTTGATAGATGGTTGTCAAACGGGCTTCGCCTCGGCTGGAGGATAAGCCCCACGAAAGGCGCCTGTTGTGGCTGGGTCGACGATCGGCTGTGGATCAAACGGCCCAAGCCGCCACAAACGCCATTGCCAAGGAATTAGCAATTTCCGTGCCGATCACTCGTCATACGATAAGTGTTTGTTTTAAAAAAGATTTATTGGCTGTGTTCGATGTGATGGTCAGAAAAGCGTAAGTTACATGGAACACAAAATATACAAATTTTTAAAGTGTAATCATCTTCGTTTTCCCTGCTTTTTCCCTGTTTTCTGCGGTTTTGACGGACTATTCAGAGCCGTTTTCCATGTCAACACTGCTTTAGAATGGTAACAGCACCTGTCATATCTGTAAGCAATGTGTAAAGTTATCCGACAGGCAGGTTCCGTTCGCGACTCGGAAGCGTCACAGATTTTGGCGGAATGCCTTGGTTTTCCTACAAGTGTTTCGTCTTGTTGACACTGCCTCCCTGGGTTGGCCGGAAATTGCTCGGCGCAGGGTCGGACACGTCGATTTCAGGTGTTGGCGGGCGGGGTTTTCTGCGGCCGACGGTGGTGATCCGGTTGAAATAGGGCGTTCCTTACATTCAGAGTCCCAAAATGTCACACTCAAGTAACATTGGGTGGGGTTTGAGTCGGGTCTATTTACAAACTGTAAGGTAACTCGCGGGTCGATCCGAAAACTAACGCATTGAAATTAAAAAAATTCCAGAACTAGCACGGTATTTGCAGACATTGCAGAAAGCTTACTTGCCCCCGGCCCTTGCCCGGACGGTAGCAGAAGCATGTTTGAAACACGCTGCCGGTGTGTGGCAGCGGACAACGAGATCGTTATGAACCTGGCCCGTGAACAGAGATTTGGGAGTGTGACGGAGGCGAACTTCAATCGAAGCGCCACGCACGCTTTACCGCAGGGGACTGCCGGTTTCGGCCTATCGATCGGGGCACCTCGAACCCGGGGTGCCCCGATCGAAGGACCGGAGCCGGCGTTGCGGCCGGGCTGGTTCGCGATAGACCGGAGTCGTCGATCCTACCGCCCGGCAAGCACCGCCGGGCGGCGCCTACTTGGGAGAATCGCCATGAAACCGCATTTGACCGGGTTGAAAACCACGCTGACCACCGCGGCCGGCCTGGTTGTCGCCCTCGTCCTTTCGTTGGTACCTGAAACAGGGGCTGCCGCGACCTGCGCGCGCAACCTAACCGCCGACGTGGTCGCCCTCGACCAGGTCTATTTCTACAACCGCCTGGGCGCGCACAACCCCGCGGGCATGATGTTTGCCCTGCGCCGCGACGTGCGCAGCACCGGCGCGACCCCCGACCTGGTGGCGGGCGAAGTCGCCTTGCGGTCGGACAAGCGGCCGCGGCCGCTGGTTCTGAGGATGAACGTCGGCGACTGCCTGACGGTCAATTTCCAGAATTTGCTGTCACCGACCCCGATCGACGGCGAGCAGCCGGCCACCCGGACCGCCAGCTTCCACGCCATGGGCATGCAGTTGGTCAACAGCATTGCCGATGACGGTTCGTACGTCGGCACCAACCCCAGCAGCCTGGTGTCGCCCGGCGGGCACGCCACCTACACCTTCTATGCCGAGGCCGAAGGCACCTACCTGGCCTACAGCACCGCCGCCACAACCGGCGGCGAAGGCAATGGCGGCGGCATCGGGATGGGCCTGTTCGGCGGTATCAACGTCGAACCGGCCGGCGCCGAATGGTACCGCAGCCAGTTGACCCGGGACGACCTAGACCTGGCGACCAAGCGCCATCCGGACGGGACCATGCAACTGACCCCGGACGGACACCCGATCCTGGATTATGACGCGACCTATCCCGACGGCACCCCGATCCTGGCCATGCTGTCGGGCAACGAGATCGTCAATGGCGATATCAACGCCATCATCACCGGCCCGGGCCGCGGCGATTTCCCGCCCGGAACCTATATCGACAATCCGGTCGCGGCACCGAACTTCGACAAGCCGCAGGCCGTTGGGCCAGGCGTCAACGTGCCGCCGACCCGCACCCGGTCCGAACCGTTCCGCGAATTCACCGTGATCTGGCACGACGAGGTATTTGCCATTCAGGCCTTCCCGGGCTTCTTCGAGGATCCGGTTCTGGAACACACGCTGGGTTGCTGTCGCGATGCGTTCGCCATCAACTACGGCACCGCCGGCATTGGCGCCGAAGTCATCGCCAACCGCCTTGGTGTCGGGCCGATGGCCGAATGCAACGAATGCAAATACGAAGAGTTCTTCCTGAGTTCCTGGACCGTCGGTGATCCGTCGATGATCGTCGATGTTCCCGCCAATGCCGGGCTGGAGTTGGTCGGTCCGGGCGATGCGGTGCCGCCGGGTGCCCTGGGGCCGAAGGCCACCAAGGTGCATTATCCGGACGATCCGTCCAGCGTGCAGCACAGCTATCTGGGCGACCACGTCAAGATCCGCAACCTGCATGCCGGGCCCAAGGAACACCACATCTTCCACCTGCACGCCCATCAGTGGCTGTTCAACCCGAACAGCGACACGTCCACCTATCTGGACAGCCAGTCGATCGGGCCGGGCAGCGGCTATACCTATGAAATCAACTACAACGGCAGCGGCAACCGCAATATGACCGCCGGCGACAGCATCCACCACTGCCATTTCTATCCGCACTTCGCGCAAGGCATGTGGAACCTGTGGCGGGTTCATGACGTCTTCGAACGCGGCACCGAACTTGACGCCGACGGCCGTCCGATTGCCGGCAGCCGCGCCTTGCCGGACATCGAGATCGCAGCGGGGACGCCAATCCCGGCCGTGGTGCCGATTCCGACCTTGGCGATGCCGCCGATGCCGGGACCGGTCGAAATCGTTGCCGGCGACGTGGTGCTGGCCGAGGATTTGACGGTCAATCCGGGCTATCCGTTCTACATTCCGGGCAAGGCCGGCCATCGGGCGCCGCACCCGCCGCTGGACACTGTCGATGATGGCGGTCTGCCGCGGCACGTGGTGACCGGCGGAACCGCGACCAGCGTGGTCAACCGCTTGAGCTTCCGCAAGACAAACGACAGTCTGGATGTCGAGTTCCTGCCCGAGAGCGGTCTGCCGATCGAGCTGCTGGCGATGGATTTCCACGCCCAACGGACCCATGCCAGCTTCACGCCGGCCGGCGATCCGGTGGATTTCGTGACCAACGGCCTGCCGGCGGTGGCCGGGGCGCCGTTTGCCGATCCCTGTGTCGATGATCAAGGCAACGCGGTGGGCAGCGAACGGCTTTACAAGGCCGCCCATGTCCAGCTCGACATTGTCTACAACAAGGTCGGCAGCCATTTCCCCCAGTCGCGCATTCACCTGCTGTGGGATGACGTTGCGCCGACCCTGGCTGGCCTGCGTCCGCCCGAGCCCCTGTTCTTCCGGGCCAATACCGGCGACTGCATGGTCTATCACCTGACCAGCCTGTTCCCCAGCGAATACAAGCTGGACGACTTCCAGGTGCTGACCCCGACCGATATCACCGGCCAGCACATCCATCTGGTGAAGTTCGACGTCACCTCGTCGGACGGCAGCGCCAATGGCTGGAACTACGAGGACGGCGCGTTTGTTCCGGAAGAGGTTCAGGAACGGATCCACGCCATCCGTGTCGGCAATGGCTGTGTCGACGGAGATCCGATCAACGACCCGGTGACCGGCGAATTGCGGTGCCCGGTGGCCGAGCCGCACCCCTTCTTCGGTGGCGATATCGGCCTGGGTGCGCAGACCGTCGTTCAACGTTGGTACGTCGACGATGTGATCAACAACCAGGGCGAGGACCGGACCTTGAGGACGGTTTACACCCACGATCACTTCGCGCCCTCGACCCACCAACAGACCGGCCTCTACGCCGCCCTGGTCAGCGAGCCGGCTGATTCGGTTTGGCGACATCCGGAAACCGGCGACGTGTTTGGCACCCGTTTCGACGGTGGGCCGACCAGTTGGCGGGCGGATATCCTGACCGCCGGCACCGACGCCTATCGGGAATTCCTGCTCGAATTCACCGATTTTGGCCTGGCATACATGCCGGGCGGGCCGTCCGAGCCCAGCACCGCGCTGATCATGCCGGAAGGCGTCGAACGGGGTTTCACCGATCCGGAACGTGCGATCAACCCGCCGGGACGCGAGGAAATCGGTATGCCTCTGATGCTCAAGCGGCCGGAAGACTGTCCGGGCGGTGCGGACCTTCCCTGCGCGGAAGGTGTGTCGGCGGACGATCCGGGCACGTTCTGGGTCAACTATCGCAACGAGTCCTTGGCTCTGCGGGTGCTCGACAGTGGTGACCCCAACAACCCCCATTGCATGAGCGTCGACAACCTGACCACCAACTGCCAGCAGGCCGCGGGCGAAGCCGGCGACCTGGCCTATGCGCTGCGTTCCGACGTGCCGCGGGCTTTGGCGGCCCTGAACACCCAGCCGGTGTCACCGGCGCCGCTGACCGGCGGTGTGCTGCCCGGCGATCCCTTCACCCCGCTGATGCGGGCCTATCAGGGCGACAATGTCCAGATCCGGGTCCTGGTGGGCGCCCAGGAGGAAGGGCATATCTTCAACGTCCATGGCATGAAGTGGCTGCAGGATCCCAGCGACAAGGATTCCGGCTGGCGCAATGCCCAGATGATGGGGATTTCGGAGCAGTTCACCTTCAGCGCACCGGTGGTTCCGATCACCGACGACATGGGGCCGTGGGCGGACTACCTCTATACGGTCGACAGCTCGGCCGATGCCTTCTGGAACGGATCCTGGGGTATCTTCCGTGCCTATGACCGCCGACAGGGCGACCTGTTGCCGTTGCCGGACAATCCGTTCCCGGCTTCGGGGGCGATGTCGTCGCGGGTTTCGAACCTGATCAACTTCAACGGCGTTTGCCCGATCGATGCACCGATCCGCCGCTTCACGGTCTACGCCGTGACCGCTGCGGACGCGTTGCCGGGCGGCACCCTGACCTACAATTCCAGGGTCGGTGCCTATCCCGACAATCCCGGGCCGTTGCATGACCCGACCGCGCTGCTGTATCTGCGCTCGGAAGACGTCAGGAGCAAGTTCACCCGCACCGGTCGTAAATATGTGCTGCGGGACGGCAAGCCCATCGAACCGCTGATCCTCCGGGCCAATGCCGGCGACTGCATCGAAGTCACGGTGATCAATACGCTCCCGGACGAGGTTGCCGATCTCGATGGCTTCAACCTGATGCCGATGACCTATGAGTTCTTCAACATCAATCAGGTCAAACCGTCGAGCCATGTCGGTCTGCACCCGCAGATGGTGGCCTTCGACGTCACCCGCCACAACGGCGTCAATGTCGGCATGAACAGTGTGCGTGAACAGACCGCCGAACCGGGTGGCCGGGTGCGGTACCGCTGGTATGCCGGTGACATCAGCTTCGACGATACCGGCAAGCTGGTTGGCACGCCGGTTGAGTTCGGGGCGACCAACCTGATGCCGGCGGACCCGGTCAAGCAGGCCAGCAAAGGCCTGGTCGGTGCCCTGATCATCGAGCCCGAGGGCGCGACCTGGGAAGAGGACGAAGGCATGCGGGCCGCCGCCACGGTCACCAAGGCCAATGGCGAAACGTTCCGCGAATTCGTGCTGATGTTCCAGGACGACCTCAATCTGCGGGACAGCCTCGGTGCGCCGATCTGCCCGGTGCGGGCCGAGGGTGGCCACGAAGAACCTGAACCCGGTGGGCCGATCTGCGCCGGCGTCGAGGATGCCGAGGATTCCGGCAACAAGGCGCTGAACTATCGCACCGAGCCGATGTGGTTCCGCAAGGGCTTCTTCGCCGGTTCCTCGTTCGAGGATACCCGCAACGTCGACTTCACCGACTCGTTGTCGAACGGGCTGGTCGGTGGCGACCCAGAAACGCCGGTGTTCACCGCCTATCGCGGCGAGAACGTGCGCTTCCGGGTCCTGCAGGCCGGTGGCCACCCGCGCAACCACGTGTTCCAGGTCCATGGACACGCCTGGCAGCGCATGCCCCATGGCTGTCCGTCAGGGGCGTGTGGGCCGGACGAGGTCGCATCGCAGGTGATCACCAACAACCCGCTATCGGAAGTCTACGGCGCCCAGGTCGGTCACGGCCCCGCCAACCACTGGGATTTCGTGCTGTTGAACGGAGCCGGTGGCGCGTTCGGCGTGCCGGGCGACTATCTGTACCGCAACCAGGCGTCATTCGCCTTCGACGGCGGCATGTGGGGACTGCTCAGGGTGCTGGACGGTGTCCGGCCGGCGCCGGAGCCTGAGCCCGATCCGCTGCCCTGGTGGATGCGCTGGTAAACCGGCCAAAGGCCTGGCTGTAAATGCAAGGAGAATTGGGATGCCAAGGAAACCTCAAGATCAACGCCACCACCGGCAATCGGGACCCCTCAACGCCGAACTCCCTCGTTTCGGCACGATGATGGCGGTGTCCGCGCTGGTCCTGGTGACCCTGGCATCCCATGCCCTTGCGGGTGCGGCGGCGGATCAGGAACGCCACGACCGGTTCGTTGACCAGGGCATTCAAGTCGAGATGTCGGTCACCCCGGTCGATCAAGGTGGGGAGAACAGGGGAGACCCGGTTGCTGGCAAGGATGCCGTGATCCGCTTCGCGGTAAAGGACGCATCGACGGGGGCACCGTTGCGCGGCCTTTACCCGGCAGCCTGGCTCGATCCGAAACGCGGGAGTTCGGATGGGCCAGGTTGTGCCGCCAAGATTTCGTCCTTTATTCAGGGACGGCTGGCCTTTCGGCCGCGCCTGGACCTGAATGTCTGGCATCTGGTCACCCTCAACGACAAGCCCAACCTGGCGGTGCTCGACCCGATGCTGGGTTTCAGCGGCCAGCGCCTGCTGGCCCTGCCCAAGCTGGAAAGCCCCGGCGAGGACTGGGTCCATGTGGAAGACGAACAACGCCTGTTCGTGTCCCAGCCACTGGCCAACCGCGTGGCCATTGTCGACACCGACACCTGGCGGGTCGCCCTGCAGGTCGAGGCCGGGCCGAAACCGGGCCGCCTCGCGCTGCAGAATGACCAGGCCTTTGTCTGGGTCGGCCTCGACGATCGGGGCGGCCGGATCGCGGTGATCGACAGTGCCTCGGGCAAGACCATGGCCCGGATCGAAACCGGCGCCGGACCCCATGATTTCGCCTTTACCAACGACGACGCCTATGCCTTCGTTACCAACCGGGGCGCCGGCACGGTGTCGGTGATCGATGTTCAAAGCTTGAAGAAACTCGCCGACCTGAAGACCGGTCCGGCGCCGGCAGCGATTGCCTATTCCAGCCTGGCCGAAGCGGCCTATGTGATCGACGCCGAGGACGGGTCGATCCAGGTGATCGACGGCCCGACCCGCCAATTGGTCGGGCGGTTGGACGACGAACCCGGATTGACCGCGGTCGCGGTTTCGCGGGACGGCCGCTGGGGCTTTGCCGTCAACCGCGATACCGGGCGGGTCCACATCTTCGACACTTCGTCGAACCGTTTCGTCGCCGCCCCCAAGGTCGGTGACCAACCTGATCAAGTCACCCTGACCCAGGAATATGCCTATTTCCGCCTGACCGGCGGCCCCAAGGTCAGCATGATCGACCTGCGCTCGATCGCCAATGGGGCGGAGCTCAGGGTGGTGCAAATCCCTGGCGGCCAGGCAATGCCGGGCCGGGATCCGTCGCTGCTGGCGATGGCGGCCGCGATCGCGCCGACGCCCGAGGACGGCGCGGTGGTGATCGCCAACCCGCTCGACCGCACCGTCTACTACCATATGGAGGGCATGAACGCCCCGATGGGCAGCTTCAACAACCGGATCAGCCATCCGAAGGCGGTGCTGGCCGTCGACAAGGGGCTACGCGAGACCGAACCGGGGATTTACCAGACCACAGCCGCGATGCCTGACGAAGGCGAATACGATCTGGCATTCCTGATCGACACCCCCAGGGTCACCCATTGCTTTGACGTGGCCATCGCGGCCGACCCGACCAAGGCCAAATCGGCGGGGCCGATCATTGCCGCCTTCACCGACAACGATATCGAGGTCAAGGCCGACCAAGCCACCACCTTGCGGTTCAACCTGGTTCAGGGCGAAGCCAAGGAACCGGTGACGGCCGAGGCCGATGTCGTGGTCCAGGCGTTGCGGGTGTCGGGTGCTTGGCAGCGTCGCCTACTGGCCAAGAAAGGTGAAGACGGGGCTTATGAAACCCGCCTGAACTTCCCCGAACAGGGGCTCTACTACCTGTATCTGATCAACCGGGAACTCGGACTTAGGCGTGATCGGCCGGCACTGATCCTTCGGGTGGGCGCCCCCGCCAAACCGTCCGGGTCCGAGCCGAACCGATCCTGATCGGCAAAGGAGCGAAGCAATGCGGAACCTGCCCATAACCCTATGTGCCGTTGCCCTGGCGGCGGCGGCAATGGCCTTCAGCACTCTTGCCGCCGCCCATGACGGCAACAAGCACAAATCGGCTGCCTCCGACCAGCAGTCGGTGCAGGCGGTCGATGTCACCTTGTTGGACCTTGAACTGCGCGACCGCAAGAACCGCCCGGTGCGCCTGAAAAGCGATCTGATCGGCGACAATATCGTGGTCGTCGACTTTATCTACACCTCGTGTCTGACCGTCTGTCCGGTGCTTTCCGAGGTCATGGCCCAGGTCAAGGATGGTCTGGGCAACGATTTCGGCGGCGAGGTGCAGATGGTCTCGATGACCGTCGACCCGGCCAACGATATCCCAAAGCGCTTGCAGGATTATGCCAGCCGCTTCGGTGACGCGCCGGGCTGGCGCTGGCTGACCGGCTACAAGCCGGACGTTGAAAAGGTGCTGGACGGCCTGGGCGCCTACGCGCCGGATTTCCGCGACCACCCGACCATGATGCTGGTCGGCGACAGGCGGACCGGGAAATGGTACCGGTTCAACGGCTTCCCCGATCCCGACCAGGTGCTGGACCAGGTCGCCGAATTGCAGGCGGCCCGCGCCCGGGCGGAAGGCCGCACCCCATCCAAATCGAACAGCGAGAAATCCGCCCGGCGGCTGCACAACCGCCTGAAAAAGGTGGTCGGCACGCCGAAAAAGATCGGCCCGGTCAACGACACGTCATCGCCGGAAAAGGAAGCCAAGGCCCGGGCCTATTTCACCGACACCCGCGTGGTTGACCAGAACGGTGACAGCTACCGGTTCTACAGTGACCTGTTGAAGGGCAAGGTGGTGGTGGTGTCGTTGTTCTTCACCGGTTGCGACTCATCATGCCCGCTGGCCAACCAGGCGCTGGCCGACCTTCAGGACAGCCTTGGCGACCGCTTCGGACGGGACATCGTCTTCCTGTCGATCAGCGTCGATCCGGAAATGGATACCCCGGCAATCCTCAAGGATTACGCCGGCAAGTATGGCGCCGAACCGGGCTGGCACTTCCTGACCGGGCGGGCGGAGGATATCCGCCGCATCACCCGCCGTCTTGGCATGAAGGGCGACGACATCCGCGCCCATCTCACCTATCTGATGATCGGCAATGTCGACCAGGCAAAGTGGCGCAAGCTGTTGCCCAGCGTACCGTCCAACCTGCTGGCCGACCAGTTGATGCAATTGGCCGGCTAGTTGGGTTTAGGAGCCTGTCGTCATGTCCTCCCGCTTGTATATTCCGATCGCACTCATTGGCGCGCTCCTGTCGGTGGCCGTCGGTCCGGCGCACGGCGCCGGTCTGACGCCACTTGAGGAGCAGGGCCGCCAGATCTACCTGACCGGCAAGAGCCCGTTCGGCGAGCGGATCTGGGCCACGATCGGGGATCTTGGCACACGGGTCCCAGGCACGGCCGTGCCCTGCGGCAATTGCCATGGTCCTGACGGCCAGGGCCGGCCCGAGGGCGGCGTGGTGCCGCCCAACATCACCTGGCGGCACCTGACCAAAAGCTATGGCCACCGCCATCCCACCGGTCGCGACCATCCGGCTTTCGATGCGGCCAGTTTTGCCCGGGCAGTGACCGAACGCCGGGACCCGGCCGGCAACCCGTTGGAATCGGCGATGCCGATGTTCGAGATGTCGCCCGCCAGCGTCGAGGCGCTGATCGCCTATCTCGGGCGCCTGGGCAACGACCATGACCCCGGACTGGCGGCGGGCGAAGTCACCTTTGCGACGCTGTTGCCGAGCACCGGGCCGCAGGCCGATCTCGGCCAGTCGGTGCGCGCGGTGCTGGAGGCCTATTTCGCGGAAATCAACGCCACCGGTGGGGTGTTCGGGCGCCGGTTGCGCTTGCGGGCGGTCGAACCGTCAACAGCGCGTCCGGGACCGGTGCTGGCAGCCGAACAACGCCAGGCACTGGCTGAGGGCTTCGCCGTGTTGAGCCCGTTGGCCAGTGGCGCCGAGGCCGAACTTTCCGACCTGGCCGAGGATGAGGCCTTGCCGCTGGTCGGGCCGTTGACCTTGCGGGCGGGCGATCCGGACATCTGGGGCGACGCCGCCTTCTTCCCGTTGCCGGGTTTGCAGGAACAGGCAAGGGCCCTGGTTGAGCACGCAGCCGCCGACCCCGAGGTCAAGGCCGGCCCGCCGATCGTCGTGGTTGGCGACGAACTGGCCGAGTTCGGGTTGACGGATGCCATCAAGGCACAGGCAAAAAGCCACGGTTGGGGAGAGCCGGTCGAACTCAGGTTGCCGTTGCACGGCGATCGCCTGGCGCAGCGCGTCGGCGAACTGGCGGCCACGCAGTCCGACACGGTCTTCTTCTTCGGCGGGCCCCAGGACCTGACCGCCTTTGCGGCCAGCGCCGAGGCCGCCGGTTGGCGGCCCAGGCTGTTCCTGTCGGGCATGATCGCCGGCCGCGCGCTGTTCCGACTGCCGGGCGATGTCTGGCAGCGGGTGACGTTGGCCTATCCGACCGTGCCGTCGTCGCGCAATCGGGCCGGGTTCGACGCGTTCCTCGGCCTGTTGGCCAAGTACAAGGTGCCGCGGCGGCACCTGCCGACCCAATTGGCGGCCTTCGTGTCCGCCAAGGTCCTGGTCGAAGGCATGCGCCGCAGCGGCCGCAAGCTCAGCCGGGCCAAATTCACCGAGTCGCTGGAAGGGCTGCTTGAATTCGAGACCGGGGTCACTGCGACCGTCAGCTTCGGCCGCAACCGCCGGGTCGGCGCGCTGGGCGCCCATATCGTCCAGGCGGATTTGATGAACCGGTCCTTCGTCGATGCCGGCGCCTGGGTGTCTCTTGACTGACGACCCAACCAGCCCTCAAACCGAGAAACGGCGCGCGCCGCGGCGCGAAGTCCCTGTCATCGAAATCGAAATCGACGGCCAGCGCCTCAGGGCCTCGAACTGGAGTTCCGGCGGCAGTCTACTGGAGGGCTATGTCGGCACCAGGGCGGCGGGCGATACGGTCCAGATCACCATCTATTTTCCGGCTGCCGACCCCGACCATGGCTATGCCGCCGAGGCGGAAGTGGTCCGGGTCCTCAGATCGAGCAGACCAGGACCTGGTGCCATCGCCCTCAGATTCGCCGAATTCACCGCCGCCGACCTGGTCACCTTGGCAACCAATTTAGAGCTTCTGAAAGCCAATTCCCAGGGGTGAGGGTCACCTGCCCCGGAACACCGGCTCGCGCTTCTCCAGGATCGCGTCGATCGCCTCGTGGTGGTCGTCCATCTGCTGCAGCACGCCTTGGGCCACCGCCGCCGCCGCCAGGCCGTCGTCCAGGCTCATGCCCTGGGTCGCGCGGATCAGCGCCTTGGCCTTGCGCAGCGCCACCGGCGGCTGCGACGCGATCTCGCCCGCGATTTCGCGGGCCGTGTCCATCAGGTTCGCGGCCGGCACCACCCGGCTGACCAGGCCCCATTCCGCCGCCTCGGCCGCCGCCACCCGGCGGCTGGTCAACAGCATCTCGGAGGCGCGGGCGAAACCGATCACCCGGGGGAGAAACCAGGCACCGCCGTCACCTGGGATGATCCCAACCCTCAGGAAACTCTCGGCGAACACCGCGTCCTCGGCAGCGATCCGGATATCGGCCATGGTCGCCAGATCGCAGCCGGCGCCGATGGCATGGCCGTTGACCGCCGCCACCACGGGCACGCTGATCCGGTTCATCGCCATCGGGATGCGTTGGATGCCGTTACGGTACCAGGCCTCCAGTTCGACCGGGTTCAGCTTTTTGTCCTGGGTCAGGGCCTTGATCTCGTGCAGATTGCCGCCCGACGAAAAGCTCTTGCCGGCACCGGTCAAGACGACGCAACTGATCCCGGGATCGGCCTCCGCGTCGTCAAGGGCCGCCACCAGCCCGTCGACGACCTCGGTCGCCAGGGCGTTACGGGTTTCGGGGCGGTTCAAAGTGATGACGGCAATGCGGCCGTCACGTTCGGTCAGTACAGCGTCGGTCATGATCGGTTTCCTATCGGTAGCACTGTTCCATCCCGCTCCCCCTCCCAACCACCCATGGCATGGTACCCTGTTGGGTGGTTGGGAGGGGGAGCGGGATGGAACAGCAAAGTGCGCAGTGATTTCTTAGCGGGCGATTTGCGGCCATAGCGGGGTGTTGGCGCCCAGGACGGTGCGGCCGATATGGCGGCTCCAATGGATCTCGTCGCCGAACTCTTCCTGCCAGCGCCACAGCCGCCGGGTGAACCGGCCCAACGCGTATTCGCGGGTGAAACCCATGGCGCCATGGGCCTGGTGGGCCAGGGCCGCGACCTTGGTCGCCGCCAGGCCGCACCGGACTTTGGCGGTCGCGATTTCGACCACCGTGTCCGCGCCCAGTTGGGGGTCGGCGTCGATCGCCTCGATCGCGCCGGTGACCGCGGCCGAGGCGGCGGCCGCTTCACCGGCGATATCGGCCAGGTAATGCTGGATCGCCTGGAACTTGGCCAGCGGCCGGCCGAACTGCTCGCGTTCGCCGGTATAGGCCAGTGTCAGTTCGAGCACCGCATCGACCGCCCCCGACATCTGGGCCGCTCGCACCGCGGCGCCGAAGGCCAGCAGTTGCTCCGCGCCCAGCCAGTCCGGCGCCGGGGCCTCCGCGACGACGGTCAGGCTATCGGGCATTTCGGCGGCCAGGTCCTCCTCCAGCGCGATCGGTGCCGGGCTTGATTCCGGCGCGGCCAGCAGTCGCACGGTCCCGGCTTCGGTCAAGCTTGCCAGGTGCCGGGCGGCGGCGCCAAAGGCGGCACGCTGTGGCCCGGCGCCGGTTTGCTCGCATATGGTCATCGGCCCGGCCGGTGGTTCGATGCCGGCCGCCGCCAGCAGCCAGCCGGCGGTCAGGGTCTCGGCCAGCGGCACCGGCAGGGCGGCCCGGCCGGCCGCGCGCACCGCGTCGAACCCTTCCGCCAGCGACAGGCCGGCGCCACCCAATTCGTCCGGCAACCAGGCCAGCGTGAAGCCATTGTCTTCGATCGTCTGCCACAGCGCCGCGTCGATGGCACCGGTCAACAGGGTTTCGTCCGCCGCCATCAGGTCGGTGTCGGCGAAGATGCGCGCCAGCGCGTCGGCGACCAGGGACCGTTCCGCCATCACCGCATCCCCAATTGCCGGGCGACCATGCCCTTCAGGATCTCGGTGGTGCCACCGCGCAGGGTGTTGGACGGCAGGTGCAGCAGCGCGTCCCGCATCAGGTGCGACAGCCCGGGCGGCCAATCCTTCGCTTCCTGTCCCAGCAAGCGGCGCAGTTCGTGGATCACCTCGTTTTCAAAGCGGTTGCCGACCTCCTTGACCAGGGCCGCCTCGGTGGCCGGCGAGCCACCTTCCTGCAGCAGCCGGGTGATCCCCAGCGACATCCGCCGCAGCACCTTCAACTCCGCCGCCCAACGTCCGACGGCGATGCGGATACGGTCATCGCCCGCCGCCGCCAATACCGGCAGGGCCGCCTCGACCGCCGCCAGGCAGGTCAGGAACCGTTCCGGCCCCGACCGCTCCATGGCCAGTTCGCCCAGGACCTGGGTCCAGCCATTGCCTTCTTCGCCCAACAGGGCGTCGTCGGGCAGGACGACATCGTCGAACACCGTCTCGTTGAAATGCACCGCACCGCTCAAATCGCGGATGCCGCTGACCTCCACCCCGGGCGCCTTCAGGTCGACCAGGAACTGCGACAGCCCGACATGGCGGTTGCGACCCTCGGGCGGCGAGGTACGGGCCAGCACGATCATGTAGTCGCAGAAATGCGCTCCGGTCGACCAGATCTTGCGCCCGTTCAGGCGCCAGCCCTCGCCGCGGCGTTCTGCCCGTGTGACCACCGCAGCCAGGTCCGAGCCGGCCTGAGGTTCGCTCATCCCGATCGCGAAATAGCAGGTGCCGGCGGCGATTCGGGGCAGGATGTCCTGTTTCTGGGCCTCGGTTCCGTAACGCAGGATCTGGTTGCCGCTCTGCCGGTCGGCCACCCAATGGGCCGCTACCGGGGCGCCGGCCGCCAGCAATTCCTCGGTCACGACATAGCGGTGCAGCACCGGCCGCTCGCCGCCGCCATAGGGTTTGGGCCACAGCATGCCCAGCCAGTCACGGGCGCCCAGCTTGGCGCTGAATTCGGGCGAGGCGTGGCTGACCCAGCAATCGGCGGCCGGGACGAAACCACCCGCCGCCCGTTCCTGGTCCAGGAAGTCGCGCACCTCGGCCTGCAGCGCAAGGGTCTCTGTGTCCAATACAACGGAGGGGAAATGAAACATGTGCCTCACTTGGGTTCGACCTAAGGGCCGTCCCGACCATCCTGCATGAACTGCGCCCAAACCGCTACCGCGATATGGGAATATCGCGCACGGCGGCAATTCGGGCCTTGGCAATCGAGGCGGAACGGACCAAATTGCTTATGCACTCAGTTATGTTCCGGGATCGGAACCCATTGGAAGGACAGACATGACCGCGTCCCAATCGCCGTCCGACGGCGCCGACAACCCGTGCATCCTGTGTTGTGCGATCACCGGGTCGGTGCCTCGCAAGGCGGACAATCCGGCGGTGCCGATCACCATTCCGGAGCAGGTGGAAAGCGCCCAGGCGGCGTTCGAAGCCGGAGCCAGCATCCTGCACCTCCATGTCCGCAATGACGATCAGACGACGACCTCGGACCCGGACAAGTTCGCCCGGCTGAAGCAGGAACTGGAACGCCATTGCCCCGGCGTCATCGTCCAGTTTTCGACCGGCGGACGCTCGGGCTCTGGCGCCGAACGCGGCGGCATGCTGCCCTTGCGGCCCGATATGGCGTCCCTGTCGGTCGGGTCGAACAACTTCCCGACCCGGGTCTACGAGAACCCGCCCGACCTGATCGATTGGCTGTCGGGGGAGATGCAAAAATACGAGATCACGCCCGAAATCGAGGCCTTCGACCTGTCGCACATCCACCAGGCGGTGAAGCTGCACCGCGAGGGCAAGCTGTATGGCCGGCTCTACATCCAGTTCGTCATGGGGGTCAAGAACGCCATGCCGGCCGACAAATTCGTCTTCGACCATTATGTCGAAACCATGAACCGGCTGGCGCCCGAGGCCAATTGGTGCGCCGCCGGGATCGGTGCCCACCAAGTGGCGGTCAATGAATGGGCCATCGCCGCCGGCGGCCACACCAGGGCCGGGTTGGAGGACAATGTCCGGCTGGACCGCGATACCCTGGCCCCGTCCAACGCCGCCCTGATCGCCCGTGCCGCCGAGATCTGTGCAAAGTACGGCCGCCCGGTTGCCACCCCGGCCCAGGCCCGCGAGATCCTCGGCCTGCGCCCCAACTGAGACTTCGCGCTACCCGTTGAGCCTTGGCCGCACGCGGAGCGGTTTGCGATCAGAATTTCCCTGGGTCGGCGACACGGCCGGGCCGGTCGCGCCGTGCCAGGCGGATCAGTTTTTGAAACCGCTCGCATTCGAGGTGCGACGGCGCCGGGCAGTCGGCAACATGACGAAGCGTGTTGCGAAGCGCGGTCAACCCGCCGATCATCTGATCCAATTCGTCGGCTTTTGCATGAAGCTCCTGACGTGGCAGGGTGGGGCGTCCCTTGGCGTCGAAAATCTTTCTGATCTCGTCCAGCGAAAAGCCCGCGGCGCGCCCCATGGTGATCAGCGAGAGCTGCAGGAGAACCTGCCGGTCGAATTGCCGGCGCAACCCGTTTCGGCCGACCGAGGCGATCAGGCCGATCTCCTCGTAGTAGCGCAGTTTCGAGACCGGCATGCCGCTGAGATCGGCAACCTCTCCAATATCCAGGACGGCGGGTTTCGGCATAGTGCTTGACCTCAAGTTGGCTTGAGGTTGTATCAAAGAGTAAATAGCGGTCCCATGCAACGGAAAGGACGAGGTGATGGAGCAGGAATTTTGGCAGACCCGATGGCGTCAGAACCGAATTGCCTTTCACGAAGGCCAGCCAAATACCCTGCTGTCAGGGCACCTTGAGCGCCTCCACCTGCGCAGCGGTGATGCGGTCTTTGTCCCATTGTGCGGCAAGGCCGTCGATCTGGACTGGCTGGTGTCGCAAGGCCATCGCGTGGTGGGGATCGAATTCAACCAGCAAGCGGTGGCGGAGGTTTTCGAACGCAACAATCTGGTGCCCGAGGTCCGGCGACAGACCGACCACCTGCACTATCACGCGGACGGTATCGACCTGTTTGTAGGTGACTTTTTTCACCTGACCCCTGCGATGGTCGGCGCGATCGACGCTGTTTACGACCGTGCCGCGTTGGTGGCGCTGCCCGAACCCCGGCGCGCCGACTACGCTCGGCACCTGTCCGAATTGTCCGGCGGCGCACCGCAACTGGTCATCAGCTACGACTATGAAGCGGCGGAACAGATCGGTCCGCCATTTTCGGTGCCGGCCCGGGAAATCGAAACGCTTTACGGCCAACGCTATCGGCTGGAACTGGTGGACAGCAGAAGGATTTCAGGGCCGCTGGCGGAACGCTGCAGCGGATGGGAAAACGCTTGGCTTCTGGCGCCGCGGTGATCCAGTCAAATGGCCGGGCGCCTGGTGCCCTCATCAGGCGACCCGCCAATAGGGCGCCCGCAGCTCCCGCTTCAGGATCTTGCCGATCGAGCTGCGCGGCAGTGAATCCCTGAATTCGACGGCGCTCAGACGCTGCGCCTTGCCCAGCCTCTGATTGGCCCAGCTGCGCACCGCCTCCGGGTCGGGCGCGGTGCCCGGCGTTGCGACCACCAGGCCCAATGGGGTCTCGCCCCATTCCGGGCTGGGGATCGCCACCACCGCGGCGTCGTCGATCTCCGGGTGGCCCAACAGGACCCGCTCCAGATCGTCGGCAAAAATGTTCAGGCCGCCGGAAATGATCATGTCCTTCTTGCGGTCGGAAAGAAACAGGAACCCGTCCTCGTCGAACCGGCCCATATCGCCTGAGCGGAAGAAGACCCGCCCATCCGGATCGTGCCACAGGGTCTCGTCCGTCAGGTCGGGCCGACCGTAATAACCCATCATCATGTTGGGCGAACGGCCGACGATCTCACCGACCGTGCCCGGCGGCACTTCCCTGCCGTCCTCGCCGATGATCTTCAGTTCGGTGCCCTCGGCCGGTTGCCCCACCGATTCCAGCTTGTCGGGGTGCTCGGTGGCGCTCAGCATGGTGGCGCCACCGCCTTCGGTCAGGCCGTAGATTTCGACCATCAGGCCCGGGAAGCGGTCGACGATGTCGCGTTTCAGGGCGGCCCGCAACGGCGCGCTGGTCGACAGCTTGACCCGCATCGAGGACAGGTCGTAGTCGTCGAAATCCGGGTGGGCCATGATCCGGTGATATTGCACCGGCACCAGCATGGTGTGGGTGGCCTGTTCGGCCTGGACCAGGCCCAGAAACCCGGCCACATCGAACTTCCGCATCAACACCGTGGTGCCGCCCCAGGCCAGGGTCGGCAGCAGGGTGACGATGGTGGTGTTGGAATAAAGCGGGGTCGACAGGACCGTCACCGCTTCCTCGGCGAAACCGAATTCGTAGAACCCGTTCACCAGGTGGGTGCGGATGCCGTTGGAATGCATGATGCCCTTGGGCACCCCGGTGGTGCCGGAGCTGTAGATGATGTTGAAGTCGTCATCCAGTCCGATCGCGATGCCGGGATCGCTTGCCGCGGCGTCGTCGCGCCAGGCCCGATAGTCCTGCCAGCCGGGGCTTGAGAAGTCGATCGCGATGCGGCCGCCCGGCACCAACCCGTCCAGGCGCGAGAGGAACGACGCCGCCAGGTCGCGAAGTTCGTCGGCCAGCAGGAAGATTTTGGCGCCACTGTCGGTGATCATGCGTTCCAGCGCGTCCGCGGGCGCCATGGTCGATAGCGGCACGACGCAGCAGCCGGCCCTCAAGGTGCCGATGAAAATTTCGACATATTCCGGCGAGTTGCGCCCCAGGACCGCCACCTTGTCGCCCTTGGTCAGGCCCAGCCCCAGCAAGGCATTGGCCACCCGGTTGACGCGGGCATCGAAGTCGCGCCAGCTCAGCCTGAGCTCGTCGCAGATCAGGGCGGTGCGGTCGGAGTGGCGTTTGGCCGACTGGGCGATCATCGCTGAAACGCTCTCGCCGGCTGCCGCGTTCACTTGTGGTGCGTCGAAACGTCGTTGCATGGTCTTGAGTCCGTTACGCGCTCAAACGGTCGATCGCCCGGACCTGGGCCGCCTTGGCTTCCGGGTCCAGGAACGAGCCGTTGAAACTGTTGCGGGCGAGTTGGGCCAGATCGTCGCGACCCAGGTTCAGCGCCGCTGCGATGCGGCGGAAATTATCGTTGATATAGCCGCCGAAATAGGCCGGGTCGTCGGAATTGACGGTGGCGCGCAAGCCCGCCGCCAGCATCCGTTTCAGCGGGTGGTCTTCCAGCCGCGCGACACCTTTCAGTTTCAGGTTCGAAAGCGGGCAGACGGTCAGGGTCATGCCCAACTCGGCCAACCGGGCCACCAAGGCCGGGTCCTCCATCGCCCGGTTGCCATGGTCGATGCGGTCGACCTGCAACAGGTCCAACGCCTCGGCCACATAGGCAGGCGGCCCTTCCTCGCCGGCGTGGGCGACGGTGGCCAGGCCCAGCCCGCGAGCGGCCGCGAACACCCGGGCGAACTTCGACGGTGGGTGGCCTTGTTCCGATGAATCCAGACCGATCCCGGTCAGCCGGTCGAGAAAGGGCTCGGCCTCCGCCAGGGTTTTGAAGGCGGCCTCTTCCGGCAAATGGCGCAGAAAACACATGATCAGCCGCCAGGTGATGCCGTGGCGCCGTTCACCCTCTTCCAGCGCCGCCAGAATGCCGTTGGCGGCCACCGCGAAGGGCAGGCCACGGTCGGTATGGGCCTGGGGGTCGAAAAACGGCTCGACATGGGTGACTCCGTCGGCCGCCACTCGGTCGAGATAGGCGAGGGTCAGATCATGGAAATCCTGCTCGGTCCGCAACACCGCCATGCCGGCATAGTAGATGTCGAGAAAGTCCTGCAGGTCCGTAAAGTCGTAGGCCCGACGGATCTCGTCGATCGACGCAAAGGGGATCTCGACCCGGTTGCGCTTGGCCAGGGCGAACATCAATTCCGGCTCCAGGCTACCCTCCAGGTGGAGGTGCAGCTCAGCCTTGGGCAGGCGTGCGACGAAATCGCCGTGGTCGGTCATTCGGGGTCTTGCAGGCCGGCGAGCCGGTCGGTCAGAGCGTGCAGAGCGGAAATGTCGGGCCTGCCGATCCGGCGCCGCACGTCGCGCTCGGCCGCCTGCCACAGCGGCCGCGCCACGTCCAGCAGTGACGCGCCGGCGGCGGTCAAGGTAAACCGGTGCTGGCGGCGCCCGGAATCGCAGGCCACCCAACCGGCGGCGATCAGGGGTCGCAGATTGCGGTTCAAGGTGGTTCGTTCCATGCCCAGCCGTTCGGTCATTTGGCTCATCGTTGCGCCGTTCAGGAGGTCGATCGTCGCCAGCATGGAGTATTGATTAAGCCGCAAGCCGGTCTCGCGCAAGGCACGGTCGTAGAGCCTGGTCAAATTCCGACCGGCGCGCCGGACGGAAGCGCAGGTACAGGGCAGGGGCGGGACGTCGTGATCGGCCATGCGATGAATTATACAAACCTGCCAGGGAAATCCATTTGCTTTTAATGTGTAATTGCACATAGTGTTCTCTTTCCACTCGCCTGTCCAGGCGCTATCTGGTTTTTCTGGGAGACCGCACCGCGTGACCACAGCACCCGATGTCCCGTCGTCCTGGCGCACGCCTGAGGTGGTGCTCGTCGCCGGTTGCCTGATTGCCCTGGTCGGGTTCGGTGTCCGATCGATCTTCGGCCTGTTTCTCGAGCCGATGACCGTGGCCCAGGGCTGGAGCCGCGAAACCTTCGGCCTGGCGATGGCGATCCAGAACCTGATCTGGGGCATCGGCGTGCCGCTGGCCGGTGCCGTCGCCGACCGCTTCGGGCCGACCCGGGTGCTCGTCGCCGGGGCACTGGTCTACGGCGTCGGGGTATTCGGCATGGCTGAATCGCAGTCCGGGCTGATGCTGCACCTGACCGGGGGTTTGTTGACCGGCTTGGGCGTTGCCTTCACCGCCTTTTCGATCGCCCTGGCCGCCATGGCCAAGGTGGTCGGGCCGGAACGCCGTTCCTTGGCATTGGGATTGGGCACCGCCGCCGGATCGGCCGGCCAGGTGGTCTTCTCACCGATCGGCCAGGGTTTCATCGACGCCTATGGCTGGTATGCCGCACTGATGTTCCTGGCTGCCAGCGCCCTGATCATCATCCCCCTGGCCGTGGCGCTGCCCAACAGCCGGGCAGTGGCCGGCGAGGCGATGACCGACCAGACCCTGGGCCAGGCGATCCGCGAGGCGGCCGGTCACCGCGGCTATGTTCTGCTGACCGTCGGCTTCTTCGTTTGCGGCTTTCATGTCGCCTTCATCACCGTGCATTTCCCGGCCTATGTGAAGGATCTCGGGCTCAGCCCCTATGTTGGGGCGACGGCGCTGTCGTTGATCGGGCTGTTCAATATCATCGGCTCGTTCGCCTCCGGCGCCGCTGGCCAGCGGTGGAGCAAGAAGATCGGCCTGAGCTGGATCTATGGCCTGCGCGCCCTGGTTATCACCGCCCTGATGCTGGCGCCGAAGACCGAGCTCAATATCCTGCTGTTCGCGGGCGCCATGGGCATTTTGTGGCTGTCGACGGTGCCGTTGACCACCGGCATTGTCGGCCAGATCTTCGGTGTGCGTTACCTGACGACGCTGTTCGGGTTCGTCTTCCTCAGCCACCAGATCGGCAGCTTCCTCGGCGTCTGGCTGGGCGGCTATCTCTACGACACAACCGGCTCCTACGACCTGGTCTGGTGGGCGGGGGTCGGCTTCGGGCTGGCGGCGGCGCTGATTCACCTGCCGATCGACGAAAAGCCCCTGACCCGGCTGGCGGCACCGGCCGAATGAGCCATGCCAACGAAAGCGTGATCTGAATTCGTCCGTCGGACGCGCTATTCTGTCCCGATAACCGGAGAGGTAGCACCATGAAACGACTAAGCTTTGTCTGGCTGGTGGCCGGTATGTCCGTGTTTGCTGGTAGCGGTGCCCTGGCCGACGCCATCGACGGCAATTGGTGCCACGATGATGGCCGCCGCATGTCGATCAAGGGTCCCGAAATCACCACGCCGGGCGGCACCAGGATGCGCGGCGAATACGACCGCCACGCCTTTGCCTATGTGGTGCCGAAAGGAGAGGACGGGGCCGGCGGCCAGGTGCTGATGGCCCTGATCGACGACGAGACCCTGCACGTTCAGGCCCGCGACACCGACCAGGTGGTGGCGCCGTTACAGGTCTGGCGCCGCTGTTCGCTACAAGTCAGCGAAAACCACAGGCACCGGTTTGAGGGGTTCGGCCACCACCAGGTAACGCAACGGGCCACCGGTGGTTAGGGCGTCGAACGGGTAGCACGTGGTCAGGTAGAGCCGTGACCCCGGTCGGTCCATGTCGATCCCGGGATGGCGGTAATCTGCGATGCGGGTACCGGTGACCCGATAGTGGACCTGGCGGCGGTCGGGGGTTTCGACCAACAATTCGTCGCCGGTCTCCAGCTCACTCAGAAACCGGAAATGGGTGTCCCGGTGGCCGCCGACCACGCTGATCCCGTGCTCACCGGGCCGGGCGGTGCCGGTGACCAGTCCGGGTCCGAACGCCAGGGTTCGGCCCGACGCGCCGGCCAGCACCATCACCTCGATACCCCGATCGGGTACCGAGAGCCTGGCGACCGGCCAGGTGTCCGCCCAGGGCCAGGGTGGGTTGGCATCGCCACCGTCCCGGGTGCGGTCCCAGGCGATCCGCAGCAGGGCCTGGGCGAGTAACGCCTTGGCCTGGATATAGCTGCCCTGACCGATCCACCACAGCCCGCAGGCGAACAGCACCAGGGCGGCGAGGCGCACGCCCCGCCGCCCCTTGCGCTGCGCCGCCGATGGGGGGCCTCCGGTCATGCCGGCTTGGGATACCGCCACATCAGGAGAGCGGCGGCGAGCAGCAGGATCAGTCCGAGCCCGATCTGCCACAGCGACGGCGTGGCGCCGCGGGGCAGCGGACCCAAAAGGTTGCGGGCCGTCCACCCGGCCGGCAGTTCATTGGCCACAAACCGGCTGGCCAAACCCGCATCGGCGGGCCGGGCCGGGGTCACGTCGACCGCCACCAGGCTGGTGAAACGGCTGACCAGGCCGTGGTCAAGGGCCAATTGGGTGATGCCGGTGCGGATGGTCTGGTCGTCGGCGCCGTCCAGCCGGCTGGCGTTCAAGGCCGCGATCTTGTTCCGCGCCCACAGCTTGCCGACGCCCTGGTGCAGCCAATCGGCGCTGCGCGGGTCCGACAGCGGCAGGGCGGCCCGCCAGGTGGCGCCGGCGATCCGGCCGGTGATCACGACTTGGCCGCCGCGCACCAGCGATGCCCGCTGCAGCCTGGCGGTGAACACCACCGGCTGGCCCCTGTAGAGGTCGGGCAACCGGGCCGGCACCAGGTCGGGCGTGACGCCGTCGGGCCAGTCGACCGTGATGTCGGTGATCGCCGGCTGTTCCAGCTTCCTAAGCAGCGCCGTCATCTTCGCCTGCACCTCGGACGCATCGCCGATATAGGTGTGGGTGCCGCGGCCGAAACCGGCAATGCCGCGCATGAAATGGCTGTTGGGCGCCACCCCGATACCGACCGTGAACAGGCGCCTGTCGCCCAAGCCGCCGCGGACCATGGTGAACAGCTCGGCCTCGTTGCCGACCGCACCGTCGGTCAGCAGCACCACCTGATGCAGCCTCTCCGTTTCGGTGGGCGCGGCGAGGGCGGTTTCCAGAGCCGGCGCCATGACCGTGCCGCCATCCGCCGTCAGGCGGCGCACAAAGTCGAAGCCGGCCTCCAGATGGGCCGCGCTTGCCGGCCGCGGCGCCGGGAACAGGGCCTCGGTCTGATTGTCGAAGCGGATGATGTTGAAGCGGTCGCCGGGCGACAGCCGTTGCAGCGCCAGGCGCAGTGCGGCCTTGGCCTGGTCCAGCGAGGCGCCGTACATCGAGCTTGATGTGTCGATGACGAACTGCAGTTCGCGCGGCCCGACCGGCGCGGGAATATCGCGTCCCGGCGGCACCAGCATCACCGACAGATAGGCGTCGTCGCCGATCAGTTCACCGAACAGGGCCGCCTTGGGGCCCTTGCCGGCCGCCGGCTGCCAGACCAGTTCAAAGTCGCGGTTGGCCGCCACCAGGCCGTCGGCCAGCTCGACACGCAGGCGGTTGCCGTCGGCATTGCGCACCGTGATCGGGTGGTAGGGGCTGTCGACCGATGCCAACGACATACCGGGATCGAGGTCGATGCCGAGCGCCACCCGGTTGCGGGGGTTGTCGGAGTCCAGGTTGACCGGCGCGGCGATCCGGGCCGCGTCGGCGGTTGACCGGGCGACCCCGGAGCCGGCGATCGCCGACGGCGCCGGCTGGAACCTGGGTGCCACGACCATCGGGTAGCGCAGGCGGAAGGCGCCGTCCTGGTAGGTCACGGCCTGCTGGTATTCGATCTCGACGGTGACGGTTTCGCCAGGCGTGATATTGGCCAGGTTGCTGGTGAAGATATTGGGCCGTTCGAATTCCAACAGCGAGGCGCGTTTCCCTTCCCTTTTGGCCTTTTCATAGGTTCGGCGCGCCGTCTCACGCTGCTTGATCTGGCCTTCGATGACGCGGCCACCGGCGCGGATCCGCATCTGGTCGACAGCGGCGGTCTCGGGCAGTGGAAAAACGTAAGTGCCCTCGGTCCAGTGGTCGGAGGGATTGCGGAACTGCTGGGCGACCGCCACCCGGGCGATCATGCCGTTGATCCTTATGTCGACCTTGGCGTCGACCATCGGCGCCAGGTCGAACTTGCCGACCGTGCCATTGGGCAGCAACAGCCAGCCACCACCGGACGGACCGGCCTGGGCATCGGTCGGCAGTTGCGGGGCGGCCAGGCGCGCCTCGCTCTGGGTCGCCGCCAGGGACCAGACCAGGCCCCAGAGCAGGATCAGGGCCGAACTGACGATCAGCCGCCCGCCCGGTGAGCCGCGGCGTCGGGCTGGACGTTTCGCGTGGCCGGTTTTGGCCATGGGACATCTCCCTGTTGTGAGAGGTCGTACTGTCGACATGACAACAGGTGACTGTGGCGACACCGCCGCGGGAAGGTGGCAAAGCTGGGGTCAAATCCGGCGAAATTGCGGTAGGATGGCGCGGCTTTCGAGGCAGATTCCAGGGAGAGACCCGCCATGACCACGCAAAGCGAAACCCCGCAATCCAACCCGTTCGACGCCTATGCCCCGGCCGAAATCGCCCTGCGGGTGGAAAAGGTCGGTGTCGCCAAGGCCCGGATGACCCTGATCCAGACCGCGACGTTGGGCGTGGTTGCCGGCGCCTTCATCTCACTGGGCGCGGCCTTGTTCACCCTGGTGATGACCGGCAACGAATTCGGCCTTGGTCCCGGCCGCCTGTTGGGCGGTGTCGCCTTCTCGATGGGCCTGATCCTGGTGGTGGTCGGCGGCGCCGAGCTGTTCACCGGTAACAATTTGATCGTCCTGGCCTGGGCCGACCGGCTGGTTACCACCGGCGAATTGCTTCGCAACTGGGTGATTGTCTATCTCGCCAATATGGTCGGGGCGCTGGGGACCGTGGTGCTGATCCACCTGTCGGGGGTGCTCGAACTGGGCGGCGGCCAGGTGGCGCAAACCGCGGTCGCGTTCGCCGAGGCCAAGGTGGGCCTGGGCTTCGTCGAGGCGCTGACCCGGGGAATTCTCTGCAACGTGCTGGTATGCCTGGCGGTCTGGCTCTGCTTCGCGGCCCGCACCGTTTCGGGCAAGATCCTGTCGATCGTCTTCCCGATCGCAGGCTTCGTGGCCTTGGGCTTCGAGCA
The DNA here is from genome assembly GCA_964344385.1 of uncultured Sneathiellales bacterium. Classification (GTDB taxonomy): domain Bacteria; phylum Pseudomonadota; class Alphaproteobacteria; order CAYFNG01; family CAYFNG01; genus CAYFNG01. Next base: position 60,329 of record CAYFNG010000014.1, read on the forward strand.
TTCGGTGGCCAACATGTACCTGATCCCGATCGGCTGGCTGGCCGGCGGCGACGGTGTCACCTTGATGGGGTTCCTCGGTAACCTGGTTCCGGTGACGTTGGGCAACATCATCGGCGGCGGCGTACTGGTCGCAGCGGTCTATTGGCTGGTCTACCGTCGCGGCGCCGGTTGACCGCTCGCGGTCAGGCGTAGCGGTTTCGAAGCTCGGTCTTCAAGACTTTGCCGACCGCGCTCTTGGGCAGCGCGTCAACGAAGAGAATGCGGCGCGGCACCTTGTAGCCACCGATATGGGCGCGGCAGTGGGCGGCCAACTCATCCTCCGTCAAAGTGGCGCCGGGCGCCGGCACGACGGCGGCGCAGACGGTTTCGCCATAGACTTCGTGGGACACCCCGAACACCGCCGCTTCCGCCACCCCCGGATGGCGGTACAGTGCCGCCTCGACCTCGGTCGAATAGACGTTTTCGCCGCCGGTCACGATCATGTCCTTGCGCCGGTCCAACAGGTAAAGAAAGCCGTCCTCTTCCAGGCGTCCGACATCGCCGGTCAGGAACCAGCCGTCCCGAAAGGCGGCGGCGTTGACCTCGGGCAGGTTGAGGTAGCCCGGCGTGACATTGGGGCCGCGCACCGCCACTTCGCCGACCCCGTCGTCCTGATCGACCAGCCTGAGCTCCACCCCCGGCAGTGGCCGCCCGGCTGAGGCCAGCCTGTCGGTGCGGCCCTCGGCCAGGGCGCGGCGGTGGTCCTTGGCCTCCAGGATGGTCAGGATCGGCGAGGTTTCGCTCAAGCCGTAACCTTGGGCGAGTTCTGCGGTGGCGAACGCGGCCATCGCCTTTTCGACCCATTCCGGTGCCATCGGCGCGCTGCCGTAGAACAGCCAGCGCAGAGCGCCAAGGTCGTAGTCGGCGGTGTCACAGGCCTGCAGGGTCAAGATCAGCATGGTCGGCGCCGCCATGGTCGCGGTGACGCCGAAGTCCTGCATCGCGGCCAGATAGTCCTGCGGCGTGAAGGCGGCAAGATAGGCATGCGCCGCGCCACGCAGGGTGAAGGCGGTGCCCAACAGGTCGGCGGAATGGAACATCGGCGCGACGTGGAAATAGACGTCATCGGCCCGTGCCCCCAGGACCATGCCGACCTGCAGGCCATTGGACACCACATTGCGGTGGCTGAGCCGCACCCCCTTGGGCCGACCGGTGGTGCCGCCGGTATAGACCAGGATCGCGTCCTCATCTTCGCGGGCCGGGCGCAGGGCCAGCGGTTCGGCGGCGGCGATCAGGCCCTCGGTCGCCCGGTCGCCGTCACCGATGGTGATGGCGCGGTCCTTCCAGGCTTTGAGTTCCGGCGTGTCGAGAAGGTCGCGAAAGACCGGTTCGACAAAGACCAGGCGACAGTCGGCGTCGGCCAGGATATGGGCGATCTCCGGCGGCGCCAGGCGGCAATTGACCGGTACCGGCACCGCCCCCGACCAATAACCGGCATGGATCAACTCGGCATGGCGGAAGCTGTTGCGGCTGAGGACCGCGAAGCGTTGCGCCTCATCGACACCGCTCTCGCGCAAGAGGCGGGCGGCCCGGGCCACCCGGTCGAGATGCTCGGCCCAGGTGAAGGTGCGTTCGCGGTCGATGATCGCCGGCCGGTCGGCCGCATGGGTCCGGGCCCAGTTTAGGGCTGCCGCCATGGTCGCCATCGCCTCAAGCCTCCTCGGCCAGGCGGGCCCGAAGCTCGGTCTTCAGCACCTTGCCATAATTGTTCTTGGGCAGTGCCTCGACGAAACGATAGGCCTTGGGCCGCTTGAAGCGGGCAATGCGGTCCAGACACACCGCGTCCAGTTCGGCCTCGGTCGGGGCGGCGTCGGGACGGGCGACGATGAAGGCGATCACTTCCTCGCCCCAGTCCGGGTGCGGCCGGCCCACCACCGCTGCCTCGGCGACCCGGCTGTCGGTCAGCAGCGCGTCCTCGACCTCGCGAGGATAGATGTTGGTACCGCCCGAAATGATCATGTCCTTGGACCGGTCCTTGAGCGTCAGGTATCCGTCCGCGTCGAAACTGCCCATGTCGCCGGTATGCAGCCAGCCGCCCCGCAAGGTTTCGCTGGTGGCCTCGGGGTTTTGCCAATAGCCCAGCATCACCGGGTCGCCGCGGCAGATCACCTCGCCGACCTCACCCGCTGGCAGGGGGCGGTCGTCACCGTCGACCACCCGGACTTCCATGTCGGTGCGGGCCGGGCCGGCAGAGGCCAGCCGGTCCAGGTAGCGGGGATGACCGTCGTCGAGATGCATGGTGCGGCGCAGCCCGGAAATAGTCATCGGTGATTCACCCAGGCCGTAGATCTGCACCAGCTTCGGTCCCAGCAGCTCCAACGCTCGCACCAGGTCGGCCCGGTACATCGGCCCGCCGCCGTAGACGATGGTCTTCAGATTACCGGTGTCGGCGTCGGCCAGGGCCGGGCTGTTGATCAGCCGGGTCAGCATGGTCGGGGCGAAAAAGAAGCTGGCCCCGGACCAGGCGGCGATCAGCTTCAACGTTTCGGCCGGTTCGAAGCCGCCGCTCTCCGGGATCACGTTGTTGGCCGCCTTGGCGATATGGGCCAAGCCATAAAGGCCGGAGCCGTGGCTGAGCGGCGCGGCGTGGATCATGGTGTCGGTTTCCGCCACCTGGTCGACATCGGCGAAATAGTTCATCACCATGGCCAGCAGGTTGCGGTGGCTGAGCATGGCGCCCTTGGGCCGGCCGGTGGTGCCCGAGGTATAGAACAGCCAGGCCAGGTCATCGGGCGCCACCTCGGCCATCGGGGCCGGCCGGTCGGCCAGCAGCGCATCGTGCCGCCCGGCCACCACCAGGCGTGTGTCGCCGGCATGCGGTGCCAAACCCTCGGCCAAGTCCTGGCTGACGAAGGCCAGCCGGCTGCCGGATTGCTCCAGGATATAGGCGGTCTCCCTGGGGTGCAGCTTGGCGTTCACCGGCACCGCCGCCAGCCCGGCCTGCCATACGGCGAACAGGATTTCATAAAACGAAGGTGCGTTGGTCATCACCAGGGCGACCCGATCGCCGGCCACCAGCCCGGCCTGGCCGGTCAGGCCCGCCGCCAATCGTCCCGCCCGGTCGGCCAGGGTGGCGTAGTCGGCGACAAGCTCGGTGCCCAGGCTGATCGCGGGCCGCTGGGCAAATATCGCTGCCGATTTGGCCAGCAATTGGGCCAGGTTCATGGCACGCTCCCGGTTCTTTGTCTGGTCGAAGGGCTGTTCCATCCCGTTCTCGAAAGACGCAGAACCGTCTTTCGAGCCAAGGTCAAACACAGCGCCAAGTGTGCACGCGACAACGTGGCCGTCAAGCGAGGCTGGGGGGGAATTCACACAAGAAAAACCGCTCCGCGCCGAGCGCAGAGCGGATGGAAGATTATGTGGTGAACCGGTTTAGCCTTGCGGCTTCGGTGCCGGAGGTGGAGCCGGCAACGTCGGCTGCTGGTCGGTCATCACCGTCTGCTGGGGTCCCATGACCGACTGCTGCTTCTTGTGAAAGTCGCAGGCCAGAGCCGGGGCCGCAAAGGCCAAGGCGGTGACAAAGGTCACGGGAACGATCAGTTTGCGCATCTGAAACTCCCCTTATTTCTCTGATTGATCCCCCAGTCTAGGCGAGAACCGGCAAGGAAGGCAAATTCGCAACCTTCTGACACGGCTCACATTTCTGTGAGAACCTGTTGGTAGAGTGCCGTCGCCGCGGCCCCGAAACAGGCAAAAATCACTTGTTCCAGACGGTTGTCCGTACCCGCAATCTGGCGCACCGTGGCCACGGCGATCCTTGTCGCCGCGTCCAGCGGATAGCCGTAAACCCCGGTGCTGATGGCCGGAAAGGCGATCGACGCCAGCCCGTTTTCAACCGCCAGGGCCAGCGATCGGCGATAGCAACTGGCCAGCAGGTCGGCTTCGCCGGCCCCGCCGCCTTGCCAGACCGGGCCGACGGTGTGAATGACATGGCGGGCCGGCAGGCCGTAGCCGCCGGTGATCTTCGCATCCCCGGTGGCGCAGCCGCGTAAGCCCCGGCATTCCGCCAGCAGCTCCGGTCCGGCAGCCCGGTGGATGGCGCCGTCGACCCCGCCGCCGCCGAGTAAGCTGTTGTTGGCGGCGTTGACGATGGCGTCGACCGCCAGGGTCGTAATGTCGACCTCCCGGGCTTCGATATCTGCCGGCATCCTTCCTCTCCTTGACCGGGCGCGTCGCCGCGCGCATGGTGCGCCAACCAAATTCATTGTAACGAGGTCACCAAGCGGTGCCAGCCCCCTGCCAAATCTGCGCAACCCCGGATCCGGAACCTTATCTGACCCACGACGGCATGGACCTGGTCCGCTGCCGGACCTGCGGCCTGATCTATCTCGACCCGATGCCGACACCTGAAACCGTTGCGTCCCTTTACGACGATGCCTATCAGGGCGCCACCGCCGGCTATTTCGGCAAGGTCGAGAAAAAGCTGAAACGTTGCCGCGGTCGGGTTCGGCAGATGGCGAAGTTCGTGCGCGCGGGGCGTTTCCTGGATGTCGGTGCCAATGGCGGCTTCATGGCCGAGGCAGCCCGCGAGGCCGGATTCGAAGCCTTCGGGGTCGAACCCGACCCGGTCTCGGTCGCCTTCGCCCGCGAGCATTATCCCGGCTGCCGGTTCTTCTCCGGGACCCTGGAAGACGCCGATCTCGGCGGCCCCACCTTCGACGCGGTCTATTGCTCCGAGGTCATCGAGCATGTGCCCGACGTCAACCGGTTCGTTGGCGGGATCGCGAACGCCATGGCCCCCGGCGGTGTGCTGTTCCTGACCACGCCCGATATCAGCCATTGGCGTCGGCCCAAGGATGTCACCCAATGGGACGGTTTTTGCCCGCCCAGCCATTGCCTCTATTTCAGCCCGGCCAATTTGACCCGCTTGCTGGCCGGCCACGGGCTCGAAGTGATCGCCCGCCGCCCCGCCTTCAAGCCGGGCATCAAGTTGTTCGCCCGGAAGGGATAGTGGCTGCTACATGGTTCGAGACGCGGACCTTTGGTCCGCTCCTCACACCATGAGGTGAAGGCGGCCGTGGTTCTTGCCGCCTGCATCAATCCCACCTCATGCCTCAAGGAGTCGCACCAGCGGCGTCTCGAAGGATGTGGCAGCCTCAGCCAAGCGCTTCCTTGAGTGCCTTGCCGACTTGGCTGGGGGTGGCGAGGACGGCGACGCCGGCGGCTTCCAGGGCCTGTTTCTTGGAGGCGTAGGTGCCCTTGTTGCCCATGACGATGGCACCGGCATGGCCCATTTTCCGGCCCGCCGGCGCGGCGGCGCCGGCGACGAAGGCGATCACCGGTTTCGACATGGTGGCCGCGTATGCCGCAGCCTCTTCTTCCATGGTGCCACCGATTTCGCCGACCATCACGACGGCCTCGGTGCCGGTGAAGCCGTCCAGGGCGATCAGTGCGTCCAGGGTGGTGGTGCCGATCACCGGGTCGCCGCCGATGCCCAGAAAGGCAGTCTGACCGTAGCCGGCGCTGACGATGTTCTGGCACATCAGGGTGCCCAGACTGCCGGAGCGCGAAATCACCCCGACCGAACCGGGACGGAAGATGCGCGCGTTGAAGGCCGGCATGAAGCCCATGAAACACTCGCCGACCGTGACCGTGCCGGCGGTATTGGGGCCGACGATCCGGGTGCCGGATTCCCGGGCCGCGGCCATGACGTACATCACGTCCTGCACCGGCACGTGCTCGGTCAGCACGACGATGGTGCGCGCCCCGCCGGCGATCGCACCCAAGGCCGCCGCCTTTACGCCCAGTGGCGGGATGAACAGGATCGATGCGTCGAACCGGCCTTCGGCTTCCGCCGCCGAACCGTAGACCGGCACGCCGCAATGGCTGATGCCGGCCTTCTTGGGGTTGACGCCGCCGACCACGCGTGTGCCGTAGGCCTGCATCTTTTCGGTCCAGAATGTGCCCTGCTTGCCGGTGATGCCCTGAACCAGCACCCGGTCGGATTGGCGGATGATTGGGCTCATGCCGTTTCCCCCGCCGCTACGGCAGCCCGGCAGGCGGCGTCCATGTCCGGGTGGGGATCCAGGCCCAAGCGCTGTTTCAGCATGGCGATGGCTTCCTCGTCGCCGGTGCCGGCGATCGAGAAGGCGACCGGGATCTTTGGCTTGAGTTCCTCCCAGGCGCTCAGGAACCCCGCCATCATCACGTCGCATCGAGCAAAAGCGCCGCAGAAATTGACCACCAGGCTCCTGACCCCCGGTTTCGACAGCACCAGTTCCAGGGCCGGCTTGGCCTTGGTATAGGCCTCGCCACCGATCTCGCAGAAATTGGCCGGCCGGCCGCCATGGTGGCGGACCACGTCCATGGTGGTCATGGTCAGGCCGGCCCCGTTGGCCAGCACCGCGATATCTCCGTCCAGCTCGATATACTTGATGCCCAGCGCTTCGCCCTTTGCCTCGCGCCCGGTCAGCTTGTCGGGAGAGCCGGTGGCGGCCAGTTGCTCGCGCCGTTTGATGCCGCTGTCGTCCAGCACGAACTTGCAGTCCAGGGCGACCACTTGACCGCCGTCAGTCAGCACCAGCGGATTGATCTCCAGCAGTTCGGCGTCGTTGGCGGCATAGACGGCGTAGAGGCGCACCAGTGTGTCGGCCATCGCCGCGCCGAGGTCGAGCCCGGCCAGCAATCGGTCCGCCGCGGCCCGGTCGAAGCCTTCGCGAATATCGACCGGTGTCTGGCGCACCTTCTCCGGCGTTGCCTCGGCAATCTCCTCGATGTCCATGCCGCCCTCGGTCGAAAACATCACCAAGGGCGATTTGCAGGCCGGATCGTTCAGGACAGCGGCATAGAATTCCCGGGCGACCGCCACCTGTTCTTCAACCAGCACGGTGTCGACCCGGTGACCTGCGATGGTCATGCCCAGGATGGCCGCGGCATGGCCGTGCGCTTCGTCTGGGGTCGAGGCCAGTTGGATCCCGCCGGCTTTGCCGCGCTTGCCGGTCGGCACTTGTGCCTTGACGACGCACGGTCCCAGCCGGTCGGCCACGGCCGTCGCCGCGTCCGGGTCGGTCGCCAGTTCGCCCCGCGGCACGGTGATGCCGGCCGCCGCCAACAGGGGCTTGGCCGCGTGCTCTTCGAAGTTCATCGCGCTATTTCCCGTACCGTTGCCAATAGGCCCCGAACAGGGCCTCTTCGCTGGGTCGGTCCTCGGGGATTGTCGTCACCAGATGGGTGATATTCAGGAAATGCCGGTAGTTGAGGTTCTCGGTGATTGAATTGCCGGCCCAGGTGCCGCAGCCCATGCTCAAGGTGAAGTTGAGGCCGTTGTCGAAGCCGCCGCCATTGCCGAAGGTATGGGCCTGGTTGACCAGCACCCGCACCACCTCCAACGCCTCGGCCAGCTCCCGGGCGTGGCCAAGGTCCCTGGTGTGGATGCCGACCGAATGACCGGCGCCGACGAAATCCAGGATCCGCTCGACATGCGCCTTGGCGGCGGCGAAGTCGGGGACCCGGTAGACGGTCAGGACCAGCGACAGTTTTTCGTCGGAGAAGGGATGCGCCTTGCCGACCGCTAGTCCATCCTCGACCATGAAGAACCTGGCCCGTTCGGCCTCAGGCGGCAGGCCGACCGCACGAGCGAAGACGTCGGCATCCTTGGCGATCAGGTGCCGGTTCAGCTTGCCGTCCACCCACAGCTGGTCGCGGATCCGCGTTGTCTCCTCCGGGCTGCACAGATAGCCGCCGGCGGCCCGCAGGGCCTCGATCGCCCGGTCGTAGACCGCGTCCAGGATGGTGACGGAGTTTTCCGACGAACACGAGGTCGCGTTGTCGAAGATCTTCGAGGCGCAGATCTTCTCGGCCGCGTCCTTGAGGTCGGCGCTGTCGTCGATGATCACCGGCACATTGCCGGCCCCGACACCGATCGCCGGCGTACCGGAGGAATAGGCGCGCCGGACGTTGTTCTGGGAGCCGGTGACCACCACCAGATCGGCCTGTTGCATCAGCTCCTGGGTCAGTTCCTTGTTGACCGGCGCCGGCAGCACCTGCACCAGATCCTCGGGCGCCCCGATCCTGGCCAGTTCGGCCCGCATATAGGCTACCGTCTTGGTGGTGGTGGCCAGGCCGGCCGGGCTGGGGGCGATGACCACCGCGTTACGGCCCTTGATGGCGAACATCGCCTTGTTGACCGGGGTCGCCGCCGGGTTGGTCGACGGCGCCACCGCCGCCACCACGCCGACCGGCTTGGCGTATTTGACCAGGCCGAGCTCGGGCTGTTCCTCGATGATGCCCACCGATTTGACGCGGGACAGATCGCGCAGGCAGCCGAAGGTCTTGCGCTGGTTCTTGATGATCTTGCTGGGCACGTTGCCCAGTCCGGTATCCGCGACCGCCAGTTCGGCCAGCTCGCGGGCCCGGCCTGGTTCGTAGATCGACCAGGCCAGGGCGGTCACCGCCTCGTCGACCCGCGCCTGGTCGGACGCCTCGAATGCCGCCATGGCGGCCTGGGCCCGTTCGATCAGGGCAGCGACGATGGCAGCGGGTTCCGTGCCTCCCCGGGGATTCAATTGGCTGCTATCCATGGTTGGCCCCTTCAAACTCCCTGCTCTTCCTCACCGGCCAGTACTTGGTCACCCGGATCGTGGATCGGCACCGCCGGCTTGATCTGGCCGGTGGTGTTCTCCTGGTCGAATTGTCCCGATTTTTCATGAATCGTATGGTCTTGGCAATTGTTACCCCCACCATTTTCCCTCCGTCATGTGTATTTTTTCCTAGTGACTTGTTAACCATAATCTATGAAAATGTTCCCATGTTGACCCATAAACAGGTCTGGCACGCGATTGACCGGCTGGCCGAGGAGCATAAATTCTCGCCGTCCGGCTTGGCTCGTCGGGCCGGGCTTGATCCGACCACCTTCAACGTCAGCAAGCGCATCTCCCGCGATGGCAAGCCACGCTGGCCCAGCACAGAAAGCGTGTCTAAGGTGCTGGAAGCCACCGGCGCCACGATCGAAGAGTTCGTCGCCCTGATCACCGAGACCGAACCGATCGGCTCGCGGGTCCGGGTGCCGATCATCGGCATGGCCGAGGCCGGCAGCGACGGCTATTTCGATGATGGCGGCTACCCGCTGGGCAGCGGCTGGGACGAGGTGGCGTTTCCCGATATCCCGGACACCGGCGCCTATGCCCTGGAAGTCAGCGGCGACAGCATGTCACCGCTCTACCGCGACGGCGACGTGATCATCGTTTCACCGTCATCCGGGGTGCGCCGCGGCGATCGGGTGGTGGTCCGCACCAGGGACGGCGAGATCATGGTCAAGCAGCTCACCCGCCGCACCGCCAGCCGGATCGAACTCCACTCCCTGAACCCGCAGTTCGACGATAGGATCCTGGCGATCGAAGAGATCGACTGGATGGCCCGCATCATCTGGGCCAGCCAATAGGCGATAGGTTCACCGCCATTGAACCGGCGCCCCCGGGGCTGCTATTGTCGGGCCGTGGCGCCCGTTTTCGGCGCCGCCTTCTTTGCGCGACAGAATCAACCGAAACCGACACGAGGTTAAGCGATGGCCGGGGTTTATTACCATCAAGGCAATTGGACCGACGAACCGCCGAAAGTCCTGGGACCAACCGACCATGCCTTCTGGCTGGGGTCGGTGGTGTTCGACGGGGCCCGGGCGATTGCCGGCATGATCCCGGACCTGGACCTGCATTGCAAGCGGCTGATCGACTCGGCTCGCAAGATGGGCATGAACCCGGACCTGACCGCGACCCAGGTCACCGATTTGTGCATCGAAGGCATTCGCCGCATGCCGGCGGACGCGGTGCTGTACATCCGGCCGATGTACTTCGCGCGCGAAGGCTGGATCTCGCCCGACCCGGATTCGGCCGAATTCATCCTGGCCATGTACGAAGCGCCGCTGCCCGATGACAGCGTCGGCTTCTCCGCCTGCTTCACCGGCCATCGCCGGCCGGCCCGGGAATCGGCGCCGACCGACGCCAAGGCCTCGGCCCTTTATCCCAATGCCGGCCGCGCCATGGCGGCGGCGGCGGCCCGCGGCTTCGACAATGCGGTATTCATGGATCCCAACGGCAATGTTGCCGAGTTTGCCACCGCCAATCTGTGGATGGTGCGGGACGGGGTCGCGACGACGCCGGCGATCAATGGCACCTTCCTGAACGGCATCACCCGCCAGCGCGTCATCCAGTTGCTGCGCGACGACGGGGTTGAGGTTGTGGAAGGCATCGTCACCCGTGACGACCTGATGCAGGCCGACGAGATCTTTTCCACCGGCAACCACGCCAAGGTGCTGCCGGTAATCCGGCTCGAGGACCGCGACCTGCAACCCGGCCCGGTCACCAAACGCGCCCGCGAACTGTATTTCGCCTACGCCGAAAATCACCGGGTCACTTGACTGGCCCGAACGGCGGCTAAGGCCGGGCACACGCAATCGTTATTTGCAGGTGAGCCGCCCGGACCTTAAAGCCCTGTGTCGAAGCACATCACGCACGACACAGGGAGGGACGAATGTGGAAATGGTTCGCGGCCCTGGCCGCGTTGCTTTGCCTGTCAACCGCCGCCTGGGCCGAAGGCGGCATCATCACCAAGCCGAGCCCGCACAGTGTTTCGATCACCCTCGACCGGCTGCAGGGGATCATGAAGGAAAAGGGCATCACCGTCTTTGCCCGCCTCGACCATGCCGCCGGGGCCAAGCGGGTCGGCGCCGACCTGGCTCCGACCGAGGTGATGATCTTCGGCAACCCCAAGCTGGGCACGCCCTTGATGCAGAGCAATCAACAGATCGGCATCGACCTGCCGCTCAAGGTGCTGGCCTGGCGAGACGCGGCCGGCAAGGTCTGGTTGGCCTATAACGACCCGGCCTATCTGGCGGCGCGGCACGGCATCGCCGACCGCGACAAGGTGTTCGCCAAGATGTCCGGCGTCCTCGACAAGCTGACCGACGCGGCGCTGAAGAAGTAACGCGACCCGCGGTCTCACCCCCACCCCAACCTTCCCCCGTCAAGGGGGAGGGAGGCCAATTCCCTGAAGATTCGGGCGAAATTCCCCTCCCCCCTGGAGGGGGAGGGATAGGGGGGGGGACGGCACCGCCTAGCAGAATGAACCAGAAAACCGCGGCGGGCTTTAGACGGTAAACAGCCGGCCGTGTTCAGGCGCGGTGTCGTCGATGCCGGCCAGCCGCAGGCAGTGCCAGGCCAGGGCATGGTTGGACGAGGTAACCGGAATGCCGAGCTCCGCCTCGATCCCGGCCACATCGGCGGCGATCCGCACCGAGGTGCAGGAGACGAACACCGTATCGACCGGGTGATCCCGAGTGATGCGGGCCACGGCAGCTTTCAGACTCGGCGTGTCGATGGCGGCCACGGTGGGGTCGTGCGGCTCATTGAAACTGCCGAACACCGGAACCTCGAACCCGGCCGCCTCGACCGACCGCTGCACCATCTCGTTCACCGACTTGGCATAGGGGGTCAGGATGGCGATCCGCCTGGCCTCCAGCGCGCGAAAAGCGGTGAAGGCGGCAAAGGCCGGGTTGGTCGTCTTGGCCTCCGGCTTGGCTAGGTTGAGGTTCTTCGCCACCGTTTCGGTACCCAGGACAATCGCGGCCGAGGTGCAGGCAAAGGCCAGGACATCCAACGTGTCACCGGGCAGGATCAGTTCCGCTGCCTGGGTGATCATCGGTTCCATGGCACGCAGGGTCTCGGGCGTGACCTGGGGCGAATTGGCGATCCGGGCGTGATAGAAATCGACCCCGGGCAGGGTCACCAGGTGACGCAACTCGTGCTCCAGCGTGTAGTCGGTGGCCAGCACCACGACACCGATGCGGGCCCGGGCGGCAATCACCTGTTCGGTCTGGAACGGCAGCTGTTCGATCAGGTCCATATCAGTCTCTCTCTCAATGCGCTGCTCCGTCCCGCTCCCCCGCCCAACCACCCAATGCAAGGGTACCCTATGGGTGGTTAGGCGGGGGAGCGGGACGGAACAGGCTCCCCGAAAGCCACTGTTCGTGACTTTCCAGCCAAATTTACCGCCTAGCCATCGTAACGCATCCCGTCATTGGGGTGGGACAGGGGCTTCTGGCCGACCAGGTCCGCCGCCATCCGGGCGCAGCCATTGGCCATCGTCCAGCCCATATGGCCGTGGCCTGTATTGAGGAACAGGTTGTCGATCGGTGAGCGGTCGACGATCGGTAGCCCGGTCGGCGTCATCGGCCGCAAGCCGGCCCAGTATTCGATGCCCGAGGTGCCCAGCCGCTCGCCGAACAGTTCGCGGGCCCGGGCCAGCATGACGTTGAAGTCGGATGGCTGGTGGCGGGTCGAATAGCCGGCGATCTCCGCGGTGGCGGTCAGGCGGAGCCGCTCCCCCATCGGGCAATAGGCCAGCAGGTTTTCCTCATCGACGCCGCCGATCCTTGGCGCCGTCGCCAGATCATTGGCGGGAACCGTCACCGAATAGCCTTTGACCGGGTAGATCGGCAGGTGCAGCCCGATGCTTTCGACCAGGTGCGGGCTGTAAACCCCGAGGCACAGAACGAACGCGTCGCCGGTGATCGGTCCGTGGGCGGTCTCGACCGCTTGGACGATACCCCCCTTGCGGCTCAAGCCGGTGATTTCGGTGTCATAGCGGAACTCCGCGCCCAGCGTCTCGCAGGTTTCGGCCAACCCGCGGGCAAACAGGTGCGCGTCGCCGCTGGCGTCCGTCGGCGCGAACAATCCTCCGGCAATGGCGTCCCGGGCGCTTTCCAGGCCGGGGTCGGTGTCGATCACCTCGTCCCGGGCCAGGCTCTGGACCGTCAGCCCCTCGCCGCGCAACAGGTCCGCCTTCTGGCTAGCGGCGGCCAGCTTGTCGGGGCTGCGATAGAAATACAGCAACCCGCCCGACAGGCCGTCATATCGCAGGTCGGTCTCGCTCACGACCTGGTCCAGCCGGGTCTGGGAGAACAGGCACAGACGGGCTTTCAGTTGCGTGTTGGCGGCCGCCCGTTCGGCGGTGCATTGTTTGAGGAAGGCCATCGACCATCGCCATTGCCGCAGCGACAGGCGCGGTTTGAAGCGGATCGCCTGGTCGCCGCGGATCAGGGAACGCCACATCATGCCGGGCGCCACTGGCGAGCCCCAGGCATAGGCATGGCCCGGCGCCACCAGGCCGGCATTGGCGTAACTGGTGAACCGGGCCGGGCCGGGCTCGCGATCGACGACGGTTACGGTGTGCCCGTCCTGCAGAAGCTGGTAGGCGGTTGTGACCCCGACGATCCCCGCTCCCAGAACCACCACATGCATATCGGCCTCCCCCACTCTGGCGAAGCAAATGATCGCATATGGCCGGATTTCGCTCTAGCCTGCATTTTTTCTGCACGTCGACTCGTTGTCCCAACGGCGTGCGCCCTAAGAGCTTAGACCAGGTATTTCAGGGCCACGAAGCTGCCGAACAGCAGGGCGAAGAACAGGATCGTCAGGATCCCCAGATAGCGTTCGATGAAGGCGCGGATCGGCTCGCCGAAATACCACAGCAGCGCCGCCACCAGATAGAAGCGCAGACCCCGGCTGACCACGCTGGCGATCATGAAGACCAAAAGGTCCAACTGGGTGACGCCACTGGCAATGGTGATCACCTTGTAGGGGAACGGGGTCAGGCCGAAAAAGGCGACAATCCAGGCGCCGTATTCGTTGTAGCCCTCCTGAAAGCGGCCAAAGGCCTCGCGATAGCCGTAGAAGTCCAACAACGGTTGGCCGATCAGATCGAACAGGAAATAGCCGATGGCATAGCCGGCCAGGCCGCCCAGCACCGATGCCACCAGGCAGATCGCGGCGATCCGCCAAGCCCGGGCCCGGTCGGCCAGCACCATCGGGATCAGCATCACGTCGGGCGGGATCGGGAAGATCGAGCTTTCGACGAAGGCGATCAGCGCCAGGGCCCAATTGGCGTGGCGGTGCGCCGCCAGGCCCATCGTCCGGTCATAGAGCTTCCGCAGCACGTCTGGTCACCCCCTTGAACACCCGCCGGCGGGCCGCAGTCTGCCGCAAGCCCGGGACCCTGTCCACGTCGTGCATGTCCTGCATGGTTATGGCCTGAAACAGTTGACGGCAAGTGAAGCTGGGCTATCATGCGCGCGCTTCCACTAGCCCCTGTGGCGGAATTGGTAGACGCGGCAGACTCAAAATCTGTTGCCTTCACGGGCGTGCCTGTTCGAGTCAGGCCAGGGGCACCAATCTTTTCAATGTGCTAGCAAGGGTCGCGTCGCGGCCCTTTGTTGTGGTGAGCAATCCCACAAGGAAACAACAATGCGGGAGGGCTTTTCCTCGCCCGATTGAGTGGATCCGCGGTGACGTAAGTCAGCATTTTTCTGTATCGCATCGTCATCGGAAAGATATCGGATGTATGATGGATCCGGCTTGTTCCGAACCGGGGAGGGAGAGACATTGCTTGCGAATTGTTGGCGTCTGGCGATCCTAGCGATCCTCACACTCTCGACCGCGAACCCAGCGCTGGCGGACCACAACAACGACCGCCATGCCGGTTATTATTATCCAAAACCGGTAACCCACGAAGTCTACAAGGCGCGTTCACGAGAACTACCCGGGGCAAACCGAGAGCGCCGGATCGATTTCGTCACAGGTATCGGCCTGTCGCAGTCCGATCGCCCCTATCCACCCCGCACCGCGATGTTTGCCAAAGGCAAGGAGGCCGAGAAGCTGATCATCCTGAGCCTCGTCGACGGCTATCTCAACACCATATACCGCGCTCGCGCAGGCCTGGCCCTGCTGACCACGCGCGCCCGCACCACACCCATTTTTCAGGAGTTCGAGGTCGAGGCGATCTTTACCTTCCTGGATCTCTGCAAGCTGCTCGGGTTTCAACAGGTCACGATCTCGGACGGGAAGGATTTTTCCCACCAAATCGAAATCCAGTAGCAGGTAACGTTTCTTTTTTGGCCCCCGCTTCCTAACCGGGCCAATCAATGCGAACATCGGCGCATGTCTGATTCCGAAACCTCGGCACCTGCCGCCACCCCGCGCACCCGTGCCAAGGCGCGGCATATTTTGGACAACTATTTTATCGGCCCGGCCCGTGACGCTGGGGTGCTGGAGATCTGGGGTTACACCGAGCGCTTCACCTATGCGCCGGGCGAGCGTGTGGGGTTGCGGGTCTCGACCACGGCGGCGCACTGGGACCTGGAGGTCGGCCATGACGGCGCCGAATACCGGCCGCTGCTGCGTGAGACCGGGTTGCCGGGCACGCACCAGGCGACGCCGGCCGACTGTTCGGTCCGCGGTTGCGACTGGTCCGTCAGTTTCCAATTCACCATCCCGCGCGATTGGCCGCCGGGCGGCTATCTGGTGACGCTGAGCGCCGAGCGGGACGGCGACCGGGTCGAGGAACACCACCTGTTTCTGCTGCGCCGCGACCCCGGCCTGGCACCGGCGCCGTTCGTCCTGGTTTGCGCGACCGGCACCTGGATGGCCTATAATTGCTGGGGTGGGTCGAACCATTACGACGGCATCAACGGCCCCGACGGCGACGCCTTCTCGCCCGTCCTCTCCAGCCAACGGCCCTGGACGCGGGGTTTCTGCAAACTGCCCGCGGGCGCGCCGCGTGCCGTGCCCGAGACGCCATACCGACCGGGCACCATGGTCCGCTATCCGTATATGGAATGGGCCTATGCTTACGGCTATTCCAAGAAATACGCCTCGGCCGGCTGGGCCAGCTATGAGCGCCACTTCGCCCGCTGGGCCGAGGCTCGGGGCTATGAGTTCGACTTCGCGACCCAGCACGATCTGGAGGCCGACCCGGAGAGCCTGGAGCGCCACGCCTGCGCCGTCTTCGTCGGCCATGACGAATATTGGAGCGCCAATATGCGCCGGGCGGTGGACCGGTTCACCGAACGCGGCGGCCGGGTGGCGCGCTTTGCCGGCAATTTCCTGTGGCAGACCCGGATCGAGGACCAGGGCCGGACCCAAATCTGCTACAAGTACCGGGCCGCCGCGGAGGACCCGCTGATCGGCACCGACCGGGCGCATCTGGTGACCACCGCCTGGGAGGCGCCGCCGGTCAGCTGGCCGGGCACGCAGACCTTCGGCGCCAATGGCCTGAAAGGGATCTATGCCGGGGTCGGTCGCTGTGTCGGGCAGGGCAGTGGCGGCTTCACCGTCTATCGGCCGAACCACTGGGCCCTGCGGGGGACGCAGCTCGGCTATGGCGACCTGCTGGGTGCCGCCTCGCGGATCTTCGGCTACGAGGTCGACGGGGTCGACTACCGAATGGAAGACGGACTGCCGTTTGCCACCGGCCGCGACGGCGCCGACCCGGCGATGGAGATCCTGGCGCTCGGTCTGGCCACCAATCTGGAGCCGGATCACGGCATCTGGGGCGAGACCCTGTACCTCGGTGACGCCGACGCGGCCTTCAAGGCCCAGGCCCTGTTCGGCGATGTCACGCCGGAAACCCTCGATCGTGCCAGCCGTGGCAATGGCGTGATCCTGAATTGGCGGCGCGGCCAAGGCGAGGTGTTCACCGCCGGCACCTGCGACTGGGTGATGGGGCTGGCGCGTGGCGATTGGCAGGTGGAACGCATCACCCGCAACGTGCTGGACCGCTTTGGCGGGTTGGGCTGAATATTTTCGGAAAAGCAGCCGGTCGGTGTGCGCCTATCCTGGGATATTCCTGCGACCGGCGGACCAACCGGGCCCAAGGCGGTTTTGGGCCGGCCAGAACTAAGTTGTTTTTTTGTAACGGTTTATTAGGAGGCAATCTGCTTATCTAAACTCTTGTATTAGCCCGTATTGGGCCCCTTGGGGACTTTTTGCCCTAACCGCATGACCAGTACAGACCACGGCGACAGCACCACCCATTTTACGTTCGAGCACAAAGTGTTCTCGATCCAGGGATCCTATTTCGTCAAGGACCGTGACGGTGACCGGGTCAACTTCGTGACGCCGCTGGCCGAGGTCTTTGCGACAATACCGGTGGGGGCGCTGTGCGAGGAGTTCGGCCTGGCGCCGGACTCGTCGGATGGGCGTTTGCTGGAACTGGTCACCCAGGGGGTCAATTACGTCAAAATCATCCGCCCCAATGACAGCATCCCGCAGGAACTGCTCGACGGGTCGGCCTCCTGGTCGGTCGACGACCGGCACCGGCGCACCGCCGATGGCCGCCTGACCGTGCAGCTTGTGACCCGCCTGATGGGGCGCGAGGAGCATATCGTCGACCTGAGCAGGCTGGAGCAGTTGCTGAACGATCCCAACATTCAGAAACAGCTGCCTGACGCGGTGAACGAAGTCGTGATCGAACTGGGCATGGACCCGACCCAGAAATCCGAGATCATCGACAAGATCGACCGGTTGGGCCACGAGTTTTCGTTCATCGAGGGCTTGCGCGAACATTTTGACCGGATCAAGACCATCATTGCCAATTGCCATGCCCTGGCCCGGCTTCCGGGTGGTAGCGAACGCACCATCGAATCGGTTGCCCGGATTCACGCCCTGGCCGATCCGGTGTTCGAGGAGATCACGATCGAGTTCGACCTGCTGGACGCGCAGACCTGCGAAATCCTGCCGGTGCTGCGTTCCCTCGATCATCATATCGAGGTCATCCGAACCGCCCGCGACAAGCTGCACCAGCGCTTCATGATCTGGGACGACATTCTTGCGGAATGGGAGGGCTTCGAGGTCGAGGGCCACACCGACGAAGCCATCAAACTGGTCGACAGCACCTACCGATTCCTGGCCCAGAACTTCGCCCAGATCAACAGCTGGACCGACAACTAGACCGCGCCGCCGCGACACGCCGAAGTAATTCCGTCCCCTTAATTCGAGATAAGTATTGTGTCCCCGGAATTAAAACGACGAACCCCGCCGGGCTCATGGGCTCATCGGCGGGGTTCTTGATCGGCACTTCTGCCTTGCCCGAAATTGCAATCGGGCTTGTCTTTGCAAATTGTCAAATTGTCGGTATGTCGGTCGTTACGTCCGGCGGCGTCATTTTCGTGGCCTCCCGGTCTGCTTCGCGACGAAGGGAATTCATCCCGTTTCGCCCATCCAGATCACGAAACAAAGCTACCACATTCGGACCTAAAAAGCAAGAAAGTTCGCACCGGTGCGGCACACCGCCGCAGCCCTTCGGACCCGAAACAGGCCGGCGGCTTGATGGCCCGGTCGACATTGCCTATAGCTTGTCGCCCAACCGAATCAGAAGGGGAGCATGCGGTGAACCAGACCGATCCGAGGCCGACCAGCGAAACCATTGCCGTCCTGGAACGGCGGGTCAGCGTGCGCAAATACAAGCCCGACCCGATACCCGATGCGACGGTCGAAGCGATCCTCTCGGCGGCGTTTCGGGCGCCGACCTCATCCAACATCCAGGCCTACAGCGTGATCGTGGTGCCCGACCCTGAGACTAAAGTGCGCCTGTCGGAGGTCGCCGGCAACCAGCGCCATGTGCGCGAGGCACCGTTGTTCCTGGCGTTTTGTGCCGACCTCACCCGCATCGAGGAGGCCCGTCGCCGCCACGGCCATGATATTGAGGACAACAATTTGGAACTCGGCCTGGTCGCGACCGTCGACGCGGCCCTGGTCGGCATGTCCGCCTATCTCGCCGCGGATTCGTTGGGCATCAAGGGGGTGATGATCGGCGCGCTGCGCAATGACGCGGTCGCCACGGCGCGCATCCTGGACCTGCCGCGGCGGGTCTATTGCGTGTTCGGCATGTGCCTTGGCTTCGCCGACGAGGCACCGCCGCAGAAACCGCGCATGGCCTATGGCCAGATGGTCCACCTGGACCGCTACGGCAACCGGCCCGACGGGCGGGACCTGGAAGCGGCGATTGGCGATTACGATTCCGACCTGGCGGCTCACTACCGGGGCCGGGGCCTGGACGCCCAGGACGCCGCCTGGTCCGGCGACATCGACAAGAAATTCCACAACAAACTGCGCGACGGATTGCGCGACCAGCTCCGCGAACTCGGCTTCGATTTCCGTTGACTGAACTGTCCAACGGTCATCGAGGGTGACCGTTGTTGGAGCCCTCAAGCGCCGGGCGCTCGCGTCCGCTCGCTGGGCTTCCAGTGCATAAGCGCCGGCGCGCGGTCACGCTTGCCGAAGCCCCGAAGGGCTTCGGTCGTCCTTGTCTTGGTCCCTCAATCGCCGGGCGCTCGCCTCCGCTCGCTTGGGCTTCCGGCGCAAGAGCGCCGACGCGCGGTCGCGCTTGCCGAAGCCCCGAAGGGCTTCGGTTCCCCAAACGGCACCTTTGGGGGGGCGGTGTTGAACCCCGCTCGGTTCAGGCGGCGGCGTGCTCCTCGACCACCTGGTCGGCCAGGCGGCCGGTCAGTTCCTGCAGGTGGTCATAGCGCCAGATATAGGTGCCGGCGCCCTGAGTCAGCGAACGCAGTTCGATGATCAGGTCGTGCACCTCGGATTGCGGCATATGCGCCGTCACCGCATCCCATCCGGTCCAGCCGGTACGGGCGTCGAAACCGAGGATCTGGCCGCGTCGGCCCGAGATCAGGCCGTTGACCTTGGCGGTGGCGTCGGAAGGAACGTAGATATCGACCGCCAGGATCGGCTCCAGCAGCACCGGGCCGCATTTCGGCATGCCGTCGGTCATGGCGATGCGGCCGGCGGTCTTAAAAGCCTGTTCCGAACTGTCGACCGAATGGTACTGGCCGTCGGTCAGGGTCACCTTGACGTCGACCACCGGGAAGCCCAGCGGACCCTGGACCAGGTACTCCTTGACCCCGTTTTCGACCGCCGGGATGTATTGGCGCGGCACCGCGCCGCCGACGATCTTGCTCTCGAATTCGAACCCGGTCCCCCGCGGCAGCGGTTCGATGTCCAGATGGACGTCGCCGAACTGGCCGTGGCCGCCGGTCTGGCGCTTGAAACGGCCGTGCACCGAGGTGCTTTTCTTGATCGCCTCCTTATACGGCACCCGCGGTTTCGAGGTGGTGACCTCCAGGCCATACTTGTTGTGCATTCGCTCGAACGCCACCCGCAGGTGAATGTCGCCCTGGCCCCACAGCACCATCTGCTGGGTGTCCTGGTTCTGTTCGAATTCCAGCGACGGGTCCTCGTCCAACAGCTTCTGCATGGCACCCGACAGCTTGACCTCGTCATTGCGGTTGGCGGCCGCCAGGGCCAGGCCATAGACGGCCGGCAGCCGGTCGGCGCCGGGCAGGCCATCCGTGTCCTTTTCGGTCGACAGCGTGTCACCGGTCGACACACTCTCCAACCGGCCGAAGGCGACAACCTCACCCGCCGCGGCCTCGCCGATTTTGTCGGTGTTGGCGCCGACCATCCGGAAGACCCCGGACACGCGTTCGCCATTCAGGGTGGCTCCGTCCTTGATCGGGCCGCGCCACACCCGGGCCAACGACAGTTTGCCGCCATGGGGGGTGATGAAGGTCTTCAGGACCTGGGCCAGGGGCTCGCCCTTGGCCTCGATGCCGCGTCGCTCCAGTGCCGCACCTGCCGCCGGCGCCTCGTGGCGCAAGGCCTTGAGCAGTCGCCGGACGCCATGGCCGCTCTCCGCGGCGCCCAGTAGCACCGGCACGATCAGGCCCTGTTGCAGGTCGGCCGCCAGGTCGCCGAATACCGTGTCCTGGCTGGGCTCCTTGTCCTCCAGCAGATCCTCCATCAGGGCATCGTCGAAATCCGCCAGCTTCTCCAGCATCTCGTAGCGGGCCTCGTCCTTGGCGTCCGACATGGCATCGGGCAGTTCAACGACTTCGGAGTCCTTGTCGGTGCGGTAGGTATGGGCCCGTTCCGAGGCCAGGTCGACAAAGCCGGTCACCTCGTCGCCATCGCGGATCGGGATCTGGCGCAAGACCAGCGGCCGGTCCGAGACGCTTTGCAGAGCCTGCATCAGGTCGGGGATGCGGCCCGAGGCCTTGTCGATCTTGTTGACAAAAATGAAGGCCGGAACGCCCTCATTTTCAAGGTGCTTCAGGGTCGGGGCCAGGGCCTGGACCCGGTTGGGATCGGGTTCGCAGACCACCACTGCGGCGTCGGCGCCGACCAGGGCGTTGTGGCTCTCCTGGGCGAACTCCACCGAGCCGGGGCAGTCGAGGAAAGTGAATTGATCGCCGAGATACTCGGCGCTGGCGGCGTTGATCTCAACACTCATCGAGTGGGCTCGGGCCTCGGCCGAGCTGTCACCCACCGTATTGCCCTGGGTGACGCTGCCTTTGCGGGTAATCACACCGCACTTGAACAATATGCTCTCGAGCAGCGTGGTCTTGCCGCTCAAATATGGTCCAACCAATGCGATCGTCCTCGGCCCCCCGGGCTTGTCGTTGCTCATATCAACCCCTGCACAGAATTCAAAAAATCCGAAGCGCCTATGTTTTCAAGCGTGGGCTCAGGTTGCAAGAAGATTCCGGGAAAATGACCATGATCGCATTGGTGGACCCGGGGGTAGACCTGCCCCGGTCAGCGCAGCCGGACCACCTCGACCCTGGTGCCGGGGTCGGTGGCGTGCATGTAGCGGATGATCGACCGCACCGTCACCACCTCGAACCGGCCCTGGTTGCGGCTACTTCTTGGGTGGTCGTCAAAGCGGACATTGGCCCGGAATAGCGACGCCCCCAGCCTATCCAGGCTGGAAATGTAAATAATGTCGCCGCGATAGCCGTTGGCTGACAGCGCCTGCTGGGCGGTGAACCGGTTGCTGACATAGCCCTGTTGGTCCTGGGCCGCGGCCACCAGGGCCAGCAGCCACTGGTTGGAGTTCTGGTACCGGTTACCGAAGGGGTAGGCGATCATGCTGTAGGGCGGGTGATGCAGCCGCCGTACCAGCGGCCCCGCGAGCACGTCGCCCAGGCGTTGCTGCAGTTCGGGGGTCGGAACCATAACCACCGCCTCGTAGCGATAGGGATCGTCGAGGAAGAAGTTGATCAGTCCCTCGTCGAACACCGCCGACCGGCTGGTCGCGCACCGGTTTAGGGCATGGACGAAGATCCATTTGCCTTTGGTGTGGTCGCGCTGGATGAAGCCCGCATGGCTGTAGCGCAGGCCGTGCTCCGAGAGGTCGGAACCGATCCGGCCGACGATTGCGACTTTGGCCTGCATCGCCTCCAGCCGATCGCGCAGTTTGAAGGCCATGGTACTGGCCTTGTGAAACTGGTCGATCCGCAATGGCTGGGCGTTGCAGGCGGATCCGGCCTGCGCCGGGGCGGAAGCGACCGCGGCGGTGACCGCCGCGGCCAGCGTCAGGGCAAGAAGGGCGCGCCGCATGGGACTACTCCAGGTGCTCGGAATGGTGATACATGGCGGCCCCTTCATTGTTGGCGACGAAGGTAATGATGGCATTGCCGCTGCTGACCAGCAGGATGCCGGTGCCGGTGACCACGGTCCGCACCATTTCGCCGGTGGCCAGCAGGGCCCGTTCACCGGCCCGGCCGGATGCCCGGATCACAACCTCGGCGCCATCCGAGGCATTGCGCAGAACAATCAGGGTGGCGTTGCCGATGTGGCTGACGGCCTCGACGGTGTATTGGCCAGCAGTGGCCACGAACTCGGCGCTGCCCTTCAGGATCATCACCGGGCCCAGCACCGACAGCATCGAGCCGGTGGCCGAGGCGGTGACCGAGTCCCCGAAGGATGCGGCCTCGGCTGTGGTCGGGTTGGATGTGGTGACCGCGGCCGTGGTCAGGGCGGCGGCAAGGCTCAAGGCGATAAGTTTTTTCATGATCTTTCTCCCGTGTCTGTCCTGCGGCGGACATGACCACGGGAGGTCGGGCGTTCAACCGGCGGGAACCCATCTTGACGCCGAATTGACGGGTTTTACGGTCAATTAACGGTTATTACTCAGTGGTTTACTCGCTTCCGCCCGCGAAGGGCCTGAGCGCGGCATAGGCGAAATCGTGGATCGGGGTGGGAACGTCCCGGGTTCGTCCCAGCCGCGAGACGGTGCCTGATAGCCATTCCAATTCCAGCCTGCGCCCGCGCTCCAGATCCTCGAGCTGCGATGCCTTCATCCGGTCCGGCAGGCCCTCGATCACCTTGTACTGGCGCTCGACCGCGTCGGCGGCAAGGTCGACCCCCATGGCGCGGCCGACCGCAGCGGTTTCCTCCAGCGCCGGCCGCACCAGGGCCCAACTTTCCGGGGTTTCCCTGATGCGCCCGATCGGCAGGCGCATCAACGCGGTCAGGGCCGACATGGCCGACAGCATGATGAACTTTTCCCACAGCGCAGGCTCGATATCGTCGATCGCCTCGGCCTTGGCGCCGGCGGCGACCAGGGCGGCCGCCAGGTCCTCGGCCACCGGCTCACCGGGCCGCGCGAAGCGCAGCCGGGCAAAATTGCCGGTGTGGCGGATCAGCCCGGGTTCGGCGATCACCGACGCGATATAGGCGATCCCCGGCAACACCCGTTCCGGCCCGATAATGGCGCCCAGGCGCTCCGGCGCGTCGACCCCGTTCTGCAGGGTGATCACCCTGGTGTCCGGGCCCAGCAGCGGCTGCAGCTTCTGGCCGGCGCTTTCGACGTCATAGAGCTTGACGCAGAACAGCACGCAGTCCACCGGCCCGATCGTGGCCGGGTCGTCGCTGGCCCGGAAGTCGCGGGTGGACACGTCACCCAGCGCGCTCTCGACCTTGAGGCCGGTTTGGTTGAGAGCCGCCAGGTGGGCGCCGCGGGCGATGAAGGCGACCTCAGCCGTCCCAGCCTCGATCATCCGGGCGCCAAAATACCCGCCAACCCCGCCAGCACCGAAGATCGCAACCTGCATCTAGTGACTTGTTTCTGAAGTTTGCACTACCGCTCCGTCCCCCTTGAGGGGGGAGGGCTGGGGTGGGGGTGCCCCCTTTCGGTCAAACAAATCTGCAAAACAGAACAGCGCGTTCGTTGATCTCAAGCGGTCACCCTCCCCCTAACCCCCCTCCCCTCAAGGGAGGGGGGACAGTTTCCGAAAATCGCGACCTGCATGCCCTACTTCAGCGCCGCGCAGGCCTGCTGGATGCGGGTGCAGGCCTCGCGCAGAGCCTCGGTCGAGGTGGCGTAGGAGATGCGGAAATGCGGCGACAGGCCGAAGGCCTCGCCATGCACCACCGCGACCCCAGCCCCTTCCAGCAGATAGGTGACGAAGTCGAGGTCGTTCTCGATCACCTTGCCGTCCGGCGTGGTCTTGCCGATCGCCCCGGCGCAGCTGGGATAGACGTAGAAAGCGCCTTCCGGCTTGGGACAGCTTAGACCCTCGGCCGCATTGATCATGTCGACCACCATGTCGCGGCGGGCCCGGAACGCCTCGGCCCGTTCGGCCAGAAAGTGCTGGGTGCCGCTCAATGCCTCGATCGACGCCGCCTGGCTGACCGAACACGGGTTCGAAGTGCTCTGCGACTGCAGCTTGGCCATCGCCTTGATCAACGGCACCGGTCCGCCGGCATAGCCGATGCGCCAGCCGGTCATGGCATAGGCCTTGCTGACCCCGTTCATGGTCAGGGTGCGCGGATACAGCGCCGGTTCGACCTGGGCCGGGGTGGCGAAGACGAAATTGTCGTAGACCAGATGCTCGTACATGTCGTCGGTCATCACCCAGACATGCTCGTGGTTCATCAGCACATCGGTCAGCTGTTTCAGGTCGTCGCGGTTATAGGCCGCACCTGAAGGGTTGGATGGTGAGTTGAAGATCAGCCATTTGGTCCGGGGCGTGATCGCCGCCTCCAGGTCGGCCGGTTGCATCTTGAAGCCGTGTTCCGGCTGGGTCTCGACAATCACCGGCTTGCCGCCGCACAGCAGCACCACGTCGACATAGGTCGGCCAATAGGGCGCCGGGACGATCACCTCGTCGCCCGGGTTCAGGGTCGCCAGCATGGCGTTGTAGATCACCTGCTTGCCGCCGCTGCCGACGCTGATCTGGGCCGGCTCGTAGTCGAGGCCGTTTTCGCGCTTGAACTTGTCGCAGATCGCCTGTTTCAAGGCCGGGGTGCCGTCGACGGCGGTGTATTTGGTCTGCCCTTCCTGGATGGCGCGGATCCCGGCGTCCTTGACATTGTCGGGGGTGTCGAAGTCGGGTTCGCCGGCACCGAGGCCGATGACGTCATGACCGGCGGCCTTCAGTTCGGCGGCCTTGGTCGAAACGGCGATGGTCGGCGATGGCTGGATGCGATCCAGCGCGTCGGCTAGGAACGGCATAGCGGATATCCTGTCTTTTTGAGGTTGTGAAAACGACCGCGAACCTAGCCTTGTTTTTTCCTGCTGTCGATCATTTGCGATCGGAAAATCCGCCGCAAGGCTGATCCGTTACCGGACGGACCCGACATTGTCGGTCGCTCCCTGCCTTCGGACCTGTTTCGGCAGACAGGGATCGGCCCTGTGGTTGCAATGTTTTCCCATTCCCACAGCTTCAAGCTATGATCCATGTGTCGGCTTTTGGAAGAGGCAGGCCATCGGATGGCGGGATTGCGGATGAGGTTTGCTGCGTGGATCAAGCGGTTTGTAGGGGCGGTATTGGCAACCGCCATATTCGCCGCGCCGAGCTATGCCGAAACCCTGGAGCAGCTCTCCCAGGAGCTGCAGAAGCTGAGCCGGCAGTTCGAGGCCTGCGGTGCCGACATGGACTGCGTCACCAAACTGACAGAGCGGATCAACGCGCTCAGCGAGCAGATGCAGGCCTTGATGCCCCAGGCCATGCCGGGACCCGCGCCGGCCGCGCCCGCCCCGGCGGTGGCCGCCGGGCCGCTGCCGACCATTGACGGTCTGGTGGCGCAATTCCTGGCCTGTGAGGACGGGACGCAATGTTATATGGCGGTGTTCAACGGGGCGATGGCCGCCCTGCATCAGCATTGCCGCAGCGACACCGTCTGTCTCGGGGTCGGGCAGGTCGACATCGCCATCGCCCACGCCCTGGCCAATATCGAACGTGACGGCAAGGGGGCGGACCAACCTGCGCCGCCGATCAAGGGCGCCGTGCCGGCCCGGTCAGCGGCACTGCTGATGGATTGGCGCGGAAAGTTGGATCCGGCTCTGCCCCGCAAGATCCGGGCGGAGGTCGAGGCCTATGCCAACCGGTTTCCGGCCCGGCCCGCCCAAGGTGCGCCACCGATCCAACTCATCCAACGTGGCGGCGAGGCCGAACTGAAACCGGCCAGCCGCGATTGGGCCTTCGCCCTGAAAGGAGCGATCTTCTTCCAGATCGGCCTGGCCGACAAGGCCAGGGCCCGCTACCTCGACCTGGCCATGTGGTGTTTCGTCCGTGCGGCCGAGCTGACCGAGGAGGCGGAGCACCTGTCCAATCTGGGCTTCATTCTCAACCTGATCCGGAAATACGACCAGGCCCGCGACGTGCTGGCCAAGGCGCGTGACACGGACCCGAACCACCCGGATGTCCGGGCCAACATGGCCTTTTCGCTGCAGCGGCTGGGCCAACCCGAGGCCGCGGCGCGGGAGGCGGGGGCGGCGCTGGCCCTCAACCTGGCGGCCGAGGCCCGCAGCCTGACCGGCGAGGCGCTGGGCGACGGAGTCACGGCGGCGCCGCCGGGTGACTGGGGCCTCGCCTATTTCCGCCTGGTACGGGACCACACGCCTAGCTGGGTCGCACTAGAGCGGCAATACGGTGCCGAAGTCGCGGCGCCGCTGGACCGTGCCTTCAACGTGGACGGGCAGGTCGTCCCGCCCGATTCACCACGCGGCATTCGCAACCGCCGCGACCGGGCCAACCAGGCGGCTTTGGACCGCTGTGTTGCCGCGATCCCGCCGCCACCGTCGCCATGCCCGTTCGGTTCGGCGATCGCCCATCCGTCCTGCTCCGGCGGGCTGTCGGCCGGCGATATCAAAGTGCACCAACTGCGCTACCAGAAAGAAACCTGCGAATGCCATCTGGCGTTCGCCAAGGCGGACGTCAAACATCACAAGACTTTCGTCTTCGAACAGATCGGCCTGGCGAAACGGTTCAACGGCCGGTGGACGCCCCGGATCCGGCAGGCCGCCGGCGACTGGCGCCAGCGGATCCTGACCCTGAACGCGCTTTATGCCGACGCCGACCCCCGGCAGGGGACCTTTGCCTTTCCCTGGCCCGACCAGTTCTACAAATTGCTGGAACGCCACTATCAGGACCTGAATTGGTTCGCGAAGGATTGGCGTGCGGATGTTGACGAGGAGTTCCGCATGCGGTTTGCGAACTGGCAGTCCTGGAAGCAGAAATGCCGCCAGGCGGCGCTGGAACTGGAGGCGTATGAGAAGGACTATTTCGCGCTGCGGCCCCTGAAATGTGAGCAGGCGTGGGGCAAGACCGAGGTGATCAATTTGGGCATCATCAAATTGTCGTTGTTTTTTCCCGAAGGTCGCGCCGGTGAATTCGCCGGTAAGATCGACCTGGATATCCCGCTTCCCTTCGATACGGGGCTGAAAGCGGAGGCGTGGGAATCAACCCATGGCGCCGAGGGCCGCAAGGTTGAGGGCAGTATCGGCCCGGTATCCGGCAATGTCTGGCAGCATTCGAACGGCGATTGGGGTGCTGGCGCCGATTTCAACGTGCTGGCGCTGAAAGGTGGCCCAGGGGCATTCGGCGGCCGTGCGATCGGTAATGCGACCAATCGGAAGATCGGTGCGAAGGCGACGAACTGGGGCGAATTCCTCAGCAAGCACGTCGTGAAAACCGACCTGAAGGGCGAAGTGGGATACAACAGTGCGTCCGGAACTGGGACCGGCTGGTCCGCCAAGATCGACGCAATCGGTTTGACGAGAACCTACGGCCCGCCGCCGGCCTGGGCGCGGTTGCGGCATAAGAGCCCGGGCAAGGGAAAGGGTCCGGGCTCGGGCCGGAAAAAATATATCGACGGCATCCCCGTCGCCCCCGGCTGCTGACCGCGCCAGCTCGGCTCATCCGCGATTTAGAAAAGCGCAATTGCCCCGCGGTCGTACCGGCCTGTAGGGTTGAGTTCCCTGGAGTCTGTCTCGAAACAGCGCTCCGAACGAGCCCGGATCGTGCTTGTTTAGAAAGATAGGTAATCAAGGATCGGCCCATGTTGACGCTCTATGAAAACCACGGCTCCGGCAATTGCTACAAGGTCCGGCTGTTGTTCGCCCAGCTAGGCATTCCCTGCCAGTTGGTCGAGATGGACGTGGTCAGCGGCGCCACCCGGACACCGGATTTCCTGGAGATCAACCCCAATGGGCGGGTGCCGACCCTGGTCTTCGACGACGGCCGGGTGCTGAGCGAAAGCAATGCCATCATTTGGCACTTCGCCGAGGGCACGAGGTTTCTGCCGGAAGACGCCTTCGTCCGGGCCCAGGTGCTGCAATGGATGTTCTTCGAGCAATACAGCCACGAACCGTTCATCGCCGTCGCCCGCTACTGGCTGCAATATCTCGGTGGCCCGCCGGACAGCCACCCCGGCCTGCCCGACAAGCACGAGCGCGGCTACCAGGCGCTTGAGGTCATGGAGCGTCACCTGGTTGACCAGCCCTATTTTGCCGGCGGGGCCTACTCGGTCGCCGATATCGCGCTCTACGCCTATACCCATGTCGCCGACCAGGGCGATTTCGACCTGGCCCGCTATGGCGCCATCAATGCCTGGCTCGACCGGGTCCGGGCCCAACCCGGCCACATCACCATCGACCAATAGGGTGCCGGTCAGCCGCCCGAGCGGGCGGCCGACAGCAGGATTCCGGTGGTGACCAGGGCCAGGCCGGCCCAGGCCAACAGGCTGGGCCATTCGCCCAGCACCGGGATCGCCAGCACCGCCGCCATTCCCGGTACCAGGGCCATCACGGTGGCGGTCGGTGCCGCGCCGATGCTGCGGATCGCGGTGGTGAACAGCAGGATGCCCAGGATCGACGGGCCCAGGCCCTGGTAGAGGCCCTGCAGCAGGATCTCGGGCCAGCCGGCGGTGCCGATCCCCTTGGGCAGTGCGATCAGGTAAAGCGGCCCAAACCAGATCAAATTGACGAACGGGAAGGCGGCCATGGCCTGCAGCGGCGCCATCGCCCAGGCCTGGGCCGCGACCATATAGGTGGCCAGGGTCAGCGCGCTGGCGACGAACAGCAATTGGCCGATCCAGGCATCCTCGCCGACGCCACCGGAACTGCGGTCCCAGGCAATCATAGTGCAGCCGATCAGGATGACCGCCAGCCCGGCCACCGCGGCGACCCGCGGCCTTTGCCCCAGCCACAGCCAGCCCAGCAGGGCGGCAAACACCGGCAAGGCGCCGTTCATCAGCACCCCGGCATGGGCGGCCGGCGCGAAGCGCATGCCGGAAAAGGCCAGCAGCAGGAAAGGCGCGCCCGAGGCCGAGGCCATGATCACCACCTGATAGAGCTTGATATGCCGGGGCCAGTGGCGGCGCAGGAACGGGGCCACAGCCACCGCGGCGACCGAAAAGCGCAAGGCGACGATGTCGTAGGGCGTCAGCTCACCGCCAACGCCAAAACGTGACACCACCACCCAGCCGGCCCAGACGAACAGCACGGCAAAGGCGGCCAGCCAGCCGAACAGCGGTCGGATGGATGAGTCCATGGGCGGGATCGAGGTCGGACGGCGGCCGGCGCCTCCTACCGCATCGCCTCATGGGCCGACAGCGCCGCCATGTTGACGATGTCGGAGACCGACGAGCCCATGGAGACGATCTGGGCCGGCTTGTCGAGGCCGATCATCAGCGGCCCGATGACCTTGCCGCCGCCCAGCTCCTGCATCATCTTGGCGCTGATATTGGCGGTGTGCAGGGCCGGCATGATCAACACATTGGCCGGACCGGACAGCCGGCAGAACGGGTAGAGCCCCATCAACTCCTCGTTCAGCGCCACATCGGCTGACATCTCGCCGTCATATTCGAAATCGACTCGGCGGGTGTCGAGCAGCGACACCGCGTCGCGCACCCGCTCGGCCAGTTCGGCCCAGGGATTGCCGAAGGTGGTGAAGCTGAGCAGCGCCACCCGGGGCTCGTGACCCAGGCGCCGGGCCACTGCCGCCGCCTGCACCGCGATATCGGCCAGTTCCACCGGGGTCGGGCGCTGGTGCACCGTGGTATCGGCCAGGAACACCGTCTTGCCGCGGGCCAGAACGATCGACAGGCCGAATACACGGCGGCCCTGCTTGGCGTCGATCACCCGGCGGACATCGTCATAGGCGACGCTGAACCGCCGTGTCGTTCCAGTGACCATGGCATCGGCATGACCCAGGGCGACCATGCAGGCGGCGAAGACGTTGCGGTCCTGGTTGACCAGCCGGGTAACGTCGCGGTACAGGGAGCCGCGGCGCTGCAGCCGGTGATAGAGATAGTCGTAATATTGCTCCAGATGCACGTTCTCGCGGGCGTTGAGGATCTCCAGCGTTTCGGCCCGGGGCAGGCCGATCTGGGCGATGGTATCGCGAATCCGGTTCTCCCGGCCGATCAGGACCGGGGTGCCGTAGCCGGCGTCGCGGAAGGTGACGGCGGCCCGGATGACCTTTTCCTCCTCGCCCTCGGCGAAGACCACCCGCTTGGGGTTGGAACGGACATCGTCGAAGATCAGTTGCAGCGAATGCGCCGTCGGGTCCAGCCGCCCGGCCAGTTCGTTGCGATAGTTCTCCATGTCGATGATCGGCCGCCGGGCGACGCCGGAATCCATTGCGGCCTGGGCCACCGCCATCGGTACCGCGTAGATCAGGCGGGGGTCGAACGGGGCGGGGATGATGTACTCGCGGCCATATTTCAGGCGCCGCCCCTTATAGGCGGCGGCGACCTCGTCGGGCACGTCCTCGCGGGCCAGTTCGGCCAGCGCCCGGGTCGCGGCGATCTTCATCTCCATGTTGATCGAGGTCGCCCGCACGTCCAGTGCGCCCCGGAAGATATAGGGGAAGCCGAGCACGTTGTTGACCTGGTTGGGATAGTCCGACCGGCCGGTGGCGATGATCGCGTCGTCGCGGATCGCCGCCACATCCTCGGGCGTGATCTCCGGGTCCGGGTTGGCCATGGCGAAAATGATCGGCTGCTCGGCCATCGACAGCACCATGTCGCGGCTGACCGCCCCCTTGACCGAAAGACCGAAAAAGGCGTCAGCCCCGACCATTGCCTCTTCCAGGGTGCGGTGCGGGGTGTCGGCGGCATGGGCCGACTTCCACTGGTTCATGCCGGCCTCGCGGCCCTTGTAGACCACGCCGCGGGTGTCGCACATGATCGCGTTTTCCGGCGGCAATCCCATTGCCTTCAGAAGCTCCAGGCAGGCGATGCCGGCGGCACCGGCGCCGTTGAGCACGATCTTGGTGTCTTCCAGTTTCCGGTCCGTCAGGTCCAGGGCGTTGACCAGACCGGCGGCGGCGATGATCGCGGTGCCGTGCTGGTCGTCGTGGAACACCGGGATCTGCATCATCTCGCGCAGGGTCTGTTCGATGATGAAACATTCCGGCGCCTTGATATCCTCCAGGTTGATGCCGCCGAAGCTGGGCTCCAGGAAGCGCACGCAGTTGATGATCTCGTCGACATCCTCGGTGTCGACCTCGATGTCGAAGCCGTCGATATCGGCGAAGCGCTTGAACAGCACCGCCTTGCCTTCCATCACCGGCTTCGAGGCCAGGGCCCCGAGATTGCCGAGCCCCAGCACCGCGGTGCCGTTCGAAATCACCGCCACCACATTGCCCTTTGCGGTGTAGTCATAGGCGAGGCTTGCGTCATGCGCGATTTCCAGGCACGGCGCCGCCACGCCCGGCGAATAGGCGAGCGACAGGTCGCGCTGAGTCGCCACGGATTTACTGGCCACCACCTCCAGCTTGCCTGGCCGGCCCTGGGTGTGGAACAGAAGCGCGTCTTCGCTGAGAGACGTATGATGATCGTCGGTCATGACACCAGATTACCTTGGAAAATTTCGCCGGGTCCCCCGGCCCTGTTCCAAGCACTATAGGCACCATTTACCGCCCCTGACAAACGCTGGTTATGGCAGCCGGATATGTTAATTTGCAACGATGCACGACCAGGTCGAAAACCCCGGTGCCAAGCCCGCCAACCTGACCCCGATGATGGCCCAGTACATG
The DNA here is from genome assembly GCA_964344385.1 of uncultured Sneathiellales bacterium. Classification (GTDB taxonomy): domain Bacteria; phylum Pseudomonadota; class Alphaproteobacteria; order CAYFNG01; family CAYFNG01; genus CAYFNG01. Next base: position 92,256 of record CAYFNG010000014.1, read on the forward strand.
GCCATCAAGGAGGCGCATCAGGGCTATCTGCTGTTCTACCGCATGGGCGATTTCTACGAGCTGTTCTTCGACGACGCCCTGGTCGCGTCGGCGGCGCTGGACATCACCTTGACCAAACGCGGCAAGCAAGCCGGCGAGGATATCCCGATGTGCGGCGTGCCGGTGCACGCGGCCGACGCCTATCTGGAGCGGTTGATCCGCAAGGGCCACAAGGTGGCGGTCTGCGAGCAGACGGAGAACCCGGCCGAGGCCAAGAAACAGCGCGGCTACAAGGCGGTGGTGCGGCGCGAGGTGATCCGCCTGGTCACCCCCGGGACTCTGACCGAAGAGACCCTGCTGGACGCCCGGGCCCACAACTATCTTTGTGCCCTGGCCCGGGCCGGCGGCGATCTGGCCCTGGCCTGGGTCGATATATCGACCGGTGATTTCATGGCCAGCCCGATTGGAAAGGCCGGCCTGGCGGCCGAGTTGGCGCGCCTCTCACCGACCGAACTCCTGGTCTCGGACCGGTTGCTGGAGGACCCCGACCTGTTCGAGCTCTTCGGCGATTGGCGCTCCGTCCTGACGCCGCTGCCGCCCGGTCGTTTCGACAGCCAGGACGGCGAACGCCGGCTGAAGGACCTGTTCCGGGTTGCCGCCCTGGACGGGTTCGGCGATTTCGACCGACCGATGCTGGCGGCGTCCGGCGCGCTGGTCGCCTATGTCGAACTGACCCAGAAGGGGCGCATCCCGGCGCTGAAGCCGCCGCTGACCGTACCCGCCGGCGCCGTGATGGCGATCGACCCCGCGACCCGTCGCAACCTGGAACTGGCGATGACCCTGAGCGGTGAGCGGCGCGGCTCGCTGCTGTCGGTGATCGACTTCACGGTGACCGGGGCCGGGGCGCGGCAATTGGCGGTGCGGTTGGCGGCGCCGCTGACCGATCCGGCCGCGATCGGGCGGCGCCTGGATGCGGTGCAGGCGTTCGCCGACGATGTGAACTTGCGTGATGCGGTTCGTGGCCATTTGCGGCAATGCCCCGACATCGAACGCGCCCTGACCCGGCTCAGCCTGGGGCGTGGCGGACCCCGCGACCTGGCGGCGATCCGCGACGGGCTGGCCCAAGCGGCCGAGTTGAGGACGACCTTGGGCGACCTGCGACTGCAGCCGCCGCCCGACGAGTTGGCGGCGGCGGCTGTCGATCTCGGCCAGCATGCCGAATTGGTCGACCGGTTGGGCCGGGCATTAGCGCCGGAACTGCCGCTGCTGGCCCGCGACGGCGGCTTCATCGCCACCGGCTATCGCCCCGAACTGGACGAATTCCGCACCCTGCGCGACGAAAGCCGCCGCCATGTCGCGGCGCTGCAAAAGAAGTACGCCGACCAGACCGGGGTCGCCAATTTGAAGGTCAAGCACAACAACGTGCTCGGCTATTTCATCGAGGTCGGGCCGCGCCACGCGGACAAGCTGACCGACGGCTTCATCCACCGCCAGACCATGGCCAACGCCATGCGCTTCTCGACCGTCGAGTTGGGTGAGTTGGAGCGTCGCATCGCCGAGGCCGGCGACCGATCTGTAGCCCTGGAGCTTAAGTTGTTCGAAGATTTGGTCGGCGAGGTGCTGGCCCGTCAGGCCGATATCGCCCGCGCCGCCGGCGCCGCGGCCGCGTTGGACGTTGCCGCCGGACTGGCCGAACTGGCGGTGCAGCGTCGCTACAACCGGCCCACCCTGTCCGCCGAAACCGAGTTCTCGGTACAAGGCGGCCGTCACCCGGTGGTCGAGGCGGCATTGGAGACGGCCGGTGACGCCCGGTTCATCGCCAATGATTGCGATCTGGGCGAGGCCGGCCGGCTGTGGCTGGTGACCGGCCCCAACATGGCCGGCAAGAGCACCTTCCTGCGCCAGAATGCCTTGATCGCGATCCTGGCCCAGATCGGGTCCTTCGTGCCGGCGGAGGAAGCGCGGATCGGTATCGTCGATCGACTGTTCAGCCGGGTCGGCGCCGCCGACGATCTGGCCCGGGGGCGCTCGACCTTCATGGTCGAAATGGTCGAGACCGCGGCGATCCTCAACCAGGCCGGTCCGCGTTCGCTGGTCATCCTCGACGAGATCGGCCGCGGCACCGCCACCTTCGATGGGCTGTCGATCGCCTGGGCGGCGATCGAGCATCTGCACGAGGTCAATCGCTGCCGCACCCTCTTTGCCACCCATTATCACGAACTGACGGCCCTGGCCGCCAAGCTGGACGGGCTGAGTACCCACACCGTCCGGGTGAAGGAGTGGGAGGGCGAGGTGATCTTCCTGCATGAGGTGGCGCCAGGGGCCGCCGATCGCTCCTACGGCATCCAGGTCGCCCGCCTGGCCGGCCTGCCCGAGGCGGTGATCGACCGGGCCGAGACGGTGCTGGCAACCCTGGAAAAGGGCGAGCAGGCCGGCGCCGTGGCCGATCTGGCCGAGGACCTGCCGCTGTTTTCCGCCGCCCGGCCGACCGGCACGCGGGCCGCGAACCGGCCGTCACCGGTCGAGGCGGCGCTTAAGGAGGCGCATCCCGATGAAATGACGCCACGCCAGGCACTGGATTTGGTGTATCGTTTGCGTGCAATACTAAAAGAACAAGAATAGCGTCGTACATCGAGGGGAATGCCATGCCGTCACGCAAAGTCGTGGTCACCGGCGCCGCCGGCTATATCGCCGCCCAATTGCTGCCGGCCTTTGCCAAACGTTACGAACTGGTCTTGTTGGACGTTACCCGCCGGGGGCTGGACAAAAACCTGGGCGAGATCCACACCGGCGACCTCACCAAGCGCAGCTTAAGCCGGCTCAGGCCGCATATCGCCGGGGCCGACGCCATCGTGCACTGCGCCAGCCTGTGGGACCGGGCGACTCCGACCACGGCGCCGCTGCACTGGATCGACCACCGACCGCCAAACCATGTCGATACCTACTACACCGAACGCGGCAATATCGACATGGTATTCAACGTCATGAAGCTGGCGATGGAAGAAGGGGTACGCCGGGTGGTGGTGTGCAGCTCGAACCATGCCGGCGACTGGTACGAGACCGAACTGCACAGCGGCAAGCGCGGCATGGTCGGCCCCGACGACTATCCCTTGTCGGACAATTTCTACGGTTGGGCCAAGGCGGCCTATGAGGGGCTCGGCTTCGCCTTCGCCACCGGCCGCTTCGGCAGCCCGGTTGAGAATGTCCATATCCGGATCGGCGCGCCACGCCCGATCCTCGGCGAGAAGCTGGCCGGCAATCCGACCACCTATCGCCGCGACCTGGGCGCCTATATCAGCCCCCGCGATCTGCAGCAACTTTTCGTCAAATCGATTGAGAAAAAGGACATCCGCCGGTCCGACGGGGTGCCGTTCCAGGTCTTCTACGGCATCTCCAACAACACCCGCGCGTTCTGGGACATTAGCAACGCCCGCCAGGTGATCGGCTATGCGCCCAAGGACGACAGCGAACGGGTCTTCGCCGCCGACATCGCCAAATACCTGACGGCGCCGGGCCGAACCCGCTGAAAATCAGGTCGGCCAATAGCGCCCGGTGGTGCCGATCAGGCTGGTGATCAGGCCCAGGGTCAGGTTGGTGGCGACGATACGGCGGATGACGGCCTGGGCGGCGGCCGCCGCCGTCAGATCGCCGGCGTCCAGGGCGCGGCGCATGGCGGCCCAGGGGCGGAGCCACAGAAAGACGAACAGCACCGCCATCACCAGGCCGATCGCCTGCATCAGGTTGACGCTGAGCGAGAGGTCGGCGAACCCGCCCAATTCAAAGACGACCATTGCATAGCCCGAGCCCAGCAGCAGGACCAGCGAGAGCCATACCCAGGCAAAGAATCGCTGTAGCGTGCGGCGCCACAGCGCCAGTCTCAGCGGCGGCTCCAGGTCCAGCGCGGCGGGGCGCAGCACCATATGGGCGAAAAACATGCCACCGACCCAGACGATGGCGGCCAGGATATGCAGGGCGGTCCACAACAACATCGACGGTTGCCTCAATTTTCAATGGTTCGACGATCTTGGCAGACGACGGCATGGCGCTTCAAGAGCGCAAAAAGATAGGCCGCGATGAGCGGCCTATCCTTCTCCCGAATACGCGGGAACCAACTTTGATTACGGTGTTCCGCCGCCCCCGATCGTGCCGGGCAGGGTCCAGGCATTTGTCGGGATATAGTCGTCGATATACCAGACACGGCGGACCATGGCGTCGGATTCACTCAGCTCGCCGGTGACGTCGTCATGGGCCCATTGCGCCCAGACGCCATACAGGAACGATCCATCGGGATTGGCCTCCAGGCTTGCCTCGCTGGACTGGGTGTCTTTCTTGCCTTCCATGTCGTCGAACTCATTGCAGAATCCACTGCCGACAAGTTCAGGAGGCACATCCGCACCATGCGGGTCGGACGGATAGCAGACACTGAGATCGGTTTCCTCCGCCCACACCTGGTAGTGGTCGCCAAACATTACCGCCCGGGCATAGAACAGGTCCATCGGCTCCGCTTCGCCCAGCGCGACGGTGCTGTTGTCGCCGGTCTCGTATACCAGGAAGAAACGCGATGGGTTGCGGACATTGGCAGGGTTGAGCTCGTCATATGTCACTTGCGGTGCCATGGTTGGGTCGTCTGTGGTCGGCGCTGCGATCGTTGCAGACGTTGGTGCGTAACGAGGATCCAGGGTGGTGAACCGCATCGACTTGTGCTGTGTGACGTTGCGGGCCTGTTCGTCCGCGCCTGCCGCGTAGCTGGTGCAGATGCGGGGTTCTTCGGTTGCTCCCTCTGGGGCTCTCCACGTCTCACAGGTGTCGGTGCCGCTACCAAAATAGGTGACCCCGTCACGATGCAGATAGGCGGCGGGCAAGGTTGTCCAGGTCACGCCACCGTCGAACGACCGCCGAACATACAGTTCGTAGCGATCATGACCGACGGCGTTCAGCTTCCAGTTCGGCGACCATGCGTACAGCAGCATGACAAAGTCACCGTCCAGAAAGCCGCGATGGCCCTTGGCCAGATCCAGGGGGTTGTACCAGGACTGGTCGTCCAGGTTGCTGCCGAACTCGGCCACGGTCCCGCATAGTGGCGAGCCGGGGCATTGGTACCAACTGACCAGTTTGTTGAACTCCTGGAACAGCGTGGGGTCGGAGCTCAAGGTTCCGTCCGCATTCAGCATCGGACAACCCGGTGTGGTCGACTGTGACCCCAGTTCACACTCGTACGGGGTGGTCGCCGACAGGTTGATCGCCGGATCCAGGCAGACACCGTCGGGGTAATAAGGGTTGGACCCGTCGTCATAGGCCCAGTTCGCACAATCCATGTTGGTGAACTGGTAGGGATTGTCGACCGCAGGGTCAAAACCCGCCGGTAGCAAGATGCGCCGCATCATAACATCGGCAGGACCGCCTTGGTGCAACAAACCCTGTTTCCACAGCGGTGTTGCTGCCAGGCCGGAGCCACTTTGCATGGCCTTCTCGATCGACTGCACCATCAGACTCGACCGGCGGGCGATTTCGGTCCGCAGGATTTCGAAATTCCCGGTACCGAAATTCCACATATCGGCCGTGCTCAGGGCCGGATAGAAGGTCCCTGTACGCCAGTCGATCTCAGGCTGGTTCAGCATATTCCCCTGCGAGGCCAGGTTTGCCGCCAAGCTGGTCGGCGAGCTCGAGTCCTCGAAGGAATTCGGCGAACCCATGTCGAAGGTATAGTATATCTGGTTCTTGCCTTCGTCGGCTTCGACACAGTCGTCGGACGATCCTTCTGTACACGGTGTGCCATCAGGCAGGAAGAAGAAGGCGCCCAAGCCCTTCGATTCCTCTGCCGCTACGACCACCCAGGCCCGATCGGTCGCACCGTCGCCATTGCTGTCATAGCCCTGCAGCGACAGTCTGGCCCGGGTTGCCGCCGTGTTGGCGACATTGGGCAGGCCCGTTTCGCTGACGCAGATCGGCGTTGGCGTATTGTTTTGGCCGGTCGGGATCTCAACCGTGTTGGCGCAGAAATTGGGCAAGCCGTAGTTCTGAGCTATCGTGTAATTGCAGTAGCTGATGTCGGTCGGATCGATTGGAAGCGTGCACTTGGCATTGTTCGACAATCGCATCGGGACCGCCATTGGTACGTAGGCTTGCGGTTTTTCGGTGCCGGTATAGTCGGCCAGGTTGACCGGATTGCCAGCGCCGTCATCGACCGTATCGAAATTCGCCCAGGGCAGGAACGAATACCAGATATCAGTCTGATGGTGCGCGACTGCACCGCTCCAACCCAAGCCCGGGCCTAAACCCTGACCGGGGCGGAGACCATCAGGATCCTCCTGCCAGGTGATCGCGGCTCCGGCCCCGGCAACCATCTTGACTTCGACGCGGTTGACGTCGCGTTTGCCCGAGGTCAGCCGTTCCGCTTTCATCCAGATCATTTTCATTTTGGTTTCGTCGACGGGGTCGGGCATCAACACGCCGCGCGCCGTCCACAGGCAGGTGAACGGTACTTCGCCGACGAGCGGATAGCCTTCCTCGGTGAAGTCGATCGAGCCTTGGTTGCCGGCAACGCCGAACAAATCCGTAAGGTACATGTCCGATTCGGGGTCGATTCCGAGATGCGCCGCCACTTCTGCTTGCTGTGCCGCGTCCATGGCATAGCCGGGCTTGCCCTGCTTGCAAAAACGGCTTGGCCAGGCGACGATTACTTTGTTGCCGGCGGTGGCCTGAAAGATGTTGATCACGTCACCGGGATATTCCGGATCGATGGTGGCGCTGGCCGAGCAAGTGTCTGGCGTGCCTTTCGGTTTGACAGGCGGGCCGGCCTTACCATCGGCGACCGCTTGGATCAAGCAGGGTGCGTTCCCCAGGCGTTTCTCTTCGACCTCCCACTCACCGCTCTTCTTGGCTTTGTCGGTGGCAAGGATCTCGCCAGTATGGGCGTTTATAACCTCGACCAGGGCTTTCCTTGGCGCATCCTTGCCCTTGGCCGCCAATTTACCGCCATCCCCGTCTTCCCATTTGGCTTCCAGGATTGTCGGGCCGCCTTCGTCGACGGGGTCGTCGCCACTAGCATCGACCGTACCAGGGTTGCTGACGGTGAACGAACTCAGATCCGCCGATCCGGAGAGATTGGTGCGTTTCCAAGTGTTGCCGTCGTCCAGGCTGATGGCGGCGTAAGCTTCGCGCTTGCCGTGGCCGGAAAAACCGATCCCTTCATAGCCAAGGACTGGACCGTAGATATAGACGCCAACCAGAGGCTTGGCGATATCGCGGGTTTCAACCAAGGATCCGTCGGCGTCGAAATAGTCAATCGGTGTAAGGTCGCCGTTCGACGCTTGTGACGGTACGTAGAACTTCATCATGTCGATGAACACGTGCTCCGCCTCGCTGATCGGGTCCTCGACGATGCCGGGGGCCTTGGACATGCTCTTGCGCAACAACTGACCGTCATCGGCAAAAGCTTGTGACCAGGCGGTACAGAGAACGGCTATAGTCAACCATCGCATAGCGCTCATCTTGTTCTCTCCTGTAACTGACCGTGCGGCCCCTTCAACATGAGTGGCGTGCACACGGGTTTCGGCAGCGCCAATCTGGGCGGTCCCGCGCTCTGCAGTGTGGCCAGCGGAGCTGTCGAATGCCTATTGTCGGAAATCAGGAAGCGGGCGTAGGGCTCACCGAACCGGTCCAACGGCTTGGTAGCCGGTTGCGGGGAAGGTTTATTGGTGACACCGAACGGCATCTAAACCCCTCCAGCAGGAGGCGAGCGAACGGGTAGGGAAGAGCGAACGCGTTTTCCCAAATGCCCGTGCCTGACATTGCTCTGAGGGTTCGGCTCGTCTGCCTCCCCATACACCTGGCTGGCGGAACCGACCCAACCTTATATCTAGATCTTCTAGTTTACTTGCGACTTCGCGACCATAATCTCTGTCAAGATCGGCAAAAAAATCGCTGTGCCTGAAATTCAGGGAGGAGCGGCCGGTCAGCCGTTCCAGGTAAAGCGGGGCGGGCGTTTTTCCAGGAAGGCACGCACCCCTTCGCGGTTGTCCTCGCCGCCGAAGCTTTCGAACCGTAGGGCCGCCGCCTCGGGGTCGTGCTCGACCGAACCGGCCAGGATGCTGCCGATCACCCGTTTCATGCCGCGCACCGAATATTGCGACACCTGGCAAATTCGCTGGGCAACCGACAACGTTTCGGTCTCGACCCGTTCAGGCGAGAAGACGCGGGTTGCCAGGCCGATGCGCTCGGCTTCCTCGGCGTCGATGATGTGGCCGGTAAACAGCAATTCCTTGGCCAATGACGGGCCGACTAGTTCCACCAGCCACTGGGTCGCGGCCAGGCCATAGATCAGTCCCAGATTGGCCGGCGTGATGCCGAACCGGGCGCTGGTATCGGCATAGCGCAGGTCGCAGGCCATCGCCAATTGGCAGCCGCCGCCGACACAGGGCCCCTGGATCATGGCGATCGACGGTTTTTTCATGCCGTGGACCGCGTGGTCGGCGGCCCGCACCGCCTCGTTGTAGGCGGCGGTGCCATCGCGCGAGGCATGGATGGTCTCGAACTCGCTGATATCGGCGCCGGCGGCAAAGGCGCTGGCATCGACGCCGCGTACCAGTAACAGCTTGACCTCCGGGTCGGCCTCGGCCTGGGCGACCAGCTCGGGGATCGCCTTCCACATCGCCAGCGACAGCGCGTTGCGCTTTTCCGGTCGGTTCAGGATCAGGCTGGCAATGGCGCCGTCCCGGCTCAGGAAAATCGGCTCGCTGGACATCGTGCTCTCTCCGGTGGACATGGCCCCGCGTCGCGGGATCAATGGCGGGCTGGGGCTTTCAGGAAATCGTAGCGGTTGGCCGAACGGATTTCGACCTCGACAATGTCGCCGTCGCGCATCAGGGTCAGCGGCACCAGCGTGCCCGCGGCCCCCAATGCCCAAATCCGCCGCAACATGTCGATCAGCCGCATCACCGGTTGGCCCGCAACGTGGGTGACGTGGTCGCCGATTTCGACTCCGGCGCGGTGGGCCGGGCCGGTTTCCGCCAGGCCGGCGATCAGCAGCCCGCCATGGGCATCGGTGGTCATCATGCCAAGCCAGGGTCGCGGTGGCCGGTCGACCTGGCCGCTGGTCACCAGATCGTCCAACACGGGCGGCAGGATGTCGATCGGCACGAACATGTTGCCGTCGATCGCGTCGCCGGCCGGCAGGGCGTCCTGGACGAACAACGACCCGATCCCGGCCAAGGTGCCGTCCTGGGCGATCAGGGCGGCACCGCTCCACATGGGGTGCGGTGGGGTGGTGAAGATCGCCATGTCCAGGATGTATTCCCAATAGCCGGCAAACTCGCGCTTCGAGGCGATCTGGGCGACGCTGGCCCGGCGGACCCCGCCAAAGGCGCCGATCACCACCTTCTCGCCGGCCGCCAGGTTGGCGGCATTGCCGAACGCCATCGGTTCGACGCCCAGGTCCTGGTTGGCCCGCACCAGACCGAAGCCGGTCTCGAAGTCATAGGCCAGCGGGGTCGCCTGGGTGGCATGGCCGCCGGCCGCCAACAGGGTGACCTCCTCCGCCTCGGTGATCAGATAGCCGATGGTCAGGACCAGGCCGCGGTCGTCGATCACCACGCCATTGCCGTCGCGGCTGGTGCCCAGGATGGTGGCGGTGAAGGCGTCCTCGGGTACTTCGGCGCGTAGCGACACCACTGAGTTCAGCGTACGCTCCAGGTCGAAGGCATAGTCGCCGGGGTCGGGGCGGGATGCTGACGGGACCCCGGGATTGATCAGGTGCGAAAGCTCCCTGACCCGGTAGCCGTTGATCCCCTTCAGGTTCGACATCTTGGGCTGCGATCTCCTAAAGTTCGACTTGAAAGCGACTGTTCCTCACCCCTCCCCCGCCCAACCACCCATTGATGGCACCGTGTTGGGTGGTTGGGCGGGGGAGGGGTGAGGAACAGACTTCCCGAACGTCGCTTCTCGCGGCTTTCGGGTAAGATGTTCAAGGCCGCCTAGCGACCGTCGACGACGGCGACCAGCTGGCCTTCGGCCACCGGTTCGCCCTCGGCGACAGCCAGTTCGCGGACCACGCCGCCGATCGGGGCCAGAATCGGGATTTCCATTTTCATCGATTCCAGGATGATGATGGCCGCATCCTCGGCCACCGTTTCACCCTCGGCGACCTCGACCTTCCATACCGTGCCGGCGATCTCCGAATGGATATCGGTGGCGGCCATAACGTTCCTCCCTGACCGTTGCGCGCTCCCGGCCATCGCGCCGGTCGGCCCCATGATAGCCGCGAAACCCGCCAAGGTCAGCATCGGATCGTACGCTTTCTGTGGGTTAGCGCTTGGTCTGCCGCCAAGCGCAATGCTATTGTAACTTGAGAATCATTCGCGTTCGGTTGTGGGGACCAATCGCTCAACCGTACCGGGAGAATAACAATGAACAAAAGCGCGTTCGAAAGATATGGCGGCTTCGCCAAGATCAACCGTGTGGTTGGTGCCTTTTATGACCAGGTTCTGGATAACCCGAACCTGAGCCATTATTTCGCCAACACCGACATGAAACGGCAGATCAGCCACCAGACCAAGTTCATCGCCTCGCTGATGGGCGGTCCGGCCAGCTATTCCAACGAGGAACTGGAGCGCGCCCACGCCCGCTTCCAGATCGACGCCAAGGCCTTTGACGAAATGCTCGGCCTGTTGCGCGAGACGCTGGAAGACTATGAATTCGCCGACGAGGATATCGACGAGGTCGTGGGCAATTTCACGGCCCGCCGCCGCTTCATCGTCAACAGTTGACCCATACGGAAATGACGGAAAGCGATCAAGTCACGCGCGTGTTGCAGGAGATCGGCACCGGCGTCGCCCTGGCCGACGTCGAGGACTGGACCATCACCTTCGAAAACGCCCGGTTTTTCCAATGGTGTCCGCCCGACGGTGATGCCGATGCGCCGCTGTCCAGCCGCATCCCCGATTTCAAGGCCGAACGCGCCGCACAGCGGGTTCGGGGCGGTCGCGTCTACCGCCAGGAGTTCGAACGCCGCGACGGTGCCCGCACCACCTGGCTGGCGGTCGAGGCCCGGGCGTTGGCCGACGATCCCGAGACGGCGATCGTCGAATGCCGCGATATCACCGCCCAGCGCCAGGCGGAATACATGCTGGAATCCTATTCCGAGGTCAGCGAGCGCAACACCCGCGAGCTGCAGAAGGAGAAGGAGCGGGTCGAAAAGCTGCTGCTGAACATCATGCCACGCTCGGTCTACGAGGAGATGAAGGACTACGGCACCTCGACGCCGCAGCGCTTCGAGCGGGCGACGATCATGCTGCTCGACTTCATCGGCTTCACCGACATGGCGGTGCAGCGCGAACCGGGCGAGCTGGTCACCGAACTCAACGACATCTTCTCGGCCTTCGACCGCATCGTCGAACTGTTCGGCTGCGAGCGGATCAAGACCATGGGCGATGCCTATATGGCGGTCTCGGGCGTGCCCGAGCAGACCCCCGACCATGCCCACAATATCGCCCGGGCGGCGCTCAGGATCCGCCGCTACCTGGAACGGCGCAACGCCGCCCATGCCCGCGACTGGACCTGCCGGATCGGCATCAGCACCGGTCCGGTGGTGGGCTCGATCGTCGGCATCCAGAAATACGTCTACGACATCTTCGGCCCCGGCGTGAACCTGGCCGCCCGCATGGAGGCCCTGGCCGACCCGATGGGCATCACCATGTGCGAGACCACCCACGCGCTGCTGCACGAGGACTTCAAGTTCAGCCAAATCGGCGAAGAAGACATCAAGGGCTTCGGCCCCATCACCCTCTACGCCCTGGAAGGCGAACGCGACCGCAACGTGGTGCGGCGGGAAAGCCGGTTTTAGGGGGGCTCACCGTCCGTTATCGAGGTCCTATCCTCGCATCGCCGTCTGGGGCGTCGCGTGGAACCGAAGCCCCGACCAGAGGCTGAGGCAAGCGCGAACCTGCGTCGGCGCTTATGCGCCGGAAGCCCAAGCGCGCGGAGGCGCGCGCCCGACGCCTGAGGGCCAAGACAAGAACCACCGAAGCCCCGACCAGGGGCTGAGGCAAGGCCGAACGGCCGTCGGCGCTTATGC
>CAYFNG010000015.1:0-86962 GCA_964344385.1 uncultured Sneathiellales bacterium
GTGTACGCGCGTGGAAAAGGGCGGCAGTGTCAGGTGATTACCCTATCTGTACACTTTGACGAGTGGCGTACTCTGCACTAAATCGCCGCCCTATCCAAACACCGGATGTGCTACTATCAGTCGGCCTCATATTGTCGTAGATATTATTGGACAATAACGAGAGAAATACCTTAAGAAGTGTCAAGACATTGTAGTGCACTTCACCAGGTTCACCACGTGGATTTCTTTCAATTTTTTTAATATCGTAGTTCCTTTCGGATACATTCCAATGTTCGATATCAAACTGATGATTCGATAGCGATTGAAAAAAATCCATACGCCCTTGTTGAAAAGAAAAAATAAGCGGAAGTAAATAGATAAGCTCTAGCTCGATTTTATATTTCCATGTGGTGATAACATTTCTAAGGAAATCGAAACATTGTTCGATGTCTCTAAGACTTAGGCCGCTGTTTTTCATGGACTCTATTAAAAATTCTCTATTGTCCATATCTAAAGGTGAGGACAATCTTTCCAGATCAATCCGATGGTTTGAAATTTGTGATTCTATAAACTCACCTTTCTCTGGTTCATCAAATTGATAGGTACGGTCAAAAAACCGGAGCAGATATCTTTTGGCATCAAATTCTTGCCCATATACAACAGAAATCGAGTGCCGCAATTGCTCACTGTCTGTCGCTACAATGAAGACTACGTCATCTGTGTCAAAAAGGTGTTTCACACGTTCTAGCATCGCAATTGCAAAAGGTGGTCGGCAACGATCAAGTTCGTCAACTAATACAAATAACGGTACTTTGATCTCACCTTCATGTGCAGCATGACGCAACAAAGTGCAAAGGTTCTCCCGAAATAGTTCAATTGACCTCCTGCTCTTTCGAAAATTTTTGAGGATCTTGTCTGCGGCAGCATCTTGGAGCCGATCTATACCCACTTCCATTGACTCGGAAGCCACGCCTCCCTCACCAATAGCCACGCCGGTATCTTCTCCCTCTTGGGCGGTTGAAATTTTATCTCGAATGATCTCCTCTGCTTCTTCCACAGCGCCACCAAAGATTTTTCCTAGCATCTTTTTTGAGCCGTGTTTTAGAGCTGCAACGAAAACCTCAGCGGCTGACTTCTTAACAGCGTCCCAATACGTTCTCAGGTTTGGTTTTTCCTCAAGGTAGCTTTCCATAATCTCATCAACAGATGACATAACTGCTATCAATGGGTCGTCGGCGTGATCGTCCTCCCAAGCATTTACATACGCGACCAAGTAATTCTTTTGCGTAAGCTGTTGCATCAACCGTTTGAGGAAAAATGTTTTCCCTTCGCCCCAACGGGCGTCAAGATTGAGAACGTAAGATTTGGTGTTGCCTGCAACACCACGTTCCGCAACACGCTGATCCAGGAAATCGATTAGAAATTGCGCATCTTCGCTACGTCCCAACAGATCGTCTTTCCAAACATCCTCCTGTTTCAATTCGTCTTCTGCCACCACACTTTCCTCGATTAGTTCCAAAAAAACCGGGAGCAACAACCATACAATAAAACCAAACCTATATTATCGTAAAAATTGCAGTTGATGTTCCACTCAAACCGGAATGGCCCCGCCCCCCTTGACAGACCGGCCGCCGGCATGGCTTTTGTTCGCATGCTCAGCAATTCGCGATCGATCCAGCCGTGACCGCGACTACTGCCACGGCCACCCGCTCGGGCACCCTGGCCGGGGTGTTCTACATGTGCCTGGCGGTGACCCTGTTGCCGGTGATGAACGGCATGGTCAAGCTGCTGATCCAGGACTATCCGGTGGGCCAGATCGTCTGGGCCCGCTATGCCGGACATCTGCTGTTCATCGTGCTGGCCTTCATGCCGGCCCGGGGGTGGAAGCTGTTCCGCACCCAGTTCCTGAAAATCCAGATATTCCGGTCGTTCCTGCTGCTGGGCTCGACGACGCTGTTCTTCACGGCGCTGCAGTTCCTCCCCCTGGCGACCGCGGCGGCGATCAATTTCACCGCCCCCTTCTTCGTCGCCGCCCTGGCGGTGCCGATGCTGGGCGAACGGGTCGGACCCCGGCGCTGGACCGCGGTGGCGATCGGCTTTGTCGGCGCCCTGACGATCATCCGGCCCGGGTTCGAAGGCACCCATTGGGCGGCGGCACTGGTGGTTGGCTGCGCCGCCTGTTACGCGCTGTTTCAGGTGATCACCCGGCGCCTGGCGGGCCAGGACGACAACACCACCACCATCGCCTACACCGCCGTGGTCGGCACATTGGGCGCCGCCGCCGCCCTGCCCTTCGGCTGGGTGACGCCGGCCAATTTGGCCGATCTTGGGATGTTCCTGGCGATCGGGTTCCTGGGTGGCTTCGGCCATTTTTTCATCATCAAGGCCTTCCAGCACGCCGAGGCCTCCGTGATCTCGCCGCTCGGCTACGGCCAGCTGATCGGCGCGGTGGCCTTCGGTTATCTGGTGTTCGGCAACCTGCCCGACCTGATGACCTGGATCGGCGCCGCGATCATCGTCGCCTGCGGCATCTATATCGTCCACCGCGAACGATAGACGGGAGACGCTGGGCAGCCTCCCAGCCACACGCCCCCTAACTCTTACCGCGCTCGGCCAACCAGATGCCGCCCAGCACCAGGGCCAGGGCGGCGGCGTGATAAAGCTCGAACGCCTCGCCCAGCACCGCCACCGCCAGGATGGCGGCGAAGATCGGCACCAGGTTGACGAAGACCCCGGCCCGTCCGGGTCCGATCAGTTCGACGCCGGTGATGAAGGCGAGTTGGGCCAGGAACGAGGGGAAAATGGCGATCAGCACGATCACCAGCCAACCCTGGGCGGTCGGCCACTGGAAGGCACCGGCCATGTATTCGGCCGCCGCCAGGGGCAGGCTGGTAACGAAGGCGGCCGTGGCCATCACCGCGAACAGGCCAAGCGCCGAGACCGGCGGCCGGTTGCGCAGGCCCACCGTATAACCGGCATACAGGACGCAGGCGCCGATCATCAGGGCGTCGCCATGGTTGACCGCCAGTCCCGCAAGCCGCGCCAGGTCGCCGGCCGAGGCAACCAGAGCCACGCCCAGGACGGTCACCGCGACGCCCACCACCTGGAGCCAGGTGACCGGCGTGCGATAGGCCAGGAAAGCGCCCAGCAGCACGACCACCGGGATCGACCCCTGCAGGATGCCGATATTGACCGCCGTCGTGGTGTGGGCGGCGGTATAGAACAGCGCATTGAAGCCGGTATAACCCAGCATCCCCATCAGCGAGACGAAGACCAGGCGCGGCCGCAGCGCCGCCCAGTCGCGCCGCAGATGGCGGTGGGCGACCAGGGCGACCAGCAGCATCACCCCCAGCCAACGCCAGGCGACCAGGGCCATCGGCGACACCTCGCCGACCGCCAGGCGCCCGAACACGGCATTGGCGCCCCAGCACAGCGAGGTAAAGCCGAGCAGCAGATAGGCGCGGCCGGCGTTCATGGGCTCCTCTCTCAGGGAAAATTGTCGGGAACAAAGGGTCGCGGCGCCAAACTATGGGCTGTGCCGCCCGCCGTCAATGACGGGTGGGCACTTCCCCCTCGCCTTCCCCGGTGTCCGGGTCTAAAGTCCCCGCCCGACCCCGTTTCTCATCTGGAGTTTCCGACCATGACCTCCCTCGACCTGGATTTCGTGCGGGCGCAGTTTCCGGCTTTTTCCGAACCTTCGCTGGCGGGCTGGGCGTTCTTCGAGAATGCCGGCGGCTCCTATGCCTGCGCCCCGGTGATCGAACGGCTGAACCGCTTCTACCGCCAGCACAAGGTCCAGCCCTATGCCCCCTACCCGGCCTCGGCCAAGGGCGGGGCGATGATGGACGAATCCTATGAGCGGCTGGCCGGTTATCTGAACGTCGGCGCCGACGAAATCAGCTTCGGGCCGTCGACCAGCCAGAACACCTATGTGCTGGCCCAGGCAGTGCGCGGACTGCTGCGCGAGGGCGACGAGATCATCGTCACCAACCAGGATCACGAGGCCAATTCCGGCGCCTGGCGGCGGCTGGAGGCGAGCGGCATCGTGATCCGGGAGTGGCGGGTCGACCCCGAGACCGGCAGGCTGGATGTAAGCGACTTGGACCGGCTGCTGGGCGACAGGACCCGGCTGGTCGCCTTTCCCCACTGCTCTAACATCGTCGCGCACCTGAACCCGGTGACCGAGATCTGCGCCAAGGCCCGCGCCGCCGGTGCCTGGACCGTGGTCGACGGGGTCTCCTATGCCGGCCACGGCTTCCCCGACTTGGGCGCGCTGGGGGCCGATATCTATCTGTTCTCGCTGTACAAGACCTTCGGGCCGCATCAGGGGTTGATGGCGGTGCGGCGGGAGGTGCGCGACCGGCTGCCCAACCAGGGTCATTTCTTCAATGAAGGCGAGATCCGCAAAAAGCTGGTTCCGGCCGGTCCCGACCACGCCCAGGTCGCGGCGGCGGCCGGCATCGTCGACTATTTCGACGCGGTCGATGCCCATCATTTCGGCGATGACGGGGCCGATGCGCCGACCCGTGGCCGGCGGCTGCACGACCTGTTCCGTGGCCATGAAACGGCCCTGTTGCAGCCGTTGCTCGACTATCTGGCAGGTCGCAACGATGTCCGGGTGCTGGGGCCGACCGATGCCGATTCCCGCGCTGCCACGGTGGCGGTGCAGTTACCGGGTGACCCCGAGGCCACAGCGGCAGCCCTGGTCGAACACAAGATCATGTGCTGGAGCGGCCATTTCTACGCCCACCGGCTGGTCGAGGCGCTGGGCCTGGACCCGGAAACCGGGGCCTTGCGGCTCTCCTTTGTCCACTACACGGCGCGTGACGAAGTCGACCGCCTGATCGCCGCCCTGGACGCCGTGCTTTAGAGCCTTATTGCCGGGTTGGGGAGCCGTTGCACCCGGCTTGGTAGGTCCAGACCACGGCGGAGGGAAGGTTGCTCCAGACCCGGCGCGAGGACATCGCGCGAATGTCGTCTGTCGGTGTGATTGGCGAGCCCAGGCCGTAGCTGTACTGAACCAGCCGGCCATGGGGGCCGACCAGCCGCATGGCGTGGTCGCACAGCACCCGGCGCTGATCTTTCTTGTAGGTCAGCAGCGGCAGGCTGGAGACGATCGAGGCGACTTCCTCACCCGCCGAAACCAGGGCTTCCAGGGTGGTGAAGGCGTCTTGGACCACGACCCTTGCCCTGGGGTAGCGCTTGGCCAGTTTCATCGCGAATTCGACGTTCAACTCGACCAACAGCAGTTCGTCCTCGGAAACCCCGGCCTCCAGCAGCGCCCGGGTGACGACCCCGGTGCCCGGCCCGAGTTCGACCACGCGCCCGCCCGGCTGCACCGCGGCGGCAAATGCCATCTGGCGCGCCAGCGCGGTGGAACTGGGTGCGATCGCTCCGGTGCGCCGGGGCGTATTCAGCCAGGCGCTGGCAAAATGAACATGATCCTTCACGCGGTCCAGGGCCTTGGCGGCCCGCATGGGAATAGCGGTCATTGACGTCTCGTCCCCGAATGTCGCTCGACGCCCGATGGGCCCCGACCTTCAAAATCCCCAACACTATAACGCACACGGCAACCGGCCCAATTGTCACCGAACGCACCTACCTATAGGCCGCCGCGCCCGATGTGGCCAGGGTTTAAACCCGTGCTCTCGTCTAAATATGGTGGCGGGGCGTGGGTTATTGAACAACCACGCCAATTTGCACCGCCGGTTTGGGGGTCGTCTCAGCTATTCGAAATAGATGCAGCCATAATCGCCGGTATAGCCGGCCTGGGCCATCAGCCATTCCCATTCGTCGGGCGAATGGAACGACTGGCAGGTCAATTGCCAGTACAGCAGATTGGCCTTTTCCCGCTCGTTGCGGTAGCTCTCGATGGTGATATGGGCGGGGCCGCGGCGCACCCGTTCGATCTCGGCCAGCGCCCGGTGCAGCTCGTAATTTTTCAGATTGTGCAGCGCCCCGTTCGAGACCACGAAATCGAACGATCCGTCCGGATAAGGCAGGTCGGTGGCGTTGCCGACCTGCAGCGCCTCGCGCACCTCGGGCTTGGCGTCGGCGATGGCGTAGTCCGAGATGTCGATGCCGGTGACCCGGGTGTTCGGCAGCACCCGGGTGAATTCATACAGCAGATAGCCCTTGCCGCAGCCGACATCGAGGATCGCGGCGTCCTCGGCCAACCCGTAATGCTTGGCCATCGCCTCGGCCACCGCCAGCCAGCGGCCGTCATAGTGATAGCCGCCATAGCCGTATTGCCGCTCACCGTCCCAATAATCGGCGCCGAAGCGGCGGGCCACGGTGCCGCATTCCGCCTTGTCGAATTCGACCACCCGGGCGACATAGTCGCGCTTGGTTGCGTTGTGCAGAACGCCTACGAAATCTATGTAGCTCATGCGCTCAACCCCATCGGATTGTGGCGGGCGGCGAACCGGTCGACCAGCATCAGATCCTCGAGCCTGGCAGCCGCGGCCCGGTCGCACACCGCCAGATTCTCCAACGCGCCGTGCAGGCCGCAGCCGGCCGCCAGTACACGGTCGACGACCTCGGCCCGGCGCTCGCCGTTTTCCGGCAGCATGAACAGACTGTAGCAGATGATGCCGTCCAGCCGCGGCAGTTCATCGAGGACCGATTCCAGCACCAGATAGCTGCCCGGCATGGCATATTCCACGGCGCTCAACTTATAAACCAGGCCGTTGCGTTGGGCGTAGTCGCGTACCACCAGGTTCTGGATATGGTGGGGCTGTTCAATTCCGCGCACGGCCCGGGTCGCGATGTAGCCGCGATAGCCGCCCAGATTACTCATCAAGCCCCTCGGGGAAGCGGTAGGTCATTCCGAAACGGGTCGCGGCCCGGATGGTGATCGGTTCGAAGAATTCGCCCAGGCGTTTGCCGGCATAGGGGCTAAACAGGCTCTTGAAACGGGCGTTCATCGACCAGCGGGTCTCGCCGGTGCGGTTGACGACATTGCCGTGCATCAAGTTCTGGGAAAACAGCAGAACCTGCCCGTAATCGACCGTCAGCCAGGCCACATCCGCCTGGATGGCGGTAAACAGGTCATCGGCACTGGACTTGCGGAAGCGGCTGAAGTCCGCTTCGTGGGCCGCGTGGGCGGCCCGGGGCAGGATGTACATCGACTTGGTGGCGCGGCAATCGACCAGCGGCACCCACAGCACCACTTCGAACGGCGAGTCCCCGTCCCAGACATCGGCATGGACGTGCAGCAGCGAACTGTCGTCCTCAGGCATCTGAACCGACAGATTGAGGCGACGCTGCATCGCCATCTCGTTGCCGACCAGGACCTCAAGCGCATGCTTGGCCAGTGCGAAATACCAATGCCGGGCATCCGCATCACCGGCCAACCGATTGATCGCACTCATGCGGACCCGGTTGAGGTCGTCGACCGTCAGCCGGGTGTGGATGGTGTCGAGAAACAAACCGGGATCCCGGGGCCGATCCAGCCCCAGTTCGCGGCAAACCGCGTCGACCACCAGGCCGCGCAGGCTGTCCAGTGCCGTACGGTCTTCGGCCGGGCGCACCAGATAGCCCAGGTCTATGAAATCGCGGGTCAGCGCGGCCTCGTCCTCATCCAGGAAACCGCTGTCGAAGTCTATCAGGGCGCTGTGCTGCATCAGCCCGTCGCCACTTGTGCCCGGCCGGCGGTGCAGAACCGCAGCACGCTGTCGGCCACATAAGAGATGTCATCGGGGGTGAGGAACTGGTGGATCGGCAGCGACAGGATGCGCTCCGCCTGGGCTTCGGCCACCGGCATGTCACCGGGCCCGAACCCCAGCCCCTCCGCTGCTGGCTGCAGGTGGATCGGGCGCGGGTAATGGATCGCCGTTTCGATGCCACGGTCGGCCAGCCAGTCCTTCAAATCGTCACGCCGGTCGACCTGGACCACGAAAGTGTGGAAGGTGTTGAATTCATAATCGCGGCATGGTGGCGCAAAAACCGGGCTGCCAAGGAATTTGCGCTGGTAGACCTCGGCGTTGCGGCGGCGACGCTCGACCACACTTGTCAGATTGGCCAACCTCAAGCGCAGGATCTCGGCCTGCAGCGTGTCCATGCGACTGACCGCACCGAACTCCAGCACCGTATCCCGATCCAGCATGCCGTGATTGCGCAGGCGCGCCACCCGTGCCGCCAGATCACCGTCATTGGTGGTGATGAACCCTGCATCGCCGGCGGCGTTCAGGTTCTTCAACGGATGGGCCGAAAAACAGCCGATATCGCCCAGGGCACCCGCCTTGGCGCCTCGGTACTCCGACCCAAAGGCCTGGGCCGCATCCTCGATCAGGATCAGGCCGTGCTGCGCCGCCAGCTCCTTCAAGGGCTTCATGTCGGCGACCCGGCCGGTCAGATGCACCGGCATGATCGCCTTGGTGTCGGGACCGATGACCCGGGCCACGGCCGCGGGGTCGATGTTTTGGTCGTCACGAACATCGGCGAAAACCGGGGTCGCGCCGACCTGAACGATTGCCGCGGTCGAGGCGACGAACGAATTCGGCGGCGTGATCACCTGGTCACCGGGGCCGATGCCGGCGGCGACCATGGCCAGAACCAGGGCGTCGGTGCCGGAATTCAGGGCCACCGCATGGTCGACGCCGCAGAATGCCGCCAGGTCTTTTTCAAGTGCCGCCACCGCTGCCCCGCCGACAAAATCGCCGCGACGGAAGACCCGCTCGACGCAGTCCCGGATGGCGGATTCCTCCTCCGCGTATTGGGCCGGAAAATCGACATAGGGTATGCGCCGCATCGGATTATCGCCCCTGGTAAAAATCGCGGACCGTGCGGATCACGTAATCGAGCTCGGGCCGGGCCAGGTGCTGGTCGGCCGGGAAGGTGATGATCTTGGCGGCATGGGCGTCGGTGACCGGGAAGTCGCCCGGCCGATAGCCGAACTGCCGCAGACCCTCCTGCTGATAGAGCGGGATCGGATAGTGAATCTTGGCCTCGACACCGTGGTCCAAACAGTATTGGAACAGGGCGTCCCGATCCTCGGCAAAGACGATGTACAGGTGATAGACGCCGCGCACATTGTCGCGCCGGGGCGGCAGAGTGATGCCAGGGATGTCGGCGAAGGCGGCGTCATAGTGGGCAGCGTTGGCGATCCGCTTGGCGGTGATGTCCCGGGCCTGGTCGATCAGCCAGTTGCCGACCACCGCCTGCAAGGTGTCGAGGCGCGAGTTGTAGCCCATGATCGTGACCTCATCGCGGTTCTTGAGCCCGTGGTTGCGCAACAGGCGCAGCCGGTCGTTGACCGCATCGTCATTGGTCACCACCACCCCGCCATCGCCCCAGACGTTGAGGTTCTTCAGCGGATGCAGCGAGAAGCCGCCGGCCATGCCCCAGGTACCGGCGTTGCGGCCGTCGATACTGGCCAGAATGCCCTGGCAGGCGTCCTCGACCACCGCCAGGCCATGGGCCTCGGCGATCGGCATCAGCTTCGGCATATCGGTGATCTCGCCGGTCAACTGGACCGGCATGATCGCCTTGGTCTTACTCGTGATCGCCGCTTCGACCTGGTCGACGTCCATGCAGAAATGGTCGGTGGTATCGACGAACACCGGCACCGCGCCGATCTCGTGAATGGCGCCGACCGTGGCGATGAAGGTGTTGGCGCAGGTAATGACCTCGTCGCCGTGACCGACCCCGGCCGCCTTCAGGCCCAGTTTCAGGGCATCGGTGCCCGAACCGACACCGATCGCGTGGCGGGCGCCGATCAGCTCGGCGAAGCGGCCCTCGAACTCGGCCAGCGGCGCACCCAGGGTGAAGTCCCCGGTGGGGACGAATTCCCGAAACAGGTCCAGCACCGCGTCGACATCGGCAAACTGTTGCGGCAGGTAGGAATAACGCACCTTCCAGGGTGACCCGGTGGTCGGGTCCTCGGTCTTCTTCAGGGCGACGGTCATTCAGGGTCCTCTTGGGCTCGTGACGGGTTCGTAGCTTCAGGCGGCGGAACGGCCCGAGGCCTTACGGCCGAGGCTTTGGCGGACACGTTCGGCCAGTTGTTCGGGCTGCAGCCGGTAGTGGTCCAGCAGCGCGTCCTGGGAGCCGTAATGCTCGGGATAAGCATCCGGCAGGGCGGCGCGATGGATCGCGGGCAGCGCCCCCGGCGCCTGTTCGACCAGGGTCTCGACGACCGCGGCACCCAGGCCGCCGACCATGCTGTGCTCCTCGACGGTGACCAGCAAGTCGACGCTGCCTGCATGTTTGACCAGCGCCAACTCGTCCAGGGGCTTGAGGGTGTGCATGTTCAAGACCCCGGCGGTGATGCCGTCCTTGGCCAAAAGCTCGGCCGCCACGAGGCAACGGTGGACCATGACCCCGGTGGCGACGAACAGCACCTCGCCGGGTTCGTCCAACAGGATCGCCTCGCCGAATTCGAAACCGTCCCGGTCGCGGCTGACGATCGGGTCACCGCCCTTGGCGACCCGGACGTAGAGCGGACCGTCCAGGTCCCGGCTCCTGCCGATCGCCCGCCGCATTTCGTCGGCGTCGGTCGGCGCAATCACGGTCATGTTCGGCAGCGCCCGCATGATGGCGATGTCTTCGGTGGCGATATGGGTGGGGCCCAAGGGCGCATAGACCAGGCCGCCGCCATTGCCGATCAGGGTGACCGGCAGGTTCTGCAGGCAGAGGTCGATCGCCACCTGTTCGAAGCAGCGCCGGGTCAGGAAGGTGGCGATGGTGTTGACATAGGGCCTGAGCCCGTCCATCGCCAGGCCGGCGGCGACGCCGATCAGGTTCTGCTCGGCAATCCCCTCCATGAAGAAACGGTCAGGCAATTCGTCGCGGAAGGCATCCAGGGTTCCGGCCCCGAGATCGGATCCTAAGAAGACCACCCTGGGATCGTCGCGGGCCAGGTCGTGGACCGTGTTCAGTGCCGTCTTGCGCATTCAGGCCGCCCCCAGTCCGTTGTGCAGCATCGCCAGTTCGTCCGGTTTCAGGCGCGATTTGTGGTGCCAGGTGGCGTCATGTTCGATCGCCGCCACACCCCTGCCCTTGACTGTGTGGCAGATCAGCGCCGTCGGCCGGTCGGCATCGGGATCGATCGATGCGAAACCGCGGCGCAGCGCATCCACGTCATGGCCGTCGACGTCGTATGCTGCGAAGCCGAAGCTCCGCCATTTGTCGATCAGCGGTTCCAGCGGCTGGACCTGGTCCAGCGGACCGTAGGACTGCATCTTGTTGTAGTCGACGATCGCGGTCAGATTGCCCAGCCGGTGCTTGGACGCGGTCATCGCCGCCTCCCAGACCGCGCCTTCGTTGATTTCACCATCGCCCATGACCACGTAGACCCGGCTGGGCCGGCGCTGCAGGCGGGCCGCCATTGCCATGCCAACACCGATCGACAGGCCGTGACCCAGGGCACCGGTCGATGCCTCGACCCCGGGCACGACGATTTCCGGGTGGCCGCCCAACAACCCGTCGAAATGGCAGAACCGGTCGAGCTCGGCTGGGTCGAAATAGCCCTGATCGGCCAGCATGACATAGAGGGCCAGGCAGCCATGCCCCTTGCTCAGGATGCAGCGGTCGCGGTCGGGCCAGTCCGGATCGGCCGGATTGTGGCTCAGCACCTCGTCGTAAAGGACCCGCATGATCTCGACCAACGAGAAAGCGGACGCGATGTGGCCGCGGCCACCCTTGTCGACCGCGCGCACGATCATCTGCCGAAGTTGGTTGGACCTGGAGTCCAGTTGTGCCGTTGCCTCAGGCATCGTACAGAAACCGGTCTTTGGTCTCGAGCACCTGCTGCAGCTTGGTGCGGGCCTTGGCGAGCTGCCGGTTCAGGACTTCCGGCCGGTTATTGGCGCCGTTGGCGAAGGCCCGCCGCTGCCAGCTCTCGTCCTTGAACTCGTTCAGCAGGATCAGGCTCCAGCACAGGCCGAACAGCGGGTAGAGCCAACGCAGCCGCATTGGGAAGTAGCGATCGGCCCCGAACACCTCCAACGCGCCCTTGATGAAGCGCCGCTTGAGCCCGAGGTTCAGGTCCATGCCGGCGTGGAGCACGAAGTCCGACACCATCTTGGCCGGGTCGTCCCAGCCGAAATACTCAAAGTCGACGAACACCAGGCTGCCATCGTCACGCCGCAGCGCGTTGTGGAAGCCGAAATCCGACGGCGACAGGGTCTGCCGGTCGCGGGGCAACGGGGTGGCGAAGTCCAGCTCCGCCTGGGCATAGCCGCGACGGGCCTCTTCCAGCAGCGAATTGTAGGCCGGCACCAGTTCCATCTCGAGGAAGCGGCTGAGGTCGGGATAGTCGCCGACCACGTCGAACAGCAGGGTCAGGCGCTGGTCGATCTGGGTCACCACCTCGGCCCCCGACAGGCAGGAGGCGGAGGCCCGGTACATGGTCAGCGCCTCATCGGCCCTGGAGATCCGGCGCAGTTCGTAGATCAGGTCGAGCACGGCGTCGATGTCGGTGGTCGAGGGCGCGGCAACCTGGGCGCCATCGACCCAGGCATACATGGCGCAGGCCCGGTCCGGGTCCATGGCCACCGCTTCCGGAACCACCCTGATGCCGTTGCGCCAGACGAAATCAATGCCGCGAAACTCGGCGCCCAACCGGTCGCGCTGGTCGCCCGCCTGGCGCAGATAGGTCTTCAGGGCATAGGCCTTGCCGTCGCTGCAGTCGACCCGATAGAGACGGTTGTTGTTGCCGCCGCCCAGGGCTTCGACCGCGGTCACCCCGCCGGTCACCATCTGGCTTGCCGAGCGGCGGGCCAAGGCCGTGTTCAGGTTGATGATCTCACCCAAGAATGTACTCCTTAATCTGGTGCCAGTCGTGCATCACCCGGGCCCGGCTGTGGCGCTCGCGGGTCGTCGCCGGGTCGAACAGGATGGCGTCGGTGGCTTCGGGGAAGCCCGCCGCCTCGAACACTTCCGGCAGATCGTCGACGAAATGGCTGCAATCCAGCGCCGCGATGCGGTCGACCTTGTCCTTGCGGCAGTCGGCGAAATGCACCCGGTCCGCAGCCAACGCGCCGCCGAACAGCCCGTGCGCGGCAAGCCAGTCCAGGGCGGCCCGGCGCAGGTCGACCCCGCCGGGGTCGGCCGCCGCGTGGCGGGTCTTGTGGCTGACGATGTGGACCTGGTGGCCGGCCCCTTCGCAAGCGCTGAAAAACTCGGCAACACCGGGGAACGGCTCGGCTTCGTCAAGCCGGTGGCCATAGGCTTCGGCCTGGATCGCCTGCCAAGCCTGTTCGCCGGTCGGACCCTGCGCCCGCAGCGCGTCGCGGACGGCTTCCTTGCCGGCTTCGGCAGTCCCCGCAGGCAGGCCGGCGGCCAGCCCCAGCGAGCGGAAAAGCGGGCCGTAAGCCACGATGGTATTGTCGAAATCGACGCCGATGCACATGACGCAAGGTTCGTTAGGAATGATTAACGAACGCTAACCCCGAATAGTTAACATAGGGTTGTCAGGTAGGGGATTGGGGGGTGTCTGCACCCCCGCCCCGACGGACGTGACGACCGGCGGAAACCGCCTCAACGCATCGCCACCGCCTGCATGGTCTTGATGTTGTAATAGGTCTTGTCGTCCATGGAATCCGGGATTTTGCCCTCAGAGAAGGCGTCGACCAGGCTTTGCACCGCGTCCTCGATGGTGTGGGTCGGGTGGAAGCCGAGTTCGGCCCGGATCTTGTCCGACGAGACGTGGTAGGAGCGGTTGTCATTGGTCGGTTCGTAGACCACGTCGACATCGCCGCCGACCACGGTGCGCACGATCTCGGCGATCTGGCCCACCGGATGGTTCTCATAGCCGGCATTGAAGATGCCGCCATCGATCTGTTCGTCGGGCAGTTGCAGGCAATGCAGGTAGAGGTCGGTCATATCCTCGATGTGGATATTGGGCCGTTTCTGCTTGCCGCCGAAGACCCGGATCTTGCCGTTGGTGACCGCATGGTTGGTCAAGATATTGACGGTCAGGTCGAGGCGCAGCCGGGGCGCATAGCCGCAGACGGTGGCGGGGCGGATGGTCAGCGTGGTGAAGCCGGGTTCACGCTCGGCCTCCAAATCAGCCTCGCACATGGCCTTGAACTTGGAATAGTCGGTCAGCGGCTCCAGTTCCAGGTCCTCGGTGACGTTGGCTTCGTCCTTGATGCCGTAAACGCTGGACGACGACGCGTAGATGAAGCGCTTGGCGCCGGCCGCCTTGGCGGCCCGGACCAGGGGCCGGAAGGCATCGTAGTTGATCGACTTGCCGAGATCCGGGTCGAGCTCGAAACTGGGATCGTTGGAAATGCAGGCGAGATGGATCACCGCGTCGCACCCGGCGACCGCATCGGCCACCGTATTGGCGTCGCGCAGGTCGCCCTCGACCTCACGCAGGTTCGGGTTGTCGGCCAGGTCGGCGAAGACGTCGCGGCCATAGAGGTAGAGGTCCAGCACCGTCACCTTGTGGCCGGCCGCCAACAGTTTCGGCACCAGCATCGACCCGACATAGCCGGCGCCACCGGTGACCAGAACGTTCCAGTTCCGATTCTCGTTCGTCATCTCACTCTTCCCAAACGATGGCCTATTTCAACAAGGCCGTGATGAATTTGACCAGGGCCGTCTTCTCGACCGATTTGCGGTGGCCGACAATGCCGACCTTCAGCGCCCCGACGCAGTTGCCGATGAAGCCGCTGAGTTCCATCGGGGTGCCATGGGCGACGATCGGCGAGGTCACCGAGAGGAAGGCATCGCCTGCCCCCATGGTGTCGACCACCTTGCCGGCAAAGGCCGGGATGTCGGTGATCCCCTCGCCCGGTGAATAGGTCACGCAACCCTGGCGGCCGTGGGTCACGATCATCTTGTCGCAGTCGATCGACTGGGCCAGGCCGGTCTCGATCAACTCGCCCAGCTCCGTAAACCGGTTGTGCATGGCGAAGCGCACTTCCGGTTCGTCGATGCAGACATAGTCGGCGCGCGGGTATTTGGTGATCGGGTTGAAGCCCTGATTGGCGGCATTGCTCTGGGCGTTGACCGCCAGGAACGGCGCTGTTTCGGCCACCAGGTCGATGGCGCGCCGGGTCATCATGCCGTGACCGAAATCCGACACGATCACCAGATCGAACTCGCCGGCCCGTCGGGCGATCAGGTCGCAAAGCTGGTTTTCCTCGCGCCCGCTCAAGGGATGGTCATCGAAGTGATAGACCTCGAACAGCTTCAGCAGGCTGCGGGGATCGACGTAACGGCATTTACGGGTGGTCGGAACGCCGCGGCGGAAGACGAAATTGGCGTTGACGTTGGCGTGCAGGCTGTCGCGGACCAGGCTCTCATGGGGTTCCTGGTGGCCCAGCACGGTGATCACCTCGACCTCGGCACAGAAATTCGCAACGTGGTTGGCGGCGGCAAAGACTCCGCCGGCGAACAGCTCCGAGGATTCAAAGCGGGTGGCGATGATGTTCTCCTTCGACGCCTTACCCATGGCGCCGACATATTGGTATTCGTCGATGATCGCATCGCCGACCAGCAGGACCTTTTTGTTTTGGATCCCGTCGATCGCCGCCAGGGCACGGTCCAGCACTTGGCCGCGGCGCTGGGTGCGCAGATAGGCCTCGACGTGCGGGTCGTACTGGCTGAGGTGATTGTTGATCAGGTTCGACGACGAAAAGGTGATGTCGTCGGTGAAGTGGACCCGCCCGCCATGGCGTTCGACCGCGGTACATTCGCGGTGGATATTGCCGGTGACATCCTCTTCCGGGTTCTTGTAGTCGGATCCCTTGACGTAGACGTCGGGGCGGATCTTCTCGATCAGTTCGATCGCGGTCGGCGCATAGCTGACCGCCACCCAATAAACCCCCTCCAGTGCCGCCACCATTTCGGCCCGCAGCATCTCGGGAAACGCCGGTCGGCCGGGACCCTTGTTGACATACTGGTCGGCGGTGACGGTCACCATCAGCAGGTCGCCCTCGGCCCGCGCCGCCTCGAGATAGCGAACATGGCCCATATGGACCAGATCGAAAACCCCATGGGCCAGCACGACGCTGCGCCCGCGGGCCCGGGCCCGGGTCGCGATTTCGGCCAGTTCATCGACGGTTTTGATCTTGTCGCGCGCCCGGTCGGGCGGCAGGTCGAGTGCCGATATGTCAACGGGCTTCGGTGCCGGGGTCGGGGTCATCTCGCGGTCGTCCTCGCCGTACGCATACATGTGAATTGGAACCTGGCTTGGGTCCTTGTGTTTGGCGCCTCCCGACTGTGTTCTGGCTTGGTTAGCCAATCCCTAACAGGCGGGGAAACTCAAGAAATATTGACGTAACCCTCGTTAACAATCGGTAAATTCCGGCCTCCCACGAGCTTTATTAACCACGTCGGTTCACGGTTTCTTAAAAGCGTCAGGTGTGAAATAGGCCCGAAGGTGTCTCTCGAAGCCGAGAGCCGCCGCAAGGACTTATGGGATGCGGATCCTATGGACGTAAGCGGTATCGCCGTCGCCAACACATTTGGCGCCGCCAATCAAAAGGACGACAAGAAGTTCCAAGCGATCTTCGACTATGGCGTCCTGGGTGCGTTCTACAGCTCCGGTGTCTCCATGGGGTCGACCGTGCACGCGGAATCGATCCGCGGCAGCGCGGAATACAAGGCCTTTGAGGGCTCCCAGATCACGCCACCCTGGGAACAGCGGCAAATCGCCGACGGCGACATCCTGAACCGTATTTTCACCAGCAAGCCGCTGATCGACCTGGAAGCGGACGACCTGCAGGGCGAGGAGTTGGGCGATGACAACCGCAAGCTCTTCGCGCTGTACAAGGGTATGCTCAGGCTGCAGGAACTGGTCGATTTCGCCACCGTCGATTCCCGGGCCGAAACCATGCGGCCGCTGTTGGACCAACAGTTCCAGAACTACTACGCCGAACTGCAGAGTTTCGTCGAAGACAATCCGCTGCTGGACATCGACCTGATTTTCGGCATGTCGAACGCCAGCACCGACGCCAATATCAAGCGCCCGGCAACGCCGACATCGTTCCTGGCGTCGGTGATCAGCACGGTGAGGACCGACCCGATCCCGGGTCTGACCGGCAGCGAGACCTTTACCATCTCGGTCACCGAAAACGGCACCACCACCGATGTCGCGGTCGACCTGTCCGGCATCACCGGAACCCTGGACATCGACACCGTGGTCGATCACATCAACACCCAGCTGGCCGCTGCCACCGACGTTGCGACCCGTTTCAAGACCACCCGCCTGAACGAGTTCCAATACGCCATAGAGATCGACAAGATCATCGGCGAGGACCTTTCGTTCTCCACCACCGATACCGCCGAACCGGCGGTCTACGTGGCCGGCGGTTCGGGCAGCGGCATTTTCGGCAACGGTTTCGTGGTCAAGGTCGATGATCTGAGCGCGGCGGCACCTACCCAGGCCTGGTACCGGGGCATCAGCACCGGGGCCGAAGACGAAGACACGGCCGGTGCCGTGGCCACCGACAGCAACGGCAATGTCTACGTGGTCGGCAGCACGGTCGGCGACCTGGACGACCAGGTCAACGGCGGAACCCAGGACGCCTATTTGCAGAAATACGACGCGGCCGGGAACCTGATCTGGACCCAGCTTCTGGGTTCGGCCGACACTGCCAAAGGGGTTTCGGTCACCGTCGACAGCGGCGACAACATCATCATCGCCGGCCAGACCACGGCCCGGCTGACCGACACCGCCGCCGGCGGCAATGGCGACGCCTTCGTGACCAAGTTCGACAGCACTGGCCAGGAACTGTGGACCCGGCAAGTGGCGCCCTATGCCGATGACGGCGCGGTCAGCGTCACGGTCGATGCGTCCGACAATATCTTTCTCACCGGCTTCGCCGCCTCGGCAATCGCCGACGGCCTGACCCATGGCGGCGGGCGCGATGCCTTTGTCACCAAATTGGATAGCAGCGGCACGCTGGCCTACAACAAGCAGTTCGGTGGCACCGGCGACGAAACGCCGTCGGCGATTACCGTCGACAACAGCGGCAGCCTGTTCGTCGCCTATGACGACGGCACCAACGCCTATGTCCGTAAATACACCGACAGCGCGACCAACGACCCGGCGGTCTGGGAGGTCGACCTTGGGGCGCTGGGCAACGGCCAGGTCGGCGGCCTGGCGATCGACACCACCGGCGAAATCTACGTCACCGGCTACAGCGACAATGCCGCCCTGAACGGCACGGTGGCAACAGCCCATTCCGGCGGGATCGACGGCTTCGTCACCCGGATCACCGATTCCGGTGCCAGCGCCGCCATCGACTGGCTCAGCTATGTCGGGTCTAGCGGCACCGACCAGGCCCTGGATGTGGCGGTCAACGGCGGCAATGTCTACCTGACCGGCAACACCGACGGCACGATCGGCAGCGCAACCCAGGTCGGCGACCAGGACGGTTTCGTGGCCAAACTGGACAATACCGGCGCCTTGACTTGGGCCCATCAGTTCGGCGGTGGGTTCAGCCACAGCGGCGCCGCCATCAATTTCGACGCCGGCGGCACGTCCGTGCTGTCCCTGCTGGGCCTGCCCAACGGTGAAATTCCCGGCACCATTGCCACCACCGCGGTCAGTCAATCGACGGTCCGGGGCGGGCAGTCCTTCGGCATCAAGGTCGACGGCGGCACCACCCAGACCATCACCATTGGCGATACCGATTCCTTCGGCTGGATCGCCTTTCAGATCAACAAGGTGTTGGGCAATGCCGGCCAGGCGCGGTACCTGACGGCCGACAACTCCACACTGCTGCCTAAGCCCACCGAGGAATACCTCACCATCGAGGCGTTGGACGGCGCCACCATCGAGTTGGTTGCCGGTCCGGACGGGTTCGACGCCCTGCCCGGTCTGGGCCTCAGTCCAAAAATCCTGCGTGGCGAGTTCATTGACGCCGACAAACAGGCGGAATTCGAACAGACCTTCTTTGAAATGGGGATGGTCGACACATTGGACCTGTTGAGCCAGAAATCGTCCAGCGACGCACGCGACGTCATCGACAATGCGATGCGTGTCATCCGAAAAGCCTACGACATGTTGAATTTCGGCCCGCAGGAGGACGACCCGCTGTTAAGCGCCGGACCGCCACCCGCCTATCTGGCTGAAAAAATCGCTGCTTACGAGGACGCCTTAAACCAGGTCCAAAACGGCTTGCTTGGCACCGGAATCCCGTTTGTGACCTAATCCCTCAGGCGCCGTCGGCCAATTCGTGCATATCGTCGATGCGCTTGACCTCGACATGGTGGCTGTCGTGCAATCGAATCACGCCGCCGTTCTTCAACCGGCTGAAAGTCCGGCTGACGGTCTCCACGGTCAAACCTAGATAATCGGCGATGTCGCTGCGGCTCATCGGCAGGCTGACCAGGTCAGGCGGCAGGCCAAATTTTGCCTCGCGCATGGCCAGCATGATCAGAAAGGACGCGACCTTCTCCATCGGCGTCTTGCGGCCCAGCAACAACATTTGCTCTTGCGCCGCGGCCAGTTCGTCGCCGGCCAATTGCAGCAGCTTTTTCTCCAGTTTCGGGTAGCGTTCGAACAGCGCCATCAGCGACTGGACCGGAAACCGGCAAAGGTCGGTGGTCACCACCGCTTCGGCACCATAGGCATAGCCGTCGCGGACGCTGAGCCCCAGGAAGTCGCCGGGCAACATGAACCCGGTGATTTGGCGCCGGCCGTCAGCAAGCAGCTTGAACACCCGCACCGCGCCACGGGTGACGTTGTACAGGTGATCGGCGTCTTCGCCTTCGCAGAACAGGGTTTGACCGGCGGTGATTTGGACCTGGCTGACGATCGCTTCCAGGTCCTTGACCTCGGACTTGTCCATGGTCGCGCAAAACGCCCGGTTCCGGATCATGCAGCCAAGACAATGAGCCTTGTCGGGACGGTTGGCGTTTGCACAAAAGACCTGGTCAGTAACGGTCACGTTCCGGTCACCCCAGGCAGCCAACGAAGGCGATCAGTGGTTGCGTGCCCAAAATCAAAATACTCTCCCGCATATCGCCAGTTGCCAATCAGCAAGTGACGGACTCTACTAGACGGTATAAGGCGGAAGAACCTCAAAGCAATCGCCACCATTCCTCGAACCGCCAAGTTCACCCTTTCGTAGCCGCCATACAGCTGCCGCGGCCGAACTGACAAAGTCTTGGTTCGCTTCCCAATTCGGCGGCCGATGCGCATTACCCCGTGACACATCCCGCCGCCAAATAATGACCATAATCGTTTGGGCAAAGCCAAGCAACAGGCAGACGTTGGACACCCGTCCAGGCTTTTCCCGGACCCACGCTTTTTCTTTGTCGGTTCGGTGCAAAGCTTGATTTCAATCATAGCTGCACCCGCCGAAAGCTGCCAAATTGAGCCGTATAATCAACACGACTAAGGACAAGTCGGAATGAAATCGTCGTATCTGGTACATGGTCTCGACAAGGCCAGTCTGCCACTCGTGTTTCCCCTGCTCAGGGAAACAATGAGTGGCGTGACGCTGGAGAACTGGGTCAGATACGCAGAAGGCTACTTGAGTGCCGACCTTCGGGAAGGCAAGGATTTCGGGATCGTGGTGGCCGAGCGCGACGAGATCTTCCGCGGCCTATTGACCTATCGCAAAGTCCACAGGTTGCCGCACGGGCCGACCCTGGCGATCCGTGACATCTCGGTGGTCGAGGTCAAGTGGCGTTGCAGCGATGTCGTCGACGCCCTGATCGGTGCCACCAAAACCCTGGCCCATGACCATCAGTGCGTATCCATTCAGGCGACTTTGACACCGGAACTGCGCTGGGCCGGCCCCCTGCTGGAACGGCACGGGCTGGCATTGACCGGGCTGCTCTATTGCCTGAACGAGGATGAAGGCCGCCCGACATCGTGCGTGCTGCACTAGCCCCTGCCGACACAGCTTCATTGTGAAACCCAGGTCCCAGGCTGATCAGATCTGAGTCGTTTTGGACGGCGAGATTTGGCCCCGGCCGGCCTGAGCCGCCCGTCGGACGACCAACCCAAGCAAGAGCATCCCGGTGATGGGCGTGATCTGCACTGCGGTTGCCGCCGCAATCCCCCAGCCCAGCAAGGGCAGAAACCACATCAAGATCACTACCGACCATTCGAACCGGGTCAACGTCATCCGTTCACCGTCGCAGGCCAGCCACAGCAGCCCTAAGCCGATCACCGGCATGTCGTAGTCAAAGCCGTAAGGGGTGGCCAGCAGAACCGAAAGACACAGTGCCGCGGCTTTGAGGTGGAACGGGACCGGTCGTGCCCACACAAAGGCAATCCCGGCGGCCGCGACCAGCATGACCAGCAATTGCCCGGTATAGGCGGTGCCCTTGCCGAGCCCGGCCAGCGACAGGGCCGCGAACACGGTCGGCATGCGTGGCCAGGGGATCTGGCCCGCCTCCAGGAAGCCGGTGGTACCCAGTGCGTGAGCGACGAATTCCTGCCAGGGAGCAACGCCAAACGCCAGCAAGGATACCGCGACGACCGCCGTCGCCGCCACGGCTGTCGCGGCAACGGCGTGCCAATGGCGGCCGGCGATCAGCGCAAAGGGCAGCAGCACCGCCAGTTGCGGTTTGCACACGAACAGCCCGAAAGCCAGGCCGGCGAGCCAGGGGCGGCGTTCCAAACTCAGCAGACCGGCCCCAAACAAGGCGGCAAACAGCAAGCTGTTCTGGCCGCTGATCAGGCATTGGGCGATCGCCGGGAACGCGAGGACGACCGGCAGCAATCGCAGGTCGGGGATGATGCGCCAGGCAACCCAACAGTAGAGAGTAACCGACGCCGCCAGCCACAGGATCAGAGCAGGCAGATAAGGCAACCAGGCCAGCGGCGCGACGGCCAGCAAGAAGGTCGGTGGGTAAAGCCAGGGATAGACCGGCGTGCCCGCCCCGCCGACCGCGATTTCGGTGGCGTGGATTCGGGCCACGTCATAGACCGCGCTGGCCAGCCCATCACCGACCATGGTCGCCGCCGCGAAGAAGGCCACGAAGTCGTGACCGGGCGGCAAGTAGATCCGCTCGCCGGTGGACAGCAGCGGGGTTCCCAGAGTATCGGCCACGCCGAGCACCAGGTAGAGCAGCCCGGCTGCCACCGCAGCCGTAAGGCCGAGCCGCTTGAGGAACCTTGTCAGGCGGGCCAATGAAAGGACCGGCGGGTCACCATTTTCTGTCAGGATAGCCATCGGCCGGAGCCGTCCGTGTTACCGGGAGACGCCTGGGTATCCGGCCTTACGACGCGCCATAGGCAATGAAGTGGGACCAGACCCGCTCCAAGTCGCGCAAAGCCGCCAGGGTAGGCTCGCACTTGTCGCCATATTGCTCGGCGTGCTTTTCGTCGAGCTGCGTCACCTTGCGGCAAAGATCCAGGCCCTTGTCGGACACCCGCAACCGGACCGATCGGCGATCCTGGGTTGAGCGTTCCTGTATCAGATAGCCGCTTTCGACCAGCTTCTTGATGTTGTACGACGCGTTCGAGCCCTGATAGTACCCCCGCTCCATCAGATCGCGGACGTTCACCTCTTCTTCGCCGATATTGGTCAGCAGCAGGCATTGCACCGCATTGACGTCGGTGATGCCGAGGCGGTTGAGTTCCGTCCGTAAAACGTCCAGGAAGCGACGGTGCAATCGTTCGATCAAACGCGTCAGATCTACATATGCCTGCGTCACGGTTTCCTCGATCGGCTGTTCTTTAAGTGCTTTTACCGCCACCATCTCTCCATTCCAATAAAGTTTGATTAATTCCCGTCAATTTCTTGACACCGATCAGGGCGTTACCGAGGACAGGGCGCCGAACCGTGGCCGGTGAAACGCCGTCTGGTACATTTGGATCGGACTGACGATTTCCGGTGCCCACATCGGCGTGAAGCTGTAGGCGACCTCGACAACGATCACCGTTTCACCGTCGCGCACCTGCAGGCCGGCCGGCACGGTAGCCGAGTTCCCTTCGGTGCCGATCTGGCTCGAAAAGGTCAAGGTACCGGCACCACTGCGCTGCCACATCACAACCGGCGGGTTTCCACTACTGGCCCCCACGCTGGAAATCACCACCAGCCCCTTGTCGCCGATTTCGAACGGCTTGGCGACGTGGTCGACCGCCGCAAAGGCGTTGGCGATATCCGTTTCGGACACCGTCTGTTGCCGGGCCACCAGGTCCGACACCGTGATCGCCAGGCCGTTGACCTTTTGGTGCAACAACGCGTAGCGGGCGACCTCGACCCCGGCAATGACGATCAGGATCAGAAGCGGCAGGGCGTAGGCGAATTCCGCCAGCACAGCGCCACGGGTATCGCCCCACAAATGTCGGATCTTTTGCATCCGTTTCATGACCCTAGCCCCCCAGCGGCGGAGGCACGGTCCCATAGGGCTCGTTGCGAACCGCGATACTGGCCGACAGCGCGACCTTGCCGTTTTCGCCAAGCAGGTGTTCCAGCAAGGGCGTCATCAGCGGCCAATCATAGGTTACTGTGTAAACAACGATATCACCGGGCCCGCCGACGCCCGCGGTGCCCATGTCCTCGTCCCACTGGCCATTGCCGTTGATATCGGAATACGGCTCACCGACGTCGTAGGTGCCGTTGAAGGGGGTTTGGTCGGTGAATGGCTCCGGCTGGCCAATATCGCCAAACGAATCATAGATTTTTTGGGTCACCTGGACATTGTTCATGTCCATCATGCCCATGGTGCCCTGGTCGATGATTTCGAGGATATGGTCTTCGCGGCTCTGCGCTCCCGGCGTATATCCCGTGATGCCGAACCGGGCGGCATCGCGGACACTGCCTTCCATGGCCGCGCTCATGAACAACATGCCGCCGACTTCGAAGACACCGGCGAACATCAATAGGGCAATCGGTACCAGCAACGCGAACTCAATGCTCGCGCCGCCGCCCTGATCGCGGGGGGCCCTGACGATCGATTTTCTCGCTCTGTCAAAAAAGCCCATACGTGCTTCCCCCTTTCCACGTAGGAATGGTCTAACCCGTCCCTCGATCCATCATCGCAACTGACTTAGCTGGTCAATCACGTCGACGATCGCGGGACCAATCAACACAACAAACAACGCCGGCAAAATGAAGATCACCAACGGCACCGTCATAGTCGCCGGCAGACGGGCCGCCTTTTCCTCAGCGCGCATCAATCGCTGGTCGCGAAATTCGGCGGCCAGGACGCGCAACGACTGAGCCAGCGGGGTTCCGTATTTTTCGGTTTGCGCCAGGGTGTTGACCACCGCCCGGATGTCGGGTTGGTCCACCCGCTTGATGAGGTTTTCCAGGGCCAGCTTCCGTTCCGGCAGGAAACTGATCTCAACCGCCGTCAGCCCCAATTCATCGGCAAGTTCGGGAAAGGCCACGACCATTTCCCGGCTGGTCCGTTCCAGGATTGCATCCAGGCTCTGACCGGCCTCGGCGCAGATCACCATCAAATCCAGGGCATCTGGAAGGCCTTTGCGCAGGGCCTCTCGACGCTTGTTCTTGGCGTTCTTGACGTAGATCTCAGGCAGATAATAGCCAGCAATGACACAGCCCAGCGCCATCGCCAGAATGCCCGTGATCTCGACTTCACGATCGCCCAGCAAATAGAGGTAGAGTATCGCTATCACCGCCAGTGCGACCGGCAGTGCCGTTTTCACGAACAGGAACACGACAACGGCGTCGGGCGATCGCCAACCGGCCTGGGCCAGTTTTTCGGCGATCCTTTCGGCCTGCTCGGTGCGCAACAGCTTAAGTTTGGCGACGATCCGCCGCATGAACGTCAGCCCAAGATCCCGCCGCGTTTGGCGTTTCTGCGGCGCGGTCACCGATTCCTTCAGCTCCAAACGACGCGCAACCAAGGTCTTGATCCGCATCGAATAAGGTTTGGTTTCCAGGAGCGTCGACCACACCGCCATGACGCTAAGAAACACCGCCAGCCCAGCAGCGATCATCACCAGATCGGCGCCGTTCAGATCAAATGGCAGCAACCCGGCGATGTTCATATCTCGAACCTCACCATTTTTGCCATCACCGCGGCGCCGACGGCCTGAATTCCCAATCCAACCCCTGACATCATCATGCCACGGGGATCGGAGATCAGGACCGTGACGTAGTCGCCACCCACCAAATACAGCAAGCAGAACATGATCAGCGGCAAGGAGCCGATGATGATGGCGCTGGCTCTAGCTTCC
This sequence comes from uncultured Sneathiellales bacterium, assembly GCA_964344385.1. GTDB lineage: Bacteria > Pseudomonadota > Alphaproteobacteria > CAYFNG01 > CAYFNG01 > CAYFNG01. The sequence continues at coordinate 25,052 of CAYFNG010000015.1, forward strand.
GAGGACATTGCCCGGATCTTGAGCTTCATCTGCCGGCGCCGACGCAAAATGTCCGACAGGTTCTCCAGGGTTTCCGCCAGGTTGCCGCCGGTTTCACGCTGCACCGCCAGGGCGATGGTAAAAAACCTGAGCTCTGGTGTTTCAATCCGTTGCGCGGTGTCGTCCAGCGCATCGTCCATGCTTTGACCGAACTTGACGCTGTCGGTCACACGCCGGAATTCGGCCCCGATCGGGTCGGGGAATTCCAGTCCGACGGTGGCGATCGATTCGGCGGGCGGCAACCCGGACTTGAGACCGCGCACGATCAGTTCAATGGCTTCGGGGAACTGGCCGATGAACGCCGCTATTCGTTTGCGGATCAAGGCACTGACGACAAAATGCGGCAGCCCGATCCCGATCGCGATTCCAATTAGCAACGACGTCAGAAACTGCAAACCAATGATCAAGTCGGCTACCAGGAAACTCACGGTCAAGACACCGACGCAGCTCAACAGATAGAGACTGAGCGGCATTTCCCGGCCGGTCGCGGCCAGGCGCCGGCGAAGCTTGTCCGGGTGCGGCAGGAGGTATTTGATGACCAGCCCCATGCCGTGGATCGAAACGTCGGCATTTCGTTTCCGCAGGCTGGTGACTGCCTGCTGTTCGGCGTTCCACCTTTGGCTCAGTTCCTCGACCCGGCGATGAATGTCCTTCCCGGATCGGTCGGACAGGTGGATCGCGATCAGGATGACCGGCAGCACTGCTAACGCCGCCGAGACCAGGAGCAAGGCCAGCAGCGGGTCGATTCCCAGGCTCTCCAAGTCGCGGCCGATATCCATCAGATCGCCTCCAGCAGCGCCCGATCCAGACCGAAATACTTGGCTTTGGAGAGGAAATGCGGCCTCAGGCCGGAAGACTTGAACTCGCCGATCAGCTTACCGTCCGCGGTTTCGCCCTGGTATTCAAAGTTGAACAGATCCTGGGTGGTGATGACATCGCCTTCCATGCCGACGATTTCCATCACCGACACCACCCGGCGCTTGCCGTCCCGCATGCGCGAGATCTGTACGATCATGTCGACGGCCGATGCGATCTGGGTCCGGACCGCCTTGGACGGCAGGTTGATGCCGGCCATGCCGACCATGTTCTCGAGCCGGGTCAGCGCCTCGCGCGGGCGGTTGGCATGGATCGTTGACAGCGACCCGTCATGGCCGGTGTTCATCGCCTGCAGCACGTCCAGGGCCTCGGAGCCGCGGATCTCGCCCAGGATGATCCGGTCCGGCCGCATACGCAGCGAGTTCTTGACCAAATCACGCATGGTGATTTCGCCCTGCCCCTCCAGGTTCGGCGGACGGGTTTCCAGTCGCACCACATGCGGCTGCTGCAGTTGCAGTTCGGCCGCGTCCTCGATGGTCACGATCCGCTCGCCGGGATCGATCAGCCGCGACATGGCGTTCAGCAACGTCGTCTTACCCGAACCGGTACCGCCGGAAATCAGGATGTTGAGCCGCGACGCGGCGGCGATCTTCATCACCGTCGAAAGCGACTTGGATATGTTGCCCTGGTCGACCATCAGGTCGAGCGTGATCTTCTTCTTGGCGAACTTTCTGATCGACAAGGACGGGCCGTCAATGGCCAACGGCGGAATGATGATGTTGACGCGGCTGCCGTCTTCCAGGCGGGCATCGACCAGCGGGCTGGATTCGTCGATGCGGCGGCCGATCCGGGTCACGATGCGGGTGCAGATATTCATCACATGGGCATCGTTGCGGAAGACCACATCGGTCTTTTCCAGCTTGCCGCCGCGTTCGACGTAAACCTTTTGCGGCCCGTTGACCATGATGTCGGTGACGCTCTCGTCGGCCAGCAGCGGCTCGATCGGCCCCAGCCCCAACATGTCGTTCAGCAGCATGGTCACCAGGTCACGCTGCTCAAGCAGGTTGAGCTGAAGTTTCTCTTCCTGCAGCAATTCGGAAACGATCTCGCTGATCTGCCGCGCCAACTCGCCGCGGGGCAGTTTGGCGGCCGCCGCTACGTCGATACGCTCGACCAGGATCGGCTGGATCCGGATCTTGGCCTCTTCGACGATGTCACGCGGCCCGGTCGCTGTCGGCTTCTCCCGCTCCTCGTCGCCGGAATCGCCAAGCATTTCATTCAACAGAATGGTGATAAGGTCGCGCAGGTCACGGGGCTTGATGACACCGTCGCCTAGGACCTGCTGCGCGATGCGGCCGATCTCGCGGGCCAGGTCGCGACGCGGCAGGTTGGCAGCGGCAGACGAATCGATACGCTGGCGGGCAACCGGGCGGATCGCTTCCAGCGCCTCTTCCAGGGTCACCGTCTGACGCGGTTCGGCCGGCGGCTCGACGTCCAGGGTGGGCTCGACCTGGGTTGAATCCGGTTGTGCTTCACCGTTGCCCTTGAACAGCGGCGTTACAACCTCTGCCGATGGTGAATTGGTGCTGTTCCCCCGCCGCCCGAACATTACCCGCTCCGTTTCGGTAGCAGCCGGGCTAGCAACGGTTTGCGCTTGGTATCTTCCACCACACCCATGTCCTTGGCCAGTTTCCGCATTTCTCGGATCAGGTTGCTCCGCTTGTTGACCAGCGGCAGGGGTTGGCCGGCGTTGATCGACGAACTGACCGTCTTGCCGTCTTCAGGCAGGATGAAGGTGATCTTGGCTTCGATCGCCTTTTCGAATTCGGCCTTGTCGACACCGCGCCGCAACTTGTCACCAACCTGGCTGGCGACAATCCGCACCTGCGCGTCGGGGGCCGCTTCGTGGATCATGGCCTGCAGGCGAATGGTGTCGCGCAGGCCCGGTATGGTCAGATCGGTCACGATGACCACTTCGTCGGTGCTGGACAGCAGAATGCGCTGGATCGGCACCTCGTACCTGGGCAGATCGCAGACCACGACCTGGAACTGGGCCCGGAGTTCGGCCATCAGCAGGTCCAGCGCGATGTCGTTGAACGAAATCGCTTCGTCCAGCGACTCCTCGGCGCTGAGGATCGCCAGGTTGGGGCTTTCCCGGACCACCGCGCGTTCGATGAACAGGCCGTCGATGCGGCCCGGGTTCTCGACCGCTTCCCGCAATCCGCGGCCGGGTTCCAGGTCAAAGGCCAACGCGGCGCCGCCAAAGTGCAGATCCAGGTCCAGAAGCGCGGTCTGGCGGCCATATTCATGGGCCAGCAGCCAGGCGCAGGAAACGGCGACCGTGCTGGCGCCGACCCCGCCGCGCGCACCGATCACCGTGACCAGGCGCCCGCGCACCTCCGCTTCCTCCTTCGTACCCGGGTCCGGTTCCGAAGCGTTGTGCAAGGCGGTCGCCAGGGTCTCGGGGTCGACCGGCTTGACCAGGTAATCCCGGATGCCGGTGGCGACCAGCGCGCGGTAGAGCTCGATGTCGTTGACCGAACCGATGGCGATCACCTTGGTGCCCGGGTCGCAGACATCGGCCAATTGGTTGATGGCCTCGAAGGGGTCGCTGATGCCGGCGATGTCGATCACCAGGATTTCCGGTGACGCCGTCAGGGCCAGGGCGCGGATGGCGTCGTCCAGGTCCCCGATCTGAACCTGAGACGCCGACCAACTCTGGGATTCGACCGCCGTGGCGATGGCTTCGCCGGTGATCTCGTCCGAGGTAAACGCCATTACCGGCTCACGCCGGGGCCGGTCCTGGTTCGATTTGAGCATGGCGACGAGGCTCATGAGGTTCTCTCTTACTGGGTGCCGCTGGATTTCGTTTCTTTGGGCTGGTAGCGATCCGCCTTGTCGACGTTTTCGCCGCCACCGCCAGCGCCGCGGGTTTCAAGCATCCACTGGGCGCTCTGGCGATAGCGCTCGATGGCCAGGGCGGCGACATCGGCATCCAGCGGAGTGAGTTCACGCCCCTGAACGAGGTCGCCCGCATTCGCCACCATCAGGCCCAGATTGACAGCGGTTGCGCAGCCCAGATTGCTGGAAATCTGGTTGGCCTGATCGGGGCCCGCGGCTTTGGTCCAATCCGGACAACGTGGTGGCGTCACAACATATCGGCCGACCATGACGCTCGTCGTCGGACGGATCCGCTCGACCCTGACTTTCGGCGCATAGCCAAGATCGCGCAATTCGGAGACCAAGGCGGACTGTCGCTGTGCGCCCAACCCGTCATCGGGTGCGGAAACAAACAGAAAGTCATCGCTGCCAACCCGGTGCCGGGCCAGGAAACCCGCCAGCCGGCCGGTCGCATCACGCCCCAGCCGGGCGCTACCGTCGGCGAAGTCGATGTCGTGCTCGATGATCACCCAGTCGACCTGGATGTTCTTCTGGCTTTCCACCGGCAGCCAGGCCTGGTGATGCTCCACGCACCCCGGCAGCGACAACAGCAACGGAACCGCCGCCGCGGTCATTGCAAGATATCGGGTCAGATGTGCCATGGCGACTTCACCCTGTCATTGCAGTTCAAAACCGATCGGACCGATCGCGCGGCGACCGCCCGGCGTCACCGGCGCCGGCATCGGCGCCGCGATCTTGGGCCGATAGGCCGTACTCGTGGTCAACCGCTCGGCATCCGTCCCCGGCTCCTTGCCCTGCTCGGGCGAGGCCAGCCGCTGCGACGAAACCGGCCGCACCAGATAGGGGGTGACGATGATCACCAGTTCGCTTTCCTCCCGGTTGAAGCGGTCGGACTTGAACAGCCGGCCCAGGATCGGCAATTCCGCGATGCCAGGCAGCTTGCGGAAGTCCTGGAACGTCTCGTTTTTCAGCAGGCCGGCGATGGCGAAGGACTGGCCGCTGCCCAGCTCGACCGTGGTCTCGGCGCGCCGCGTCGCCAGCGCTGGAATCACCAGGGAGCTGATCTGCACCGCGCCGGCTGTCGACAGCGCGCTGACCTCGGGCCGCACTCGCATGTTGATCCGGGCCCCGTCGATGACGGTCGGTGTGAAGGCCAGCGAAACACCGAATTCCTTGAACGAGATGGCGACCGAATTGTTTTCCTCGGCAACCGGGATCGGGAACTCGCCACCGACCAGGAAACTCGCCGTCTGACCCGACATGGCGGTCAGGTTCGGCTCGGCCAGGGTGGTGACATGGCCTTCCTTTTCCAACGCATCGATCACCGTGTGGATGCTGAGCCGGGTGCTGTCAAAGCCGGCGATCAGCGAATCGGTGCGGTCGATGAAGTTGGTGTTATTGGTCAGGATGTTGTCGGTGACCAATTCGACAACGTCGTTGCCGGTGGCAAGGCCGAGCACGAAATTCCCTAGCTGGCCAATACCTTCCCAGTTGATGCCGAGTTCCTTGATCACCGAGCGCGTCACTTCGACGATCCGAACCCGCAAATTCACCTGGTTCACGGAATCGACCCGCAAGCGGTTGAGCACTGCTTCCGAGTCGCCGCCAGTAAAGCGACGGGCAATATCCCTGGCATCCGCCGCCGCCACCGCCGAGTCCACGGTCCCCGACAGCAGAATGGTGCCGTCCACCGACCGCACCTTGATGTCCTGGTTGGGCAGCATGTTCTTCAGGACCCGCCGCAACCGGGTCAGGTTGTGATTGACCGCCACGTGCAGATTGGCCAGGACCTTGTCGTTCTTGTCGACCGCATAAAGGCTGGTTTCACCGACCTTGCGGCCGAAGACATAGACCAGGGTCGGCGACTTGACCTGGATATCGGCGACATCCGGGTCGGCGATGAAAACGCTGGCCGCCTTGCGGTTGAGGCGGATCAATTTGCCCTTGTTGACCTCAAGGTCGACCTGCTCGGTGGAAAGGGAGATGATCTCGGCCCTGGCATGGACCGCGGTCGATTGCCCGACCAGGCCCCAGGCCACAAGGGCGATCAAAACCAACCATGGGATCTGCCGGCACGACATTGGCATCACCTCTTCCTGAAACCGACGGTTTCGGTAACTTTGCCCTTAACGATCTGCACGGTGTCCTCGCCCGCCTGCGGCGAACCGATGACCCGGGAAATCTCGCTATCCATGGTGTGTGACCGTCCCCGTCTGCCAATTGCTTTGATGCCGTCCTTGTTTTCCTCGCCGTTCTTGACCGCCAGGCTGCGAAGACTGAGGGAAAGCTTGCCCAGTTCCGCCGCGACGGCGACGATTTCGACCTGTTTCGGCGTCACTTCGAGCGTCACCGTCTTGGCCAGGACGGTGTCGCCGTCCTGGACCTCGGTGCGCTGATCGACAGCCAGGACGCGGACGTTCTGAAGCACCGTCTCGCTGGCCCGGTGACGTTCCGAGCCGCCATCCTGGTTGCCCTTGATCTGAATGGAATGGGTGACGATCAGATCGACCCGATCGCCGGGAAAGACAAAACCGGAAATCCCCGATGTGGCATTGATGGGTACCGAAATCGCCCTCAGGCCCGGCATCAGCACCGCCGCCAGGAATCCGCGATCGCCCGGTTTGACAACCCGGGAGTCGGTTACCGGTTCACCTGATGTGATCCCGTTGCGGACAACGGCCCCGGCAAAATCCTCCGCCGGTCTCTCACCCTCAACCACGTAGGAAGACGGGTAGTCGGTGTCCGGCCAGTCCTGCCACCGCATGTCCTCTACTTTCATGAAGCGGCCGGCGGGCATATCGGACTTGGCGACCAGGATGCGGACCAGTTTCGGCGCCGGAGCGGCTTCGGGCTGGTGGCTGACCATGGCTGCCCGTTCGGCATTCAGATAGCCACGAACCGCCAATACCGCGACACCCGCCGCGACAAGCGCGAACACGATCAGCAAAATACTGCGAAGCCGCATCGTCCCGCTCTCCTAGCGCAACAAGAGTTGACCCGCGATGAACAGACCACCGGTTGCCAGCGCCACCCCGTAAGGCAACACGGTTTCCCGGATTTCCGTACCGCTCTCCTCGTCCAATGCGCCGCCACCGGCCAGCGCCGGAACGTCCTTACGCAGGACCCAGCCATAGAGCACAGCCATGACACCACCGGCCAAGGCTGACACCACGAACAATTCAACGAATAACGCCGGTCCAGCCCAAAGCGACATGGCAACCAGCATCTTGACGTCACCGCCACCGATCATTCGGAGGATGAACATGGTCACCATCACGATTGCGGTCACGGCACAGACCAGCAGCGCCCCCAGCCAATCGACGGCGGCCGGACTGGTCAAAACGAAAAACGGATAAAGGCCGGCGATCGCGGCGCAAATCCAATTGGGAATTATGAAATGCCGCAGGTCACGGACGGCGGCCCAGACAATCAGGCCACAAAATGCGGCTAGAAGCAGAATATGTGTGGCGAGGGCGATCATGACACCAGCTTGACCCGCTTAGGTTATCCACAGATCGGCTGCCCGGCCGAAAGCAAGCGTGCGTGGCCGGCCGCGAGGCGGATAGCGGGGCGCGCTCCCCCGCCGCGCGCCCCGCAATTACGAGTCGGAAACCCGTCGTCCCGACCCGCAATCACCAAGTTCAGATCTCAGTCTTAGCCGCCAACAGCGTTGGCAAGGTAGGACGAGACCTTACTGAACATCGAGCTCAGATCGGTACCCAGGGCCTGCAGGGCGCCAACAGCGGCGACCGACACAAGGGCGGCGATAAGGCCATATTCAATAGCGGTCGCGCCGCTTTCGTCCTTGATGAACTTTCTGATCAATTTCTTCATTACTCCAACCCTCCTCCGGATTAGGTTCGTTCTTGGATAGCGTGATAGTCGCAAACAAGGTTTAACAAATGATGAATGAAGAGAGATATTTTAAATAGGAAAAGTTTTACTAAAAGAAGAAAGATAAAATGGGTTACATTTTGATTTCATCACGTATAGCTCAAAAATAACTGCCGCTTTTTATTTGATTTTTTCATAAAATTTTCCGGACTTTTTCCTCAAATAAAATCCAAATAAAATCCAAATAATTTTCTAAAAAACTCGAAAATTACTGTTAATTCTTCAATATTAAACCTGTGGTTATTAAAAGTTATTTAACACCTACATCTCAATAATTGTGGATAAACCAAATTGCGCAGGATATGGGTTGATGTCCAACAGCTCGATCAGCACCGCCTCAGGGTGGCGAAACTGGCTTCGCCTGCTCCGACGCGACCAGCGCGGCACCTTCGCTTTGTTGTTCGCGTTGGCCATCATTCCGCTGGTCGGCTTTATCGGTCTGGCGGTGGATACCGCGCGCGGCTATCTGGTGAAATCGCGCCTTTCCGCGGCCGTCGATGCCGCCGCCCTGGCCGGCGGTTACGCGCTGGAAAGCCCCAACCTGCAGTCCGACATCACCATGTTCTTCGACGCCAACTTCCCGGCCGGCTATCTGGGGGCCACGGTCAGCGGGCCGAACCTGGTGGTGCATCCGGACGGTGAAACCATCACGTTGGATGCGACAGCGACGATCGACACCACCCTGATGCGGATATTCGACTATGACACGCTGACGGTGGCGGTCTCGACCGAGGTCAAACGCGAAACCCAGGCCCTGGACGTGGTCCTGGCGATCGACATGTCCGGGTCGATGGGCTCCAACGGCCGCATCGCGGCAGCACGTGACGCGGCGACCGACCTGGTCAATATTCTCTATGGCGACCTGACCACCAACCCGCTGTTGAGCATTGGCTTGGTGCCATGGAACGGCAAGGTCAACATCACCATTGATGGGTCTAACTACACCGGCTACACCGCGTCGGATACCGGCAGCACTTTCACCAATCCGGGCCGCGGGCCAACGACCGGGCAGAGCCAGACCGACGTCTATTTCGCCAACAATTCACCGGTTCCGCTGCTGTCGCCGCCGCCCGACAATTGGAACGGCTGTGCCTATATGCGTTATTCCGACGACGGCGACGACAACAATGATGCCGACATCCTGATGGGGGTGACCACCACCAGCGACGGCACCGATTGGCGTGGCTGGGATTGGATGAGTTCGGTCCGGCCCATGGTCGACGGCGCCTATGTCTGGCGCCCGGACGCCTTCCCCGCCAAACCCGGCAACGAGGTCGGCGACGATCGCGTGAATGCCACCGCCGCCTCCAAACCGATCATCCCGAAAAAGGGCAAGGTGCGGATCGACGGCGACGAATACGACTATTACAAGATCAGCTACAAGTCGAGTGAACAGCGAATCCGCTTCTATCTGGGAACCAGCAGCGGCAGCCTTCAGCAGCTGACCCGCACCTACAATACAGACGACCCGGTAATCACCCATTTCCGGGCCGGCGACCCGGCCCCGGGCAGCGAGCGTTGCGGGATGGACTTCAAATATGGCGGCGAGTGCATCACCTGCCTGAGCCATGGCATCACGCCGCTGCAACACGACAAGCAGCCGATCCTCGACGGCATCTCGGCACTGCAATCGCCCACCGGTAGCACCAACATTCCGGGCGGTTTGAGCTGGGCCTGGGAAGTTCTGTCGCCACAACCGCCCTTCGAAGAGGCGGAGATGAACCCGACCTACCAGCGCATCCAGGCCATCGTCCTGCTGACTGACGGCGAGAACTGGGGCTATAACGGGGACGGCTATGAACGGGTGTTCGGTTCCGGCACCCAGCAGCACCCGCTGGACGGCGGTGGTGCCTTGATCCCGGGAGCCACCGGCATGAGTGCCCGGCTGGCCAAGCTGGCGGACAATATCAAGGCCCAGGGCGTTTTGATCTACACGATCCAGTTTTACCACAACAGCGGCAATCTGGCCGCATTGATGAAGTACGTGGCGTCAAGTCCCGATCCTCCCTACTACTTTTTCGCCCCCGACGCGGCGACCCTGCAATCGGCCTTTCGCCAGGTCGCGAACAGCCTGTCGGTCCTGCGTCTGTCCAAATAGCGCGCCCGCCGCTACAGCTGTGTAAGCGTAATTTTGACCGGGAAACCGGTGTGGCAATTTCGACTCAGTCGTCGAAAAACCGATTCGCGTATGAAAACCAAGGTATTAATTGCCTATTAACCACTTGCTCTCAGAGTCACCAAGAAGGCACAGTATGTCCAGTCCCTTCAGGCCGCGCCGACTGGCGACAAATTTGACCGTGAGAGGCAGCCACACCCGTATGATTGGGCGCGACGAGCAGCAGCTACAGGATCTCCTCGACCTGGCCCATGCACGGGACGAGCGCAGCCGGCGTGTGCTGCTGGAAAACATTTCCGACCTCTGCCTGTCCCCCGAAGGCCGGTTAAGCGATCACGAACGTGCCCTGATGACCGATATCGTCGGCAAATTGCTGCACGACGTGGAAATGCGGGTGCGCCGAGAACTGGCCAACCGGTTATTGGAATCCGGTGACGCACCGCACGAGTTGGTGGTGCAACTGGCCAATGACGATATCGAGGTGGCCCGACCCCTGCTGATCAACAGCCAGATGCTGACCGATCCGGATTTGATCGAAATCGTCAAGCACCGGGGCGAAGAACATCAACTGGCGATCGCCGTCCGCAGCCCGCTGAACGAAACCGTTTCCCAGGCGCTGATCGACCTGGGGTCCGACAACGTCATCGAAACGCTGGTGGACAATCATGACGCCCAGCTCTCCCTGTCGGCGCTGGAATACCTGGTCGAGGAATCCCAACGCGTCGACCGCTTCCAGCAACCGCTGTTGAAGCGGGACGACCTGCCGGCCGATTTGGCGGTGCGCATGTACTGGTGGGTTTCGGCGGCGTTGCGCCGGCATATCCTGGACAACTACCCGCTGGACCCGACCAAGCTGGACGAAGCGATCGAAACCTCGACCAATGCGGTGATCGCTGAATCGAACGGCGACGTCGAGCGCAGCGAAGCCGAAAAGCTGGTCGATGCCCTGGCATTGCGCGGCGAACTCACCGAGACCTTTCTGCTGCAGAGCCTGCGCGCATCGAACGTCTCCGCCTTTATTGCCGGCCTGGCCCGGCGCGGTGGCGTCGACCTGCGGACCGCGCAACGCATTGTTTTCGATCCCGGGGGCGAAACCCTGGCGGTTGCATGCCGGGCGGTCGACATATCGCGGTCCGGATTTGCCACAATCTTCATGTTGTGCCAGCATTCGCAATCCAAAGTAAAAGTTCGGACACCGGGACAAATCGAGTCGATGTTGCGCTACTACGACCAAATCAAACCGGACCAGGCCCAACTCGCTCTGCGCTATTGGGCCCGAGACACCAGGTACCGCCGCAAAATAGACGCATTGGGCAGGCAGGATGGTTGAGTAATGGGCATACCTCCCAATTTGACAAACGCAATGGAACCCGGCGCCAGGGCGCCGGTTGACGAGCCGTTTCACGAAGACGTGGTCGCAGCCGTTACCGCGATGATTCCCGATATCTTGCGGGATTTTGTTTTCTATCGCGCCCAGGCCGTATACGTAGCCGACCGGCGGGGCGAACTGCTCTATTGCAACACCGCCTATCGCAAACTTGCCGGCATCCAGGGCGAAGGTGCCGGCGACGGCAATGACCGCCTGGCGGAAGAACGGCGGGCCATCGTCGAGCAATTGAGTGACGGCCACCACCCGGTGGAAACCGTGGACAGGCTGAGCCTGGACAACAACGAACACCATTTCGCCACCGCGCATTTCCCGGTGACCGACGAACATGGCTTGGTGGTTGCCGCGGTCGGGACCTATGTCGACCAGTCGTCGGAAATTGCCGCACTATCGGATGCGCGGCACAGCCAGACCCGACTCAACGACGTCATTCGGTCCAGTTCCGACTGGGTCTGGGAAACCGATGAAGCGCTGCGGATCTCCTACCTTTCTGAACGGGTGACCGAGGCTGTCGGTCTTCCCCCGGCATCGCTCTATGGCCGCAGCCTGTTCCACCTGGGGCATTTTGCCGACGAAGACGGCGAAACCAACCGGGCCATCGAGGCTATGAAACGGCACCTGCCGTTTCGATCCGCGATTTATGAACTTGTCGACCGCAACAAGCGGCGTCGTTACTACCATATCAGCGGCGTTCCGGTGTTCGACGACACCGGCACGTTCAGCGGCTATCGCGGAACGGTTTCGGATGTCACCAGCCGCTATGAGGCCGAGCAAAGCGCGCGGCAAACCCGCCAGGAACTGGAGCACGCGCTGACCGAACTGCGCGAGCGCAACATTCAATTGGACTTGGCGCTGGAACGCACCATGGCAGCGACCAAGGCAAAGGACGAGTTTTTGGCGACCATGAGCCATGAACTCAGAACGCCGCTGAACGCGATTATCGGGTTTTCCGACCTGATCGCGCGCGCCGGGCTGGGGCCGATCGAGCAGCACTACAAGGACCGCGCCGACCTGATCCTGAAGGCCGGCCACCATTTGCTGTCGTTGATCGACGATATCCTGGACCTGGCGCGGATCGAGGCCGAGGAACTGGTCATCACGCCGGAACCGACCCAGCTTTCGGTCATCGTCGGCGATTCCGTGGCACTGATCGAACAGCGTGCCAAGGAGAAGGGCATCGACGTTTCCGGCGCCGAGGTCGCCGAGGACCTGACCCTGATGGTCGATCCCAGGCGCACTCTGCAAATCCTGGTCAACCTGCTGACCAATGCGATCAAATTCACCCAGGATGGCGGCAATGTCGGGATCGAGGTCGACGTGCTGGACCACAAGGTGGCCGTCGTCGTCACCGACAATGGTCCAGGCATCCCAGATGATAAACAGGAGCTGGTGTTTCACCGCTTCCAGCAGGCGCACGACGATATCCTGTCACGGCGGGAGGCCGGGGCCGGTCTGGGCCTGAGCATCTCGCGTCACCTGGCCAGGCTGATGGGTGGCGACATCACCCTGCAAAGCAAGGTTGGGGAAGGCAGCCGGTTCACCGTCACGCTCCCCTTCGCGAAGCCCTCCGCCGGCGAGGACTGAGCGGCACACGGCCGCAACCCTGCCCCTTTGGTCACCAGCAATAACCGGGAAAACCCGCAGCCTTATTGTGGGCGAAACCGACCGGCAAACCTGATATAACCACCGACCTGAACGCGCCGCAGGGCGTGCTGTCGGAAGGTGAGGTATGACGGCGCTTGTCGACCCGATAGGGCGGAAAATTACCTATGTCAGGGTTTCGGTGACGGACCGCTGTGATTTCCGCTGCGTCTATTGCATGGCGGAAAACATGACATTTCTGCCCAAGAACGACGTTCTGAGCCTGGAAGAGCTCGATCGGGTCTGCAGCGCCTTTGTCCGGCAGGGGGTTCGGAAACTGCGTCTAACCGGCGGCGAGCCGCTGGTTCGGCGCAATATCATGAGCCTGATTCGCGGCCTGGGGCGACACATTGAGACCGGTGCCCTGGGCGAGCTGACCTTGACGACCAATGGCAGCCAACTGGCCAAACATGCCGACGAACTGGTTGCCGCCGGCGTACGCCGGATCAACGTGTCACTGGACACGCTGGACGAAGCCAAGTTCGCCCGCATCACCCGTTGGGGACGCCTGCCCCAGGTCCTGGCCGGCGTCGAAGCGGCACGGCGGGCCGGCCTTCAGATCAAGATCAACATGGTTGCGGTCAAGGATTTCAACCAGGCGGAAATCCCAACCATGCTGTCATGGTGCGGCGAGCGCGGGTTCGACCTGACGCTGATCGAAACCATGCCACTGGGCGATATCGGCGGCCAGCGGGCCGACCAGTATCTGCCGCTGGTGGATGTCCGCCGCGACTTGGAACAGCACTGGACGCTGGAGGATAGCGACCACCAGACCGGTGGCCCGGCCCGCTATGCCACGGTCAAGGAAACCGGCAACCGGATCGGTTTCATCACGCCGCTCAGCCATAATTTCTGCGAAACCTGCAACCGGGTCCGACTGACCTGCACCGGTACCTTGTACATGTGCCTGGGCCAGGACGATGCCGCCGACCTGCGAACCCCGTTGCGCGCATCGGAATCGGACACTCTGCTGGACGAGGCCATCCAGGCCGCCATTTCCCGCAAACCAAAGGGCCATGAGTTCGTGATCGACCGGACGGCCGACGGACCCGCCCTGTCCCGCCATATGAGTGTGACCGGCGGTTGAGGTTTTTCGCCGGATCCGCGAGATTATCTTCCTGGTGCGATCGGCAGCATGGGCTATACTGGCGCGCGACGCGCAGGCCCAGATGTGGCGGGAAAGTTCGTAATGACGACCCAAAAAATCGCTTTCGTCGCCAGTCGGGATGAGGCCGCGCAGAAAGCCCTTGCCACGCTGAAACGCAAATACAAGCACGTCCCGCCATCGCGGGCCGATGTCATCGTCGCTTTGGGTGGCGACGGGTTCATGTTGCAGACCATGCATCGTTACCTGGGCAATGGCGTGCCGATCTACGGCATGAACCGCGGCACGGTCGGGTTCCTGCTGAACGGCTACCAGACCGATGGCTTGGCCAAGCGGCTGCAACGGGCCGAAATGGTGGTCCTGCACCCCTTGCGCATGCAGGCCCAGCGCACCGACGGCAAATGCTTTTCTAAATTGGCGATCAACGAGGTCTCGCTGTTGCGCCAGACCCGGCAGGCCGCCAACCTCAAAATCTCGATCGACGGCAAGGTGCGGGTGAAGCATCTGGTCTGCGACGGGGTATTGGTCGCAACCCCGGCAGGCAGCACCGCCTACAACCTGTCGGCCCATGGCCCCATATTGCCGCTGAGCGCCGGTGTGCTGGCCTTGACCCCGATCAGCGCCTTCCGGCCGCGCCGTTGGCGCGGCGCGCTGCTGCCCAGCAAGGCACGGGTCCGGATCGATGTCCTGGATTCGGACAAGCGACCGGTCAGCGCGGTCGCCGACAACAAGGATGTCCGCGATGTTGCCACGGTCAAGATCGAAGAGGACCGGTCGATTTCGATGCGACTGCTGTTCGATCCCGAGCACAGTTTGGAGGAACGCATTCTCAATGAACAGTTCCTGCCGTAATTAGAGCATTTCCCACTCATACGGGATCATTTGACCGGCTTGCCGATACCTGAGGATCGCCCATGAATCAGACCAGCGGGAGCGGACGGTGCCTGTGTGGCGCGGTCCGCTATTCCTACACCGGACCCGAAAACTGGCGCGGCCATTGCCATTGCGAAAGCTGCCGACGCACCACCTCGTCGCCCTTCACGACCTTTTTCGGCGTGCCCTGGGAGGCGTTTCGCTTTACCGGAACCGAGCCCGCGGCATACGTCTCGTCGCCCGGCGTCCGGCGGTTGTTCTGCAGCACCTGCGGCACGCCAATGGCCTATGACGCCGATCGATTCCCGGACGAAATCCATCTCTATGCCGCCAGCCTGGACGACCCGAACGGCTTTGAACCGCAGTTCCACGTCTATTGCGGCGAGCGGCTGCCGTGGATTTCTCTAGGCGACGGACTGCCTTGCTATGAAAAAGGCACCTCGGGCCCCAAGCTGGAAAGCTCGTAACCTGCTCAGTGCCGCGCGAGGCCAAAGCGCCGGATCAATTCCAGCGCCAGCATTGCACCCGCCGGCCACAGGAACCAGGGATAGCCGTCCCAGGTAAACAGGTTGATCAACGCAAGCCCGACCACCAGCACCAGGCCACGGGCGAACTGGGCCGCCAGGCGACCTTCGACCAAGAATGGAGTCGCTTCCAACGCCACCAGTGTCAACATCGCCAGGCCGGGCCAATGGGCCCAGAACGGATCGCCGGTTGCCAGATCAATCACCAGAATAAGGGCCCACAACCCGGCCAACAGGAAACCGTGGTTGACCACGCGGCGACGCAGCTTTTCCGGATCCCGCGCCGGGGTGGTGGACTTATCCATCCGGGGCCGGGTGCGGCTCGCAGGTTTCGGTTTTCGGGTCTTGCGACCAAGCCCCCTTTGCTCACCGCCGACCGCCACTCGATAGACGGCGACGTCTTCGGCCAGGTTCTTGGGACGCTTCTCGCCGAGATATTCAAAACCGACCGACAGTTTGGAGTGCACCTGGTCGTAGACCTGCTGCGAAATCAACACGCCGCCTGGCTCGGCCATGGTTTGCAACCGGGCCGCCAGGTTGACCCCCTCGCCCAGCAGGTCGTCACCGTCGACCATGACATCGCCCAAGTGAACCCCGATGCGGAACCGCAGAGGCTCGGGATTGCCGTCCACGCGGCCCAGTTCGCCCTGGACTTCGATGGCGCATTGCACCGCCTCGACCACGGATGCGAATTCGGCCACTAGTCCATCGCCAGCAGTGTTGAAGATCCGTCCCTGGTGGCGACCGATGATTTTGGCAAAGACATCACGGGCCGCCTGGAGCGCGGCCAGCGCACCGACCTCGTCCGCGGCCATGGCCCGACTGTAGCCGGCCGCGTCAGCCGCCAGGATCGTCGTCAGTTTGCGCTCGATACCGGATGACATGACCAACCCCGCAATACGCACCGGTCAGACTATCGCAGGTAAGGTACGGAATCCATGCAGGCATCGCCCGTACCGTCACTTTTCCGACGGGTTCGATTGCACTTTCGACTTGCCTGTCTGATCTCTGTCGCCTTGGGGCGAAAGGTCCCGAAACGCGGCGACCAAGTCCGCCTTCTTGAAGGGTTTGCGCAATATCGCGGTGTCGTTCAGGGCGATCCCCATCTCGCGAATTGCGGCGGTGGTATAGCCGGTCATCAACAACAGCCGGGATGATGGGTGGTTCTTAGCCACCTGCATGGCCAATCTCACCCCGTCTATGCCGCCCGGCATGACGACATCGGTCAGCAGCAGATCGATGCTGGGGAGTTCTTCCGCCACTTGGAGAGCCTGCAAGCCATTGACGGCCTTGTGGACGGTGCAGCCCTCGGCCTCCAGGAAACCGGTGACCACATCCAACACCACAGGCTCGTCTTCGACGACCAGCGCCACCAAACGGTCCCGACCCGCTCGAACGATCTCGGGTTCCGGCGGGCTGATACCCGGCGGTGCGTCGGTTGCGAGCGCCTGGTTCAAATTCTGGTCGTTGGGGCATGGGAGGTACAGGGACACGGTGGTACCCCGACCGGGTTCGGAAGCGATGTCGACAAAACCGCCCAATTGGTTCACGAAACCGTAGACCATACTCAATCCCAGGCCGGTCCCCTGGCCGACCTCCTTGGTGGTGAAGAACGGATCCAGGGCCCTGAGTTTGACGTCGTCGGCCATACCAGTGCCCCGGTCGACTACCGAAACTCGCACAAAATCGCCGTCGACGGCTCTTTGGTTTCGTTTGTCGGCAAGAATTTCCCGTGGCTCCGCATTGCGGGCTTCGATCCTGACCACCCCACCGTCCGGCATTGCGTCGCGGGCATTGCCAACCAGGTTGATCAAGGCGCTATGAAGACCCCGGACATCGGCCACGACGGGTTGAAGGTCCTCGGAGGCTATGAATTCGACGGAGTGCCGGTGCCCGAGCATCGGCCGCAGCATGCGGATAGACCGGCGAACCGCATCCTCGACGTCAATCGCCGCGGGATCAAGTGGCTGCAGACCGACATAGGACAGCATGCTTTGTGTCAGTTCACCGCCACGGGCAACGATGCCGACCAGGGTATCGATCCGATCCGACGCTTCGCTACCTTTCGGAACCGCCTCACCTATCAGTTCCAGATTTCCGGATACAGCCATGAAAAGATTGTTGAATTCATGGGCGACACCGGCCGTCATCTGACCCAGGGCTTCGTTTTTGTGGGCTTCGCGAAGACGGTCTTCCACCTTCCTTTGTTCGGTAACGTCGGTCGCCAGAATCAGCGTGTGGCCATCGGGCAGACGCTGCTCGCGCACCAACAGCCAGGTTCCCCCCTTGCGTCTGATCTCAAAGGACTGGCCGGGATTGCGGTGCAACTCCATGCGCCACTTCAACCATTCCGCCTCGCGACCAATTGCGTCCGGGTACAGGCCTTTTTCCAGCGCGGTCCGCACAAAATCCTCAAACCGGGTTCCCGGCTGGAGGACTTCGCCAACCCCCTGGTTTAAATCCTCCATTCGGCGGTTGTTCATGACCAGGCGATCTTCGGCGTCCCACAACGCAAACGCTTCCGACATGCTGGCAATCGCCGTGGACAGCCTTTGGCTCGCCAGGTTTGCCCGCCGTTCCGCCTCGACCTGAGCCGTGATGTCGCTGGCGGTTCCGATATACCCGACAAAGGAACCGCCGTCGGCGAACACCGGATTGCCGCTGACAGACAGGTGATATTGTTTCTCGTCCCGTCCCTGCCATTGGTATCGCAGGTCACGGAAAGGTGCTTGGGCCTTCAAGGTCCGGCTGAAATCCGGCCGGTCCAGGCCGCCCTCGATCGTGCGCTGATCGTTGTCGCCAAGCGCGATCGGCCATAGCAGCGCTGCCCCGTCCTCGGAAGGCTGAGAAACATAAGTCAGACGATAGTCCGCATCGGTTTCCCAAATCCAATCCGACATCGCCTCGGCAACGTGCCGGAACCGTGATTCGCTGTCCCGCAACGCGCCCTGGATGCGGGCGACACGAACCATCACAAAGGTGGTGATCAAACCGCCGATGATGACCACAGTGACGATTTGCGCATACAGGATGAGTAGGCTTTGTTTGTTTTTGGCTTCTGCGTCGGCGATGAACTCCGCCGCCTTGTTGTGGGCGAACTCTGTCAGCCCATCCATTTGCGCGATCAGAAACTCGACATAGTCGGCGCCGACGCCCTTGGTGATCGCGGCCGCTCTCGCACGTCGGCCAGCCCGCATATGAGCAATGACACGGCTTCTGATGGGGCGCCAATTTGCGAACGCCGACCGGGCGTTTTCGATCCGCTGCGGATCTCCCAAGAACCGGTCAAGGACCAGATCAAAATGGCGAAAGACCTCACGTTCGAGGTCTGCGACCCGCGAGATGGCGAGTTCCATCTCTTCCGTGCTTTCGGCCAGCGCCACATCCTTCATGTAGCGATGCATGGCGATGACGGCGGCGTTGGCGCGCAAAACGGAACTGCTGACGGTCAAAGGGTGACGGTAGAGCATGTCGGTCAGCGCGAGGACGTTGTCCGAGACCCGCAATGCCCAGATCTGCAACCCGATCACCAGCACAATCATCGTGACAAATCCGCCGACAATCAGGCGAATGCTGGCCCTGTCCTGCCATTTCATGTGGGTGAGCTCCAAAACCTGGCACCCCGTAGCAACAATCTATTGTGCCCCAAAAGCGTCGAATTGCGCATCTGCCAAATGGTTTAGCCCAAACATAAACCAACCCTGTTCCCGCGGTCGGACACGAGCGAGCGACCCGGCGGACAGGGCTTTTCTTCGCGGCCCTTCCGGGTTAGGAGTCGACCCACCGCAACGGTTTCGTCTCGGTCAACCGGAAGGGCCAAAGATGGCGTTCGATTTCTCCCAGGTGCTCGGCGCCCGCGCCGACACCCAGGCCGCACCGTGGAGCGGCTACCCGCCTTACCACTTCGTCGGGGGCAATATTGATGAACCCACCGTACCGGTGGCTGAGCTGGCCGCGGCGGTGGACAAGGTGGTCCGCGCCGAGGGGCATGCGATGGCCAAGTACGGCATGGACAGCGGCCCCCAAGGTTATCTCCCGCTGCGCCGGTTCATCGCCGAAAACCTCAATCAACGCAACGACATGGCTGTCACGGCGGAGGAGGTTCTGGTGACCACCGGTTCGTTGCAGGCGATGGACCTGGTGAACGAGCTGCTGCTGGACCCGGGCGATGTGGTGGTGCTGGAAGCGGCCAATTACGGCGGCGCATTGACCCGTCTGCAACGCTTGGGGGTCGAAGCGGTCGGGGTCGAACTGGACGCCGGCGGCATGCGCATGGATCATCTGCGCCAGGTGCTGTCCGACCTCAAGGCCCGCGGCAAGCGGGTGAAATACATCTACACCATCCCGACCATCCAGAACCCCACCGGCACGATCATGGACCGGGAGCGGCGCCTGGAAATGCTGGCGATCGCCCGGGATTACGGTCTGCCGATCTTCGAGGATGATTGCTACGCCCATTTGATCTGGGAGGGGACCCGGCCGCCGGCAATCCAGGCCTTGGATACCGACGGACGGGTGATCTATTGCGGCACCTTTTCAAAGACGGTGGCGCCGGCCCTGCGAGTCGGCTATCTGGTCGCACCCTGGCCGGTCCTGAAACACGTCCTGCCGTTGAAGACCGACGCCGGCAGCGGCGCTCTGGAACAAATGGTCCTGGCGGAATACCTGCCCAGGAATTTCGATGCCCATGTCGAAGGATTGTTGCCCGTCCTGCAAGCCAAGTCACAGGCGATGGTCGAAGCCCTGGATGAGCAGTTCGGCGCCGCGGCCGAATACACGGTGCCGGTCGGCGGCATCTATATCTGGGTGACCTTGCCGGAATCCGTCGACACCACCAGGCTGGCGGCGGTTGCCGGCGCCGAGGGCGTCGCCTTGAACCCGGGTCCGGAATGGACGGTGGACGGTGCGCGCAACCGCCACCGCATGCGGCTTTGCTTCGGCCATGCCGGTATCGAGAATATTCGCGAAGGCATCGCCAAGCTGGCGGAAATCTGCCATCGCGAGTTTGGCGTCCCGGTACGCAGCGGCAACGTGGATCGAAGTTGACCGGGCAAACCGATTTGCACTGGGACTGTGCCCTCAGATTCCCTTGAACGCGCGATCGAACGCGGCACCGGCGTCCTTGTTCCGGCCGGACAGAATGTCCTTGGTCATGTTGTAGGCCCTATCCAGCATCTCGAAGGCGATCCCCTCCAGCTTGCCGATCTGGTCTTTGGTCAGGCGCTGATCGACTTTGAACCTGGCGATGGCATTTTGGAAGACGTGGCGATCCTCCTCCAGCATTGCCTGGCGCGGGGTCTCGAGGAAATAGCGGGTCCGGTTTTCGCTCCGCGCCTGGTCGTTGGTGACGGTGTCGACATACCGAAGATAGTCGCGAACCAGGTTCGGTGCATGGCGAATGAACAACGCGTTGTTGGTGTCCATCATGTAGCTCCGGACATCGGCATTGGCTGAGCCGACGATCAAATCGTCGCCAAGAACCGAGACTTTGCTGTGCAGCGAAAGGTTCGCCGCTTCCGGCATCGGCCTGTACTCGAAATACTCGATCCTGGCGCCCTTTTCCTCACTGGCTGAAACCCGGTAGTACTCGGCGAAGGCCTTGGCCGTGTGGCGGGCGAAGATGTTGACCACGTTGAGGTCGGTGGTCTCGATCGAATTGGTCAGGACGGTCAGAGTGACGTGGCGGCAATCGATCGTCCCGTCAACCATCTCGGCAAACCGGGTCAGCAGGTTGGCGGGCGGAAAGAAATAGGCGTTGTGCAGAATCACCCGCTTAGGCTTCTCCTTGGACGCCGTCTTGCAGGCATTGGTCAGTCCGGCAAGCCACAGGGAATGGATACGCTTACCGCTTGCCGCCTCGCGGCCGTTTTCCGCCCCGAACCGCCGTTTCGGCTTTTCGTCGCGGTCGTTGAAGGGCAGGTTCTCGATGTAGGAGATGACGGCGCCCGGATCGACGTCAAAGCCGGGCAACGGGTCCTCATCCTCGATATGGGGATAGTTCAACTCGTAATGCCGCGCCCTTTCGCGCATTTCGCGGAAACGGAAGCGCTCGCGTTCGGGCTGGCTGAGGGCGCGTTTGCCGAACTCGACAATACGGCAGGTTTCGCGAACCGTAACCGGCTCGACCGACTTGCAGGTTTCCTCCGCTTTTTTCAGGGCAAGCGTATTGGCGGCCATTTCGTTGGGCGCATGCTGACGGACCTCGTCGATCGTCGCCACCATCGCCGGGAAATCCCACAGGGCCTCGAACGCGGATTCAACCGCGTCACCGCCGGCGCGCAGCGCAAGCCGCGCATCGGTGTCCATGAAGACGTACTTGTGAACCAACGGGTTGGGCCGCATATGGTACGAGTCCTCGACATTGCGGCCACCAAGCTGCATCCACCGCCGGTCGACCAGCAGCAATTTATGGTGCAGGTAGTCGGTCAGGTGCTCCCAGTCCCGCAAAGCCTCTGCCGCCCCTTTGCGCTCGGCCGGCAGCAAACCGGTAAAGGCGGCGTGCAGCGGATTCAGGACGTCACCGGCAAGGGCAAATGCCAGGCCCAGCTCGATCCGCGCCACCAGGCGGTCGAAGGTCGAGCCGGTCCGGGCGGTCCAGTAGATCCTGGCGATCTTTTTCAGCTTCTCCTTTTCCTCATCGGTTGCAGACGGGCCGTCCTGGGTGAGTTCGGAGATCATTGCCCCCTGCCCGCCGAGCACGGCCAGGGCCATCAGGTTGGGGTCCTTGGCGTAGATGCCGGACAGGAACAGGCCGGAATTCCCAACATTGCGGTTGGAGATCGCGGGCAAGCCACCGGTCGCGGTTCCGTCACCCTCGCCGGCCAGCGCCTTGCTGATCAGCCCTTCCTTATAGCCCTGGCAATCCGCCGGGGTTGCCACGGCCGTCTTGACACATGGCAGTGTCAGATAGGCGGCATCGAACACGATGTTGCGCGTCGGGCGCCCGTAGAATCTGACCTCCAGGCTGCCGTTCACCCGGGCCGCCTGCTTTTGCAACATCGAAAACAGATCCAGGTTTTTGTAGTTGGCGTGATAGTCGAGCAGCAGCCGCACCCGCACCCCGCGCTGCGCCGCGCGCAGCAACGCCTGGGCCAGGACCGACGAAGTGAAATCGTCGGAGAAAATGTAATACATGGCATCGATGCTGTCTTCCGCGCCATCAATCATCCGCAGTTTGGAACGGAATGATGCGTCGTTGCCGGTCAGGATCCGTGCCGCCGCGACGTCCAGCACACCACCAACCCCGTGCTGGGCCACCGTCGCGTCGGAAAGCCGCCCGGTGCGGTCGGAATCTGGGCTCAGAAACGGGTCTTGCGCACAGGCGGACAGCAGCCCAAGGAAAAGCGCGGCGACGATCGGATACATCCAACGAAACATTCCAAAACCCCTTTTGCTAGCCCTGCCCCAGTGGCCGCCTGTTGATCAATCGGTTAAACGGTAGTTGTTGGTTTCCTGGACGTAAGCCCGCCCGCCGATCCCATCCGGTGTTCGCCCGGAAAGAACCGCCAGTATGTCGGAAACCACTTCCGGCGTATCCAGGAAATAGGAGTGCTGCACCAGACCGCTGGCGACGGGGGTGCAATCGACCATGGTGACCTTGCCCGGAACGCCGCGCGGCACCCTGGGACCATGTTCTCCCAGGCGGTCGGGGTTGCCCTTGGTCTTGTCCGAGATCGCCATCGCCAGGTCGTTGTTGTTGAAATACACATTGGCCCGTTGGCACAGCCTGGGCAAAGGGCGCAGCTTGTGTTCGTGCTCGAACGCGTCATCGTCCTCGTCGGCCGCCATCATGAAAACCTGGTCGAACACCCGCGGCGGGCGTCCCGGATGCTGGCGCACAATCTCCTGCACGGCGTGGCGCAGCACATAATTGCCCATGCTGTGGGCGACCAGGTGGACGCTTTCCTTGCACTCCTCGTCACTGGTCAGGCCTTTTAGGAAATCGGCAAGCTTGAGAAAGCCCCTGGCAAAGGCGGGCCCGGCGGCGGCTGCATCACGACGGTCGCTCGAATAAGCCAGGAAGGGTGTCATCTTGCCGTCCGAAGGCCAGGAATAGAGAACCACGTTGACGCCCTTGCCGTCCGCATGCGGTTTCAGGTTGCGCTTGAGCCGGGCGGCGGACTGCACGGCCTCAGCAAACGACACGTTGTAGCCGTGGACGAACACGACAGTGGGGCGGCCATGCTTCTCCATCTTTCTGCGGATGCGGGCCATGATGTCGCGGCTGCCAAGCCGGCTGCTTGGGGCTAGTGTCAGCCGGGCCGGGTCGGTAACCAGCTTCTCAGGTGCCACCTCCAAGGTGAACCGGTCGAGATTCGCGCCCGTGACCTCGGCAATCCCGTAGCGGATATTTGCCGGTCCACCGATCCCGAACTCGCCGGTGAAGTCGGTTGGCTTGTTTTTCCGGTTGGCGCGTCGATTGGTGACAAAGTAGACAGTAACCATCTCCTGCTCCTTTTCCCTTGGCAAAATCGCCGACCAATTTTTGACGACCCGGCCGGCCCGAATTACGAACTCGGGTGTCGGCAACCTCCTCGAACGGTGACACTGACTGGAAACCATCGGCCCGGAAACGGAGCCGGAAACCAAGACTTTAAGAATCGTCCCAGATGCCGTCAAACGTTTCGACACCAGGGAACAGCGGGCCGGACGGCAAGGCCGATCAGGCCTGGAACATCCAAATCGGCGGCTTCAGGTCCGAAGCCTCAAGGCCATGGGGCGCCAAATCGTTGGGGCCGAGTTCTTCCACAGGCACGAATTCGTCCTCTGTCAGGAATAGCACCGCGGCACGACGGTCGGGAAAGCGATGAATGCTGCCATCCTGATCCAGGACTTCGGCCGGGCCGCCGACCGGGACCCGCAAACGGGCCCAGTTCAGGTCCGGCAGGGAGCATTCCATCAGCCACCAACTCAGCTCGAATATAACGTCGCGTTCCATGCCTGTTGCCCCTCCACGAATAACGGGCCTTGTCACCCAGTTTGCGGCAGGCGGGTCAGTTGGTCGAGTCGACGCAGCAGGGTCGGAATGCGATGGGTGCCGTGCATTGCGGCGATATGGGCCTTGGCCGTCGTTAGGATCATGCCAGCCGCGGTTACGTACAGCGGTTTGCGGCTGCGGCCTCGCAGCAGTTCGCATTCCGCGGGCGTGTCGCGATAGCGGTTCTTCGCAACCCCGATCACCGGGACGGCCTCGTCGAGCGCCCGGTAGAGATGCAGGCCCAATCCCGGGTGCCGATCGGAACCCAATTCGACATACCCGTCGACGACGATGGTTTCGAAACCAATGTCAAACTCAGCCAGCAACGCCAGGATCGGCGGCAATTCCCGCTGATAGAACGCGCCCGGCTGATAGGGAGCGGCCGCGTCCGACACGCGGGTCAACCAATGGGTGGAATCGGCTGAATCCCAGTGGGCAAACAGCAGCGCAGCCGCATGGGCTTGGTTGTCCCGGTAATGAACGTCAACGGCGAGGATCATGCTGACACTGGCATATCAAGCTTTAGGCCACTGATCGACCATGCATCCCTTTCGACCCCCAATGTTAGGCCCGCACCTTCCAAGTCCGTTACGTCTCGATGGGTGATCATAGTCTAAAAGCTCCCACTCCGGCATATCCTCTCTTGACATAATACCAATTGGTTCTATTTTAAGTAATACCAAATGGTTTCATAAAGAGGATGATCATGACCCGCATCGCTGCAACTCTCGGTATTTCCCTGTTGGCCCTGGCCGGTCCCTTCACCGCCGCCGCCGACAATCCCAAACCCATCGTCAACCTGCCGGCCGAGGGGCTGAACTGGGAGGTCACCAAGGAAGGCGTCGGTTTCGCCGCTCTGGAAGGCGACCGCTTCAAAGAGCCCTATATGGCCATGGTCCGCCTGCCGGCCGGCCTGGTCAGTCCAGCCCATGTCAAGACAGCGAACATGTTCGGTGTGGTGATTTCGGGAACCATCACCCATATCGCACTGGGCGCGTCACCGGCAACCGAGGTGCGGCTGCCGGCCGGGTCGTTCTACAAGGTGCCGGCCGATGTCGGCCATGTCAGCAAATGCGTCTCCCAGGTCGACTGCGTCACCTTCCTCTACCAGGACGGCCAGTTTGATTTCCTGCCGGTCGACCGATGACCGCCAATGAACTTGGTGCCTTCCGCGCCTTGGCCGACCCGACACGGCGCCAGATCCTGATGCATCTGCAGGACGGCGAGATGTCGATCGGCCAGGTGGTTGACCATTTCGCCATGACCCGAGCCGCGGTCAAGAAGCACCTCACCATTCTCGAACGCGCAGACCTGATTTCGGTCGAAGTGAAGGGGCGCGAACGCATCAATCACCTGCGACCGGGGGGCTTAAGAGCCGCGTCCGATTGGATCAATACTTTCAGCCGCTTCTGGGACGACCGATTGGCCGACCTGAAATCGGCCATCGAACAAGACAAGGAGAATTCCGTGACCGATACCCCGATCACCAAGACCGTGTTCTTGGATGCGAACCGCGACACCGTGTGGGCGTTTCTCACCAAAAAGGACAAGCTGGCCAAATGGTTCCACAAAGCCGATGCCGACCTGGCCGAAGGCCGGGATTATGCCCTGCTCGAAGCCCAGGCCGACGGAACCGACGATCGCCTGTGCTGGGGTCGTGTCCTGCATATGGAGCGGCCAGCGATGCTGGTCTATTCCTTCACCGTCAAGCCGTTGGGTGGGGTGATGACCACGGTGACCTGGACCCTGAAGGAGGCCCATGGCGGCACCATGCTGACCCTGACCCATGAAGGGATCGGCGCCGCCGCCGGCGAGGCGGCCCTGCGACTGTTGATGGCGCTGGACGCCGGCTGGGACGAACACCTTGCCAGGTTGCGCAAGCTGGCAGCGGCATAACAGAGAGGATGGGAAGCGGCGGTGGTGGTCAGGCGGCGGCAGAGACGGCGAAATAGAGCGCGATCAGCGCCAAGGTCAGGCCCTGCATGCCGACCCGCCAGCGCATCATGCGATGGCCGAACCGACCGCGATCCGCTTCGCCGACCCAGAAGGTCATCAAACCGGCGATCAGCACCAGGGCCGTGACCACCGTCGATGCGATGACGGCAAAACCCAGCAGATCGGCCAGCTCATTCATGATGGCGGTTGGTCACGGACGATCAGCACCCGGTCATTCGACCAGTGCCTCGCCGGACTTGTCGGCCTTCTTCTTTGGCTTCTTGGCCTTCGGCTTGTGGGCGGTGGGTTCGATGTCGAAGGCCAGCTTGCCGTCCTCGACCTTGACCTTGACGTGCCCGCCCTTGGCCAGGTCGCCAAACAAGAGCTCGTCCGCCAACGGCTGCTTGATGAAACGCTGGATTACCCGGGCCAACGGCCGAGCGCCGTTGTAACGGTCATAACCCTTGTCACCCAGCCAGGCCGCTGCGTCCTCGCTCAACGAGAAGGTGACGTTGCGGTCGGAAAGCTGGGCCTCTAATTGCAGGACGAACTTCTCGACCACCCGATGGATGACCTCGGTCGGCAACGAGGCGAACGGGATCACCGCGTCCAGCCGGTTGCGGAATTCCGGCGTGAACAGGCGCTTGATCGCCTCCTCGTCCTCGCCTTCCCGCAGGCCGCGGCCGAAACCGATCGCCTGCTTGCTCATTTCCTGGGCGCCGGCATTGGTGGTCATGATCAGGACCACGTTGCGGAAGTCGATCTGCTTGCCGTTATGGTCGGTCAGCTTGCCGTGGTCCATGACCTGCAGCAGCACGTTGAACAGGTCGGGGTGCGCCTTCTCGACCTCGTCCAGCAACAGCACTGCGTGCGGGTGCTGGTCGATGGCGTCGGTCAGCAGGCCGCCCTGATCGAAGCCGACATAACCCGGCGGCGCGCCCAGCAGGCGGCTGACGGTATGACGCTCCATGTATTCCGACATGTCGAAGCGTATCAGCTCCACCGCCATGATCGAGGCGAGCTGGCGCGCCACCTCGGTCTTGCCGACGCCGGTGGGGCCTGAGAACAGATAACAGCCGATCGGCTTTTCCGGCTCGCGCAGGCCCGCCCGGGCCAGCTTGATCGAGCTGGCCAGCGCGGTGATCGCCTGATCCTGGCCGAAGACCACCCGCTTCAGGTCGACCTCGAGATTGGCCAGGTTCTCCTTGTCCTGGCGCGACACCGATTTCGGCGGAATGCGCGCGATTTTGGCAACGATCGCCTCGACATCCTTGACCCCAATGGTCTTGCGGCGGCGACGTTCCGGCACCAGTGCCTGGGCGGCGCCGACCTCGTCAATCACGTCGATCGCCTTGTCGGGCAGCTTGCGGTCGTGGATGTAGCGGGACGCCAGTTCGACCGCGCTGCGGATCGCTTCGCCCGTGTAGCGGATATTGTGGTGCCGCTCGAAATAAGGCTTCAGACCAACCAGGATCTTGACTGCGTCTTCGACGCTGGGTTCGGCGATGTCGATTTTCTGGAAGCGCCTGAGCAGCGCCCGGTCCTTTTCGAAATAGGAGCGATATTCCTTGTAGGTGGTCGAGCCGATGCAACGCAGGGTGCCGCTGGCCAGAGCCGGCTTCAACATGTTGGAGGCATCCATCGAGCCGCCCGAGGTGGCGCCGGCGCCGATCACGGTGTGGATCTCGTCGATGAACATGATCGCGCCGTCGATGCTCTCCAACTCGGCGATCACGGCCTTCAGGCGCTCCTCGAAATCGCCGCGGTAGCGGGTGCCGGCCAGCAACGCGCCCAGGTCCAGGGCATAGATGGTGGCGTCCTTCAACACCTCCGGCACCTCGCCGGATACGATCTTCAACGCCAGGCCCTCGGCGATCGCCGTCTTGCCAACCCCCGGGTCGCCGACGTACAGCGGATTGTTCTTGGCCCGGCGGCACAGCACCTGCATCGTGCGTTCCAGCTCGGCCTCGCGGCCGATCAGCGGATCGATGCGACCTTCGCGGGCCTTGTCGTTGAGATCGACGCAATAGGCGTCCAGCGCCTCGTTGCCCTGCTTGACCGGTTCTTCGCCCTCGGTTTCGTCTTCAACACCGCGAACCGTGCGCTGTTCGGACATGCCGGGGCTCTTGGCGACGCCGTGGCTGATATAGCTGACCGCATCCAACCGGGTCATGTCCTGTTCTTGCAGGAAATAGGCGGCGTGGGATTCACGCTCGGCAAAAATCGCCACCAACACATTGGCGCCGGTGACCTCTTCGCGGCCCGACGACTGAACGTGGATCAAAGCCCGCTGCACGACCCGTTGAAAGGCCAGAGTCGGGGCAGCATCGCCATCGCCTTCCGCGATCAGGTCATCAAGCTCGTCGTCCAGGAACGCACGAAGGCGCGCCTCCAGAGCCGGCAGATCGACGTTGCAAGCCCGCATGACGGCGGCGGCGTCCTGATCCTCGATCAGCGCCAGCAACAAATGCTCCAGGGTGGCGTATTCGTGGTCACGCTCTGTCGCATAGCCCAGCGCCCGGTGCAGGCTGGCCTCAAGATTGCGGGACAGCGACGGCATCAGTCTTTTTCCATCGTGCACTGCAGCGGATGCTGGTGCCGACGGGCAAAATCAACAACTTGGGTGACCTTGGTTTCGGCCACCTCGAACGGATAGACGCCACAGACGCCGATCCCCTTCTGGTGGACATGCAACATGATCTGGGTCGCCTCCTCGCGGTTCTTGCGGAAGAACTGCTCAAGCACTTGCACGACGAACTCCATCGGCGTGTAGTCGTCGTTCAGCAGCAAAACCTTGTACATGGACGGCTTCTTCGTCTTCGGCTTGGTCCGCGTGACCACGCCGGTATCGGGTGCGTCCCGACCGTCCTCGTTGTGATCTTTATCGCTCATGGCCGCGTGTCGATCGATCCTCGTCTGTTCGCCACCAACAGAATATCGGAACTCGGTGGCGTTTTTCCAGCCCATCGGTTGGCCCTCCCCTATGTTGTAGTTCTTTCGCGCGCGATCGCAAGGGCTGGCGGCGACAAAAAAGACCGCCCAAGCGGCGGCCCTTACAGTTTCCCAAAAAGAGGAAGGCCCGGCGCTGCCGGGCCTTCTCTACGGTACGCGACTGACGTTCGCCTGATTAGGCGGCAAACGGTACGTTGAACTTCTCGGTCGCCGCCTGGAACCGGGCGTTCAGCGGCTCGAAAGCCTCCTGAGCGGTCTTGGCGGTCATCTCGCCCAGCTTGGTCGACTGCGACATGTAGCTGTCGAAGCAGCTGCGGGCGAACTCGGTCTGCAGGTCAACCAGCTCCTGCATGGTCTTGGCTTTGACCATCGCCTTCGAAGCGGCGGCGCCGTCCTCGAGCAGAACCTTGGTGTAGGCCATGCACTCGGCATTGAGCGCCTCGACGCCCTTGGCGGCAACTTTGCTCGAAGCCAGGAAGGCTTCCCAGACGTCTTTACCGAATGCGTTAAACTCTTCGACGCTCTTGGCGGCGGGGTTGACTTTTTCCTTGCTCATCGTCTTCACCTTTTCCATGTCCTGAGTGGATGTCTCGACATTTACGTTTGGGGTCGGGGCCTTGAGGCTAGCCGCAGCCACCGGCGCGGCCTTCTTCTTCGGCTTCGCCTTGGGCTTTGCCTTGGTACCGGTCTGGGCTTTGCTCTTGGTCATCGGCTAGCGCTCCTCAAAGTCTCGTCCAGGTCTCAATCGGCACTGAATGTTCGTTTTGCTGCAATGCAACATGATCCGTATATAAGGGTTAACCTTGGACTGTCAAGAGGAAAATGTTGCACTGCAAAAAAGTTATGTCCTGGCTTATTTTCTATATTTTTAAATAAGTTATACGACACCCCTGATACTGGCTCTTAGCCTGAGCGGCTGCGGCGCGGCATTTTTTTGCATCGCCACAATTTCGCACCCACACCTGCCCGGCGGAAATGCGACGGCCCCACGCCACCGAACCGTGCCCTGGCGCGGATAGCTGCTCCAGCGAGCGGCGGCCGGAGATCAGGGGGGTAGCCCGATTTCGTCCGATTTCATCGAACAATCGACACTATTGCGCCCCGCCACCGTCGCTTTGATTTTGCAAAGTACAAATATTACTTGACGAATCAGGGGCTTGAGTGCTCTTTATCCATGGAATCCCGTCGAATCCGGTTGGGGATGGGGTCACCGACCAAAAATTCGACGGTTGAAAACGCTACGGGTGGCAGGGATACCTGATGACGATTTGGAAGGCCTGTGGCCGATCCGGGATTCATCGGCAGTTCAACGGCGCAATACTTGCGTTTACGTTGGTCGTCGCCCTCCTCTACTCCGCCAGCCCTGCGGCCGCCCGTTATTCCGCGATTGTGATCGACGCCGACACCGGCCAGGTCCTGCACGAACGCAGCGCCAGCGTCCGCCGTTATCCGGCATCGTTAACCAAGGTCATGACCCTGTACATGGTGTTCGATGCCCTTGACCGGGGCAAACTCCGGTTGAGCCAGTCCCTGCCCGTGTCCCGCCGGGCCGCTGGCCAGGCTCCGTCGAAGCTGGGGCTGAAGCGGGGCCAGCGGATCCTGGTGCGGGACGCCATTCTGGCCCTGGTCACAAAATCCGCCAACGACGCCGCCACGGTGCTGGCCGAGGCAGTGGGCGGAACGGAAGCCAAATTTGCCCGGATGATGACCAAGCGGGCCTGGGCGCTGGGCATGAAACGCACCAGCTTTCGCAACGCTTCGGGCCTGCCCAACCGGCGCCAGAAATCCACCGCCCGCGACATGGGGATCCTGGCTCGGGCCCTGATGCGCGACCATCCCAACTACTACCGGTTCTTTGCCACCCGAAGCTTCAAGTGGGGCAAACGCCGGCACCGCAACCACAACACGCTGCTGTCCAGCTATGCCGGCGCCGATGGGATCAAGACCGGGTATATTAGGGCCTCGGGCTTCAATCTGATCGCGTCCGCCAAACGCGACGGGCGGCGCCTGATCGGCGTCGTGTTCGGCGCCCGCTCACCCCGCAGCCGCGACGCCAAGATGCGCCATTTGCTGGATGACGGATTCCGCCAGCTCGGCAAGCTGCGGGTCGCCCGCCGGGATTACCGCTTACGCGGGCGCACCGGCGTTCCGATCCCCAAGCGCAAACCTATCGTCGTTCAAGTCGAGGGGCTGGCACCTGCGCCCAACAAGCAAACCGCCGAGTTCGGTGCCGACCAATGGGGCGTGCAGGTCGGGATTTTCCGGACACCGAGTGGCGCCAAGCGCCGCGCCGGCCAGGCAACCAAGGTGGCGCCCTCATACCTAAAACGGGAAAATATCCTGGTGGTGCCCTATCAGCAGGGCCGCCGCGAGCTTTACCGCGCCCGCGTCCTGGGACTGAGCGAGGTTGAGGCCCGCAAGGTCTGCCGCGTCCTCAAGCGCAAGAAATTCCGCTGCGCTCCTGTGGCACCTTCCAGCTCCCGCCTCGCCGCCCTTAACTGAGCTCGGTCTGGGCGACGGCGATTTCGGCCGCCAACTTTGCGTTAGCCAACGCCAGCCCCCGGTTGACCCGTCCGGTCCGGCCATCCGATATCCGGTCCAGGGCGGCCAACAGGAACGGTGTCAACGCCGGACCTGCAATTCCTCTATCGGCTGCTTCGTCCAGGGCCGCGGCAACCATCGCCTCCATGCCCATTCGATCGATGGCCAGGTCGGCGGGCGGCGGATTTGCCACCAGGACACCACCCGGCAACGTCAATGCCCGGTGCCGGTGAACGATCTCCGCCAGTGCCGTCACACTGTCGGCCCGATGAGGCACATCCAACCCGCTATCGACCGCGTGGAAGGCGGGAAACCGGTCCGTGCGGTAGCCAATCACCGGAACGCCCAGGCTTTCCAGCACTTCCAGGGTCGCCGGCAGATCTAGGATCGACTTGGCCCCGCTGCAGACCACGGTGACCGGGGTCCGGCTCAGCTCCAGGAGGTCGGCCGACACATCCGGCGGCGCGCCCGGCACCGGCGGGTGGACGCCGCCAATGCCGCCGGTGGCAAATACGTTGATGCCGGCCATCCAGGCCAACCGGCTGGTGGCGGCAACCGTGGTCGCGCCGTCGCCACCGCGGGCGGACACAACGCCAAGATCCCGGGTCGAGCATTTGGCAATCCCCTCGCCTGCCGCCAAATACTGCCGCTCGCGCTCGGCCAGGCCGATACAGAATCGCCCGCCGATGACCGCGATCGTCGCCGGCACGGCGCCGGCGCCGCGCACCGCCGCTTCCATCTCCTCGGCCAGGGCCAGATTGTCGGGATAGGGAAAACCGTGGGCGATGATCGTCGATTCCAGTGCCACAACCGCGCCACCACGGCGCAGGGCGTCCTCGACTTCGGCGGTGTAGCGCATGGATCTGTCTTCGGCCATTGTCCCTCGCAAATCGATTGGCGGGCAATCCTAGAACAGGCACCCGGGACCGGCCAGACTGGAAATCCCTGAACCCGATTTCCGGCACTGGCACGGGCCAGGGGTTTTCCTGTACGTTTGGCGAAAGTGCCGGCCCGTTTGGGAGGAGTCCCCACATGTCATCCAGCGACCCGCTGCTCCAGCCCTACCGCCTGAAGCACCTCGAGCTTCGCAACCGCATCATGTCGACCGCCCACGAACCCGCCTATTCCCACGAAGGCATGCCCAAGGCCCGCTATCGGATGTACCACGCCGAAAAGGCCAAGGGCGGGATCGCAATGACCATGTTCGGCGGCGCGTCGGTGGTCGCCCCGGATTCGCCCCAGGCGTTTGGCAATCTGGAAGTTTTCAAGGACGAGATCGTTCCATGGTTCCGGGAGCTTTCGGACGCGGTCCACGAACATGGCGCCGCCCTGATGTGCCAGATCACCCATCTGGGACGACGCACCGGATGGAACAAGGCCGACTGGCTGCCGGTGCTGGCGCCATCGCCGATCCGCGAACCGGCCCATCGCGCCTTTCCCAAGCAGGCCGAGGACTGGGACATCGACCGCATTGTCAAAGCCTACGCCGCCGGTGCGCAGCGCTGCCAGGAAGGAGGGCTGGACGGCATCGAGCTGGAAGCCTATGGCCATTTGATGGATCAGTTCTGGTCGCCGGCCACCAATATCCGCGATGACGACTATGGCGGCAGCCTGGAAAACCGTATGCGGTTTTCGCTGGCCGTCATCGATGCCATTCGCCAAGCGGTGGGCCCCGACTTCATCGTCGGCATCCGCATGGTGGCGGACGAAGACTGGGACCGGGGTCTGAGCCGCGAGGACGGGATTGAGATCGCCCAACGCCTGGTCGCGACCGGCCAGATCGACTTCCTGAACATCATCCGCGGCCATATCGAGACCGACGAGGCCTTGAGCCACATCATCCCCAATATGGGCACCCGTTCCGCGCCGCACCTGGATTTCGCCGGCGAGGTCCGCCAGGTGACCGGATTTCCAGTGTTCCACGCCGCCCGTATCGCCGATGTGGCAACCGCCCGCCACGCCATCGCCGAAGGGCTGCTGGACATGGTCGGCATGACCCGGGCCCATATCGCCGACCCCCATATTGCCCGCAAGGTGGCCGAGGGGCGCGAGCACGAGATCCGGCCCTGTGTCGGGACCGGCTATTGCATCGACCGGATCTATGACGCCAACGAGGCCCTGTGCCTGCACAACCCGGCCACGGGGCGGGAGGAATTCATGCCCCATCTGGTGCCGCGCAGCCCCAATCCGGGCAAGAAAGCGGTGGTGGTCGGGGCCGGCCCGGCCGGACTGGAGGCTGCACGGGTGCTGGCCGAACGCGGCCACCAGGTGGTGCTGTTCGAAGCCAGCGAGCATCCCGGTGGCCAGGTCGCCCTGGCAGCCCGCATGGACCGGCGGCGTGAGATCATCGGCATTGTCGACTGGCGGGTGGCCCAGTGCGAGGCGTTGGGCGTCAGCTTCCGCTACAACACCTTTGCCGAGGCGGACGACGTGTTGGCCGAAGATCCGGACATCGTGATTGTTGCCACCGGCGGCGTGCCGAACACCGAATTTCTCGACGCCGGCGGCGATCTGGTGCTAACCACCTGGGACATTCTATCGGGCGACGCCAAACCGGCCGCCGCGGTCCTGATGTACGACGACAATGGCGGCCATCCCGGCATGATGGCCGCCGAGATCCT
This sequence comes from uncultured Sneathiellales bacterium, assembly GCA_964344385.1. GTDB lineage: Bacteria > Pseudomonadota > Alphaproteobacteria > CAYFNG01 > CAYFNG01 > CAYFNG01. Next base: position 59,374 of record CAYFNG010000015.1, read on the forward strand.
CGCGGAAGCCGGCGCCAGGCTGGAACTGGCGACGCCGGAACGCACCTTGGCGGTGGATATCGGCGGCACCAGCCATCCGGCCTATATGAAGGCCTTTGCCCGCCACGGCGTGACGATTTCCTTGAACCTGCGGCTGGTCGAGGTCGCCAAGTCGGGCAACCAGCTGGTCGCGACCCTGTTCAACGAATATGACAAGAGCCTGCACAAGCGGACGGTCGATCAGGTCGTGGTGGAGCATGGCACCCTGCCCCTGGACGAGCTCTACTTCGCCCTCAAGCCCGGCTCGCGCAATCTGGGCGAGGTCGACTACGAAGCGCTGATCCACGGCGCCGCCCAGGACCTGACCAACAACCCCGACGGTACCTATCAGCTGTTCCGGATCGGTGATGCGGTGTCCAGCCGCAATGTCCATGCCGCGATTTATGACGGCCTGCGGTTCTGCAAGGACCTTTGAGGGTGGCGGCCGAGGCACAAACCCAATCCGCACCGTCCGCCGCGATCTGGCGGGCGGTGGCGCTGGTCTTCCTGCCGTTCTCCGGCGGTTATTTCCTCAGCTATTTGTATCGCGCCGTGAACGCCGTCATCGCACCCAATCTGGTCGAAGACCTGTCGCTGACGGCGGCCGATCTCGGCCTGGTGTCGGCCGCCTATTTCTTGGCTTTCGCCGCTTTTCAGGTGCCGCTGGGCGTACTGCTGGACCGGTTCGGCCCGCGTCGGGTCCAGGCGGCGTTGCTGTTGATCGCGGCCCTGGGCGCCCTGGTTTTTTCCCTGGGGCAGAGCATCGAAATGCTGATCCTCGGCCGCGCCTTGATCGGGCTGGGCGTGGCCGGCGGATTGATGGCGTCCCTGAAAGCCATCGTCATGTGGTTCCCGGCCGATCGCTGGGCCCTGGTCAATGGCTGGTTCCTGGCCACCGGCGGCATGGGCGCGATGAGCGCCACCGCCCCGGTCGAGGCGCTGCTGGGCGTGACCGATTGGCGCGGCATATTTCAAATGCTGGCCGGGGTTACCGCGGTGTCCGCCAGCGCAATCTTCCTCGTGGTGCCGGAAAAGCCAAAGGCCCCGGATCAACCCAGTCTGAAGAGCCAGTTCGCGGTGTTGGGTCAGATCTACCGCGACCCCCTGTTCTGGCGCCTGGCGCCAATGTCGATCGTCGCAATGGGCTCGAACATGGCCATACATACCCTGTGGGCCGGACCCTGGTTCCGTGATGTCGGCGGCCATGACCGCGTCGGCGTGGCCAAACACCTGTTGGTTCTGGCGATCGCTTTGACGTTCGGGTTCATCGGGGCTGGGCTGGCGGCCGACCGGTTGGCCAAGCGCGGTGTCGACCCGGTCCGTACCTTTGGCGGTGGAATCCTGCTCTACACCGTGGCCCAGGTAACGATTGTCCTGGAAATTAATGCCCATGGCTATTTGTCCTGGGTCATGCTCGGCCTGCTGTCGGGCATGTCGGTGCTGGTGTTCGCCATCTTCGCCGAACATTTCACGCCAGCCCTGACCGCCCGCGCCAATACCGCCCTCAACGTGCTGGTCTTTTCCTCGGCTTTTGCCACCCAATATGGGGTCGGTGCCATCATCGACCTGTGGCCGCCGGCCGCCAACGGCGGCTATGAGCCGGTGGCCTATCAAACCGCGTTCGGCAGCATCACGGTTCTGATCGTTCTCACCTGGATCTGGTTTGCCGTGTCACCGGCCCGACCGAGGCGCGCCACCGACAGGCCCGAAGATCGATAACTTTATCGTGATCGAATTGCCTGAACTGTGTGATTCATGAGGCCTGCCGGCGCCCTATTTTAGGCTAAGAGCCGACCGGCCAGTGAATTCGGTTTGGTGGGTGAAGGCAATCGAAATAGGATGACGCGATGAAAAAGCTGGCCTTTATAGGTGCCGCCATTCTGGTGGCGGGATTGGGTCTGAACTCTTTGAGCACCGCGGGGAACATGGAAAACACGAAACGCGACGATCTGCAGGGCCTGTCGGTGGCGACGTTCGCCGGCGGCTGTTTCTGGTGTGTGGAGTCCGGCTTCGAGAAGGTCCCCGGCGTTGCCGAAGTGATATCGGGCTACACCGGCGGCGACGAGGTCAATCCGAGCTACGAGCAGGTGTCGAGCGGACGCACCGGTCATACCGAGGCGGTCCAGGTCTATTACGACCCGGGGCAGATCACCTATGAAGGGCTGCTGGAAGCCTATTGGCGGCTGTTCGACCCGACCGACGGCACCGGTTCGTTCTATGACCGGGGCTCGCAATACCGGCCCGGGATCTTCTATGGCAGCGAGGATGAGCGGATCCAGGCCGAGGAATCGCGAGCCAAACTGGAGGCATCCGGCCGCTTCGACGAGCCGATCGCGGTCGAAATCACGGCCGCCGGTCCGTTCTACCGGGCCGAGGACTATCACCAGGACTACTACAAGACCAATCCGCTGCGCTATCAGCTCTATACATCCGGCTCAGGCCGCACCCGCTTCGTCGAGCGGACCTGGGGCAAGGACCTCAATATTGATTACAGCAAGTATCGCGGCGCCACGGCCGCAGCCATGGACGCACCAAAGGAAGCCATGGCCGAAAGCCGCTACGTTCGCCCGTCCGACGCCGAGATCCGGCAGAAGCTGACCAAGCTGCAATACGAAGTGACCCAGAACGACGGCACCGAGCGCGCTTTCAGCAACGAATTCTGGGACAACAAGCGCCCCGGCCTGTATGTCGACATCGTTACCGGCGAACCCCTATTCTCGTCCAAGGACAAGTACGATTCGCGAACCGGTTGGCCCAGTTTCACCCGCCCGGTCAACGAAAGCGCGCTGACCACCCATGTCGACCGCAAGCTGTTCATGACCCGGACCGAGGTCCGCAGCAAGATCGGCGATTCCCATCTTGGCCACGTCTTCGACGACGGGCCGGCGCCGACCGGCCTGCGCTATTGCATCAATTCGGCGGCTTTGCGGTTCGTGCCCGCCGAGGATCTGGTCAAGGAAGGTTACGCGGAATTCGCTGACGGGTTTCAAACCGCGGCGCAATAGTAGTTCGCCAGCTTCACCCGGCAAGCAGTCGAAAGCGTTCGGCAAGGAAATCATACACCCGTCGAACGCGCCGGCTGGTTTTGAGTTCGGAATGTGCGGTCAACCAAACGGGCAGGCTGGGCATTTCCGCTGCTAATTCCACCTGGCGCACCCTGGGCTCGCGGTCGCCGACCAATCGCTGATTGAAACCGATTCCAAAACCCGCAACGACCATGCGCCAGGCAACCACTTGGTTGTCGCTGCGAAATGCGAAAAAATCCCGCGATACCGGCACGCCGGCCGCCTGGAACCCCTTGATAATGAGGTCGCTGCGGTCATAGCCGATGATGTCATGATGCAGGAACTCGTCGATCCGGCGTGGCGTGCCACGGCGTTCCAGATAGCTGGGGGCCGCATAAGCGCCGACCGACAGTTCGGCAACTTTGCGGGTGATCACCTCCGCCTGGTCCGGTCGATACATTCTGAGCGCGATGTCCGCCTCGCGCCGCAACAGGTTCTCGGTGCGGTCCGATGCCACCAGCTCGATGTCGATTTCAGGTTCGGTTTTCCGCAAATCCGTCAACATGTCGGGCAGTAAATAGGTGGCGACAATGTCACTCGCCGCGATGCGGATGCTGCCGGCCAGGATTTCGGCCCGCCCTTGGGCGATCAGCGCCAGCCGGTCCGCTGCCCCCGACATGCGCCGCGCGGGTTCCAACAGGTCCAAGCCGGTTGATGTCAGTTCCAGCCCACCGCCAGTACGCTGGAACAGCTGCACCCCCAATGCAGCCTCCAACGCAGCAATGTGACGGCCCATCGTCGGCTGGCTGCTGCCCAGAACGCGCGCTGCGGAAGACAGCGATCCCAGTTCCGCGACGGCAATGAAGGTCTGGACATGTGCCCAATCCGGTCGCACGGCATCCTCTTCAATACGTTTCTGTATATCTGACTATCGCATTTGTCTATTTAACATTCAATTTCGAATAACAATAATTGCAGGAGCCATGATTTCAATCGAGATGAGGAACGCAACATGCCCGGGAAAGTCACAATTCTAGGCGCCAGAGGCCGTTTCGGCCGTAACGCCGTCGTCGCGTTCGCAGGCGCCGGCTGGCACGTTCAAGCCGCCGCCCGATCCTGGAATGGGTCGGCACTTTCAAAAAATGTCGAGCACGTCACCGTGGATGTCTTTGACAGCGAGCACCTGCGCCAGACCGTCGCTGACGCAGATGTCGTCGTGAATGCAACCAATCCCTTATATCCGCGCTGGTCAAAAGACGTGCCGCGCCTGACGGCGAGTATCATCGGCGCAACCAGGCACTCGGGCGCCACCGTGCTGATACCGGGAAATGTATACAATTTCGGCGCCGGTATGCCGGCGCTGCTGTCCGAGGACACGGCTCAACGGCCGACCACCCGCAAAGGGCACTTGAGGGTTGAAATGGAAGCGGCGTACCGTTCCGCCGGTATCCGCACGATCGTTCTTAGGGCGGGCGACTACATCGAGGCGACCAAGACCGGCAATTGGTTCGACAGCCAGATCCTTGCGGGACTGGCCAAGGGACGAGTGATGTATCCCGGCCCGATGGACCGGGTCCACGCCTGGGCATATCTGCCGGATCTGGCCGATGCAGCCGTGGGGCTCGCCGAGCGACGGATGGATTTCGCACCGTTCGAGAGCTTCGGGTTTCCCGGCTATAGTTTGACCGGTCAGGAACTGGTGGCGGCGATTGAGGCCGCCGTGGGCGAGAAGCTTAAGGTCAAGCCCCTATCCTGGCCCCTGATCACGTTCGCTGGCCTGTTTTCGCCCATGATGCGCGAGATCGCCGAGGTATCCTATCTGTGGCGTGTCCCGCACGCGATTGACGGTACGAAACTTCACCAAGCCTTGCCGGGATTTCTGGAAACGCCCTTTCCGGACGCAATCCGCCAAGCCGTCCGCGACACCGGGGGGGAACCGGAGTGGATCCAGGCACGCCCCGATCGCTCAAGGACCTGGGCACCAACAGTCCAGCAATCCTGAGCACCGTTGGGAACAGTGCGCGCGCCGGTCTGGTGCGGCGAGCGGTGACAAAGGCAAGCGGTCGCCACATCAAAGTCGAAGCGAGGCGGGCGGTGGCCGGCGCCGGTCGTTGTCCGTGCAAAGGCCTACCGTTCACGACATCCGACCGGTGCCCCTGTGGGAGGCCCCTCCTCAGGCCACCGCCACGCCCTCGCCTCAGGTCACCAACAAGCCTGTCTCATGTTCCGCAGTGCCGGTTATTGCTTCGGCACCCGGAACGGCTTGTGGCAACCTTTGCACGCCTCACCAACGCCACCGATATTGCCGCGAATGCCGTCCACGCCACTGCCGGCCGCCGCGGCCAGTTTCTGGGCCGCCATCACCAGCGCCTTGCCTTTTTCGGCCACTTTCGGATAAGTGCTCCAGATCTCCGGCTTGGCGCGGGTCTTGCCGGCCAGGGCCGCGGAATCCGAACCCTGCGGCCACATCGCCCCGTTCTTCATGCTGGCCGCCGCCAGCAGGTTGTCGGCCGCCGCCTTGGCAGCATCGGCGTTGTAGTCCATCTGGCCCTTCGCCATGGCGCCGAGCTGGCCCAGGTTGAAGGCATAGATTCTCATCAGGGACTGGCGGGCGCCAACCGCTTTTTCGAGCCCGTCTGCGGCCGACACACCGGTCGAGCCCAGCCCGACACACATTGCTACAATCATCAGGGACAAACGCTTCTTCATGTTGCACCTCCCAATGTTCCTGCCCGGAAGTCTGTTGCGATTCATAATTAACTTCAGTTCTGAACCTTTCAACTTGTAAAAAACGCAGATAACATGTGCGCCAATGCACAGGACGCGATGGAGTGACCTCGAATTTGTACTGGCGGTGGCCCGGGAAGGCTCGGCCGCCGCGGCGGCGCGCGTCCTGAACGTCAACCACACCACGGTGATGCGCCGCATTCGTGCCTTCGAGGCCCGCCTGAGCGACCCGATCTTTGAGCATCTGGCGACCGGTTACCGGCTGACCAAACACGGCGAAGCCTATCTGGAGGCTGCCCGGAGCATCGAAACCACCCTGTCCGATCTGGATCGCAAGGTCGCCAGCACCGGAGCCGAACTGGCCGGAACGGTCAGCCTGACCACCACGGATTCAATCTTTCCGGCCCTGATCCCGACCATTGCCGAAATGCGGGCCGTTCATCCCGAAATCAATCTGGAAATCCTGGTCACGAACTCGCGGCTGGACCTGTTCAACCGGGATGTCGACATTGCCATCCGGCCATCGCCGCAACCGCCGCCGGATCTGATCGGCCGAAGGGTCGGGGAACTGGGTTTTGGCGCCTATGCCGTGCCGCAGGCCGGTGCCCCGACCGTCCCGGCCGACCTGAGATGGTTGGGGCTGGAGGAACCGCTTGCCTCATCGGTGCCGGGACATTGGTTTCAGGCTGCCATCGGATCGGCAGCGGATGGCTTGAAAGCCGACAGCTTCGTCAGCCTGCTGGGCCTGGCCGAGTCCGGCCTTGGTTGTGCGATCCTGCCCTGCCACCTGGGCGATGGGTCGCCAAATCTACGGCGCGTCCTAAGGGATCAGGTCGACTTTTCGGTCGATATGTGGCTGCTGACCCACCGCGATATCCTGCGTTCCCGCCGGGTGCGCGCCTGCAGCGATTTCCTGTTCAAGGCCCTGCGCGGCCTGGCTCCGAGGTTTCGGGGGAACGCCGCGGATACCTGAAAGCCCGGGCCCTTCGCTCTGAACCTGGTCGGTTACCGCGCCCCGATGGCGTGCCGTTTGACGTCAGAGGTCCGGTGTCAGGCCCGAGGCCTCCAGTTCCGCGCTCAGCGCCGCTTTCAGGCGCTCCAGGCCGGCTGCGTCGGCGGCCTCGCAGCGGGCGACCAGCACCGGCTGGGTATTGGAGGCACGCAGCAACCACCAGCCGTCATCGGTCTGGACCCGGACCCCGTCGATACCGTTGACCTGTGCCCCGGCCTCGGCCAGGCGGGCCCGCACTTCCTCGACCAGGTCGAACTTGCGCTCGTCCGGGCAGTCGAAACGCAGTTCCGGGGTATTGATCACCGCCGGCAGGCTGTCGCGCATGGCGGCAACGCTGTCATCACTGTTGGCGGCGATGTTGAGCATGCGCAAGGCCACGTAGAGCGCGTCATCAAAGCCGAAATACTTGTCGGCAAAGAAGATGTGGCCGCTCATTTCACCGGCCAGCGGGCTCTTGGTTTCCGCCATCTTGGTTTTGATCAGCGAATGACCGGTGCGCCACATCAGGGGATCGCCGCCCAGCCGGGCGATCTCGTCGAACAGCACCTGGCTGGCCTTGACGTCGGCGATGATGGTGGCGCCGGGGTTTTCGGCCAGGACTTCGCGGCTGAACAGAGCCAGCAACTGGTCGCCCCACAGCACCCGCCCCTCGCCGTCGATCACGCCGATGCGGTCGCCATCGCCGTCAAAGGCAATGCCGAGATCGGACCCCATGCCGCGCACCGCCGTCTGGATCTGCTCCAGGTTTTCCTCGACCGTCGGGTCGGGGTGGTGGGCCGGGAAGGTGCCGTCGATTTCCTCGTTCAACAGCGCATGCCGCCCCGGCAGCCGCTGCGCCAACTTGCCCAGGATCCGCCCGGTGGCGCCGTTGCCGGCGTCCCAAACCACGGCCATCGGCCGCTTGCCGTTATAATCGGCCAGCAGGCGCTCAACATAGGCATCTTCGATGTCGTGGGTTTCGATGTCGCCGTTGCCGATCTCAAAATCACCGACTGCGGCCGTGCGGCCCAGTTCGACGATATCATCGCCATAAAAGGACCGCTTGCCGATCATCATCTTGAAGCCGTTATAGTCCGGCGGGTTGTGCGATCCGGTGATCATGATGCCGCCATCGGCGTCCAGGTGATAGACCGCGAAATACAGCATCGGCGTCGGCCCCAGGCCAATGGTCAATGCCGTCACGCCGGTCGATGTCAGGCCTTCGACGAGCGCCGCCGCCATATCCGGAGAGCTTAGCCGGCCGTCATAGCCGACCGCGACCCGCGATCCGCCTTCGCGCCGGATTCGGGTGCCGAAGCCGCGACCGATGGCGCGGGCATCGTCGGCTGACAGAGTGTCACCGACCACACCGCGGATATCATATTCACGCAGGATCGTCGGGTGGAAGTCGTGCCGAGCCATCGGGTTAGCTCCCAGGCCGTACATGGGGGCGTCCGACGCTGTGGTAGTCGAAGCCGGCGCTTGCCATTCGGGTCGCATCATAGATGTTCCTCAGATCGATCATCAGGGGCCGCCGCATCACCGCCTTGACGCGGTCCAGATCCAGGGCACGGAACTCGTTCCATTCGGTGATGATCACCAAGGCGTCGCTGCCCTCGATCGCCGCAAAGGCGCTGTCGCACCAATCGATCCCGTCAAGCACCCTGATCGCTTCGTCCATGGCCGCGGGATCGTAGGCCCGGATAGTGGCACCCAGTTCCTTAAGGCGCGGTAAAATATCCAGGCTGGGGCTTTCCCGCATGTCATCGGTATTGGGCTTGAAGGCCACCCCCAGCACGGCGATGGTCTGACCGGCGACGCTGCCGCCACAGGCCGCGACGACCTTGTCGGCCATCCCTTGCTTGCGGCGCTCATTGGCTGAGACGACGGCGTCGACGATGGTCAGGTCGACGCCATGTTCCGACGCGGTCTCGGCCAAGGCGCGCGTATCCTTGGGGAAGCAGGAGCCGCCATACCCAGGACCGGCGTGGAGAAACTTGGACCCGATGCGTCCGTCCAGGCCGATCCCGCGGGCGACAACTTGAACATCAGCTCCAACTTTTTCACATAGGTCCGCTATTTCATTGATGAAGGTGATTTTGGCCGCCAGGAAGCTGTTGCCGGCATATTTGATCAGCTCCGACGTTTCCAAGGTGGTGAACAGCATCGGGGTTTCGTTGATGAAGAGCGGCCGATAGACGTCGCGCATCACCTCCTGGGCGCGTTCCGACTCGGTGCCGACCACGACCCGGTCGGGCCGCATGAAGTCCTCGATTGCCGAGCCTTCGCGCAGGAATTCCGGGTTGGAGGCGATATCGAATTCGGCCTCGGGCGCACGCTCGTGAATGATCCCGGCAACCTGGCGGCCCGTCCCGACCGGGACCGTCGATTTGGTGACCACCACCGTATAGCCGGTCAAGTGTGCCGCGATCTCTTCGGCGGCCGTGAACACATAGGTCAGGTCCGCCTTGCGCGAACCGCGGCGGCCCGGCGTGCCGACCGCGATGAAGACCGCATCCGCCGCCGCAACGGCCGATGCCAGGTCGGTTTCAAACGCCAGGCGATTGTTGGCGACATTGTTGTGCACCAAGCCTTCCAGGCCCGGTTCGTAGATCGGAATCCGCCCCTGGCGCAACATGTCGACCCGGTCGCCGTCCTTGTCGACACACACCACGGTGTGGCCGAATTCGGCCATGCAGGCGCCGGAAACCAGGCCGACATAACCGCTGCCGATCATCGCAATTTGCATGGGAACCTCACCCTTGGCGCTGGCCCGCGAGGGCAATCAGGCGCGCGGACCGGCGCCCGCAGTCACTTCGCGGTTGGAGTCACGCTAGGGGTATGACGGCAGCGCCGCCGGTCGTCAACCGCGATGGGGCAGATTATCAAGATAGTTTTTCAAGGGTGCCCGCATCTCACGCCGTGTCAGGCCAAAGGCGACATTGGCGCACAGGAACCCGACCTTGTCGCCGCAATCAAACCGTTCGCCGGCGAACCGGTAGCCATGGAACGGCTGGTCGCCGACCATGCGCTGCATGGCATCGGTCAATTGGATCTCGCCGCCGGCGCCGCGATGGCCTTCGCCCAAAATGTCCATGACCCGGGGGTCCAGGATGTAGCGCCCGACAATGGCCAGGTTGGACGGTGCATCTTCGGGCTTCGGTTTTTCCACCAGGCCGGCGATTTCCACCAAATTGTTGGCGCCGGCCGCGGTCTTCGGTTTGATGACGCCGTAGCGCGAGGTTTCCTCGCGCGGCACTTCCTGGACCGCGATGACGTTGCCGCCGGTCTCAGCCCGTGCCTCCGCCATTTGCTGCAACACCGGCACGTCGCTGAGGAACAGGTCATCGGCCAGCAGTACCGCGAACGGCTCGTCACCGACCAGGTGTCGGGCGCACCACACCGCGTGGCCCAGGCCCAGCGGCTCCTGCTGGCGGGTATAGGCAACCTGTCCGGCCGGCAGCATCCATTCACTGATCGCCTGCAAGAGATCGTCGCGGCCCTTGTTGTGCAGGGTATCGGTGAGTTCGTGGGAATGGTCGAAATGGTCTTCGATCGCAGCCTTGCCGCGACCGGTGACAAAAATGAACTCCTCGACGCCGGCCGCCCTGGCCTCCTCCACCGCGTACTGGATCAGGGGCTTGTCGACCACGGGGAGCATTTCCTTGGGCATCGATTTGGTCGCCGGCAGGAAACGGGTACCCAGGCCACCCACCGGGAAAACCGCCTTGCGTACTGTTGTGTTCATGAGCCTGTTCGCCTGCTGTTTGGGCGCTCTCAAGCGAGAGCTTGTGCGAAGATTGGCCGCTGAATGCCAAAACTCGGTTAACGTCCCGCGTTTTGCCACGCCCAGGGGCGGCCTGACAAGCCCGCGCCACCGGTTTTGTCAGCCCTCCAGCAGCAGATCCTTGGCCTGATTGATCTTGGCCGCCAGATAGGGCGAACCACCATGGTCGGGGTGCACCTTCTTCATCAAGTCGCGATGCGCCGCCTTGATATCCTCTGCCCCTGCTCCGGGTTTCAGGCCAAGGATGCGGTAGGCCTCATCCCGGGTCATCGGCGCTTCCGCAGCCGCGCCGCTGGTGCCCTGGTAACCACCCTGGACCCGTTCCCGCCACTCGGCACCCTGGGTCCGATCGAGATAGGTTTCCAGCAGGGCCGCGCCCTGCAGGTCCTCGCGTTGCAATTCGGCCAGCAGCGACATCAGCTCATCAAAGGTGAGGCTGCTCAAGGCCCGGTCGTGAAACGGTCCTTTTCGGACCACGCCGCCCAGTTCACCGCTGTCATGGTCGAGGGTCATGCTCAGAAAATCGGTTTCAACCTCCGAGGTGCGCCCCGGGCTGGGCCGCCCGAAGCCGGGAATGCCAAAGGCCGGAAACCGCCAGCGCCGCAAGAATCCCAGGGCAGCGGCGATCAGCGGCAGGGCAAAGCCCAGGCGCCCGGTGACCGCCAGGAAAACTGCGATCACCACCAACACCACGGCCGCGCCGTAGCGCAGGCCCTTGGCCAGCTTGGCCGGGTCGGCATTGGCGAACAGGCGCAGGGCCAGCAGACCGGCGATCAGCAGCACCACGCCGAGAATCAGGTAGGGCATCGCCGGATCCTATTTGAGCTGGTGGGCGATACGCAAGACCTCGGCACTGCCGGAGGCGCCGTAGTTCTCCAGCGCTTTCCGTCCCCCCGCGGCATAGACGGCGACGGCGCTTAAGAGATCTCTGAGTTGCTTGGGGCTGGAGGGATCAAAGCTGCAATAGGCGCCCTTGGTCAGTTTGGCCATGTGTTGAAAGCCGCGCATCGCGTTCGGTTCATTGCCTTCCTGGAAGATGAACGCCGGCACCCCCAACATGCCCAGCTCACCCGCCTTGGCGCACAGGGCATCGACATCCTCTTCCATGCAATCGCCGACAAAGACCAGGGCGTCGACCTTGCGTTTGCCGGTCTCGCGAATGGCGTGGCTCAGCACCTTGGAGATCTGGGTCTGGCCGCCCAGGCAAGACACCTTGGTCATCCGTTTGACCAGTTCGTCGGAATCGCTGATCCAGGCTGAGGATTTGCATTCACCGAAACCGCGATAGAAGACAAGCTGGATTTCCAGCCCGCCCAACGTCTTGGTTTCGGCGAACATCTGGGCCTGGATGTGGCAGGCCTGATCCCAGGTGGGCTCGCGGCTGGCTGTGGCATCCAGGGCGAAGATCAGCCGCCCCTTGGCTCCGGCCGGCTTGATTTTGGGGGTCAAGGCGACATCGCGGAGGAACGCGTTGACCGCCGCATCCGTCGTCTTCGTCGAAAGATCACGCCCATCCTTAGCCATGGCATTAAATTTGGCGCTTATCCGCGCGGATTCCAAGTCGAACTTACGGGGACCCTACTCCGTGTCTATCTTGGCCTCCTTACGGGGGCCCTACTCCGTGTGGATCTTGGCCTCCGGGTGAAAGGCATGGTAGGCGAAGGCGAAATCCAGGCCGTAGGCGACATCAACCAGACCGTCCTTGGTCTGCCTTTGCACGGTGACGTTGCCGACATCGACCCCTTCCGAGATCAGGGCACTGTCCAGGGCCGAGTTCTGGCCTGACGACCAGCTGATGACGATCCCGTCTTCGAGCTCGATGCGTTTCCGTTTCTGCAGCAGGTCCAGGCTCCAGGCCTCCGGGGTTCGGCCGCGATCGGCGATCGAGATCACCCGGGCCAGCGGCGCGATCCCCTGGGGCATGTCACCACGATACAGGAAGGGTTCGGCCAGGCTGTCATAGCCGGCATAGGGGTTGCGGCCATAGTCGCGCATATTGGGATTGGACGGCACCTGGACCAGGCCCTTTGGCGCCCGGGCCTTGAAATTGGCGAAGCTCTCCAGCCGGGCCGGCACGATGGTCAGTTCGGCGCCGGTCAGTTCCCCGACGATGGCTTGTCCTAAAAACTGCTGCCACCAGCTTTCGGTCTGACGGTCGTACATTACCAGATCGGAATTGCGCAGCTTACCGGTGGTGCCGAAGTCCAGCACCTTGTCGTCCAGGCGCCGGTCGAAAACGATGGCCGCGTTGCACAGGGGGCAGAAGGTGACTGAGATCGGCACCCCGGCCAATTCGTCATTGACGATTTCGTGCCACATCAGGATGGTCAGCGGATAGGCCTTGGCCTGGCCGTCGATCACCACCCCGATCACCGGTTCGGTTTCGGAAAGCCCGGAAACCTCGGCAATGGGAACGAATTTCGGATCATCGACCGCCGGAATCCCGTCCTTCGGCGGTCCGCCGGAGAAAATCTCGTCAAACTCGACCGTGGCTTTCGAAAAATCCGTGTTCGGCCATTCATGGCCCCAACGGCCCGGATTGGCCATAACGACATAGGTGGTCAGGGCGACAAGTGCCGCCGACAACAGACTGATTCGCCAGCGTCTGGTCATGCATCGATCTCCCCAGGGGTAAGTGTCCGACTGAAAAAGCGCCAAACGCGCTGTTTCAGGGCGCTGTTCCATCCGGCTCGCCCTGCCAACCACCCACCAGGGTACCGTATTCGGGTGGTCGGGAGGGAGAGCGGGATGGAACAGCGCCTTTCGAGTCAGACTCCAAACAGGAATGGTGACGCGGCGCCCGAACACATACAAATCACGCTTGCGCGAGAACCCGGGCTTGACCGGCACGGCGGACGCGGACGAAACTGCCGCCCCGATATGGTTGATCATGTGGATACCGTGGTGGTCGGGGCCGGCGTCGTCGGCCTGGCAACGGCGCGTCATTTGGCGTTGGCGGGCCGCGAGGTCGTGGTGCTGGAGGCAGCCGAAGCCATCGGCACCGGCACCTCGTCGCGCAACAGCGAAGTGATCCACGCCGGCATCTACTACCCCAAGGACAGTTTGAAGGCCCGTTTGTGCGTCGCCGGCAAATGGCAGCTCTATGAGTATTGCGCCAGCCATGGCGTCGAGCATCACCGGCGTGGCAAGCTGATCGTCGCCACCACCCAAGACGAAACGGCCGTGTTGGAGACCCTGGTCAACAAGGCCGAAGCCAATGGCGTCGACGATCTGGAGCGGTTGGACGGCCCCCAGGCGCGACGCCTGGAGCCGGCCTTGCGCACCGAGGGCGCGTTACTGTCCCCGTCAACCGGCGGCATCGATGCCCACGGCCTGATGCTGGCCTATCAGGGTGAAGCCGAGGACTACGGCGCGGCCATCGCCTTTCATTGCCCGGTCGGACGGATCGTGGCCGAGGCCGACGGCTTCCGGATCTGGGCTGGACCGGTGGATGAGGTGACCGAGCTCCACTGCCAGCAATTGGTCAACGCCGCCGGCCTGGGGGCGCAGGCGGTGGCCCGAACCGTCGATGGCCTGGACCCGGCGCTGGTGCCGCCGCAATTCCTGGCCAAGGGCAGCTATTTCACCCTCAGCGGCCGGGCCCCGTTCGACCACCTGATCTACCCGGTTCCGGCCACCGCCAGCCTGGGCGTCCACCTGACCATCGGCCTGGACGGCCAGGCCCGTTTCGGGCCGGATGAGGAATGGACCGACACGATCGACTATCGGGTCGACCCGGCCCGCGGCGAACGTTTCTACGAATCCGTGCGCCGCTATTTCCCGGGACTGGCCGATGACAGCCTGCAGCCCGGCTATGCCGGAATCCGGCCAAAGATCCACGGCCGCGACCAGCCACAACCGGACTTTCTGATCCAGGGCCCGTATGACCATGGGCTGCCCGGGCTGGTCAACCTGTTCGGAATCGAATCGCCCGGCCTGACCGCGTCGATGGCCATCGCCGCCCATGTCGCCAGGCTGCTGAACGATTAGAAACAACCGCCGATTTTCTTGTATTCGGTGCTTGGCGCCGCCGCCGCTTCGTGGATAATCGAACCTCATAGTTTCTTCTAGGAGTGTTCCATGGATCCGAGGCAAGTGAAGACGGCAGCAGACGCGGCCGCGATCGTCGAGGCGCGTGGGCTCGACTACGTCAAGGTCGGGGTGTTCGATGCCGACGGTATCCTGCGCGGCAAATACATCAACCGTGCCAAGTTCCTGTCGGCCCTGGAGGGTGGTTTCGGCTTTTGCGACGTGGTGCTGGGCTGGGATGCCAACGACCAGCTTTACGACAATGTCCACTTCACCGGTTGGCATACCGGCTATCCGGACGCCCAGGTCCGGATCATCCCGGAAAGCTGCCGTGAACTGCCCCACGAACAGGACGGCAACGGGCTGCTGTTCCTGGGCGAGTTCGTCGGCCGGGCCGAGGAGATCTGCCCGCGTGGCGTGCTGCGCCGGATCCTGGGCCGGGCCGCCGACCTGGGGTTCGATGCCTACGCCGCGTTCGAGTACGAGTTCTTCCTGTTCGACGAAACCCCGCACTCCGCCAATGACAAGGGCTTTCGCGACCTGAGACCCCTGACGCCGGGCAATTTCGGCTATTCGGTGCTGCGCAATTCGGTCTGGGCCGGCTTCTACGAGGAACTGCTGGACACCTGCCAGATGATGGACTTTCCCCTGGAAGGACTGCATACCGAAACCGGCCCCGGTGTGCTGGAAGCAGCGATCGCGGTCGACGGCGGGTTGGCGGCGGCCGACAAGGCGGCCCTGTTCAAGACCTTTGCCAAGGTGGTCGCCCAACACAACGACATGCTGGCCACCTTCATGGCCAAATGGTCGCCCGACTATCCCGGGCAGAGCGGCCATATCCACATGTCGCTGAAGGACAAGGACGGCCAGTCGCTGTTCCACGACCCGGGCGCCGGGCACGGCATCAGCCGCGCCATGCGCCACTTCATCGGCGGCCAGCAGCAATTGATGCCGCAGGTGCTGGCGATGATCGCCCCGACGGTCAATTCCTTCACCCGGCTGATTCCCGGCTTCTGGGCCCCGACCAATGCCACCTGGGGGGTTGAAAACCGGACCTGCGCCTTGCGGGCCATTCCGGGATCGCCGAAGAGCCAGCGGGTTGAATACCGGATCGCGGCGGCCGACGCCAATCCCTATATCGCCCTGGCCGCGTCGCTGGGCGCCGGCCTTTACGGCATCGAGCACGAGATCGAACCAACCGCGCCGATCGCCGGCAATGCCTATGAAGCCAAGATGCCGCGCCGCTTCGACCTGCCGGCGACCCTGTGGGACGCGGCCCAGAACCTGAAACGGTCGAAAGCGGCCCGGGACCTGTTCGGCGACCATTTCGTCGAGCATTTCGCGGCCAGCCGAGAATGGGAGGAGCGCGAATACCGCCGGCACATCTCGGACTGGGAGCTGAAACGCTATTTCGAGATCATTTGAGGATCGCAACATGGCCGAGACACAGAAGATCATTTCCCCGGTCGACGGCAGCGTCTATGCCGAACGCCCGCTGGCCGACGCGGCCCAGGTCGCGGCGGTCCTGGCCAAAGGCAAGCAGGCGCAAGGCGCCTGGCGCGAGATTTCGGTAGCAGACCGGGCCAAGCTGCTGACTGCCTTCACCGACCATGTGGTCGCCAATCGGGACGCCATTTCCGAGGAACTGACCTGGCAGATGGGTCGGCCGGTCGGCCAGACCCCGTTCGAGGTCGGCGGCTTCGAGGAGCGGGCCCGCCATATGATCGCCATCGCCGAGGCGTCGCTGCAGGACGTGGCGGTCGACGACAAGCCGGGCTTCACCCGCTTCATCCGCCGCGAACCCTTAGGCCTGGTGCTGGCCATCGCGGCCTGGAACTATCCCTACCTGATCTCGGTCAACGCCGTTGTCCCGGCCCTGCTGGCCGGCAACACGGTGGTGCTGAAGCAATCCAGCCAGACCCTGTTGTGCGCGGAGCGCTATGCCGATGCGGCCGCCGCCGCCGGCCTGCCGGATGGCGTTTTCCAGGTGCTGCACATGGACCATGCCGCCACCGAACGGGCGATCCAGGACCCGGCAGTGGATTTCGTCGCCTTCACCGGTTCGGTCGAAGGCGGCGCGGCGATCCAGCGGGCGGCTTCGACCCGGTTCATCGCCACCGGCCTGGAACTGGGCGGCAAGGACCCGGCCTATGTCCGCGCGGACGCCAATCTCGACTTCGCGGTCGAGAACCTGGTCGACGGCGCCTTCTTCAATTCCGGGCAATCGTGCTGCGGTATCGAGCGGATCTACGTGCACCAGGATCTGTACGACGCCTTTGTCGACGGCTTCGTCGACCTGGCCAAAGGTTACCGGTTGGGCAACCCGCTGGAGGCGGACACCAATCTGGGGCCGATGGTGCGCACCTCGGCGGCCCAGTTCGTGCGCGGCCAGGTCGCGGCCGCGGTGGCCGCCGGCGCCCGGGCCCTGGTTGACGAAAGCGGCTTCCCGGCATCGAAACCCGACACCCCCTATCTGGCACCGCAGGTGCTGGTCGATGTCGACCACACCATGTCAGTGATGGCCGATGAGAGCTTCGGCCCGGTGATCGGCATCATGAAGGTGGCGAACGACGCCGAGGCGGTGGCGATGATGAACGACAGCCGTTTCGGCCTGACCGCGTCGATCTGGACCGAGGACGAGGACGCCGCGCTGGCAATCGGTGACCAGGTGGCGACCGGCACCTGGTTCATGAACCGCTGCGACTATCTGGACCCCGCCCTGGCCTGGGTCGGGGTCAAGGATTCGGGGCGTGGCTGCACCCTGTCATCGGTCGGGTACGAGCACCTGACCAGACCGAAGAGCTTTCACTTGAGGACCGGGACATGAGCATCGACCTATCCGGCAACTGGAACTTCCCGACCCCGATCCGTTTCGGCGCCGAGCGCATTTCCGAACTGCCCGCCGCCTGTGGCGAACTTGGCATCACCCGGCCGTTGCTGGTCACCGATCCGGGGCTTGCCGACCTGCCGGTCCTGAACCAGGCCCTGACGGCCTGTGACGCCGGCGGCCTGCCGGTCGCCGTGTTCAGCGACATCCAGCCCAATCCGGTCGGCCAGAACGTTGACGACGGTGTCGCGACCTTCAAGGCCGGTGGCCATGACGGGGTCATCGCATTCGGCGGCGGCAGCGCCCTGGACGCCGGCAAGGCGATCGCCCTGATGGTCGGCCAGACCCGTCCGATCTGGGATTTCGAGGACCGCGAGGACTGGTACACACGGGTCAATGTCGACGGCATGGCCCCGGTGGTGGCGGTTCCGACCACCTCGGGCACCGGCTCGGAGGTCGGCCGCTCGTCGGTGATCACCGACGAACGCGACCATACCAAGAAGATCATCTTCCACGCCAAGATGCTGCCGGCCCAGGTGATCTGCGATCCGGCCCTGACCGTCGACCTGCCGGGCCCGGTCACCGCGGCGGTTGGGATGGACGCGCTAAGCCACAATCTCGAGGCCTATTGCACCAATTTCTACCATCCCATGGCTCAAGGCATCGCGCTGGAGGGCATGCGGCTGGTCAAGGACTGGTTGCCACGAGCGGTCAGCCACGGCCAAGACATCGAGGCCCGCAGCCATATGATGGTGGCATCGGCGATGGGCGCCACGTCCTTCCAAAAAGGCCTGGGTGCCATGCATGCCTTGAGCCACCCCTGCTCGTCGGTGCTGGGCACCCATCACGGCCTGACCAATGGCGTGGTGATGCCCTATGTGCTGGCCTATAACCGCCCGGCGATCGAGGACCGCATCGTGGCCCTGGCCCGCTACCTCGACCTGCCCGACCCGTCGTTCCAGTCGGTGTTGGACTGGATCCTGGCCTTGCGGCGGGAGCTCAACATCCCCCATACCCTGGCCGAGATCGGCGTCGGGCCCGAACACGCGCCGCGCTTCGCCAAGATGGCCGAGGTTGACCCGCCGGCCTTCGGCAATCCCCGCCCGGTCCAGGCGGCCGAGCTGGAAGCACTCTACATGATGGCGATCGAGGGGCGGTTGGCGGATTGAGTCTGGGTTTGGTGCCCGGCCACCCGCTCCCCCGGCCCAACCACCCACAGGGTACCATGGCATGGGTGGTTGGGCCGGGGGAGCGGGTGGCAAGGCGAATCATGCGAATTCGACCCAGGGCAGCAGTCCTGCCGGAACGGTGAAATATTGCCTCGCCGGCAGTGAAATCAACACAATCGAACCGCCAAAAATGACGAGAGGAAAGATTGCTGCTTTTCCTCTCAACACTCTGTTAATTTATTGAATAATAAAGCATTTACCTCAACATAACAGGAAATGGGCAACCACCAACTGGAGCTTCCCATGCCTGTATATTCATCCCACAGCTTCGACAACCACCAGGAAATCGCCTTTTGGTGCGATCCGGCCAGTGGACTGAAGGCGATCATCGCCGTCCACAATCTGAACCTGGGCCCGGCGCTTGGCGGCTGTCGCATGTACCCTTACGCCGACGAGGCCGCGGCACTGGAAGACGTGCTGCGCCTGTCGCGCGGCATGACCTATAAATCGGCCCTGGCCGGCCTTGATTTCGGCGGCGGCAAGTCGGTGATCATCGGCGATCCGGCCACCGACAAGTCACCGGCCCTGTTCGAGAGCCTGGGCCGGTTCGTCAATACCCTGGGCGGCAGCTACATCGTCGCCGAGGATGTCGGCACCGGGGTCGCCGACATGGAAATCGTCGCCCGGACCACTCGCCACGTGCGCGGCACCCGCGAGAGCGGCTCGGCCGATCCCTCGCCGGCCACCGCCTGGGGCGTGTTCAACGGCATCAAGGCGGCGGTCAAGCATCGCTTTGGCCGCGACGACCTGACCGGCTTGAGGGTCGCGATCCAGGGACTGGGCCATGTCGGCATCGTGCTGGCCGAACATCTGCGCCAGGCCGGCGCCGAACTGTTGGTCAGCGACGTTGATGACGCCTCGGTTCTGGCGGCGGTCACCCGGTTCGGGGCCACGGCGGTACCGGTCGATGCGATCACCGCGGCCGAAGCCGATATCTTCGCACCCTGCGCCTTGGGCGCGATACTGGACGATGCCTCGATCGCCGGCATGCGGGCCCGGATCATCGCCGGCGCGGCTAACAACCAACTGGCCGAGGACCATCACGGCGAAGCCTTGCGCCGGGCCGGCATCCTGTATGCGCCGGACTTTGTCATCAACGCCGGTGGGGTGATCAATATCGCCCATGAATATCCGGCCTATGACCGCAAGGCCGCGTTCGACCATATCGCTGGCATCTACGACACCCTGGTCGATCTGTTCCGGCGGGCCGAGACGGAGGACATCGCGACCAACGTGATGGCCGACCGCATGGCCTGGGAACGGGTCGAAGCCGCGGCCCACGCCAAAGAACCGCTGCGGCAGGCGGGATAGGCAGGATTAAGTATCAGAGCAGACCAAGCTCCTGCAGTTCGGCGACCAGGTTGGGCGGCAGCTCGTCGCCGCTGGCGGCGAGCTGGTCGAGGTCGGCCGGGGCGTCTTCCGGCTCGAGATAGCGCCAACCCTGGTGCGGCCGCCGGGGCTGCAGGTCGGTGCGCACCAGCTGCGGGTCGAGGACCAGCGCGCAGCGCTTGGCATCCTTGGCCTTGGCGGTGTGCCGTTCGATGGCGACGATCCGCTGGCGCACCCGAACGAACCCCTTCATCACCCAGTAGAGCGAACCGCCGTCGACAATTTCGTCGGCGCGGCGCGGCGCATGGCGGGTCCAATGGCAGAGTTTTGGCTCCTGGCCCGCGGCCACCATCGCCTTGAGGCGCTTTGCCTGCCAGCGTTCCAGGTCTTCGACCCGGTCGGTGCCGACGCACATTTTCAAGATATGCAGTGCCATGTCCTATCCCGGCAGATAGCCTAGCAGCCGCCACCACAGGAAATCCAGCGGCGCGAGCACCAGGGCGGAGACCAGGGCGACGCTCAGGGTCAGGCTGACGGTGCGGGCCAGCGGGATGCCGGCCAATTGCATGGCGACCACCAGGGGCGGCGCCTGGTAGGGCAGCCAGACCACCGAAAACCCGACCACCTGCATCATCAGGACAGACGCCAGGGGCAGGCCGGAAGCGGACGCGAACTCGCCGGCCAGGGGCGAGACGATGGCCGGGGCCGGCGGCAGAGTGGTGACCAGTCCCATCAGCGAGGTCAGGCCGGCCATCGACAGGAACGCGGTGAAGGGCGCGCCGGGCTGCGGGTCCAGAAACTCCAGCAGGCGCGCCGCCAGCACGTCGCCAACCCCGGTTTCGGCGATCACCGCCCCCAACCCCATGACACCGGCGATGTAGAACACGGATTCATAGTTGATCTGCTTATTGAAGGCGTCCTTGGGCAACAGGTTGAACCCGGGCAGTAGACAGACCGCGCCGGCACCAAGGCCAATCCAGGCCGGCGACAGGCCGTGCAGAAAGTCCAGCACCCAAAGCCCCAGGGCCACCGCCAGAATCACCGCCATCAGCCGCTCCCTCGCCGTCATAGGTGGCGACGGCGCTTCCCCGTCCTGTGGCGGCCGCGGCCGGTCGGGGAAGATCAGGATCACGGCGACCGCGATCACCACCGCCTTGGCCAAGCCAAGCAGCGGGAAGTGCATTGCCAGATAGGCGCCGTAGACCGGCACGATACCGTACAGGGTCTCGCTGGCACCGATCAGCACCATGTTCGGCACGTTGGCCGGCAGGATGGCAAAAGGCGGCAGGTAGGCGGCAAAGGCGGTGGCCAGGGCCATGCCGGTATGGCCGGAGCTGCCGGCGGCGAACCCATAGCGCCCCGCCAGGGCCATGATGATCGGCAGCAGGACCACGATCCGGCCCATCGATGACGGCATCAGGAACGACAGTGCCACGCCCAGAAAGACGACACCGAAAATGATCCCGGCATAGGACCGGTCCGGCAGGTGCCGGGCAATCAGATGGGCCAGCCGGTCCGCCAGGCCGGTCGCCTTGACCGCGACCCCGACGATCAGACCGCCGAAGACCAGCCAGACGGCGGTCGAATGGAAGCCGGAAAACACCACCGATGCCGGCGCCACCCCCAGCACCATGGCCAGGACCAGGAACAGCAATGCGGTAACATGTTCGGCCAGGACGCCGGTGGCCCAAAGGCCGATCGCCGCCAGCGACAGGCCGGCCGCCCAGGCCGCCTGGGGATCGAGGCCGAAGGGTTGGCCGATCCCCAATGCCAGGCCGGTCGCGACGGCCACCGCCGCGACAGTCTGCGCGGCGCGAACCCTGGTATCGACAGCCGCCATCCTAACCGGCTTCGCTGTCCACCAGGTCGATCATCACCGCCCCTTCCTCGACCTGGTCGCCATCGGCGTAGTGGACCGCCTCGACAACACCGGAGCCCGGCGCGGCGATGGTGTGCTCCATCTTCATCGCCTCCAGGATCAGCAGCGGTGTGCCCTTGGCGACCGTGTCGCCGGCCGCGACCATCACCTTGACCACCTTGCCTGGCAGCGGCGCCGCCACGGTGCCGCCCGCCTCCTCGTCCAGGTCCAGCCCGGCCAGCAGGTCGTGGCGGCGCAGGCGATGGGTATGCCCGTGCCGCATCACGGTGATCTCATCGCCCTGGTGGACCACCGCGGCGGTGACCCGGGCGCCGTCGATATCCGCCGACAGCGATCCGTCGGCCTCCAGGGTGCCACGTACCGTGGCGGTGCCGCCCGGCAGGTCGAGGCGATAACCGTCACCGGCATACCAGGCGGTGACCAGGACCTCCTCGTCGTCGACCAGGAAACGGAAATCGGTGTGGCCGTCATCGTTGAGGCGCCAACCCGAGGCCTGGCCCCAGGGCGAATAGGGATCGCCCGAACGGGCCGCCAATTCGGCCGCGTCCCGGGTCTGGCCGAGCAAGAGTTCGAGGCACGCCAGCGCCAGCACCCGGTCGTCCGCCCCGCCCGCCGCCGGCACCAGATCGGCCCGGTAGCGGTCGATGAAGCCGGTGTCCAGGTCGGCCGCGGCAAAGGCCGGATGACCGGCCAACAGGTTCAGGAAGGCGATATTGGTGGTCACCCCGGCGACCTGGGCCGCCGCCAGGGCGGTGGTCAGGCGCCGCAACGCCGCGTTACGGCTCTGGTCCCAGGCGATCACCTTGGCGATCATCGGGTCGTAGTAGACGCTAACCACGTCGCCTTCACGGACCCCGGCATCGACCCGCAGATGGGCGTCCTCCTCAGGCAGGCGCAGGCGAACCAACCGCCCGGTCTGGGGCAGGAAGTCGCGGGCCGGGTCCTCGGCATAGAGGCGCACCTCGACCGCGTGGCCCGAGATTTCCAATTCGTCCTGGGCCAGAGGCAGCGCCTCGCCGGCCGCCGCCTTCAACTGCCAAGCCACCAGATCCTGGCCGGTGATCATCTCAGTGACCGGATGCTCGACTTGAAGACGGGTGTTCATCTCCATGAAATAGAAGGCATTTTCCTTCAGCCCGTCGGCCACATCGGCGATGAACTCGACGGTGCCGGCGCCGACATAGCCGATCGCCTTCGCCGCCGCCACCGCCGCCTCGCCCATGGCGTTACGCATGCTCTCGGTCATGCCCGGCGCCGGCGCTTCCTCGATCACCTTCTGGTGGCGGCGCTGCAGCGAGCAGTCACGCTCAAACAGATGCACTGCATTGCCCTTCGTGTCAGCGAACACCTGGATTTCGATATGCCGGGGCTTGGTGATGCATTTTTCGATCAGCACCTGGTCGTTGGCGAAGGCCGAAGCCGCCTCGCGCTTGGCGCCCTCCAGCGCCGCGCCGAATTCATCGGCGCTGTCAACCCGACGCATGCCCTTGCCGCCACCGCCGGCCACCGCCTTGATCAGCACCGGATAGCCGATCTCAGCCGCTGCTGCCGCCAGGGTCTCAGGGTCCTGGTCCTCGCCGAGATAGCCGGGCACCACCGGCACGTCGGCGTCCTGCATCAGCCGCTTGGCTTCGTCCTTCAGCCCCATGGCCCGGATCGCAGCCGCCGGCGGCCCGACAAAGGCGATGCCGGCGGCCGTGCAGGCCTCGGCGAACCCGGCGTTCTCGGCCAGGAAGCCATAGCCGGGATGGATGGCCTGGGCACCGCTTGCCTTGGCCGCCTCCAGGATACGCTCGCCCAGCAGATAGCTGTCGGTGGCGCGGGGGCCGCCGATCAGGTGAGCCTCGTCGGCCAAGGCAACATGGGCCGCGTCGGCATCGGCCTCGGAATAAACCGCGACGGTGCGGATACCCATCCGGCTGGCGGTGCGAATGACGCGGCAGGCGATTTCGCCGCGATTGGCGATCAACAGGGTTTCGAACATGGCACTACATCCGGAATACGCCGAACCGGGTCGGCGGTATGGGGGCATTGAGGGCGGCCGAGATGCCCAGCGCCAGGACTATGCGCGTGTCGGCAGGGTCGATCAGCCCGTCGTCCCAGATCCGCGAGGTAGCGAACAGGGGATCGGACTGTTCCTCGAACTGGTCGATGACCGGCTGCTTGAACTCCTCCTCCTCGGCCTCGGACCAGGTACCGCCGCCGCGTTCGATATTGGCCCGCCGGACCGTCGCCAGGACGCCCGCGGCCTGGGCCGAACCCATCAGGGCGAGCCGGGCGCTGGGCCACATCCACAGGAACCGGGGACCATAGGCGCGGCCGCACATGCCGTAATTGCCGGCCCCGTAGGAACCGCCGATGATCAGGGTGAACTTGGGCACCGAGGTGGTCGAGACCGCGGTCACCAGCTTGGCGCCGTCCTTGGCGATGCCGCCCGACTCGTACTTGCGGCCAACCATGAAGCCGGAGATGTTCTGCAGGAAAATCAACGGAATGCGGCGCTGACTGCAGAGTTCGATGAAATGCGCGCCCTTGAGGGCGGATTCGGAAAACAGGATGCCGTTATTGGCCAGGATGCCGACCGGATAACCATGGATACGGGCGAAGCCGCAGACCAGGGTGGTGCCGTAGAGCTTCTTGAACTCGTCGAATTCGCTGCCGTCGACCAGCCGGGCGATCACCTCGCGCACTTCGTAAGGCGTGCGCACGTCCGCCGGCAGGATACCGGCGATCTCCTGAGGATCGTAGAGCGGCTCGACCGAAGGCCGAACGTCGATGTCCAAATTCTTGGTGCGATTGAGGTTTCCGACGATCCGCCGGACCACCGACAAGGCGTGCAGGTCGTTCAGCGCATAGTGATCGGTGACGCCGCTGGTCCGGGAATGGACGTCGGCCCCGCCCAGATCCTCGGCCGAGACCTCTTCGCCGGTCGCCGCCTTGACCAGCGGTGGGCCGCCCAGGAAGATCGTGCCCTGGCGGCGGACGATGACGCTCTCGTCCGACATGGCCGGGACATAGGCGCCGCCGGCGGTGCAACTACCCATGACGCAGGCGATTTGCGGGATGCCGCGCGACGACAAGGTGGCCTGGTTGTAGAAGATGCGCCCAAAATGGTCGCGGTCGGGGAACACGTCCGGCCATTCCGGCAGGTTGGCGCCGCCGCTGTCGACCAGGTAGATGCAGGGCAGGTTGTTCTGCATCGCCACTTCCTGGGCCCGGAGGTGCTTCTTCACGGTCAGCGAGTAATAGGTGCCGCCCTTGACCGTGGCGTCGTTGCAGACGATGACGCACTCGGTTCCCTTGATGCGGCCGATGCCGGTGATGACACCGCCGCTGGCGATATCACCGGTGTAATGGCCATAGGCCGCCAGCTGGCTGAGTTCGAGGAACGGCGCCCCGGGGTCGAGCAGGCCCCGGACCCTTTCGCGCGGCAGCAGCTTGCCGCGCTCCAAGTGCTTCTTGCGGGCCCGCTCAGGCCCACCCAGCTTGACCTCCGCCACCTTGGCCCGCAGGTCGGCGACCCGGGCCTGCATATGGGCCGCGTTCTCGCGAAACTCGGCCGAGCGGGTATTCACGTTGCTTTTCAGTACCGTCATTTTCCTGATCAGGGCTCCCCACGAGATGGACTTAAAATGCCCTTCCCTGGCAATGCCCGGCAAGGGAAAACTCCCCCTCGCCAGGCCGCTGGCCGGCGGCTATCATGCCGGCCGACGCAACGCATCAGGGGTGGCAAGGAATGGCTTACAGCGGCTTCGATCTGACCGGCAAAGTGGCTCTGGTGACCGGCGGCAATGGCGGCATCGGCCTCGGCATGGCCGATGCCATGGCGAGGGCCGGAGCCGAGATCTGTATCTGGGGCACCAATGCCGACAAGAACCAGGCCGCCGTCGAACAGATCGGGGCACACGGGCCCAAGGTCACGTCGCTGGTCTGTGATGTCGGCGACGAAACCGCGGTCGCCGCATGTTTCGCCGAGACCCTGGACGCCCATGGCCGGGTCGATGGCTGCTTCGCCAATGCCGGCGTCACCGGGCGCAACCCGTCCTTCCTGGATATCACCGACGCGGAATGGCAGCGGGTCCTGCGCATCAATCTGGACGGCGTCTTCTACACTTTCCAGGCCGCCACCCGGCACATGGTCGAGCGGGCCAAGGAAGGCGATGGTGGCGGCCGGCTGATCGGCACCGCCAGCCTGGCGGCGATTTCCGGCGCCGCCCGCAACGAGCACTATGCCGCGACCAAGGGCGGGGTCGTCTCGATGATCCGGGCGCTGGCTGTTGAGTACGCCCGCTACGGCATCACGGCACACGCGGTGCTGCCCGGCTGGATCGAGACGGCGATGACCGCCGATGCCTTCGCCTGGGAAAAGTTCGCCGCCAATGTGATGCCGCGCATTCCGATGCGCCGCTGGGGCCGCGCCGACGATTTCGGCGGCATCGCGGTCTATCTGATGAGCGATGTCTCGAGCTACCATACCGGGGATACCCATCTCATCGACGGTGGCTACTTCCTGTTCTGATCGGTTTCGGAAGCCTGGAGCGCGCCATAGGCGGCATGTTTGATGCGGGCGGTGACCAGGATCGCCAGCACCACCGAGGCGCAGAAGAAATAAAGGCCGGGCTCGGTGCGGGCATCGGCGACCGCGCTTGCCTTGACCGAGAAGATGAACAGGGCCGCCACCAGCACGTCCAGCATCGACCATTTGCCCAACAGGTCGAGCCGCTTCAGGGCCGCGACCAGTCTTGGGCCCCCGGCCGGGGTGTAGCGCCACAGCGCCCAGGCGACCGCCAGTTTCAGGAACGGAAACACCACCGAAAACATCAGCACCGCCAGGGCGACCAGGTACTCGCTCTCCTCGAGCAGCAACGCGATCGCGGTCAGGATGGAGAACTGCTCCTCCAGGATGAAGAAGCGCGCCACCGTGACCAACGGCAGGCTGATCCCCGCCAGCAGCAACGCCAGGCACAGCGCCAGGCCGATCCCGATCAGCCGGTCGAAGCCACCTGCCCCGGCGGCCAAGGAAGCCGCATGGGGCCTGAGCAGAAAGGGATCGAACGGTGGCGTCACTTGCCCGACAGCACCAGGTCGAGATGCGCGATCCGGTCATGGCCCCAATAGACCTGGCCGTCGCAGGTGATGAAGGGGGTGCCGAACATGCCTAAGGCCACCGCCGCCTCGCGGGCCTCGGCTTCCTCGGCCCGGGCTTCCGCGTCATCGACCGCGGCCGCGATCTCATCCGCCGGAATGCCCAGTTGCGCGGCGATATCGGCCAGTTGCTCGGGCGTCGAGATGTCCTTGCCTTCGCCCCAATACTGGTTGGCCACGGCAATCACGAAGCGCGACGCCAGGTCCTTGTCGCTGCGGTTCAACCGGTAGAAGGCGTTACGGGCCAACCTGGCATCGACCGGAAACGGGTTCGGCATGGTGAAGGGCAGACCCAGCAGCCGCGCCGTCCGCGGGCAGTCGACCCCTAAATAGGACATCTTCTGCGGCGACGATGACCCGCGCCCGATGGCCTTCCACAACCGGCCAAGCGAGATCGGCCGCCAGATCACCTCGCGGCCATGGGCCGCGGCGACCGTGCCGATCAGGTGGTTGCCGAAATAGGCATAGGGCGAGGCGAATTCCGTGTAATAAGTGATCGGTTCGGCCATTGACGACTCCTTAGTTTCAAATTTACTGCCAGCAAACGCGGCTTGGACTGCGCTCTAACTGCCCGCCCAATCCTTCGAGACGGGCTACGCCCTCCTCAGGACGGAGACCTTTGC
>CAYFNG010000016.1:0-77817 GCA_964344385.1 uncultured Sneathiellales bacterium
GTGTACGCGCGTGGAAAAGGGCGGCAGTGTCAGGTGATTACCCTATCTGTACACTAAATTTCTCCAAGTATTTCGCTTTTTCAAGTAAACCGCGCTCGAATTCTGTCGTCCGTACCATCGCGTGCGAGCTGTTCACACTGGCCTGATCGTGCCGCTGCGGGCCAAGGAAGCCCGCCGGTCGCATAGATCCCGAAATCCGGGGCGCGGAGCTGCCCCACCCCAGGCCCGGCCTGGTCATTCCGTCTTGAGGAAGCGGGTGCGGTAGTCCTTGGGCACGAAGAACAGGTGATCGTAGTTCGCCCGTGTGGCGTGGCAGCCGATGCAGAACCGGACCTGTTCGGCATTTTCGCCCTTGGTCTGGCCGAACAGGCTGCCGTCGGGCAGGATCATGGTGTAGCGCCAGTCGCCGCTCTGGCGATTGAAGCCGGGCGCCATTTTTTCCATGATGAACAGCGGCCCCGGCTTCACCGAGCCGTCGGCCGAGGCGGTGAAGCTGTCCTTGGCGATGACGGCACCCCGGGGAAGGGTTGCGCCCCGTTCCATCCGGTCATAGCCGCGGGCCAGGCGGTTGCCGTAATTGTTGATGAACCGCTCGCCATGGGTACGCGAGCGATAAGGGGCGTCGTTGTATTGGCGCCATTCCAGATAGTTCTTGGCGATCGCATTCCTGGACAGGCGGTAACCGGCCGCCAGGTCCTCGACGATCGCGTTGTAAACGCGCAGCGATTCCGGTTTGTCCATTTGGGCCGGCTTGCGGGCCTTGAAATGGCCTGTCTGTCGGGACGGATCGCTGGATTGCGCCGCCAGGTCCGCCCCGGACGCCGCGACGACAAGAAACGCCAGCACGGCCAAGCACCCAAGGCGAACCCGAGTTTGAACGCGAAATTTTTTCATTTGGTGCCTCGGCTCTTGGGTACAGGTCTATTATCGGTATTGGACCGAACTTCTTACACCGTCCCTCACAGGCATTTGACAAACCGTGATGCGGGTTGCTTGAGTGGGTGGTGGGAAGCCTGTCCAGTCAGACCCAAAGCCCCGCAAGACAGGGCGTAAGGAGGGACTTTGACCATCGAGTCACTGCCATTATTGCCGACCATGGGCGTCGGATCCTATGCCGCCCCGTCCTGGCTGTTGCTGGTGCGTGCCCGCATGCGGGCCGGCGAAATGGGCCCCGACGACATCGCCGAGGCGTTCGAGGATGCGGTGCGAATCGCCGTCGCCGACCAACAGGACGCCGGCCTGGACATCCTGAGCGACGGTGAATTCCGGCGCCAACGCTTCGTCTACGAGATGTACGACCGGCTGGCCGGCATCGAGCGGGTTCCGCCGGGCCGGCGGCTGGGCGTCCCCGGATATGACCGGGCCCCCTCCTTCCATACCGCCGAGCCGGTCACGGCGCCGGACGGGTTGGGCGTGACGGAGGAGTTCCGGGCGCTCAAGGCCCTGGCACCGGACCAGGTGCTGAAAGCCGCCCTGCCCGGCCCCCTCACCTTCGCCGGCAATATCGAACCGGTCGGCGACTACCAGGCGGACCAGTTGTTGGACGACCTGGTCCGGATCATTCGCCGCGAACTGGTGTTCTTGGCCGAGGCCGGCCCCGCCATCATCCAGTTGGACGAGCCCGGATACACCAGGTCGGTGCATGGGCTGTCCATGGAAGAGGCGACCGCGGTCATCAACCGGACCCTGGAGGGCATCGGCGCTTACACCGCGGTGCATGTCTGTTTCGGCAACAACGCCGGACGGCCGTTCTCCGACCGGTCCATGGCCCGGTTCTTCCCCGCCATCCAGGACCTGGACTGTCGCCAATTGGTATTGGAGTTCGCCAACCGGGAAATGGCCGATATCGAAAGCCTGGGCACCCTGGCCGCCAGCCACGACATCGCCGCCGGCGTCATCGACGTCAAGAATTTCGCGCCGGAGGATGCCGAGCAGGTGTCGCGACGCATCGAACGGGTGTTGGAGTTCGTGCCGGCGGAGAAACTCTCGATCACGGCCGATTGCGGTTTTTCGGCATTGCCGCGCTGGTTGGCCCGGGACAAAATGCGGGCCATGGTTGCCGGCACCAGAAAGGTGCGGGAATGGTTGTAGCGGCCGCTCGCGGCCGCCCTGATTTTGAAACGAGGGTTCGGTGAGTTCGCGGCGCAAAGAGATATTGAAGCGATTCCTGTTCCTGCCGGCGATTGCCATCGGTGTCGCGGTCCTGGCCTATTTCGTCCAGCAAAAGCAGAAGCCCGAGCGTTACCCGGCCGAGGAAACGGTCCGGGCGGTTCGGGTGATCGCGGCGCCGACCGTCGACGTCGTGCCGCGCGCCCTGGGCTATGGCGTGGTATCGCCCGCCACCGTCTGGGAAGCGGTGTCCGACGTCCAGGGCCGGGTGGTCCAGCGCCATGAAAGGCTGGAACGCGGCGCCATCCTGCCGGCAGGGACATTGCTGCTGAAGATCGACCCCAGCGACTATGAACTGGCCGCCTCGCGCATCCGGGCCGACATCGCCGCGGTGCAGGGACAGATCGCCGAACTAGACGCCAGCGGCAGCAATTTGCGCGCCTCGTTGGCGATCGAGGAACGCTCGCTGGCGCTGGCCGAGCGCGACCTGGAGCGCAAGAAGAACCTGCTGGCCAAGGGCAATATCGCCCAGGCCGCGGTCGACGAGGAGGAACGGCGCCTGCTGACCAGCCGCCAGGCGGTCCAGAACCTGAAAAATTCCCTCAACCTGATCCCGGCCAAGCGCTCGGTGCTGGCGGCCAATCTGGAGCAGAACCGGGTCCGACTGGCGGATGCCGAATTGGACCTGCAGCGCACCTCGGTGACCCTGCCGTTCGATGCCCGGATCGCCGCCGTGCATGTCGAGCAGGCCCAGCAGGTCAAGCTGGGACAGGTGATGGTGATCGCCGATGCCATCGACGTCGCCGAGGTGGCGGCGCAGATCCCGATCGACCGGATGCGCAACCTGCTGCCGCAGGACGTGCAGAACCAGGGTCTGACGATGGAACGGATGAGCAATCTGGCGGCCGAGTTCGACCTGGATGCCGTGGTCCGCCTGCGAACCGGCGATTTCATCGCCGAATGGCCGGCCCGGTTCGACCGGATCAGCGATACCCTGGACCCGGAAACCCGGACCGTCGGGGTGATCGTCGCGGTCGATGACAGCTATCGCGGCGCCAGGCCGGCGGTGCGGCCGCCCCTGGTCAAGAACATGTACGTCGAGGTCGAACTGCGCGGGCAGCCGCGCAACGGCGCGGTCGTCGTGCCCCGAACCGCGGTCCATGGCGACCGGGTTTACGTCGTCGCCGAGGAGCAGCGTCTGGCCCGGCGCAAAGTGGACATCGCCTTCCGCCAGACCAATTTCGTGGTTCTCGGCAACGGCCTTGCCGCCGGCGACCAGGTGGTGCTGACCGACCTGGTCCCGGCCATCGACGGCATGCGCCTGGCGCCGGTCGCGGATGACGACGCCCTGGCTGAACTGCTGGCCGAGGCCAAGGGCGAGCGGTCGGTCAAATGATCCGGTTCTTTGCCGCCCACCCGACCGCCGGCAATTTGATCATGATCCTGTTCATCGTCGCCGGCCTGCTGGCGGCGCCGGGGGTCAGGCGCGAGACCTTCCCCGAAGTCGCCCCCGACGAAGTGGAGATCCGCATCGCCTATCCCGGCGCCTCGACCGAGGAGGTCGAGGAGGCGCTGTGCAACCGCATCGAAGACGCCATCGACGGCATCGACAATCTGATCGAAACCCGGTGCGAGGCCCGCGAAAGCCTGGCCATGGCGGTGGCGGTGATGCGCGAGGATGCCGACCTCAGCCGCTTCACCGACGACGTCAAGGCCGAGATCGACGCGGTGGTCGATTTCCCCGACGAGGCCGAAAAGCCGACCGTGGCCCAGCGCGGCATGACCGATTTCGTGGCCGCGGTGGCGGTCGGCGGGCCGATGTCGACGGCCGATTTGAAGGCCTATGCCGAGGGCATGAAGGACCGCATGCTGCAGACCGGCGTCGCCACCCAGGTCGCGGTCAAGGGGTTCTCCGACCACCAGATCCGGATCGAGATCCCGGCCGCGGCGATGCGCCAATACGGCTTGAGCGCCGAACGCATCGCCGAGTTGATCCGGCGCCAAAGCGTCGACCTGCCGGCCGGCGGCATCGAGACCGCGGACGGCAATGTCCTGGTCCGCTTCGCCGACGAACGCCACCGCCCCCAGGAATTCGAGGATCTGGTCGTGGTCGCCGGGCGCAGCGGCGCCGAGCTCCGGCTGGGCGACATCGCCCGGGTCAGCGACCGCTTCGAGTTGGACGAGGACAAGGTCTATTTCAACGGCCAGCGGGCCGCGATGCTGGAGGTCACCAAGAGCAAGTCCCAGGACACGCTGAAGGTCATCGACAAGGTGCGGGACTTCGTCGCGCGGGAACAGGCCAGCGCGCCGCCGGACATGGAATTCGCCATCACCCGCGACATCTCGTCGATCGTCCGCGACCGCCTGACCATGCTGCTGGATAACGGCATGGTCGGCCTGGGGCTGGTCTTCCTGGTGATGTGGCTGTTCTTCGGCCTGCGCTATTCCTTCTGGGTCGCGATGGGTCTGCCGGTGGCCTTTCTCGGTGCCGTCCTGGCGATGAACCTGATCGGTTACACCTTCAACATGATCACCATGGTCGGCCTGCTGATCGCCATCGGCCTGATGATGGACGACGCCATCGTGATCGCCGAGAACATTGCCGCCCGCCGGGCGGCCGGGCTCGGCGCCCTGGAAGCGGCGGTCGACGGCGCCAAACAGGTGACCCCGGGGGTCCTGGCCTCGTTCGCCACCACGATCGCGATCTTCGGGCCGCTGTCGTTCATCACCGGCGAAATCGGTCAGATCCTGAAGGCCATGCCGGTGGTGCTGCTGGTCACCCTGGCGGTCAGCCTGATCGAGGCCTTTCTGATCCTCCCCCATCACCTGCTGCACAGCCTGGAGGCCCAGGGGACCAGGCCGCCGCGGGGCTTCCGGGTCTGGTTCGACGACCGGTTGGACTGGGTCAGGCAGCGGATCGTCGGCCGATTGGTGGATACCGCCATTGCCTGGCGTTACCTGTTCCTGGGCCTGGTGGCGGCGACGCTGCTGTCGTCGATCGCCATGCTGGCCGGCGGCATCCTGAAGTTTCGCGCCTTTCCCGACATCGACGGCGACGTGGTGGTGGCGCGGGTCCTGCTGCCACAGGGCACGCCGCTGGCCCGGACAGAGGCGATCGTGGCCGACCTCACCGCGGCTTTGGAACGGGTCGATCAACACTTCCAGCCCAGCCAGCCGGAGGGGCGCAAACTGGTCCGCAACCTGATCGTCCAATACAACGCCAACAGCGACGCCTTCGAGACGGGGCCCCACGTGGCGACCATCTTTGCCGACCTGTTGCAGGCCGACCTGCGCAACGCCCGCATCGACGATATCCTGAACCGCTGGCGCCACGAGGCCGGCCAGGTGCCGGACGTGATCAGCCTGACCTTCAAGGAACCGGTGCTGGGGCCGGGCGGCCTGCCGATCGACATCCGCCTGCAGGGCGAGGACCTGGACGAATTGAAGGCCGCGGCCCTGGACCTGCGGAACTGGCTGACCGGCTATCGCGGGGTTCACGACGTCACCGACGACCTGCGCCCCGGCAAGCCGGAAGCCAGGCTGAAGCTGCGCGAAGGCGCGCTGGCCCTGGGTTTGGACGCCGCGACGGTCTCGGCGCAGCTCAGGGCTGCTTTCTTCGGCCGGACGGCGGCCGAGATCCAGGTCGGGTCGGAAGCCTATGAGGTCGATATCCGCTACCCGGAAAGTGATCGCGACAGCCTGGCCGATCTCGAATATTTCACGGTCACCACCCAGGCCGGCCAACAGGTGCCGATCAGCACCGTGGCCAGGATCGAACCGGGCCGCGGCTTTGCCCGGGTCAACCGGGTCAACGGCCAGCGCACGGTGACGGTGCGCGGCGACATCGACGGCAATGTCGCCAATGCCAACGAAGTGGTCGCCGACACCAGCCGGCGATTGTTACCCGCCCTGGCCAAGCGCTATCCCGGGGTCTCGGTGCATCTCGAAGGCCAGGCCAAGGAGACGGAAAAAACCGGCGGGTCGATGCAACGCGCCTTCATGATCGGCCTGGTCGGCATCTTCGTCCTGCTCAGCTACCAGTTCCGCTCCTATATCGAGCCGGTGGTGGTGATGATCGCCATCCCGATGGCCCTGATCGGCGTCATCTGGGGCCACCTGCTGCTCGGGTTCGAACTGGCCATGCCCAGCATGATCGGCTTCATTTCGCTGTCCGGCATCGTGGTCAATGATTCGATCCTGGTGGTCGAGTTCACCAAGCGCGCGGTGCGGGCCGGCGCCAGCGTCGCCGAAGCCGCGGCCCTGGCCAGCCGGCAGCGGTTCCGGGCCGTCCTGCTGACCTCGGCCACCACCATTGTCGGGCTGTTGCCGCTGCTCAGCGAGAATTCCCTGCAGGCCCAGGTGCTGAAACCGCTGGTCACCAGCCTGACCTTCGGCCTGTTGGCCTCGACCATGCTGGTGCTGTTCGTGATCCCGGCCTTTTACACCGTGCTGGCCGATTTCAAACTGACCGAAAGCGGCCCGCGCGCCGGCGAGAATTGAGAGTCTGACTTGAAAAACCTGTTCCATCCCACTCCCCCGGCCAACCACCCAACAGGGTACCTTCTATGGGTGGTTGGGCGGGGGAGCGGGACGGAACAGCGCTCCGAAAATACGCGGTTCGCGCATTCTCGGCAAAAAAACAGAGAGGTCCCACCATGTCCGCATACCTGATCGTCGAGACCCATATCACCGATCCCGATACCTATGAGGTCTACAAGCGCATGGCGGCCGCCGCCATCGACCGCCATGGCGGGCGCTATCTGGTGCGCGGCGGCGCGCTGGAGCGCCTGGAGGGCGAATGGGACCCGCCAAGGCTGGTGGTGATCGAATTTTCCTCCATGGCGGCCGCCAAGGCGTTCTTCGAATGCGACGAATATGTCGAGGCCCGCAAGGTCCGCGAAAACGCCGCAAGTCTGAACATCCTGCTGGCCGAAGGTTTCACCGGTTGAACCAGGCCGTGCAGGACATCATCGTCGTCGAACACCGCGCCATGCCGGCGCCCGACCGCGGCCAGACCCACCTGGCGGCGCGGGGGTTCCGGGTCCGTATCGCCCGGCCCTATGCCGGCGAAGACTTGCCGGACCTGGACGAACGGACGGCCGGCGTGATCCTGACCGGCGGCCCGCAATTCGTCACTGATTTGGACCGCTTCCCCTATCTGAAGACGGAAATGGACTTCGCCGAGCGGACCATGGCCCGCGGCATCCCGCTGCTCGGCATCTGCCTCGGCGCCCAGCTGATGGCAGGTCAGATGGGCGCCCGGGTCGACTACCATCCGGAAAACCATGTTGCCTTCGGCTATTACGAGGTGACGGCAACCGATGTCGGGCGGGAGAGCTTCCCCAAGGGCCTGCACGCACCGGCCGGCAATATCCAGGGTTTCGACCTGCCGGCGGGAGCAACCCTGCTGGCAACCGGCTCCACCTTCCCCAACCAGGCCTTCCGGGTCGACGGCAACGCCTATGGCTTCCAGTTCCACCCCGAGGTCACCCGGGCGATCCTGGATCTCTGGCAGGACGTGCTGGCCGACAGTTACGGCAAGCCCGGGGCTCAGACCCGCGACGAACAGGACGCCGCCCACACCCGCCACGACCAGGCGCTGGACACCTGGTATACCGGCTTCCTGGACCGGTTGTTCGGAGTACCGTCAGGTTAGCATCTCAAAGAAAGGTTATTTACTGCCAACGGTTTACAAAAGCGGCGTTAAGCCAGGCGCCGTGAAATTCGGAGAGTTGCAACCCAATTGCAACCCTGTCACTCCGGCTTTTGTTCCACCGGCGTTCGCAACAGGGCATCAATGCGATCCGCGGCATCCTCCTGCATGCCAGGCAGGACGTGGCTGTAGATATCCATCGTGGTCGCAATCGAGGCATGGCCGGCCCGCTCGGCCGCGACCTTTGGGTTTTCACCATTGAGCAACAGGTGGGAGATGTGAGTATGCCGTAGGTCGTGGAATCGCACCGTCGGTATATCGATCCGCCTGATGCGATGTCTAAAGACGTGAGTGAGGGAACTGGGAGGCAAAGGCTGGCCATCGGCTCGTAGAACAACCAGGCCGTTTACCTGTCGGATGCCGAGCTTCAACAACTCCTCGGCTTGCTTTGTCTTGTGGCGGCGCAAGGCGTCGACGGTGAATGCCGGGAGTGTGATCCGCCGGCGTGATCTCGCGGTCTTCGGCGATTGGAACCGCAGGCCGTCCTTGGTTTGCTCCAGGACTTGCGCGACAGACAGGGCGCCTGCCTCGAAGTCGATATCACGCCAGCGCAGCCCGAGGATTTCACCGCGCCGCATGCCTGTGGTTACCGCGAGAAGCACGGGGATATAGAGCCTACTCGTGGCGAGGGCTGCCAGGAGCTTTTTGGTCTCCTCCGGAGACAAGATCTTCATTTCCTTTCTCTGTGGGCGCGGTGGGTCCACGTCCTCGGCTGGGTTTCGCGCGATCAGGCGCCACTTCACGGCCCGTTGCAATGCTTGGCTGAGAATGCGGTGATGGTGTTTGACCGTCTGCTTTGACAGTCCGCCATTGCCGTCACGTCTGCCGCTGATGAGCATCTTCGACCAAGCGGCACTGATATGTATGGGCTCCAGCTTCGCGAGCTTGTGCGATCCGAGGGCCGGCTTCAAATGGCACTCAACTATGTCGGTGTAGCGCACCAGTGTCGTCGGACGCACGGTCGATGCGATATCATCCAGCCAACTGGTCAAGAACTCAGCAACCGTCATCCGGCTGGGATCGATGTATTGGTTCCGATCAATCTCATACAGAAGCCGGTTGAGCTCCCGCTGAGCATCGCGCTTGGTGCCGTGCACCGTGTGCCACTTCGACCGCCGCTTGCCGGTTTCGGGATCTGGGCTGATGTCCAGCTTTATGGCCCATGACTGCTTGCCGCGTTTGCGGATGTGGCCTTTCATTTCTTGGCTTCCTTCGTGCGGCGATGGTTATGGAAGTGAGTTCGGCAGGCATCGGTGCAAAACTTTGCTCCGGTGCGTCGCTGGCTGCCTTTACCGGTTTCAAACCAACTACCGCACCAATTACACGACTGAAGGGCTTTGCCTGTCGCAACTGACTGAGCAAACTGCAATCGCATTGCTGCCAAAAGAGACCGAGGTCTAATTTCGAGGCTGTACTCTCCAAACGTCTTCTCAATTATTCCGGCCTCAAGTTCAGCCACCTTGGCAAAGCGTTTATATGTGCCAACTATGGATTTGTTCTTCCAATCATCCACCATCAACTTCATTGAGTTGATGTGTCTTTGCCAAGAATCCAAATCTTCCTTTTGGATTGGGATCTTGTCTAATCGGAAGTAGCCGAGAAGACCCCATTTCTCCGCAAACTCAATGCATTGCTCAGCGGAGCCGTCGAGGGACGCAAAATCTAAAAAGAGCGTAGGACGCAATGCCACAGGTCGCTTGAGAGTCGGCTCTCCAGGTTTGGCGACAATCCAAATTGTCGGTTTATCCTTGGAAAACAACAAGGAAGGTGCGCGTCCGTCCTCAGGGACATATGGCTCCTTTACAACAATCCTATAGCCCGGAGAGACAGGCCATTCAAAATCTATTTCAATCGCCGGCATTTCATATCCATGTTTACACGAATGATCCGTTTCTATCGTGTAAACGTTGACAACAGTGTTGGTCAAGAAGAAATCGGAACCACCGGATTCGGCGTGAGAGCAGACGGGCAACGGGGATATGTCATGGAACAAAAGGTGCTATCCGTCCCAGAGGCTGGAAAACGGTATTTCGGCATGAGCAGAGCCGCCAGCTACAGAGCAGCCAACTCAGGGGGGCTGCCCGTTGTAAAGATCAACGGGAGAATGTTTGTACCTGTCGCCGCCTTGGAACGAATGTTGGAGACCGCCCTAACACCTGCTGATTCTGAAAAACGTCAGGCGGGCGAAGCGTCATGCGCGAATATCGGATAACGGCGATACATTTGGCGTTGCTCGGAGCTTCAGCCTTGAAGGTTGGACTGTCCGAATTGGAAGCGGACATAGGGGAAACTTCAAAAAGCAAGCTGCAAAGAGAAACCCTAAATGAACTGGTAGGTGAATTGACCTACTTGGCGAGCAATTGGACAAACCTTGATCTCGTTGCGTCGCGCCATCTTGTGCTGGAAAACCTGATGCGTCAGGCCGACGCTGCATGCTGGGATGGCTTCTCCGTCATGGAGTTGATCCATGGGCCAGCCAAAGCGTAGGCGCCATCTCCCACACAAACCAGTTTTAGGCCAGCGGACCGGCAGGCTGAGAGCTTCGCTGGTTTTGCCCGCTCCCCATTTTTGAAAAGGCCGTGGCGTGGCAAAGAAGCGGGTTTCGTCTAAGGGTCGCCAAGCGCGCCGCGCCAAGCCAGCTCCCGGCGGTGTAGAAGCCGTCAAGGATGTGCTCGACGGGGGAGAAGCCGTCAAACCACCCTCGAAGGGGCAAGCTGTCGCGGGGGATAAACGCTCCAGGAACAGCAGCGGCGACGGCGGCGGCAATGACGGCTCCGCTCAGGGGCCGGATACCCAGTCCTGGTATCAACTGCGGGAGGATGGGCTTTGGTTCGCACCGCCCGACGAGGTGCTTGAGGCCGCCAGCCCGAGCGATCGCCGGCAGCTGGAGCCGATCCGCCTGTGCGGCCGGCTGCATGTCGAGGGGGAGACCTTCAACCCGGAATCCACCGAGCATGGCCTGTTGCTGGCCTGGGACGATTTCCGAGGGGTGCGGCGGGAGTGGGTCCTGCGGCGGGGTGACCTGGCGACGCCGCAACAGGTGCAGCGCCGCTTGATGAATGGCGGGCTCCAGGTCGAGACCAAGCGCCGGGCTTTGGAGCTCCTGGTGCTCTACCTGGCGCGATTGCGAAGCCTTACCGTCATCACCACGGTATCCCGCACCGGCTGGTACGAGATCGGCTCCGGGCGGCGGGTGTTTGTCCTGCCGGATCGGGTGATCGGCGATGCCGGCAAGGAGCGGGTCCTCCTGGATGCGACGGGATCGGTGATCCCGGAATTCGCCTGCAAAGGCGATCTGGCGCAATGGCAGTCCGAGATTGCCGCACCGGCGATCGGCAATAGCCGGTTGGTGCTGGCGATCTCCATGGCGTTCGCCGCGCCACTCTTGACGCTGTTGGGCGACGAGAGCGGCGGCGTGCATTTTCGTGGCGGCTCCAGCCTGGGCAAGACCACGGCGTTGCGGGTGGCGGCATCGGTGGGGGGCGTGAAGCAGTACGCCTGGCGGGCAACCGGCAACGGGTTGGAGGGCGTCGCCTCGCTGCACAACGATGCCCTGTTGTGCGTCGACGAGATCGGCCAGGCCAACCCGAAGGAAGTCGGCGAAGTCGCCTATCTGCTGGCCAATGGCGCCGGCAAGAGCCGGGCGCAACAGGACGGCACCGCGCGGCCGCCGGCGACCTGGCGCCTGTTGTTTCTCAGCAGCGGCGAAATGGCTCTGGGGGATCTGATGCTGAAGGCAGGCGGCCATGCCCAGGCCGGCCAGGAAGTCCGCGTCCTCGACCTGCCGGCGGATGCCGGGGCGGGACACGGATTGTTCGAGCGGCTACCGGACGGGTTTGGCAATGCTGGCGCTTTCGCGGAGCATCTGCGCCTGGCGACCGAGCAACAGCGCGGTTCGGCGGCGCGGGCTTTCCTCGGGCACTTGCTGAAACAAGGCGATTTCCGGGCGCTGGTCGGTGAGATCGAGACGGCGCGGCGGCGTTGGTTGGAGGCGCATGTTCCGATCGGCGCGGATGGCCAGGTCATTCGCGGCGCCCGACGCTTTGCCCTGATGGCGGTGGCCGGCGGCCTCGCAACCAGGTTCGGGATCGTGCCCTGGTCGGAAAATGAGGCGGAGTGGGCAGCCAATATCTGCTTTGGCGATTGGCTGACCCAGCGTGGCGGCCTCGGGCCGGCCGAGGTCAAGGCGGCCGAGAACCGCCTGCGCAACCTGATAGCCCGTCACGGCGCCAGCCGGTTTCAGGATCTCAGCGAGCCTCGCCTGAACGGTGAAGCCCAGGAAAGTAATTGGCGGGTGGTCGATCGGGCCGGCTATCGGCGATCGACGGCCGGCAGCTTCGAATACCTGATCTTTCCCTCGGTTTGGAAGAGCGAGGTGATCGAGGGCCTGGACATGCCCTTCATCAATCGCGCGTTCGTTGAGAACGGCATTCTGATTTCGGGTAGTGACGACAAGCCGCAATGCGTCGTGAAGATCGAGGGAGCGTCGCGACGGCTATACTGCATCAGGGCAGACAGGCTCGGAGACGCTGAAGACTGACCGGATACGCGCGTACGTATCCTATCTAATCTATGTAACCAGTGTAACCTATGTAACCTCATTGATATTAAAGGTGAAATCCGGTTACACACCGACCGAAACCAGATGTAACCGCGTGTAACCAATTAAATAATGGGTGTTTATTCGGCGTGGTCATCGAGCGGCGGGGCGGTCTAAGCGGCGATCGGCCGGGAAGTGTCGCGAGGTGTCGACCAGGCCCTAAGCTGGAGCGACAAACCGGGATGCCGGGCGGAGGCGGGCCGGGCCGGGGCGCCGCAAGCTCGCGAGCCGGCGGCGGCCTGGCGTCCGACACGTACGTCGTCCGCTGCCTACCGGTAAGGCAACGGCGGCGAAGCGGACGCGCGGTAAAAAATGAGGGTAACCCTAGGAAAATACACTAAAAGGTCGCACCCGAACGCCAGCTACAGCGCCGCCTTGACCCGCTGAACGACGCTGACGCCAACCCCGATCTCGCGCGCGATCCGGCACATGCCCTTGTTGCCGGCCCGCAGCGCGTCGCGGATCGCCGCTTCCTTGTCGCGATCGATCTTCGGCCGGCCAAGGGTCTTGCCCTGCGCCTTGGCCCGGGCCAGGCCGGCTTTGACCCGCTCCTGGATCATGGCCCGCTCGAACTCGGAAAAGACACCGAGCATGGCGAACATGGCGCGGCCGGCCGGGGTGCTGGTATCGACGCCCTGTTGATGCAGGTAGAGATCCACGCCCTTGCCGCGTAGCTCGCCAAGAAAAAGCACCAGGTCCTGGAGGCTGCGGCCGAGGCGATCGACGCTCCAGGACGCCACCATGTCCACCTCGCGGCGGATCACCGCCTTGACCAGGCGATCATAGGCCGGACGCTGGTCCCTGCCCTTGGCGCCGCTGATGCCCTGGTCAACGTACCGCCCAACTATCTCCCAGCCCATGCGCGCCGCGACTTCCTCCAGTTCCCGGATCTGGTTGTCCGTGGTTTGCCCGTCGGTCGACACTCGGGCATAGATCGCAACTCTCTTCGACATGTCCGCCTCCTATGTGGATCGCATGGGCTGGATATGGGGATGATTATACGGAAAACAATTATTTTCGGTATAGAATTTTCGGCCGCTCCAAAACCGCAGAAAACCGCGCCTGTCATTCGCCGATAGCCGAGGGGTTTTCGGTATAGGGCGTCGAAGCCTCTCCATAGGGGCGATCTGCTTGGCGCTTCCTCGTCCCGGTCATTACACCACTCGGCCGCCGCCTTGGGCCATCACGCCCACATATCCGCGTCAGTTTCGGTCGAATTGGTCGGTCGATGGCGAACAGGATCGCAGCCATTGGCACAGCGTCGGAGACAGGAAGCGACCAGGCCGGCCTGGCGCCCCGTCCGGTTGATGCGGCCTACTGCCGATCGCGACCTACCCGCACGTAGCACAGACTGGCGGCACGCTGGGATGCAGACAGCGACCTATCATGATGAGCCAAGGTCTGGCAGCAAGCGAGTCGGGAAGCTGGTGTCAATAGCCGGATGGGTTGGAACTGCGAGCGGCCGATCGACCGCAACGGGGAAGGGACGTAGCCGACACAGGCGAGCCCGATCCTGGCACCGATCGAGCCGCGCTAATATGTGCTGACCTGCCTGCCCATCCCGCCGCGCGCCAAGTCGGATCACGGCAAACCTCATGCAATCGATCGGCCAGACCCACCCCCCCTTTCGCAAAGGGGGGGTACCCCAAAATCCGCGATCGCTGACCTTCAGGGGGTGGGGGTCCGAGGCCGGTTCGGGTTTTCCAAAAGCCGCGGCCAGGTCGGGGAAAGCCCGCACCGCGACTTGCTCTCCGCCGCAGCGATGTTCCACGTGAAGCGACGGAGTAAGCGGAAACCGATCCGTAAAGTGGAATATGAAAATGGACCGGCAAAAAAACTGAACGCGGCGGCAGGACTTGAACCTGCGACCTCCCTGCCCATACAATGAATTGTCAGCTCTTTGCATGTCGAAAGCAGGGGCTCTATCCGTCTGAGCTACGCCGCGTCGGGTAGAAGTTCTAGCCTTTCTTTACTTTCTGCAGGCCGTAGCCACGCTTGGCAACTGCACGGCGGCGAGCTTTAATTTCATTCTCAACCTCACGGAACTCAGGCTCTAATTCCTTCAGCCGCTTCACAAGGCCAGACAGGTCATATTCGTTAGTAAGCTTGCCTCGATGTGACGCAGTCCGTTCAATCCGTTTTATCAAGCCGGCTTTGTCAAGTTCGGCCAAATGGCGTTGGACTTGTCGAGGACTGAGGCCGAGGCGTTCACCTAACGCCTTTTTCCCGGGATAGGGTTTTCGATCCACGTGCCACCAGTGGTCGGCAAGGTGGAGGAGCACAGCAAGCTGCGTGGGGTTGAGGCCCAAGCGCTGCTGAGCTCGAAGCAACAAAGATGGGACGATGCAGAAGCCGATATCCATGACCTTCTTGCCCCACTTTTGCTCAGACGCTCTTGCAGCCTTTTGCGGGTGAAGCTCGACAACCTTTCCGGCTTGCGATTTCTTTTCCTTCATAGCCATAATTCACCTCATTGTTGATACAAAAATAGGTGCAAAAACATCGAGATGCAATGGGCAAGCATGAGACAGTTATGACCCTAGTATAGGTCGAATATGTCTAGTGATCACCGGTTGTAGATGTCCTATGAATAAGGATGTATTGCAAATAAGCATAGAGGGTAATCGCATACGAACGAGTACCCAAAGCCACTGGTCGGAAATGACCGCTGGATGCGCGAATTAAATTCGAAACAATGGACTGGGACCGTTGTTGGGCACGACTAGCGTGACCGATTTGGTTGCCCTGCTCAGAGCTACGTACAGCAGGCACCGCTTCGCATCCGTGTCACCGAAGCGTTGCCGGTCACAAGGCATAATCAGAACGTGCTCGCATTCCACACCTTTTGCCTTGTGAATGGTGCTGATTGCTTTTGATGGCATGGGTACTCTTGCCATGGTCCGGCGCAGGGTCAGTTCTGTTAGACCCTCCTCCATGTTTTCATGCCGAGCCAAGGCGACGGCGTCCATGAATTCGCGGGGTTGGTCAAGCCTGATGTTTGAGAAGGCTCTTTCGGTACGTATCAGTTCCCGCAGAAGAACCAATGCCGCGCCAAGGCCTTGATGATCCGGTTGCGCCAAGATCAGACGGGCGAGTTCCTGGATTAGGGCGGGCTTTTCGCGTCGCCTGGCAATGCAACCCTCGGCTATCTCTCTGCGCAGAGTGTTGCCAAAACCGGTATCGGTAAATCCGACCGCGATTTCCTGAACAAAGCTGATCAAGGTGTTGGCGATAGCTACGGGGTCTCCAGCGTGTCGTTGACAGTTCAGCGCGAGCCCAGAAAGTGCATATCGCGTATGACCTTCCCAAATCGGTAATCTGCGATAGAAGAATGCCCTTAGGCTCCTCACTAGTGGATTTGTTGACGCCAACAGCAGAAGTTGTTCGACACCAGCAACAACCTGATCGATGGGCTGTCGCTCCATAGGCACCAGCCTATACTGGTCATGTCCCTGTGCCGTGTTGTCGGCACGGATGACCGAGACCCCTTGAGGGAGGGCACCGCGAAGGTCGACCGGCTGTCCTGCCTTCAAGGCGTTTCTGGCACCTTGTATCCAGTCGCCCAGGTCCCTTGAGCCAGCCGCCCTCCAGCGATGAGGCGTAACCAACTCGACGTGCCGATCCGCGGCTCGCTGAAGTGCGGTCCAACGTTGGTTCCAGGCTTCTCGCTCTGCCTGCTGGCGAGCATAAATCGACTGCATCGGGTCACCAAAAACACGCATACGGACATCGGCGTTGAGGATCGAGAGAACAATCTGGTGTTGGGCTTCGCTCGCATCCTGGTGTTCGTCACAAACCACATGGGGATAGCGGGTGCCAAGCGCAGCGGGGATCAGAGGGCAGCGGTTCATTAGATCGGCCACCCGCGCTGCAACTTGATCGAAGCCATTGCCTCCTTGTTGCTGGGCCCAAGCCGCCACTTCTGGCGGCAGGTTGAGGGCGCTATGGTAGGCCGTGGCAATCTGGACGATCAGGCTATCGATGGTGCGGATTTCCACACGGCTCCCTGCGCCGGCTGTGCGCGCGGCGAAGACATCGCATGCGGCATTCGTATGGGTGAGGATCAGCAGGCGACCGTCGGATAATGTGGGCACCAGGTCCTCGGCATACATGGCGCCCTGATAGGTCTTGCCGCAACCGGCCGCTGCCTCGACAAGCACCATTCGGGCGTCGGAGCGCAAGGCGCGTGTGACTTCCGCGTCGCTCATTGGGGCAGATCTTCGAGAGCCGGCAGTCCGACAGTTGCTCGAACCGCATTCACAAACCGAAGAACCTCGGCGCGCAGGCTGGGCCAAGCGCCAAGCTGAAATACCTTTGCGGCAAGCTCCCGCCCGCCTTCCTCAGATTTGAACCATACTTTGCCATGGCCTTTGAGTGTTTTCTTGATCGCCCTGTCTGCATCGGCTTGTTCGGGAGGAATGTGCCCGGTGGCAGCCTCGATGATATATCGTGTCCAATCATCCCCAGCTACCTCGCTCATCTCTTCATAAGAAGCCTCCTCAACGCCAAGGCGATCAGCAAGTGTCCGCAATCGCATCCCGGTGAAGATACCACTTGGATCTGAGACAAAGGCCTTCAGTTGAGCGGGGTCGATCTTCGGGACAACATGTTCTTCAATGCTCCCGACCTGCCACTGAAGCAGCAAATCATTCAGTTGGGCTTTGACGGCAGCCCAC
The DNA here is from genome assembly GCA_964344385.1 of uncultured Sneathiellales bacterium. Lineage (GTDB taxonomy): Bacteria > Pseudomonadota > Alphaproteobacteria > CAYFNG01 > CAYFNG01 > CAYFNG01. Next base: position 17,099 of record CAYFNG010000016.1, read on the forward strand.
CGCTCAGGATTCCTGCCTTCGTTGTCCGCCATCCCGGCGAAAGTCAACTTACCTCGGGCCAGGCCTTCGAGTAGATCGAGAACGTAGTCATTGCCCCCACCGTCGGTAACCCAGACACCGTATTTCAATGGGTTTTCGAGCGCTAGCTCGAGCAATACCAAAGTAAATCCAACCTCTGTTGCCCCTTCGCAAACCACCGCGAGCCGCGCCAGGAATGTGTCGGGATCTTTCGCTTGGTGTTGGGCAATCCTGGTGCTTCGAAGCTCACCGATATTTTGGTTGGCGTCGAGGTACCATAAGTCACCCTCAGCCGCGGCACTGACAACCGCCGGACTGTGCGAAGTGAGAAAAATTTGGTGACCGCTCGCAATCAGGGTTTCGACCAGTCCTCGCTGCCGGTACGGCTCAAGGCCCCGTTCGATTTCGTCGACAACGGTAATAGGTGCCCGGGTTTGAAGGTTATCCGCTATCGTTAGCGCCGCCAGACGACGCGTTCCGGCTCCCCAATTGGCCAGTGGCAGCTTTATGCCATCCTTATCCGCCATCAGGCCGACCAGGGCGTTCAGGGAATAACCCGACCCTCCTGTGATGCCGAGCCCAAGCTGTGTCGGAAGCGCCCGCTCGGCAAAGGTTGTTTCCAGGGCGGCGAGTGCTGCTTTCCCTTCTGCGCCTAATTCGTCTTCAACCTCTTCGTCACCAAGCCTGTGCCCGAGCCGGCCGCGTAGGCCACCATCGGAAAGAAGTCGATCAAGGCCACTGCCCCGTACCAGTCTAAGGTCCGCGTCGTTCCGATCGTCTCCGGCAAGCCGTACGAGGCCGATTGCGCGGCGTAGACCCGTCGACAACCTGCTGACGTTGCCGTCTGGTTGGATCACCTCATAGACCAGCTCCAGTTCGTCAGTACCCCTGACACGAAACCTGTAGACAGCTTTTGTTGCATCGGCTTCACCGGCGTCTTCCGGCGGTACCACGGCGTTCTCGCCATCCCACAACCAGGGCCAATTCATCTGTTGTTGGCGGTTGGCATCGACAACTTCGGGCAGCGACATGACGGCCTCGATCATGAATTCAGCCGCCACCTGTCGTCGCCAATAGTCGGCGTCGGAAATCGGATGGGAGTTCGTGGGGTGCATCAACAGGGCGATTGCATCAAGTACGGTCGACTTGCCGACATTGCCCCCTCCAAGGATCACATTCACGCCGATTCCAGGATGCCAGGTTAGATCCTCGATTCCGCGAAATCGCTGGATGTGCAATCGGAGAATTGATGATGGCATGCGATCTCCATGGTTTCCCGAACCCTGATCCGTGGTCCGGTTGTTTTAGCGTTCGAAATATAACCTGAAGTTTATCATACAACTGGAAGGACTGTCGTCCCTGTCAGGCTCGTATTTTGGATGAGTCGGCGGCCAATCCGGAGTGCGCTGCCTTGCAGCGCGCCGGGTGACAGCGGCCGAATTGATTGGAGGGGTGGAGACGGTACGGGAGGGACGCCGACCCCTCATGCGGCAGGCCTGGACGCTGATGCGATCCCGGCCCCGGCGGCAGGCGATTTTCCGACCGTCCGTTCCGCCTCCTCGGCCAATCTAGGCGAAGGCGCTTTGCGCCTCAATGGTGGTCCGCTATATGGCCGCGCCTGGTCTGCCGAACGGATTCGATCGCCCGAATGGAGACGGTACGGGAGGGGCGCCTCTCCCTCATAATGTAAGCTCGAATCGCTAGCAAAGCCGAGCCCCGTCGGCAGGCGACTTTCCGACCGTCCGTTCCGTCTCCTCGGCCGATCCTATTCAAGCAGCGCAGGCGGCAACAATCGGCCATGCCGCCAGCCTGTCTGATCGAGCCGGTTGGCGCGGCGCACCGCACCAGATTGCTTGTGGCCACAAGCCACCCAGTTGTACTTCCAAAACGCGGTCGCCGCGCCGATGCTCATGAGCATCGAACGGGCTGAGGCGGTGCGATGGCGAAGCCGCTAAGCTTCTTCCCCGACCGGAACGCCCGAAACGCTCCCCAGTCACCGTTCGACATGCAACATATAGCGGTGCTCATTGCGAACCTCAACCCGTCGTGACGATTGCTGAAGGCGCCCACCTGATTGCGGCTGGGAGTGCGAGGCAGAACCGGCCGGGACGAGCCGATGACGGCACCATGGTTACCGTCCCCCACTCAGACGTCCGAAACGCACTTCCCGGAGCCGGTTCCGCTCTCACGATAGGGTATGGCCGCCATCCGTTCAATGGGGGTGAGCGGCCATGCTTGAGATGATCTGCCGCGTCTGTTGCGTCCCTGTTGGCTCTGGTCGCCAGGTGGCCGGTAAGCCCGGTCCTGTTGCCACCTGGCCGAGCCATGGACTGAGCGGATTGATTAAGGTGCTGGCGGCCCATTTCCAAGATCGACGGTTACGAAAGAAAGGCCCCGCACAATGGCGGGGCCTGGGCAGTTGGTTATTCGGCCGGCGGTTGGCCGGGCGGAACTTGGTCGGGTCGCCATTTGGGCACGTCCTCGATCACGCAATGGAGGCGCCTGGTCGGGCCGTAGTGATGGCCGTAGCGCGCCAGGTCGATCCCAGCCTCACGGGCCACCACATCACGGGCGAAGGCCAGGAGACGTTCCAAGGAGGCGTACAGCGCACACTCCTTGTCGTTGGATCCGTCGCGCCGATCGACGATCGAAGCGGCGATCATCAGCTGGACGGCGGCTTCCTCCAATGTAGCCGCCGGCACGACCGAGATCGCCTTTTCCAGCGCGTCGATCGCATCTTCGGCCGTGGCCAGGCAGATCCGCAGGCGGGCGGCTTCGGCAAGATCGTCAAAGGTCCGGTGTTGGTCGTTGCTTTCCGGTGTGTGCATCGACCACTTGTCCAGCGCCTCCTGGAGCTCATGGGCTTCGCGCAGACGATCGGCGGTTTGCAGGATGTAGCTGTTCGCCGTCGGCGGCGACGTGTCGGTGGATTGATGTTGGATAGCCATGATGTTTCCCTAATTTTGTTACCAATGTTTAGCCAGTGCGAGGGGCACTGACCGCCGGGCGGTTGGTAACCCGATTAGGGTACGGGCCCACGGTATTCCCCCGAGAGGTCTTGTATTCCCGTAGCCGCCCGACAAAAGCGAATCCCATGCCCTTGTCAACATCGAGGGCGTAGTACGATGCTCCCAGCAATTTTCACTGATCGCACCGTCCCTAATTGGGGTTACCAAGCCCCACGCAAGAATCCCACACCCTGAGTCATGATGGCAAACAAATTCAAGAGCCCTGGCTGACTGAAGGCCGATACGGTTTGGAAGGGCTGGTTACCCGGTTACACGGTTACACTTTGCCAAATCTCGGCCCCGATATCGTGTAACCGCGCAAGCGATTGTTCTGTTTCAGAAAATCGCCGTCGGTTACACGGTTACACCGATTACACCGTTTTTGAGGGGATAGAGAAAAGTTCTCGATTTGCGGAGCACAGCAGAAGTCACCGAACAGGATATGTCCGACAAGGAGACATTCCCAAATCCAGCCAGGTTGCAACCCAATTTGCAACCCAACTCCGTCCCAACGGGTCCCAGCGCGTTATCACGAGTTTAACAAAGGCCGCAGAAAACCAGCAATTTCGGGACCAGCAGGGACACCTTGGAACGCGCTGGGACGGGTTTTCTCAGTTTCCTGGACCGTTTGTTCGGAGTGCCGGACGCTTAAGGGAGGTAAAATTCCCTGGTTTCGGGGTCGAGGAGCCAAAGCTCGCCCGACGATATGTCGAACCAGGCGCCATGCAGGTCGAGGCGACCCTTGTCCTCCAGAATCTTCACGCAAGGAAAGGTCCGCAGATTTTCGACCGAGTAGCGTATCGAGATGCGCTCAAGCGCGGTCTGGCGCTCGCCGCTGGTCAGCCATTCATTGGTTGAAATCGCCTCGGCCGCCGGGGCCAGCAACTCCATCCAGCGGCCGATGAAGTCACCTGGCGACAGCGGCTCTTCGGCCGGGTCCAGGGCGGCCTTGATGCCGCCGCACCGGCCATGGCCCATGACCACGATATTTCGCACCTTCAGAACCTGAACCGCGAACTCCAGGGCGGCCGACGTCGAATGGTGCTCGCCGTCCGGCTGATAGGGCGGCACGATATTGGCAACGTTGCGGACCACGAAGATCTCGCCCGGGGCGGCATCGAAGACGGTTTCCGGGGCGGCCCGTGAATCGCAGCAGGCGATGATCATGCTGGCCGGCGTCTGACCCTGTTCGGCCAGCTTGTGGTAACGCTCGCTTTCGTCGGAATAGCGGCCGGCCTTGAAATTGCGGTAGCCGCCCAGCAGCTCAGCAGGAAACCCGGTCATATCCATCACCTGTCCTGTACCTGGCCACCCGGCATCCGGCTTTGGGAGACGAAGTCGCGGGCGGCCGTTCCCTGCGACAGGGCATAGCCAGGACAGTGTCAGGCGTCAATGCGAAACCGGCGGCGTGGTTGCCCACGCCGCCGGCCCCGGTCTGCTTCCCGCTTGAAGTCAAGCGGGAGATTCCACGTGGTTTAGGCGAACCACCAACGCTCGGCGCTCTTGTTGCCGTCGTTCTCCCAATTGCCCGCCACCTGCTCGTCATGGGCCACTTTCTTGCTGACCGCATGAATGTAGTTGGCAAACATGGCAACGATGGCGCCGCCATCGTCGTTGATGATGGCCTGGGTCTCGTAGTACATGGCCCGACGCTTGGTCTCGTCGAGTTCGGCCCGCGCCGCACGGACGATCTGGTTGAACTTCTTGGCCGCGTCGGTGGTCTTCCAGGCGGTGTCGTTCCATTCCGTATCGTCGGTATAGGCCGACTTGTACATCCAGTCCTCGGTCGGGCGGCCACCCCAGTAGCAGGCGCACCAGCCCTTCTTGTTCCAGACGTTGGACCAGTAGCCGTCCTTGGGCTCGCGCACCACTTCGATGTCGATGCCGGCACCCTTGGCCGATGCGGCGATCAACTGCGCGGCGTCGACCGCACCGGCAAAGGCCGCATCCGACGACGACAGCTGGATCTTGCCGCTGTGGCCCGACTTCTTGTAATGGAAGGCCGCCTTGTCGGGATCGTATTCACGCTGCGCGAGATCGCCATTGTGATACGGGTTGGCGGTCGAGATCGGATGATCGTTGCCCAGGGCACCATGGCCCAGCAGGATCTTGTCCAACATCTCCTGGCGCTTGAGCGACAGTTTCAGCGCCATGCGCAGGTCGTAATTGCCGAACGGCTCGCTGGTCAGACGCATCGGGAAGGTGTAGTGCAGCGTACCCGTGGTCTCCAGAATGCTGATCGTCGGCACCCGGCCCAACAGGGCGACGGTCTTCGGATCCATGCGGTTGGCCATGTCGACATCGCCGTTCATGATCGCGTTCTGACGCGCCGCCGTGTCCAGCAGGACCAGATTCTCGACCGAGTCGAAATGGGCCTTGCCTTCCTTGAAGTAGTTCGGGTTGCGCTTGGTCAGGATGCGAACGCCGGGCTCGAAGTTCTCGATCATGTAGGGACCGGTGCCGATGCCCGAGGTCGCGTCGACCTGACCGTCCTTGGACGGCATGATCACCAGATGGTAATCGCTGACGATGAAGGGGAAGCCAGCGTTCGGGCCGGTCAGTTCGAACACCACAGTCAGATCGCCATCCTTTTTTAGGCTCTTGATCTCGGTCAGAAGCCCCTTGGCGGCGGATTTGGATTTTTCGCCGCGGTGGTGGTTCATCGAGGCGATCACATCGTCGGCAGTCAACGATTTCCCGTTGTGGAAAGTGACACCCTTGCGCAGGTTGAAGCGCCAGATCGAGGCATCATCCGACACGTCCCAACCTTCGGCCAGTTCCGGCACCAACTTGCCGGTGTTGTCGATCTCAGTCAGGTGGTTGCCATAGAGATAATCGGTACCGGTCATGAAGCCGTTTTCGGTGGTCGCCGGGTCCAGCGAATCGGTGGTCGAGCCGTACCCATAGCCCTGGCGGAAATGGCCGCCCTTTTTCGGTGTTGCCGCCAACACCTGGCTGGCCATCGTCATCGCCGTGGGCAACACCACGCCGGCCGCCACCATCGAGGTGATGAACTGGCGACGGTCGATGCGGCCGGACAGGAGCTTGGCTTTCTCCTGCTGGATGAATTTGTTTCGCATGTTTGAAGTTCCTCCCTTGGATATCTTCTCGTTTGGCCCGGGGCAAACCGTCAGAAACGGCTTCGGGCGGTCTCGGAGTGAAGAATAAGCCCGTTCGACATATTCAAATGAGCAAATTCCGCCGAATCTCTATCCTCGAGGCGACAGTATGAGCCGAAGCCAAGCGCCGGCGCAACCCACTTAGCCGTGAATTCTTGTCGGTTTTCCGCAGTTTTACGTCGCCACCTCGACTTTACATCACAGAATCGTTCCGCTAGTCTTCTCGCCAACCATTAACAGGGCAACCCGATAGCAGCAAACAAGAAAATCGATCGGGAAAAGCCTGACAGGGACAGGGAGGGACCGTGCATCCAGTCGTCAAGGCTGTCGTTCAACGCTCGTTTCTGGGTATCGTAACTCTCTTTTTCGTTTCACTGATCATTTTCAGTTCGATCGAGTTGCTGCCCGGCGATTTTGGCGAAGCCGTGCTGGGACAGGCCGCGACCGAGGAAACCGTCGCCGCCTTCCGTAAGGAACTCGGGCTCGATAAGCCCGCCTATGTCCGCTATCTCGACTGGGTCGGCAACGTGCTGACCGGGGACCTGGGGACCTCGTTCTCGGGCCGCGCCGCCTCCGGCATCGACCGGTCCAGGGCGGTGGTCGACCTGGTGGCGCCACGACTATGGAACACCCTGTTCCTGGCGGTCATGACCGCCCTGATCGCGGTCCCATTGGCGCTGGGCATGGGCATCACCGCCGCGCTCTACCGCAATTCGTTCTATGACCGGATGGTCAATGCGGGGACACTGACCACGATTTCATTCCCCGAATTCTTCGTCGCCTACATCCTGATCCTGGTGCTGGCGTCGCTCAACCAGGTGTTCCCGTCACTCGCCAATATCAGCGACAATATGGCGCTGGGCGAACGCATATACCGCTCGACCCTGCCGGCCCTGACCCTGACCCTGGTCATCGTCGCCCACATGATGCGGATGACGCGGGCGGCGATCATCAACCTGCTGGCCAGCCCCTATATCGAGATGGCCCGCCTCAAGGGCGTCTCGCGCTCCAAGGTGATCCTGCGCCACGCCCTGCCCAATGCCTGGGCCCCGATCGCCACCGTGGTCGCCTTCAACCTGGCCTATCTGGTGGTCGGCGTCGTGGTGGTCGAAGTGGTCTTCGTCTATCCCGGCATCGGCCAGTTGATGGTTGACGCGGTGACCACCCGGGATATCCCGGTGGTGCAGGCCTGCGCCCTGATCTTCGCGGCGACCTACATCATCCTCAACCTGATCGCCGACATCATCACGATCGCCACCAACCCCAGACTGTTGCACCCGCGATGACCGAAACCGACAACACCTATTCCGCAGCGGGCGAAGTCGCCCAGGTACGGACCCGCCGGACCCGGGCTCAACGGGCCTGGATCGAAATGAAGAAGGCGCCGTGGTCGGCCTGGTTCGGCTTGGTCGTCGTCCTGGCCTATATCCTGGTCGCCATCTTCGCGCCCCTTATCGCGCCTTATGGCGAGGCCCAGGTCTTTGCCGCCTCCTACGCGCCGTGGGGTGGCGACCATGTCTTCGGCACCGACCAGATCGGTCGCGATATCCTCAGCCGCCTGATCTTCGGTGCCCGCAACACCATCGGCATCGCGCTGGCCACCACCTTCCTCGCCTTCCTGATCGGCGGCGGGCTGGGCCTGATGGCGGCGATCAACCGGGCCTGGCTCGACCAGGCGCTGAGCCGGGTGGTCGACATCCTGATGGCCATCCCGTCCCTGATCTTCGCGCTGATGCTGCTGTCGATCTTCGGCTCCAACATCTGGAGCCTGATCGTCATCATCGCGGTGCTGGATTCAACCCGGGTCTTCCGCCTGACCCGGGCGGTATCGATGAACGTGGTGGTGATGGACTATGTCGAAGCGGCCCATCTGCGCGGCGAAAAGCTGGGCTGGGTGATGCGCCGCGAGATCCTGCCCAACATCATGCCGCCCTTGGTCGCCGAGTTCGGCCTGCGCTTCTGTTTCGTGTTCCTGACCATCGCGGCGCTGTCGTTCCTGGGCGTCGGCATCCAGCCGCCAACCGCCGACTGGGGCTCGATGGTGCGGGAAAACGCCTCGCTGATCCAGTTCGCCCAATACGACCTGGCGGCCGGGCTGACCCCGCTGCTGCCGGCGGCGGCGATCGCCCTGCTGACAGTGGCCGTGAACTTCGTGGTCGACTGGTTCCTGCACAAGACGAGCGGATTGCGCGATGAGCACTGAGCAAGCCGGCCCGGCCAAGGGCGATTTGCTGCTGGAGATGCGCGACATCCGCATCGACGGCTATTCCGACGAACGCTGGCACGAGATCGTCAAGGGGGTCGACCTGACCCTGCGCCGCGGCGAGGTGATGGGCCTGATCGGCGAATCCGGTGCCGGCAAGTCGACCCTGGGCCTGGCCGCCATGGGCTTCGCCCGACCCGGCTGCCGGCTGACCAGCGGGTCGATCAAGTTCGACGGCGTCGACCTGATGAACGCGTCGGAAAACCAGAAGCGCAGCCTGTGGGGCTCGCGCATCGCCTATGTCGCCCAGTCGGCGGCGGCCGCCTTCAACCCGGCCCACCGGCTGATCGAACAGACGGTGGAGGCGACCACCGGCCACGGCCTGCGCGGCGATGCGGACGCCAAGAACGACGCCCGCGAGCTTTACGCCGCCCTGCAGCTGCCCGATCCTCAGAACATCGGCGACCGCTATCCGCACCAGGTGTCGGGCGGCCAGCTGCAGCGGATCATGACCGCGATGGCGATGTCGCCGCGCCCCGACCTGATCATCTTCGACGAGCCAACCACCGCCCTGGACGTCACCACCCAGGTCGAGGTGCTGGCCTCGATCCGCCGCATCGTCGAGGAGTTCCATACCGCCGCCATCTACATCACCCACGACCTGGCGGTGGTCGCCCAGATGGCGCATTTCATCAAGGTGCTGCGCTACGGCGAGGAGGTCGAGGAGGCCGACACCCGCAAGATGCTGTCGACCCCGGAACAGGAATACACCAAGTCGCTGTGGTCGGTCCGGGCCCTCACCAAGCCCGAGGACCCGAACAAGGACATCGCGCTCAGCATCCGCGGCGTCGACGCCAGCTATGGCGGGCTGCTGAAGGTGCTGCACGACGTCTCGATCGACGTGCCGCGCGGCCGCACCGTCGCGGTGGTCGGCGAATCCGGCTCCGGCAAGTCGACCACGGCCCGGGTGATCACCGGCCTGCTGCCGCCGATGAGCGGCGAAGTGGTGTTCAACGGCCAGCCGCTGCCCAAGGCCCTGAAGGACCGCAACAAGGACCAGTTGCGCCGCATCCAGATGATCTACCAGATGGCCGACACGGCCATGAACCCGAAGCAGACGGTGGGCGAAATCATCGGCCGCCCGCTGGAGTTCTATCTCGGGCTCAAGGGCCGCGCGCGCGAGGCCCGGGTCCTGGAACTCCTGAACATGATCGAGCTGGACGAGAGCTTCATGGACCGTCTCCCGGCCGAGCTGTCGGGCGGCCAGAAGCAGCGCATCTGCATCGCCCGCGCCCTGGCCGCCGAGCCCGAGGTGATCATCTGCGACGAGGTGACCTCGGCCCTCGACCAGATCGTCCAGGAGGGCATCCTGCAATTGCTGCTGCGCCTGCAGCGCGACTTCGGCATCACCTACCTGTTCATCACCCACGACATCGCCACCGTCAAGGCGATCTCGGACGAGATCGTGGTGATGTTCCAGGGCAAGGTGGTCGAACAGGGCCTGAAATCGGCCGTCCTGTCCGCCCCCTTCCCGCCCTATACCGAACTGCTGCTCTCCTCGGTCCCCGAAATGGACCCGGACTGGCTGGACAATTTGCTCACCGAACGCGAATCCGCCGGTGACGGAGCGATGCAGGCGTCGGGGAATTAGCCTCTCACATCCTTCGAGACGGTCTCGGTCAGCCCGACCCCGCCTGATCCCACCATTCGCTCGGCTTGACCCGGGCGCCGTAGCCGAGCCTGGTGTCGAGGGCCAGGGCGAGGCGGCGCAGGCGGGAGCCGGCGAGGCGGCGGAAGAGGCGCATCGGCCACTTCGAGAAATCCTTGTTGAAGGGGCAGACGCGCAGGCAGATGGCGCAGTCGCTCTTCATCTTGGCCCAGTAGCCGAAGCATTTCTCGCAATCGGCGGTCCATTTGCGAACCCCCGGGATCGCCGAGCGGTTGGGCTGGTCGAAACTGGGCGGACCGTAGGGCAGCGCCTTAGGGGGACAGGCATCGGCGCAACGGCTGCAGATGTCGCAGAATTCCCGCACCCCGAAGCGTTGCGGGCGGTCGTCGACCAGCGGCAGGTCGGTGTAGATCTTGGAGAACCGCACCCGGGGGCCGAACTCCGGCGTGATCACCATCTGGTTGCGGCCATATTCGCCGAGCCCTGCCTTGACCGCCAGCGGGATCACCAGGCCGGTGTCGTTCATCGAGGCCACCGCCTGGAAGCCGATATTGCGGATGTACTGGGAGATCTGGGCCGCGGTGCCGGCCTCCTTGGAATAGCCCATGCCGACCGCCGCCCCGGCCAGGGCCGAGGGGTAGGATTGCACCAGGCCGTAATCCATGCCATGGCCCAACACGATGACATGTGTGAGGCCGTCCGGCAGGTCGTTGGGCTTCTCCTCGCGGCTGCGGCCATCGACCCGGAAATCGTAGAGCCAGCGGGGGTCGTGGGCGGTGATCCCGACCAGGTCGGCACCGAACAGCCGCGAGATGCGCTTGATCTCGGCGGTCATCGCGGCCGGGCTCTCGACCTCGACCCGGGTCTCGGCCGGCGGCCGGTGCGGCGCTTGCGGATCCAGGAAGCCCTCGCGCAGGCCCTTGTCGGCATTGCGTTCGGCGTAATCGTCAGCCACCACCCAGGCGGCGTTGCGCAGGGCGAAATCGCGCTGCCGGAAGCCATCGGCCCGGCGCGCCGCGATGCGGCCATGGCCCTTGAAGAAGGCCACCGCGTCGGCCGACTTCACCGGATCGTCCCACCAGACCCGGTTGAACATGTCGTCGCGCTGGCTGAAGCGGGCGAAGTCGCCGTTGATTTCGAAACCGGCCTCCGCGTCGTCGGCGGCAAACCGCGACCAATCATCGTCGGTTTCCGGCGGCCGGTTGGCCGGCCAGTGCCGGTCTCCACCGCCGCTGTCGCCGTGTCGCGCCATCCTGGTTCCGTTCGTTTTATTTGAACGGATCCATCATAGGGTTTTTACAGTATTGTAAAACCTGGTTGTTTCGGTTTTTCCAACGGCCATCTGCGATGGCCGTTGAAGGGCCCTCAGGCGCCGGGCGCGCGCCTCCGCGCGCTGGGCTTCCGGCGCATAAGCGCCGACGCGCGGTCGCGCTTGCCGAAGCCCAAATGGGCTTCGGTTTTGGGCTCCTCCTTCAGAGGCCAGGTGCTCGCGCTTGCCATCAAACCCTCGACCAAACTCATCGGCTGATGGGTTCGGGCCTGGCGATCAGGAGCTCGGCCTCGCGCCGGACCCGGATCGCGAACGCGAACCGGTCGACGTCCAGGGCGATGCGGCGGTCGTCGGGATGGTAGTCGCCGGCCGCCACCACCTTGGGGCTGGGCGGCGGGACCAGGGTTTCGGTGAAACGGCGCATCGCTGCCGCGTCCGGCGACCGCCCTTCCAGGCGGGCCCGGATGAACAGGGCGCAGATTTCGTCCTCATCGGCCCGCTCCAAGCGTCGCCGCCCCATGGCCACCAGGCTGGCGGTCTCAGCCCCCGCCAGGGCTCGTGCCGTGGCCGAGGTGGTGACCAGGGCGGCCGCGTACAGGCGCTCGGCCCGGTCGGCGGCCAGGTGCAGCCCGGCGGTGCCGTTGCTGGTGGTCTGGATCACGGTCAGGCCGTCGAGGTCGGCCGCCGCCAACTGCCCCGGGGAATTGGCAAAGTCGAACCCCGGCGGCATCAGCCCGCGACGCTCCCCGATACAGATGTCGCCCATGCCGCGGCGCCGCAGGTCGAGCGCCTGATCGACATCATCGACCATGACGATCGCCTCCGCCCCGCGGTCGAAGGTAACCGCTGCCGCGGTGAAGGCCCGAAAGACGTCGATCACCGCGACCGCACCGACCGCCGCCCGCGCGCCACCGGCCAGGCTGAACAAGTGAACTTCAGGCATTGGCGACTCCGGGGTAAATCGGTCCCACCTTAGCCCAGGCGAGGCGCTTTTGAAAAAAGGCTGTCGAAAGGACTTGATGGAATCTCCGAAGCGGCACCCGCTAGAAAGACGGTGACATAACAGGAGTTGATGGGCGCCTTCAGGGCCATGAAGCCCGGCAGACCGGGAACGCCACCCTTTTCCCCATCACACGTGCTTCATCACATTTCAATGGGGTCTGACCCCATTGAAATGCGCGTGGCGTTTGGCGTGCCAACAGTCGACGAAAAGGGCGGATCGCTTGGTGACAAGACACGACCGCTTTGCGGTTGTCGGCACCAGCGGGGCGGGTTACCTTGCCGGCCATGAAAATCGATGAAATCAGGCAGTTTCTGCCGATCAAACGGTTGCGGGAGTCGCGCCCGCTGGTGGCGGTGCTCAACCTGCACGGCGTCATCAGCCCGGGCCCGGCGGCCCTGCGCGGCCAGAAGCTGGATTTCGCCAGCCTGGCCGGACCGATCCAGGCCGCCTTCTCGCTGCGCGGCGTCAAGGCGGTGGCGCTGATGATCAACTCGCCCGGCGGCTCGCCGGTCCAGTCGGCCCTGATCCACGACCGCATCCGCAGCCTGGCCGAGGAAAAGGACATCCCGGTGCTGGCCTTTACCGAGGACGTCGCGGCCTCGGGCGGTTATTGGCTGGCCTGCGCCGCCGACGAGATCTTCGCCAACGAAAACTCCCTGGTCGGATCGATCGGGGTGATCAGCGCCAGTTTCGGTTTCCAGGATCTGATCGCCAAGATCGGGGTCGAACGCCGGGTCCACACCCAGGGCGAAAACAAGATGCTGTTGGACCCCTTCCAACCTGAAGACCCAAAGGACCTGAAACGCCTCGACACCCTGCAGAAGGACATCCACGACAGCTTCAAGTCCCACGTCAAGGCGCGGCGCGGCGACAGGCTGGCGAAGCGGCGCGACAAGACCCTGTTTTCCGGCGAGGTCTGGACCGGCCGGCGGGCCCTGGAGCTGGGCCTGGTCGACGGCATCGGCGATCTGCACGGCATCACCAAGGAACGTTATGGCGACAAGGTCAGGCTGCGCCTGGTCGGGCGGCCGCGCAACTGGCTGAGGCGCCGGATCGGCCTGGAGGGACGCAGCGACCTGCCCGGTGAATGGCTGGCGGCGCTGGAGGCCCGGGCGCTGTGGGCCCGCTACGGCCTGTAGACGGCGCCCAAGCTTTGCCCTAAAACACAAGCCATGTTTGGTTTTAGCCTCTCCAAGGTCCTGTTCACCGTCATCGCCATCGCGGTGGTCTGGTACGGCTTCAAGCTGCTCAACCGCCCGCGCGACCGGGGCGACGACCGGGTCTCGGGGCGCGCCCCCAAACCGGTCGAAAAGTTCCAGGAAATGCGCGAATGTCCGGCCTGCGGCACCTTTGTGCCGGCCGGCACCCGGTGCGATTGCGGCGGCGACCGGCCGTGATCGCGGCGCCTTGACCGGGGCCGGCCCGACGGTTATTTTGCACTGCACAATTTCCTCTGGTTTCTCGAACAGTCATGGCTGAAGCGCACGCGTCCGCAACCTTCCAGGACCTGATCCTGACCCTGCAGCATTACTGGGCGGCACGGGGCTGCATCATCCTGCAGCCCTATGACATGGAAGTCGGCGCCGGTACCTTCCATCCGGCAACCACGCTCAGGGCCTTGGGCCCAGAAAGCTGGAACGCCGCCTATGTCCAACCGTCCCGGCGGCCGACCGACGGCCGCTATGGCGAGAACCCGAACCGGATGCAGCATTACTACCAGTTCCAGGTGCTGTTGAAGCCGTCGCCGGACGATCTGCAAGACCTCTATCTCGGCAGCCTGGCCGAGATCGGCATTGACATGGCCGCCCACGACATCCGCTTCGTCGAAGATGACTGGGAAAGCCCGACCCTGGGCGCCTGGGGCCTGGGCTGGGAGGTCTGGTGCGACGGCATGGAGGTCAGCCAGTTCACCTATTTCCAGCAGGTCGGCGGCTTCGACTGCAACCCGGTCTCGGGCGAGCTGACCTACGGGCTGGAACGGCTGGCCATGTACGTCCAGGGCATCGACAATGTCTATGACCTGAAATGGAACCAGGCGGGGGTACGATACGGCGAGGTCTTCCACCAGGCGGAGCGCGAATACTCCGCCTTCAATTTCGAGCTCGCCAATACCGAGTCCCTGTTTCGCCACTTCGCGGACGCCGAGGCGGAATGCCAGTCGCTGCTGGACGCGCAATTGCCGCTGCCCGCCTATGACCAGTGCTTGAAGGCAAGCCACCTGTTCAACCTGCTGGACGCGCGTGGCGTGATCAGCGTCACCGAACGCGCCGCCTATATCGGCCGGGTCCGCGCCCTGGCCAAGGGCAGCGCCGAAGCCTGGCTGAGGGCCCGCGGCCACCTGGACGGGGAGGCCGGTTGAGCCATGGCCGAACTGCTGCTGGAACTGTTTTCCGAAGAGATCCCGGCCCGTATGCAGGCCCGGGCGGTGGCCGACCTCAAGCGTCTGATCACGGATCGGCTGTCCAAGGCCGGGTTGAAATATTCGGACGCGCAGGCCTATGTCACGCCCCGGCGCCTGGTGCTGGTTGTCGATGGGCTGCCGGCCGCCCAGCCGGACGTGCGCGAGGAGCGCAAGGGCCCGCGGGTCGGGGCGCCGGACAAGGCGGTGCAGGGCTTTCTCGGCTCGGTCGGGCTGACCCTCGACCAGTTGGAGACCCGCGAGACCCCGAAGGGCGATTTCCATTTCGCGGTGATCGAGAAGCGCGGCCGGCCCAGCGCCGAAGTCCTGGCCGAACTGCTGCCCGACGCCATCGCCGCCCTGCCCTGGCCGAAATCGATGCGCTGGGGCGCCTATCCCGGGCGCTGGGTCAGGCCGTTGCACCGGATCCTGGCCCTGTTCGACGGTGCGATCGTGAATTTCGCCTATGCCCACCTCAACGCCGGCGACCTGACCAGTGGCCACCGCTTCATGGCGCCTGAGATGTTCGTGGTCACCGGCTTCGCCGACTACAAGGCCAAGCTGCACGACGCCAAGGTGATGCTGGACGCGGCCGACCGGCGCGCCCTGATCAAGGCCGAGGCCGAGCGACTGGCCGCCGCCGAGGGGCTCAGCCTGAAACCCGACGAGGCCCTGCTGGACGAGGTCGCCGGTCTGGTCGAATGGCCGGTGCCGCTGGTCGGTGCGATCGACCAGGCCTTCATGGAGGTGCCGGCGGAGGTGCTGACCACGGCGATGCGCAGCCACCAGAAGTACTTTTCCGTCGAAACGGCGGACGGCAAGCTGGCGCCGCGCTTCGTGCTGGTCGCCAATTTGGAAGCGCCGGATGGCGGCACCGCCATCGCCCGCGGCAATGAGCGGGTGCTGACGGCCCGCCTGGCCGACGCCAAGTTCTTCTGGGACCAGGACCGCAAGGCGACCCTGGCCAGCCGGGCGCCGGCCCTCGCCGAGATCGTCTTCCACGCCAAGCTCGGCACCCTCGATCAGAAGATGGACCGGGTGCAGGCCCTGGCGGTGGCGATCGCCGACCAGGTGCCGGGGGCGGACAAGGACCGGGTGCGCTCGGCGGCGCGGCTGGCCAAGGCCGACCTCAGCACCGGCATGGTCGGCGAATTTCCCGAGTTGCAGGGCATCATGGGCCGCTACTACGCGACCCATGACGGCGAACATGCCGAGGTCGCGGCCGCGATCGCCGAACATTATTCGCCGCTCGGCCCCAACGATGCCTGCCCGACGGCGCCGGTGTCGGTCGCGGTGGCCCTGGCCGACAAGATCGACACCCTGGTCGGGTTCTGGGCGATCGACGAAAAGCCGACCGGATCCAAGGACCCGTTCGCGCTGCGCCGCGCCGCGCTGGGGGTGATCCGGCTGATCATCGAAAACGGGCTGAGGCTGAACCTGCTGCAGGTCTTCGGCCGGGCCGATGCCCATGCGACGCAGGAACGCGCCGCCGACCTGCTCGGCTTTTTCGCCGACCGGCTGAAGGTGCATTTGCGCGAACAGGGGGTGCGGCACGATCTGGTCAGCGCCGTGTTCGCCCTGGGCGGCGAGGACGATCTGGTGCGCCTGCTGGCCCGGGTCGAGGCTCTGGCCGCCTTCCTGGATACCGAGGACGGCGCCAACCTGCTGACCGCCTACAAGCGGGCCGCCAATATTCTGCGCATCGAGGAGAAGAAAGACGGCCGCGCCTATGACGGACAGGCCGACCCGGCTCGGTTTGACCAGGACGAGGAAAAACGACTGGCCGAGCAATTGGCCATTGCCGGCAACACCGCCGAGGCAGCGATCGAGGCCGAAGACTTCGCCGCCGCGATGGCCGCCATGGCGAGCTTACGCGATCCCGTCGACGGCTTCTTCGACCATGTCACGGTCAATGCCGAGGATGCCGATTTGCGCGAGAACCGGCTGAGGCTGCTGTCGCGCATCCGCGGCGTGCTCGACCGGGTTGCCGATTTTTCGGAAATCGAGGGGTGATGCCGACGCCGCCGGGTCACCCCCACCCCATCCCTCCCCCCCTGAAGGGGGAGGGTTAGGGAGGGGGGGCTCGGCCGCTAATTCGAGGACACGGCACGATGACGAAATGGGTCTACACGTTCGGTGACGGCGCGGCCGAAGGGGCCAGCGCCATGAAGGAATTGTTGGGCGGCAAGGGCGCCAACCTGGCCGAAATGTGCAATCTCGGCCTGCCCGTGCCACCGGGCTTCACCCTGACCACGGAAGTCTGTACGGCCTTCTACGACAATGATCGGCAGTACCCGGATGACCTGAAGGCCCAGGTCGACGCGGCGGTCGCCCGCATCGAGGAGATGACCGGAGCCGGTTTCGGCGATGCCGCCAATCCGTTGCTGCTATCGGTGCGCTCCGGCGCCAGGGCCTCGATGCCGGGCATGATGGACACGGTGCTGAACCTGGGCCTCAACGACGCCACGGCGGCCGGGCTGGCCAAACTGGCCGGTGACCGGCGCTTCGCCTATGACAGCTATCGCCGCTTCATCCAGATGTATTCCGACGTGGTGCTGGGGGTTGACCACCATCATTTCGAGGAGATTCTGGAGCAGCACAAGGACGACAGGGGTGTCACCCTGGACACCGAACTGGACGCCGATGACTGGGAGAGCCTGGTCGCCGCCTTCAAGGCCAAGGTCCAGGAGGAGTTGGGCACGCCCTTCCCCGACGATCCGGGTGCCCAGCTTTGGGGCGCGGTCGGTGCCGTTTTCGGCAGCTGGATGAACCAGCGCGCCATCACCTATCGCCGACTGCACGACATTCCGGCCGATTGGGGTACCGCGGTCAACGTCCAGGCCATGGTCTTCGGCAATATGGGCGACAGCTCGGCCACCGGCGTCGCCTTCACCCGCAACCCGTCGACCGGCGCCAAGGAGTTCTATGGCGAGTTCCTGATCAACGCCCAGGGCGAGGACGTGGTCGCCGGTATCCGCACCCCGCACCACCTGACCAAGGAGGCGCGGGAGAACGGCGAGGCGGAAGGCCGCTCGATGGAAGAAGCCATGCCTGAGGTGTTCGGCGAGCTGGTCGAGGTCTACCGCAAGCTGGAAGCCCATTACCGCGACATGCAGGACCTGGAGTTCACGGTCCAGCGCGGCAAGCTGTGGATGCTGCAGACCCGCACCGGCAAGCGCACCGCCAAAGCGGCCCTGAAGATCGCCGTCGACATGGCCGAGGAAGGCCTGATCCAACAGGCCGAGGCGGTGGGGCGCATCGACCCGGCCTCGCTGGACCAGTTGCTGCATCCGACCCTGGACCCGGATGCCGAACGCGAGGTGCTGACCCGCGGCCTGCCGGCCAGCCCCGGTGCCGCGTCGGGCGCGGTCGTATTCTCGGCCGACGAGGCGGAGCAGCGGGCGGGCCAGGGCCAGGCGGTGGTGCTGGTCCGCATCGAGACCAGCCCTGAGGACATTCACGGCATGCACGCGGCCAAGGCGATCCTGACCAGCCGCGGCGGCATGACCAGTCACGCCGCCGTGGTCGCCCGCGGCATGGGCCGGCCCTGCGTCTCGGGCGCCGGCAGCTTGCGCATCGACTATGCCAAGGGCGAGATGTCGGCCCTGGGCCAGACCGTCAAGGAAGGCGATATCGTCACCATCGACGGCGGCACCGGTGAGGTCATGTTGGGCGCGGTGCCGACCGTGCAGCCGGAACTGTCGGGCGATTTCGCCACCCTGATGAGCTGGGCCGACGGGATCCGGCGGCTGAAGGTGCGGGCCAATGCCGAGACCCCGACCGACGCCGAGACCGCCCGTACCTTCGGGGCCGAAGGCATCGGGCTGTGCCGCACCGAGCATATGTTCTTCGAGGGCGACCGCATCCTGGCAGTGCGCGAAATGATCCTGGCCGACACCGAAGACGGACGGCGGACGGCTCTGGCCAAGATCCTGCCGATGCAACGGCGCGATTTCGTCGATCTGTTCCGGATCATGGCCGGGTTGCCGGTCACCATCCGGCTGTTGGACCCACCGCTCCACGAATTCCTGCCCAAGAGCGATGCCGATATCGACGAGGTGGCGGCCGCCGCCGGGGTCGAGCCGGACGCCTTGCGCCGCCGGGCGGCGCGCCTGCATGAGTTCAATCCGATGCTGGGCCATCGCGGCTGCCGCCTTGGCATCAGCTACCCGGAGATCTACGAGATGCAGGCCCGGGCCATCTTCGAGGCGATAGCCGAGATCGGCCGCGACGGCACCAAGGTGGAGGCGGAGGTGATGGTGCCGCTGATCGCCAGCCGCCGGGAACTGGATTTCCTCAAGGCCCGCATCGACCAGGTGGCGGACGCGGTCAAGGCCGAGACGAGTATCGAATTCGACTATCTGGTCGGCACCATGATCGAACTGCCCCGGGCCGCGTTGCGCGCCGGCGAAATCGCCGAGACCGCCGAGTTCTTCAGCTTCGGGACCAACGACCTGACCCAGACCACCTATGGCCTGAGCCGCGACGACGCGTCCGGATTCCTGGAGGATTATCGCCAGCAGAACATCATCGAGGCCGACCCCTTCGTCACCCTGGACCGTGACGGGGTCGGTGAATTGGTCGACATCGCCAAAGCCCGAGGCCGTGCCACCCGGCCGAATTTGAAACTGGGCATCTGCGGCGAGCATGGCGGCGACCCGGCCAGCGTCATCTTCTGCGAGGCGATCGGCCTCGACTATGTCAGCTGCTCCCCCTACCGCGTCCCCATCGCCCGCCTGGCGGCGGCCCAGGCGGTGCTCGGCGCCGGCGGCGACGGCACGGCGTAGGTTTTTTTGGCGCGCACGGACCTTGGGAACACGCCATTGAGACCGGGGCGCGCCTGTACCCCCCACCCTATCCCTCCCCCTCAAGGGGGGAGGGAACTCCAGCGGTGCCAACCGAGCTAATTCTTCAAGCAGTTATGTCCACGGCGTGTCCCCCAGGGCGGCGCCGGGTCCCCTCCCCCCTTGCGGGGTAGGGATAGGGTGGGGGGTATCGGCGCGCCCCGGTCGTTGCGACATGTTCCCAAGGTCCGTGCGCGCCAAAAAAACCCGCGCGCCAATCCGACTACCGCGCGGCGCGCGCGCGGCGGCGGCGGGCGACCAGGATGTTGAGGCCTTCGATCAGGCTGGCGAAAGCCATGGCGAAGTAGATGTAGCCCTTGGGCACTTCGAAGTGCAGTCCCTCGCCGACCAGGGCGGTGCCGATCAGCAAGAGGAAGCCGAGCGCCAGCATCTTCACCGTCGGGTGGCGGTTGATGAAATTGCTGACCAGGTCGACGGCAATGATCATCACGCCCATGGCGATCATCACCGCCGTGATCATCACCCACAGTTCCCGCACCATGCCGACCGCGGTGATCACCGAATCAATCGAGAACACCACGTCCAGGACGGCGATCTGCAACACGATCAGGGTGAAGCCGGCGGAACCGGCGCCGCCGCCATGGGCGTCCTCGCCCTCGACCCGGTTGTGAATCTCGTAGGTCGCCTTGGCCAGCAGGAAGAGTCCACCGCCGATCAGGATCAGGTCGCGCCACGAGATCGTGTGCTCGAAGGCCGTGAACAGCGGCGCGGTCAGACCGATGATCCAGCTGACGAAGAACAGCAGCACCACCCGGCTGGCCAGGGCCAGGCCGAGCCCCAGCCGCCGCGCCAGGGGGCGCTGCTTTTCGGGCAGGCGGTCGGCGATGATCGACAGGAACACCAGATTGTCGATCCCCAGCACGATTTCGAACAGGATCAGCGTCACCAGGCCGACCAGGACCTCGACGTTGAACGCGAATTCCATGGCACTTCCTTTAAGCTCTACCGTTGCAAGACCGGCAGAGCCTAGCGGAAACGATCACAAATGGAAGCCGCGCGGCCGCCCCGCTAAAAGTAGAGGGGCGGCCCTGGCCCTACTGCATGACGATGTTGGGCATCGCCGGCGCCTGGTCGGCGTCGAGCTTGACCGCGACCCGGTCGGCGATCTCGCGGTATATCTTGGCATGCTCGCCGTCGGGGTCGCTGACCACCACCGGGTGGCCGCCGTCCGAGGTCTCGCGGATCTGCATGTGCAGCGGCACCTCGCCCAGGAAATCGGTCTGCAACTGGGCCGCCGTTTCGCGCGCGCCGCCATGGCCGAAAATCTCGGCCCGCTCGCCGCAGGAGGGGCACAGGAAATAGCTCATGTTCTCGATGATCCCGAGCACCGGCACGTCGACCTTCTTGAACATGTTGAGCCCCTTGCGGGCGTCCAGCAGCGCGATGTCCTGGGGCGTCGAGACGATCACCGCGCCGGCCAGCGGCACCCGTTGGGCCATGGTCAGCTGGGCATCGCCGGTGCCGGGTGGCAGGTCGACCACCAGCACGTCCAACTCGCCCCACGAGACGTCGCGCAGCATCTGCTCCAGCGCGCTCATCACCATCGGGCCGCGCCAGATCATCGGCGTGTCCTCGGGCACCAGGAAGCCCATTGACATGCACTTCAGGCCGTAATTCTCCATCGGCGACAAGGTCTCGCCATCGGCCGAGGTCGGCTGACCGGAGATGCCGAGCAGGCGCGGGATCGAGGGGCCGTAGATGTCGGCGTCCAACAGCCCGACCTTGCGCCCGCCGGCCGCCAGGGCCAGCGCCAGGTTGACCGAGGTCGTCGACTTCCCGACCCCGCCCTTGCCCGAGGCTACCGCCAGGATCGACTTGATGCCCGGGATCAGCGGCTTTTCGTCGGCCGCCGCATGGGGGCCGCCTTGCGGTTCCGGCGCCGATCGCTGGTGGGCGGTCAGCACCGCTGTCACCGACAGCACGCCGGGCAGTTCGTGGACCGCGGCCTCGCAGGCCTTGCGGACCGGTTCCTTGGCGGCGCCGACGGCCGGGTCGACTTCGATCGTCACCCCGACATTGCCGTCCTTGACCACTACGCCGGCAATCATGCCCAAACTTACCACATCCTGGCCGTGGTCAGGATCGACCACGCCCTTCAGGGCCTGCCAAATTTCGTTCTCCGTCACCGTCGCCATGCTTGAAAACCTTCGGAAATAGCCAATATTGCGTGGAATACCGTGCTACGGCGCAACGTTGCGCCGCGCGGCAAGCTGTCATATAACGCGCACATCCCGGGTTTGCAAACCGCGGGACGAATTCCCAGCAAAAGGAGCGACCGATGCCTTGGAGCAATCAGGATGGTGGTGGCTGGAGCGGCGGCGGCAGTGGCGGCGGCGGCGGTCGCGGCCCCTGGGGTCAAGGTCCCCGCGGCGGCGGCCCGCAAGGCCCCAACCTCGAGGATCTGCTGAAACGCGGCCAGGACCGGCTGAAGAGCGGCATGCCCGGCGGCATCTTCCGCGGCTGGGGTCTGATCATCGCCATTATCGTCGCAATAGGCGCCTGGGTTGCCACCGGCATCTATACCGTCCAGCCGGATGAGCAGGGCGTCGTGTTGCGGTTCGGGAAATGGACCAGCACCACCCACCCGGGCTGGCACTATCATTTGCCGACACCGATCGAATCGGTGCTCAAGCCGAAAGTCACTCGGGTCAACCGGATCACGGTCGGCTTTCTGGATAACGACAACAGGGACCGTGGCCGCAGGCAGGAGTTCTCCAATCTGAAGGAGGAGGCTCACATGCTGACCGGCGACGAGAACATCATCGACATCAATTTCACGGTGTTCTGGCGGATCGGCGATGCCGGCAAGTTCCTGTTCAATATCGACCGGCCGGAAGTCACCGTGAAGGCGGTGGCCGAAAGCGTGATGCGCGAGGTGATCGGCAAGACCGCGATCCAGACGGCGCTGACCGCCGGCCGGCGCCCGATCGAGACCGCTACCCAGGAACAGATGCAAAAGGTGCTGGACGAATACGGCGCAGGTGTATTGGTGACCCAGGTCAAGCTGCAGAAGGTCGATCCGCCGGCCGAGGTGATCGCCAGCTTCCGCGACGTCCAGGCCGCCAAGGCGGACCAGGAGCGGCAGAAGAACGAGGCCGAGGCCTATGCCAACGACATCATCCCCAGGGCCCGAGGCGAAACCGAGAAGATGCTGCAGGAAGCGGAAGCCTATCGCCAGCAGCAGATCGCCGAGGCCGAAGGTGAGGCCCAGCGCTTCCTGTCGGTCTATCGCGAGTTCCGCAACGCCAAGGGCGTGACCAGCCGGCGCCTCTATCTCGAAACCATGGAACAGGTCTTCAACGGTATGAACAAGGTGATCATCGACAGCCAGGGGGGCAGCCCGGGCGTCGTGCCCTATCTGCCGCTGCCGGAACTGCAGAAGCAGAGGGGGACCAACTGATGCGCGGCGTACTGTCTATCGTTGGAATCATCGTATTGGTGTTGATCGGCTTCAGCGCCTTCAACGCCATGTTCACCGTTCACCAGACCCAGCAGGCTCTGGTCCTGCAGTTCGGTAATCCCAAGCGGGTGGTGACCGAACCTGGCTTGAAGTTCAAATATCCCTGGATCCAGAACGTGATCTATCTGGAGAAGCGGATCCTGGCCTATGACGCGCCCAAGGAAGAGGTCATCGCCGCCGACCAGAAACGGCTGGTGGTCGACGCCTTCGCCCGCTACCGGATCAAGGACCCGTTGAAATTCTATCAGACCGTCGGCGATTTGCGGGCGGTCAATTCCCGGCTCCAGACGGTGTTGAACTCCAGCCTGCGCCGGGTGCTGGGCAGCCAGGAATTTGCCGCCGTGCTGACCGGCGAACGGGCGACGCTGATGCTGGAGATCCGCGACCACGTCAACGAGGGCACCGACGAGTTCGGCATCGAGATCGTCGACGTGCGCATCAAGCGGGCCGACCTGCCGCAGGAAAACAGCGAGGCGATCTTCCGCCGCATGCAGACCGAACGGCAGCGCGAGGCCAAGGAATTGCGGGCCGAGGGCTTCGAGGAGGCCCTGCGCATCCGCTCCCGCGCCGACAAGGAACGCACGGTGCTGATCGCCGAGGCCAAGAAGCAGTCGGAAATCCTGCGTGGCCAGGGCGAAGCGGAACGGGCCCGCATCTTCAACGAGGCGGCCGGCCAGGACGTCGATTTCTACTCCTTCTACCGCTCGCTGCAGGCCTATCGCGCAGCGTTGCAGAGCGGCGACACCACCATGGTGCTGTCCCCTGACAGCGACTTCTTTCGCTATTTCGGGGATATCGCCGGCACCGCACCGGTGCAGTAACGTATAAGTGAATGGCGGGCTGCCGGCGGGATCGCATGCGATCACCGCCGGCGGCCCGATCCGCCGATGATGGACTTGTTGGTTGCCTTGGCCTTGGCCATCACACTCGAGGGCATGCTGTATGCCCTGTTTCCCAACGGCATGAAACGTATGATGGTGCTGGTTCTGAACGAACCCGCGGCCCGCTTGCGCGGCGTCGGCCTGGTTCTGGCCGCCATCGGGGTGTTCGCGGTCTGGCTGATCCGCGGCTAAGGCCGGAGCGCGGCGGCAATTTCCGCTTTACCTCAAAGCCCCGAACGGCGATGCTTGAATGACCGGTATCGCTTCCTACCTTTGCTAATAACCGAGAGAACCGGCCGCTTTTGTGACTCGCGGCCCCTGTTTTATCCAGAGGAGATACCCGGCTTGAAACGCACGCAAGCTCACTCTTTCGCCCCCGTCCGTGCCCGCACTGCTCAGGCCCTGCCGTTTTGGCTGCTCTATTCGCTGCTTGGCCTGACACTGGTACTGGCACTGGCCGCCAGTACCGCCGCCCAGGCCCGCTCGGCCCCCGACAGCTTTGCCGATCTGGTTGAAAAACTGGCCCCGGCGGTGATCAACGTCCGCACCGCCCAGAAAGTGGCCGCCGGCGCGCCGCGTCCCAACGTGCCGATGCCGCAACTGCCGCCCGGCAGTCCGTTCGAGGATTTTTTCAAGGACTTTTTCGACCGCCAGCGCCCCAATGGCGAGAATCAGCGCCGCGTCACTTCGGTCGGATCCGGCTTCATCGTGTCACCGGACGGGTTCGTGATCACCAACAACCACGTGATCGACGGGGCCGACGAAATCGTCGTCATCATGGCCGACAAGACCGAATTGAAGGCCAAGGTGGTCGGCCGCGACCCCAAGACCGACGTGGCGGTAATGAAGGTCGAAGCCAGCAAGCCGCTGCCCCATGTCAAATGGGGCAATTCCGACGATGCACGGGTCGGTGATTGGGTGATCGCGATCGGCAATCCCTTAGGGCTCGGCGGTTCGGTTACCGCCGGCATCGTTTCGGCCCGCGGACGCGACATCAATTCCGGCCCCTATGACGACTTCATCCAGACCGATGCGTCGATCAACAAGGGCAATTCAGGCGGCCCGCTGTTCAACCTTAAAGGCGAGGTGATCGGCATCAACACGGCGATCTTCAGCCAGAGCGGTGGCAGCATCGGGATCGGCTTCGCGGTGCCGGAATCGCTGGCCCGGCCGGTCGCCAGCCAGTTGATCAAATATGGCCGCATCCGGCGTGGCTGGCTGGGCGTCCAGATCCAACACGTCACCGAGGAAATCGCAGAGGGCCTGGGCCTGTCGGAAGCCCACGGCGCGCTGGTCGCCAGCGTCCTGGAAGGCGGCCCGGCCAAGGCGTCCGGCATCAAGGCCGGCGACGTGATCCTGGAATTCAACGGCCGCGAGATCCGCGAGATGCGGAACCTGCCGCGGATCGTCGCCGACACCGAGGTCAATGTCGCGGTCAAGGTCAAGGTCTGGCGCCAGGGCGAAGAGCAGATCCTGGACGTCACCATCGGCGAAATGAAGGACGAGGAACCCGTGGTAGCGTCGGCCGGCGACGAAGCGCCTCCCTCGACGTCCTCGGCGCTGGGCATGACGCTCTCGGCGATCACCCCGGAACTGCGGGAGCGGTTTGAGTTGGGCGAAGACATCAAGGGCGTCGTCGTGACCGAGGTCGAGGCCGGCAGCGCGGCCGCCGAAAAGGGCATCGGCCCTGGCGCGGTGATCCTGGAGGTCAGCCACGACGCGGTTCAGACCCCAGCCGACGTCAGCAAGCTGGTCGAGGAAATCAAGAAATCGGAAAAGCAGAAATCGGTTTTGTTGCGAATGAGCCAGTCCAACAACATCCGCTTCGTGGTGGTACCGGTCGACAAAGGCTGAACGGCGCTCCGCCAATTTCCGTCGAAACAGCGGCGCCCCACCCCGGGGCGCCGTTCTTCGTTGGCTGGTTGCCGGTTAAGTCAGGTGTCCGGCTGATCGGCCTCCAGGCGCGCGATCATGCGTCGGGCAAGGTCAAGGAACAGCGCCTTTTCCTCCTCGCTGACATCGGCACCGGCGATGCCGTTGACCTCGGCTGCCTGGCCGGTCAGCACGGCCTGCAAGTCCCGACCCCTGTCGGTCAGGTAAACCAACGCCCGGCGCCCGTCCCGGGCATCGGGACGGCGGACAATCAGCCCGTCCCGCTCCATCCGTTTGAGTGTGTTGGCCATGGTCGGCTGTTCGATCGCCAGGCGCCGGGTCAGTTCGGCCTGAGTCAACCCCTCCTCCGCCCACAGGCAGAGCAGGACCGGGAACTGGCCGGGCCGCGCCCCGTGCGGCACGATGCGGCGATAGAGCGCCTGTTCGAAAACTCGTGCCAGATGGTTGACCACGTAACCCAGCGACGTGTCGCGGTCGAAGGTCACGGGGTTCAAGCCGAGGTTCGGCGGCGGCCACGACGGAGCGTCAGGCCGTCGCGCAGCATCAGGAACAACAGCGTCAGATTGATCGATCCGGCCACGACCTCGACCCCCTGTACGATCATGAACATCCGGCCGAAATCACCGGCCGCCGCCAGCTTGTCAAGAACCACCGCACAAGGCAAGAGCACCAGCAGGCCATTGCCGGCGATCAGGGGCATACGCCTGGCCTTGGCGTCCAAGACCCCCTTGCGGTGGCCGCGCGAGAGTCGGAACCCGCTGGCCCCGGCCGCGGCCAGCAGCGGCACCAGCAGCGCGATGCCATACAGGATGGCGCGCTTGACGGCGGCGATCTGCGCCGTGTCACCGGCCAGTTCAACGATCAGCGTCGCGGCCAGGAAGGTTGCGATCAAAGCGGTCGCAAGGCCACCGGCGATGGGATGCACCTTTGCCAGCCCCGATCGACGGGCGGCAGGGGTCGAGGAAAGGTTGGTCCGTGGGATCCGATCGGCGAGGTTGGACATCATCCGGCTCCAGTCATTTAAATAGCTTGCTATGTTATTAATATATAGCAAGCTATATTTCAAGAGGGTGGGTGCGATTTTTTGCCGGCTCAATCGGACGCCAATCCACTATCCGGCGGCGGACGCGGGCCTGGATCCGGCTCCTCCACCCCGATCACCGCCCCCTGATCATTGCCACCCCTGGTCCCAGGTCCTTGATCCCCGACCCCCGGACCCTGATTCCCCAAACCTTTTCCGGAGCCCCCTACCCCGGATCCCGCTCTCGGCCCCTCGGGCTCCCGATCCGCCTCCTGTTTCCCCGATGCCGGTCACCGGTCACCGCCCTCTGATTATCGACCTCAACCCCTGAGATCCCTGTCCCAGATCCCTGCCCCCCCTGATCCCTGATCCCCGATCCCTGATCCCCGACAGAACTTCCTTTACACTGCCAAATCCTCCATTTAATCTACCGATCGATCGGTAGATTAAAACACTGTGTAGACAGAAAAGGGATTGGCCGAATGGCGCGCCCCCGGGGCAAGACCAAGGACCGCAACACTGCGGTGCGGATCCTGACAGCGGCCGAAGCGCTGTTCGCGGAAAAGGGGTTTTACGGCACCTCATTGCGCGACATCGGCCAGGCGGTCGGCATCAGGAACCCGTCCCTGCTGCACCACTTCCCCAGCAAGGGGGCGTTGTACGGCGCGGTGCTGGAGCGGATCGGCGCCACCCTGGACGCTCTGGTCGCCGAGGTCGCGGTCCTGGAGTGCGACGAAGCCGCCCGGTTCGAAGCCCTGTTCGCGGCGATCTGGCACTGGCACATCGCCCATCATGACTATGCCCGCATCGTCATGCGCGAATTGATGGACAATGTCGGTCGGGCCGAGCATGTCCGGCGTTGGTACCTGGCCCAGCCGATCACCGCCATGGCCGAGATGGTGCGCCGCGGCCAGGCCGGCGGCGCCTTGCGCCCCGGCGACCCCGACCTGGTGGTCACCCACCTGATCGGCACTATCGCCTACTTCTTCACCGCCCTGCCGACCTATGCCGGAGTCACCCGGCGCAAGCCGCTGCAGATGACCACCGCCTATCACGACCAGGCCTGGGCCCAGTTGAGCCGGGCGCTGATCGCCACACCCCAACCGTCAACCGATTGAGGAACCCTTTGATGCCGAACGTCCTGTATGAAAAACGCGGAAAGATCGCCTTTGTCACCATCAACCGGCCCCAGGTGATGAACTGCGTCGACCCGGATACCCATCGCCTGCTGTGGCAGACCTGGAGCGAGTTTGCCGAGGATGACGGGGTCGAGCTGGCGATCCTGACCGGGGCCGGCGACGAAGCCTTCTCGGCCGGGGCCGACCTGAAGGCCTATATCCCGCCGATCCTGTCTGCCGATGCCCGCTTCCCCCGCCAGAAGGTGCCCGACGGCTTCGGCGGCATCACCCGCGGCCAGCACCGCATCTACAAGCCGATCATCGCCGCGGTCAATGGCTGGGCCCTGGCCGGCGGCCTGGAACTGGCCCTGGCCTGCGACATTAGGATCGCCTCCGAGAACGCCAAGTTCGGCTCGTTCGAGGTGCGCCGTGGCTATCACCATGGCGATGGCGGCGTCGCCCGGCTGGTCAACACCTGCGGCTCGGGCATCGCCCTGGAGATGCTGCTGACCGGCGAGCCGATCGACGCCCAGCGCGCCCTTCAGTGCAACATGGTCAACCGGGTCGTGCCCCATGGTGAGCTGATGGCGGCGGCCGAAGCGATGGCGACCCAGATCCTGCGCAACGATGCCTGGGCGGTGCAATCGGCCAAGGAAACCGTGCTCGACTGCATCGGCCGACCGCTCGACGATCAGCTCTGGATCGACTGCATCAACGGCTATTCCGGCGCCTCGAACCCGACCGTTAAGGGACGCCTTCAGACCTTCTACGACAAGACCGACAAGGGCCGCGCCGGCAAGCATGCGACGGAGTATTAGTTCCAACAGTCCTAAACATGACCGTTGGTCGGACCCTCGGGCGCCGGACTTCGAACCGGAAACGTTCCTTTTTCCGCTTCATCAATTTCAATGGGGTCAGACCTCAATGACGCAACCCACATTCATTGTATTTCATTGGGGTCTGACCCCATTGAAATACTATCCGGCACATTGACGCCGACACGCGGCTGCCTATGCCGTCGGGCGATGCGGCGAACGCACAGCCGGATGGTTTGGAGTAAGATCGGCTGACGGGTTCAAAGGGAGAGAAGCATGGGTCTGGAGGGCAGAACCGCGCTGGTTACCGGCGCCGCCGGCGGCATCGGGTTGGCAACCGTCGAAGTACTGGCCGCGGCCGGTGCCCGCATCGCGGCGGTTGACGTCAGCGAGCGCGTCGAGGAAGCGGCAAGGGTCGCCGGCACTGCGGGCGTCGAGGCGGCGTCCGCGGTCATCGACATCGCCGACCCGCAGGCCGTGGCAAAGGGGGTGGCCGCCCTGGCCGAGCGGCTGGGCACCATCGACATCCTGGTCAACAATGCCGGCATCGTCGCCAATATCGCGCCGTTGTCCCGCATGACCCCGGCCGCCTGGTCGCGCGAGATCGAGGTCAATCTGAGCGGCGCCTTCCACATGGTCCAGGCGGTGATCGGGCCGATGGCCGAGCAACGGCATGGCCGCATCGTCAACGTCTCGTCGGTGGCTGCCCGCGGCGGTCTGCACAACCAGGTCGGCTATGCCGCCTCCAAGACCGGCCTTTTGGGTCTCACCCACACCGTGGCGCTGGAACATGGCCGCGACGGCGTCACCTGCAACGCTGTCCTGCCCGGCCTGATCGAAACCGCCAACGTCCAGGCCATGCCGGCCGAAATTCGCGACACCTTCGCCGCGGTGGCGCCGGCAAGGCGGCTGGGACGGGTCGAGGAGGTCGCCCAGGTGATCGCCTTCCTGGCCAGCGACGAAGCAGCCTATGTCAACGGCGCCGAGATCGACGTCGACGGGGGCCTGCGCCTCAACACCATTTCGATGGCCAGCCGCAAGGAACTGCGCCAGGTGTTCGGCAAGGACTAGGTCAGCCCCCACACCGGGACCTTTTTCTTCACTCCGGATCAAAACCGCCATTGGCAAGCCGGCGCATTCCGTATATCTGACGTTTCGTTCAGGGTGGCCGTTTAGGGGAGTGGCGGCGATGCGACGCGATATTAAAACATTCGGACTGTTGGGCACCGGCGTGATCGGCGGCGGATGGGCCGCACGGGCCCTGCATTGCGGCTTCGACGTGGTCGCGGCCGACATCGACCCGAAGATGGAGGCCTGGATCCGGGGTGCGGTGGCGACGGCGGCGCCGTCGCTGGAGGCGCTGACCGAAGGCATGAAGCTGCCACCCAAGGGAACCCTCAGCTTCACCACCGACATCGCCGACATGGCGGCCCGGGCCGACTTCATCCAGGAGAACGTGCCCGAGGTGCTGGAGATCAAGCACCAGGCCATGGGTACGGTGGCCGAGATCGCCGCCCCTGACGTGGTCATCGCCTCCAGCACCTCGGGCTTCATGCCGACGGAGCTGCAGGCCGGCATGCGGCACCCGGACCGCATCCTGGTCGGTCACCCGTTCAACCCGGTCTATCTCTGCCCGCTGGTCGAGGTGGTGGCAGGCGAACAGACCGCGACGGCGGCCAAGGAGGCGGCGCGCGCCTTCTACCAGGCGATCGGCATGCAGGTCCTGATGGTCCGCCGCGAAGTGCCGGGCCACCTCTCCGACCGACTGCAGGAGGCCATGTGGCGCGAGATCCTGCACGCCCTGAACGACGACATCGCCTCGACCCAGGACCTGGACGACAGCATCGTCTATGGCCCCGGCCTGCGCTGGGCGGTGATGGGCATGAACCAGATCTACATGATGGCCGGCGGCGAGGGCGGCGCCCGGCATTTCATCAAGCAATTCGGGCCGGCCCTGGAATGGCCCTGGTCGCACCTCAAGGCACCGGAGCTGACCGACACCATCATCGACCGTTTTGTCGACGGCACTGCCGCACAGGCAGGCGGCCGCTCGATCCGCGAATTGGAGGCGGCGCGCGACGAATGCCTGGTCGCCATTCAACGGGTGCTGGCGAAGTACGACATGGGGGCCGGCCAGACCCTGAATGCCTTCGAGCGCCATTTGCGCGACCGTGCCGATGCCGAGAAGTAAGAGTCCGGTTCCAAAGGCGCTGTTCCGTCCCGCTCCCCCGCCCAACCACCCATTGACGGTACCCTGGTGGTTGGTTGGGCGGGGGAGCGGGATGGAACAGCGCTCCCAAAAGTCGCACAAAGCGACTTGCGGGCCAGACACAAAAATAAGAGGCTGCGCTTGAGCGGTCCGGTCACCATCGCCAACAAGCAGGCCCGGGCGCTGTTCCTGGACCGCCAGGGGCTGGCGGCGGCGCCAACGCCGAAGCTTAGCTCGGCGGGGCTGCTGGGCTTGATCGAGAAGCTGGGCTTCGTCCAGGTCGACAGCATCAACACGGTGGCCCGCGCCCACCACATGATCCTATTCGCCCGCAACCAGACCTATCGCCCGCGGCTGCTGACCCGCCTGCTGGAGGCAGAACGGAGCCTGTTCGAGCATTGGACCCATGACGCGGCGGTCATCCCGACCGCCTTCTACCCCTATTGGCAGCACCGCTTTCGCCGCGAGGAAGCCGTCATCAGGAACCGTTGGCGGGTCTGGCGGCGCGAAGGCTTCGAGGACATCCTCGACGAGATCCTGGAGACCGTGGCGGGCAACGGCCCGACCCTGGCCCGTGACATCGGCTCGGGGCGCAAATCCGGCAGCGGTTGGTGGGACTGGCATCCGGAGAAGACGGCGCTCGAGTTCCTGTGGCGCACCGGCAAGCTGGCGATCGCCGGGCGCAGCGGCTTCCAGAAGGTCTACGACCTGGCCGAAAACGTCATCCCGGAACCCCATCGGACCGGCCGGGTCGACGAAGCGGCGTTCATCGATTGGGCCTGCCGCACCGCCTATGAGCGGCTGGGCGCCGCGACGTCGGGCGAGATCGCCGCCTTCTGGGACCTGGTAACGACAAAGGAAGCCGCCGCCTGGTGTGAGGGCGAAAAGCAGAGCGGCAGGCTTAAGGAAGTCCGCATCGAAACCGCCGGCGACCAGGGCGCCGTCAAATCCCTGATGCCGACCGGTCTTCTGGATCGAATCCGCGACCTGCCGGAACCGCCGAGCCGGATCCGGGTCCTGTCGCCGTTCGACCCGCTGATCCGCGACCGCAAGCGCTGCCAGCGCCTGTTCGGCTTCGACTACCGGATCGAGGTCTTCGTGCCCGCGGCCAAGCGCCAGTACGGCTATTATGTTTTCCCGTTGCTGGAAGGGGACCGCCTGATCGGCCGCATCGACATGAAACAGGAAAACGGCAATCTGTTGGTCCAGGGCCTGTGGCTGGAGCCCAAGGTCAAGTTGGGCAAGGGCCGCAGGGCCGCGCTGGAAGCCGAACTCGACCGCCACCGCCGCTGCATCGGCGCGGCCGAGACGGTTTGGGCGGTTTGACCGGACTTGCCTGACGACACCATGAGCCCTCTCTCATCCTCGACCTTCCGCCACCTGTTCGCCGGGCAGGTCCTGGCCCTGCTGGGGTCGGGCCTGGCCAGTGTCGGCCTGGCGCTGCTGGCCTATGACTTGGCCGGCAGCGGCGCGGCGGGGGTGTTGGGAACGGCGCTGGCGATCCGCATGCTGGCCAAGCTGCCGATTGCGCCGTTGGCCGGCGCCTATGCCGCACGGGTGCCGCGCAAGGCCTTGCTGGCCGGCCTGGACATGGTCCGCGCCGGGCTGGTGCTGCTCTACCCCCTGGTCGACGCGGTCTGGCAGATCTACCTGCTGATCCTGGTCCTGGCGGCCGCCGAGGCGGTGTTCATGCCGGTCTACCAGGCCGCCCTGCCCGAAGTCCTGAGCGACGAGAAGACCTACACGAAGGCCCTGGCACTGAGCCGTATCGCCATCGAACTGGAAATGCTGTTGGCCCCGGTGGCGGCCGGGCTGGCGCTGCTGGTGCTGCCCTATGCCGGCCTGTTCGGCCTGACTGCCGGTGCCCTGGTGCTTTCGGCCCTGCTGATCGTCACGTCGGGCCTGAAACCGGCGGCCCGGACCAGTGATGGACCGACAAGGGTCCGGGTCGGCCACGGCATCCGGACCTACTTCGCATCGCCCGAATTGCGTGGCCTGTTCGCGCTGTATTTTGCGATTGCCGCAGCCTCGGCCATGGTTCTGGTCAACACCGTGGTCTATGTCCGCAGCCATTTGGGTCTGGGCGAGGACGCGGTCGCCTACACCCTGGCCGCCGCTGGTCTGGGCTCGGTGGCCGCCGCTTGGCTGATGCCGAAACTGGTCGACCGCTATGGCGACCGCCGCCTCATGATGGTCGCCGGCCTGGCGATCGGACCGCTGTTGGCCTTAGGACTGACCGGGCTTGGCCTGGCCGGGTTGATGGTGCTGTGGTTGGGGCTGGGTGTAGCGCTCGGCTTCAGCCAGTCGCCGGCCGGCCGCCTGGTCGCCCGCACCGGAACCGCGGCTGACCGTACCCCGCTGTTCGCCGCCCAATACGCGCTGTCGCACGGCTGTTGGCTGGTCGGATACCCGCTGGCCGGCTGGTCGGTCGACGCCTGGGGTCTGGGAGCAGGCTTTGCCGCCACCGCGGCGCTGGCGCTGGCCGGGGCCGGCGCCGCCGCGGTGATCTGGCGGGGTGTGCGCTCGTAGAGAGCGACTAGTCGACGTCCTCGCGCAGCCGTTTGAGGTGTCCGAGCACTTCACGGGAGGCGCCGTCCAGCGCCTGCACGGCGTCCAGGGCACCCTGCCAGTTGCCGGCCTGGTAGTGCTGCAGCGCTTCCTTGCCGTGGCGGTGCACCCGCTCGTGCGGATCCTCCATGTCCTGGAACGCCGCGTGGCGCTTCACGTCGTCGCCGGCTTTCTCGTAGTACCACTTGCCCAACCGGCAGTGATAATGATCGGGCAGGTCCTCAGGGCGCACGGTGGTGCGTCCGCATACCGCTTCCATGACCCGTTTCTTGAAAGCGACATGGTCGGATTGGGTGACCGTGCAAATCGCGGTGTTGGAGGTCAGGTCGGACAGGTTGGACAGGCTCTCCTGGACGATCTTGTCGGAGCGGTCCATGGCATCAACGACGTTTTGGACCTCGGACGCGTTCTTGCTGGCCAGTTGGGCGATCGAGGAGACACCTTGCGCGACTTCCGACGAGGCTTCCCGCTGTTGGCTGAGAATGCTGGAGATGTCTTCCATCTTGCTGGAGACCGCCGTGATCTGTTGCGAAACCTGCCCCATTTTGCCGCGGGTCTCTTCGATCACGCTCTGACCTTCTTCGACCACTTCCGCGCCGGATTTCATCGAAGAAATGATCTCGGCCATCTCCGCCCGCAAGCCTTCGATGCGTTTGTTGATGTCCTCGGTCGCCTTGCCGGTCTGCATGGCCAGGTTCTTGACCTCGGACGCGACCACGGCGAACCCCTTGCCGGCCTCGCCGGCCCGCGCCGATTCGATGGTTGCGTTCAGGGCCAGCAGGTTGGTCTGTTTGGCGATGGCATCGATTTCCCCGACGATACTGCCGATTTGTTTCGAGGCCTCGGCCAGGGAATCGACCTTGGCGGCGGCTTCCGAAACCGCGCCGGCGATACCCTGCATTGCGGCCACGGCGCGGCCTGCGGCGTCCATCCCCTCCATGGCGACGGTGTTCGCGGTCCGAGATTCCTCGGCCGCCGCTTCGCTGTTCACCGAAATATCCGCCACGGACGCGACCATTTCCTCGGATGCGGCGGCGATCGATTGGCTGCGGTGGCTGACTTCATCGATCTCGCGGGTCAACGCGGCAATCGACGACAGCGCCTCGTTGGATTCGATCGAAATATCGACCAGTTCCTTAAGCTTGGTGAGACGATGGGTGTCCAGGTTTTCGGCGGTCATATCGCCATCCGATACCGCGGGGTCAATATTCAGTGGCGTGCTTGACAGGTTCATGTCAACGTTCCGTTCGATCAGGGGTGGTCGCCCGGCGAACGGCCGGGGCGGTTCGGTTTTGCTTGGGTGGATTATTGCGTCGGAGGCCGGTGCACGGCCCGGGCATTGCCCGCCGGCCGGCCTGCTTCCGATCAATGGGTGTCCATGAAACCGCTATCATATCAGCAGCTTAGTTAGTATTTCGTGTTAGGTCGAAATCTAGCGCAGCAAGCTTGCCAATTGATTAATTTCCATGCCGGCAGGCCGATGTTTGACGCCCCCAATGCCGGCGGACGGACGGTGTTACACGAGCCCGTGGCGGTGTGGCCGGTGCAAGCCAAGAAACCGGACGGATACAGCCCGAAACTCATCTAAAACGAGTGAGCAAAAGTGAATCACGCGACGCAGGGTCGCATTCCAGTTCACCGCCAGCGGTCGGCCGCGTCGTCGTCGCTCGACTTGGCATCGACCCAATTGGTCCCCTCGGACCGCTCCTCCAGCTTCCAGAACGGCGCCTTGGTCTTCAGCCAGTCCATCAGGAACATGGCGGCCTCGAATGCGGCCTGGCGGTGGGCCGAGGCGGTGATCACCAGGACGATGTTATCGCCGGGTTCGAGCCGGCCATACCGATGCACCACCAGGCTGGCCTGCAGCGGCCAGCGGTTGTTGGCTTGCCCCTCGATCTCCGCCAGCTGCCGTTCGGTCATGCCCGGATAGTGTTCCAGGGTCATCGCCACCACGCCGCTGTCGGACGAGAAGTCGCGGGCGATGCCGGTGAACGTCACCACGGCACCGATATCGGTGCGGCCGGCGGTCAGGGCCGCGACCTCGGCCCCGAGGTCGAAATCCTCGGCCTGGACCCGCACCGCCACGGCTCAGCCCCCGGTGACCGGCGGGAAGAGCGCCACTTCATCGCCGTCCGACAAAGGGTCGCCGTCGCGGGCATAGTCCTGGTTGATCGCCACCCGCACCAATTGGCGGTCGGCCATGGCGGCGGCATAACCGGGCCCGCGCCCGGCCAGCCAGTCCAACAGGCTGGAAACGTCGACCACTTCGGCCGGTGCCGAAACCTCCTCTTCCGCGACACCGATCCGTTCGCGAATCCAAGCGAAGTACAACAGCTTCATTGCGCCACCTCGGTGAAAGGCAGGAAATCGACCAGTTCCCCGGGCCGCACTTCGGTGACGTCCTCGGGCAGTTCCACCAGGCCATCGGACGCGACCATCGAGGTCAGTACCCCGGACCCCTGCTGGGCGAATTTGTCGACCACCGGCTGGCCGGCTTCGCCGATCCCCAACCGGGCCCGCAGCCATTCCCGCCGCCCTGCTTTTTTGGCATGATCGAAGGCGGCCGGCACCCGGTACAGGTTGGGCGCACCGCCGGCCTGGCCGCTTAGCCGCTGGATCATCGGCCGGCCGAAGCGCAGGAAGCAGACCATCGCGGCCACCGGGTTGCCAGGCAGGCCGAGGAACGGTGTCTGGCCGACCTGGCCCAGGGCCAAGGGCCGGCCCGGTTTGATCGCCAGGCGCCAGAAATGCAGGCTGCCCAGGGCTTCGACCACCGGTTTGACATGGTCCTCGTCACCGGTCGAGACCCCGCCCGAAGTGATCAACAGGTCATGGTCCCGGGCCGCCGCGGCGAGCGCCGCCTGCATCGTCGCGAAGTCGTCGGCCAGAATACCGAGATCGGTAAGCTCGCACCCCAGGGCCTCCACCTGCCCGGCCAGGGCAAACCGGTTGGCATCGAAGATCGCACCGGGCCGCAAATCGCCACCTGGATCGATCAATTCGTCGCCGGTCGAAAACAGCGCCACTTTAAGCCGCCGGTAAACCGGCACTTCGCCATAGCCGACGCTGGCCGCCAGGCCGACATCCTGCGGCTTCAACCGGCGTCCGGCCGCCAGCACGACGCTGCCCTTGCGGCTGTCCTCACCGGCCCGCCGGCGGTTGGCGCCCGGTTTCAGGCCGGGTGGGATGATGACGCTGTCGCCGTCGGTGCGGACGTCCTCCTGCATCACCACGGTGTCGGCACCGGCCGGCATGGCGGCGCCTGTGAAAATCCGCGCCGCTTCGCCTGGCTTCAGGCTTCCGTCCATGAACTCGCCGGCGGCAACGCGGGCAACCACGGCCAAGCCGGTATCGGCATCCGGCGACAGGGATTGGTGGGCAAAGGCGTAGCCATCGACGGCCGCGTTGTCGTGGGGCGGCACGTCGATGCGGCTGGTCAGGTCTTCGGCCAGGATGCGCCCGACCGCCTGTCGCAGGCCGACTTGTTCCGCCTCGACCACCGTCGCCAGGCGTTGGTCCAGCAGGGCCAGCGCATCCGACGCCGTCATCAAGTCACCACCAAAGGCAAAACAGTCATCGGTGAGTTGGGTCATTTCCGGTTCAAGCCTCCTCGGCCCGGTCCAAGCGCAAATGGCGGATAATGAAATCGGCGATCGCCGCACTGTCATTCAGATCCAGTACCGGCAGGTCGATCCCGTCCAATGGTGCGTCGCTGGCCACCGCGACGATACGGTCGTCCTCGCCGGCGCGCAAGGGCTTGCCATTGTCCGCCCGATAGACTTCCAGCTTGTCGATGGGATCGCGTTTGAAGCCCTCGACCATGACCAGATCGACCGGATCCAGCCGGGCCAGCAAATCCGACAGGCCGGGAACCTCCTCGCCGCGGTTTTCGTGCAACAGGGCCCAGCGGCCGGCCGAGGCGACGATCACTTCCGAGGCGCCGGCGGCACGATGTTCGTAGGAGTCCTTGCCCTTCTTGTCGATGTCGAACTGGTGGTGGGCGTGCTTGATGGTCGACACCGTCAGGCCCCGATGCCGAAACTCCGGCAATAGGCGGACCATCAATGTTGTCTTGCCCGATCCGCTCCAGCCCGAAAGGCCAAACACCTTCATCACCGCACCACCCGCTGCCAGCATTGCCTACAGAGTATATAGCTCATTGTCGGATCGGAATCAGGACGAAGCGGCACTGTCCTCGTCGCGCATGTGGCGCAAGCCGGCCCGGAAATAGTCATACCCGGTATAGACGGTCAACAGGGCCGCCAGCCAGAGGCCCAGAATCCCGATCATGGTCGCCGGAATGCCAAAGGGAGCCGCGTCGCCGGCCAACAGGAACGCAATCGCCAGGATCTGGATCGCGGTCTTCCATTTGGCCAGCCGACTGACCGGCAACGGCACGCGAAGCTCGGCCAGGAACTCGCGCAGGCCCGCCACCATGATCTCGCGGCTGAGGATGACCAGAGCGGGAATGATCGTCCAATCGGCGATACGGCCGACCGCCACCAGCATCATCAGGGCGGCCGAGACCAGCAGCTTGTCGGCGATCGGGTCGAGGAAACGGCCAAAGGCCGAATGGGATTGCATCGACCGCGCCGCATAGCCATCGAGGTAGTCGGTGATGCCGGCCGCCACGAACACACCCAACGCCGTCCAATTGGCCCAATGACCCGGCAGGTAAAACGCCGCCACCAACCCCGGAATCACCACGATCCGCGACATGGTCAGTATGTTGGGCAGGTTCAGGATCATCTCAGGTCTTGATCGCCGCGCTTATGGGTGTGCCGAATCGCCGGCACCATACACGATCAGCCTTCGCCGTGGAAATAATCGTAAATGGTCCTGGCGACGGTGTGGCTGATGCCGGCAACCGCCTCGAGATCGGCCAAACCGGCGCTGGCGACGTCGCGGGCCGACCCGAAATGGTTGAGCAGCAATTTCTTGCGGCGCGGCCCGATGCCGGGAATATCGTCCAGCCCCGAACGCCCGACCGACTTGGCCCGTTTCTGGCGATGGCTGCCGATCGCGAACCGATGAGCCTCGTCACGCAGGCGCTGCAGAAAATACAGGATCGGGTCCTGGGGCGGCAGGGAAAACGGGTCGCGCCCGGGCAGGAAAATGTTTTCGCGGCCGGCGTTGCGATCCGGCCCCTTGGCGATCGCCGCAATTCGGACGTCGTCCAACGCCATTTCGGTCAACACCGAGGTGGCGATGCCCAACTGACCCTTGCCGCCGTCGATCAGCACCAGGTCGGGCCAGGCGGTGGTGTCGTCGGCACGGGCGCGTTCGCGCGACAGCCGGGCAAAACGCCGGGTCAGAACCTCGCGCATCATCGCGTAGTCGTCACCGGGCGCGGTCTCGGTGTCCTTGATATTGAATTTGCGGTAGGCGTTCTTCACGAAGCCATCGGGCCCGTGCACGATCATCGCGCCGATCGCGTTCGATCCCTGGATGTGGGAATTGTCGTAGACCTCGATGCGCTCCGGCGGCGCCTCCAGGGCGAACAGTTCGCCGACGCTGCGCAACAGCTTGGCCCGGGTGCTGCTTTCGGCCAGTTTCCGCGCCAGGGCTTCCTTGGCGTTGTCGATCGCATGGCCGACCAGGTCCTTTTTCGCGCCCCGTTGCGGCCGGGTCAGGCGGACCTTGCGCTCGGCCCGCAGGCTGAGCGCCTCGGCGATCAGGTCGTGGCCGGTCGGCATGTCACTGAGCAGCAACTGCGCCGGCGCCAATCGGGCATCATAAAACTGGGTAATGAAGGCAGCCATGACGTCGGCCACGGGCACGTCGCGGGCATGACTGGGGTAATAGGCCCGGTTGCCACAATTCTGCCCGCTGCGGAAGAAGAAGACCTGGATGCAGGTCTGCCCTGCCTCCTGGTGGGCCGCGATCACGTCGGCCTCACCCAGGTCCAGCAGGTTGATCCCCTGGCGCGCCTGGATATGGGCCAGCGCCTTGATGCGGTCGCGATAGGCGGCCGCGGTCTCGAAGTCCAGCGCGTCGCTGGCCACCTGCATGCGATCCGACAGCCGGTTCTGGATGTCGTGACTGCGCCCGGCCAGAAAGTCCCGCACCTGCCCCACCAGATCCGCATAATCATCACCGCTGGTTCGGCCGACGCACGGCGCGGTGCAGCGCTTGATCTGGTATTGCAGGCAGGGCCGGCTGCGGCTGGCGAAGTCTGCATCGGAACAGGACCTTAAGGGAAAGGCCCGCTGGAGCGCGTGCAGCGTGCGATTGACCGCCTTGGCCGAGGCGAAGGGACCGAAATACTCACCCGGGCGGTTGCGGGCGCCGCGGTGCTTGGCCAGTTGCGGCCAATCATGGTCGGTGGTCAGCAGGATATAGGGAAAGGATTTGTCGTCGCGGTAAGAGATGTTATAGCGCGGCTTCAGCTTCTTGATCAGATTGGCTTCCAGCAGCAGCGCTTCGACCTCGGTATGGGTGGTGACGACCTCCATCGCCTCGGTCAATTGGATCATGCGCAGGATTCGGGTCGTCTGGCCGCGCGGCTTGGTGTACGAGGTCACCCGTTTCTTCAGATCCTTGGCCTTGCCGACATACAACACCTCGCCCTCGCGACCCAGCATGCGATAGACGCCGGGCAGATTGGGAAGAGTCTTGACCTGGGCCTGGATCACGGCAAATCCACCGGCGACCGCGGCGTCTTCGGGCAGGTCCGGCGCCACGCTGTCGCCCGTGGAATTGGTGGAATTGGTCGGTGCGGTCATGGCCTTCATATTCGCCATTGTCGCCGCCCGGTCAACCTGCGACCCGCCTTATTGTTGTAAGGTGTTGCGGCGCAAATCAGCCAAGTGTCTGTGGGTTAACAAAAGATTTACACTATCCACGAAAGCTGTGGAAAACTCTGTGGGCGAAAGTCCGACGCTGGTCTGGAGGCAAGTCTATCCCTGGACCTCCCCCTGTTTGCCTAAAAAATGGGCATTTCTCTAACTTTTTGAATTTTAATAGCTTTTCGTTTGTCAAGCCGCTGTAAGGGCGCCTATGGCATTTTTTCTACGGCCAAAGTAAAGGGTTGCCTGAGGTCTAACCGGGGTGTGCACAAAAGGCATGAATCAGCGTCTTGCGATAAAGCCTTGCCGGACAAGCCTTTTCCTGTTTCAACCGCTGGCAGGTATGCCGAAAATCCGGGTGCGCCGGCTATTCTGACGGGTGCGGCACCTGGTCGGCCGCCGGCCAGGGCAGGTGCTGCCCGCCATCCAAAGCGATCATTTGACCGGTCATCGATCGCGCCCGCAAAAGGTATTGGGCGGTGTCGCAAATTTCCGGCAGCGACGGCCCGCGCCGCAGCGGCGTCGCCGCTACCTGGGCGGCGAAGGATTCGTCCGATTGGCGGGCGCTGGGCAGGACCGGGCCCGGGCCGATCCCGTTGACCCGTATCCGCGGCGCCAGGGCCATGGCCATGGCCCGGGTCAACGTCCAAAGACCGGACTTGCTGATGGTGTAGGAGGTGAAGAACGGCGTCAGTTTCCAGAC
This sequence comes from uncultured Sneathiellales bacterium, assembly GCA_964344385.1. Classification (GTDB taxonomy): domain Bacteria; phylum Pseudomonadota; class Alphaproteobacteria; order CAYFNG01; family CAYFNG01; genus CAYFNG01. The sequence continues at coordinate 58,108 of CAYFNG010000016.1, forward strand.
CCGCTGGTCGATGACGTTGATGATATTGGCATCGCCGACGTCGTCGGGGAGTTGCGCCGCAAAGCCCTGCGACAGGAATATCGGGGCCCGCAGATTGGCATCGAGATGGCGATCCCAACCGGCCACCGTGGCATCCTGAACCGTGTCCAGTTCGAACACCGAGGCGTTGTTGATCAGGCAGGTCAAAGGACCGATCGCGTCGACCGCGCGCTCCACCAGCGTGCCGGTCGGCTGAGCGTCTGCCAGGTCCGCCTGAACCCGGTGCGCGATCCCGCCGCCGGCGGTGATCTGGTCGACCACCGATGCCGCGGCATCGGCCGAACGATGGTAGTGAACCGCGACCCGCCAACCCCGATCCGCAAAGTCCAACGCCAGGGCGCGACCGATCCGCTGGGCTGCGCCGGTGATCAGAACTCCGCCGGGTATCGGTTCGCTCATGTCCTTAGAGTCCGGCCGTGTGCGTGATGCTGGAGATGCCGTTGAATTGGGCGACAATATAGGCGCCATAGGCGGCCACGAAAAACAGCCCGGCAAACCGACCGATCGGACGGTGCCGCAAGATAAACGGCATGACCACCAGGGCGGCCAGAAGCATCACCCAGATGTCGAACCGCATGATCTGTTCCGGCACGGCCACGTCGGTAATCAAGGCGGTGCTGCCGGTGATGCCCAGGATGTTGAAGAGATTGCTGCCGACCACATTGCCCACCGCGACATCGCCGTGGCGATGTAGGGCCGCGACGATCGCCGCGGCCAGTTCCGGCAGCGAGGTCCCGAGCGCCACCAGGGTGACGCCGATCACCACGTCCGAAAGGCCGACCGCCTTGGCGATGCCGACGGCGCCGTCGATCAGGAGATTGGAGCCGAAGAAGAGCGCCACCAGCCCCACCGCCACAAACAGGCCGGACAGAATACTGGAGCGCGGTATGGCGGCGGTGCTTTCGAACTCGTCGGCCATGGCCTCGGCCAGTTCATCACCGCAACGCTGGGCGCGCTGGTAGGAATAGTACATATAGCCGAGCAGCATGGCGACCAGCAGCGCACCCTGTATCCGGCTGATCAATCCGAACCAGCAGAGCAACATGAACAGCAGTGTCGCGATGATCATCGCGGTGCCGTCGCGCCGCGCGCCGGGACTGTCGCAAAACAACGGAAAGAACAGGGCCGGCAGGCCCAGGACCAACAGGATATTGGCGATGTTGCTGCCGACCACGTTGCCGACGGCGATCCCCGGATGCCCGTCCAGGGCTGCCTGGACACAGACCACAAGCTCAGGCAGGGACGTACCGAATGCGACCACGGTGAGGCCGATCACCAGCTTGGTGACCCCTAGTTGCTCGGCCAGGGACACTGCCCCACGGACCAGGATCTCGCCGCCGATCAGCAGGACAATCAAACCACCGGCAACTTGGAGATACATCATGCGTTTGTTTTCGGTGGTTGAGGCCGCAAACCGGTTAGAACGCCATCTTGGCAACAGCACCCCTACAGACGGGCGTGACTGCCGACGGGAATCGAACGGATTAGGGTTTATATAGAGGGTGGGCGGCGAATGTGAAAGTGCAGTTGTGTCAGTTTTCCCGCAACGCCCCGGATCGTATCCTCTACTCGGAACGGGATTATTTCGCGTCCGGGCGTCGGGCGCGCATGGCCACCACCTTTTCCGCCATGGCCGCGCGTTGCCTCAGCCAGGCCCGGTGCCGCGCCACGCTCCACAGCTTCAGCACCCGCTGGCGGTAGGGTCCGCCATGTTTGGCATTTCGCGAATGGTAGTGGGAGATCGCCAGGCTCCAGGAGCGGGTCTCGGCGTGCCGCTGCTTCAACAGACGGGCGGCAACAGCGGCGTTGCGATCGGGGTCCAGAGCGGCCTCCAGGTTGGCGAAGGCGGCCCCGTGATAGCCCAGATTGACCTGCATGCAGCCGACGTCGATGTTGCGCACGCCCCTGGCCAGCAGCGACCGGACCTCCCGGATCGCCGATTGCTTGTTGGGGTGGTAGCGGCCACGTCCCTCGGCATAAACAGTCCAGGGCCAGGCAATTTTTTCCTCCAGATCGGCCTGCCAGCGGCCGGACTCGGCGAGCGCGATCGCCGCCAGAATATGGGCCGGTAATTTCGCCTGCTGTTCGGCGCGAGCTGCGGCCCGCCAGCAAATTTCCCTGATTTTATAGGGGGTTGCCGCCATACCGGCAGAACAGAACCCGGCCAATATCAGGACCGACAATAGGATTGAACGGCATGGTTTCACGGTATTTCCTGCCCCAGGGTATCCAGCGTCCTGACATCAATTCGCAAGTCCTATGCCAAACTCCGTCAACTTACGGCTTGCTGCATATGCTAAGTAGCCCATTTTTCCCTGGAAGATCAGGTAGATATATATACTGCGTTGTAAATTAAGGGGAAAAATTTTTCCAAAAAACAAAAATTTTCGTTTGCAACCATGAACGAGAGGTCCTATGTATTGCAGTGCAACATCTGGTCATCGCGACGAGATTTGCTTTCGCCCTCCCAGGGCGTTTCCTCCCTGAACTTGGGCCATCTCCGGCAACGGAGATGGCCTTTCTTTATCTGAACTCCGCGAAACGCCAGGCTTGCAGGTTACGCTCGACAGGGACCGAGTCTGAGTCCTATGGCGAAGTCACGATGATGGTTGCCTGCGGCGGCAGCGGGTACAGGAACTCGCAATTGCCGCCACCGGCATTGAGGGCAGCCATGGCACCGACGGTGTCGAAGCGGACCTCGATCAGCGGCTCGATCCGGCCCACCGTGTAAGGCGCCGTCAACTGGGCGATGTAGTGCATGGTGTTCGGCGTGGCGCTGGGCCGACTGATGTTGATGGCCGCGTACTGGGCGGTGGTCGGCGCACCGACCGGTCCGGTATCGTCGGCCGGGAACGGCACCACCATGACCTGGCCCTCGGAACCGGCCACCGCGCTGCCGGCCCCCAGTAAGGCCGGATCGGTGTTGCCGTTGGCGGCCTTGGTGTAGCAGGTGCCGGCATCGGCCCCGCCGCCGCTGTCGCCCGTGTTCCCGGCCGCTGCCGCGGTCAGGGTGAAGCGCGGCGACAGCGCGATCCGCACATGGGTAAAGGTGGCGCCGACCGGCAAGCCGCCGGCATCCGCGTAGGCGCCGACCTCGGCCCCGACCGTGGCAGAGGCGATGTCAAAGGCCCGGGTGCCCGCCCCCAGCGTGAAGCCGGAGACGCAATTGGCGGCGGTTGATCCGGCGCCGCACAGCTCGACCGCCTGTACCGAGACCGTGTACCCTCCAAGGGCTACATTGTTTGACCGACCCGGGAACACGCCCACCGGATCGCCTGCGAATGCGGCGCCACAAAGCGAGACGCAGAACGCCAATGACGGAAGAGCGGTGTGTCTAAGAATGTCCATGGTCCTGCCTGCCTAGCTGCCACGGGTGATGACGACGCCGCTACCGCGCCGTTCGACGATGATCTTGTTTTCGCGTCGCACCTTGTCCAGGCGATAGGTTTTCATGTCGCGCATCTGCCACGGTGTGTCGGCGATCGGGTTGGTGCTCAGGGCCACCGGCCGGCCGAGGTCCAGCCGAAAGCGCACCGTCAGGAAGGCCTCCCTGCCATCACCGGGAATGTAGTTGTCGGACGCGACCCCGCCCTCCAGCTGCAGGTTCTGCATCAGATCGACCTCGGCGCTGGCCACCCAGCCGTCAATGTCCCGGGCCGCGTTGACCGTGTCCCACCAGTAGCGTCGGGCCCGGACCCGGGCCCAGGGCAGATAGGGCAGTTGTGCCGACAGTTCGATATCGTGGCCGTCCAGCACTTCCTCGGTGGCCGTTCCCTTAGCCCGTGGATCGCTGACCGCCCAGTACCGGTTGGCGGTGAAGTCCAGCCCCGACCATTTGACTTCAGCGCCCAGGCTGGCCCGCCGATGGCGATGGTCGAATTCGAAGTCGAAGAAGCCGTTGACACCGACCAACACGGTATCGCCCAGCAATAGCCGGCGGTAACCCAACCCGGCGTTGACCACATCGCGATCTATGCCGAACATCTGGTAGCGCCGATAGCTCCACTGGGTGAAGACCGTGTCCTGGACATTGTCGGATTCCCACAACGGCTGGACGGTCAGAACCGACCATTCCGGCGCATTGTCCTGGCGGACGCTCCAGTCGAATTCGATGCGTTTCGCCCAGTCGGGCGCATCCTCGCCGATGCCGTCGATCAGATAGTCGACCGACCTACCGGCTGCGTTCAATCCAGCGGCCTCGAAATTGCCTTCGGACAGGACGGTGGCGGCGTCCATGAGCAGCGAACCCAGGACGGTAGCGGCTCGAGGCTGCGCTTTTTCGATTTCATCGGAAACGGCGTAGCGGCCGGCGGGCACCGCGACGAGAAGGCAAATCAGGGCGGCTTGACCATGCAAACGAAACGAGCCCATCTCGATTCCCCATAATTTAACACAAATTTGCTATAAAAATTTTGCTAACATCCGGTGAAGAAAACCGAGATAATCGAAGTCGCCAACTGCAGCGAACACAGATCTTCAGCCCTAAAGAGCCGGAATCATTGCTTTCCGAGTACTTTGATGTGGATCGATTCTGCTTCGCCGTATACGCGCGATTTCCGCGGATTGATCTACCAGTTCAACCCGGCTGAGTGTCGTTCCCGGGCCCCAAGGGGCGCTGCAGGATGACGCTGTCGACCCAGGTGCCGAACTTGAAGCCGACGCCGGTCAGGCCGCCGGCGATGCGGAACCCGAGCGCCTGGTGCAGGCCGATTGAGGCGTCGTGGTCGCTGCCGCCGATCACCGCGATCATCTGGCGCAGCCCGGCCGCGGTGCAGCGTTCGATCAGCTCGGCCAGCAGGGCCCGGCCGATGCCCTGGCGATGGCAATCGGGATCGACGTAGACCGTGTTCTCACAGGTATGGCGATAGGCCGGCCGGGGCCGGTAGCTGCCGGCATAGGCATAGCCGACCACCCTGCCCGCCTGCTCCGCCACCAGGTAGGGATAGCCCGCATCCAGCGTCGCCGCCCGGCGCCGCGCCAGTTCCCGGGCGTCCGGTGCCTCCTCCTCGAAGGTCGCCGTGCCGTGCAGCACGTGGTGGCCGTAGATGCGGGTGATGGCGGCCACGTCGTCGGGGGTCGAATCGCGGATCAGCAGCTTGCCGGTCATGGCCTCAACCTCAGGCCGGCCGGCCGGCCAGCTTGAATTCCTTCAGGCTGGCGATCAGGTGGCCCATGTTCTTGGCCAGTTCGGGCAGGCCAGGGCCGCGCTGGATTTTGGTTTCATCCATATAGATGGCCCGGTTGATTTCGATCTGTAGCGCATGCACGCCGCCCTGGGGCCGGCCGTAATGGGCGGTGGTGAAGCCGCCGGCATAGGGGGTGTTGCGGGCAACCCGGTAGCCCAGGTTCTTCAGGACCTTCTCGACAAAGGCAATCAGGTGCCGCGAACAGGCGGTTCCGTAGCGATCGCCGAGTACCATGTCCGGGCGGGCCCGGCCACGGTCCTTGTCCATTGGGCCGCCCACCGACGGCATCGAATGGCAATCGATCAGCGCGGCCGCGCCGAACCCGTCCCTGGTCTGGTCGATCAGCTTGGCCAGCGCCGCATGGTAGGGACGGTACAGCTGCTCGACCCGGCGTTCCGCTTCGTCGAAGCGCAAGGCGCCCGCGTAGATTTCGGTCCCGGTCGCCACCACCCGGGCAATGGTCCCCAGGCCCGACGCCACCCGTACCGAACTGGTGTTGACAAAATCCAGCAGCGGATCGGCGAACATGGCCGGATCCAGTTCATAGGGCTCGCGGTTGGGATCGCAATAAGCGCGCGGATAGGTGGCCCGAATCAGCGGCGCGCCATGGTCACAGGCGGCGGCAAAGATCTCGTCGACGAAACTGTCTTCCGAGCGCCGCAGGCTGACCGGGTCGAGCCGGGTCGCGGCCAGGAAATCCGGCGAATAGTCACGTCCGCTGTGGGGCGAGGCGAAGACAAAGGGCAGTTTTTGGCACGGCGGAATCCGCACCTCGACCGGCCGGTCGTGGCTGCATACGACCGTTGTAGCCGTCGCGGTCAGGCTTTCGTCAAGACGCACGATGTCCCTGCAACCCTTGTGTTCCGGTCCCTCCGGCCGGCCAGCCGATGCTGGCCAATCCGACGTGATGATAACATGGGGTCGATGCCGCCGAAACGCCAGATCGGTTGCCTGTCGGCGTCGTTACCATTTACAGTTTGGCAGGGATTGGCGCCTATGCTCCAAGGCCGGTTAACCACGTTGACGGTCCCCCGGATTCAGACCTTTCAGACCAGGATGCGACGACGCGATGGCTAGGATCCTGCTTGCAGAAGACGATGATTCCATGCGTCATTTCTTGTCGCGGGCGCTGACGCGCGCCGGCCATAACGTGATCGCGGTCAGCCAGGGCACCGATGCCCTGCCGCTGATTTCGGCCGGCGAGTTCGACTTGTTGCTGGCCGATATCGTGATGCCGGAAATGGACGGCATCGAATTGGCCCGGCGGGCCGGCAAGTTGGACCCGGCCATGCGGGTGATGTTCATCACCGGTTTTGCGGCCGTGGCCCTGAACCGATTCGGCGGCGTCAAACCCACGTCCAAGGTCCTGTCCAAACCCTTCCACCTGCGCGAACTGATCGACGAAATCGACAAGCTGCTGGCGGCCTAGGTCTCCCGCAGCAACTTTACCCGATCGTCGCGCGCGACGGCTTGCCACGCTGTCGCCACGGGGCACCCCGTCACCCCCTCCCTAACCCTCCCCCATCAAGGAGGAGGCAACCACCGAGCAGCCGCTGCGTTCTTCCCCCTCCCCCTCGACGGTGGAGGGGTGGGGTGGGGATGAGAAACGGCGCTGCCGGGTGATCGAACACGTCTTGCCGGCGCCGCTACTCTGTGGCTTGATGCGCCGGACTTCACCCGCACCGCGACACAGGAAGAACCGCACATGTCCTTCGAACTTTGGCTGGCCTTCGCCGCCGCCAGCGCCGCCCTGCTGGCGGTTCCCGGACCGACCGTGATGATCGTGATTTCCTACGCGCTGGGCCATGGTCGGGCATCGGGGCTGGCGACGGTGCCGGGCGTGACCCTGGGCGATTTCACCGCCATGACCGTGTCCTTGGCCGGCGCCGGGGCGGTGCTGGCGGCCTCGGGCACCCTGTTCACCGTCCTGAAACTGATCGGCGCCGCCTATCTGTTATGGCTCGGCATCCAATTATGGCGGGCGCCGACCGAATCGACGGCCCTGGAAGCCCGGCTGCCGACTACCAGCCGGCGGCGCATGTTCTGGAACGCCTATGTGGTGACGGCGCTGAACCCCAAGGGCATCGTCTTCTTCATCGCCTTCGTGCCGCAATTCGTCGACCCGGCCCAGCCGCTGCTGCCGCAGTTCGCCATCCTGGAGGCGACCTTTGTCGGCCTAGCGGCCGCCAACGTCGCCGCCTGGGCCCTGCTGGTCGGGCGCCTCAGGCCCCTGTTCCGCCGGCCGTCCACCCTGAAACTGGTCAACCGCCTGGGCGGCAGCTTCCTGATCGGCGCCGGCCTGCTGACCGCCCTGGCGCGTCGGGGAACCTCGTAGATTATCTTGGGACGGGCTTCTAGTCCGCCGCCGCTTCGCCAGCGACGGTGAGGCCACGGCGGTGGGCATCCTTGATCAGGGTGTTGAGGGTGATCGATTGCAGGGTGGCGCGGGCCAGTTCGTCGATTTCTATCCGGACCGCCTGCAGAGCCATGTCGATTTCGTTCTTTGGCGCGGCGTTATCGCCGCTTTCCAGATCAAGCTCGGAACGCAGATCCTCGAACAGGTTGATCACGTCCAGCAGCGTCACCCGGTTGGCATTGCCGGAAAAGCGGTAGCCGCCACGGGCGCCGCGCACCGATTGTACCAGGCCGCCTCGGGCCAGGGTGCGCATCACCTTGGCCAGATGATGGGTGGAAATGTCGTAGCGGTCGGCGATATCGCCGGTCGACAACTGCCGGGTGGTGTCGCTGGCCAGTTCCAACACCGCGTACAACCCAAAAATGGTCGACTTCTGTAGCTTCATCCCGCCAGGATCGTTAATTACGCATTCTCGATACTGAATACCATTTCTAAGGCCCCGGGGCCATGGCGCATTTTCCAGCCCGTTGATATTTCGCAGTTCTCTAGGAGAACGGCGTCTTGTCCGACGCAGCTACGACCGACTGACCCCATCAATCCAGCTTCATCTCCAGCTGGATATAGCTGCCGGCGGTCAAGCCGTGGCTGCGGAAAAACGCCAATTCCAGGGTGTTGTTCTTGGAAACCATGGTGCGGACCGTATCCGCCCCGGCGGACTTGAAGCGGTCGCAGATCGTGTCCATCAACTGCCGGCCGACCCCATGTTCGCGCAAGTCCGGTTGGACACCAAGCGCGAATACCCAGCCACAGGGCGGCGAGCCGAATTCCCAGGCGCGGATTTCGCCGACAATGAAGCCGATCACGGCCCCGTCCTGTTCGGCCACAAACAGGAAACGGTTGGGCCGTTCCGGGCCCAGGTAACGATCGAAGACATCGTCCCAGTAGTCGGGCTTGGCCATGCCGCTGCTGAACTCATCGAGCTTGACGACCGCATCGATGTCGCCCTGGCTGGCCTCGCGGATGGCAATAGGTCCGTTCATCGCGGCCGGCTCATTCCGGAATCACCGCAGTGGCTTCCAGTTCGATCTTGGCGGGGGTATCCAGCAGATCGGCGACGAAGATCATGCTCATCGCCGGATAATGCTCGCCCATCAATTCGCGCCAGACCCGGCCCAGATCGCGCCGCGACGCCATGTAGGCCGGCTTGTCGATGCAAAACGCGGTGATCCGGCAGATATGCTCGGGCTTGCCGCCGGCCTCGGCCAGTATCGCCAGGATGTTTTTCATCGCCTGCTCGAACTGCGGCCCGATCTCCTCGGAATGAAAGACCTGATCGGCATCCCAGCCGATCTGTCCGGCGAGAAACACCATGCGCCCGGTCGGCACACTGATGCCGTTGGAATATCCGACCGGCGCCGCCCAGCCCTCCGGCAACAAAACCGCCATGAACCCCTCCTTGTTATGTTTATCGCCGGAAAGGAACTCACCCTTTCCGGAAACCTGTTCCGTGCCGCTCCGCCGCCCAACCAGCTATGAAATGGTACCCTGTTGGGTGGTTGGGCGTGGGAGGGGTAAGGAACAGCAACCTAAAAACTCTCCGCTACAATTGCAGCGGTTCGTCCGGATCCTCGTCCCAATCCGCCGCCGGTTCCGGGAACTTTTCCAGCCAATGTTCGACCAGGGCCACGTGTTCGCGCTCTTCCGCCGCGAATTCCTCGGCCAGTTTGCGGACCTGGTCGGAATCGGTGCGCTTGGCAACCATGTCGTAAAACGTCTGTGCCCGCCGTTCGTTGTGCAGTGCCAGGCGCAACGCATGATGCGGCGTCATCAGATAGTGAACCTCGCTGACCGGCACGGTTTCCGGCCCTTCCGGATCGGTCCAATGATATTCCCACGGCGCATGGTGGGGCTGCCTTTCGGTGCGCGACTGCTTGGCCAGCTTCTCGGTATGAATGCGCTCGATCTTGGCCAGCTTGGAAAAGATCTCGGCCACTTCGTCATTGTTGTGCATCACCATCTGGTCGGCGATTTCCTCGTATCGCTCGACCGCCTCGGCCTCCATGGCATAGGCATAGGCCATCAGGTCGGCCGGGTTCTCGATCGATTCGACCAAGGCCTGGACCTTGTCGCTGGTCTCCTTGTCGCTGCCGCTCATACCGCGAACTCCTCGTCAAACGCCGCGACGTCTTGGGCGTCGTCGTCAGCACTGGGAGTATAAGGGGGGCGGTTGTCGTAGAAAAGGACGCCGACGTTGAAACCGTCGTCGGTGACCAGGCGGCGGGCGGCCCGCGACCGGTCGGTGGTCGGTTCGACCGGTGCCGGGTGAACGGATTGCTTCCAGTCCCGCTGCTCGGGCCGGAAGGTGACGCAGGGGCTTAGGATCTCAACGAACGAGAAGCCGGGATGGCTGATCGCCTGGGCGATCATCTTGGCGATACCGTTGGGATCGCCGGAAAAGCCGCGGGCGACAAAATTGGCGCCTGAGGCCAGCGCCACCACCAAGGGCAGGAAGGGGCGCAATCCGGTGCCGGTGGGCGCCATGTTGCTTTCCCAGTCGGGCTCGGTGGTCGGCGAGGGCTGGCCCTTGGTCATGCCATAGACCTGGTTGTCCATGACGATATAGGTCAGGTCGACATTGCGCCGGCAGGCATGCAGGAAATGGTTGCCGCCGATCGAATAGCCGTCGCCGTCGCCGCTGGTTACCACCACGGTCAGATCGGGGCGGGCCAGTTTCAGGCCGGTCGCCAATGGCAGGGACCGGCCATGTACGCCGTGGAAGCCATAGGCGTTGGTATAGGCCGGAATGCGCGACGAGCAGCCGATGCCGGACACCACCGCCACGTCCTCGGGCGGCAGCTTCAGGGCGGCGAACGCCTTGGTGATCGCCGACAGCACCGAATAATCGCCACAGCCCGGGCACCAGACCGGCTTGATGTCGGATTTGTAGTCCTTGGGCGAAAGCAACTGGGTCGGTTCCACGTTCATGGTTGCACCCATTCCTTGAGCTTGGCTTCGATTTCGCTGGGGCGGATCGGCAGGGGTCCCGGCCGGTGAAAGACGTCGGCTTCGTCACCCAGGCCGAAATGCGCCTTCAGGTAATGATGGAACTGGGCGCCGTGGCTCTGTTCGACGACCAGCACCCGGTCTACCCCGTCCAACGCCGCCGCCAAATCGTCGGGCCGGGCGGGTGCGATCAGCCGCATGGTCACCACCCGGATCCGCTCACCTGCTGGATCCAGCCGACGGGCCGCCTCCAGGACCGGGCCCGACATTGAACCGAAGGTGACGATCGCTACATCACCGTCGCCGTCGATACTGGCCCAGGCATCGCCGTAATCAAAGTCCTCGATCTTGCGGCGGCGTTTCTCGAGCTGGGCCAGATGATCCTCGGCCGTGCTCGACGGTACGCCGCGTTCGGTGTGCTCCAGCCCGTCGGCCGTGTACTGGCCACCGACCGTGCCCGGTATCGCCATCGGGGACACCCCGTCGGCGGTCAGGGCGTAGCGGTGGTAGCCCGCTTCGGCCGAGACCTTGGCGGTGGACCGGGCGGTGTAGAAGCTGATGTCGGCCGGCCGGTCGATCGCCGCCGTCGCCTGGCCCATGGCCTGGTCGGACAGCATGATGACCGCGGTCTGCAGGGTCTCGGCCAGGTGCACCGCCCATTGGGTGGTGAACACGCAGTCACCGATCGAATTGGCGGCAACCACCACATGCGGCGCATCGCCGGGCAAGCCATAGACCGCGATGTTGAGGTCGGATTGCTCCGACTTGGTGGGAATGCCGGTCGACGGGCCGCCGCGCATGACATCGATCACCACCACCGGGATCTCCGAGGTCACCGCCAGGCCGACCGATTCCATCATCAAGGCCAGGCCCGGGCCCGAGGTCGCGGTCAGGGCGGGCACACCGCCATAGGCACCGCCGATCGCCATGTTGATCGAGGCCAGTTCGTCCTCGGCCTGGACCAGCAGGCCGCCGACCTTCTTCAGGCGCGGCGACAGCCATTCCAAAATCTCGGTGGCCGGGGTGATCGGATAGGCGGCCACGAACCTGACCCCGCCCCGCACCGCGCCCAGCCCGGCGGCCTGGTTGCCGGAAATCACCCAGCGCTCCGGCCCGCCGCTGGCCGGCGGCGCCAACGGTTCCAAGTCGGTGTTGCCAGCCACCGCCTCGCGTCCGGCGCGGCAGGCCTCCAGGCTGGCGGCCAATGCGGCTTCACCCTTTGATCCAAGGCGGTCCTTCAGGATCTCGACCAGGCCGTCATCGGGAATGCCGGCCAGCTCCGCCACCACGCCCACCGCGACCATATTGGCCCGGCCGCCGGTGATCGGTTTCAACATCTCCTTGAGGTCGAGGTCGATGCGCTTGGCGCCGGATTCGATGATCGCCGGGGTCGAGGCACTGGCCGGATCACCGCTGACCACCAGGCTGTTGGCGTCCATGGGGATCTCGGCCGAGAACCGTTCGGCGTTCTTCCAGTCGACCGCGAACAACAGGTCGAACCGGTCCGGCTGGCCGGTCACATCCTCGGTCGACAACACCACATAAGCCGCTGCCTCGCCACCCCGGATCTGCGGTCCCGCCGAGCGGGTCATCAAACCACGCCAACCGGCCTTGGCAGCGGCCCGCAACAACAAGTCGCCGGCGGTCATCACGCCGCTGCCGCCGCTGCCGATCAGGGCGATCGCCATTGTCTTTCTGGTCATCCTAAGGCTCCCTCGCCTGCGTCTCTTTCTTGCTACCTTATTCGTCGCTTGACAGCAATATTGGTAATCCAGTACGCTAATACTAAATTAGCCCCGGGGATGGCCAAGGTCAATCAAAACATCGTCGCTTTCGGGGCCCGCCACCAGGGAGGAAAGATGCTGTTCAGCGCCGCTCGATGGCCGTTTGGGGAAGGTCGCACATTTTCGACCGACGGCCGCTCCCGAGCCTCCTGCGCTGGCACGGATTTATCGGCTTTTACCGTCGCGCGCGCCGACGGCCGCATGTAGGAGGTGTCCCAGATGAGCTCTTCAGTTTCCACGCCGGTCAGGGAATTCTTCGACCACAATCTGGTGCCGGAGATCGACTATCCGGGTGTCCGCTACGAAAAGCGCCCGGCCCGGATGCCGAACGGCGACGCCGTGCCGGGCCTGTACAATGCCTGGATCACGTTGGACAACCCGGCCCAGTACAACTCCTACACCACCGAAATGGTGAAGGGCGTGATCCTGGCCTTCCGTGACGCCTCGAACGCCCGCGACGTGGTCGCCGTGGTCTTTACCGGCGCCGGCGACAGGGCCTTCTGCACTGGCGGCAATACCAAGGAGTATGCCGAATACTACGCCGGGCACCCCCAGGAATACCGCCAATACATCCGCATCTTCAACGACATGGTGTCGGCGATCCTGGCCTGTGACAAGCCGGTGATCTGCCGGGTCAACGGCATGCGGGTCGGCGGCGGCCAGGAAATCGGCATGGCCTGCGACTTCTCGATCGCCCAGGACATGGCCCGGTTCGGCCAGGCCGGTCCGAAGCACGGTTCGTCGCCGATCGGCGGCGCCACCGACTTCCTGCCCCAGGTGATGACCGCCGAACGGGCCATGGAATCGGGCACGCTGTGCGAAACTTGGTCGGCCCATAAGGCCTATTTCAACGGCATGATCATGGACATCGTCCCGGCCCTGAAGGTGGACGGCAAGTTCGTCGCCAATCCGCTGGTCGAGACCCAGACCATGTTCGACGAATATGGCCGCATGGCGTTCGGCGAGCCGAAGACCGGCGACGCCCTGGCGGAAGGCAAGGCGTTGATGAAGCAGGGCGAGGTCGACCTGTCGCTGCTGGACGCCAAGGTCGAGGAACTGTGCTCGAAGCTGATGCTGACCTTCCCCGAGTGCATGATCAAGACCATTGAGGAGCTGCGCAAGGGCAAGCTGAATGCCTGGAACACCAACAAGGAGAACTCGCGGGCCTGGCTGGCACTGAACATGATGACCGAGGCCCGGGCCGGCTTCCGCGCCTTCAACGAGGGCACCAAGGAATGCCGCGAGGTCGACTTCGTCGCCCTGCGCCAGGCCTTCGCCCGCGGAGAGCGCTGGAACGACGAATTCACCGAGAGCCTGATGCCGGCCAATCAGGGGAAATGACCATGAGCGATGCGGCCCCATTGAAGGTCTGGATCGACCGGGACGGCGCCCTGTTGCGTTTGCGCCTGTCGCGGCCCAAGGCCAACATCGTCGACGCCGAGATGATCGGGGCGCTGAGTGACGCCTGTTCCGAACATTTGAGCAATGACGGGCTGAAGGCCGTGTTGCTGGACGCCGAGGGGCCGCATTTCAGCTTCGGAGCCAGTGTCGAGGAGCATCTGCCTGGTCAGTGCGCCGAAATGCTGCGCAGCCTGCACGCGCTGATCCTGAAAATGCTGGCCGCACCCGTGCCGGTGATGGTGGCGATCCAGGGCCAGTGCCTGGGCGGCGGCCTGGAGGTCGCCTGCGCCGGGTCGATGCTGTTCGCGCAAGAAGAAGCCAAGCTGGGCCAGCCGGAAATCCAACTCGGCGTCTTCGCCCCAGCCGCGTCGTGCCTGCTGCCGCCGCGCATCGGCCAGGCCAAGGCCGAGGACCTGCTGCTGTCGGGGCGCAGCGTCGGGGCCGAGGAAGCGCTGGCCATCGGCCTGGTCGACCAGGTCGCCGACGATCCGGAGGCCGCGGCACTGGGCTATTTCGATCGCCATCTGGCGCCCAAGAGCGCCAGTTCGTTGCGCTATGCCGTGCGCGCCGCCCGCAAGGCGGTGGTCGGCGAGGTCAAGCGCAAGCTGGAGGCGGTCGAGGAGTTGTACCTGGAAGGATTGATGTCGACGCACGATGCCAATGAGGGGCTGAACGCCTTCCTCGAGAAACGTGCCGCTAAATGGGAGAACCGCTGAGATGTCACAACAGGAAATCGTGGCCCGCTGCCAGGCGCTGTTCGACGATCTCGACTTCGCCTCGGTCCGGACCTGGAAAGAGGCCGAGGCCGGGCGCAAGGCGATCGGCTACATGCCGGTCTACGTGCCGCGCGAGCTGATCCACGCCGCCGGCATGCTGCCGGTCGGGATCCTGGGCGGCGGCGACCAGTTGGAAGTGATCCACGGCGACGCCTATTACCAGAGCTATATCTGCCGCATTCCGCGCTCGACCATCGAGCTTGGCGTCACCGGCCGGCTGGACGTACTGGACGGCATGCTGTTCCCCAGCATCTGCGACGTCATCCGTAACCTCTCGGGCATGTGGCAGTTGATGTTCAAGGGCAAGTACGTCCGCTATTTCGACGTGCCCCAGAACTATCAGGACGAGGTCGGCGGCACCTTCTACGCCAACGAACTGGAAACCCTGCGCCGCGATTTCGGCAAGTTGGTCGGCCGCGAGATCACCGATGACGATCTGCGCAATTCGATCGCCGTCTACAACGAGAACCGCAAGGCGGTGAACGAGCTTTACGACTTCCGGGCCCGCGAGCCCTGGAAGGCCCCGGCCGCCGAGGTTTACCTGTTGGTCCGCGCCGGCATGGTGCTGCCGGTCGAAGAGCACACGAAGATGCTGCGCGACTACGTCGCCGCCGCGGCGTCCGACGACCGGCCGATGCGCGACAATTGCCGCATCGTGCTGAGCGGCGTGTTCTGCGAACAGCCGCCGATCGGCCTGATCAAGTCGATCGAAATGGCCGGCTGCTACGTGGTCGACGACGACTTCATGCTGGTCACCCGCTGGCTGCTGGACGAGGTGCCGACCGAGGGCGATCCGATCGCCAATCTGGCCGACGCCTTCCTGCACCATTCCAACGAGACCGCCGCGAAGTACGTGCCTGAGGCCGACATGAAGGGCCGCTATCTGATCGATTCGGTGCGCAAGAACGGGGCCGAGGGCGTGATCTTCGCCCAGCCCAGCTTCTGCGACCCGGCGCTGTTGGACCGGCCGATGCTGCAGCACGCGCTGAACGACGCCAACATCCCCTTCACCGCTTTCAAGTACGCCGAAAATTCCGGGCAGATGCAGCCGATTCGCGAGCAGGCCGGAACCTTCGCCGATTCCATCAAACTGTGGAGCGCCTGATCATGAACACCCGCACCTCACCACGCCCCTCGACCAAGCCCGCGCCGGAGGTCCAGAAAGAGTCCTCCATGTGGAAGCAGAAGCAGATGATCAACGCCAATTATTCCCGATTGGCACGGGCCCGCGAGGAAGGCTGGAAGGTCTCGTCAACCTTTGTGCCGGGCAATCTGAACGAACTGCTGATGTGCTTCGATTTCGTGCGCAACACGCCCGAGACCAACGCCCTGCAGAACGGCCTCAGGAAGAAGAGCGGCCGGATGATCATGGAGGCCGAAAAGGCCGGCCATTCGGAGGATGTCTGCACCTACGTCAAGGCCGATCTCGGCATGATGGCCCAGGGCAATATCGGCCCCACCGGCGAGCCGATCCCGACCCCGGATATCCTGCTGTTGAGCTACACGGGGTGCTTCACCTTCATGAAGTGGTTCGAGCTGGTGCGCGAGCAGTACAACTGCGAGACCGCCATGCTGCACGTGCCCTATCAGGGCGAGGGCGAGATCACCGAGAACATGCGCGACTATGTGGTCAAGCAGCTGAAGGACGACATCATCCCGACTTTGGAGCGGGTCTCCGGCGTCAAGTTCGACATCGACCGCCTGCGCCAATACCTCAAGGAATCGGCCAAGGCCGAGGAGGATCTGGTCTGGGTGCTGCAGACGGCCAAGAACAAGCCGTCGCCGATCGACGCCTATTTCGGTGGCGTCTACTATATCGGTCCGATCTTCACCGCCTTCCGCGGCACGCCCGAGGCCACCGAATACTATCAGACCCTGCGCGGCGAGATCGCCGACCGCATGGCCCAGGGCCTGGGTCCGATCACCCCTGAAGGCGAGCTGAAGGAAGAGAAGTACCGGCTGGTCGTCGAGGGGCCGCCCAACTGGACCAGCTTCCGCGACTTCTGGAAGATGTTCTACGACGAGGGCGCCGTGGTGGTCGCGTCGAGCTACACCAAGGTCGGCGGCGTCTACGATTTCGGCTTCCGCCACGATCCCGACAACCCGCTGGAGACCCTGGCCGATTACTGCCTGGGTTGCTACACCAACCTCAACCTGCCGCAGCGGGCCGACATGCTGACCAAGTATATCGAGGAGTACGAGGCGGACGGGCTGCTGATCAATTCGATCAAGAGCTGCAACAGCTTCTCGGCCGGCCAATTGCTGCTGCTGCGCGAGGTCGAGGAACGCACCGGCAAGCCCGGCGCCTTCATCGAAACCGACCTGGTCGACCCGCGCTACTTCTCGGCGGCCAACGTCAAGAACCGGCTGGAGAGCTATTTCCAGATGATCAATCAGAAAAGGAGGCCGGCGGCATGAGGTGCTTCATCGGCATTGACCTCGGCTCGACGACCACCAAGGCGGTGGTGCTGGACGAGGAATTGAACGTCCAGGGGCGCGGCATCACCAATTCGCGCTCCAACTACGACATCGCCGCGGCGGTCGCCAAGCAGGAGGCGCTGGTCAACACCCGCTTCAACCTGTTCCGCGAGTCGCTGTCCGGCGTCGCGGCGCTGTCCGGCACGCTGGAGGATTTCCTGACCCGGCTGGAGCAGAACTTCCGGCTGGAACAGTTCCTCGAACAGCTCAGTGAGCTGGAAAAGGCCTGCGTCGAGAACATCGTCGGCGAGCGCTTCCAAGGTCAGGAGAGGGCAACTCAGGACGCGTTGACTGAGATCTTCAAGCGGCTGCGCGACGAGGCGCCATCGATGTTCGAGCCCGGTGCAAAACGCAAGTCCGACTTCTTCCGCGACATCGCCGGTTCGCGTTACCACGCAGTCGGCGAGGAGGTCGCCAAGGATGACGGCATCGGCTTCGACCTGGTGCTCAACGTCTATGACCGTTCGATCATCGACGTCGAGAACCAGGTGCATCTGGAAGGGTTGGACACCAAGGTGTTCGGGGCGCTCAAGCGTACCTTCGAGACCATGACCGACCTGGCCGGGGCCCGCGACGAGGTCGAGGCCCAGGTCAAGGGTGCCCTGGACGTGGAACTGGAAGAGACCTATGTGGTCGGCACCGGCTACGGCCGGGCGCGGTTGCCCTTCTCCAAGGACCATATCCGCTCCGAGATCCTGTGCCACGGCCTTGGCGCCCATGTCATGTACCCCGACACCCGCACGGTGCTGGACATCGGCGGCCAGGACACCAAGGCGATCCAGGTCGACCCGGAAGGTATCGTCGAGAACTTCCAGATGAACGACCGCTGCGCTGCCGGCTGCGGCCGCTATCTCGGTTATATCGCCGACGAGATGAATGTCGGCTTGCACGAGCTGGGCCCGATGGCCATGAAGGCGACCCGCCAGGTGCGGATCAACTCGACCTGCACGGTGTTTGCCGGCGCCGAGCTGCGCGACCGGCTGGCGCTCGGCGAAAAGCGCGAGGACATCCTGGCCGGGCTGCACCGCTCGATCATCCTGCGCGCCATGTCGATCCTGTCGCGCTCGGGCGGCATCCGCGATCAGTTCACCTTTACCGGCGGCGTTGCCAACAACGAGGCGGCGGTGACCGCGCTCAGGGAACTGATCAAGGAAAACTACGGCGACGTGGTGATCAACATCGACCCGGATTCGATCTATACCGGCGCGCTGGGGGCGGCGACCTTCGCCCACCGCGCCGTGGAGGCTTGAGACATGACCCTGACTGCAGGCATCGACATCGGCACCGGCGCCGTCAAGGCGGTGGTGTTCGACATTGACGGCGACAACATCACCTGGCTGGCCAAGCGGACCGAGCGGATCCGCCGCCGCGATCCCATCAAACTGGCCGAGGAGACCTATTACGCGGCCCTGGAAGAGGCCGGTGTCGCCCATGACGACCTGGCTTATATCGCCACCACCGGCGAGGGCGAGAGCATCGAGTTCCGGACCGGGCATTTCTATTCCATGACCACCCATGCCAGGGGCGCGGTCTACCTGCAGCCCGAGACGCGGGCGGTACTGGACTGCGGCGCCCTGCACGGACGTGCCATCAACGTCGACGAGCGCGGCAAGGTGTTGAGCTACAAGATGACCAGCCAATGCGCCTCGGGCTCGGGCCAGTTCCTGGAGAACATCGCCCGTTACCTGGGCGTGGCGCTGGACGAGATCGGCGAGCTCAGCCAGCAGGCCGACGACCCGGAGACGGTGAGCTCGATCTGTGCCGTGCTGGCCGAGACCGACGTCATCAACATGGTCAGCCGCGGGATTTCGACCCAGAACATCCTGAAGGGCATCCACCTGTCGATGGCGGGGCGCCTGGTCAAGCTCCTCAAGGCGATCAAGGCCAAGGAGGGCGTGGTGCTGATGACCGGCGGCCTGGCCATGGACACCGGCATGCTGGCGGCGATGCGCGAGCAGATGGTCGACCAGAAGCTGACCGAGGCGACGGCCGAGAACCACCCGGACTCGATCTATGCCGGGGCCATCGGCGCGGCGATCTGGGGCGCCTTCCGCTACGAGAAGCTGGCCCAGCTCGACCAGTTGGCCAAGGCCTCTTGAGGTTGACCGGTCTATCAGGTAAAGGGTTCCGACCCGCGTAGCCGAGCGGGTCGGCCCGAACTTAGGTGAGGCCAACCCTCGTGGCGCTTGGACGAACACTGGTCATTGCATAATGACCATTGGAAAAAACGCCCCAGCGGCGATTGAGCGAACAAAAAAGACCGGAGGTTCCGTGCCATGGCGATGATGATCACCGACGAATGCACCCTGTGCGATGCTTGCGTCGAGCCCTGCCCCAACGAAGCCATCTCGGAAGGCGACGACATCTACGTCATCGACGCCCTGCGCTGCACCGAATGCGTCGGCCATGAGGACGAACCGCAATGCGTCCTGGTCTGCCCCGCCGACTGCATCGTCAAGAATCCGGACTTCGACGAGAGCCCGGAGGAATTGATGGAAAAGTACGAGGCGCTGCAGGGGTAAGGCCGCCACGCCGTTCTCGCATGCAACATGGTCCGAGACGGGCTCCACCCTCCTCACCATGAGGATGGGCCGGTATATTGGGGTAATCTTCCAACCGCAAACTTTGACCTCTCCTCATCCTGGAGACCTTTGCGTGGTTGGGTTTTGCACGGCATGTTTTGTTTT
>CAYFNG010000017.1:0-72512 GCA_964344385.1 uncultured Sneathiellales bacterium
CCAAGTGCAAAAACAAAACATGCCGTGCAAAACCCAACCACGCAAAGGTCTCCATCCCGAGGAGCCGCGCTTGCGGCGTCTCGAAGGACGAGGCGGGCCGCACCGGCGGCGCTTACAATGTCCTTCGTGGTGCCCTTGTGAGAAACCCCTTGCCAGTATCGGAGAAAATATTTTAGGCTTAAAATGTTTTCCGACATCGATCTTGAGCCGCTCCGATGGCCCCTATCGCAGCCACAGACGAACCAACCGGCAAACCTCTGACGGGGCACCATGCCCTGGTCACCGGGGCCGGGCGCGGCATCGGCGCGGCGATCGCCCGTCACCTCGCCGAACTGGGTGCCGACCTGACCCTGCTGGGGCGCAATCGGGCCCTTTTGCAGGACCGCCGGGCCGAGCTCGAGGCCGCCCACGCTGTCAACGCCAACGCGGTTGTCGCCGACGTCACCAAGGCTGACGAGGTCGAGCACGCCTTCGCCGAGGCCGGCCGACGCATCGGACCGGTGACCGTCCTGATCAACAATGCCGGGGCCGCGGACAGCGCGCCATTCGCCAAGCTGACACAGGAGAGCTGGCAGGCGGTGCTCGACGTCAACCTGACCGGTGCCTATCTCTGCATGCAGGCGGCCTTGCCGGCCATGCGCCAGGCCGATTACGGCCGCATCATTACCGTTGCCTCGACCGCCGGCCTGACCGGCTACCCCTATGTCGCCGCCTATTGCGCCGCCAAGCACGGGGTCATCGGCTTGACCCGGGCGCTGGCATTGGAACTGGCCCGGACCGGGATCACCGTCAACGCGGTGTGCCCCGGCTTCACCGACACCGACATAGTTGCAGACAGCGTCCGCAACATCGTCGACAAGACCGGCCGCAGCGCCGAAGAGGCAATGGCTGAGCTAACCCGCCACAACCCGCAAGGCCGGTTGGTGACCCCGGACGAGGTGGCGGCGACCGTTGCCTGGCTGGCCCGACCCGACGCATCGGCCATGACCGGCCAGGCGATCGCGGTGGCCGGCGGCGAGGTGATGTGATGGACGACCAACCTGCGCCCACGACCACCGACCTGGAATCGTCGCTGCACCAGACCGATAAGCTGGACGTGCGGGTCTGGCTCAGGCTGTTGACCTGCTCGACCATGATCGAGCAACGGGTCCGCGCGGGCTTGCGCGAACGGTTCGGCATCACCCTGCCGCGCTTCGACCTGCTGGCCCAGCTCGACCGGGCCGAGGATGGGCTGACCATGGGCGAACTTTCCAGCCGGCTGATGGTCTCGAACGGCAATGTCACCGGCCTGACCGACCGGCTGGTGCTGGAGGGGCTGGTCAGCCGCACCCCGCTGCCGGGCGACCGCCGCACCTCATTGGTTCGCCTGACACCTAAGGGCAAGGCGGTGTTTGACACCATGACCCCGGCCCATGCCGCCTGGGTCGACGACATGCTGGGCGGCATGGACCGTGACGACAAGGCGGCCCTGCTGGGCCTGCTGGCAAAGCTCAAGGCCTCGGTGGCCGCCGCCCAGGACCCCGTTCCAAAGAAACCCAAGGACAGCACCCCATGAAGGCTTCCGAGATCAACCCGCGGCATTTCGACTGGACGGTCGACGGCAAGGTCGCGACCATCACCCTGAACCGGCCCGAGCGCAAGAACCCGCTGACGCTCGATTCCTATGCCGAGCTGCGCGACACCTTCCGCAAGCTGGTCTATGTCGACGAAGTCAAGGCGGTGGTGATCACCGGTGCGGGGGGAAATTTCTGCTCCGGCGGCGACGTCCACGACATCATCGGCCCGCTGGTCGAGATGCGCGAGCGCGACGACATGGCGGCACTGTTGGAGTTCACCCGCATGACCGGCGACCTGGTCAAGGCGATCCGCCATTGCCCGCAGGTGGTGATCGCCGCGATCGACGGGATCTGCGCCGGTGCCGGCGCCTGCATTGCCATTGCCGCCGACCTGCGCTTCGGCACCGCCGACGCCAATACCGCGTTCCTGTTCGTCCGGGTCGGCCTGGCCGGCGCCGATATGGGGGCCTGCAACATCCTGCCGCGGATCATCGGCCAGGGCCGGGCGGCCGAACTCCTGTACACCGGTCGCGCCATGAGCGGTGACGAAGCCGAGCGCTGGGGCTTTTTCAATAAGCTGTGCGCCCCCGACACGGTCCTGGCCGAAGCCCAGACCCAGGCGGCCCGGCTGGCCAATGGCCCGACTTTCGCCCACGCCATGACCAAGAAATGCCTCGACCATGAATGGAACATGGGCGTCGACCAGGCGATCGAGGCCGAGGCCCAGGCCCAGGCGATCTGCATGCAGACGGAGGATTTCGCCCGCGCCTACCGTGCCTTCGTCGCCAAGGAAAAACCGGTGTTCGAGGGGAACTAGATGCCCGATCGCAGCTTTCTGAACTGGCCGTTCTTCGAAGACCGCCACCGCGATTTCGCGGCCCGGCTCGAAGACTGGGCGACGCAGCAGGTCGATCCCCTGGTCGAAGGGGAAGAAGCGGATATCGATGCCGCGTCGCGGCGTTATGTCGAGCTGCTGGGCCGCGACGGTTGGCTGACCCATGTGGTGCCGGCGGCCCAGGGCGGTGCCTCGGAAAGGCTCGATGTGCGGACCCTGTGCCTGGCCCGTGAGACCCTGGCCCGCCATTCCGGCCTGGCCGATTTCGCCTTCGTCATGCAGGGGTTGGGCACCGGGCCGATCAGCCTGTTTGGCACCGACGAACAAAAGGAAGCTTACCTGCCCGCGGTCGGCCGGGGGTCGCGGATCGCGGCCCTGGCCATGTCGGAGGAAAATGCCGGTTCCGACGTGGCCGGCCTGACCACCACAGCCGCGCGCGACGGCGATGGCTTCGTGATCGACGGCGAGAAGACCTGGATCTCCAACGGCGGCATCGCCGACCATTACGTGGTGATCGCCCGAACCGGCGAGGCACCGGGCGCCAAGGGCCTGTCGGCCTTCGTCGTCGATGCTGACACGCCGGGCTTTTCGGTGGCCGAACGGATCGACGTGATGGCGCCGCATCCCCTGGGCCGGCTGCGGTTCGATGGCTGCCGGGTGCCGGCCAAGGCCCTGCTGGGCCAGCAAGGCGAGGGCTTCAAGATCGCGATGGCCAATCTCGACATTTTCCGTTCCACCGTCGCCGCGGCGGCATTGGGCTTTGCCCGCCATGCCCTGGACGAGACCCTGGCCCGGATTCAGGCGCGCGAGATGTTCGGCCAACGACTTGCCGATTTCCAGATTACCCAGAGCAAGATCGGCGACATGGCGACCGAGATCGATGCCAGCGCCCTGTTGGTATACCGCGCCGCCTGGACCAGGGACTGCGTCGCCGACCGGGTCACCCGCGAGGCTTCGATGGCCAAGCTCTACGCGGCGGAAGCGGCCCAGCGGGTGATCGACCAGGCGGTTCAGCTGTTCGGCGGCCTGGGAGTCAAGACCGGAACGCCGGTTGAAAAGCTTTACCGCGAGATCCGGGCCCTGCGCATCTACGAAGGCACCTCGGAGGTCAACAAGCTGGTCATCGCCGGCCAGGCGATTCGCGGCTTCAACCAGGGGGACGCCGGCCCGTGACCCACCGCCTGCTGCAGCCGCTAGACGTGGGAACCATGACCGTGCCCAACCGGGTCGTGGTGCCGGCCATGGTGACCCGGCTGTCGGGCGAGGACGGTTTCGTCAACCAGCCGATCATCGATCGCTATGTGCGCTACGCCGAAGGCCAGGTCGGGCTGATCGTGGTCGAGGCGACGGCGGTGCACAGCTCGCGTTCCGGACCCCTGCTGCGGCTCTCGGGAGACGAGTTCATCGCCGGCCACCGCGAACTGGTTCAACGGGTCCACGACGCCGGTCCGTCCAAAGTGGTGCCCCAGATCATCCACTTTATGAAGGTGGCGCGGTCCGGCTGGCGCCAGACCATCGACATGCTCACCGCCGATGATATCGAGCGCATTATCGAGCAGTTCGCCGACGCCGCCGCCCGGGCCCGGGAAGCCGGCTATGACGGGATCGAACTGCACTCGGCCCACGCCTATACCCTGTCGTCGTTCCTGTCGCGCCACAACAAACGCCGCGACGACTTTGACGGGCGCACCCTGGAAGGGCGGCTGGCTCTGTTCGGCAGGGTGATGGCCGCGGTCCGGCGCCGGGTGGGTCCCGAATTCCCCATCGGCGTGCGCTTCCTGGCCGAAGAGGCGATCAAGGGCGGCTACACCGTCGACGACGCCAAGCGCATCGCGTTGCGCATGGCCCAGGCCGGGGTCGCCTATATCTCGCTCTCGGTCGGTGGCAAGTTCGAGGATGCCATCCAGAAGGAGGGACAGCCCCCCTACCCCTATACCGGCTATTCCGGCGACCGCTGCATGCCCGGCGACTGGTACCCGCCAATGCCGCATGCCGGCCTGGCGGCCGAAATCAAACACTTCATCAACCAACACGGATATCAGGTTCCGGTGGTGTCGGTCGGCAAGATCAGCCGGCCGGAGGAGGCCGAAAGCCTGTTGCGGGACGGCCGCGCCGACCTTGTCGGCATGGCGCGGCAATTGCTATCCGACCCCGACTGGGTGGCCAAGTTGGCCGCTGGCGAGCCCGAGCGCATCGTCCACTGCATCTACTGCAATGTCTGCAAGCAGTTGGACGAGAACTTCCGGGCCGTGACCTGCTTCCTGTGGCCAAAGGGCGTCGACCAGGCCCCGGCCGACGATCCCGAGGCACCGCTGCCCGGTTGGTCAGACGGGGCGGACCTGGCCGCGACCGTCGATCAAGGACAGGTCAAATTGACCTGGCAAAAGGCGGCAGGCGCGGTCGACGGCTATGACGTCTACCGCCACGAGCAGGGCGGCGAAGTGACGTGTATCGAAGCCGTCAAGAGCACCAAGTTCAACGACAAGCAGGTACTGGGCGGCCTCGGCTATACCTACCACGTCCGGGCCTTCAACGGCGCCGGTGCGATCAGCCCGCCGTCCAACAGCGTTCATGTCGATCTGCCGCTGCCGCAGGAGATTTCGGAGGTGCAACATGCCTGAGGTTCCGACCGGGGTCTCGGCCCATGAGGACCGGTTCACCTTGGACCATCTGCCGCCCCAGGATGAATGGCCGGAGATGGATTTTTCGACCTTGCCGGAATTGGCCGCCTACCCGCCACAGATGAACTGCGCCACCGAACTCCTGGATAAACAGGCCGCCCGGTTCGCCGAGCGGCCCCTGTTCCATTATGGCGACCAGCTCTGGCGCTACCGCGACCTGTTGGAGACCGCCAACCGCATCGCCCATGTCCTGGTCGACGATCTGGGTATCCGCCCCGGCAACCGGGTGATGCTGCGGGCGCCCAACAATCCGATGTATGTCGCCTGCTGGTTCGCAGTGATGAAAGTGGGCGCCGTTGCGGTCGCCACCATGCCGCTGCTGCGCTGGCGAGAACTGACCTTCATGGCGCAAAAGGCGGAGATCCGGCTGGCCCTGTGTGACGGCCGCCTCTCAGAGGAAATGGAGACCGCGTTGGAGCGGTCGTCCGCGCTGGAGCGGATCGTTTATTTCTACGGGGACGCGGCGGATCCCGGCTCGCTGGAATCCCTGATGGCAGACAAACCGACCGAGTTCGACAATGTCGACACCGCCGCCGATGACACCTGCCTGATTGCCTTCACCTCCGGTACCACCGGCGAGCCCAAGGGCTGCATGCATTTCCACCGCGACATCATGGCGATCAACGATTGCTTTTCCCGCTATGTGTTGAAACCACAGCCCGATGACATCTTCACCGGCAGCCCGCCGATCGCCTTCACCTTCGGCCTGGGTGCCCTGGTCACCTTCCCGATGCACGCCGGCGCCTCGACCGTCCTGGTCGAGCAGTTCACGCCCGAGACCACCCTGCAGACGGTCGAGGAACGCAAGGTGACGGTGCTGTTCACCGCCCCGACCGCCTATCGGGCGATGACCGAACTGGTCGACCGTTTCGACATTTCCAGCCTGACCAAATGCGTCTCGGCCGGCGAGGCCCTGCCCCTGCCGACCTGGCAGGGCTGGTACGACGCGACCGGGATCAAGACGATTGACGGGATCGGCTCGACTGAACTCCTGCACATCTTCATCGCCACGGCTGGCGACGACATTCGACCCGGCGCCACCGGCAAGCCGATCCCCGGCTACCAGGCCAAGATCGTCGACGATGACGGCAACGACCTGCCGCCGGGCAACGTCGGCCATCTGGCGATCCGCGGCCCGACCGGGGTGCGCTACCTGGCCAATGCCGAGCGCCAGGCCGCCTACAGCCGCAACGGCTGGAACATTACCGGCGACGCCTATCTGGAAGACGAGGACGGCTACTACTGGTACCAGGCCCGCACCGACGACATGATCATCTCGGCCGGTTACAACATTTCCGGGCCCGAGGTCGAGTCAGTGCTGATGGACCATCCGGCGGTGCTGGAATGCGGCGTGGTCGGCGCCCCCGACCCGGAGCGCGGCGAGGTCGTCAAGGCCTATGTCGTGCTGCGCGACGGCCACGAGCCGACGTCCGATACCACCAAGGCGATGCAGGACTACGTCAAAGCCGAGATCGCGCCCTATAAATACCCACGCGCGATCACCTATATCGAGGCTCTGCCGCGGACCCAGACCGGCAAGGTGCAGCGCTTCAAATTGCGCGACATGGCAAAATCGGGAGGTTGAGTTGACGTCTGAGTACCAGCCCTATCCGGTCCGTGACCCGTTCGAAGACGGGGTCGGGCCGTTCCTCTACACATCCGATGCGGACGGGTTTCGGGCCGCCTTCCAGGTCGAGCCCGCGCATTGCAACAGCGGCGGTACCGTGCATGGCGGCATGCTGATGACCTTCGCCGATTTTGCCCTGTGTGCGGTGGCGGTCGACGGCTATTCGGACGAGTATCCGGTTACCGTGTCGTTTTCGAGTGAGTTCGTCGGCGCCGCCAAGACCGGTGAGTTCGTCGAATTCCGCGGTGAAGTCACCCGCCGCACCGGCACCATGGCGTTCACCCGAGGCCAGATCCATGTTGGCGACCGGGTGCTGATGAACTGCTCGGCCGTGATCCGCCGCTTTCCCCGGTCGGACTAAAACCGTCGCAACTGGCCCAACTGCAAGCCGGAATCGACCAGCAGATCCTGGCCGGTGACGGTGCTTGCCGATTCGAGGAAAAACAGCACCGCCTCGGCCATGGTGTCCGGCGTGCCGGCTCGCTTGAGGGCCGACTTGTCCTCGACGCCCTGCTTCAGGCGATTGTAGCGTTCCGACCCCAGGCCACGCTCCAGCCATTCGCCTTGAATGAATCCCGGACAGACGGCGTTGACCCGGATCTCTGGTCCCAGGGCCCTGGCCAGACCCCGGGTGAGGGTGATCAGAGCCCCTTTCGAGCAGGCATAGGCGGTCGAGCTTCCCTGCCCCGTGGTGGCGGCGACCGATGCGATGTTAACCACGGAACCCACGCCGTTTTCGCGCATGGCTAGGGCGCAGGCACGGGTCATCTGATAGGCCCCGATAACGTTGACCGCATAGATATCCTGGAAATCCTGGGCCGATAGCCCTTCCAGGTCATCCGCCGCGACAAATTTGGTGGTGCCCGCATTGTTGACCAGATTGTCGATTCGTCCCCATTTCTCCAACGCTTTCGCGGCGATCAGCCGACAATCGGCGTCGTTTGCGACATTGCCCTGGCAGACCAGCGCCTCGCCACCCAGTTCGCGGCAGGTTTCGGCGACGTCCTCGGCCGCTGCTTGGCTTTGCCGGAAATTCACCGCAACATTTCCTCCTCGCCGTGCCACTACGCCAGCGAGTGCCGCGCCCAATCCGCTGGATGCGCCTGTGATGATGGTTACGGTACCTTGCAGTTCGGCCATGGTCGCAATTCCCCTGTCGCCAAAATTGTCCGGTTATTTCAAACCACTATTCCTGTAGATTCGAAACAATCTATCCGATTTTCGGCTCACGCCTCCTCGGTTACGTCCCAACCGACACTCCCAAGTCCGGGCAATTCGCAATGCATGAGCCGACAGCATTATCGAGGCACCGACGCTATCAGTCATGCCCTTCGCGCGGTTTTGGCATGGAGCTGCAAATTCCGCTGATTCAAGCGGTTCACAGGCCAGTTGAATATGTGTGAAGTAAGCCTAGCGAAAGATTTTCCTAACTTATTCTTAACCGACACATCCTACCATCAGCCGGGTCGGCAATGCGACGTTTCGTTCGTGTGGATCTCGGTATTGGTGTCCAGGGTCCAGACGAATTCGCGGCGGTGCGTTGCGACGGTGAGCCAGGTTCGGCGGGTTGAACCCGCCGGTGGTTGATTGGGGAGACAGGAAATTGTTCTATTCTGAGGGCATCGAGCAAGCGAGGAACCTGGCCGATGCCGCAATGGCGGAACTGGAAAAACATGGCATTCCCGCCACGCCTCACAATTTTGAAGTGTGGTATGCCTATGTCAGCGGTCGCGACCCGGACTTGACCACCGCGATCGACAGGTTCGTTGAAAGCGGCGAGCTTTTTTCCGAAACGCTGAGCGAGGAACTGTATTCCGAGCATGTCGCGACCAGCGTCGATCAGAACCTGATCGACGAAACCGGGCGCCAGTTGCAGGAAAACATGGCCGAAATGTCCAAGTTCTTGGAACAGGCCGGCGCCGATACGCGGAACTATGGCGACAGCTTGAGTGGGTTAAGCGGCGACCTGGCGACCATGCAGCCCGAGAACCTCAGCGGTTTGGTCGCCAAGATGGTCGAATCGACTCGCGCCATGGAACAGCAGAACAAACTGCTGGAAAGCGAATTACAGGCCTCATCCGAGAAAATCCAAACCTTGCGGACCAACCTGGAATCAGTCGAGCGCGAAGCGGTGACCGACCAGTTGACCGGTATCGGCAATCGCAAGTTCTTCGATCACCAGATTCAGGAATTGGCCCAGAAGTCGCGCCGGTCCGCCGACGACCTATGCCTGGTGATCGGTGATATCGACCATTTCAAAAAGTTCAACGATACCTGGGGCCACCAGTTCGGCGACCAGGTCCTGAAGATGGTGGCGCAAACCATCAAGAAGACCGTTGGCGACCTGGGAATCGCGGCCAGGTATGGCGGCGAGGAATTCGTCTTCCTGCTGCCGAGCCAGAGCCTGGTGCCGGCTTCCCAAATCGCCGATCGGGTGCGCGAGGCCATCCAATCGAAGCGCCTGGTCAAACGCAACACCGGCGAGGAGGTTGGCAAGGTGACGGTCTCGTTCGGGGTTGCCCGCTACCAGCCCGGCGAGCCGATCAGCAGCTTCATCCAGCGAGCCGACAAGGGGCTTTACCAGGCCAAGGGAACCGGCCGCAACCGGGTGGTGACCGAGGCCGAGCTGAGCGCCGATACCCTGGCCATGGCCAGCTAGCCACACCACTCAGGTTTCATTGCGATGCCGTTGCGGCGCGTGCCTCCTTTGGCACCTCCGCCCCTCGACCATCAATCCGAACGGGCGACCAGCGGCAACCCGATTTCCCGTACCAGTTTCGCCTGCATGGCTTGGGCAAAATCCGCAAAGTCGTCGGCCTTGATCACGAACGCGCCCGGACCGCCGATCACCTGGGTTCGGTAATATTCCGCCAAATCCGGCTCGTCATTGCTGATCGCCAAGCCGTTGACCGCCACCCCCTCGGCCACCAACCTGGCGGCGGCCGAACCGGGTGCCGAGCCAGCGCTGGCGGCTCCGTCGCCGGAAAGGTCGACGGTGCGCCGGCGGCCGGTGACACCGTTGTCGGCGAACTGTCGCCCCGCAAAGTCCAAGGCGTTGCCGATCGCCGTGCCGCCATACCCGATCAGCCGCGGCAGGTTGCGAACCTCCTCGGCCAACGCCCTAACCCCGTCGGCGCCCGCCACCAATCGCCATTCCAGGGCAACGGCCTGCTGCTCGGGACCGGACCACTGCATCACTTGAACCGCGATACCCTCGGGCCGAGCGGCAATGGCCTGGATCACGGTCGGATCCTCGAAAGCGGCGGCCAATCCCTCCACCTGCAGCGTGAACTCCTTGCGAACGACACTGGATGAACAGTCCAACGCCAGCACGAGTTCAAGGTCGACGACCTCGGCGGCGGCCGCCCACGGGCCAATGGCCAGAATGCCGGCACCGACGGCCAGCAAAACCGCTGCCCAGGGGCTCGTAGGCAACCCCCTTCGATGATACCTTTTGCTTCGCATCGATCGCACCTGCCGGATCGAAATCATAAACCGCCGCGCTTGGTCTAAATCGGAAAAGAGGCCGTGATATGACGTACCAGACGATTGAATTGGAGATCCGCAACCGGATCGGCTACCTGACCCTGAACCGGCCTGACGCGCTCAACGCCCTCAATGCCGCGCTGCGGTCGGATCTGCTGGACGCGGTCGATCAGGTCAATGCCGACCCGGACTGTCGCTGCCTGCTGCTGACCGGGGCCGGGCGGGGGTTTTGCGCTGGGGCCGATTTGACCGAGGCCGGGCAGTACGCCTCAGGCGACATGGGCGACGCGATCGCCGAACTGCTGGACCGGGAATACAATCCGCTCATTCGTGCCCTGGCCGGCTTGGACAAACCCGTCGTCACGGCGGTCAATGGCGTCGCGGCCGGCGGCGGCGCAAGCCTGGCACTGCTGGGCGATATCGTGATCGCCGGCCGTTCGGCAACCTTCGTCCAGGTCTTCGGGCCACAGCTCGGCATCGTTCCCGATCTCGGCGGTACCTGGCTGCTGCCGCGCCTGGTGGGACAGGCACGGGCGGTTGGCTTGGCCATGCTGGGCGACAAGCTGTCGGCCGAACAGGCCGCCGATTGGGGCCTGATCTGGCAGTGCGTCGACGACGACCAGTTGATGGCCACGGCAGAGGCGATTGCCACCCGCCTGGCCAACGGGCCGACCAAAGGCCTGGTGCTGACCCGCCGCATCCTGGCCCAAACCTGGTCCAACGACCTGGATGCGCAACTGGACCTGGAACGGGAAACCCAGCGGATTGCCTGCCGGTCCGAGGACTTCATGGAAGGTGTCGCCGCCTTCCTGCAGAAACGCCCACCCAGCTTTTCCGGCCGCTGACCCGTGAAACCGTTGCACACAAGCCTGCGAGCGCTTATCCCTACATTGACCAGACAATTCCAGGAGGGCCGGCAACGGCGGACAAATCATGACCGATGCTTTTCTTTGCGATGCGGTGCGAACGCCGATCGGACGGTTCGCCGGGTCACTGAGTCCGGTGCGGGCGGATGACCTGGGTGCGGTGCCGATCAAGGCCCTGATGGCGCGCAATCAAAACGTCGACTGGACCCGGATCGACGATGTGGTTTATGGCTGCGCCAACCAGGCCGGTGAGGACAACCGTAATGTTGCCCGCATGTCGTCTCTGCTGGCCGGACTGCCGGTCGAAGCCCCCGGCGCCACGGTCAACCGGCTGTGCGGTTCGGGCATGGAAGCGGTGAGCCATGTCGGGCGGGCGATCCGCCTGGGCGAGGCCGCGTTGGGCATCGCCGGCGGGGTCGAGAGCATGAGCCGGGCGCCGTTCGTGATGCCCAAGGCGAGCACTCCGTTCTCGCGCAACGCGGAAATCTACGACACCACCATCGGGTGGCGATTCGTCAACCCGGTGATGAAGGCGCAATACGGTATCGATTCAATGCCCGAGACCGCCGAGAACGTGGCCGAGGAATACCAGATCGGCCGCGAGGACCAGGACCTGTTCGCCCTGGCCAGCCAGGAGCGCGCCGTCGCCGCCCAGGAAAACGGCACCCTGGCCGAGGAAATCACACCGGTCACCATCCCCAAGCGCAAGGGCGACCCGGTGGTGGTCGAGCGCGACGAGCATCCCCGGGCCGGCACCACGCTGGAAGGGCTGGCCAAGCTGCCGACCCCGTTCCGCGACGGCGGCACGGTGACGGCCGGCAACGCCTCCGGCGTCAATGACGGGGCCTGTGCCGTTCTGCTCGCCTCCGAGGCTGCCGCCCAGCAATACGGTCTGACGCCGAAAGCCCGTATCGTCGCCACCGCCGGCGCCGGGGTGCCGCCGCGGATCATGGGGATTGGACCGGCCCCGGCGACCGAGAAAGTCCTGCGCATCGCCGGCCTGGCGTTGAGTGACATGGACGTCATCGAGCTGAACGAAGCCTTCGCCGCACAAGGCCTGGCGGTGCTGCGCCAACTCGGCCTGCCCGACGACGCACCCCACGTCAATCCCAATGGCGGTGCCATCGCACTGGGCCATCCGCTGGGCATGTCCGGAGCCAGGCTGGTTACCACCGCCATGTACCAGTTGCAGCGGACCGGTGGCCGTTACGCCCTGTGCACCATGTGCATCGGCGTCGGCCAGGGTATTGCCATGATCATTGAGCGGGTTTGAACTCAGGGTCCGGTTCGAACGCCAGTGTTCCGTCGCGTTCCCCCAAAAAGACTTGGATCGGGCATTTCCGGCCAGGCACTTAGCCCTTGGTGGAACGATGGGCGGCTGAAATCGCCCCCTGAGCCCATTCCAGGAACGCCTCGCCATCGTCGAGCAGGTATTCCGGGGCTTCGTAGTAGGAGCTTAGGACACGTCGGCCGGTTTTCGTGTCGTAGGAAAAGGCGGCCATGCCCTCGGCCTCGAAATCGGCGCGGGTCTTGTCGTCCACTTTCAGGTAGACCACGTCGTCAACGATCAAGCCAAACATGACCCCGGCCTGGAACAGGCCCGCCCCGCCGAACATGCGTCGGATTGTAAGGTTAACCACCGGGGCCAGCAGGTCGGAAATGAAGTTCTTAAACTCGTAGGTGACCGGCACGTTTGCTTCCCCTGCCCGTCCCAGTGTCAAAGCCAACGACACGGAGCGGTGGGCGGCTGTTTCACTTTAGGACATCAAGGACTACGTCGACCGTACGCCCTTCCGCCAGCTTACGGAAAGACTCGTCATACAGCAAATAGGTCCCGTCCTCCTGGCGGACCACCGCATAGAGCATCGGCGCATAATCATCACCGGTCGCATAGATCGTGTAAGCGTCCAGGCCACGCTGGCGGTGGCGCCGCGCCGAGCCCCATAGGCCGTTGCGGACATGGGATCCGATCAAGGTCTGGATCGAATCCAGATCGCCATTGGTGAAAGGCGACCGGTCAAAGGCGATGACGTTGCTCATCTGGTCTATTCCTGGCACTGGGTGCACGCTATTTCGCTTTTTACCGGGGAAATGCAAAGCACATGCCGACCGGTCCGGCCGGGAACCATCTGGTGGTTTCGCCAGGCCGGCGCTTGGGCTAGAAAGGGCGCGGACAGGAGGTCAACATGACATTGCGGGTTGCGATTGTCGGAGCCGGTCCGGCCGGATTCTATGCCGCCGAAGGACTGAACAAGGCACAACCGGGTTGCGCCATCGATTTGATCGACCGGTTGCCCACGCCTTACGGCCTGGTCCGGTTCGGGGTCGCACCGGATCACGAGGGAACCCGGCGCATCACCCGGGTGTTCGACCGGGTCGTGAGCAAGGGTGATGTCCGCTTCCTCGGCAATGTCGAGCTTGGCCGTGATATCTCTCTGGACGAATTGCGCGGCTTCTATGATGCGGTGATCCTGGCCCAAGGCTGCCCGGTCGACCGGCAATTGGGCATTCCCGGCGAAGACCTGTCCGGGGTGATCGGTTCCGCCGCCCTGGTCGGTTGGTACAACGGGCATCCCGACCATACCGGGCTGGCACCGGATTTCTGTCATCGGTCGGCGGTGGTGATCGGCAATGGCAATGTCGCGATCGACGTCGCCCGCATACTGTGCCGCGTTGAAAGTGAACTGGCCGGCACCGACATGCCCGGTTATGCGCGCCGCGCCCTCGCCGCCTCGGCGATCCGGGAAATCCATGTCTGTGGCCGTCGCGGGCCCATGGAGGCCGCCTTCGCCGAGAACGAATTGGCCGAGATCGGCCGGCTGGACGGTGCCGTCGCTGTCGCGGACGCAAACCAACTGCCCAACGAAACGTCAGCGGACCCGGCCAAGCAACGGATCCTGGATACCCTGAAAGGCTATGCCGCCAACCAATCCGACCCGGACAGACGGACCATCGGCTTAAGGTTCTTTGCCCGCCCTGTGGCGATCCTGGGCGATGACCGGGTCACGGCGGTGCGCTTCGAGCGGACGAAACTGGAGGACGGTCAGGTCGTCGGCAGCGGCGAGACTTTCGACGTCCCGGCCGGCCTGGTTGTCCCCTGTATCGGCTATCGCGCCCGGCCGCTGGCCGGCATGCCCTATGATGATGCCCGTGGCGTCGTCCCCAACCATGATGGCCGGGTCGAACCCGGCCTTTACGTGGTGGGGTGGGCCAAGCGCGGACCCAGCGGGGTGATCGCCGACAACCGTGCCGACTCCCACGCCGTTGCCCGCCTGATCGCCGAGGATATGGGTGCGGGCGGCGACAAGCCGGGCGGAACCGCCCTGGATGCCGTGCTGATGGAGCGGAACCTACGGCCGGTTGGGTACGCCGACTGGCAGCGGATCAACGATGCCGAAACCGCGGCTGCGACCGACGGCGCGCCGCGCCGCAAGTTCACCGACCTGGCTGAAATGCTGGCGGTGTTGGAGGGGAACCCCTGACATGATCATTGCCCAGATCACCGATTTCCACGTGGCGCTGCCAGGAACCGAACTGGCGACCCGGTATCGCACGCCCGAAAGATTGCAGGCGGCGGTCCGTCACCTGGCCGGCATGGACCCGGCACCGGACATGGTTGTGTGCACCGGTGACCTGGTCGACAAGGGCAGCGAGGACGAATATCGCCTGCTCGGTGAGATCCTCTCGCCCCTGGCGATGCCGGTGTTTCTGATCCCCGGTAACCATGACCGCCGCGAGGGCATGCGGGCGGTCTTCACCGACCATACCTATCTGCCGGCTGCGGATTTCCTGCATTACACGGTCGAAGACTGGCCGGTGCGCCTGATCGGCCTGGACACCATCATCCCCGGAGAAAGCGGCGGCCTGTTGTGCGAGGCGCGCCTGGCCTGGCTGGAGGCACGCCTGGCCGAAGCGCCGGATCGGCCGACCTTGATCTTCCAGCACCACCCGCCGTTTCGCACCGGGGTTCGGAAAATGGACGGCATGGGTCTGGCCGGATCGGATGAGGAAGCGGCGATCATTGCCCGGTTCGACAATATCGAAGCGGTGATCTGCGGTCATCTGCACCGACCCATCGCCCGGCGTTTCCATGGCACCATCGCCAGCACCTGCCCCGGCACGGCGCACCAGATCGCCCTGAACCTCAGCGAAGTGGAACGGCTGGGCGTGGTCGACGAACCACCGGCCTGCCAGTTGCATGTCTGGAACGGCGAAGACGGCCTGGTCAGCCATACCAGCTATATCGAGACTTATGGCGAGCCGTTGATCGTGTTCGACGGCCAGGAATGGGTACGGTCCTGAACAACCCGGGACGAGGAGATACCGCGATGGAAGCCAAAGTGACATGGGCCGGTGGCATGAAGTTCGAAGCGGTCAGCGGTTCCGGCCACGCGCTGACCGTCGACGGCTCGCGGGCCGACGGCGCCTCGCCGATGGAACTGCTGCTGGTCGGTGCAGGCGGCTGTTCGAGTATCGATGTGGTGCTGATCCTGGAGAAGATGCGCCAGGTGGTGACCGGCGTAAGCTGCCAGGTAAGCGGTGACCGGGCCGATACCGAGCCCAAGGTCTATACCGCGATCAACATGCATTTCACGGTTGAGGGGCGCGGTCTGGACGAGGCCAAGGTGGCGCGCGCCATCGCACTCTCGGCCGAGAAATACTGTTCCGCCTCGATCATGTTGGGCAAGACCGCTAAGATGACCCACAGCTACGAGATCATTGAGGCCAACGACTAGCGTGTTTCCCGCTTATGCGGGGTCATTTGATGCGCCTTCCATTTCGGAACCAAGCCCAGGTCAGGCGGTTTAGCCTTCCAAACCGCGTTCCTCAACTTTGTCCCAGAGTTTCAGGCCGCCAAGGATCGTATAAAAGGTGGCGGTTCCCAACCACCCCGGCGGCCAGCGAATGGCCTTGCGGTTGACGATCCAAAAATCGGTGAGGTCGGTGCGTTTCTCCAGCACCAGGTCGGCGATCGTACGGCCATTCAATTGCGTCAGCGAAACGCCATGACCGATACAGCCATTGGCATAGACCACCCTGTCATCGCCGATGAAACCGATTTCGGGTGACATGTCGACATTGACGGATACCGGCCCACCCCACCGATAGTCGACGCCCACGTCCCTCAGAACCGGAAACAGCCATTTCAGGTGACGAGCCAGATCCTGCCAGGTCTTGCGGACATCCCTTTGGCCCATCTCCCTACCCCGGCCCAAATGGGCGTTGCCGCCCCCCATGGTGATACGGCCGCAAACCGTCCGGCGGAAATAGTGGATGAGTTGCCGGTTGTCCTCGATCGATTGGCGGTTATGCCAGCCGATTTCATCCCATTGCGCCGCGGATAGCGGCTGGGTCACCACTTGTGACGTCCACACCGGAACCTGCCGCGAGCGAATCCTGGGCAGGCCCGCCACGAACCCGGACCAGGCGTTGACGGCGATCACCAGCTTCCTGCATCGCAGGCTGCCCTTTGGCGTGTTGAGCGTGATGACGTCTCCATCGCGTACGACCTTTTCCACGGGCGTACCTTCGTAAACCTGGACCCCCGCCTGCTCGGCCATGGATTTCAAGTTCCGAACATGTTTGAAGGGGTCGAGTATGCCGCTGTTCGCCTCAAACACGGCGCCCTTGAACCGAGCGGACCGGACTTCGGTTTGCACCTGTGCTTCGGTCAGAAACGCGTACTGGTCGGCGGCGCCCAGTTTATCGAAAAGGTGGAGGCTTTTTTCAAGGCGCTTGAGCTGGGCGCCGCTATAGGCAACCCGCAACAGGCCGGTGTGCTGATAATCACTTTCGAGCCCGTGCCGTTCCACAAGGTCACGAACATAGTGCACCGCACGGACCATGTAGGCGTGCGCCGCCCGCGCCCTTTCGGTTCCCCAACGCATGATGGTCACCTCAGGCTCCAGCCCGAACAACGTCATATTGAAACCGCCATTGCGACCTGAGGCACCAAAACCAACAAATTGCGCCTCGAGAACCGCTACACTGCTGGACGGTTCGTCCAACCGGATTTCGCGTGCCGCCGTCAGTCCTGTGAAACCACCCCCAATGACGGCGACATCCACGGTCGTACTTTCCGTCAGAGGTGGATTGAGCGTCGGAGTTTCCTGATTGGCCTCCCAAAAAGACATGGCGGACGACGGAATTTCCTGGGCCACGACGCTTTCTCCCCATTTAATTTACGCGTATATTTTATGAACCGAATTTGCGACCGTCAACGTGGAACGATAGCCTGCCAATCATGCGGAGACAGGTATGACCAATAAACCCCAGGGCAGGAAACCGCTCTCACAACAGGATCTGGAGCGGGGACGGACCAGGATCCTGGCTGCGGCACGGAAACTGTTTTCCGAGAACGGCTACTCGTCCGTCTCGATGCGGGCGCTGGCCCGGGACACGGGCATGTCCACCATGTCGCTGTATCGCTATTACGCGAGCAAGCGGGCCATCCTGGTGCATATCTGGGACGAGATATTCTCACGGCTTTTCGAGGACTGCAGGCAGGCCGCCGTGAACGCACCCGATCCCAGGGCGGCCCTGACTGCCTATGCCATAACGTTTGTCGACTACTGGGTGGCCAACCCCGAAAACTACCTGATGGTCTATGGCGAAATCGACGCGCCCGAACAGGGTGAGAGCTTTTTTGTCGACAGCGAGCTAGTGACCAACGAACTGTCCCTGATTGCGAACTACCTTGCGCAATGCGGTATTGCTGAACCGCGGATCGAGAGCACGGGTCAGCAGTTCGTATGTGCCATGCACGGGGTTTGCCACTCCTTGGTGACGATCCCGGAAATGAATTGGCAATCGGCAGAATCGCTAATCGCGGGCTTGGTCAAAGCCTTGCTGGCGCAACAGGCCCGGGAACCATCGCCCGGACCGGCGGGATGACCTTCGACGACAACCGCGGCTAACGGATCCGGTGGCCGCTGCTGTCCTTGCCGAGCAGGTCGAGCATCGCCTGGACCATATCCGGGGCGACATTGAAGATATCACCCTGGGCACCGCTGGCCCGTGCCTCTGCCTGCCACAATTGCTGCGCCGCTGCGTCCTCAACGACGATCTCCAGCACATAATCCGACTGCCGGTGTTCACGGTCATCACCGTTGACCGGAATGCGGAACAGCACCCGGCTGTCGCTGCGCATGTCGTTGCCGGACCGACCCCGGACATCGACGATCGGCCCGACGGCAGTGGTGCGCCGTTTCGGGATCTCGACCACCCGGAAGGTCAGGACGATCGGCGCGTCGGGCGCGACCGAAAAGCCCCGGTTGGCCAGTTCGACCATCAGGCTGTTGCGGACCTCATAGGCCTCGCGCGAATTGTCCGGTGATTGGATGGCGACGGCACCACCGTCGGGCATGGCCGCAAATGTGGTCGCCTGGACGACACCGCGGATTTCATCGGCCTGCAGGCCGGAGCTCAGGCCGATAGCGGCCAGCGCCCCCAGCAGAATACGCGAATACTTCATTGCATCCCCTCCTGGTCCGGCGGCGGATGCGGCGCCGCGAGACCCTCAGGCAGGCATGCTAGAGGCTGCCGGTTAGCGGAGGGTTAAGGCCCTTCAGGTTGTGTTGGCGGAAACGTCCAGGCCCATTTGCCAGAAGGCGGCTTCCAGCCGTGTCGCCTGGGAAAAGATGCGTGCAAGCGCAGGAAACCGGGCTTCTGTCAGGCGCCGCTCGGCGAGGCGATCGAGCTGCTGCAGAGCCGAAGCCACCAATTCCTGGTATTCCTGCCCCGCATACATGTCGATCCAACTGGCATAGGGGTTCCCCTCACGCCTGGTCGCAGGGTCGGCGCCCAGGCTCTGCCCGATCTCGCCATAGCCGACGACGCAAGGGCTGAGCGCGACATGCAGGTCCAGGATATCGCCGGCCAGGCCGGTTTCCAGCACGAACCTGGTATAGGCCATGGTGGCGTTGTCCTCGGGCAGCGCCGCCATTTCTGCCTCGCTCATACCCCAATCCGCGCAATAGGCAACGTGCAGCCGCATTTCGGTATCGACAATGGCCGACACCGATGCCGCGGCGGCACGCAGGTCCTCCAGGCTATCGGCCTTGTACGCGGCCAGCGCATAGGCCCGGGCGAAATGGATCAGGAACAGATAGTCCTGGCCGAGGTAGTGGCGGAAGCAGGCCAGCGGCAGGCCGCCGTCGGCCAGCCCGTGGACAAATTCATGGTCGGTATAGGCACGCCAGTCCGCGGCACAGGCCGCCTTGAGGCGGTCGAACAGGCCGGGCATCAGTCGCGTTCGTCCAGCCAGGCCATCTGGATCGCTTCCAGGATCTTTTCATTGGACTTCTGCGGGTCGTCTTCGAAGCCGTCCAGTTCACAAACCCAGCGGTGCAGGTCGGTGAACCGCAGGTTGACCACGTCGACGTCCGGGTGTGCCTCTTCGAGCTCGATCGCGATGTCGATGACGTCGGTCCACAGCATGGCCTGGGGCCTCCTATTCCAGCATCATGTTGCGGGTCGATGCCGGCAACGTGACGGTCAATCCGTCGAGTTCGTCGGTAATGATGATCTGGCAGCCGAGGCGCGAGGTGTGGGTCAGGCCCCAGGCCAGGTCCAACATGTCCTCTTCGTCCTCGGTCGGTTCATCGAGCTGGTCGAAATATTCCGCATCGACGACCACATGGCAGGTCGAACAGGCCAACGACCCCTCACAGGCGCCCTCCAGGTCGATCTTGTTGCGGTGTGCGATTTCCAGGACCGACAGCCCCAATGGCGCATCGACCTCCTTGCGCTCACCACCTTGCAGAACAAACGTCATCTTCGGCATGCCGCCCCACTCCTCAACTTTTCGGTTATCCCTGCGATCCGTCGCTTATCTTGTCCGCGACGTCGCCGACGCTTTGGCCACGCAATGCGGCCCTGATACCCTTGTCCATCCGCCGTTCGGCGAAGCCACGACTGGCTTTCTCCAGACCTTCGCCCGCACTGTGGATCGCACCGCGGTCCTCGCCCGCCACCGCCGCCTCCACGGCGGCGATTGCCTGGTCGATCTCGGCCCGCTCGGCGGCATCCAGCAGTTCGCCATCCGCCTCCAGCGCGGCCCGCAGGGCCAGCAGGTTGCGCTCCGCCTCGACCCGGGCTTCGGCCAACAGGCGGGCAGCCATGTCCTCGACCGCGTATTCCA
Organism: uncultured Sneathiellales bacterium; assembly: GCA_964344385.1. Classification (GTDB taxonomy): domain Bacteria; phylum Pseudomonadota; class Alphaproteobacteria; order CAYFNG01; family CAYFNG01; genus CAYFNG01. Next base: position 20,194 of record CAYFNG010000017.1, read on the forward strand.
TGCTGTCCTTCAGCATGGTGGCCATTTCCTCCTCGGTCAGGCCGTAGCTGGGCTTGACGGCAATCTGCTGCTCGACGCCGGTGGTCTTTTCCCGGGCGCTGACGGTCAGCAAGCCATCGGCATCAACCGAAAAGGTGACGGTGATGCGGGCGGCACCGGCGGTCATCGGTGGAATGCCATGCAGTTCGAACCGGGCCAGCGAGCGGTTCTGGTCGACCATCTCGCGTTCGCCCTGGACCACATGGACCATCATCGCGGTCTGGCCGTCCTGATAGGTGGTGAATTCCTGGGCCCGCGCGGTCGGGATCGGGGAATTGCGGGGGATCACCTTCTCGACCAGCTTGCCCATTGTCTCGATGCCCAGCGACAGTGGAATGACGTCCAAGAGCAGCGTGTCGCCGCCCACCGTCAGGGCCTCGGCCTGCAGGGCGGCGCCCAGGGCAACCACCTCGTCGGGATCGATATGGCCCAGCGGCTCGCGGGTAAAGAAGTCCGACACCCGCCGCCGCACCAGCGGCACCCGGGTCGACCCGCCGACCAGGACGACCCCCTTGATCTCGTCGGGCGTCAGGCCGGCGTCCGCCAGCACCTCGGCGCAGATCGCAACGGTGCGGTCGACCAGCGGCGCAATCAGCGATTCCATGGTCCCGACATCGAGGTGATGGCTGCTGGGACCCTGGTCGAAGGCGAGCACGAAATCGCCCTGGGTCCGTTCGGTCAGGCATTCCTTGGCCAGGCGGGCGGTCGCCATCGCCAGCTTGGCGTCGGCGACCGAGAGCGGGCCCTCGGCGCCGCGCTGGGCGCGCTCGGCCAAAAAGCGTTCGGCGATGGCATGGTCGAAATCATCGCCGCCCAAGGCCGCGTCGCCGCCGGTCGCCAGGACCTGGAAGACCCCCTTCTCCATGCGCAGGATCGAAATGTCGAAGGTGCCGCCACCCAAATCGTAAACGGCGTAGATGCCCTCGGCGCCCTCGTCCAGGCCATAGGCCAAAGCGGCAGCGGTCGGTTCGTTGACCAGGCGCAGGACGTTCAGGCCCGCCAGGCGGGCAGCGTCCTTGGTCGCGGTCCGGGCGGCATCGTCGAAATAGGCCGGCACCGTCACCACCGCGGATTCAACCCCGCGATCCAGCTTGGCCTCGGCCCGCGCCTTCAGGGCACGCAGGATATCGGCCGAGATCTCCACCGGCGTCATCTTGCGGCCGGCGACCGAAAGCCGCACCATCCCCTCGCCGGGTTCGATGGCGAACGGCAGCGTGCCGGCCAAGGCCTTGACGTCTTCGACACCGCGCCCCATCAGCCGCTTGATCGAACTGACGATCGCTTCGGGCCGGTCCAGGACCTGTTGGCGTGCCGACTCGCCAACCGCGATCTTGCCGTCTTCGGCATAGGCGACCACCGACGGCACGATGCCGCGACCGCGATCGTCGCGCAGGACCTCCGGCTGTCCGTCGCGGGCAATCGCGACCAATGAATTGGTGGTCCCCAGATCGATCCCGACGGCCAGTGCCTCGTCGGCATGCGGCATCGGCGTCTGGCCGGGTTCGTGGATATCCAAGAATTGCATGGTCAGATCCCTAGGGACGGCGCGCCGGTCAGGCGGGCCCGGTGATGGCGCGCGTCGTCCAACATCTTGCATAAATATTTGAGGCGCAAGGTCTGTTTCGCGGCTCCGTTGAGGTCCTCGTCGGCGAAGGACCGGGCCAGTAGCGTCTCGCAGGCCGCGACCTCGGCCTGGGCGTGACCGACCAGCGCGTCAACCGCGGCCGCCGTGTTGGCGGCACCCAGTTCCTCGCGCATTTCCATCGCTTCCATCAGCAGTTCCGGATCGCTGATCGTCGCCCCGTCGGCATCGGACAAGGCCTGGCCCTGCAACTCCAACAAATAGGCGGCGCGGCGCATCGGCTGTTTCAAACACTCATAGGCTTCGTTCAGAACCGTGGCATGTTGCAGTGACAAGGCCCGCTCGCGCGGCGACTTGGCGGCAAACCGATCGGGATGAAGATCCCGCTGGGCGGCAAAGTAATGCCGGTCCAGCTGCGCCGGGTCGAGATCGAAGCGTTGCTCCAGGTTCAGCCTGGCAAAGTGGTCCAGGGCCCGGGGCGGCTGGACCACGCTGCAGGTTCCGCAAAACGCGGCCCGGGCCTCGGTCGGGCCATTGCACGACCAGCAGCTCAGCAACCGTACCGTTTCGCCTGTCGCCGCTTTCACTTTACTGCCCACCATCACAATCATCGTGTCGCTTAGCAAAATGGGGGCGCGGTCCCGCCCCCAAGCGCCGTTGTCAGCAGAGTGGCTGATTAAACGTGAAATGATTCGCCGCAGCCGCAGCGGCCTTTTTCGTTGGGATTGTTGAACACGAACCCGGACTGGAGCTTGTCTTCGACGTAATCCATCTCGGTCCCCAACAGAAACATCGCCGCTTTGGGGTCGATCAGGACCGTAACGCCGCCGGCATCCACCGCCTCGTCATATTCGCCCTTCTCGTCGGCAAACTCCAAGGTATAGGAGAGGCCGGAACAGCCGGCGGTCCGGACCCCGATGCGGATGCCATAGGTCGGCTTGTCGCGCCGATCGACCAGGGCCTTGATCCGCGCCGCCGCGGCATCCGTGATATTCAGTGCACCCATCTTACCCACCATTCTTGCTGCCGCGGGACCCGCGGATGGTTACTCGGCTGCGTCCGCCTTGGCCTTTTCCTTGTAGTCGGAAATCGCCGCCTTGATAGCATCTTCCGCCAACACCGAACAATGGATCTTGACCGGCGGCAAGGCCAGATGATCGGCGATCTGCGTGTTCTTGATCTCGCTCGCCTCTTCCAGGGTCTTGCCCTTGATCCATTCGGTCACCAGGCTGGACGAGGCAATCGCGGACCCGCAGCCGAACGTCTTGAACTTGGCGTCCTCGATAATACCATCCGCGGTGACCTTGATCTGCAACTTCATGACATCGCCGCAGGCCGGCGCACCGACCAGACCGGTGCCGACTCCCTGGTCGCCGGTCTCGAACGAACCGACATTGCGCGGGTTCTCATAGTGATCGACAACCTTGTCGCTGTAAGACATTGCAAGTGCTCCCTTCCCGTCCGTCCGGCAAAGCCGGATCGCGACAATGATCCTAGTGTTCGCTCCACTCGATCGACTTCAAATCTATACCGGCCTGGGCCATTTCCCAAAGCGGGCTCATGGCGCGCAGCTTCTCCACCGTATCGGTGATCACCTTGACCGCATAATCGATTTCCGCCTCGGTCGTAAAGCGACCGATCCCGAACCGGATCGAGGTGTGGGCCAGTTCCTCCTCGACGCCCAGGGCCCGCAGAACATAGGACGGCTCCAACGAGGCCGAGGTACAGGCCGACCCGGACGATACCGCCAGGTCCCGGATCCCCATCATCATCGACTCGCCCTCGACATAGGCGAAGCTGAGGTTGAGGTTGCCGGGATAGCGCTGATCGCGGTCGCCGTTCAGAAACACTTCCGGCACCTTGTCGGTGATCCCCTGATAGAACCGGTCGGCAAGCCGGCGGACACGTTCGTTGTCGGCCCCCATCTCGCGCCCGGCAATGGCGCAGGCTTCGCCCAGGCCGACGCACAGCATCGGCGCCAAGGTGCCGGACCGCATGCCGCGCTCCTGGCCGCCGCCTGAGAACAACGGTTCCATGCGGACCCGGGGCTTGCGGCGGATATACAGGGCGCCGACGCCCTTGGGCCCGTACAGCTTGTGCCCGGAGATACTCATCAGGTCGATGTTCATGGCATCGACGTCCAACGGGATCTTGCCGACCGCCTGGGCGCAGTCGCTATGGAAGAAAGCCCCCTTGTCACGGCAGATCCGGCCGATCTCCGCCAAGGGCTGGATCACCCCGATTTCGTTGTTGACCGCCATGATCGACACCAGGACCGTATTCTCGGTGACCGCCCCACGCAATTCGTCGAGGTCGATCAGGCCATCCTCACGGACCTTCAGGTAGGTCACGTCGAAGCCCTCCCGTTGTAGGTGGCGGCAGGTTTCCAGCACGCATTTGTGCTCGGTATTGGCGGTGACGATATGGTTGCGCCGATCCTTGTAGAACCGGGCGACGCCCTTGATCGCCAAATTGTTGGATTCCGTCGCGCCCGACGTGAAGATGACCTCTTTCGGGCCGGCCCCGATCAGTTCGGCGACCTGGCCGCGCGCCGTCTCAACCGCAGCTTCGGCGTCCCAGCCAAAGGCATGGCTGCGGGAATGGGGGTTTCCGTAGGTATCCGTCAGGAACGGCATCATCGCATCCAGCACCCGCGGATCCAGCGGCGTGGTGGCCTGGTAATCGAGGTAGATCGGCAGGTTGATGTTTGCCTTTTGTGTCGACTGGGACATTCTCTTATACTTCCCCTTGGCTTGGATGGCCGCCGCCTAGGATACCGAGCGGGCGGTCGCACCGGACTTGGTTGCGACATTGAAGTAGGTTTCTCGCCAGACCTGGAAGAACCGTTCCACGTCTTCTACCGCGCTTTGCCAGCCCAAGCTGACGCGGATCGCGGTCGCCGCGGAATTTTCGTCGATGCCCATGGCGCGCAGGACCGGAGACGGGCCGACCTTGCCCGACGAACAGGCCGCCCCGGCGCTGAGCGCCACGCCGGCCAGATCGAAGTGCATCACCTGGCTGTCATTGGCCACACCCGGCATGGTCAAGCAGGAGGTATTGACCAACCTCTGCACCGAACGGCCGAAAATCTGCACCGCCGGAGCAATTGCCACGATACGGGCTTCCAGATCGTCACGCCAGGCCGCCAACTGCTCCATCCGGTCCAGTTCGGCATTCGCCGCCTCGGCCGCCGCGCCGAAGCCGGCGATCCCTGGTAGGTTTTCGGTACCGGCCCGGTGCCCCAGTTCCTGGCCACCGCCACGCATCTGAGCCCGCAACGCCAGCCCAGGGCGGGTGACCAGCGCACCGACCCCTTTCGGGGCGCCGATCTTGTGGCCGGACAGGGTCAGCATGTCGACGCCCAGGGCTTCAAAATCAATTGCCAACTTGCCGGCCGCCTGGACCGCATCACAATGCAGCAAAGCGCCGTGGGCTCGGATCAGTTCGGCGATCTCCGTGACCGGTTGCACGACCCCGGTTTCGTGGTTGGCCAACATGACCGACACCAAGGTCGGTGCATCGCTCGATGACAGCAATTCCCGCAACGCGGCCACATCGACGACACCGTTGCCGTCGACGGGCAGGGTTTGGGCCGCCGGCAGGACCTCGGTGACCGACGGGTGCTCAACCGCCGACACCAATATGCGGGCGCGATCCGCGCCAAGCAGCGCCAGGTGGTTGGCTTCGGTTCCACCGCTTGTGAAGATCACCTGCGACGGATCGGCCCCGACCATCGAGGCGACACTGGCTCGTGCCTGTTCGACCGTGCGACGGGCAAAGCGTCCTTCGCCATGTACCGAAGACGGGTTACCGACCAGCGCCATCGCCGCCACGGCAGCATCGGCCGCACCCGGCCGCACCGGCGCCGAGGCGTTGTAGTCGAGATATACCGCCGACTGCGTCACGTTGCGCTCCGATCCCGATCGCCGCGTCAACCGACCATCAGGGTCGCGGCCGGCTTGGGCTCGTCAATCGCCGCCATCAGGCGGCCATCGGCCATCGCACCGCCGATCACGTCCTGCAGCGAGACCGAGCTCAGGTAATTGTATATGTGAAGGCCCAGACCCTCCCATAGGTCGTGGGTCAGGCAACGGGCCTCGGTGCCGCGGTGGCACCCCTTGCCGGCACCCGGATCGCAGCGTGTCGCCTTGATTTGCTCGTCCACGGCAAACACGATGTCGGCAATGCGCGTATCCTGAGGCGACCGACCCAGGGTGTAACCACCACCCGGCCCGCGCACGCTCTTGACCAAACCGTGGCGGCGCAATCGGCCGAACAACTGCTCCAGATAGGAAAGCGAGATTTCCTGCCGGGTGGCGATGTCGGCCAGGGTGATCGGACGGCCGCTGGCATGGGCAGCCAGGTCGGCCATTGCCATTACCGCGTAGCGCCCTTTGGTGCTTAGTCTCACGGCAACCTCCTTCCAATGTCTCTTGTATACGGCGAACCGGCGCCAATTCTCCAAGGCTCAAGCGTCGGACCGGCGCCGGGATGCCGGTTCGGACAGCGGCGCGATAGCCGGCTTCGGCTCGGCCTCCGCCTCCAGTTCGGCGATCCGCGAACCCATCGAATGCACGGTATTCAGCAGGCCATCCAGGATCCGGGCAATCGGATCCGAGACCGTTCCGTGCGGCAGACCATAGGCGGCAAAATCGGGCAGCACCGGGGATTTGCCGATCTTGGCCGAAACCCGTGCTGGAATCCCGACCACGGTGGTGTTGGGCGCCACATCCGCGATCGCCACCGCATTGGCACCAACCCGAGCACCATTGCCGACCGTCACCGGGCCCAGCACCTGCGCGCCGGAGCCGACGATGACCCCATCCTCAAGGGTTGGATGGCGTTTCTGGTTGACCTGGGCGCTGGCATTGACCGACGGCGCGATACCGCCCAGCGTGACCCCGTGATACAGGGTCACGTCATCGCCAATGATCGAGGTCTCGCCGATCACCACCCCCATGCCATGGTCGATAAAGAGACGGCGGCCGATGCGGGCACCAGGATGAATTTCGATACCGGTGAGAAAGCGCCCCCAATGGGACAGCCAGCGGGCCGGGACGACCCAGCCGCGGCGCCACATGGCATGCGCGATGCGGTAAAACAGCACCGCATGAAAGCCGGGATAGCATAGCAGGATCTCAAGCCGCGACCGAACGGCCGGATCGCGTTGGAAAACCACTGCGATGTCTTCCCTAATGCGCTTGAACATGTGTGTCACCATTGTGATATATATCGCCTGTCGCGGCGGTTCCGCCGCGATCGTGTCGATAAATGATAGCGATCCGCTGCCATTTTCTGATTCGGAATATAATTGGCCGAGTTCTCTGGTCAAGTATTTGACCTAAGGTTTTCGGACATAAACGAAATTTATCCGAGTCACACGGTCCGAGACTGGGGAGATCGTGGCAGCGGATCGGCTTGAGGGGTAAGGACAAGGATGCCAGACGTCATAATAAACGGCCCCGAGGGTAGGCTGGAAGGGCGGTACCACCACAATCGCGATGCCAATGCCGGGATAGCCCTGGTGCTGCACCCCAACCCACAGCATGGCGGAACCATGAACAATAAGGTGGTGTACAACCTGTACCACGCCTTTGTTCGACGCGGTTTTTCGGTGCTCAGGTTCAATTTTCGCGGGGTTGGGCGAAGCCAGGGCGAACACGATGCCGGGACCGGCGAATTGTCGGATGCGGCCGCCGCCCTGGATTGGCTGCAGGCCAACAACGCCAATGCATCAACCTGTTGGATCGCCGGTTTCTCGTTCGGCGCGTGGATTTCCATGCAATTGCTGATGCGGCGCCCGGAAATCGCGGGTTTCATATCGGTGTCACCGCCGGCCAATATTTACGATTTTGCCTTTCTGGCACCCTGCCCGTCGTCCGGCCTGATCGTACAGGGCGCCAGTGACCAGTTGGTGCCGGAACCGGATGTGGCAAAGCTGGCGCAGCGCCTGTCAAATCAACGGGATATCGAGGTCGAGTACACCAAGATCGCCAACGCCAACCACTTCTTCTACGAGAATCTGGACGAGTTGAACGCCACGGTGGACGACTATTTGGAGCGCCGGCTCAACCCGTAACCACTGGATGAAAGGTGCCGCCGGTCTGCGGCTGCCGCACGCCGGTGGTTCCTGGAAAGCTCAAGGCAAGTCCCAGGCGGCTGAGGACGGCCAAGTAGGCGAAGGCCTCTGCCTCGAGCGCATCGCCATGCCAGCCGACGGCTTCCACCGGATCGACCGGTGCCGAAAGCGCCCGTCTCAGACCGGCCATCAAAGTCCCATTGTGGCGGCCGCCACCGGTGACCAGCCAGCGCCGCGGCGGTTCCGGCAACCAATCCCTGGCCCTTGCAACGGCACCGACGGTGATTGCGGTCAGGGTTGCCGCCCCGTCGGCCGCGGAAAGCCCGTCCACGGCTGAGGCGTGAAAATCATTCCGATCCAACGATTTTGGCGGTTCTTTTAGGAAATAAGGTTGAGCCAGAACACGAACCACCCTGTCTGCATCCACGGCACCAACTGCCGCCAGGGCGCCATCAGCATCGAACCGGTCGCCGGTCATGCGCAGCACCCAGTCGTCGATTTGCGCATTGCCCGGGCCGGTGTCGAAGGCCAACAGGGTCCCGTCGCCACCGATCCAGGTGACGTTGGCTACGCCGCCAATATTCAGCACTGCCAATGGCTTAGCTAAATCCGCTGCCAAGGCGGCATGATAGACCGGTGCCATCGGCGCACCTTGGCCACCGGCGACCATGTCGGCACCGCGAAAGTCATTGACCACCGGGATGCCGGTGCATTTGGCCAACATCACCCCGTCGCCGATCTGGCGGGTTTCACCCCGCTCCGGCCAATGGCCGATCGTATGTCCGTGGAACCCGATAACGTCGATTTCATTTATGCTTATGCGGTTTTTCTCGATGAACATATGAACCACTTCCGCATGGGCCAAAGTGATTTCACGGCCGACACCGGCCAGGTCCTCCCCGCTTTCGGCACAGGTCCGCAGCCGCTCCCGGAGGCCCGTCTCGTAAGGTTGGGAGAGGAAGCCGTCGCGGGCAAGCACCTGGCGGCCGTCTGTTTCGATCATCGCGCAATCGATACCATCCAATGACGTGCCGCTCATCATACCGATGGCCCGCCAAGACCTGGTCATACCTGCCTCCGCTTCCAATTCCGCCGCTCTTCTCTCACCCGGACGATTGTGCTACACCACGCCACCTTGTGAACCCTTGGCTGCAAACCAACAGGACCGCCAACGCCATGGCCACGTTACGTTCAGACTTCCTTCGCGCCATGACCGAGCGCCAGTTCATGCACCAATGCACCGACCTGGAGGCGCTGGACGCCCTGGCCGTTGAGCGGCGCATCATCGCCTATATAGGCTTTGATTGCACGGCCGACAGCCTGCATGTCGGCAGCCTGATGCAGATCATGATGCTGCGCTGGTTGCAGCGCACCGGGCACAAACCGATCGTCCTTATGGGTGGCGGAACCACCAAGGTCGGCGATCCCTCGGGCAAGGATGATTCCCGGCAGTTGCTGACCGAGGCACAGATTGCAGGAAATCTGGCTGGAATCCGGACGGTGTTCGACAAATACCTGGACTTCGGCGACGGGCCGACCGACGCGGTCATGGTCAACAACGCCGACTGGCTGGACCAGTTGGCTTATGTCCCGTTCCTCAGGGATTTCGGCCGGCATTTCTCGGTCAACCGCATGCTGTCGTTCGATTCCGTCAAGCTGCGTCTGGAACGCGAGCAGCCGCTGAGCTTTCTCGAGTTCAACTACATGATCCTGCAGGCCTACGATTTCCTCGAATTGGCCCGGCGCCACGACTGCACGCTGCAGATGGGGGGATCGGACCAATGGGGCAACATCGTCAACGGTGTCGAGCTGGGCCGCCGGGTCGACAACCGGTCCCTGTTCGGCCTGACCTCGCCGCTGATCACGACCTCGTCAGGCGCCAAGATGGGCAAGACCGCGGAAGGCGCGACCTGGCTGAACAACGACCGGCTCAGCCCCTATGACTACTGGCAATTCTGGCGCAACACCGAGGACGCCGATGTCGGCCGTTTCCTGCGACTTTTTACCGAATTGCCGCTGGACGAGATCGCCCGGCTGGAAGCGCTCGAAGGCGCCGAACTCAACGACGCCAAGAAAATCCTGGCCAACCAAGCGACCGTCTTGGCCCACGGCGAGGCTGCAGCCGAAACCGCTGCCGAAACGGCTCGCCAAACCTTCGAGGAAGGCGGCGCAGGTGATGATTTGCCGGTCCTTGCGGTGGACCCCGCTGAATTGGCGGCCGGCATTGCCGCATTCGACCTGCTGCACCGGTCCGGTCTCGCGGCCAGCCGCGGCGAGGCGAGGCGCCTGATCCGTGGCGGTGGCGCCCGCGTCAACGGCGTTCCGATCAGCGACGAGCAACAGGCGGTTGGCGAGACCGACCTCACGGAAACCGGCGACATCAAACTGTCGGCCGGCCGCAAACGCCACGCCCTGGTTCGGCCAGGATAGGGACTCTGGTTATTTTGCTGGCCCGGTCGAACCGACCGACCTACAAATCAGCGTTGACAGGGCCTCTGCCGAGGCCCCCGGAATAGTCGAGACCGATTGATCGCACGCGTTAACCCGGTATTATCCAACTGCGTTTAGGTTCTATAACCACCTGCCGAGTTGCTCGACAAAGGGCCTTGGGGTTTATTCGAACGCGTTTTCATTCACGGGTACTTTCACAAGTCCAGAGATGTGTTAAGTCGATTTGGTAACCTTCGGTTCAAGTGAGCCGGTAGGGTCAGCGCCGGAACAGACGGAGAATTATCGTGCCCGTGACTTGGCGGAAGACCATGGTGATCGATGGCGACAAGATTGATGATGACCATCGGCACCTGATCGAAATCATCAATCAGTTCGAATATGACGCGGAACATGGCAGCACCGGTGAATCGGTTGCGGACGCGCTCCATGCGCTCAGATACTACACAAAAATCCACTTCCGCCGCGAAGAGGAGCTGCAGCGGGTCTCAAGCTACCCCTATTACGACGCCCACAAACACGAACATGCAGACCTGATGAAGAAGCTTCACAAGGTCGAGAAAGAAGCGGCTTCGTCGGCGGCTTCGCTGCAAAAACAGGCCCTTGTGGACATTATCCAACTGCTTCGCTCCTGGCTGTTGGAGCACATCCTGCAGAGCGACATGCGGATGAAGCCGTATGTTGAGGCCATGCAGTCCCACGCCAAGAAGTTGAAGGATATCAACGATTGCGGGGATGAAGACGACATCTGGGAAGTGGACGCGAATTAGGCGCTCAAAACGTCATCGTGTCGGAATTTCCGAGCCTTTGCAGCGCACCGCATCGGCGGCAAAGCCGTTTCCAGGGACCAGTTCCGGGGCCTTGGCCGCCGCTATCTCTCTTCCGGCGCATCTTGGGCCAGGTTGTCATTGTCCTCGGACCGGCGCCTGCCGCTGAAAATCGCGCGCAACAGGCCGGGTGTCAGTACCGACAGCGGATTGACCGTTACTTCCAGCGCTTCGGTTTGGCCCTCGACCCTGTAGGTGAACCCGAAGATACCCTCGCCTTCCCGCCCAACCAGGATCCGGCCCAGTAGCGGTATGTACCCGAGAATGGAATTCAGCGTGTATGACGGGACAATGGTACCGCCAAGATCCATGCGGTCCTCGTCGCGCCAGAACAGGCCATCCATGGTAATGCCCAAGGCCGGGCCGGTGGCGATGCCTTCGATCACGTCGATGGCGTCGGCGCGAAACTCGAACGGGATTTTGGCCTGCTGAAACAAGATCCCTTCGCCGCGCATCAGATCGGAGAGGCCGGTCAACGATCCGATACTGAGCAGGTTTGCCAGAACCGGCGCATCGGTAACCCGGAAATCACTGATCAGCAGGGTCCCGCGCATCGGCGCACCCGGCAGGTCGTCATGGATCAGCGCGGTCAATTCCAGCTTGCCGCCAACCGCATTCTCCACCACGCCAACCATGCGGGCCAATGTGCCGGCATCATCGCAATGAACCTTCAAGCTGCGGCCGTTTTCTGTGGTTTCCAGTAATACGTGGAGCGGCTCGCCGCCAAGCGGCGTCCCGGCCCCGTTGATGGCGGCAAACTGGCTACCGTCGAAGCTGACCTGCGCCGCCACATTTTCGAAGATCTGGTGCTCGTCGGTGATCAGGTTGCTGACCTGAAGCGACAGAGTCACCGGGGTCCCGCCGGTCGAGAATTCCGCCTTGTCCTCCAGATAGGGGCGCAAGTCGAGGCCGGGCCCCTGGACCGCGATAACCATCCCGCCGCCATCGCGGGGCCTGGCCGCCAGGCTAACCTTGGTGGCACCCAATTCCAGGTTCGAAACCTCGATCTCCCTGACCTCCCCGTCTCGAAGGACCGCGTTGCCCAACGCCCGCAAGTTACCGGCGGCAAGGTCGAATTGACTGACTCGGATGTCGCCACCGTTGCTGACCTCGAACTGCGAGGTCAGCCTGCCGGGCGTTCCGACGGGCTTGCGCCAGCGCAGTTCCCGGATTTCCAGATCGGCCTGCTCCAGACCCAGCTCCAAGTCACCCCGCAGGCGGCCCTGGCCGAAATCGGTCAGGCGCAGCGAGGTTTCGATGCTGCCCGACAGACGATCATCGACATCGATGCCCAGCTTCTTTCGGCCAGCGTCGTCAACCACACCCTGAAGGCTGTATTGGCGCCGTATGTCCTGGTCGGGGGCAAATTCCTGGCGCCAGTCCAGGTCGAGCGGGACCCCGTTCAGCTTGGCCGGGCCGGAAAGCTGCAGGCGGTGATTGTTGACGCGAAGCGACAGATCGCCATCCGTGAGATCGTAGCCCCGGAACGCATTGGGCAGGGCCGCCGCATCGAGGCGCGCGGTTGCCACAACTTCGACATCCGCCAGATCGAGGTCCTGGGCAAGCGGCAGGGAAAAGCTGGCCCGGGTTGCCGACGCACCGCCGATTTGGCTGGCGTCCAGGCCCAACCGCCCGATCAAGTTCAACGGCGGTGTGTTGATCAACGCGACGGCGTTGGCGGTTTCGCCGCGCACCACGATGCCGATATCGGCGTGGGGGATCTTGGTGGCCAGTTCGGTGATCACGACCGTGCCGTCGCTGAGCTGCATCTCGCCGACACGACCGGAAAGGATCGTCAGGTCCAGCTTGTTGGCCGTCAGAACACCGTTGCCGGTGACGTCCGTGGCCTTGCGCAGCGGATGGAAATAGTCGACTTCCAGCCCCTGGAAGCTGAAGGCAAGGCGCAGCACGTCGTCCGATAGGTTCTTGAGGTCGGCACCGGCCGGTACCGCAAACCGCAGCTTGCCCTCGCCGACAACGCCTTTGCGGATATTCTTGGTCACCCAGGCATGACCGCCCGAGCCCAGACTGGGTGGCCACAATTCCTCCAACGCGGCCATCGAAACGTTCCGGATCGTGCCGTCGCCGGCCAGGGCGAAGTCCGATCCCGAAAATTCCACCAACCCCCGCAAGGTCGCCGTCGCGCCGCTGGCGTCGACGAACAGCTCGTCGACCCGAACGCTTTCCCAATCGTCGGCCAGCCGCCCTCTGAGCCCCAACTGCTCGACCTGGAGGGGGTCCTTGTAGAGTTCCGGCAGGTCGACAAACCCGGCGCCACCGTAGATGTCAAAATCGATCGACCCGAACCGCCCTTCGGAATCGACGGTCATCGCCAGATTGCCGCCGACCGGCAGCTTCAGCGCGGCCACCCGGGCCAGTTTCTCGGTTCGCGACGCGATCAGGGCCGGCACCAGTTCGTCGAATTCCAGCCGCAACTCGGTGCCGCCGGTTTCCGGGTCATGAACGCCAGTCAACTCGACCCTCACCAACTCCCCGGCGAAGTCCAGATTGCCCGCCAAACGGCCGCGAATCCGTTCGTTGTCGCGCCACAGCGTCAGGCCCGCGTCGGGCACCGTCCACAACAGGTCCAGGACCCGGTCTTCCAGGGAAATATCGGCGTTGCGAATTCGGAGTTCGCGAAGATAACGGGTGGCAACCGCCTCGCCGCCTCCGGACAGGCCGCCGATCATGGTTTCCAGTGCGCCGCTCTGGTCTCCCGCGCCGCCGGTCGGCACCAACAGCAGACCCCGCTCCGGGTCGCGGATAAACCGCGCGCTCAACCCGATGAGGTCGATCCTTGTCGGCGCTATCACCCCGGCCAGCAAGCCCCGAACCGACAGGCCAAGCGAGATTTCCGGCACCTGCGCGACGTGGCGCCCGGTCGGGTCCAGCATCCGGACGCCGATGGCCCTGATGTCCACCGACCGCTTGGCGCCGTCCCAGCTCAAAATAGTGTCGTCCAACTGGACCTGGTAGTCGATGCCGCCAAAGGTCAGCGCGTCTTGCAGATAGGGTTTGAGGACGGCCAGTGAGACCGGTCCCTTGGACAGCCGCCATGCCGCCCCAGAAAACAGGATCGCCGCTATGGCAAGCGCGGTGGCCAACACCTTCAAGGCGGCGACCACTATGTTTTTGGCAATCTTCACGCGTGCACTAGTCCAGTCGTTCTTGACCCGAATCTTCGCTTCCCGCACTCTGCCCGAAATATGGGTGTAGAGCCATGGCCGAGTATAGCTTTCTGTCCCTTATCAATACCTTGCCAACCGCCTATGACGGCGACAGGCTGGCACGCGGCCACGCCGCTTGGGCAGAGTCGATCGCGCGCCAGGGCGACGACGAGTTAACCAGCGATTCCAAGGCTTTGGTCGACGACCCTAAAGGCCGCGCGCTGCTGGACGCAGTTTTCGGTAACAGTCCTTACCTGACTCAGATCCTGGTACGCAATCCAAGATTTGGGCTCGAAACCCTAAAAATCCACCCGGACGACACCGCGAAACAGCTCTTTTCCCAAATTTCCTGCGGGCCGGACCGGGCCGGCGACCTGGCCGCGGTCATGCGGCACTTGCGGATCGGCAAGCAACAGGTGGCCCTGCTGACCGCGCTGGCCGACATCGCCGATATCTGGCCGTTGGAGCGGGTGACGGAAACCCTGAGCAGGTTCGCCAGCCTGGCACTGGACCAGGCACTGATCCATTTGATTGAACGCGCGGCGGCATCGGGAAACCTTCAAGTTAGAGACAAGGAAAACCCGTTAATTGACTGTGGATTATCGATAATCGGGATGGGCAAATTCGGCGCCGAGGAGCTGAATTATTCCAGCGACATCGACATCATCGTCCTTTATGACCAGGACGTCGTGCGCTACACCGGCAAAAAAACCTTGCAGGACCAATTCGTCCGGATGACCCGGGACCTGGTCAAGATCATGCAGGAGCTGACCGGTGAAGGGTATGTCTTTCGCACCGACCTGCGCCTGCGGCCGGACCCGGGGGCCCATCCGATTGCCCTGTCGATGGAAGTGGCCGAGGGGTACTATGAGAGTTTCGGCCAGAACTGGGAACGGGCTGCCATGATCAAGGCGCGGGCGGTCGCCGGCGACATCCAGGCCGGGGCCGGCTTTCTGGAACGCATTCGCCCCTTTATCTGGCGCAAATACCTCGATTTCGCGGCGATCGAGGACATCCATTCCATCAAACGGCAGGTCCAAGCCCATCGCGGCCACGGCAAGACAGCGGTGGCCGGCCACAATATCAAGGTCGGCCGGGGCGGCATCCGTGAAATTGAGTTTTTCGCGCAAACCCAGCAACTGATCGCCGGGGGACGCGACCCCCGGCTGCGGATTCCAACCACTTGCGGCGCCATTCAGGCCCTGGTCGACACCGGCCGCCTGGAAACGGAAATCGCCGACGTGCTGGTCGGCAGTTACCGGTTCCTGCGCCGCCTGGAGCACCGCTTGCAAATGGTGGCCGACGAACAGACCCATACTCTGCCGGCCAACCGCCCCGGCCTGGACCACATTGCGACCTTTACCGGCTTCGATGACCCACAGGCCTTCGACACCGCCGTACTGACCACGCTGGAAAGGGTCCAGGAGATCTATGGGCATCTGTTCGAGGCGGCTCCCGATCTCGGCGGGTCAGGCAGTCTTGCCTTCACCGGTGCAGATGACGACCCCAACACATTGAAAACCCTGGCGGATATGGGGTTCACCGATGCCGAACGGGTGGCGGCGGTGGTTCGCAAGTGGCACCACGGCCGCTATCGCGCCACGCGCTCCACCAAAGCCAGGGAAATGCTGACCGAATTGATGCCGCGGCTGCTTGAGGCGTTGTCGCGGACCACGTCTCCGATGTCGGCGTTCGTCAAATTCGACGAGTTTCTGGGAAATCTGCCGGCTGGAATCCAGGTGTTTTCCCTGTTCTACGCCCATCCCGGCCTGTTGGACTTGGTCGCCGAGATCATGGGAACCGCGCCACAACTGGCGGATATGCTCAGCCGCAACTCCACCCTTCTGGATGGCGTGTTAAGTGCCGATTTCTTCGACCCGCCACCGCCGGCGGAGGAGTTAGCCCACACCCTGGCCCTGATGTTGACCGGCGTTCGGGAATTCGAGGACCATTTGGATACCATCAGGCGCTGGGCTGCCGATCGTAAATTTCAGATCGGAGTCCAGGTTTTGCGCAACATCATTTCCTCGGAGACCGCCGGGCCGGGATTGTCGGACATCGCCGATACCTGCATGGCCGATCTGCTGCCGGTTGTCTGGCAACAGTTCGCGGAGGCGCACGGCGCGGTGGCGAGCGGAGAGGTGACAATCATCGGAATGGGCAAACTTGGTGGCCGGGAAATCAATGCCGGTTCCGATCTGGACTTGATCCTGGTCTACGATCACGCGGCTGACGCGTCATCGTCGGACGGCAGCCGACCGCTGGCGCCAAGCCAATATTTCTCACGTCTAAGCCAGCGGATAATCAACTCCCTGACCGCGTTGACATCCGAGGGGAGGCTCTATGAAGTGGACATGCGGCTTCGCCCCTCCGGCAGCAAGGGACCGCTGGCCGTCAGCTTCGATGCCTTTTCGCGCTACCAATCGGAAAGCGCCTGGACCTGGGAGCACATGGCGTTGACCCGCGCTCGCGTGGTCGCCGGGTCGGACAGTCTGGGTCGCAAAATCGAGGCCGTGATTTCCGGCGTCCTGTCGCAACCAAGGGACGGCGACGGTCTGGCCAACGACATCCTGGACATGCGCCAACGCATCGACGCCGACCGCGGCACCGACGACATCTGGAATATCAAATATGTCCGGGGGGGATTGCTGGACCTTGAGTTCATCAGCCAGTACCTGCAGTTGCGCCACGCCAACGCCGATCCGTCGATTCTGCATCCCAACACCAGCGCCGCGTTCGAACGCATGGTAGCCGCTGGCATTCTGGATCCGGACCTGGCCGAAGACCTGGTCGCAGCCACGATTTTGATGCGCAACATGCAGGGTTTGACCCGCTTGTGCCAGGAAGGCCGGTTCGACGACGCGACGGCGCCAGAGGGATTGCGGGCGGTACTGGCCGCGGCCGGCGGTGAGAGCGACTTTGCCGCCTTGAAATCCAACCTGATCGCCACCCAGAACCGAGTTCACGGTCATTTCCGGAAGATCCTTGGTGAATAGGCCTGGGGTTCACCCATGCCTGATGGCCCCGCTGAGATTCCTTTGACAAATGACTGATTTCCAACCAACACAGGAAAAACGGCCCAGCGCCTCGAGCAACACGGTGGTCGGCATCGCGTGGATGCTGGTGACTGGGGTCCTGTTCGTTGGGGTGACCGGAATTGTCCGCCATCTGGGCAGCGACATGAATCCGGTCCAGGCGGCCTTCATTCGGTACGTCTTCGGGTTGTTCCTGATCGCCCCGGTCCTCTTCCGGCTTAGATATGCCCGATGGCGTGTCCGCCGGCTCGGGCTGCATACGTTGCGTGGCATCGTGCATGGCACCGCCGTGATGCTGTGGTTCTATGCGATGGCACGGATCCCCATCGCCGAAGTGACGGCCCTGGGCTTTACCGCCCCGATCTTTGCAACATTGGGTGCCGCGGTATTCCTCGGTGAAAAGCTCCAGCGGCGCCGAATCCTGGCCGTCATAGCCGGTTTCCTGGGCGCCATGGTGATTTTGCGCCCTGGCATCGTAGCCGTCGATGTCGGCGCGATCGCGCAGCTGGTGGCCGCGCCTCTGTTTGCGGTATCCCTATTGATCGCCAAGAAGCTGACCGAGATCGAGGACAGCGCAATGATTGTCGCCACCCTGTCGGTTTTTGTCACCTTGGCACTGATGCCACCGGCCCTTTGGTTCTGGCGAACGCCAACCTTGAGCGAGCTCGGCTGGCTTGGCTTGACGGCGGTTTTGGCCACTTCGGGGCACTGGACCATGACCCAGGCATTTCGACATGCCGAAATCGCGGTTACCCAGCCTTTCTCGTTTTTGCAACTGGTATGGGCGACGCTGCTGGGCCTTTGGGTGTTCGGTGAGGTCCCGGACTACTGGTCGTGGGCCGGCGCCGCCATCATCGTGGCCAGTGCCACATATATTGCGCATCGCGAGGCCCGCCTGAAAGGCCAGGCCAAGCGTAAGTGACCCCGATCAGAGGTGTAGTGGAGTCGGAAGCAGGAAGGCAGCAAACGCCAAGCCGTCATCACAACCATGTTGCCGATTTTGTGTCTTCGCCTTTGCGGCAAAACGCTTTAAAATCCGGCAATGAGGTGCATTGATCACCGACGCAGTGTCGGGTTCAAGGGTTCAAACTCAGCGTATATTTACTACTTATTTAAAAATTGAAGCTTGGTTGAGGTGACGGCATTCGCTACTAAACCATTGGTTTCGCCGAATGTTGTCGAGTCTGACTGACGCGCCGCGATGGACGGCACGCAGGGTTACCGTCGCGTAACATTGAAAAAACACTGGCTGACCGGGAAAAATGTCGTGCGAAAATTGATCTGTTACGCGCTTTTTCTGAAATTATTCTTCGGCTCGGTCGCGATAGCGGCCCCGGCCTCGTCTGCGCCCAACCCCGAGAGTGCGATTTCCTTCGTTCGTACCGGCCTGTATTCGGTGGCGGACGTGCTGCGGCAGCACGAACTCTCGGATGCCGACAAGTCGACAAAACTGCGGGAACTTCTGCGCCGGGATTTCGATATCAGGGGTGTGGCCAAATTCGCGCTGGGCAAGTATGGCCGGCGTCTGGAAAAGGATAAGTTCAACATTTATCTGGAGGCGTTCGAGGACCATTTGGTGGCGACCTATGTCGTGCGGCTGGTCAACCATGTCGGCCCGACGCTGGTCGATGCCGCCCTGAACAAGGTTCAGATCCTGGGAACGCGCCCGGCCGGCGGCAAGGACCTCTATGTCAGAACCGGCATCGCGCGCCAGGAAGGCCATCGACCGATCGCCATCGATTGGCGAATTCGCCAAAAGGACGACCAGTTGAAGGTCATCGACGTTTATTTCCTGGGTGTGAGCCAGGCGTTGACCTACAAGCAGGAATTCACATCGGTCATCCAGCGCGCCGGCAACGGCGTTGACGGTCTGATTGCCGCGTTGAAGCAAAATCAGGCCAAACGTGAGAGCAGTCCCTGAACCCAACCGGATTAACTGATCTGGTCCCTGGAATCCGCAGGCGCACCGTCGCGTTCCGTCAAGCCATAGTCGCGAATAACCGACGCCACGCGAATTCGGTACGCTTTGAAAAAGCCGGATCGGCCGGCCTGCTGGGCGGTCCGGTGGTTGATATGGTTGCGCCAGGCAGTGATAGCCGATTCATCGCGCCAAAACGACAAGGACAGCAGCTTGCCCGGCTGTGACAGGCTCTCGAACCTCTCGATCGAAATGAAACCGTCAAAGCCTTCGAGTTCACTGCGCAACCCGGCGGCCAGATCCAGATAGTCCTGGCCGTGCGCAGCGGCCGGCTGGACCTCGAAGATCACCGCGATCAATTCTGATCCCCCTGGACCGGAACGTCAGGCACCCAAAGGTACCCGTCCGGATCAATGATAAATGCTTCGCGCAGCCCGTGCGGCTTATCCATGGCACCGGCCAGCACGATATCGCCGCGCGCCAGGGCCCTGGCTTCCGCCTGATCGGGGTCGCATCCGTGCAGCCTGAGCTCCGTGCCAATGCCGCGCGGCATATCGGGCCCAAGGCTGCCGTGCAGCGGATGGTCATTGTAGGTGTGGTCGGCGTGCATCATCCACTCACTGCCAAACCCACTCATAACAGCGAAATCTGGATCGACGTACGTGGTTTGCGCGCCGAGCACTTCGGTTTGAAACGCAACCGCGCGCGCAACGTCAGCGACCAGCAAGTTGACCGTCAAACCACGCAGGGAACGGCCATACTCGTCCGCCGGTATCCAAGGCTCGCCATCGCGAAGTTTCATATCCGACCCGACCTCCACCTGTTTGCGTCGCATATTGTTGCACCGATTCCGATCAAGGCATAGCACGGCCGCCAGGCGGAACGGACCGGGGTCGCATGTGTCGGATTGTCGAACGCCGGTGGCGCTTGCGGCGCGAAGACGGTGATTTGGGTCAACAGGTAATAGACTTCGAAGGCAACATGCCAACAGCATCACGGGCGAAACCTTGAAAAACAGTGCGTCGGACAACTTCAAGGCGGATGGCCGTCCGGGTCTCCAAGACGAACTCTCGCACGTGTTCCGGCTGGCCGCTGCGCAACGAAAACCTGTCGCCACGTCCACATACTATTTCAACGCCGACGGCAAACCGTGCGTCGTGAGGGGCGTGGTCGCGCCATTTGGAGAGAGTGATGACGGTACGACCATGCTGATCGGTCTGGCATTGATTGGTCCAATCCCGATGAATTGATGTCTCTCTTCAGCTTCGCATTGGCAGGCACGGAAACATTTCGGATACTCTGATGATCGAAACCAGGAAGGTACGACGATCAGACCCGTGCCGAACGGACAATCGTTTTGCAAGAACATTGCAAACAATTTTCTGCATTTTTTACCTGTTATGCCCCTCGAGAATCTTGCCAGAGACGGTCGGTTTGGCTAGGCTTGGTGGTCGAAACGGCGCCAGACGAACCGATATGATTTTCCGTTGCGAAATCATGCGGCGAGTGATTGAAACAGGCGGTTTTGGAAATGTCGCGCACGGAAAGCCAACAAACGCCCAACGACGTGGTACGCGTCCGGTTGATGCAGTTGATCGTTGACCGCAAAACCAATTTGGCTGCGGTTTCGCGGGCGATTGGCCGGAATCATGCGTACCTGCAGCAATTTGTTGCGCGCGGCAAGCCCAAGAAGCTACCGGAAGATGTACGCTATGCACTGGCAGCATTCTTTTCGGTCGACCAGAGCGTGTTTGACCTGCCAAACCGGTTCATCAAAGTCAAAAATTCCGTTTTGGACCCCAGCGGCCCATCAGCCGGTGCTCCGGTAAAGTTGAAGACGTTTGCCGCCCGCCTTGCCGTGGCAAGAACGGAATCAAAATTCGTCGCACCGTCCAGGTTTGCCGCAGAGACCCAAATCGACCGGTATCGCTATACCGAATTGGAAGAAGGCGACGACGAACCTACTCTCGCGGAGCTTGTCCGTATTTCATCCGCTTCCGGCAAGTCCCTCGACTGGCTTATCAGGGTTGGTGAGCGCGCCGTCGATTCCAGCCCTGAGCCCACCCACCGCGTTCTGCCGGATGCTTTGAATAAAATCGCCGAAATTTCGCCTGAAACAAGCTAACCAACGATTAGTCGGTTTTCTGACACTACAGTTGTCGCCCAGTATATCTTTTGCGCGGATTCCCGGAAAAATATACAACTCATTCACACTCTTGGTTGAATATACCCTGGTAAATAGGCAATTGCCTATTGACGCGGAGGTAATTGCCTATCATTCTTGTATTCGACCTATTTTGGCGTCGATTGGAATGGTGAACCGGTTTGGTTGATCCTAATTGAACAGACCGCCAGGGTTGAATTGAAGCAACCACGGGATGTGGGCTCGGATGATGGATGATACGAACAGCCGCAACCGCCGCGCCAATTCTGTCGTGAACATCGACGATTTCCGACCTCGTGCAGCCGCCAACACCTGCGCGGACCATTCAGACACGGGTACCGAGGAAATTGATCCGCAACTGTCCCCACGGGAAACCCTCGAAGTCGTCAAGACCTACCACAAAATACGCAATCCGGAATTTCGCCGCCAGGCACTTCAGGTCATGCAGGATTTGGCCCGGCGCTCAGGTGGAATGGCCTAAAACTCCACCGACTTTTCGGCTAACCGGCTTCAGACCACCCCATAAGTTCGAGCAAACGCCCAACCGACCAGGTTCCATTGGCGGGAGCGGGTTTCGTGTCGCCGGTTCGAACGTCACCGCACCGTGCTTGACGCCTTGACGGCGAAACTGCGGCCGATGAGTTGCCGGTGCACCTGGTTGGTCCCTTCCCAGATTTGGGTGATCTTGGCATCGCGCATCAGCCTTTCGGCACGGTAGTCGGAGCAGTAGCCATATCCGCCGTGAAACTGCACACAGGCGGTCGCCATCCGCATGGCCAGGTCCGAGGCTCGCAGTTTGGCAATTGACGCCTCGACCCCGATTTCCTCTTCCCCGCGATCGATCAATCCGGCGACATAGTCGAGCCAGGTTTCGGCCAGGGCCAGTTCCGAGGCCAGGTCGGCAAGTTCGAACTGGTTGCCCTGAAACTCGATAATCCGGCGGCGCGACTGCACGCGTTCGTTCATATAGGCCACCATGTCACCAAAGGCGGCGCGGGCGATCCCCAGTGCATGGGCCGCGATCGACGGCCGCGACTTGTTCAAGGCCAGCAGCAGCAGGCGTAGCCCTTCGCCCGGGGCACCTATCAGATTGGCCCGCGGCACCCGCGCGCCTTCGAAATTCAGCGAACAGGTCGATGAGGCACGGTGCCCCATCTTGTCCTCGCGGCCGGTCACCGACATGCCGGCCGTGCCTTTTTCGACAATCAGGACGGAGATGGCCCCCCGGTCGTCGTCAATCTCGGACCATTTTCCAAACAACAGGATCCGGTCGGCCACGTCGCCATTGGTGATAAAGATCTTGGCGCCGTCGATGACGATCTCGTCGCCGTCCGGCGTGAACCGGGTCTTCATGCCCGTCGCGTCGGACCCGGCTGTCGCCTCGGTGATCGCCAAGGCACCAAGGCCGCCGGCGGCGATTCCAGGCAGCAGGCGCGACTTCTGCTCCTCGGTTCCAAAATCGATCAGAGGCTTCATACCGTGATAGTTGGTGGCATATATGATGCCGGTGGCGGCGCAGGCCGCTGCAATGATCTTGACCACTTCCAGATAGACAGCAACCCGCATCCTGGCGCCGCCATAAGCCTCGGGCACGAAGATCGCGTTCAGACCAAGCGCGTTCAGGGCATCGACATTGGCCTGGGGAAATTCGCCCGATTTGTCATAGGCTTTGGCCTTTGGGGCGATGACTTCATCGGCCAACCGCTGCACCTGATCGACGACGAGCCGTTCCTCCTCGCTCCAGTCGCGGTTCCGGTCCATGCGCTCGAAGATCTGCATCAGTGGTTCATCCCCTGCCCGCCGTCGATGTAGATGGTTTCGCCGGTCAGGAACCGGATGTCCTCGGCGAACAGGGCACCGACCAGCCGCGCCACTTCATCCGGTGTACCGGCCCGCTGCACCGGGACCCGCTCGGCCAGCCAGCTTTTAACCTTGTCGCGGGCCAGAAAGTCGCGATTGAGGTCGGTTTCGATATAGCCCGGCGCGACGTTGACGACAGAAATGCCATGGGCGGCCCATTCCACCGCCAGGCAGCGCGACATTGCCGCCACCGCCGCTTTCGTGGCGCAATAGGCAAGATTGTTCGGCACCCCGAGCCGGTCGAAGAACGAACCGATATTGACGATCCGCCCCCTGCTCTGCTTGAGGTGGGGAAAGGCCTCGCGCGACGCGATCATGACACCGGTGGCATTGAGTGCCATGACCCGGTCATAGTCTTCGGTGGACAAGTCATTGGCCGGCCGGGTTTCGTGAACCCCGGCATTGTTGACCAGCCCGGTGATTGGACCCTGCCGGCCGATCTCTGCGAAACGCGCCCGGATCTGAGCCTCGTCGGTCATGTCGCAGATCATCCCGGTTCCGGCCGGGGTGTCGCCCGACCGTGATAGGCCGACAACCAAAAAGCCGCGCCCGGCCAGGTCGGCGGCGATGGCGGCACCGATCCCCTTGCTGGCGCCGGTGACGATGATCTGACCTTTAGCCATCCTGAAACTCCGCCGGTCGTTTTTCCTCGAATGCCGCCATCCCCTCCTCCGCGTCGCGGGTCTGGAAGGCCAGGGTCGACAGGTCCGCTTCGACCCGCAACCCCTCATGCAACGGCACATCGCCCGCCCGGCGCACCGCGTCGCGGGCCAACCGCAGGGCGGGCAGGCCGAAGCCGGCAAACCGGCGGGCGAAAGCGGCCGCGGCGACCAGCAGGTCACCCTCCTCGACGGCATGGACCAGCCCAATCGACAACGCCTCCTCGGCTCCGACTGCCCGGCCGGTCATGATCATCTCCAACGCCCGCCCCTCGCCGATCAACCGCGGCAGGCGCTGGGTCCCGCCATAACCGGGGATCAGACCCAGCTTGATTTCCGGCAAGCCGAGTTTGGCCCGCGGCGCGGCAATGCGGAAGGTACAGGCCAGCGCCAGTTCCAGACCACCGCCAAAGGCATAGCCGTTGATCAGGGCGAGTGAGGGAATGGGGGCCTGGTCCAGCTTGCTGAACACCGCCTGGCCGTATTCGGCGCCGTGCCGTTGGGCCACGAGGTCGCGGCCGCGTAACTCCTTGATATCGGCGCCGGCACAAAAGGCCTTGTCACCGGCACCGGTGAACAGAATGGCGCGGGCGTCCGTATCGCAAGCCTGGTCGATGGCCCGGCTAATTTCGCCAAGGATCTCGAACGACAGCGCGTTGAGTGCGTCCGGCCGGTTCAACGTGATCAACGCGAAATCCTGGTGCCTGGTCAATTCCACCGTCATCGCCTTCCCCTTCTTGTCGCTGGCCGGTCGCCCCCCCGATCATATAAGCGGGGCTCCGCCGGTCACAGTGGAAAGCTCACGGAAATCCTCGAGAAAAACACCTTGTTATGGGTGGGGCCGGCGGCGCTGGGCTGCTATGATCGTCCGACACGAGGTGGACCGGTCATGCATTTGAACCGCCTAAAATCCCTTTTGCTTGTCGCGGCCGTCGGGGCCGTCCCGGCATCGGCGACTTTGGCCTGCGGCTGGTGGGGTGATCCGGAAATGCGCCAGCATGGCCAACCAGAAATCATCTTCGCACCCCTGCCCAAGGGCGGTGCCGCGGCGGCGGCCAAGCTGCCGGGCCGCATGGGCTACGGCTTGGCTATTCCGGATCCGGGCCAGGCCCAGCCTTACCTTGAGGCCACGTTTGGCCGGCCCGTCAATCGGATCGACGAGCTCCACGGTTATGGCTTCCGGACGGTCATCGATCTGGGTACGCCGCCCGAGACCGCCCAACTGCATCGCCGGGAAAGCGAAAAGGCCGGTTTTGTCTACCACAACATCCCTCTCAAGGAGGGCCGCCCCGAGCAATCGGATATCGTGCGGTTCTCCGAACTGGTGGTCGGTGCCGGCCGTCACCCGACCCTGGTGTTCGCGCCGAACTTCGCCCTGTTGGGCATCATGTGGACGGGCTACCGCATCCACGGTCTGGGCGCCCCGGCCGGTTACGCCATTTCGGAAGGCCGGTCCCTGGGCATGAGCGAGGCCCAAGCCGATGAACTGTTGAAGACCCTGGGCGCGGCGCGCTGAGGGAATTTCAAGCCGTGCTTTGAGCCGGATCCGTGGCTTCAGCGTCGAAGAGCTGCTCGCCCTCGTACTCAAGGAACCCCTGGATTACCTTGGCAAATTCGCTGTAAAATGGCAGCTCGGCTCGTTCGATGACCTTGTCGCAGAACGCCGGCACCCAGGCCGTCAGGTGCTCGCTGTAAAAGCGACGCTGAACGTTGCCAAACCAGGTGGCAACCTTTTCGTCGCCCTGGTCCCAGGCCTCGGCTTCGCGTTCGCCGAGCTTCTGCATCAATTCCAGTTCGGCACTGATGTGGTCAGGCAATCCGGAGAATGACGGATCGTATTCCAGACCGGTGGATTCGATGAATTTCTTGACCTCGACGGTGCGTTTACCCCAGAGCCCGCCCTGGGCGCCGTCGATTTCGACATGAATGGATTCGTGCGGAGAAATCCGGGGACCCGGCCCAATGAACAACTGCGTGTATTCACGTGCCAGGTCCCCGATAAGGTCCGCGGGCGCGGTTTCGTTGAACCGCTCACCCAGAGTAAGCCCGAGACCCGTCAGCGTCTCCTGATACGCCGGAGACTGTAACTCCCCGATCAAAGCCTCGGTCGGCGCTTCCCGGAAGATTGTCGCGAGGAGGCCGTAGATACTGCTACGCCCTGCGGCCTTTGCGCTTTGAATCTCCCGGTCAGTCGCCATCTGCATGCTCCTTTTTGGTCTTATTCCCCGATATGCGGCTGCTTATGCCTTGGCCACCTTGACCACGGTGTCCATCCAACGCTGGGTACCGCTGATCGGGTCCACCCAATTGGGGATCACCGCATTGGGATGGGCGCCATGCTTGTCCCACCATTTGTGCTTGGCATCCGGATCGGCATCGGCCCCGCCGGCGACCGGCGAAGATTTGCCGGAACCGAACACACCGGAGTGCTTGCGGCCCAGATGGTGGGAAATGGCGATGATGCCCGGGATAATCCCCTCGGTGACGTGGACCGTGGTGTTGACCTCGCCAAGCCCATTATAGACCCGGATCTTGTCACCGTCCTTCAACCCCCGCTCGGCAGCGGTCTTGGGATTCATCCAGCCCGGATTGTCGTGCTTGATCTCGGCCAGCCACTTGCAGTGGGCGGTCCGGGAATGGGTATGCACGGCGATCTTGTAGGTGGTCAGGATGAGATCGTCGGCCGCCATCTTCTGATGTTCGGGGATCGGCGTGTAGGTCGGGAACGCCGGCAGGTTCTTGGCCGTCATCAGATCGGAATACAATTCCAGATACCCCGATTTGATCAACGAACTCGGACCATAGCCGCGATAGGCGGTGCCGCCGATATCCTGGGCGACATAGGCTCCCTTGGCGCCCGGCGTCTTGAGATAGCCGTTGGCCTTGGCCTCGGCCTCGCTCTTGGCCCCGGACTTCTTCCAGTTCCAATAAACGCCGGTGGTCTCGTCCTTGATCACGCCGTCGCCGCTGACGTCCACGGTCTGCTCGTAGAAACCGTAGTTCGGCTTGGCGTTGGGATCATGCCAGACACCGTTCTTGACCATGTAGTCGAAGCCACCGGCCTCCTTGACGCCCGGGGTCATCTCGCAGGACTGGCGAACAAAGTCTTTCTTGTCCTTCCAGGCCAGCTCGAATCCGATCCGCTTGGCCAGTTCCGGCCAGACATCGCCTTGGCAGCGGGCCTCGCCCAAGGGCTTGACCAGCGGCTGGCGGATGTAGAACTCGGCGATCTGATTGGCCGAGACCATGTCCTCCCAGTCCCAACGCTCAAGATAGGTCACGTCGGGCAGGATGATGTCGGCATATTGCGAGGACTCGTCGTAGACGATCGTCGACGTGATCAGGAACGGCATCAGCTTTTCGTCCTGCATGATCCGACGGGTCCGGTTGTTGTCGCCGTTGATGAAGGCCGGATTGTAGCAACTCCACCAATAGACATCGGGTCGGCCGTGATGACCATCCTCGATCATCTCGAAGACCTTGTGGCTGACATGATGGGTCGGATAGGCCTGCTCGCCCGGGAAACCGTCCTTGATGTGCAGGCCTTTGTGGACCTTGGCCGGCTTCGACTTCGGATGGCTCCAGCCCGCACCGACGCCCATGACCCGGCCGCCGGCCCGGTCAAGATTGTTGGTGATGGCCGACAGCAGCATCGCCGCCCGTTCCTGGTCGGCGCCGTGATAGTGCATCACGGTTCCGCGATAGGTCACCAGACAGGCCGATTTCGCCTTGGCGTAGCCGCGCGCGATTTCGCGGATCTTGGCCGCCGGCACGCCGCTTTCCTGTTCGGCGAATTCCGGCGTGTACTTGGCGAGATTGGCCTTGACCGCCGCCACCTTGTCGTCGACCGATGCATGATAGTCGGCGGTGACGCGCATGAACTTGAAATGATCCCGCTTGTACAGGTTCTCGTTCATGATCACGTTGGCCATGGCGAGCATGATCAGCCCGTCCTTGCCGACCTTGACCGGCACCCATTCCGTCGACATTGCGGCGGTATTGGAAAGCCGGACGTCGAACGTGTAGATCGGTACGTTACGATCGATCTTGGCCCGGATCAGCCGCTGCGAAGTCGGAATGTGGTTGGTGTGGGTCTCGAACTGGTTCGACCCGAAGATCACGACAAAATCAGTGTTGTCGTAATCCCAGTTGTCGTACATGCCGCCCCAGCTCATCTCCTGGCCGGTCCATTTGCCAGCCTCGCAGACCGAGGTGTGGTTGCCGATCGTCTTGGTGCCGTAGGCCGCCATGAAGTCGTACATGGTCGCAGCCTGGCTCGCTTTGTGGCGGCCATACTGGTACATGAACTTCTCGGGCGTGCCGGCGTCCCGCAACGGTTTCAGCTTCGAGGCGATGATGTCCAGCGCCTCGTCCCACGAGATCTGCTGCCATTTGTGTTCGCCACGCTTTCCGACCCGCTTCATCGGATGCAGGATGCGATCCGGGAAGTAAACCTGGTTCACTCCGGCCTGACCCTTGGCGCACAGCTTGCCAAGCGTACGGATCGATTTGGGATGGCCTTCCAGCTTTTTCAGCCGTCCGTCCTCGACATGACCGATCATGGCATCGCGGGTCACGCACTGCCAGCAGGCGGTCGGAATTGCCTGGCGCTCCTTCTTGGTGCTGGGCGAGAAGTCCCGGCCCGATGCTTCCACCGACGGGATTTTGGCTGCTCCCGCCAGGGCCTGACCGCCGCTGCCAGCGCCGGACGCCAAGGTGGCGCCACTTGCCGCGGCCAGGGTCATGAAACTGCGTCGATTGAATTTCGTCATTTTCGATGCTCCTTGTCCTGATGCCGCGCCTTAAGGGATCTGGTCCACATAGTGGTCCAGCTTGCCCTTTTCCCGCTTCCGATAGAGGTCTTTGAGGATGTTTTCCGGGTCGATGTAGTAGACATTCGGCCGGGTCCCCTCCTCCTGCAGGAGGACATTGTTGGCAAGGTTGTGCTCTTTGACGAGCTTCGAGACATCGCTGTCGGGATCATTGAGATCGCCGAAGATGCGCGCCCGGCCCTGGCAGGTGTTGACGCAGGCCGGTTCGACGCCGTTTTCGACGCGGTGGGTGCACATATCGCATTTGTCCGCCGCCTGCTTGGTCGGGTCTTGGCCCGCCTTGGTGAACGGATCGAACGACCGGACGCCATAAGGGCAACCGTCAAGGCACTTGCCACAGCCAATGCACTGTTCCTTATCGACCAGGATCAGCCCGTCGGGGCGCTTATAGGTGCCACCGGTCCGGTAGCGAATGGTCTTGCCGTCCGGTGTCGTGTACTTGGCACGCTTGCCGGGGAATTGCGGGCAGACCTTGACGCAGGGCGGCACGCCGTCTTTCTCGTTGCCTTCGCAATGATTGCACATCAGCGGCAGGAACGCCTTGCGGGTATTGGGGAACGAGCCCCAGGTCTTCTCCTGCACCACGGTGCGGAAACGGCCCAGCGAGACGTCATTCTCGGCCTTGCAGGAAACCGTGCAGGCGCGACAGCCGATGCATCGGCGCAAGTCCATGACCATGGCCCATCGCGGTGCCTTGGCCGCCGCTTCGGCTGCACCGCCCGGCACGGCGAGGGCCGCAGCTCCTGCAGCAGCTGCACCAGTGCCCTTCAGCACTTCGCGCCGGTTGATGGATAGCTTTTTCATTTCCGTCATCGCGGCTTTCTCCTTTTCATGTCGTTTCCCTCCTCTTGTCTCCCCGGTCGACAGCGGACCGTTGCGGTCATCCCCCGCTGTCCAGGAGTTCGATACCCTCTTCGAATTGCCCATAGGCCTCGTCGAGGATCATGATTGCGTACTTCTTGTTGTGGACGCCGTTGCCGAAGCGCACGATGTCCAGGTATTCACGGCCCTTGGCGATCATCGCCGCGGCCGCCTTGAAGGTGTCGGCAGCGACCTTCCCGTCAGCGGCCTTCAACGCCTCCAGCGCTTCCTGCTCGACTTCTTCGGCTCCCTTGACCTCATCGACCAGCAACTTGTTCCAGTCGTTGAGCATCTTGCTGTGCTCGGGCGTGTGGCAGGCGACACAGGTGCCCGGCGCGCCGGTGCGGACCGAATGACCCGTCGCAACCGTCTTCTTGAGATGGCAGCCCATGCAGTTGGTGTTGACGTTGAACATCAGGTGCGGTGTCGCCGAGACGTTTTCATTGACCGGTGTGCCGGCTAGCAGCAGCTTCTGGTATTTGTGCTGGTCCTCGTGGCAGAGCAGACAATCACTGCGCACGAAATCCAAATGGTCGGTGCGGGACTTGTGCTCGATCACGCTGTGACAGTCAAAGCAGTCGGCCTCATGGGTGGCGACATGCTTGTCATGCATCAGCTTTTCGTCTTTGGCCGCGTCCAGCAATGCCTGACTTCGGTTGTGGCAGGTCAGGCAACCATTGGAAACAACGTTGCCGGTGTTGACCTCGCCATGGCCCTTGACGATCTCGAAATGGCAGCTTTCACATGCAACGCCAGCCTCTTTGATGGTCTGATGGGTGATCGCCTTGACCAGCGGATTGCCGGCTTCCAACTGCCGCTGCAGGGATTTCGTCGGGATCTGGTGGCAGATGTCGCAGCGCGATGGCCCTTCGTTGAAATCGATCGAAGGCCGGCCGGCGAAGCTGATGCGCTCGATCTGTGCTCCACCGCTTGTGGTGACGGCTTTTTCCAAGGTCGGCGCTTCGAGCTTCAAATGACACAGAAAGCAAATGTCCTTCGGTACTTCGAAATGGCGTTCAGCGGTCACCTTGAAATGGCAGGTGTCACAGGTCAGCTCCTGGCCCTTGAGGGCCTTGTCGGTGAAATGGACAGTGTGCTTGAAGCGAGCCTTTTCGCCGAATTTCAGCTCCTTGTCCTGAAAGTCCGGCTTGGCGTGGCAGCCGCTCTGCAGACAGGCCCCGTCTGGGATCTTGGGGCGGATGGGCAGCGGTGCATCCCGGTCGTAGAGATAGGCGAACAGGTGCCGCAGCCCCTCATACTTGGCTTTCAGGGAATGTTTGTCGCCGGGCAGGAAATGGCAGTCGATGCACTCAGCCTGAAAATCCTTCTGATTGTTGGCCGCATGGTGCGTGTTCTTCTTCCAAGCCTCATATTGTTCCGTCATCGTATGACAGGAACCGCCGCAGAAGTCCGAGCTGGAGGTGTAATACTCGACCCCGCCATAGCCCGCGCCCAGCAGGACCACCAAAGCGACCAGAGCGATGGCAACACCGCCCCGGGTCAGCCTGACATTGAAACCGGACGCCGATTTCTCAGGTGAACCATCACCCATGCTGCGCGCGCTCCCTGAAGCTTCTTGTCGCCGGACGGGACCGGCGCTTGATCGAATACCCGCACTTTTCGTGCCAGTTTTGGTAAACGCCTGAGAAACTGTGCCAATCGCGCAGCGGCAGGAGTTTTGGGGCGCTGAAAGCGGGAAAATTGTTACCGCTTGGTAACCAAATCATCCAGGCCGTAACCGACCGTATTTTTATTTTTATTTCAATGATTTAGAAAACATTGTTAACCTGTTCGGGTTACCATCGCGTAACCCCCAACACCCCAGTTGCAGGCCGACCGAGGCCGTCCGGCCGTTGTGGCGGCGCCATATACGCCGGTTGGCATTCATGGTATGCTTCTTGCTGCCTTTGGGCCGCCGCTAAGCCGGTGAGACAAGACCAATAAGAATTTTGGCCCTGCCAGAAGCGGACCGGAACCGCAGCAAAAAATTCGGCAGGAAATATACGCCACGGGAGGAGGCGAAATTATGCGGGGTTGGTTTTTCCCCCGGCTCTGGTACGCCGTGTTCGGCGCCTGGTTGGTCGCGTTGCTTGCCGCGACGCCAGGGTCTGCCAGTCACGAAGCATCGGGCAAGCCGATCCGTTTCGGCCTCACCGCCGTTGTCGTGCAGGAAAACCTGCGCTTCCTGGATAGCTGGGCCAGCTACCTTGGCGAAAAGCTGGACCGTCCAGTGGAGTTCGTGCGGCGGCGTTCCTATCGTGAGGTGATGGACCTGCTCGAATCTGGCCGTATCGACTTCGCCTGGATCTGCGGCTTTCCATTCGTGCAATACCGTGAGCCGGAAATTCTTGACCTGTTGACGGTGCCGGTCTTTGCCGGCGCCCCGCTCTACCATTCCTACATCATCGTTCACCGGGACAGTGAAATCCGCGACCTGTCCCAACTTGAAGGCCGTGTCTTTGCCTTCTCGGATCCGGAGTCCAATTCCGGATTTCTGTACCCGCAGTTTCTGTTGGCCCAGCGCGGCAAGACGATCGAGGCTTATTTCCGCCAGACCTTCTTCACCTACAATCATGCGGAAACCATCGAGGCGGTCGCCGAAATGGTGGCGGACGGTGGCGCGGTCGATAGTTATATCTGGGATTATCTGGCGGTGATGCGCCCTGAGATCACCAATCAGACCCGGATCATACAAACCTCGCCCAGTTTCGGGTTTCCGCCATTGGTGTCGCGTCGGGGCATTGACACCGCCCTGATTGCGCACATGAAGGATGTGCTGCTGGGCATGTCCAATGACGCCGACGGCAAACGTTTCCTGGATGGACTGATGCTGGACAGTTTCCAGGAAACCGAGCCAGACCTGTTTTCAAGCATTCGACGGATGGCCAGCGACACCCGCAAGGCTTTGCTCTGGGCCGCCTCAGCCGGGGAAAAGGCCGCAACCGACAAGGACAATTCGGCGCAATGAAGTTCGCGTGGCCGCGTTCGTGGGGCCTTTCGGTCAAATTCAGCCTCTCCATGATCATCGTAGTCTCGGGCGTCGCTTTCACCATCGGTGCGGTGATTGTCACGTTGGACTGGCGGCGCTTCCGAGAAGAATTGGCCGACAAGACCCTGTTGCTGGCCCATTCTGTTTCGGTGACCGCACCGGAAGCGATCTTGCGCAACGACACCTGGTCGCTGTACCGCAGCTTGAAGGGGATGACCAACCGCGTGCCGCAAAGCATGCGCCAGTCCAACATCATCACCGCGATGATATTGGACCCTGAGGGCCGGATCCTGGCCCATTTGCGGCCCAGGGGCAACCCGCTGGGCCAAACGCTGGTCCCCGAGAACGACGCGGAGGCGTTACTGTTGAAACAGGCACTGGCGACCGGCGAACCGACGGTTCTCAGCGGTGGCGGTTTCGGTGCCAAGGGATTTCTGGAAGCCGTGGTTCCGTTGCGGTCGGACGAAAAGCCGTTGGGCGTCACCCGGGTCCGGTTGTCGACCTACGAGCTGTACCTGAAAGCGCAGCGATCGGCCTTGATTGTCCTGGGGCTGACCGTCGGTCTGGTCCTGGCCGGCAGTATCCTCAGTGCCGTGATCTCGCGGCGCATGGTCCGACCCTTGACCGCCATGACCCGGGGATTGGAGGCGGTGGGGCGCGGGGAATTCGGTAATGTCGCGCCGATCCAGATTCAGGACGATGACGAGTTGGGCAAGATGGCCGCCAGCTTCAACGCCATGGCTACCGAACTTGCCGAAAAAAAGGCGTTGGAGGAGGAGATTGCGGTCAGCGAGAAACTGGTCGCGTTGGGCCGCATTACCGCCGGCGTGGCCCATGAGGTCAACAACCCTCTGGCCGGACTGCTTAACTGCATCAACACACTGAAAAAGCACCCAGACGACCAGGAATTGATCGACCGTTACCTGCCAGTCCTGGAAATGGGGCTCAACCGGATCAAAGCCATCGTCCGGGGCCTGTTGGTGGAGCTCAGGGTCGAGGACGCCACCGAGGAATCCGGCGTCTCCTGCCTGGAGGATCTGCGCGAAGCGGTCGAGGCTGAGATCGGCGACCGTCCGATCCATCTGGTATGGGAAAACCATCTTGACGAACGCATCCAGGTCAACCGCCACCAGGTCCAGCAGGTGGTGTTCAACTTGCTGAAGAATGCGGTCCAGGTGGTGGCCGAAAACGGTACCGTGACGTTTCGCTCGTTCCGTGACGGCAATTGCGTCATCTTGGAGGTCGAGGATGACGGACCGGGCATCCTCCCGGAACACCGCAGTCAGTTGTTCGACCCGTTCTTCACCACACGCCCCAACGGAACCGGATTGGGCCTGTGGATCGTGTACCGGCTGGTCGAAAGCATGCGGGGCGTGATCGAGGTGGAAAGCAAGCCCAGGGTCGGGACCCTGTTCCAGGTCACGGTGCCGGCAACCGAAGTCGAGGTGTAACCGCATATGGCCGCCGAACAACAACACCAAGATTTCGCCGACGACCTGGCCAGCCTGTGTGTACTGCTGGTCGAGGACGACGAGATCATGCGCCTCTCGCTCGAGGACAGGCTCAGATTGGAAGGTATCCCGGTTCGCGTCGCCGCCGACCTGGCCGGGGCCAAACAGCAACTGGATCGGGGCGATATCGACCTGGTGGTCACCGATATCCGCCTACCCGACGGCTCAGGCGCGTCGTTCTTCGAGGATATATCCCGCGATCATCCCGGCATGCCGGTGGTGCTGATGACCGCCTTTGGCGAGGTCGCAGACGCGGTTGCCCTGGTCAAGGCGGGGGCAGTCGACTATCTGACCAAGCCGTTCGACCTGGACGGTTTCATCGGAACCGTCAAACGCAACCTGTCGCGGATCGCCGATACCAGCCTCAAATCGGGCCCGCTGCGGATCCATGGCGAGGAATTCCGCCCCGGCGCCGGCGTGATCGGCAAGAGCCCGGCCATGCGGCGGATCGAGCGGCTGGTCGCGCGCCTGGCCAATGTGGACAGTTCGGTCCTGATCACCGGTGAGTCCGGGGTCGGCAAGGAGGTGGTGGCCAGCCTGATCCACACCAACAGCCGCCGTGCGGCCGGCCCTCTGGTTACCGTGAACTGCGCCGCGGTGCCGCACAATTTGGTGGAAAGTGAATTCTTCGGCCATGAAAAAGGCGCCTTTACCGGCGCCACCGGCCGCCGTATCGGCCGCTTCGAACAGGCCCAGGGCGGCACCATCTTCCTGGACGAGATCGCCGAAACCCCGCTGGACGTGCAGGTCAAGCTGCTGCGGGTCCTGCAGGAGCGCGATCTTGAACGGGTTGGCGGCAGCGAGACCATACCCCTGGACGTGCGGGTGATCGCCGCCACCCAAGTCGACCTGGACGAGGCGGTCAAGGCAGGGGATTTCCGAGCCGATCTCTACTGGCGGCTGAACGTGATCCACATCGAGATCCCGCCGCTGCGCGACCGGCCCGACGACATCCTCTATCTCTCACGCCTGTTCGTCGCCCAGCATATCGCGGAAATGCAGGTCCCGGTCGCCGGCCTGTCGGCCGAGGCCGAGACGGCGCTGTTGGCGATGAACTTTCCGGGCAATGTCCGGGAATTGAAGAATATCCTGGAACGGGCGGTGGCCCTGTGCGACGGCCCCCGCATCATGCCCCGCGACCTTTCTCCCATGGAAAGCTTTGACGAGGCCGTCGAGGATGAGCGCTCACCGTCCTTGCGCGAAGCGGTGGCGGAGGCGGAACTGCAAGCCATTCGCCAGGCCCTCGTCGCCAATGACTGGGCCATCCTGAAAGCCGCCCAGTCCCTCGGCATCTCGCGCAAGAACCTGTGGGAAAAGATGAAACGCTACGGCATCACCCAGCCGGAGGGATAGGTTTTCGGGGGTGGTTTGGTAGGCGCGACAGGGATCGAACCTGTGACCCTCTGATTAAAAGTCAGATGCTCTGCCAACTGAGCTACGCGCCCACATGTCGGAACCGACGGCGGGAAAATAGGGGTTGGGGCGGCCCGGGTCAATGGGGCAGCGCGGATTTTCATTGGCTAAATCGGCGGGATGTCGCCGGCGGCTTGTTGGTCGGCGAAGCGCTTGGCGTAGGCCTTCAGTTCGCCGGCCGCGACCGCGTCCCGGATCCCGGCCATCAGATCTTGGTAAAAAGCCAGGTTGTGCCAGGTCAGCAGCATCGGCCCCAGCATTTCGCCGGCCCGGAAGAGGTGGTGCAGATAGGCGCGGCTGAAGCGGCGGCAGGCCGGGCAGCCGCACGCCTCGTCCAAGGGCCGGGGGTCGTCGCGATGGCGGGCGTTGCGCAGGTTGACCGCGCCGCCAGAGGTAAAACCCTGGCCGGTGCGGCCTGAGCGGGTCGGCAACACGCAATCGAACATGTCGACGCCGCGCTGGACAGCCGCCACCAGATCGTCGGGCCGCCCCACCCCCATCAGGTAGCGGGGCCGGTCCGCCGGCAGCAGCGGCGTCGTGCAATCCAGGACCGCGAGCATGGTCGCCTGCCCCTCTCCCACCGCCAGGCCGCCGATCGCGTAACCGGAAAAGCCGTTTCCAGTCAGGGCGGCGGCGGATTCAGCCCGGAGGTCGGGATAGACGCCGCCTTGGACGATGCCGAACAGGCCGTAGCCCGACCGCTCACGGAACGCCTCGCGGCAGCGTGCCGCCCAGCGCATCGACAGCCGCATCGATTGCGCCGCCTCGGCCTCGGTGGCGGGAAAAGGCGTGCATTCGTCCAGCACCATGGTGATGGTGGCGTCCAGCTGGTCCTGGATCTCCACCGCCCGTTCCGGCGTCAGGTGATGGCGGCTGCCGTCCAGGTGGGAGCGGAAGGTCACCCCCTGCTCGTCCAGTTCGCGCAGGTCCGAGAGCGACATCACCTGGAAACCGCCGGAGTCGGTCAGGATCGGTCCCGGCCAATCCATGAACCGGTGCAGGCCGCCCAATGCCGCCACCCGCTCGGCGCCCGGCCTGAGCATCAAATGGTAGGTATTGCCCAGGATGATCTGGGCGCCGGTTTCACGCACCGCGTCCGGGGTCATGCCCTTGACCGTGCCGACCGTGCCAACCGGCATGAAGCAGGGGGTTTCGATCATCCCATGAGCGGTGGCCAGGCGGCCGCGCCGGGCGGCACCGTCCTGGCTGATCACATCAAAGGCAAAAGGTTCGCTCATCTTTGCCTCGGCCATAACAGGCTGGCATCGCCATAGGAATAGAACCGGTAGCCGGCGGCCACCGCATGGGCATAAGCCGCTTTCATCCGCTCCAGGCCGCTGAAGGCGGCCACCAACATGAACAGGGTCGACTTCGGCAGATGGAAATTGGTCAGCAGCCCGTCGACCACGCGGAATTCGAAGCCGGGGGTGATGAACAGGCGGGTTTCGCCCGACCAGGATGAGATGGCTCCGGTGGCATCGGCCGCGCTCTCCAAGAGCCTGAGACTGGTGGTGCCGACCGCCACCACCCGGCCACCGCGCGTCCGGGTTTCGGTAATCGCCCGGGCCGCGCCCTCGGTCACCTCGCCCCATTCGCCGTGCATGTGGTGGTCGTCGGTATCTTCAACCTTGACCGGCAGGAAGGTGCCGGCACCGACATGCAGGGTCACGGTGGTGGTCGCAATGCCGCGTTCCGTGATGGCGCCGAGAATTCGGTCGGTGAAGTGCAGGGCCGCGGTCGGTGCCGCCACCGCGCCGTCACGAGCCGCCAGGATGGTCTGGTAGTCCTCCTGGTCGCGATCATCCGGGGCCCGCCGGCGGCTGATATAGGGCGGCAGCGGCATGGTGCCGTGCGCGGCCAGCGCCGCCATGAGGTCGGTTCCACCGCGATCGAAGCGCAGGTCGACCTGCCCCCCCTCACCCTTCGCCGCGACCCAGGCGACAAAGCCGTCGGCAAAAGCAATCTCGTCGCCCGGCGCCAGCTTGCGGGCCGGGCGGGCGAAGGCGACCCAGCGATCCGGGGCCCGGGCCTGGTGCAGGGTCAGTTCGACCTTGGCCGTTCCCCGGCGACCGGTCAGCCGGGCCGGGATCACGCGAGTGTCGTTGAACACTAGCAGATCCCCGGGCGCCAACAGGTCGGGCAGATCAAGAAACTGCCGGTCGATCAGCCGTGCGCCATCGACGCACAGCAGCCGCGCCGCGTCCCGTGGCACGGCGGGCCTGAGCGCGATTGCCGCTTGCGGCAGGTCGAAGTCAAAGAGATCGGTCTTCATCGCGCGCCGTTGCTATCCGACCGCCATGGAAACCGCCTGTCGCGCGGCGGCCGGAACGACAACGGGCAGCGGCGGTATGGGCAGCTATTCCTTGGCGTCTGCCGCCACCTGCATGCGGATGATCTGGTCGGGGTCGGACACCGCGCCGTTGCGGCGCTGGTCGCCCTTCTTGATCATGTCGACGAACTCCATGCCCTCGCTCACCCGTCCCCAGACCGTGTACTTGCGGTCGAGGAACGTGGCATCGCCGAACACGATAAAGAACTGGCTGTCGGCGCTGTCGGGGTGGTTCGCCCGGGCCATCGACACCGCGCCGCGGGTGTGGGGCTCGGCATTGAATTCGGCCTTGAGTTTCTGACCGGAACCGCCGGTGCCATTGCCCAGCGGGTCGCCGGTCTGGGCCATGAAACCGTCGATCACGCGATGGAACAGCAGGCCGTCGTAAAACCCCTGACGGGTCAGTTCCTTGATCCGCGCGACATGGCCCGGGGCCAGGTCGGGGCGCAGGTCAATGACCACCCGGCCGTGCTTGAGTTCAAGATAGAGGGTGTTTTCGAGATCGGCAGCAGATGCGGTTGAGGCCATAAGGAATACCGAAGCTAGTGTGATAAGGAAAGTGCGTAGCATGGGTCCTGTGGTTCCTCTTGAATGGGTTCTGTCCTTCAGAACGGATTTCGCTCACTCACTTCGTGTAGGCCAGTTCCAAACGTTCGGCAACACGAGGTGAAACGAATTTCGAAACATCGCCGCCCAACCTGGCAATTTCCTTGACCAGGCGCGATGCGATGAACTGATTGCGGTCGGAGGCCATCAGGAAAACGGTTTCGATTTCCTGATTGAGCCGGGCGTTCATACCGACCATCTGGAACTCATACTCGAAATCGGAAATCGCCCGCAGCCCGCGAACAATCGCCACCGCGCCGACTTCCATGGCAAAATGCATCAACAGATTGTCGAACGGCAAAACGTCGAATTCCGCCGCCGTGTGGTTGGGTAGGACTTCCAATTCGTCACGGACCATCTGGACCCGCTCGTCCAGGCCGAACAACGGACCCTTGTCGCGGTTGATCGCAACCCCCACGATGATCTTGTCGAACACCCTGGTCGCCCGGGAAATGATGTCAACATGCCCGTTGGTGATCGGGTCAAAGGTTCCCGGATAAAGGGCTACGCGAGGGGTTCTCATTCCGTCTCTCCTGCTGGGCCGCCGTCATTCTGGTCCGGGGCTTCGTCGTCCCCGGTCCCGGCGCCGTCATCGGCATCCCCTTCTTGCCCGTTTTCGTCCCCGCCGTCCAGTCGCGTCGCAGACACCACCCGCTCGCCCTCGCTGACGTTGAACAGAGTAACGCCTTGGGTATTGCGGCCGGCAATGCGAATATCGTCGACCGGACAACGGATTAGCTTGCCGCTGTTGGTCACCAGCATGATCTGGTCGGTGTCCTGGACCGGCCCGGTGGAAATCACCGTGCCATTTCTGCGCGAGGTCTCGATGTTGATGATCCCCTGACCACCACGGTTGGTGATCCGGTATTCATAGGCCGAGGTGCGCTTGCCAAAACCGTTTTCCGTGGTCGCCAGGATGAACTGCTCGTTGGCGGCCAGCTCGGCAAAGCGCTCCGCCGTCAGCACGGTTTCGTCCTCGGCCTCGCCGGTTTCGACCGCTTCCGCCTCGGCCTCCTCGCCGGCCGCCAGACGGCGCAGTGTGTTGGCTTGCTTGACATAGGCCCGAGCCTCGGCGGTATCCACCTCGATATGGCGGATCACCGACATTGAGATCACCTCGTCGCCGTCTGCCAGTTTCATGCCGCGCACACCGGTGGAATCGCGCCCCTTGAACAGGCGCAGATCGGCCACCGGAAACCGGATGCACTTGCCCTCGCGCGAGGCCAGCATAATGTCGTCGTCGGGCGTGCAGGTGCGGACCCCGACCAGCCGGTCGCCCTCATCCAGGCGGATGGCGATGATGCCGGTCGACAGCACGTTGGAGAACTTGCTGAGCGAGATCGGCCGCACCAAACCTCCGGCGGTGGCGAACATGGCCGCCAGGCCTTCCCAGTCCTTCTCGTCCTCGGGCAGGGGCATCAGGGTGGAAATGGTCTCGCCATCGGAAAGCGGCAGCAGGTTGACCAAGGCTTTGCCGCGGGCCTGCGGCGTGCCCAAAGGCAGCCGGTAGACCTTCAGCTTGTAGACTTTGCCCAGCGAGGAGAAGAACAGCACCGGGGTATGGGTGTTGACCACGAACACCTTGGAGACGAAATCCTCGTCGCGGGTCGCCATGCCTGCCCGGCCCTTCCCGCCGCGCCGCTGGGCCCGATAGGCCGACAACTGCACCCGCTTGACATAGCCGTTGTGGCTGACGGTGACGACCATATCCTCGCGTTGGATCAGGTCCTCGTCGTCGTGCTCGAACTCATTCTCTTCGATTTGGGTCCGTCGCGGCGTGGCGAACTGTTCCTGCACCGCCACCAGTTCCTCGCGCAGGATCGAAAAACGGCGAACACGGCTGGCCAGGATATCCAGATAATCGGTGATCTTCTCACCCAGTTCCTTCAATTCCCCGCCGATCTCCTCGCGTCCCAGCGCGGTCAACCGCTGTAGGCGCAGGTCGAGAATGGCGCGGGCCTGGGCCTCGGACAGCTTGTAGATACCGTCCACCACCTTATGGCCCGGCTCGTCGATCAGCGAGATCATGTCCTCGACGTCGTGGGCCGGCCAATCGCGATCCATCAGGGCGGCGCGGGCCTCGGCCGGGGTCGGCGAGCGGCGGATCAGGGCGATGACCTCGTCGATATTGGCGACCGCGATTGCCAGACCGACCAGCACATGGGCCCTTTCGCGCGCCTTGTTCAACAGGTAGCGGGTGCGGCGGCTGATCACCTGTTCGCGGAACTCGATGAACGCGGCGATCAACTGCTTCAGGTTCAGCAATTCCGGCCGGCCGCCGTTCAGGGCCAGCATGTTGACGCCGAACGTGGTTTGCAGTGGCGAGAACCGGTAGAGCTGGTTGCGCACCACCTCGGCCACCGCGCCACGCTTCAACTCAACGACCACGCGGACCCCGTCGCGGTCGGATTCGTCCCGCAAGTCCGAGATGCCTTCGATCCGCTTGTTGCGGACCGCGTCGGCGATCTTCTCGATCATCGCAGCTTTGTTCACCTGATAGGGAATCTCGGTGATGATGATCGCTTCGCGGTCCTTGCGGATTTCCTCGAAATGGGTTTTGCCGCGCATCACGACCGAACCACGGCCGGTGTGGAACCCGGCCCGGGCCCCGGCCCGGCCCAGGATCAACCCGCCGGTCGGGAAGTCCGGCGCCGGCACCAACTCGATCAACTGATCGATGGTCACGTCCGGGTCGTCCAGATAGGCGCAACAGGCGTCGATCACTTCGCCGAGATTGTGCGGCGGCACATTGGTCGCCATGCCCACCGCAATGCCGCCGGCACCGTTGACCAGCAGATTGGGGAACTGGGCCGGCAGCGCGACCGGTTCCTGCTCGGTCTCGTCATAGTTCGGCTGGAAATCGACCGTATCCTTGTCGATATCGGCCAACAGCACCTCGGCGACCCGGGCCATGCGGACTTCGGTGTAACGCATGGCGGCCGGCGGGTCGCCATCCATCGATCCGAAATTGCCCTGACCGTCGAGCAGCGGCAGGCGCATCGAGAAATCCTGGGCCATACGCACCAGGGCATCGTAGATCGCCTGGTCGCCATGGGGATGGTACTTACCGATGACATCACCGACCACACGGGCCGACTTGCGGTACGGGCGGTTCCAGACATAACCGTTCTCGTGCATCGAGAACAAAATCCGGCGATGCACCGGCTTCAGACCGTCGCGCGCGTCCGGCAGCGCCCGCGACACGATCACGCTCATGGCGTAATCGAGATAGGAACGCTTCATCTCCTCTTCGATGGCGATCGGAGAGATGTCGGACGATTGCGGACTGGAGTCGGTCAAGTCGGTCTAGGACCTTGTTTTACTGATGATTTCAAGTGGCCACGCCGCCACTTTCTGGATCGGCTTTAGGATGGCGAATGTATAGCTGATTCGCCCGCTGTGGGCAAGCGATTGGGGGGTATTTCAGAAGCCTCCAAACAACCGAGTCATAGCACCGAAACGGCGTAAAATCCTCACCGAAACAGCCCTAAATTGGTCCCGGGTAAACCAAGTCCAACCCGGCAAATCGGGGAGCCTGAATATTGCGCGATTATTGCAGTCGGTCGGGACCGGGCCAGGTCGTTCGGGTGAAGCCAGCCCAATGCCGTTTTTCGGTCTTAGGTTCCTCAGATCACTCGTTTTGGGCAGGTCTTGCACAGCCACAACGCAGGCCGGAAACCGTGTTCGCCGCCGACCCGCCGCTGTTGTCGAGCCGAGATCCAGGCCGCCGCCTGCGGTGGCTTGTAGCTTGCTGAACGGATCTTAATCCGAACTGCCCGCCACCAGCTGCGCAGCGTGACTCAGCCCTTCCAGCCGTGTCGCATGCTTGTGCGATTCGGGCACGTTGGCCAGCACCCGCATCCGTTCCAGGGTTCTGCCGGCCGTCCCGCTTAGTCCGGTAAAGATGACCTCCTGTCCGTTTTCCGCCGCCAACGTAAGAAATTCATCGATGGCCATGGCTATAGAGGTATCGATCATTCGAACATCGGCAAAATTTAAGACGACAACCCGATAACCGGAAGTATTTGCCAATCGACGCAGCAGATCTTTGGCGGAAGCAAAGCTGAATGGGCCGCTGAGGTGCAGCAGCAGGACATGGCCACCGGCGCGCCGCCATTCCTCGCGTTCCGGATCGTTCAACGGCTTTATGGCATCCTCGGAATCGACAAAGGCGAGTTGTCCCAGCTCATGCTGCCCGAGCCGGCTGGCCGACAGCAGGCTCTTCATGATGATGCCAATTCCCACCGCAGTGATCAGATCGACGAGAACCGTCAGGACCAGTACGGCAAACATCACGATTGCGCCATCACGTTCGGCGCTGTGCAACCGCTTCAGATAGTTCCAGTCGATGATGTCCCAGCCCACTTTCAAAAGTATGCCGGCCAGCACCGCATGCGGAATTCCCTCGGCCAAGGGGGCTAGTCCGAGTACCAGCGAGAGGAGCACCAGCGCGTGCAACGCACCGGAAATCGGAGTGCGTCCACCCGCTCGCGCGTTCACGACCGTCCGCATGGTGGCGCCGGCCCCAGGAATGCCGCCCATGAGACCGGCTACCATGTTGCCGATTCCCTGACCGATCAACTCGCGATCGGACCGGTGCTGGGTACGGGTGACGCTGTCGGCCACCAAAGAGGTCAGAAGGCTGTCGATGGCACCCAACACGGCAAGAATGAGAGACGAACGCAGCATGTCCGGCAGTGCCGACAACTCAAAAACGGGCAAATGTGGAACCGGCAGACCGCTGGGAATTTCACCGATGACCGGCACGTCGGTAAACACGTACAGAGAAATCAGACTGCCCACGATCAGGGCGACGAGCGGCGGTGGAGCCCAGGCGCGAAGACGTTGTGGCATCAGAATCATGATACCCAGTGACGCCACGCCGATCGTCAAGGCATGGCCGCCGGCCGTGGAGACGACAACCGGGATCGCCGCAATCGCCGCGAATATGCCGTCTTGCGAGGCAGGATGGCCAAAGAAGGGCGCCAGTTGCAGGATGATAATGATGCAGCCAATGCCGCTCATAAAACCGGAAATGACCGGGAAAGGAACGTAGGTCACATAGCGGCCGAGCCTTAGAACGCCAAACAGGATCTGTAGCAAGCCGCCCATGACCACGACAGTAAAGGCCATCGCCGGGTCATGGGCGTATTCCATGATGATCGCCGTCATCACAACTGTCATTGGACCTGTTGGGCCGGACACCTGGGCGGGGGTACCACCGAAAATCGAAGCAAAAAAACCAACGAAGATCGCGCCGTACAGCCCTGCTATCGCACCCGCGCCGGACGCGACCCCAAACGCCAGCGCAAGCGGCAAAGCGACTACGGCGGCGGTTAGACCACCAAACACGTCACCGCGAATGTTGTTGAAGTGTAGTCCGTTGATCAGCTGCATCGCTTTGTTCGCCTTAGTTTTGCTCGGAGTCCCGATTGGCCTGCTTTGTCCATACGTGGCGAAGAAGAGGCTGTTCAAGGGGTTTCCGCAGCCGGTCCTTTGTGATGCGCATCAACAATGGCAAACAACAACCACCGATGTTGATTTGGTAGCCGCCGAAACCAGTCTCAGAGCTGATAGGGTCCAACCGGGTCGCAGGTGCGCCTGGTTCCCGGCAAACCGATTTTGCAATACCCTGCTGAAATTCGATCTTGTACGGATACCGGCTAGAACGGGATCTCGTCGTCGAAGTCATTGCCCGGACTGGGGGCGCCGCCGCCACCACCGCCTCCGTAGTCACCACCCCCGCCGCTGCCGCCAAAGTCGCCGCCACCGCCGCCCTCGCCGGCCCGGTCGAGCATGGTGAGTTCGCCGCGATAGCGCTGCAGAACCACTTCGGTGGTGTATTTCTCGACCCCCGACTGGTCGGTCCATTTGCGGGTCTGCAACTGGCCTTCAAGATAGACCTTGGAGCCCTTGCGCAGGTATTGCTGGGCGATCTTGCCGAGGTTTTCGTTGAAAATCACGACCCGGTGCCATTCGGTCCGCTCGCGCCGCTCCCCCGATTGCCGGTCGCGCCAGGTCTCCGAGGTGGCAAGGTTGAGATGCACGATCGGATCGCCGTTCTGCGTATAGCGGACCTCGGGATCGCGTCCCAGATTGCCGACCAGAATGACCTTGTTGACACTGCCAGCCATGACTTCCCC
Organism: uncultured Sneathiellales bacterium; assembly: GCA_964344385.1. Taxonomy (GTDB): domain Bacteria; phylum Pseudomonadota; class Alphaproteobacteria; order CAYFNG01; family CAYFNG01; genus CAYFNG01. Next base: position 64,656 of record CAYFNG010000017.1, read on the forward strand.
TAAGTTGCTTGGTGCTTCGCCGCGAAACCCGCAATGTAGCCGATCGGACCCGCCGGTGCGAGCCGAAATCCGCCTCCTGACACATGCTGTCAGGAGTGGCCTTTGCCGCGCACCTCGCCTATCTTGATGGAAACCATCGGGACCGGTAAAAGCAGGCGATGAACAAGTCAATCAGCATCCGCGGCGCTCGCGAGCACAATCTCAAAAACCTGGATCTGGTCCTGCCCCGCGACCGGTTCATCGTGATAACCGGCCTCTCTGGATCGGGCAAATCGTCGCTCGCCTTCGACACCATCTACGCCGAGGGTCAGCGCCGCTACGTCGAAAGCCTGTCGGCCTATGCCCGGCAGTTTCTCGAGCTGATGCAGAAGCCGGACGTCGATCATATCGATGGCCTGAGCCCGGCGATCTCGATCGAGCAGAAAACGACCTCGCGCAATCCGCGCTCGACAGTCGGCACGGTGACCGAAATCTACGACTATATGCGGCTGTTGTTCGCCCGAATCGGCATCCCCTACTCGCCGGCCACCGGCCTGCCGATCGAGAGCCAGACGGTAAGCCAGATGGTCGATCGGGTCGCCGCCATGGAGGAAGGCACCCGCCTCTATCTGATGGCGCCGCTGATCCGCGGCCGCAAGGGCGAGTACCGCAAGGAATTCGCCGAACTGTTGAAGAAAGGCTTCCAGCGGGTCAAGGTCGACGGCAAGCTATACGAGATCGAGGACGTGCCGGCCCTGAACAAGAAGCTGAAGCACGATATCGACGTCGTCGTCGATCGTATCGTGGTCCGCCCCGACCTCGGCAACCGGGTGGCGGACTCCCTGGAAACCGCACTCGGCCTGGCTGATGGCATCGCGGTGGCGGAAAACGCCGACGATGGCAGCCGCACCGTCTTTTCGGCGAAATTTGCCTGTCCGGTCTCCGGCTTCACCATCGAAGAGATCGAACCGCGGCTGTTTTCGTTCAACAACCCGTTCGGCGCCTGCTCGGCTTGCGACGGTTTGGGCACCAACATGACCATCGATCCGCAATTGGTGGTGCCCGACGAGCGGCTGTCGCTGAGGGACGGCGCCATCGCGCCCTGGTCGCGTTCAACCTCGCCCTATTACAGCCAGACCCTGGACAGCCTGGCCCGGCACTACGAGATTTCGACCGGCGAGCCATGGAGCGAGCTGCCGGAGCGGGCGCGCAACGGCATCCTGTTCGGATCCGGCGACGAGCCGGTGACGATGCGATATGACGACGGCTTGCGCTCCTACCAGACCAAGAAGCCGTTCGAAGGCGTGGTGCCCAATTTGGAGCGTCGCTGGCGCGAAACCGAATCTTCCTGGGTGCGCGAGGAATTGCAGCGCTTCCAGACCATCACCGCCTGCGAGGCCTGTGGCGGCCATCGCCTGAAACCGGAGGCATTGGCGGTCAAGATCGCGGACCGTCACATCGGGCAGGTCGCGGAGTTGTCGATCCGGGACGCCGGGCAGTGGTTCGCCGATCTGCCCCAGGCCCTGAATTCCAAACAGCTTGAAATCGCCGGGCGGATATTGAAGGAAATCAACGAGCGACTGGGTTTCCTCAACAATGTCGGCCTGGAGTACCTGACCCTGTCGCGCAACTCCGGCACCCTGTCGGGCGGCGAAAGCCAGCGCATCCGCCTGGCATCCCAGATCGGGTCGGGCCTGACCGGCGTACTTTATGTCCTGGACGAACCGTCGATCGGCCTGCACCAGCGCGACAACGCCCGACTGCTGGAAACCCTGACCCGGTTGCGCGACCTGGGCAACACGGTGATCGTGGTGGAACACGACGAGGAAGCGATCCGCGCCGCCGACCATGTCGTCGACATGGGCCCGGCCGCCGGGGTCCATGGCGGTGACGTGGTGGCTCAGGGTACGCCGGACGACATCATGCGGAACCCCGCCAGCCTGACCGGACAGTATCTGACCGGCATGAAGCAGGTGCCACTGCCGGCGACCCGGCGGGCCGGCCACAAACAGCGGGCACTGACCATACGGGGTGCGGCGGAAAACAACCTGCAAGAGGTCGAGACCATGATCCCGCTGGGCACTTTCACCTGTGTCACCGGCGTCTCGGGCAGCGGCAAGTCGACGCTGATCATCGAGACCCTGTACAAGGCACTGGCCCGGCGGCTGAACAATGCCAGGCTGCACGCCGGCGCCCATGAGGCCATCGACGGCATGGAGTGGCTGGACAAGGTGATCGACATCGACCAGTCGCCGATCGGCCGCACGCCCAGGTCCAATCCGGCGACCTATACCGGCGCCTTCACCCCGATCCGCGACTGGTTCGCCGGACTGCCGGAGGCCGGCGCCCGCGGCTACAAGCCGGGTCGGTTCTCCTTCAACGTCAAGGGCGGCCGCTGCGAGGCCTGCCAGGGCGATGGCCTGATCAAGATCGAAATGCACTTCCTGCCCGACGTCTACGTGCAATGCGACGTCTGCAAGGGACGGCGCTACAACCGGGAGACCCTGGAGGTCACGTTCAAGGGCAAGTCGATCGCCGATGTGTTGGACATGACCGTCGACGACGCGGCGGAATTCTTCAAGGCGGTACCCCTGGTGCGGGACAAGCTGACCACCCTGCAACAGGTCGGGCTGGGCTATATCCATGTCGGCCAGGCGGCGACAACCCTGTCGGGCGGCGAGGCGCAGCGGGTCAAGCTGGCCAAGGAGCTTTCAAAGCGGGCCACCGGGCGCACCCTCTACATCCTGGACGAACCGACCACCGGCCTGCATTACGAAGATGTGCGCAAGCTGCTGGACGTTCTGCATGCCCTGGTCGAAACCGGCAACACCGTGCTTGTGATCGAACATAATCTGGAGGTCATCAAGACCGCCGATTGGGTCATCGACCTGGGGCCGGAAGGCGGCGACGGCGGAGGCCGGATCGTTGCCGCCGGCACCCCGGAAGACGTGGCCGCGGTGCCGGAAAGCTATACCGGCGGGTACCTGAAGGACTATCTCGGCCGCCGCAAGGCCGAGGTGCGCGCCTTGCCGGTACCAAAGAAACCGCCCAAGCCGAATGGCCGCCGCCGCAAGCGGGCCTAAGGCATTTACTGGATTTCACCCTTCGATGAAGGACCGTCCATGGATATCTATCACATTTGGTGCGACCTGAAGCCCGGTGTCAGGGATGCGGTTTTCCAGTCGCGGACCGCAAGCTATCTCGAACATCTCAAGTCCGAGGCGCTGATCGCCGGCTATCGCGTCACCCGCCGCAAACTGGGCTTCGGAGTCCAGGGCCTTGGCGAATTTCACGTCATGATCGAGGTGGCCGACCTGGCCCAACTCGATCGTGCCTTCAGCCGGGTTGCCACGCGGTCCGACCCGGTCGAGGAACTGCACCACGCGGTGAATTCCCTGGTCGTCAACTTTCAGGCGGCGCTGTACCGCGACTTTCCCGACCCGGACCGCACCTACGGTCAGGAACGGTTTTAGCGTTACCTACTTCCTGTGCCCGATGAATTGACCCGGCGTGCCGGGTTTTTCGACCATCACCTTGATCCCAATGGTGCCGGCGTTCTTGAACCGCAACTCGACTGGGATGCCGTGACGCTCGACCCAGCCGTGTTTAAGTCCCTTGAGCATCAGGAAGGCACCTCCCGGCATCAGGGAAAGCGTCGCGCCGGCGGCAATTTCGATCGCCGAGACCGGCCTGGCGACCAGAACGCCTTCCTCGACCACCATCACCTGCAGTTCAACCTTTGCTGCAACAGGCGAGGTCACCCCGAGCAAACGGTCGGCGGTCTTGCTCCGATTGGTGATCGTCAGATAGGCGGCGCCATCACCCCCGGCCAACCCGGTCTTCAAGGCCCAGGGATGGTGGATCCGCAGCCTACCCAGCTTGTATTCGTGTGCGGCGGCTGGCCCCGATTGGACGAAGACCAGTCCAAGAAGTAGCAACAGGGTGACAATACGGTACATGACGACCCGATCCTCCCGATTTCACGGTACCGGAGGCCCACCGATACGCTGTACTGGGTCTATCCTATGCCTTTCCGAATGCGATAGCACGCTTGGCCGTACCTCGACAGGCCATTGAGCTTTGCGGAAAAGCTGCTAAATCAGTCAGCACTCGAAATCATGAAACGGATCCAGATGCAGCCCATCCACATCATTGGCGGCGGTCTCGCCGGATCGGAAGCGGCATGGCAGGCCAGCCGCCTGGGCGTGCCGGTCATCCTGCACGAGATGCGCCCGCATCGCGGGACCGAGGCGCATCAGGGCGGTGACCTGGCGGAACTGGTCTGCTCCAACTCGCTGCGATCCGACGATGCCCAGGCCAGCGCGGTCGGCCTGCTGCACGAAGAGATGCGGCGCATGGGGTCCCTGATCATCGCCCAGGCCGATCGCCACCGGGTCCCGGCCGGCAGCGCGCTGGCGGTCGACCGGGAGGCCTTTGCCGGCGGCATCACCCGGGCCCTGGAAGCGGAACCCCTGGTCACCATCGACAGGAGTGAGATCGCCGCCCTGCCGCCTGTGGACTGGGACCAGGTGATCATCGCCACCGGCCCCCTGACGTCCGCCAGCCTGGCCCGAGCCATCCACGAACTGACCGGCGAGGACGCGCTGGCTTTTTTCGATGCGATCGCGCCGATCGTTTATCGCGAGAGTATCGATTTCTCGACCGCCTGGTTCCAGTCGCGCTATGACAAGGCTGGACCCGGCGACGACGGCGCCGACTACATCAACTGCCCGATGGACGAGGCCCAGTACAACGCGTTCATCGACGCGCTGCTCGGCGGCGACCAGACCGAGTTCAAGGACTGGGAGCGTGATACCCCATACTTCGAGGGCTGCCTGCCGATCGAGGTGATGGCGGCCCGGGGCCGCGAGACCCTGCGCCACGGGCCGATGAAGCCGGTCGGGCTGACCAATCCCCACCGTCCGGAAAAACCCCATGCGGTGGTCCAGTTGCGCCAGGACAACGCGCTGGCGACGCTCTACAACATGGTCGGCTTCCAGACCAAACTGAAATACGGCGCCCAGGCCGATATCTTCCGCCTGATCCCGGGCCTGGAAAACGCCAAGTTCGCACGGCTGGGCGGCATCCACCGAAACACCTTCCTCAACAGCCCGCGGCTGTTGGACGGCGAGCTGAGGCTGCGGGCCCGACCGGCATTGCGGTTCGCCGGCCAGATCACCGGCGTAGAGGGCTATGTCGAAAGTGCCGCCATGGGCCTGTTGGCCGGCCGCTTCGCCGCGGCGGAGCGTATGGCGGCCAGATTCACGCCGCCGCCGTCGACCACGGCCTTGGGTGCCCTGCTCGGCCATATCTGCGGCGGGGCCGATGCCGCGACGTTCCAGCCGATGAACGTGAATTTCGGGCTCTTCCCACCCCTGGAAGGCCGGGTCAAGAAGAAGGACCGCAAGGCCGCCCGGTCGCAACGGGCCCTGGACGACCTTGCCGGTTGGATGGCGGAAGCGGTCAGTTGATCTGGTAAACAAAAGCCCAGGTCGAATAAGCGACATCAGCCGGTGCGTGGGGCACGGCGACATAGGCCGGGGTCTGTTCAACCAGGGACCAGTGCCCATCCGAAGCCAAGGCATCCATCTTGTCCTTGAAACCGCCCTGGTGATACGCCTTTTCGGTAATGGTGAAGACCATATGGCCGCCGGTGCGCGTGACGCGTATCAGCTCGTCGAACGAATCCGGCGGCGCATGGCCGACCGTCAGCACCCCCATCGAGGCAATGGCGGCGAAATTGTCGTCGGGAAAGTCCAGCGGCCCACCCAACATCATCTGATGCAGTTCGCGATACGCATCCTTCTTGCCGGCAACCTCCAGCATACCCGGTGACAGATCTATGCCCGTCAGATCGTTGTAGCCGATGACCGCCAGGACCTCGCCCAGGACACCGGTACCTGACCCGGCATCAAGGACCGCGCCTTCCTGACGTACGTAGCGCGCCACAAGCGAGCCGATAACCGCCGGGTTGGTGTAGCCATGGGCGGCCAGATCGCCGTCATAGGTGGCTGCCCAATCATCATAGGTTTTCTGCAATTGGTTTGGGTTGTCGGCGCCGTAGACCTTGTCCAGCCAACCCTTGATTCCGTCGTCTGCCATAACGCCCTCCAGTTTCACTGGCAGGGCAGCCTACGCCAAACCGGGCAGGTTTCCAAATCCGGGCCGGTTTAGTACCGGCGTAACAGATAGGAACGCATGACCCGCAATTGGCAACGCAGCGGCGAACGGTCCCTAGGCGGCGGACCGGACCGGTTCATTCCTTGCAGATAGAAATCAGCCAATCCGGCCGGCAGGAGCGCCGGCAAGGCCGCGCGTGGCACGGCCTTGCGGTGGCCCCGGGCAGTGGCCAGCCGATCGAGAGCTCTGAGCCGGATTGCCTCGACCACCGCCGACAAGGGTTCGGCCTGGTGCGCGGCAAAAGGATCGCCGGCACCGAGACCGGCGTCCTGCAGCAGATCAAAAGGCAGCATGGCGCGTCGGTCCGAACGCTGTCCGATGACCGACCTGAGGATCCCAGCCAAGGCCCAGGCGGTTCCGACATCACGCGCGACCACTGAGGTCGGGAGCTCCGCGCACCCCAGTGCGCGCAGAGACAGCAACGCCACGCTACCGGCCGTGTCGGCCCCATAGGCCTCCAGGGCGGTCATCGTCGGTGGCGGGACGGGATCCAGGTCCAGCTCTCGGGCATCGATCAGGCGGTGTAGCAGGTCGGGTTCAAAACCGAACCGCTGGACCCCATCGCTGAGGGCGGCGACGACCGGGCTGTTGGGCGCATCACCGGCAAGAGCCTGATCGATCGAATCGCGCCACCATTGCAGGCGCACCTGTCCCAGCACCGGCTCGCTCACCAGGGCAGCCACGTTGGCGAGTTCGGCATTGAACGCCAGCACCGCCCAGATTGCCTCACGCGCGGGCGATGGTGCCAGCGAAGCGCAAAGCCAACGGTCGTAATCCTGCCGTTTGGCCAAATTGGAGCATTGAATATGTGTGGAATCAGACGTCACTGCTGCTCACTATTCTCATTTAGCAAGATTGCGCACTTGATCATTGCGGGCTCTGCACAATCTACCTATGAATTAGGACAGCGTTCGAGCTTAGAGAAGAAAGGCGGACCCAAATGGCTTTCGAACTTCCACCCCTGCCTTATGCCCAGGATGCGTTGTCTCCGCATATTTCGGCCGAGACCCTGGGTTTCCATCACGGCAAACACCACAACACCTACGTCACCAATCTCAACAATTTGGTCAAGGACAGCGACATGGAAGGACAGTCGCTGGAGGAGATCATCATGGCGACGGCCGGCGATGCCGGCAAGGCTGGCGTCTTCAACAACGCCGCCCAGATTTGGAACCACACGTTTTACTGGAATTCAATGACCCCCGGCGGCGGCGGTGCCCCTAGCGGCGCGATCGCCGACAAGATCAACCAGGACTTCGGCGGCTACGATGCGTTCGCCAATGAGTTCAAGACCGCCGGCGCGACCCAGTTCGGCAGTGGCTGGGCCTGGCTAGTGCTGGATGGCGGCAAGCTGAAAGTGACCAAGACGGCCAATGCCGACCTGCCGATGGCGCATGGCCAGACGGCTCTGCTGACCATGGACGTCTGGGAACACGCCTACTATCTGGATTTCCAGAACCGGCGACCGGACTATATCGCGACCTTCCTCGACCATCTGGTCAATTGGGAGTTCGCCAATCAGAACTTGGCCGGCTGACCTTCGGACATTCGAGGCAAGCGGACCGGCGCCTTCGGGCGCCGGTTTTGTTTTGGTGAGAGGCGTCGATCGCTCGCTCGCCATAACTTTCGAGACGCCGCTGGCGCGGCTCCTCAGGATGGAGACCTTTGCACGGAAGCGGCATTTGTGATTCCCTGTTT
>CAYFNG010000018.1:0-25561 GCA_964344385.1 uncultured Sneathiellales bacterium
CAAAAACAAAACATGCCGTGCAAAACCCAACCACGCAAAGGTCTCCAGGATGAGGTGAGGTCTGTGTCAGGATTCGACCGGAACCAATGCCTCTCCTCATCCTGAGAAGGGTCGCACGACCTGTCTCGAAGGATGCGGCGGGTTCAATCGACGGCGATCAAGGCGGCAGCGACAGCGCGGTCGTCACCGAGCAGCAGATTGTAGGTTCGGCAGGCGGCGGCAGTGGTCATGGAATCGACAGCGATGCCATGTTCGCGCATCGCCTCCCGCACCTCCGTGCCCAGGTAGGACATTGCCTGGCCGCAACCGAGCAGCAGAATCTCGATTGGCGGGTCGTGCTCCATGAGCGGTGAAAGGCTGTCGATGGTGAGGTCGGCAACAGTCGCGACCGGCCAGGCGATTGTCCGTTGCGGCAGGACCATGACCGATCCAGTGTGCACAACGCCACTGACCCGGAAACCGCCCTCGCCATAGGACTCGATAGCCTGAACGGCGTCCGGCGGGGGGTTGTGGATCAGTTCCAATCGCCCCCCCTTACCCGGCTATTCGGGGTCCGCGAAGCGTTCCTCAGCGGTCGGTTCCTCATCGCCACGACGCTCGACTTTGAAGTAGACCAGCAGCGGCGCGGCGATGAACACAGACGAATAGGTGCCGACCACCACGCCCCAGATCATCGCGAACGAAAAGCCTGAGATCACTTCTCCGCCAAAGAAATACAATGCGAACAACGCCAGCAAAGTAGTGGCCGAGGTCATGGTGGTACGGGCCAGGGTCTCGTTGATGCTGAGGTTCAGCAACTCGTCGATCGGCATTACCTTGTAGCGCCGCAAATTCTCACGTACCCGGTCATAGACCACCACGGTGTCGTTCACCGAATAGCCGACAATGGTGAGGATGGCCGCGATCGAAGACAGGTTGAACTCAATGTCGGTAACCGAGAACATGCCCATGGTCAGGATGACATCGTGCACCAGGGCCAGAACCGCGCCAACACTGAACTGCCACTCAAAGCGCAACCAGATATAGACCAGCATCGCCAGCACTGCGATCAGCACCGCGTTACGACCGGCCTCGATCAATTCGCCGGAAACCTTCGGCCCGACGAACTCCACGCGGCGATAGCTGATGCTGTCGCTGACCTCTGTCGCCAGGGCCGCCTTGACTATCTTGACCGCTTCGTTCTGGGCCTCGGAATCGCCGGGCTGGCGTTCAATTCGGATCAGGACATCCTCAGGCGTCCCGAATTCCTGTAGCGCCACTTCGCCCAGCCCCAGGGTAGACAGCACCGCCCGCATGGTGCCGAGTTCGGCGGGCTGGTCGAACTCGACTTCGATCAAGATGCCGCCTTCGAAGTCGATGCCCTTGTTCAGGCCATGACCGAAAAACACCCCCAACGAGCCGATGATCATCACGGCCGACAGGATGAATGCGAAGGACCGCGCCCGCATAAAGTGAATGTTGGTCTTCGCCGGTACCAGCTTCAGTTTGAACATGGCTCAAGACCTCACACGTTGATCGCCGACGGGCGTTTACGCTTCAACCACGAGGCAATCATCAAGCGGGTCAACAGGACCGCCGAGAACATCGACGTGGCGATGCCGATACCCAAAGTGATCGCAAAACCGCGAACCGGGCCAGAGCCGAAGGCAAACAGGATGGACGCGGCGATCAGGGTCGTGACATTGGCATCGATGATGGTCGTGAAGGCGCGCCGATAGCCGGCTTCGACGGCGTTGAACGGGCTCTTGCCGGTCCGGGTTTCCTCGCGGATCCGTTCCAGGATCAGCACGTTCGCGTCAACCGCCATGCCGATGGTCAGGACGATACCGGCGATACCCGGCAGGGTCAGTGTCGCCTGCAGAAGCGACAACGCCGCGACGATCAGTACCAGGTTGGTGAGCAGGGCCGCGTTGGCCGCCAGGCCGAAGCCGCCATAGGCCAGGATCATAAATACGATCACTAACACCAGGCCCAGCACCGACGCCATCTGGCCCGCAGCGATGCTGTCGGCACCGAGGTCAGGGCCGACGCTGCGCTCCTCGAGGTATTTCAGCGGGGCCGGCAGTGCGCCGGCGCGCAGCAGCAGCGCCAGATCATGGGTTTCCTGGACGGTGAAACTGCCGCTGATCTGGCCGGTTCCACCGAGGATCGGTTCCTGGATCACAGGCGCACTGATCACCTTGTCGTCGAGCACGATGGCGAATGGTTTCTTGACATTGGCAATTGTCGCGTCGGCGAACTTCTTGGCACCGCTGGAGTCGAACCGGAAGGTCACCACCGGCCGATTGTTCTGTTGGTCAAACCCAGGCTGGGCATCAACCAGTGACTCGCCGGACACCAGCACTTTGGTAAAAACCACAAATTCGCGGGGGCCCTGGCCCGACGCGTCGACGGACGGTAAAACCTCGGACCCGGGCGGTATGCGATCGCCCGGTGAGAGATTCACGTTGACCATCCGAAAGACCATCTTGGCGGTCGTTTTCAATGTGTCCTTGATCCGCCCGGGGTCGTCAACGCCCGGCAACTGCACCAGGATGCGATCGGCGCCCTGACGCTGAATCGTCGGCTCGGCGACACCAAATTCATCGATGCGGCGCCGGACGATCTCAATCGATTGCTCGATCGTCTTGGTGTGAATTTCCTGCACCGCCGGTTCGGTCATGGTCAGGGTGAGCCGCCCCTGTTCCTCGGTCAGATCGAAGTCATTCTGAGAAATGCCGCTGAGCAGCCCGGAACTGAGGGGCTGGATCAATCCCCGCACGGCCGACATCGCGCGCTCCAGTTGCTCCGGTTTGCGGATCTTGAGACTGACCGAATCCGTAGCTTTGCCGAGCCCGGTATAACCGATCTTCTCGTTCCGCAATGTCTGGCGGATACTGTCGACCATTGATTCCAGACGTTCCTGAACCACCACATCGAGCTGGACCTCGATCAGCAAGTGCGAACCGCCCCGCAAATCGAGGCCGAGATTGATCTGCTTATGAGGGAGCCAGTCGGGGATGCCCGCGGCACGATCGCTGGAGACCAGGTTCGGGGCCGCGAAAACGATGCCGAACACACAGACCAGAACAATCGCCGCGACCTTCCATTTCGGAAAATACAGCATGGGGGTTTGCTATTTGTCCTTCTTGGGAAAGATGCTGTCCAAGAGCCCGCCCTTGCGTTCGCCGCTGTCGGGCGTGGGTTTGTCCCCTTTCGGACCTTCCTTGACTGGTTCGGTCTTGCTCAGGACATCGGAAATCGTGGACCGGACGACCTTGACCCGAACATTCTCGGCCAGTTCAACCTGGACGGCCGCATCGTCGATGACTTTGGTTACCTTGCCGTAAAGACCGCCGCCGGTAATCACCTGGTCGCCGCGGCGCACGTTCGAGACCATTTCCTTGTGCGCCTTGACCTTCTTCTGCTGCGGCCGGATCAGCAGAAAATAGAAAACCACGAAAATCAGCACCAGGGGCATCAACGACATCAAATCGAGGCCGCCAGCGCCGCCGCCGCCCGCTGCTTGTGCGAATGCAGGATTACTGAACATCTCTCTCTCCCATTAGCTGGCCGCCCAAGAATCCGCCGGACTATAGCGCCGCTGTGCACCTTTGCAACATATCCCGACAGGCAGCGGCGGAGAAAACCCCTCCCGCCATCGACAGGCCATCAAATCCGGGATAGTTTCACCGCCCGGTTCCGGACCGTTGGACGTCCAAGTCAGTTAGATAAGAGCCCTGTCGATGTCGGACAATGACCTAGCGCCACTGTTGACGAGAATTGCCGAAGCGCTGGAGCGCCTCACGCCACCGCCGGCCGGTGAAGTCGCGCTTGACGGTGCCGACGCCTTCATCTGGCAAGCCGAGCAGGACCACCTGCAGCCAATTGTCGCGGTCAACCGGGTCGAACTGCACCTTCTGAGGGGTGTCGACCATGTGCGCGACATCCTGCTGGACAACACAAAGCGCTTTGCTGCCGGGCTGCCGGCCAACAACGCGCTGCTGTGGGGTGCTCGCGGCATGGGCAAGAGTTCCCTGGTCAAGGCCGCCCATGCCAACGTCAACCAAGACAGTCCGGGATCCCTGGCCCTGGTCGAGATCCACCGCGAGGACATCCCTTCCCTGCCCCGGCTGCTGCAGCGGCTGCGCAGCGTCGAACGGCGCTGCCTGCTGTTCTGCGATGACTTGTCGTTCGACGGCGAGGATGCCAGTTACAAGTCGCTAAAAGCGGTGCTGGAAGGCGGGATCGAAGGGCGGCCGGACAATGTCGTATTCTATGCCACTTCGAACCGGCGCCACCTGATGCCCCGGGACATGATGGAGAACGAGCGATCGACCGCCATCAATCCGGCCGAGGCGGTGGAAGAAAAAGTCTCCCTCAGCGACCGTTTCGGTCTATGGCTGGGCTTTCACACCTGCAGCCAGGATGACTATTTCGCCATGCTGAAAGGCTATGTCGCGCATTACGGATTAACGATCGACGATGCGGCACTGAAAGCCGAAAGCATCGAATGGTCGATGACCCGCGGCGCCCGGTCCGGCCGCGTCGCCTGGCAGTTCATCCAGGACCTGGCAGGGCGTCAGGGCAAGAAGCTCTAACGCTGGGCGATCTGGCGGCTTTTGCCTAGCATCCGCATCGGATCGACAGCATCGATGCCGCGACGAATCTCGAAATGCAGTTGCGGCCTTGTGACGTTTCCACTCGCCCCGGCCAGGGCCACCACCTGCCCGCGCCGAACCGTGGCCCCCTTCGCGACCAACAGCCGCGCATTGTGGGCATAAGCCGTGGTCCAACCGCCTGCATGTTTGACCAACAGAAGGTTGCCGAACCCCTTCAGCTCGCGGCCGGCATAGGTCACAACGCCATCGGCCGCCGCCTTCACCTGCTGGCCAGGTTGGGCGGCGATATTGATGCCGTCATTGTATAGGCCGCCGGTCTTGGCGCCATACCCGGCCAAAATCCGGCCGTGCAGCGGCCAGCTGAAGGTCCGGGGTGCCGGTCCCGACAGCTTGACTGTCTGGCGCTTGGGCTTGGAACCGGGCACGGGCTGCCGCCGCACCGTGGCCCGCCCGGACTTGACAGCGGTGGGCCTGGCGGTGGCAACGGGTTTGCGGGTATCCGCCACGGAATTGACGGTGGCGACCCGGACCGGTGGCGCGGCGTCGGACGGAATGACCAGTTTGTCACCCAGGTTGATGCGGTAAGGCGCCGTCATGCCGTTGGCCCAAACCAGACGTTCGGCCGGCACGTCGTAGCGCTTGGCAATCCGGTAAATAGTGTCTCCGGCCGCAACCGTGTGAGTTCGGGCCTTGGGTACAACCAGCTTCTGGCCGATCAGCAGCTTGTCGGACAGCTCCAGATCATTGGCCTCGGCCAACGCCAAGGGGGAAATCTCATTGCGCCGCGCCAGGCCACTCAAGGTATCGCCGGGCAGCACGGTAATGATGTACCCGATCGCAGTTTTGCGCGACGTAGTAACCGATGCGGCGGGTTGAGCGACGGTTACCGGGGCCGTCGACACCGGCGCCAATTTGGCGACCGAGACCGGCTGCCGTTCTGCCGGTTCCGGTTGGCCGGCCTTCGGCGACACGCTGGTAACCACCGGCTTCGGCGCGGTTCTCATGCTCGGCGCGGCCGCCTCGCCGTTCCAGGCGGGAACCCGGCCGCTGGGCGCCGAATCCGGCACGGACCCTTTGTAAACAACCGGTGCCATCCGGCGCTCGCCACAACCGGCAAGGCCGATGATTAATGCGGCCGCAGCCGCTATCGCTGCTATTTTCATGACCAGACCCGATCCCCATGTCCAGAATCGGGTGTGATTCTAAATCGAAATTCCCATCCGAATCAACGGTTTTTGTCAGAGTCTTCAGATGCCACGCCAGAGACAAGCGGGACGAACCGGACAGGCAACAAGGAATCGCGTTCGAATTTGTCGCCATTTCGGCGAAGCCGAACGATTGATTGACTGAAGCCATTGCCCCCGACCGGAGCCAACAAAATACCGCCATCGGCTAGTTGATCGGTAAGGGCCCGCGGGATTTCGGGGGGTGCGGCGGTGACGATGATGCGTTCGAACGGCGCCACCTCGGGCCAGCCCAGATAGCCATCGCCGATTTTTGTGGTGACATTGTGAATCCGCAGCCTGCTCAATAGCTTATCGGCCTGCCGCGAGAGGTCGGGATGGCGCTCGATGGAGTAGACGCGGCGGCACAGCTTGGCCAGGATCGCTGCCTGGTACCCGGACCCGGTGCCGATTTCCAGCACTTTCATGCGCGGCCCAACCTCCAACGCCTGGGTCATGAACGCGACCACATAGGGCTGGCTGATGGTCTGGCCCAAGGCGATCGGCAGCGCGATATTGTCATAGGCCTGATCGCGGAAGGCTTCTGGAATGAAAACGTCCCGGGGTATTCGCTCCAACGCGCCCAGGACCCTGGCATCGTTGATGCCTTCGCGCCTGAGCTCCATGATGAGACGGATCAGGCGCGGGTCATCGCTCACGACAGGACCTTGCGCAGGGCGTCCCGCGTTGCGTAGTGGGTCATGTCCAATTGCAGCGGCGTCACCGCGATCCGGCCATTTTCCACGGCATGGATGTCGCTGCCCTTGGGCGGTTCGGCATCCGTGGTCGGGCGATAGCCAAGCCAGTAATAGGGCACGCCGCGGGCATCGATGCGGGCGTCGAACGACAACTCGGCGATATAGCGCCTTCCCTGATTGCCGACCTCGACCCCGGCCACCTGATTGTGCAGGACGTCCGGGAAATTGATATTGATCATCACGTTTTCCGGCCAACCGGCCTCGACCAACCGGGTGATCAGCGACGGCGCGTGATGTTCGGTGGTGCTCCATTTGACATTGTGGTCGCCGGGTACGACACGCTGGCTGAGCGCGATTGACGGGATACCGATCAGGGTGCCCTCCATCGCCGCAGCGACAGTGCCGGAATACATCACGTCCTCGCCAAGGTTACTGCCCCGGTTGACGCCTGAAAGCACCAGGTCAGGCCGGCGCCCGTTGATTATTTCGGTGCAACCCAACATGACGCAGTCTGTCGGCGTACCGTTGACGGCGAACTTACGGCTTGACAGGCGCCGCACCCGCAACGGGTCGGTCAGGGTCAGGGAATGACCGGCGCCGCTGCGCTCCTGTTCCGGCGCCACCACCCAAATATCCTTGGACAACGATTTGGCGATCCGCACCAGGACTTTCAGTCCCGGCGCATTGATACCGTCGTCATTGGAAACCAGGATACGCATGTCGGACAACACCACGGCCGATCCTCCTCAAGCTGGCCGGGCGATGACGTCGACACCGCCAAGATAAGGCTTCAGTGCCTCGGGAACCGCCACCGAACCGTCGGCCTGCTGATAATTTTCCAGCACGGCAACCAGGGTGCGGCCAACCGCCAGGCCGGAACCGTTCAGGGTATGGACGAAGCGCGTCCCCTGCCCGTCCGTCGGGCGGAACCGAGCCTTCATCCGGCGCGCCTGGAAATCGCCGCAGTTGGAACAGCTCGAGATTTCGCGGAACTTCTGCTGGCCCGGCAGCCAGACTTCGATGTCGTAGGTTTTGCGGGCCGAAAAACCCATATCGCCGGTGGAGAGCGTCACCACACGGTAATGCAATCCGAGGCGCTTGAGGACGGCTTCGGCGCAGGCAGTCATACGCTCGTGTTCGGCGTCCGATTGGTCCGGTGCGGTGATGCTGACCAGTTCGACCTTGTTGAACTGGTGCTGGCGAATCATTCCGCGTGTGTCGCGCCCGGCCGCGCCGGCCTCGGACCGGAAGCACGGGGTATAGGCGGTGAAACGCAGCGGCAGGTCCGCCTCGTCGATGATCTGGTCGCGAGCCAGATTGGTCAGCGGCATTTCCGCGGTCGGGATCAGCCAAAACCCTTCGCTGGTTCGGAACAGATCCTCGGAGAATTTCGGCAGATTGCCGGTGCCGAAGGCGGCATCGTCGCGCACCAGCATCGGCGGCGCGGTCTCGCTGTAGCCGTACTGCCCGGTATGCAGATCCAGCATGAACGCGGCCAGCGCCCGTTCGAGCCGGGCCAGGGCGCCTTTCAGAACCACGAAGCGGGCGCCGGAAATACGAGCCGCGGCTTCGAAATCCATCAGTCCCAGGCCTTCACCGATTTCGAAGTGCTCCTTGGGCGTGAAATCGAAGCTGCGCGGTTCGCCTTCGCGGCGGATCTCCACATTGGCGTCTTCGTCCTCGCCGACCGGCACGTCGTCGGCCGGCAGGTTGGGCAGCCCGGCCATCAGGTCATCGAGCTCAGCGCCGACCTGCCGTTCCTCCTCCTCCTGGGCCTGAATCTCACCTTTCAATTGCGAGACTTCGGCGATCAGGGCATCGGCATCCCCACCACTGCGCTTGGCTTCGCCGATCGCGCGCGAGGCTTCGTTGCGCCGGGTCTGATTTTCCTGCAGGGCGGTAATGGCGCCACGGCGGCGGTCATCCAGGTCGAGGATCCGGCTGGCCAGAGGCTCTAACCCCCGTTTGGCGATACCGGCATCGAAGGCCTCGGGATTGTCGCGAATCCACTTGAGATCATGCATGGGAGCGTCTTTGCGTTGGCTTGGGGCAATTCAAGGCGCGATATATACGCCGCTCTGATTCCGCCGTCCAGCCTGCCGTCCCGGGATCACAAGACGGACTAATCCGCAGCCGCCTCGGCTTCGGAGTCCTCCGCTTCCTTGCGGCGGCGCTCGACGATCTTCACCGCGTAGATCGAGATCTCGTAGAGCAGGATCATGGGCACGCCAAGGCCGATCTGGCTGATCAGGTCCGGCGGTGTCAGGAAGGCTGCCACCAGGAAGGTGATGACGATGGCGTATTTGCGCTTTTCGGCCAGCCCTTCGGACGTCGCCAGGCCGACCTTGGCCAACAACGTCAACAAAACCGGCAACTGGAAGCAGATTCCGAAGGCGAAGATCAGGCGCATGACCAGCGAGAGATATTCGTTGACCTTGGGCTCCAGCACCATCGCCAACTGATCGCCATCGCTGGGCAATTCGAAACTGATGAAGAAACTCCAGGCCAGCGGGATGACCACGTAGTAGACCAGGGCGGCGCCGGTGGTGAACAGGATCGGGGTCGCCACCAGGAACGGCAGAAAGGCATTGCGTTCGTTCTTGTAGAGACCCGGCGCCACGAACATGTAGATCTGGGCCGCAACGACGGGGAACGAGATGAAGGCGGAAGCGAAGAAGGCGACCTTCAGGTAAGTGAAAAACGCCTCATGCAGGCCGGTGAAGATCAGCCGCCGCCCCTCCTGCCCGGCAAACTCGTTGGCCAAGGGTGCGACCAGAAAGCCATAAATCTGTTCGGCTATGAAATAGGATCCGATAAAGGCAAAGACGAACGCGACGGCCGAATAGATCAGCCTTTGCCGCAGTTCGATCAGGTGTTCGAGCAACGGTGCCTTTGAATCGTCGATTTCCTGCTCGCTCGCCACTTAGGATCCCACCTTGGCGTCGGCAGCCGGCGCCGGATCGGCGACCGCTGCGGTGTCGGCATCGTCTTCAACCGGCGGCATCAGGCTGTGGGGGGGTGCTTGGTTGGCCTTGTAGGCCTCTTCGATTTTCGCTGGATCGGGACGATCCGCTTCGTCCTTGTCATCGTCGTCGCCGAAGGTCAGGGATTCCAGATCGCCCTGGGCCACGGACTCAACTGATTTCTTGATATCGTCCAACTCGGCCTGGCGCATGACGTCGTCAAGGCCCGACTGAAACTCGCGCGCCAGAGCACGGCCCTTGGCCACGACTTTGCTGACGGCACGCAAAGCCTTGGGCAGGTCCTTCGGCCCAACCACGATGATCGCGATCATCGCGACCACCAGCATTTCACTCCAGCCAATGTCAAACATCGGGGGTCACGCTGCCTCTCGTTCGTCGGGTCGGTCTCGGAGCGACCCGACCGGACAGTCCGATGGTTAGCCCTTCACTGCCTCGTCGTTTTTCACGACCGCATCATTGGCGGCAGGTTCGGCCTTGGCATCGATCGCCGGTTTCTTGGCGTCTGCCACTTCCTCTTCAGCCATACCCTTCTTGAAGCTCTTGATACCTTGCGCGAGATCTCCCATGAACGAAGAGATCTTGCCGCGCCCGAAAAAGACAACGAGCAACAGTAGGACGATAGCGATTTGCCAAAAACTAGGTGCCATTCTTAGTTTCTCCCGAGACCAACGGAGCGATTTGCCAGGAACGCGGCATAATGACAGAAAGGCCCGGCGCACGCAACGCGCAGCCTTGTCGCCGCGAGTGACTCGTAATGTTGTGATTTTTTGCAGAAATAAAAGGGCTTGGCTCCGATTAAGGGATGACAGCCGGGTTCCTACAACCTTTCCAGAACCTGTCCAATCCGGCGCCGGGCCTCGGCCGCACCGATACCGTCGATTTGCGCCACAATCGTCGGCATGGCGATTTCGGTGTAGGTAATCGCCCCCAAGAGCGTGGCAAGACGAATGGCGGGATCGTCGCGATCGGGGTCGGAGGCGGCCAATAAAGCGACCAGCCGATCGACACTGTCCTTGAGGTACCAATGCTGGACGTATTGCGCCCGGTCGGCGTTCTCCAGCATGTCCCGCATGACGATTTGCGTGTAGCTGGCGTGGTTTCGGGTCCATTGCTGGATCGCGTCAATGATGGATCCGGCGTCGGCCGGTCCCTGCGCGATCCGGTCTGCCAGGCCATCCAGGTCACGCGCGATCCGCGACAGAACCAGGCTGTAGAGATTGGCCTTGGACTTGAAGTGATAGGCCACCGAAGAGACCGAGACGCGCAGTTCGTCGCTGATCATCCGCAACGACATGCCGCGGTAGCCGTGCCGGGCAAAGCCCGCGACCGCGAGGTCGAGGGCCAGCGCCTTGAGGTCGCGGGCGGTTGCCTTGGGTGGCCGCCCCTTGGGGGTGTTTCTCGGTGTCACGCCGATGGACCGCGCCTTCATAAGCCGTGATTTGGCCAGACCGGCTTCTTCTTTTCCTTGAAGGCCCGGGCCCCGATGTCTTGTGTGTCCTTGCGCATGCGCATGGCGATGGTCGCCTCCACCTCGTTGCGGAACCGTTCCTCGAAGCTGCGCCCGACATTGCGGTTGACGGTTTCCTTGTCGGTGCGGATGCCGCCCTGAGGCAAGGCAGCGATTTCCCTGGCCAAGGCGACCGCCCGGTCAAGGCTCTGGCCGGCGGGTACGACTTCGTTGACCAGGCCGATCTGCAGTGCTTCCTGGGCATGGACCTCGCGACCGGTGATAATCAGCTCCATGGCCTTGGCGTAGCCAACGATCAGCGGCAGGCGCACGGTCAACCCGTCGCCGCCGACGATGTTCCAGCGCCGCTCCAGGGCGCCGAACACCGCCCCCTCCTCGGCGATCCGGATGTCGGCCAGCATGGTGGTCTCGAGGCCGGCCGCCACCGCATAGCCCTGCACCGCCGCGATCACCGGCTTGTTGATGTCCATCCGCCGGGTGTAACCGCATTCGCCTGGTGAGTTGTAAACATATTCGCGGAACTCGTCCCAGTCCTGGACCTGCCAATCGGCTGCGTCCGACAGGTCCCAGCCGGCGCAGAAATTCTGTCCCGCCCCGGCGATCACCATCACGAACGCGTCCTTGTCGTCGCGAAAGCGCGGCCAGACCTGCTGCAATTCAGCGTTCATCACCCGGTTGATGGCGTTGTTCTGGTCCGGTCGGTTGTAGGTGAGGACCGCGACATGGTCTTTGACCTCATAGGTCAGGGTTTCATAGGACATGGTCAGCCCCTTCATTGATTGGTTTCGGTGTCCTGTCGGCGGGCGGCAACGACGGCCGCCAGATCCTGTGCGATGGTCTGGGTGGGGGTGGACGGGCCAAAGACGCCGGCGACGCCCAACTCCTTCAGGTTCTCGGCATCGGTCGCGGTGATTACCGAGCCACCCAGTACCACGGGCGTCGTTAGCCCTTTCTCCTCGAGAAGCGCCATCAGCTCGGGCGCGAACCGGGTGTACTCCCAGGAATGGCAGCTGATGCCGATCAGGTCGACATCTTCGGCCAGGGCGGCGTGGTAGATCATCTCGGGCGTCTGGTAGCGCCCGACATAGATGACTTCCAGCCCGGCGTCGCGAAGCGCGGCGCTGACCGCCAGCGCCCCGACCTCGTGTTGGTCGACGCCGAACATGCCGATGAGGATGCGGATCGGTTCCATCGTTCTGTTCCCCAAGCTCCGATCAAATCGGCGATGAAAGATAGCCCAGCGGGTCATAAGGCCGGTCGCTGGCCAGCCGCATGACCCCGGCAACTTCGCCCATGGTGGCACCCGCTGCGCCGGCGTCGATGATCGCCGGCATCAGGTTGCGTCCGGGATCGCCGGTGTCGGACAGCAAGGACTTGAGGGCGGACCTGACCCGGTCGTTGGACCGTTCGTGACGGAAACGACCGATCTCGTCGATACGGTCCTGGGCCGGTTCGATCTTGCGCTCGGCGATATCCTTCAGCAGGCGGTCGTCTTCGTCCGGAACCCGGTGGCAGGTCTTGCCGACGATCTCCAATTCGCCACCATCGATCTGGCGCTGATAGCGGACGGACGCGTTCGTGAAGATCTCGCGGAAATAGCCCTTTTCAGCCAATTCCACCGGGTCGCCGGCGGCGGTGATCTCGGCGATCTTCCGTTCGACCTCCTCCTGCAGGGCATCGGTCAGATGCTCGACCAGGTAGGAACCGCCCAGCGGGTCAACAAACTGGGTGATCCCGGTCTCCTTTTCCAGGATCTGCTGGGTCCGCAGGCCGACCAGGTGCGCTTCCGGACTAGGGGTCCGGAAGCCCTCATCGAAGGCTGAGATCTCCATCGCCTGAATCCCGGCCAGGGCCAGGGCCAGGCCCTGCACGGTGCCGCGCACCACGTTGTTGATCGGCTGCTCGGCGGTCAGGGTCAGACCGGAGGTGTGGCTGGTGATGTTGAGGGACAGCGAGCGCGGGTCCCGGGCTCCGAATTCGTCGCGCATCATCTGGGCGAAGATTCGCCGTGCGGCACGGATCTTGGCGATCTCCTCGAAGAAATCCATCGAGCAGTTGACCAGAAGCGCGATGCGCGGCGCGAAACTGTCTATTTCAACGCCGCGGGCGACGGTCTGAGAGACCAGGTGCCGGATCTGGACGAAACCGAGTGCCAGTTCCTCCACCGCGTCGAGGCCGTTTTCGGCAAAAAAGTAAGTGTCCTCGACATAGGCGTGGAACCGGGGCATGAGGCTGGCGGCATAGGTCATGCAATCGACCGAAAGCCGGCTCATGAGTCCGACCGGCAGAAAACAGTCGTAGGCGGCGTCATTGGCATAGAGCGGCGGCTGCAGCACCGAACCCCGGAGCTTATCCAGCGGGACACCGGACTTGCCGGCTGCGAAGATCAGGCCGGAGAGCGCGAAGGCCGGCGGGACCGAACTGGATATCGATACCCTGTCGAGCGGCAGGTCCTGGTAGAGCACCGCATAATCGTCGGCCCGGCACAACGAAACCCCCTGGGTGCCGACCGTGTGGCGGCACAGCGGATGGTCGGGATCCAGCATCGACTGGGTCGGGCCGTCACCGATCACGTCGAGACCGGACTGCCCATGGTCCAAAAGATAGCGGAGCTGGGCGTTGGACTGTGCCGGCGTCCCCTCACCCGACAATTCGCGATGAATCCAGCGGCTGCCCGTTCCCGGCCGCGCCAGCCGGCCGCGCGTGAAGGGGAATTCGCCGGGCCGTTCGTCCGCGACCACGACATCCGCCGGGCCATAATGTTCCCGAACCGACAGACCAGAGCGTGTCTTGAGCATGTTCGCCTCGATCGTCCTCGATTGAAAGTCGCTCTATAATGAAACAGCTGTTCTATTAATGGTAAAAAAAAGCACCACGCGAGTCAATGGTTCGCGCGATGCCAGCTGCGGGCGGATCCAGCGGGTCAGGCGCTTTGACTGCCAGCTTCGGCTTCTGCCTCGGTTTCTGTTGCGACGTCGTCTGCCTCTTCCTCGGAATTCGCCTCGCCCGCTTCAAACAGCCAACTGGGTGGTCGACGATCCAGCATGCCGGTGGCCTTCAACTCCTCGACACCCGGCAGGTCGCCGATTTCCTCGAGGTTGAAATGCTCGAGGAACGCATCGGTGGTGCGATAGGTGACTGGCCGGCCCGGCGTCCGACGGCGACCCTTGGGGTGGACCCAGCCGATTTCCATCAGCAGGTCCAACGTGCCCTTGCTCAGACCGACGCCGCGGATCTCTTCGATCTCGGCCCGGGTCACCGGCTGGTGGTAGGCGATGATCGCCAGGGTTTCGACAGCGGCCTTGGAGAGCCTGCGCTGGACCTCGCGCTCGTGGCTCAGCAGCGATTGGAGATCGGGTGCCGTGCGCAGCGCCCAGCGGCCGGCGACCCGCACCAGGTTGACGCCGCGATTGTCATAGAACTCAGCCAGTGCCGCCAAAAGGCCGGTGATATCCGCACCCTCGGGCAGGCGCGCAGCCAGGCTTTCCTCATCCAGGGGCTCCGAGGCCGCAAACAACAGGGCCTCCACCATGCGCAAATGCTGCGGGTCCGTCGTCATTCCGGTGCCTCAGTTTCTGGTGGATTTCAGGTAGATGGTATCGAAGGCGCGGCCCTGGCGCAGCTCCAGCTTACCCTGTCGGGCCAGTTCCAGGGTGGCGGCAAAGGTCGAAGCCTGCACGGTTCGCCTCGTATGGTCGTCCACCAGGCTGGGCGGCAACAGGCTGTCCAACGCGGACCAGTCCGGGATCTCCCCCAGGATCGCCGAGATGCGCCGCACCGCCTCCTCGATCGAGACCAGGTCCAGGCGGCCGATCTGAAGCGGTTGGACCGCTGCCCGGCGGACCTGGTGATCGGCATAGGCCTGGAGAAGCTCGAACAGTGAGAGGTCGTAAACCGGCCGATTGAGGACCGTCACCCCTTCCGGTTCACCGCGGGCAAAGATCTGTTGGCCCAGCCGGTCCCGGGCCAGGAGCCGTTGGGCAGCGCCCCGCATCGCCTCCAGCCGCTGCAGCTGGTAGGCCAGCCGTGAAGCCAGCTCCGCACCGGTTGGTTCGTCGTCGTCAGGCTCGACATCGGGCAGCAGCAACCGCGACTTGAGATAGGCGAGCCATGCGGCCATGACCAGATAGTCGGCGGCGAGTTCAAGCCGCAGCCGGCGGGCTTCGGCGATAAAGGCCAAGTACTGTTCGGTCAGGTCGAGGATCGAGATCCGTGTCAGATCGACCTTCTGCTGACGGGCCAACAGCAGCAGGACGTCCAGCGGCCCTTCATAGCCCTCGAGGTCGACCAGCAACGGTGCTTCCTCGCCGTCGGTCGGCCGAACCGGCTGGTCCTCCTGAAATTCGGGTGTTTCGTTCACAAAGCCTCCGGGCGAAAGCCTGCCACCGTCATGATGACATCGTACAAGAACTCCAACGGCGGCCCAATCACCCATCGCAACGGATTGACCGCGAGGCCGAACTGGGCGCCGAGCAGCGGCACGATGAACAACAACGCGATCAGAATCAACATGCCAAATCGCTCCAGCCGGGCCAATGGCAACGCAAGCCGCATCGGCAGCAGCCCGACCGCGATCCGACCGCCGTCCAGCGGCGGCAAAGGTATCAGGTTAAAGATCGCCAAAATCAGGTTGATGACAATGGCGTTCTTCAGGTTTTCGACGATCCAGGGCACAAAGGGAAAGTCCAGGAACACAAGCTGGTACAGAGCTACCGCACAAATCTGCGCCAGGATCAGGTTGATCGCCGGTCCGGCAGCGGCAACCCAAATCATGTCCCGCTTCGGGTGGTTCAGATTGTGAAAATTGACCGGCACCGGCTTGGCATAGCCGAACAGGAAGGGTGCGCGAAAGAGGAACAGCATCGCCGGCAGGATCACCGTGCCAAAGGGGTCAATGTGGCGCAACGGGTTGAACGAGACCCGGCCCCGGTTCTTGGCCGTGTCGTCACCCAGGCGCCAGGCGACAAACCCGTGGGCCGCTTCGTGGAAGGTAATGGCAATCACGACCGGAAGAACCCAAGTCGACCCGACATAGAGCCAGTCCATTGCGTCGCTCATCCCGCTGAACCGCCCGCTATAATGGCGTCCCGTCTGGCCTGGGCAGCGTCCTTGTCCAATGCCGGCGGGACTTGCCGGAATTCGTCGATGGCGGCAAAGCGGTCCCGCCCCTTCGGTGTCAACCGCCCCGCAGCCTCGGAAACCTGATGCATCTCCTCCAGATTGCCGTTGCAATGCAAGGCGACGTCGCAACCCGCCGCCAACGCCGCCTCCGTCCGTTCGGCGACGCTGCCGCTCAAGGCGCCCATTGACACGTCGTCGGTTATTAAGAGGCCGTCAAACCCAAACTCACCGCGAATAACCTCGCGGATCACTGTAGGTGACGTGGTTGCCGGCTGCTCAGGATCGTAATCGGCAAGAACAATATGACCGGTCATCGCAATAGGCAGATGGCTGAGGGCACGAAACGGCAGGAAATCGGTCCGGCGAAGGGTTTCGCGGTTGGCGGTGACCACGGGCAACTCGTAGTGACTGTCGACGACCGCCCGCCCATGCCCCGGCAGGTGCTTGATGACCGGCAATACCCCGCCGGCCAACAGCCCGTCCGCCAGGGCTCGGCCCAATACCGCGACCGCTTCAGGCTGGTCGCTGAAGGCGCGATCACCGATCACGATCGGATCGGCGTTGTCGGCACGCACGTCCACCATCGGCACGCAGTCGACATCAACTCCTAAATTGGTCAGTTCCCAGGCCAACAACCGACCGTTCAAGTTCGCCGCCTCAACCGCGGCGTCGGGATCCTGTCGGTAGGCGGAACCAAATACAGCCGCAGCGGGGAATGCCGGCCAATGGGGTGGCTGCAGGCGTGCGACTCGCCCACCTTCCTGATCGATCAGAACCGGTGCATCTGGACATTCAACACTGTCGCGCAAGTCGCCTACCAGGGTGCGAACTTGGACGGGCGTGACGCAGTTGCGGGCGAATAGGATGAACCCCACTGGTTGAACAGTGGCAAAAAACCGCCGCTCGTCATCAGTCAGACTCTCGCCGGCACAGCCCAGGATACAGGCGCCAAATTCACCGTCCGGGCGAGACAATGAAGCAACCCTGTTTGCGGGCTTTCAGGGCCGCACATGCCGAAGACGCCGCTGCACGGTCGGGAAACGGTCCAACCTTCAGGCGATGGAAGACGCCCTTGTCCTTCACCTTCGCCGCCGTAACCTGATGGATCAGGCCGGAGAGGACCTTGGGGTGCTTGCCTCTGATCTGCTTCCAGCCGGTCTCTGCGGCACTCGCCGTCCGATAGGAGCCGAGTTGCAAGAGATAGGCACTGGCCGAAATCGTCGGCACGGCGGATTTGGCCGGCTTCGGCGCGGAGGCGGCCGGTTTCGCCGCGGTTTTGGGTTTTGGCGCCGACGTTGCGGGCTTGGGTTCCGCCTGTGCCGCAGATTTCGGTGTTTCGGCCGGGGCCGTGGCCTTCGCCGCCTTTGTCGGAGCCGTCGGCGCCGGCGTCACCACTTCGGGCGTCGGCTTGGGCGGCACCGGCGGAATGTCGCTGGCCGGTGGCGGAGTGGCGGGCCCCTCCTCGGCCGGCTTGATCACGGCGACGGTGGTCGTACCGGGGCTCGTCTCCTCGGTGGTGACCGCCGGCGACGGTGGCGGTGGAGGCGGCGCCTTGGGATCGGGTTTCGGCATTTCCGGCGGTGGCAGCAGCTTCTCAACCTGTGGCGGTTCGTCCTGCTTGTCGAGGCGGTTGTAAACCGAGCGCCCGAGATTGGGGACTTCCATGCCGCCCGGTTCCTTGGGCGCCACCTTGAAGGGTTCGGTTTCGGCCCGGAGCAAAGGTGGCGCCTTGGGGATCTGCTGTTTCACACCCTGCTGGTAGGCATATTGGCCGAAAACGACGAACACCCCGAGCACCACCAGGGCGAACAGGAACCAAACCAGGCCACGGCGCTTGGGGCCCTTGTCGTCAAATTCCGGCTCGAACTCAGCCGGATCTTCTCCGCCGGCCATTGCTACATCTCCGTTACCGGTTCAACACCCATAATCGCCAATCCAGAACCAATGACGATGGCGACCGCGCGAACCATGGCCAATCGGGCCGCGGTCAGCTCCGGCTGGTCCGGGATGATAAACCGCAATTGTGGCGCTTCCTTGCCTTTTGTCCACAGGCCATGAAACGCGGCCGCGACATCCGCCATGAAAAACGCAATCCGATGCGGCTCATGGGCCAAAGCTGCACTTTCGACCGCCCGCGGCCAGCCCGCCATGATCTTGATCAGTGCCAGTTCATCGTCGTCAGACAGGCCGCCAAGATCGGCATTCGCCAACTCGGCATCTCCAATCGACCAGTTCGGATAGTCGGCGCGCGCATTGCGCAGGACCGAATGGGCCCGGGCGTGGGCGTATTGGACGTAGAAAACCGGATTGTCCTTCGACTGCTCGGTCACCTTGGCAAAGTCGAAATCCAGTGGTGCATCATTTTTCCGGGTCAGCATGATGAACCGGACCACGTCCTTGCCGACCTGGTCGACGACATCGCGAACGGTGACAAAGCTGCCGGCCCGCTTCGACATTTTGACCGGCTCACCCCGGTCCAGCAGGTTGACCAGTTGGCAAATCTTGATATCGAGATCGCCCTGCCCTTCCGACACCGCTGCAACCGCCGCCTTCATGCGCTTGATATAGCCTGAGTGATCGGCACCCAGGACCAGGATCATCTGGCGAAAGCCGCGTTGGAACTTGTCGTAGTGATAGGCGATGTCGGGAGCGAAATAAGTCCAGCTACCATCCGACTTCTTCAAGGGCCGGTCGACATCGTCGCCAAACTGGGTCGAACGGAACAGGGTCTGGGGACGCGGCTCCCAGTCCTCGGGCTTGCGGCCCTTTGGTGGTTCCAGAACGCCGACATAAATCAGGCCCTGGTTTTCCAGCGAACCGACGGTTTCCTGGATTCGCCCGGTCGACTGCAGGCTGCGTTCGGAAAAGAACACTTCATGGACGATCCCCAGCGCCGCCAGGTCCTCGCGGATCAGGTCCAGCATGGCATCAATGGTGAACTGGCGAACCGGTTCCAGCCATTCCGCCTCCTCGGCATCGCGCCACTTGTCACCGTCGCGGTCGGCAAGGGCAGCCCCAACCGGCTTGAGATAATCGCCGGGGTAAAGCCCGTCCGGGATCGCTCCGATTTCCTCGCCCAGGGCTTCGCGATACCTCAGATGGGCGGAACGGGCCAAGACGTCGACCTGGGCGCCGGCGTCGTTGACATAATATTCGCGGGTGACTTGGTAGCCGGCTTTTTCCAGCAGCGATGCCAGGGCGTCGCCGTAAACGGCGCCGCGGCAATGGCCGACATGCAGGGGTCCGGTCGGGTTGGCCGAGACATATTCGACATTGACCGCTTCACTGCCGCCGATATCGGAATCGCCATACGCGGCTCCGGCGGCCAGCAGGTCGCGTAGGCGATCATGCCAGAACCCGTGCTCGAGGCGCAGGTTCAGGAACCCAGGTCCGGCGACTTCCGTGCCGGACACGCCCGGCTCCTTGGCCAGTTCGGACGCCAGCAGTTCGGCGATGTCGCGCGGTTTCATCCGCGCCTGTTTGGCCAGCACCATGGCAGCGTTGGTCGCCAGATCGCCATGGCTGGGGTCCCGAGGGGGCTCGACGACGCAGGCATCGGTGTCGAGGCCCGGCGGGAGCGTTCCCTGATCACCCAAGGTATGAACGGCGGCCGACACCTTGTCCTTGAAATACTTGAAATGGTTCATCAAACCTGACTCGAAATATCGAACAGCCGGCTATGCTGCTCTAACGCGTAGCGGTCTGTCATGCCGGCGATGAAATCGGTCACCACGCGGCCTGTCTGATCCTGCCCCGCCTGCTTGATCTGTGCCTGCCATTCGCCGGGCAGGCACTCGGGCTCTGCGACATAGAGGTCGAACAGTTCCGCCACGACCCGCCGTGCTTTGCTGGTCATCCGATTGACCTTGTAATGGCGGTACATATGCTGGCGCAAGAAGTCTTTCAATGCCTTGTCGTGTTGCTGCATGGTCTGGGAAAAGGTGACCAACGGCCGGCCCAACCAACGCACGTCTTCGACATTACCCGGGCGGTCGGATTGGAAACGCCTGACGGACTCGGCAAGCAAGTCCTCAACCATGGCGCCAATCATCCGCCGGACCGTCTCGTGGATCAATCGTGAACGGGCTAAGTCAGGATAGGTGGCGGTGATCTCGTTAATGATCGGCCCGACCAAAGGCACGTCCAGCAAGTCCTCGATGCGAAACAGGCCCGCGCGCAACCCGTCGTCGATATCGTGGTTGTTGTAGGCGATGTCATCGGCCATTGCCGCGACCTGTGCCTCGGCACCGGGCCAGCTCGACAGTTCCAGATCCTGTTGCCCGCAATACTCAGCAATCGCCGATGGCACATCGCCCCCTGCCAATGGGCCATTGTGCTTGACCACCCCTTCCAAGCATTCCCAGGTCAGGTTCAAGCCGTCAAATTCGGCGTAGCGGGCCTCCAACTTGGTCAGGACCCGCAGGGTTTGTGCGTTGTGGTCGAAACCGCCCTGCCCGGCCATTTTCCGGTTCAGCACCTCCTCGCCGGCGTGGCCGAACGGAGTGTGGCCCAGATCGTGGGCCAAGGCCAATGCTTCGGCCAGATCCTCATCCAATCCCAGCGCGCGGCTGACCGACCGGGCGATCTGCGCGACTTCGATGGAGTGGGTCAGACGGGTACGGTAGTAGTCGCCCTCGTGGTAAACGAACACCTGGGTTTTGTGTTTGAGGCGCCGGAATGCGCCGGAATGAATGATCCGGTCGCGATCACGTTGAAAAGCCGTGCGGGTGCCGCTTTCTGGTTCCGGATGAAGACGCCCCCTGCTGTTCGCGTGGTCGGTGCGGACCGGGGCGAGCACTTTGTCTTGCGCCATGGCCGGACACTACTCGCGGTAAGTTCGACAATCAACGGCAGTTTCCCGGAAAATTGACAAAAGCCGGCGAGCGCCTACATTCAACACGGATGTACTGGAATAGCCTGAATTCGGGGCTTTTGACGAGTTGAAGACATGGAAAATGCTGCCACTGACCAAGTGGTTCTGACCGCCAGTGCCGCCAAACGGGTGGCAGAGATTATCGCCGCCGAGGGAAACCCTAACCTGAAACTCAGAGTATCGGTTCTGGGCGGCGGCTGTTCCGGGTTCCAGTACAGCTTCGGGCTGGAAGAAAATCCCCAGGACGACGACATGGTGGTCGAGCGAGACGGCGTTGAAATGCTGGTCGACCAGGTTTCGCTGCCGTTCCTGATGGGGTCCGAGGTGGACTATGTCGAGGATCTGATCGGCGCCTCGTTCCAGGTCCGCAACCCCAACGCCACTTCATCGTGCGGCTGCGGCCAATCTTTCGCGATCTGAAGCGAAACCCACCCTCTTTCGCATTCCGGTTGCCAACTGCTTCTGCTAGGCTTGCGGCCCCATGAAGATCGCGACCTGGAACGTCAATTCCATCAAGGCGAGGCTGCCGCGTGTGCTCGACTATTTGGCCGAGGACGGACCGGACGTCGTCTTGTTGCAGGAACTCAAGACCGTCGACGAAGCCTTTCCGGCGATGGAGATCGAGGATCTCGGCTACAACGTCGCGGTCCATGGTCAGAAGACCTACAATGGTGTCGCTATTTTGGCGAAGCAACCGATTGAGGATATCAGGCGAGGCTTGCCGGGTGACCCGTCGGACGAGCAGGCCAGGTATATCGAAGCCGTGGTTGGGACCGTGCGGGTGGCATCGATTTACCTGCCGAACGGCAATCCGGTGGACGGCGAGAAATTCACCTACAAGCTGGAATGGATGGATCGGCTGGTCAGCCATGGCCGAGCGCTATTGGCGCTGGAAGAGAGCGTGGTGTTGGGAGGGGATTACAATGTCTGCCCACGCGACGAGGATTGCTGGGATCCGGCGGGGTTCGCCGGCGACGCGCTGTGCCGGCCGGAAAGCCGCCAGCGGTTCCGCGCCGTATTGAATTTGGGATATACCGAGGCCTTCCGGGCTCAGAACCCGGCGGCGATCGAATATTCCTACTGGGACTATCAGGGTGGCGCCTGGTCCAAGGATCACGGCTTGCGCATTGACCATTTGCTACTCAGCCCACACGCCGCCGATCAGCTTCAGGAAACCGGGATCGACAAGGGCCCACGCGCCAAGGAGCGGCCGTCCGACCACACGCCGGTCTGGTGCAAACTGACGGCATGAAAAGCGCCGCCGCGAGGGAAGAACATGAGCGCAGATACCGAATCTCAGACCGGCGGCTGCCTGTGCGGCGCCATCCGCTACCGATTTGATGGGGAACCGGCGGCTGCTGGCCTGTGCCATTGCCGGCTTTGCCAGAAAGCCACCGGTGGACCGGTGTTCGCGGCGACCAAGGTTACCCGGGACCAGTTCCGGGTCACCAAGGGTGAAACCCGAACCTTTCCTTCGTCCGAGCGTGGGATCCGCCATTTCTGCGGCAACTGCGGCACTTCACTGTTTTTCGAGCCGGTCGACCAACCAGAATTCTGGGAAGTGCTGTTGCCGACCCTGGACAATCCACAATCGATAAGGCCGAGCTATCACATTTGGACCGACAGTGCGCTGTCCTGGCTTCCTATCGACGACCAGTTGCCACGCTTTGCCAAACACCGCGACCGCGGTACCGACTAATCGACCCGACATCCGTTTGCCGACATGACAATGCTGAGAAAGTGTGATCGGCGCAGCCGGTGATGCGCCGCCCATCCGCTAACGGTACGCCGATCTTTCCCATTGAGACCGCGACAGATTCCTGAGCGTGCCTAAGTTGCCGCAAATCTTGAAGTTCGCCCGGCGCGGAGCCCTTCCCCGCATTCCCAAAGAACGGTTGCGAGTTCTCCTTATTATCAGCCGTCCACTTTGCGCACCGCCCCCTTGGCCGCGCTCGTGGTCAGCGCGGCATAGGCCCGCAGTGCAGCTGTCACCTTGCGCGGGCGCGAACTATGCGGTGTCCAGGCCGCAGTGTTGCGAGCTTCCTCGACAGTTCGCCGACGGCTAAGTTCTTCTTCGGAAACAGCCAGGTGAATCGTGCGCTCGGGAATATCGATCTCGATGATATCCCCTTCCTGGACCAGACCGATTGTGCCGCCCTCCGCCGCTTCCGGCGAGACGTGACCGATCGACAGGCCCGACGTGCCGCCGGAAAAGCGGCCGTCGGTGATCAACGCGCAGGCCTTCCCGAGCCCCACCGATTTGAGATAGCTGGTCGGATACAGCATTTCCTGCATGCCGGGGCCGCCGCGGGGTCCCTCGTAACGGACGACAATGACATCGCCGGCTTGGATGCGGCCACCCAGAATGGACTCGACCGCCTCCTCCTGGCTTTCGCAGATTCGGGTCGGGCCGGAGAATTTCAGGATACTGGCATCGACGCCGGCGGTCTTAACGATGCAGCCATCCTCAGCCAGGTTGCCGAACATCACGGCCAATCCGCCGTCCTGGCTGTAGGCATGTTCGATATCCCGAATGCAGCCGGATTTCCGGTCTTGGTCGAGGCTGGGATAGCGCTTGCTCTGACTGAACGCGGTCGTCGACGGCACATTTCCGGGGGCGGCCATGTAAACCTGTTTGACTTCGTCGCTCGACGTGCTTTGAACGTCGAAATCGTCGATCGCGTCACCAAGGGTTGGGGTGTGCACGGTTGCCACGTCGCGATTTATCAGGCCACCGCGATCCAGTTCACCAAGGATCGCCATGATCCCGCCAGCGCGGTGCACGTCTTCAATGTGGTAGGTCGCCGTCGACGGCGCGACCTTGCAAAGATGCGGTACCCTGCGGCTGAGACGGTCCATGTCGGCCATGGTGAAATCGACCTCCGCCTCCTGGGCCGCCGCCAACAGATGCAACACGGTGTTGGTGGAACCACCCATGGCGATGTCCAAGCACATGGCGTTCTCAAACGCTTGATAGGATGCGATCCCGCGCGAAGAGAGCTGGCTTTCACCGCCTTCGTAGAAACGACGCGTGATGTCGACGATCAGGCGACCGGCGGCGCGAAACAGTTGCTCGCGGTCGGCATGGGTTGCCACCAAAGTACCATTACCTGGCAACGCCAGACCAAGGGCCTCGGTGAGGCAGTTCATGGAGTTTGCCGTGAACATGCCAGAGCAGGAACCGCATGTCGGACAGGCCGAACGTTCAACGATCAGCGTATCCTCATCACTGACGGATTGGTCGGCCGCAACCACCATGGCGTCGATCAAATCGAACGCCCGGCTTTCCCCCCCGACCACCGCCTTGCCGGCTTCCATCGGTCCACCGGAAACGAAAACGGTCGGGATGTCCAGGCGCAACGCCGCCATCAGCATGCCCGGTGTGATCTTGTCGCAATTGGAAATGCAGACCAGAGCGTCGGCGCAATGGGCGTTGACCATGTATTCGACGGAATCCGCGATCAGCTCCCGCGACGGCAGACTGTAGAGCATGCCATCATGTCCCATGGCGATCCCGTCATCAACGGCTATAGTATTGAATTCCTTAGCAATTCCGCCTACCTGCTCGATCTCTCCGGCGACCATCTGTCCAAGATCCTTGAGGTGGACATGGCCCGGCACGAACTGGGTGAAGGAATTGGCCACCGCGATGATGGGCTTGCCAAAATCCTCCTCCTTAATACCGGTGGCACGCCAGAGCGCCCGCGCGCCGGCCATGTTTCGGCCGTGGGTGGTGGTCTTGGAGCGATAGTCGGGCATTGGCGCAGTCCTCCCGGTGAACTTGGTTGGCGTGGGTTCCCGTTTGGTAGCGCCTCACCCGCTCAAGGGCAAGCCCCGATCTTGCTCCCGGCCTCACAGGGTCGAAAGTCGAATTTGCGACTTCGCATGAAGGCAACAAGTTCATGCGAGCGAATCCATTCCATGGTTCGGTCAACTCGGAAAACAAAACCCGGTTTTGCTGACCGATAAATTAGTCACGCCCCAAGTTGATTCTTGACGAAATCTATTTGGTAACCATTTCGTAACCAACTGCGCTTACACGAGGTGTCCGACGGCAAGCGCTTGCCGTTCGAAATTTGCAAACCCTAGGGGAAAGAACCATGGCTGCAACGACCAAAGCGAAGAGCAAGCCGGCGGCGAAGAAAACGACCACGTCGAAATCTTCGACCACCCGCCGCACCTCGACCGCGACCTCGCGCAAAACGGCCGCGAAAAAGACGACGGTGAAGAAGCCGGCGGCGAAGAAGACAACGACGACCAAGAAGCCGGCTGCCAAAAAGACGGTCGCCAAGAAACCGGCCGCAAAGAAGACCGTCGCCAAAAAGCCCGCAGTGAAAAAGACTGCCGCCAAGAAGCCGGCTGCCAAAAAGACCGCGGCTAAGAAGACCGTCGCCAAAAAGCCCGCAGTGAAAAAGGCCGCCGCCAAGAAGCCGGCTGCCAAAAAGACCGCGGCTAAGAAGACTGTCGCCAAAAAGCCCGCAGTGAAAAAGGCCGCCGCCAAGAAGCCGGCTGCCAAAAAGACCGCGGCTAAGAAGACTGTCGCCAAAAAGCCCGCAGTGAAAAAGGCCGCCGCCAAGAAGCCGGCTGCCAAAA
>CAYFNG010000018.1:25661-56853 GCA_964344385.1 uncultured Sneathiellales bacterium
TGAAAAAGGCCGCCGCCAAGAAGCCGGCTGCCAAAAAGACCGCGGCTAAGAAGACCGTCGCCAAAAAGCCCGCAGTGAAAAAGGCCGCCGCCAAGAAGCCGGCTGCCAAAAAGACCGCGGCTAAGAAGACTGTCGCCAAGAAACCAACGACAAAGGCTGCCAAGCGGACACCCAAGGCGCCCGCAAAGAAACAGCCGGCGATCGTTGTTTATGGTCGCTTCGGCCCGAGGAAAGTAGCCTGATCCCTAGGCAAACTTCCGAACACGCGAAAGGGCGACCTGCGGGTCGCCCTTTCTTTTTTCGCGGAGCAACGTCGTGTATTGATCTCCCAACCCAACAGCGATAGCTGTCAGGACCTAGTTTAAAAACCCAATGAACGGAGCCAGCGTCTTGCGTCTTGAAGCCGCGGTTGCCCACGCCAAAAGATATCCGTTCACGTTGTTGGAACACTCCTTTTTGTTTCTCAACGGAGCTGTCTTCCCGCTAGAGGCCTTCCATTCCGAACACGCTCTTGAGGGCGTGGTTTTCGACGGCAAAGAGAAGAAATCCATCCGAGCGATGATGGCGGCGAACGGAGTGAATCAGGCTTTGCTGGCGGCGCCTTTGACGCCGGTTATTGCGGCGGGTTCGAATGCGTCACCTGAACGCCTGACCAACAAATACGGGGCTCAGCCTTTCGATGTCGCTATTCCGGCCCTGCGTGTGACGTTGCATGATTTGGTGCCGGTCTATTCCGCGCACCTGGCTGCTTATGGGTCGGTACCGGCGACATTGCAATATTGTCCCGGGGCTCGCGCGAAGATGTTCGTGACTTGGCTAAACCAATCGGCGCTTGCCAGGTTGCACGAAACCGAAGCTTTGGGCTTGAACTACGATTTTGCCTGGCTCGAAGCAGCCAGGTTTGAGAGCGAGCACGGTGTCTCAATGACCGGAGCGAGTTCCTATGTATCGCGTCGCGGCTGCTTTGCGCCAGATGCCCAGCCGATTAGACTCTCCATGTTTCCTGTCTCGGACTGTGCACTTTCGGTTCTCAGCCAAGTCGAAATGCTCCAACTGGTTCACGCGCGTTTCGGACACACTGGAACGTTGGAACAGTTTGTCCAGGAGACCATTGCCGACCAAGGGCTCAGACTGAGACGCACTTCGTTGATGGCCGAATTCGGTCAACCCTTTGCCTTTCCAAAGACCGTATTTAATGGGCCATAAAGTTGATATCGCTGCTGACGGACGTAACCCACCGAACACCATGATTACACGACCAACGGTTTCTGGGTCAGATTTTCCATAGGCTATTTTTTCGAGTCTGCATAGGAGGAGATAGTGGACTGGAGAGGGGGGTCGGGATGCGGCAAACCGGTGTTGAACGGTCTATTGCCAGCGCCCCCAACCCGGGGTCCGTGGAGGGGAAGACAGATCGTATACTAAAATGAGGACGGACCTCTTCAGTGCGTTGATGCGAAACGGTGATCGGCTAAAAATTTGTGCTTTGCTTGACTGAATCTCGCGTATCGAATAGGCGTCAAGGCGGCATGACATGATCCGAGGTGCGTGAGATATGGTCCTCCCCGGTGACCCCAAGATCCCGGTCGAACTGTTGCCTGTGGATATCTCCGCCTACCGCGACGGAAATACAGGCATCCCATACGTCACGACTTTTGACAGTGGGGTTCCCGGCCCGCACGTTGCGATCAACGCGCTGACCCACGGCAATGAAGTGTGCGGCGCCCATGCACTCCGGTTCTTGTTCGAGCAAAATGTCCGCCCCGCCAAAGGCAAACTCACGCTGAGCTTTGCCAACGTTGCCGCCTACGACCGTTTTGATGCGGACAATCCGACGGCATCGAGATTTGTCGACGAAGACCTCAATCGTGTCTGGGACACCGAAGTTCTGGATGGTGAACGCCACTCAATGGAACTTACCAGAGCTCGCGAAATGCGGCCCCTGATAGACGATGTCGATTTCCTACTCGATATTCATTCCATGCAGTTGCCCAGTCCACCGCTGGTTCTTTGCGGAACAACTGAAAGAGGCCGAGCAGTGGCTGAAGCGGTGGGTATTCCCAAGTTCGTGGTTGCAGACGCTGGCCACGCGGCTGGCAAAAGAATGCGCGACTATCAACATTTTGGGGCCGCCGATGACCCGAGAACAGCATTGCTTGTCGAATGCGGTCAACATTGGGACACAGAGAGCGCCAGTGTTGCAATTCAGACCGCGCTGCGTTTTCTGGTTTTTCACGGTGCCGTCAACCAGGACTTTGCTGCCGCGCATTTGAAACCGATCGACGCACGGCAAAGGTTCATCGAAGTCACGGGCCCCTACACAATCAAGAGCCCCGAGTTTCGGTTTACCAGGCGATTGATTGGACTGGAGGTAATCGAGAAAAAGGGTACGGTGATCGGTACCGACGGTGATGACAATGTCAGGACGCCTTACGACAATTGCGTCATGATCATGCCGACACGCCGCATGCAGCCGGGCCAAACTGCAGTGCGTTTCGGCCGATTTGTCGATTGATTTCAAGCAATCCACCCATCCGAACCGCCGCCAGGATGACCCTGACGTTAGGCGTTGGGGCCGCAGGTGGTTGGGTGTTCTATCAATTTGGACTTCCGCTTGCCTGGATGATCGGCGCCATGGTCTCCAACACGGTGCTGGCCATGGTCGGAGCGCCTATTGTGGTGCCGCAAAAGCTGCGCCTGGGAATGGTTACCGTGCTCGGCGTGATGCTGGGCAGCGCTTTCACTCCCGACGTTGTTCAACGCATTGTCGACTGGATGTGGGGAGGATTGTTCCTCGCGGCGTTTGGCTTCGCCGCGATTCTGGTCGTCGATTGGTATTTTCGTCTCATCGGTGGACTGGATCGAACCACAGCCTTCTTTTGCTCCACGCCGGGCGGGCTGAACGAAATGATCATCCTTGGTGATGAGAACGGAGCGGATGGCCGTGTGGTAGCTCTGGTGCATGCCAGCCGTATTCTGTTCGTTGTGTTCACCGTGCCGATCAGTTTTCGGCTGTTCTATGACCTGCCGGCAGGCGCGCCCAGTTCAATCTCAACATGGCAGGGCATCACCTTATCGGATGGAGGAATTCTAGCGGGATGCGCATTGATCGGCCTCATTGTTGGGCGACTGCTTCGGCTGCGAGCCGGACACTTGCTTGGACCGATGGGGCTTTCTGCGGCTATTCATGCGACCGGATTGACCAGCGCCAGCCCGCCATTTGAACTGGTCGCAATAGCACAAATCGTTATCGGATCGGCGATCGGTTGCCGGTTCTCAGGTTTCAGACCTAGCTGGGCCTTACGGATCATGGTGCTAGCAGCTGGGTCAACAATGCTGATGCTGCTCGTTGCACTGCTATTTAGCGCCGCTGCCTGGTTCTTCCTTGATATCGGTTTTGCGGCGCTGGTGCTCGCCTTCTCCCCTGGCGGTTTGGCGGAGATGTCACTAATCGCTCTGGCGCTTGGGGTGGACACGGCTTTTGTTTCCACGATGCATATCGGTCGAATTTTCCTGGTGGTAATCGGTGCACCCGTTGTGTACCGCATCCTGACTGGCGCGACTCTCCGGCGTGGATAGGCTAGACTCGCTGACCTACCTAATACCTTGCTTTGCGACTGCTACTGTTGAAGGTGCGTCATGAATCCGGCCAAGCCATTGGAACTCTACACTGATATCGTGCGTCCCGAATGGGTGGACTACAATGGTCACCTCAACGTAGGCTACTACATTGTGGCCTTCGACCTAGCGACCGACGCGTTTTTGGATCATTTGGGTTATGTAGAGAGTTTCAGGACCGAAAACAGCGTTTCAACCTTCACACTCGAATCTCATGCAACGTACGAGCGGGAATTGACCGCAGGTGCACCGATACGTTTTACGACTCAGCTTCTTGCATTTGATACCAAGCGAATTCACTACGTCCACTGCATGTATCACGGTGAAGACGGATACTTAGCGTCCGCCAACGAGCTCATCTCGGTGAATGTCGACATGGTTACGCGACGCGCCTCGGAAATGCGACCGGAAATATTGGAAAGACTTGAGGA
Source organism: uncultured Sneathiellales bacterium (assembly GCA_964344385.1). GTDB lineage: Bacteria > Pseudomonadota > Alphaproteobacteria > CAYFNG01 > CAYFNG01 > CAYFNG01. Next base: position 29,711 of record CAYFNG010000018.1, read on the forward strand.
AACCCACCGCAATCACAGTGCTTTGCCGCAGCCACCTCAGGTCGGCCGCGTAATGGGATTGACGTCAAAACGGCCCCGCGCTTAGCCACGGAATAAATTTTCGAGAGGAAGTTTATCCCGACTGCCAGGAAATACGTGGTCTTCAACCCGTGCCGTTTCGACGCCCAAATGGCTAATCAGAACAGACTTGAAAATCTGCCTGACGTCGAGCGTCGGCTTTAGGTCACGACCCTCGTGTAGATACTGGTCGGCAAGTCCAGGCCAATTTGCGATTACCCTGCCACCATTGACCGCGCCACCCAGGAGAAGCGCGGCGCCACCAGTGCCGTGGTCCGTCCCACCGGTGCCATTGAGCTTAACCGTTCGGCCAAATTCACTAACCACAACGACGACCGTATCCTGCCACGCCTGGCCCAGCAGACCAGGGAGCTTTGCTAGTCCTTTTCCTAGCCGGGACAATTGGCTCGCCAACCGGCCACGCTCTGTGCCTTGGTTTGCGTGTGTATCCCACCCACCAGTTTCAAGAACAGCAATTCGCGGACCATTTCTTGCCAACAGCAAGTTGGCCATTGCGGCGAGCGATTGCTCTGCCGAATTCCGCCGGCCACGGGCTGACCGCAGTTTCGTATTGTTCTCTGGTAAAGTCCCAGCGGCATCTCTTGCTTGGGCAAGAGCTGGTGCGAGTAGTGAATCACTGCTGTACAAATCCTGCAGCTTGTCGAGAATTGCGGGACTTGGGCCCGGCAGTGTCGACAGCGCCCAAGTGACAACCGGGACGTCGCCACGTAAGATCAAAGGTACTGACGGACCGATACTCAGGCCATAACGCCGTTCAGCCTCGCCAAAGCCCGCCAGTACCCTGTTCAACCATCCGTCATCAGCACCACGAGTGCTTGCGGTCCCGTTCTCCAAAACGTCTTGTGCAGCGAAATGCGAGCGTCCCCGGTAGGCCGAGGCAACCGCCTGCACAGCAAGCATTTCACCTTCTTCATACAACGGATGAAGCGCCTTCAGCGCGGGATGAAGCCCAAAAAAGCCATCTAGTCCGATCAACCAATTTGGTCGATCACCGTCACCCAAGACTAGGCCCCTCCGCTGTCGGTGGTAATCGCGATCGCCGATTGGTGCAACGGCAGCCAATCCATCCAATCCGCCTCTAAGAATGACGATGATGGCACGCTTTTCTGGTGCCAGGTCCGCGAAAGCCATCCGCGGCATCAGGATCGTCCCTCCGGACGCCATCATTCCCAACCCAGCAATCGCCTGTCGGCGACTGATCATGCTCACCTCCGCATAGCCTCAGGTGACGCGAGCAACAACGCCAGCCCGTCTTCGGCGGTGGGCGCTCTTTCTACCGCAGCAAGCGTTGCGCCACTCAGCAACTCGCCAAAACCTTCATCGGCGATGCGCAGTGGGTCAATGCTTCCTCGAGATTTCTGCGCAACCACATTCGCCCACTCTATTCGCCTCAAGACACTTTCCGGCGACGCCCAAAACGCGCCGATATCGGGCCAACCCGCAGGCGACGGCGCCGCGAAAGGTTTCTGGCCCATATGAGTTATCGCCTGAAACAGTTCCCCAGCCGTTGCGTAACCTGGTTCATAGCCAATCAGGCGCAACACGGACACCACGTACTCATTCGGGGTCTTGAACTTAGCGAACGGAACTTCCCATGCATCCGGCAGATCAACAAGGGTGTCTGCAACCTGCTGCAAATCCCCACCGGTATCCAAAAACACCGCTGCCAGTCGGTCCACCACTGGCTTTGGTGGATCATCGGCAACAAAATGCCGCGCAAGCTTGAAAGCAATATGTCGAGCGGTAGAGGGGTGGGTGGCTATTAGCCTAAGGGCCCGTTTCCCTTCGTCCTCACCTGCCTCGCTTATTCGACGTCCCAAAAACAGCTTAGGGCCAGGTTCGTGCCAACGCTCGCGAAAATTAAACCTGCCAAAACGTTCGTGGTTTTCATTCCGCTCAATCGTCCAACCTGTAAGAATCTTCGCAAGAGAGACGACATCGCCTTGGGAATATCCGCCGTCGACCCCCAATGTGTGAAGCTCCAAGACCTCACGCGCCAGATTCTCGTTCAGACCTCGACGACGTCGCCGACCCAAAATCGACCGCGGCCCTATCGACATGATGTTGTCGAGATAAATCAACATCGCTTGATGGCGATAGACCGCGACAAGTAGGTCGTAAAACCGCCCGGTAACGTGAGGGCGTATTGCCTCTCGTTCAAATGCGCCCGCAAGACCCAACACGCGCGGTTTTAGCACGGACACTGTGAAATGATTGCCCCAAAAAGCAACCAAACGTTCGTAGAACGAAGCTCTTGCTGTTATCTGAGCAAATATTCTAGCAGCCGCCTCATTGCGATAGACTTTGCGGTGCTTCTTGCGTATTTCCTTTTTGGTTTGTTTGCTGGCTTGCCCCGGTCTGCCACCCAGCATCTCCTTCGTAATCTGCTCACCACTCAAAAAACCGTGCAGGGCTCCGGGCAGGGACCGCGGTCCAAGAACCTGTTCCTTAAGCAAAGAAGCCGGCTCGCCCCGTCTAGTCAAAGAAGACGAACTCCGCGCCCCAAAACCGAAACGGATCTCCGCAAGTTTTGCCTGGCCCAATCTCGGTGCTGTGTTCAAGCTCAACCGCCGCAACAGTGGTGAAAATAAGCTAAGCTGCCGGACCCAAGGCTATTCTGTCAATGCCAGTCCAGTCTGAACCGGTGGCAACAACGCAGCTTAAACCGTTTGGGAACGTCAGAATAACGGTCCAGGAGCCCGTCTCGGACGATAACAGCTCCAAGTACCCACCATTCGTAGCAATGCCACCACCTACCGGCACCTCACTATACGATTCCGCAAGCTGTGCAATAACGTCTTCTCGATGGCTGCACATATTTTGCGCCACAGCTGATGACGAAATCCCAATCGCTAAAATTGCGGAGAGTAATAGATACCTCAACATAGTCTTTCTCCTTACCGTTTACTTCCGCCTAAAACCAAGTAGATCCATACGATTCTATATTCGATTTCCTTAATCTGGTTTTTTCACGTACGCCCACAACTATTTTCAAGTGATTGTGTTGCGAATTGTGAGTCCTGTCACAGAAATCAATGCAGCAAGAGTCATCACAAAATCAGAAAATTTGTTGACAAAACGAGAACATTTCAGGTACATCTCGAGCAAACAGCGAAGGGAGTTTGAACGATGGGATGGTGGATGCGCAGTTTGGCGGAGATGGTTTGTTTGATCTTGCTTGGCGCAACTCTGATCACATGGTCTGTCCTTGCCCAAGCGATTCTCTAGGTTAGGGGGGGGGTCCCCTTCTTGTGTACAATAGCAATGACGCAGATGGACGATATGGAGTTGCTGATTTTCAAAGATAGGTCAGGTTGCGATAGCGCAACTTGGCTTGTTAGCCAAATTTGTGACTGGCGTGGTCGCAGAATTGCCTGCACAGTCGGAAAATTTCAGGACAAGAAATCTGCCGAAGATTTCATCTCGACGTTGTTTTCCGAGTGCCCAAGGGTAAGATTGGGTTTCACGGCTGATTGACCAAACTTGGATAGTGCTTCTAAGTTTCTTTTTTCCGCGATTCTTGAGCCGTCCTATGTGGCATACTTGCCACCATCTTTTGTCACGGTCTTCTCCAACATTTCAGCTGGTTAGATCCGCTGCACTATTGCGGCAGAGCCAAGCACCAATTTTTCGCTGGTTCCCTTGCGGAATTTTTTTTGTGCGCCCCATATTCGTTTACGCAACGATCAAGCTTTGCGGCATAGTATGGTTATCGAAACTCGCACCCATGACCAAACAGCTGAGTGGATGAGGAGCTTGGCCACAAGACCCGACAATACTCGGTCACTTGTCGAGCGTTGGCAGCGGCTATTGCGTTTGCGCCTGCTAATCCCGCTCAAACGCAGCATCCATTCTCCTGAGCAAATTGCACGGGGCGTTTTTGTTGGTCTTATGTGGGGCCTCACACCGACCGTGGGGATTCAGATCGCCCTGGTATTGGTAACCTGGTTTGTCGCAACAAAATTGTTGGATTGGGACTTCCACGTATTAATTGCAATTGCATGGACTTGGCTCACTAACCCTCTCACCGCCGTGCCCTTCTACTACGTGTTTTACGTCACTGGCCAAGCACTTATGGGTAACTGGGAGGACCTTGCGGGATACGAGCGCTTTGCTGCCCTTTGGCACGCGACGTTTGGCGGAGACTTGGGTTTTTTTGAGGCCATGCGCCAGTATGTCTACGCGCTCGCTAAAGACTGGGCGCTCGCCATGTCGGTTGGTTGCCTCCCCTACGCAACTATTGGATCCTTCATGGGGTACTGGCTCTCGCTCTCATTTGTCAGAAAGTACCAAACGGCAAAGCGGCGAAAAATTGCTGCATTGGCGGTGCGCCGGCAATCTGTAATACAGAACACCGACGGCTGATAAGCGAAACTGGTTCTTCGGATAAACGCTGTTTTCACCAAACCGTCACCGTACCTGGGTTCTGGACGCAAAGGATGGACTGCGTCGACGGAAATGCGTCCAAGCAGTTTGACTATGCGCGCGTCTTGGTGGAACGGTGCCTGAGTTAGCCCTGTTGTTCACGCTTGGCTGTTGACAAGGAACCCCCAGAGCTGGGGATAGGCCGAGATCAACCTGACTTTTCCCAGGATCAAAAAATGCCATTTTTGCAACGGGTTAGTGACTCTAGTTGGACAAACCAATTCGATTTTGCACCTAATCACCCGTGGCAGCACTTGACAAACAACGCAGGAACCGCCATTTCCTGGCGCAACGGCCCTGGCACTCTCTTTTTGTGAGTGCCAATTTTTTGAACATTGGCCAGCTAACCACACGGAGGTTCAACATGAAATTTCGACCTTTACATGATCGTGTTCTGGTTCGGCGCCTGGGAAGCGAGGAAAAGTCTGCCGGCGGGATCATTATCCCCGACACCGCCCAGGAAAAACCGATGCAGGGTGAAGTTGTTGCGGTTGGTTCCGGCAACCGCAACGAGAAGGGCGAGGTCAGTCCCCTGGACGTCAAGGCCGGAGACACGGTGCTTTTTGGAAAATGGTCGGGAACGGAAGTCAAGATCGATGGCGAAGAGCTTTTGATCATGAAGGAATCCGACATCATGGGAATCATCGAAATCAAGGGTTCCTCCAAAAAGGGCAAGAAAGCTGCCTAGGCGCGGCATTTGCTAAATAAAGGATAGAAGAAGGATTCTGTGGAATGGCTGCTAAGGACGTGAAATTCTCTGTCGACGCGCGCAACAAAATGCTCTCTGGCGTCGATATTCTGGCAAATGCCGTAAAGGTGACTTTGGGCCCCAAAGGTCGCAACGTCGTTCTCGATAAGTCGTTTGGCGCTCCGCGCATCACAAAGGACGGCGTCACCGTGGCCAAAGAGATCGAACTTAAGGACAAGTTCGAGAACATGGGCGCCCAGATGGTGCGCGAGGTTGCTTCCAAGACCAATGACGAAGCTGGTGATGGCACGACGACTGCGACCGTGTTGGCACAATCCATCGTTCGCGAAGGCGCCAAGTCAGTGGCGGCGGGTATGAACCCGATGGACCTAAAGCGTGGAATCGACGTTGCCGTCGAATCAGTTGTGGCTGAACTGAAAAAGCGCTCTAAAAAGGTCTCAGGCCACCTGGAAATTGCCCAGGTGGGCACGATTTCCGCCAATGGCGAGCGTGAGATCGGCGAGATGATCGCGAAAGCCATGGAGACGGTCGGCAAGGAAGGCGTCATCACGGTCGAAGAGGCCAAGGGCCTGGCGACTGAGTTGGACGTGGTCGAGGGCATGCAGTTCGACCGTGGCTATCTGTCGCCGTATTTCATCACCAACGCCGACAAAATGACCGTGGAGTTGGACAACCCCTTTATCCTGCTTCATGAAAAGAAGCTGTCCAACCTGCAGTCGATGCTGCCGATCCTGGAAACCGTTGTGCAATCCGGCCGGCCGTTGCTGATCATTGCGGAGGACGTTGAAGGCGAAGCGCTGGCCACCCTGGTGGTCAACAAGCTGCGCGGGGGCCTGAAGGTGGCGGCCGTCAAGGCGCCGGGCTTCGGCGATCGCCGCAAAGCGATGCTCGAGGATATCGCCATCCTGACCGGTGGCCAGGTGGTTTCTGAGGACCTGGGCATCAAGCTGGAGAACATCACTCTCGACATGCTGGGCACAGCCAAGAAAGTCGCAATAAACAAGGAGGAGACGACTGTCGTTGACGGTGCTGGCAAGAAGAAGGACATTGAGGGTCGCTGTGGCCAGATCCGCGCTCAGATCGAGGAAACTACATCCGACTATGATCGGGAGAAACTGCAAGAGCGGTTGGCCAAGTTGGCTGGCGGTGTCGCAGTTATCCGGGTTGGTGGCGCCACTGAGATCGAGGTCAAGGAGCGCAAAGACCGTGTGGAAGACGCTCTTCACGCGACACGTGCCGCTGTCGAGGAAGGTATCGTCCCCGGTGGTGGTGCAGCCCTGATTTATTCGACAAAGGCGCTGACAAAACTTGGCGGTGCCAACGATGATCAGGGTGTCGGCGTTGAAATTGTTCGCCGCGCCCTGCAAGCACCGGTCCGGCAGATCGCAGAGAATGCTGGTTTTGACGGTGCTGTCGTGGCGGGAAAACTGCTAGAACAAAAAGACACCAAACTCGGCTTCGATGCTCAGAGTGAAAAATACGTCGACATGTTCAAAGCAGGCATCATCGATCCAACCAAGGTGGTCCGTACAGCACTTCAAGACGCCGCATCGGTTGCCGGTCTGTTGATCACCACCGAGGCAATGGTTGCCGAGAAGCCGGAAGACAAACCGGCCACGCCGCCGATGCCTGACATGGGTGGAATGGGTGGAATGATGTAGCCCAGCTTCCAGCCCTAAAGCAATTTCAGGGGGCCACCCAAGGTGGCCCCCTATTATTGTGTAGCGGTTTTTTGAGGTTTGATGATTGTGATACCCCGCCGAACCGTTGCCCCCTTTGGGCCATTCACTACTTCATGGAAAGACCCTAGTTCGGGTCGAAAGACCATTTCAATGTTACCAACTTCGCCAAACCTGTTTTTTGCAATTTTCACGTCAACAGCCCGTGTCGAGGTCCCAGGATTGGCATAGCCGACATAGGTTCCGCGAATATCGTTGCTGGCTAGGTACATGATAGCGTCGGCGTCGTATTCCAAATCGTCGCCCGCGCTCAACGCCATGTTCCAGCCCTCGCGGTTTTCTTCACGGCCCTGGCTGGAAACACAGAGGACTGGGCAGTTCAGTTCCTTAACAACATCTTCGCGCAGGTCGCTGCAAATGGCTGTTACGATCTGCCGCAGGTCACGGTTAACCGTTACTTCTGCAGCTTGGCGGGTCCGGGCCCAATGCTGAACGTAATCAACAATAACGAGGCAACGGGATTCAGAGGATTTGGCCATTGCCTGCCGGGCTCTTTGCCTAATTTCAGCCGTCGTGGTGTCCGCGCGTCCTTCCAGGAAATGTAGAGGGACCAGAACCGGCCCAAGCTTGGCAACAATCGCCCGCAGGGTATCCGGGTTGGCTATACCGTCTTCAAATTTCTTTGTCGACTCCCCGGCCACACCGCAAATGGCTTTTAGGGAAAGCCGCTCAGCCCGCTCTTCAAATGTCACAAACAATACAGGCGTTCCGCTGGCTACGACTTGCCTAGCGATTTGCAAGGCGAAGGTCGTTTTACCTATGCCGGGTTCACCCGAGAGAAAGAATAGTCCAGGTTGGAAACCGCCGATGACAGCGTCCAACCGCTGAAATCCGGTAGCAAGGCCAAAAACCTCAGTTTCCATCTCGTTTCGGAGGGCGTATCTCCGAGCGATCTCACGAACCGAATCGTTCAAGAGATCCGCGGTTCCCTTAACGACCTTACGATGAGACGTCATCGACAATTGTAAGTCCCCGGCAGCTCGAGCCAGGTTGCCCGCGACATCGACCGCAACGCGTTCGCTTCGTTGAAGTTCTGTCGCGGTTCGGTGAAGCAGAGACCACGTCTCCCTTCTGCGTGCCAACTCAACCAATATGGCAACGTCTTTTTCCGGATTGGCAGATGGTTGCCATTCAGCGGGCGCCATGACCCGGTCGTCGTTTTGTATTGCGACGGCAACTGCTTGCCACGCCAATCCTTCAACGGAAAAGGTACTGGTATCCACCGATTCCGCGATACGCCAAAACAGATTCCGGTCACGAGCAACAGCGGCAATCACTGCTCGCTCTAGCTCAACATTTACAAAATCCGTCTCTAATTTTTCCCAATCTGAAGTGTCGGATTCCATTTTTGTGACTCCGGTCGCCTAAACCCGGTTTAGAGCCCGTTCGCAAACAAATCTTCAGCTGTCGTCCAGGCACCCAATTGCGCGGTAGACAGCTGTACTATGATTCTGACACAGCTAAGAAATTCCTAAAGCGGCCCGGATATTTCGTGAGAACGGAGGCTACAGCCTGCCGATCAGTTCAGAGGTGAGTTACTGCCACCCGGCTTACCGAGCCAATTGTGCCAAATGCTCGTTTTCGAACGGTCAGCGGTCGGAGGGCGAAAGCGGTATCAGTCTCAAGGCACTCCCAGCCCGCATTCGCCCATAAAATGCCCAAGTAGCGCCAACCAGTGTAACAAACAGTTCCAGGATTGCCCCCAACTCAGTGTTGTCCTGTTCGGTCCAATCAAAACCGAAAAGGTTGGACAGCATCGGCAGTATGGATACAACGATGCCCTGCACCGTTTTCGACTTCAAAATGAACTTTTCCATGACAATTACCCTTGGAAGGTTTCTGATTAAAAGAAGGGCAAGGAAAATTTCTAATTGTGGTGTCTAGACTACGGCTATTGGCCTTAGGCGCCGGCCGCTCCGTCCAGTCAGTGTCCACAGTTCGCCATAGGGGTGTGCGTGCGGAGATTCCCTTAAATAGGGCTCAACCTTCTGGACCTTGTTGTCCTTGCTGGTCCCTTCGAATCACGTTCTTGGGTGCACCGTATCTACGTTTACAGGGGAACCCAGGCAGGATTAGGCTCCGCCAGCAGGAAAGTTCGAGCTATTTGTGGTGCTCCCAAATCCAGGCGACCAAGCTTGCAACGACGCCGAACATACCTCCCGCTGCAATTAGCACCCCTACCCCGCGATTTGCATTTCGTTGCAACTCGTCCACGTCGACACGGATACGCCCCACGTCATCGACAAGAGCGTTGAGTTGGCCCTCGATCCGACCGATTGAACGGGTGAGATTTTCGTGGCTCGCCACCGTTAACTCCTCCTCTCCAACAGCCCTGCTGACCTTGCACCATCAACTCGGCGGCCCAGACCGGTTCTTGCTGATCAGCGGGGAAAACAGGCAACACCGCACTTACTTAACACAATGACAATTGCGCAAACCCCAGTGCGGTTCCACAACCGCTACAAAGATCCAAGTCCCTTCCTCGTAATGGGCGAACACTCGGCCATTTTACAACCTGACGTTTGTCAGCGCGGTATCGGGCGCCAGGCGGGGGAGCTCTGGGTATGAGCCAGTCCCAGTGACAAGCTCCCAAAAACAGCTGCAAGGGCGGCTAGAAGAAACATTCTTTTTTTGGTTCTTCACCGAAAACCGGGGAAAGCGTCTCTGATTTTGAGGAAGAAGTATTCGTCGTCCCAGAAGCCGTATGCGACGCGTTTGATGACCTTGATCTTGTTGTTGATGCCTTCGAGGAGGCTGGTATGGATGGGCCATTTGGCGTGGGCGAGGATACCTGGGAGCTAGAGCGGTTTGAAAGAAACATGAATCGGGGGATTCCCAGGCGTAGCAATACATGATTCTGTATACCGGAGATAATTCGGAGGCAGATATGGGGCATTGCTACGGGACGGACCTTCGGCGTCGGGTTGTCGAGGCGATTGAGGGCGGGCTTTCTGCGCGGGGCGCCGCGGATCGGTTTTCAGTGGCGCCGTCGACGGCGATCAACTGGCACCGGCGCTGGCGGGAGACGGGATCGGTTGCCCCGGACCGCCAGGGCCCGCCCCCTGGTTCGAAACTCGATGGCTATGAAGCTTTCATTCTGGGGCTGGTGGAGGAGAGCAAGGACATAGCGCTTGGGGAGATTGCCGAGCGGCTGTCGGCGGAACATGGCGTGCAGGTCTGCCCGGCGACGGTTTGGCACTTCTTCGCCAAGCGCGGGCTGACGCACAAAAAAGGACAGGCCATGCATCGGAACAGCAGCGCCCCGATGTCCTCGCCCGGCGCCGGCTCTGGTTCGAGGGGCAAATAGAGCTTGATCCGGACAAGCTGGTCTTCATCGATGAGACCGGGGCCAATACCAAAGATGGCCCGGCATCGGGGATGGTCACGCAAGGGCGAGCGCTGCCGCGCCCCGCTGCCGCATGGCCATTGGAAGACCACCACTTTTACCGCCGGCCTGCGGCTCTCCGGCATCGCCGCGCCGATGCTGCTCGACGGACCGATGCACGGCGCCGCCTTCAGGGCCTATGTCGAGCAGGTTCTGGTGCCCGAACTCAAGCCCGGCGATATCGTGGTGATGGATAACCTCCCAGCCCACAAGGTCGGCGGCATCCGCCAGGCCATCGAGGCCGCCGGCGCGTCGCTGCTCTACCTGCCGCCCTACAGCCCAGACTTCAACCCCATCGAGATGGCCTTCTCAAAGCTCAAGGCCCTGCTCCGAAAAGCCGCCGCAAGAACCATCCCCGATCTCTGGCAAGCCATCGCCGAGGCAATCGAAACCATCACCCAAGCAGAATGCCAAAACTATTTCGCAGCCGCCGGATATGATCGGGATTAAATTGAATCCGCTCTAGGGTTTGAGCTTTCCGGCGGCGATGAGGGGCTTGATGCTACTTTCGGTGGCGCGCTCTAACCAGCTATTCCAGGCCGCCCTGGCTTCGGTCACGGAGCGTAGTTTCCATAGCTGTTTGAGGTCGTCCTTGAGCACGTAGACGGTCATCAGGGCGTGGTTTGCGGCCAGCAGTTCATCGAGGCGGACGCGGTCGGCGTCGCTCTTGAGGGTATCGCGGTTTCTGAGCAGCAGCCATTTGGCGCTCTTGACCACCTTGCGCGCCGTCTTGTCGGCCTTGAGCCGGTTGGCTTCGTCGACGCGGACCCGGTCGACCACCTCGCGGCCATACTTGGCAACCACGTGAAAGAGGTCGAAGACGATCTCGGCCCTGGGGCACTGATGGCGGACCTCGTTCTCGCAGGCCGCGCTCATATCCATCACCGCGACCTTGATCTGGTTGCGACCGTCTTCCCCCAACAACTTTAAAAACGGGCGGATATCCTCGCGCCCACGCCCCCACCCGATCCACAGCACCCGCTTGACGGTGGGGTCGACAATCACGGTGGCATAGCGATGACCCTTCTGGATGGCAAACTCGTCCATCGCGATCACCGTCACCCCGGAGAGGTCGATCGGGCCCAGCTTCTCCTCCAGATACCGCTTGTCAATGGCTTTCACCGTGTTCCAGTGAAGGCCGAAAAACTCGGCAACCCGTTTGAGGGGCAAATGCCGGCACAGTCGCGCCACGCTCTCCGCCAAACGCTTGGTCACCCGCGAACAACGCCCCAGCCAATAAAGCCGTTCCAACTTCGGGCCGCAACCGGGACACAAAACCCGGCGCCGCGGAAGCACAAGCCACGTCTACGCATCCAGGATCGGAAGATCACGAATGCGACGTACCGTGAGTTCGTGTACGCCCGAGGCTTGCCCGCTGCAACCCTCGCAGATCGGATCGCCCATCGGCGTTACCTCAAGGGTGATCCATATCTCCGGCGACGAACCCATCACCCGCTCGACACCGCATACACGATAGCCTTCCCAGCCGCCAAGCCAGGCAATATCGTCAATCTCAGGCAACGGTTCCTCCCGCTCAAATTCAGATCTTCGACAATCCGAATACGAGCAGAAGTGCCGTTGCCTACTCAACCCTCCCCGGTTTCAGGGGAAGAACCGTTTTTTGGGCACCGCTACAAATGCTGTAGCCTGTGGCGGGCGGCAGCTTTCTCCTTGATCCGCTGCTTGATAGGGGCGTCCGGCAACCCTGCCTTGGCCGCCAGTTCGTCCAGCAGACCCTCGACGCCGACTTGCCATGCATCCTTGGCGGCGTCGATTTCATCCGCGGCGGAAGGACCAGCTGCCACAGAAGCGAGGAAAGCAACCAACTCAGGGTCGTCTTCTGCCAATCGCTCCAATGCGCGCCCCGGCTGTAGCCGGGCATAAGCCGATTTAATTTGGCCAGCCTCTCTCTCGACGAACATCCATGCCTCTCCAATCAAAGGTCCAGGTCCAACCAGCCCAGTGCAGTGACATAGGCTGTGTTGGTGCCTGTGATGTAGTTGCTGTTGACCTCTACTTGGCCACTGGAGTCGCATTGCGCCACCCAGAAGTTACCCTGGATAACGCCTGCGCTGCCACCACCGATATGGAGCCCTGGCCCGCCGGAAACGCTCGGAAGTATGCTGGTCCACGACGGGTGACGAAGCCCCAATGAACCGCCTGTGCCACCGCTGTTTGAGGTCGTGCCGGAACCGAAGACAAGAAGCTCTTTTGGTGGGACCGAAAGAGTGACTGTGGTAGGGTTGGTCATTGACGCAGTTGCCAAGTCAGCGTTGGAGATATCCCACCAAAAAACGGGGCCGTACTGAAAGAAGGCCTTTACGTTGTTCGCGCCATCCATCAACACGGACCCAATGTAGCGACTGAAATCATAGTTCGTCGGCAGCGTCGGGGCGAAAATGCTGTTGCTGAATATCGCATCGACAACCCCAGTGTCTGACCGCAAGATGGCAAAGCCGTGATACCAAGTGTCGGCCGTTAAGGTGACACCGCTTTGTAGTCCGCCAGCATTAGTGCCTACAGCCCAGGTGGCGTCCAGTTGCTTGGTCAGTCCCGACGCTAGTGTGATCATCCTGGTGCCTGTACCATCGCGTTTTGACCCAGCACCGATGTCAATGTCCTTTAGCGAATCGGTGGCGTTGTTCGAGAGGATGAAGTAGTTCTCGTCGTAACGCCGGTCGCGGTAAATCAAGCCGCTTACCTGAGACGCCAGAGCGGACAACACCCATTCATCGGCCCCAGCAGGCATCCGTGCCAAGTCCGTACCGCTGTGGGCGTAGAGATCGCCTCTTGTTGCGCCTGTGAGACTACCCAGCCTCAGGCCGTCACTCCCCATAGCAAGCCCACCTCCCGTTTCCACCGGCACAGACGAGTTGGCCGCGGTCAGCGCTGCCACCGCCACGGCAGACAGGCTCACCGAAAGGCTGCCGCTGTCCAACGCCACGGTCACCGTTGTGTTCGGCGCGCCGTAGCTGGAGTTGGTGATTTGGCCGTACAGAGTTGTCGCGTCGGTACACCGAATTCTTCGCCCCCGGGTGTAGGTCACCGTCACATCGCCGGCGATGCTGAACGTTGTGGAACTGGTGAAAGTCGGGATATGGTCGAAATCAATCCATTGCGCTTCTTCATACCAGCTACGGACGTCCGCCATCATTTGTCGGCCTGTGTCGTTGACGGCGTTAGCCGGCATACCCTCAGGCCAACCATTTGGGGCAGCCGAATTGTTGTTAGCCGGCAGCGTACTCCAGTCTTTGATAGCCATGTTCTCAACTCCTCATCAATCCACCTATTCCACCGGCGATAGCACCGGGCCAGCCTGCCGCAAGAAATCCGGATGCCGCGCCTCCAACCGCCCCGGCGATCGGATTGGAGCGCTGCAAAGGTTGTGTCGTCGTGGAGGTTCCACCATAACCGCCGGAAATCAGGCCCATATAGTTGGCCAGCCGGTTCCAGGGCAGCTGTTGGGCATGGTTCCAACGGTTGATGCTGTCGGCCAGCTCAAGCTGGGATTGGGATTCACGGACACCGCCGATTCGTTGCAGCGCGTTGATATCGTTATAATCAGCGGCCGCGAGCTGAGGCGCAAACTGCATCGTCTGCAGCTGGTTCTGGCGCTCCTGGGCGTAGTTTCCACCGTAGATATCGGTCGCAAGGTTGCCCAGGCTTTCGCCAAGCAAGTTGGCATGGGCACCGGACCCGCCCCGCCCCGCCTTAGCCACAGCACTTGCAACCTGCGAGCCCACTCGGTTGGCGGCGCGGCTGTAGATATCATCCAAAAAGGGGTTGGCACCTAGATACCCACCACTAATGGTCTTGAAAGCTTCCTGGTTGGCTGCGTGCTGCGCCGGGTTGCCTGAGAGTGCCCGGTCCCGTCCCAGCTGTAACGCCGCCTCCGTATCATGGCTCAAGGGCACATATGTCTTGCCCTCATAGAATTGTGGAACACCGCTGTCGTAGACATTCCGGGCCTGGTTGAACCCGAATTCAAGAAACGGTATCTGTTTCGACCACGGCGTATTCGTTTGGGTGGTCACCGTGCTCCCGCCGCCTCTGCTCATAGCGCTTTCTCCAACAACCTGTGCGTTTCCTTCCATTTCAGAACCCTGGACCAACCCGGTCGAGCCCAGGTCTCAATCCACCCGCACCCCCTACTTCGAGACCATTCTTCGAAAGCACTCAAGAAACGCATCCAGTGCTCTCGGTTCTCTCCAGTCAGGATGACAATGCTGGCGACCCGGATGCGTGGATAGTCCAGGATCTCCGTCACAGCGGTCATCTCAACCCGGTCACCGACCGCGATCCAAAGCTGCATTTCCCCCAGCCGCAATCGCGCCAGGATGTCGCCTGCTTCGAACCGAGGATTTTTGACAAGCGCGGCGGAAATGTGCGGCTCGACAAGATTCCAAACCGCCTCCGGCCGGGCGACAGCGCCAAACCGGACCTCGGTCATACGATCAGGAAATCAAATATGCGGTCGGTCGTCGCACTATTCGCGTGTGACAGTGTGAAGGACCCGACGGCAACGTTCGCTACGAAAACCTGCTCCGCTGCGGCGCTGGATGTCCGCGGTACCAGAAAGACGCGACTGTTCACCAGACAGTTCGTGTCGAACACAACCGTCGTCGTTTGACTTGCTGTCAACGTTACCTGCCCCGCAGGTGGATCGTTCCTCGCTTGCAGCAAAGCATTTACCGCGTCGGCGATTTGCCTGCGGTGCTCACGTTCATCCGCAAACGAGACCGGGACATGAGGCCGGCTCACAGTCCACCTTCCGGACTTGCAGTGATTTCCACGGCTTGTGCCTGATCCCAATCACCCGACGCCTTGACACGGAACCGCAGATACCGTCCGCTTACCAGCAACGGCGCCTCCCCGGCTGAGTTGAGTGCGACATCCCCACCAAAAGCCGCCGTGTCACCGTGGCTGTCACGCACCGCTGCCGCCACTGTGACCGCTCCGCTTTCTACAAACGGCCGCGCAGCCGATACCGCGGACCTTTGCCCAGGAAAGAACTGAGTCTCAGTCGTGTCGATCGTCGCATCCAACGGTGACCCGTCAAAAAAGGCCAGTTGGTGACCACCGTTGATCGCGCCGAGGGTCAACGCCCCCCCTTGCCAACGGGTACTATCCAGCGAAACCGAACCGATTGTTTCCAGGCTGTCGGTAATCTGGTCGAGGTTCTGACCCGCCGGCAACACCGGCAACACCAGGTCGGTGGTCACTTCACCCTCGGACCAACGATTGTATTTATAGTCAAACAACAGCAGCTTGTTCGGCTGGCCGCCGACATTACCCGCACCGGGGTACGACCAGATCACCATGTGGTTTCCCGGATCGGAGGCCACTGAAACCCGATCAAGATAGTTGGCATCGATATCATTCTGAAATGTCTTGTCGATGCGACCCTTGCCGATTGGTTCGGAGGCGGATTCCATAAACACGTGAAACCCGTCAGGCGCGTAGTAAAAAATGTTACGCCCGACCCGGATGGCAGACCCAGGCACTTCCGTTCCCTTGTTGTCTTCCACTTTCGAGAACTGGAACACCAACGGCGAACCGATGAAATCCATACGCCAAATTTGGCGTTCCCTGAAGACCACGCCAAACTCTCCACCGACCACTGCTTTGATGTCCCCACCGGCGCCGTGCAAATCCTGATAGTCGGCTTGCGTGGCGCTACTTGGTGTCCAGGTTGTGGGATCATTGATGCCACACCAGTGAACACGGTTGGGCTTCAAGCCGTCCAGCGTGACCGTCGTGTCGTTGACGTTCCCCAAACAGACGAAGTCACCAATCACCGCCATGTGCTTTGCCTTTGGCGGCGTGCCGGCCGCGTCGGCGAACTGGACACCACCCAGCGTGATCTTCTGCAGGGCGTCGTCATAATTGGTCGCGTAAAGGTCGTTGCCCCATTGAGCGAATTCCCAGCGAGCCGACGCGCTGTACCCGCCGGCCTTTGATCGGTCGGTGGCCGCGGCGCTGTCGAGCTGGTAGAGCTTCGACGCATTGCCGGCAAAGACGTAATGGTTACCGGAATTGTCCAGCGTCGAAATCGCCCCACGCGCATATTCATCCATGGCCGGGCTCGATGCGGTCAGGGCGGGCAGCGGCCGGTAAGAGTTGGCATGGGGGACGACGTTCCTTGCGGTCAGCGTTCCCGGGTTCTGATAGGCCGGCAGGTCCGGCAGCCATTCTGGGAACGGGACGGCGATCTGAGCCATCAGGCGATCCGGATCAGCGCGTTGGTGCTGTCGTTGGTCGGCATCTGCACCGTGAAGGTGCCCGACGTCACGGTCTGGTCGCCGCCGAAATCATGCACCTGGACCGCCCGGTTGCCGTTCGTGCTGTTGTAGATCAAGCAGGACGCGGCGGTAAACGACGCGCTGGACCAGACGGCGTTGCCGTTGAACGTCGTAAAGGCCACCGCGCCGGTATTCAGCGGGGTCGTATTGGTCAAGGCGACTCCTCCGGCGGTGTAGCCGGTGCCGCTCACCTCGTTGGTCACCGCATAAGCCGTGGTCGCCGCGCCATTGGTCGCTGTCGACGTAAACAGCGCCATTTTGAAGGCGTCACCGGTCGTCACGGTGAAATCGTGAAGCCCTTGCAACAGCTCCACGCGATAACTGTTGCAGATTGCGGTCGTGCTAGCCATTTCTTACCTCCGTAAGCCACTTCTGCCGCTCTTCCTCAACGGCGTTCCTGATGTAGTGAGAGACGATCTGTGCCACCTGGCCTCCGAAGGCATGGGCCTGGTCGCGGATCGGCGGCGGTGCGCTATCGGAGACGGACACGATGCGATCGGCGGCCATTTCGGCCCATTCCTCCGGCGTAAAGGTACGGTTGTTGGCGATCCTGACCTTGAGGTCCCCTTGGCCGAACGTGGTTGCGTGTCCCTGCATCATCCTGTCTTCACCCATGTTCCTGTTGCTGCTGATTCCGCGGTCCACGATCCGGTCGCGTCGGTTTCTTCCGACCAGGATCCGGTGGCACTTCCCGCTTTGGACCAGGCCGGGACGAACGGCACGACATTGCCTTGCGCTGAGGCGGCCGCATACCCGGTCAACGGCACCGACTGGTCTGAAGGGACCAAGGCCGCGACGCTGCCTTGCCCTGCTGCCGCAGCGAGTCCCGTCGACGCTCTCGTTGCGTCGGTGATGACCGACAAGGCGCCGTGGCCTGTTGCCGAACCTTGGCCCGTCAGAGCGGCGGTATTGGTCGGTGTGAACGAACCCTGGCCAGCCGAGGTTTCCTGACCACCAATGACCATCAGACCATCGGCTGAAACGGTTGCCGTGCCCTGAACCGCAGCAGCCTGCTGCCCGGCAAGCTGCGTGCTGGCATTGCCACCGACATCGACGACAACAGCGCCCCGGGCAGCAGCCGCTGCCTGGCCCGCCAATGCGGGTTGGGCATCCGTGGATAAAGTGACAGCCCCTCGCGCGGCCGCCACAGCCTGCCCGGATAGAGCAACCGTGGCGCCGGCGGCGATATTGACGGTTGCGCTACCCTGAGCCGCAGCCGCTTGTTGGCCGGACAGCGCCACTGCGTCGCCAACAGTGACACCAAGAGCACCCTGCTGAGACGTTGCCGCCTGTCCGCCAAGCACCACCGTACTGCCGACGGCAGGCGTCCCCTGGGCCGATGCCGCCTGTTGGCCGGATAAGGCCGCCGCGATTTCTTTGTCAGGTGCCCCTTGCGCAGCCGAAGCCGCTTGCCCCGACAGGGCCACTGTCGGGTTGGAAACGAGACTGACCGTCAGCGACCCTTGGGCGGCGCTGGATTGCTGCCCCGTCAGGTTGACGGTCGTGCCCCCGGACGCCTCGACGACCTCGATCGCGCAAATCGACGAGTTCTCAGGATCGCCAATGTTCCACCCCGGCGACTGACCTGGCGAGGTCGTGTCGTAGATCGCCTCGAAGGTCGAGTTCGGGCCCTCGCCCTCGCCTTCATAGAGCAGCGCCCAACCCGTATCCTGTGAGATTGAGGCCGCGGCAGTGATATCGACGTTGATCGCCGCATAGACGATCGATGTCGATGCCGGGGCTGATGTCAGCGTGCAGGACGGGTTACTGACCGCCAGATTGTCGCCCTTACCGGTGTTCCAGGTCGGGTTCGTGTCAGCCCCGGTGATCTTGCGGACCACCCAGGAACAGCGCTGATGGGTATTGGCGCCAAAGTCGATACGCAGCGCGCCCGAGCCGGACCCGGACGGCGCCACGGTAAAAATCTGCACCTTGCGGGCCGGGCTCGCATTGATCACCGCCTGGACGCGTTGAGTGCCGGACGGCCCACCGGAGCCGAACTCGACCGTCGGCGTGCCGACCCCGCCGGTTCGCGAGGCATGGATCAGGACCACGAACAAGTCATCGGTCGCGTAGGAGACCGTCGCGCCGGTGTAAAGGGTCCCGGCCGTATCGTCCCAGCCGGTGGTTACGGCACTGTCTGTGAGCGCCATCGGGAACTACCTCCGATAGGATCGATCGTCGACGAATTGCGCCGAGCGCGGCTGCAGCGGCGACCCCGACCAACGTTCGGCCTGGTCCACCTCTTTCAGTTTCTCAACTGCCATCAGGTATTTCACCGACCAACGTTCCGCATTGGCCGGGTCACGGGCATGTTCGAAAGCCTCTTTCAGCACCGCCGCCAGATAGAGGTCCGGCTCCGCCGTGAGCAGCCAGTTCATGGTGTCCTGGGTGACGAAGCCGTCGGTCGATACCTGGGCGGCGCCCAGGCTCGGGATGCGACCGTAGAACAGCATCTCGACGGTGTAGGCGTCGTCCGGAATCGGCGCCAACTGCACCTCGGCCCCGGTGATGGTGTAGTATCGCGGCTTGCCGGTGTAGGAGCCGCCATAGGTCAGGTCCAAATGGTAGGGCGTTGCATAGTTCAGCACCCGGACCGGCGAGGTATTGATCTGGACGTTGCGCATTTCGAGATAGGTTGGGGTAAGTGGGATATACTGCCCATTCGCCGTTGTGGTGAAGGTGGCACGGGTCTCCATCCGGCGCACGCGCAGGTCCCGATTGATCTGGGCTTCCGCGTCGTCGATGAAATCATCCGTCAGCGCAATGACCGGGTCTGACGCGCCGGACCGCAACAGGCGGTTTTCAACCGCGGTTTTCAGGTTTGCGTAACTGTCCAGAGCCATTACACCCTTCCCGGCGCCGTGCGGAAATACCGGTTGTCCGGATCGTTCAGCCAGCGCTTCAATGCTTTGGGATCATCGGCGATGCCTTCCCGCATCAGCCTTTCCCAGATGACATTTGGAATTGACGCAACACGGCGCAGATCCCGTGACGGCGAATAGCCGTCGTTCATGGTCATCAGCCGTTTGTTATGGTCCAGGATCGGTTCGACATCCTGGACAGTCTCGACGTGCAATGCATCCTCGGCTTCCTCATAGAGCGCGTTGGTGACAACCCCGTCCAGCGCTACGTCGATTAGGCGCTTACCCATGTTCGATCGGCGAAATGACAATGCGTCCCGCCGCAACTTCGGCTTCGAGATGGGCAATATGGGTCTGCCCGTTTACGTTCAGCGCCACAGGCGCTTGTGGATTGACCAGAAGATCGGTGTTGGCTGCCGTGACTGTTGAGTCGCCCGGTCGGACATAGGTCGATTTCGAAACACTGATCAGCACGAAACGGGCCCGGTTGCCGCTGGCGTCATTGGGGATGGCAACCGCCGCGGAAACGCCTCCGGGCGCGGCACCGGCGCCGGCGGCCGCAATTTGATAGAACATATGGACCTCCAAGAAAAAAGGGCGGCCCTGAAAGAGCCGCCCACACGGAACGATATGCCCGTCCTACTACGCGGTGTTCAAATCGGCGATAACCCCCGAGGACGCCTCGTTGCAGGCCTCCAGCGTGTACTCGACCACCAACTGCTTGCGGTTTGAATCGCCGGTCTTCGCCAATTCGACCGTCTTGAGTGCGCGCAAATTGGCGACCCGCCAATATTCCATATCCAGTACCAGAGCCGATCTCTCCCTCTGGAACCGGTTCGGAACGACGCGCAGGTCGCCGAAATCCGAGGCATAGACGTCGACCGCGGCGGTAATTTTCTTATCCTTCGCGGCTTCCTCGGCACCGCCCGTGGCGCGCCCGGTGAACCCGGAAAAGACCTGCTTGTTGAACGGACCGACCATGATCAGGTTCGGATTGCCGCCGGCGTCGTAGCACCGCTTAAGAACATCCTTCAACAAGGCCTCGGTAAACGCACGTTGGGTTCCGTCCGTGGCCGCGGCCTGCCCGATGGTCGTCGGATCGGCACCGGTTGCCCCGCGGCTGGAATTGGTGGTGAACCACGTTTCAATGCCGCCCAGGTTCCTCGGATCGGTTGCGGCCAGCGCCTTGTTGGCCAGCAGCGATTTTTCCTGGTCGCGGCGCAGTTCCTTGCCGCGCTTGATCATCTGGTAGGCCAGTTCGCTTTTGCGGCCGGCTTTCTCCACCGCATCCTGGGTTCCGCTGACGCTCGCCGTTTTGGTGGAGATCTGCGTGTAGTTGTAAAGCCGCGTGGTGGCGGTGCTGACATCGGCCAGCGCATCGTCGCCCTCCGCCTGGGCATTGGTGTCGACCGCCTGAGCCAGTGCATCCGTCTGCCATTCGTGTTTTGTCCCCGTTGCGTTGGCTTTCTTGGCATTGGCCATGAACGGCGTTTCTGTCGGCGACACGTCGAAGATCTCTTCGACCAAGTCCTCCCGGTTGCCAATGGCTGAAATTGTCGTAAAGGTGTTGGCAGGTGCTGCCATGTTTCACGTTCTCCTGTTTCAAATCAGTTCGGCCAGGACGGCTGCCTTGAGCTCGTCGTCGCCGGACCGAACCGCACGTTTCACCCTTGCATTCAAACCATCGCGCCGGGCCTGTTCACGACTGCGTGCCACGCCCGATTTCTGCACCCGCTTCACCGTCTTGGCGATTTCCGGCTCCCGCGCCACCAACTGGTCATACCTGTCCGCCTTGTCGATCAGGCGGTGCAGCATTCGGATGACGCGAGGTGTCTCCTGAAACTCGCCCCGGTCGAGAGCCGCCACCATGTCCGGCGGAAACCCCTCCTTCTGAAGCAATGACCTGATGCCGCCGCCGATCTTCTGGCGGCCTTCCTGGGTGGCGAATTCGGGGATTGCCTCTTCCAGATCAGCGAACCCGACCTGCCGGTCCAACTCGGCGGTGTCCCGGGCATATTGCGCATGTTGCTGCAATGCCGCCTGACGGCCGGAGCGAATTTGTTGCAGGATGGCGTCGCGTTGCTGCAGCTGGCCGAGACGAACCGCATAGGCGTTCGGATCGACCTGCCTCAACGCCTCGGCCTGCTGGACATCGGCAGCAATCAGGTCTTCGGCGGCTTGAATCAGGCCGCCGAGACGTTGATCGGTGGACTGGAGCATTTGCCCCGCCTGACTACGTTCGGCCGCGATGGCCCGGCGCTGGTCCGCCAGCGCCTTTGTCTTCTGCGTATAGTCCTGTTGGCGGGAGTATCCGTGTCGCAACTCGTCCAGGGTGACGTCGATTTCCTCGCCGTTCACCTTGACGGTATAGCGGTCGGGTTCCGCGTCCTCAGTCTCGTCCGCATCTTGACCTTCCTCTGCCGCCATCTCGGCTTTCAGCGCTTCCAGCGCCTCGATCGCCGTGACATCGGCTTCGGCCTCGGGTTCCTGAACAGGAGGGTCTTCGGCCGTTTGCGGCTCCGCCTGCGGTTGCTCTTGCGAGTCCGCCTCCAGCAACGCCGCCAACGCATCCACGCGCTCTTCATCGTTGGTAAAGCCAGGTCCCTCATTTGGGTTGTCTGACATGGGTAAACCTCATGTGTTGATTCGGTTCAGTTCTGTCTCATGGTCGACCACCTGCTCGTCACGGGCGATGGCCGCCAGCTGTTCCTTGATTTCGTCCAGCAACCCCAAACGTAAATAGGCGCGTTCGCGGCCGGCGCTGTCGCCCGGCTCAGAGCCTCGGAAGGCGCCGATGCATTCCTCTTCAATGACCGCAAAGGCCTCGACCAGGAGCGGATCGCTGAGCAATTGCTGTGCGCGACGGGCTCGGGCAACGCGTTCGTCGGGGGTCATACCGGGTCAGGCGCCGCGTCGGGGTCATTGTCATCCACCCCGAACGTTGCGTTCGCCTCGGCTGGGTCGCCGGGGCCACCAGGGCCACCGCCTGAAAAACCTGCCGCAAGACCCAAAGCAATAGCGACTGGGTCGTTCGGGTTCATGCTAGCATTCCCGGTGGGGGGCGCAGGTCCAGCCGGGTCGTCGCCATAGATCGGGTTTTCCTGGTTGTAGGCATCCATAACGGAAGCAAAAGACGGGATGTCTGGGTCAAACCCGTAACCCTCGTCCCCGCTGGGGTCGTTGCCGGCCAACCAATCTTCTAAGGGCGCAACAACATCTTCGACCGCCGGCGGTTCCCAAACCGGGATCTCGGGCATGTAGTCCTCGGCCCGGTAGACCGGCGGATGGTAGACCGGCGGGGTTCCGTGATGGGTGATCCGATTGTAAAGACCCGGTGTCGCCCCTCCGAACAGCCGGTCGCGGACACTGTCGGCCAGCGGGCGCGACCGCGGCCGTGCAGCCGCGGGCGCGACTTGTGCACCAAACCCGAAGGGTAGTGGCGCATATCCGCTGCTCGAATAGGTCATTGGCTGCCAGGGGACATGCGGCGACACCCTTCCGGACCCGCCACCGAGCCGAAAGCCCGGAACCTTCGCCAGGTGGGCCGGCGGCTGACGATAGAGCGGCGGAAGCGATCCTCCCGGCAGGCTCGGCGACCCGCCAAAGGCGGGATTGTTCCAGATCAGATTGCCATACATTCAGCTCTCCTCTCGGCGATCCTCGCGACGCCGAAACCACCGGCGCACCCCCAAGGCTGCCCGGGCTGTTCAAATTCATTTGGGATAGGTTCTGGGTTCCAGGCGTCCGCGCCCGGCTGTTCCGGTCGGACCCTCATTCAGGACCTGCCTCGGAACTCCTTCCGCTGGGCACCAGAGGAAGCCCTTGCAATCGAAGGCTCCTGCTGCCGCCCTGACGACTGGCCGTACTCATCGACCTTATGAAAACACCCTACCACAAGCGTCACGCTCTGTCAAGGTATTTTTTGCTATATAGTAATTTTTTCCTTGTTTCCAACAACCCCTACGCCCCGCCCTGCATGGCGATGATCTGTTGGTCCATCTGCAACAGCGCCATCAGCTGGCCGATCTGCTGCTCCTTGCTGCCGGTGCCCAGGCCGACCGACACCGTCAGGTCGCGCCGCGACCGCCAGTCGCCGACATCCACCTCGACCCAGCGATTGCGCAGCCGCAGCGTCTTCGGCACGTCCTGATACTTGCGGACCAGCGCATGGACGCAACGGAACAGACGCTTCACCCCGGTCTCGGCGAAGATCCGCGCGATCAGCTCCAGCCGCTGGTGGGCCGCGTTCTGGATCAGCGAGATCCCGGTCGCCGTCTTGTTCAGCGTATCCGCGTCCAGGCCCTGATTGTATTTGGTGACCCCGGTGCGGTTCTCCTTCAGGGCATCGATATACTCCATGATCGGAATCGCATGTTCGGCGATCGGCGGCACCGTCCAGGGCTGCGCCGCCTCGCTTAAGGACGGCACGTTCTTGGCCGCCCGGATCACCCAAGCCATGAAACCGCGCCTTCAACCTCGCTTCGTCATCACAAACGTGTCAGTTTTGAAAAAACGTACGAACCAGATTTTCCACCTTGTTCCGAATTTTCAGCCGATCTGCGAGAAAGCGCCGATCGAATTCATACTTGACTTGGACGTAGGGGTACGGCCAGAAACGCGCTTCACATATCAGAGGCGGGAGCGAAGTTCCGTGTCGGCAGACAACCAGATCGACGACATTGCCGTCCAGCCTTTCAGCCAGAGCTTCAACGCCATCGAACTGGTCCCCTAAACGATATGTTGCTAATCCCTTTCGATATACTCGATTGTCGGCATCGACGACGTATTCCGACAGGACGTCAAAAAACCATGAAACTTTCGGTATACCATGTGCGTCGCGTGCATGCTGTGGCACTAGGTAGCTGCCATTGATTTGGATGGTAATAACGTCGTCATCTGAAACTAAGTCCGACCAGCGCCGTCGTTCCCGAATTGGCCCCAAATCATTGAGCCCTGCCGCAATGTAGACCACACGCCAATTGTAGCCGAAACCAAAATCATCCTGAACGTAGGCTGCCGGGATGCGCGCCTCAATACCGACCATTTGGTAAGTTCGTACTTCCTTTTCTGCCGCCACGGTTGCAGCGACCGAGGCAACTAGGAGAACAAAGATCAAAAAAACTAAAAACGATCTGTCTAAGATTTTCACGACTATTGGCCGTCTTCCAATCCATTCAAACGATTAAAAAAATGCCTATACTCGGCGACACTCCAGTTTTCTTTGAGCCATTGGCCATTTGTAAGTTCACTGATTTCAGAGAACCAAGTTCCAAAGGAATACTGCAAGGCACAAATAGCCAGCCACCAAGTGTTCGGCCCCTCCTTGCAATCAAGTCCCTCGGAATCCCACGAGACAAGAATCCAATGCCCATCTTCCTTTCTGTAGAATTCACTGGTGGGATGGTATGGTCCAACCATCAGTTCGTGTGTCCCGACATAGCGCTCCCAATCGTCATCTCCGCTTCTTCCCTTGCGAAAACGACCCAAAGACACCTCCCTAACACCAAGGATCAGTTGATCACCTGCCCCTAGCATCGGATCAGTATCAAACTCAATCAAACCGGGTGCCACCAACGCTCCACTAATATCTGCACCCTTACGAACGCGTCGGATAGCCGGGACGGAAAATGCAACACGGCCAACATGTGCTCTGGGAATGACTGGTTCACCGAAAGAGAGAGGAACTTGTTCATATATCACCCAATTTCCCAGACCAACGTCGGCACACAATTCCGGTCGCTTCTGCCATTGACACAGGGCACGACTCCACGCCGCGCAGGCAGGCGTTGCAGCCGGATGCGGGCACCGTGATACGTCGATCGACAAGGGATTGATTTCCGAGTCACCACCCGCCCAGACTGTTGTGTGACAAACAACGTTCCCCAAAAAAAGAACCATCCACGCAGCTAGCAACCGGGCAAATGTCATGGTGATCCTATTCCCCCTGCGCTCTTCCACAATGGTAAAACTCCTGCTGGATCTATCTTCTTACCTTGCCAAATCACCTCCAAATGAACATGAGGCTTCATACCGGCATTCCGCTTCACTCTATTTGGGTCCGGATCCTTGGCGTAGGCGCCGGGAACATCTTGAACCAAACCAAGAATTGTGGTTCCCGCTTTGACCTTCTCATGGACAGCAGGGCCGGTCCCATCTACGTAGTACAGAACCGTTTTCATACCCTTATATTTGCCGCTGCCTTCGATATGAACGCTTTGCATATTTCGCAGGTGAGGATTGTTCCCGGCAGTGTTGGCACTGTAAACAAACCCTCTTCGAACCACTTCGCCGTCGATTGGTGCGACCACCGGTTCACCCGGATTTGCAGTGATATCGACGCCATCATGTGTCCGCCTACCACGCGGTGCATTGTACCATCCCGAACCTACTCTATCATTCCGCTCTTCTCCACCAACAGGGTAATGAACCTCCTTCGGCCTCGGGGCCGGTCGCGGCAATGGAATGGACCTGCCTGCTTGCACTGACGCAGGAGGTGTGCCAGCATTTCCGTTGGCCGCCACCTGGACGGGGTTGGCTCCGAATAGCTGTGGTTCAGCCTCCCGCAGCGCATTTTGCTCGACGGTTTTCGACGTCCGCACACTCCTTCCTCCTTGGTCTGAAAACGAACTGGCCGCTCCGGACACTGATACACCTGTTTGATGATTAACTCTAAGGTTGCGACCGGAGGATGACATACCATTTGAAATCTGGGAAGTCGAAGTTCTCCCAAAATAGTTGACGTCCGGGTCCGGGTATCTCGTTCCTCCTATGCCAAGCTATCCTCCCAACGATTCCGTCGGGCTGGTAGATTTCAGCACCGTTGTTTGGACATTCGGCGCCTGTGGATAGTGGTGTGCCGTTACGCCGGCCCTGGCTGCGTTTTCCGCTGCCGGATAGGCAGTGGGCGCAAAATGCGGCGCGGCGCTGGGTTCCGCATACCCGTTGATCGCCGCCCGCCGGGACTCGACCTCCTGGCGGATCTCCCGCGCCCGCTGGGTCAACGTGCCGAATTCGCCGGGGCGACGCGGTGGCCGGGCAACCCCCAACGGCTCGGGAGCCGACGGGACCAGCGGCGCCAATCCGAGCGGGGTTAGAGTGGCGGGTCCGCCTCGGTACACTCCCAACGGAGCCGCACCCGGCCAGTATTCCGGCGGCGTTTGGAGACCCGCCAAGGTACCGGCTAAAGGATCCACGCCAGCGGTCGCCTGCGAGGAGTAGGCGGCCGCATCCTGTATAGTCGGATCCGGCACCGAAGGCGAAGCGGTATCCGGCATGCCGTGTACCGCACCCGCCTCTACCGTGTACGGCACGGAGCCGGGCGGCGCCGTCGGTGTTCCCACCTCATGGTCAACGTAACTAGTATCGCGTTCGTCGGGGTCGAGCAGGCCGGACCATGGGTTCTTGATCGGCATTGCTGCCTCCTTCATTTTGCAGCCGTCCTCATCCCGGCGGGCCAACAGTCCACCGAGCGGTGCGAGTTAGTTATTCTTGGCGTTGAGAACCCGATGCCGGATCAAATTCGCGACATTGCCGCAACGCCGGTCATTTCAAGGTCGGTGCCAGCCCGGTCCTCCTCCAGGTCCAGGCGTTCGCGGTCGACCTGGAGTTTGCCCATGTCGATCTCGACCTTGGCCTCGTCGA
>CAYFNG010000019.1:0-55043 GCA_964344385.1 uncultured Sneathiellales bacterium
CTGATACCGCTATGGTCCATCACCGCCGGCAGCCAGGCATTGGTGGTGTGGCAATCGTCGCAGGTCGCCGTGGTCGGAATATGGCTCGCCGGCTTGCCGGGCGCCGTGGTTCCGTTGTGGCAGGTCTCGCAGGCCCCGAGGACTTGCAGATGGTCGACCTTGGTTGCCGGCGCCCAGGCGGTGGTGCCGTGGCAAGCCTCGCACAGGGTGGTGCTGGTGATGTGGCCCGCGCTCTTGCCGGTCGCGGTGGTGCCATTATGGCAGGAGGCGCAATTGCCACTGAAGCCGCTATGGTCGACAACCGCGGGCAGCCAGGCGTTGGTGGTGTGGCAATCGTCGCAGGTCGCCGTGGTCGGAATGTGACTCGCCGGCTTGCCAGGCGCCGTGGTGCCGTTGTGGCAGGTTTCACAAGTCCCGAGAACCTGGCTGTGATCGACCCGCGTCGCCGGCGCCCAGGCCGTGGTGCTGTGGCACGCGTCGCACAGGGTGGTGCTGTTGATATGGGTCGCGCCCTTGCCGGTCGCGGTGGTGCCGTTGTGACAGGAGGCGCAATTACCACTGAAGCCGCTATGGTCGACAACCGCCGGCAGCCAGGCGCTGGTGGTGTGGCAATCGTCGCAGGTCGCCGTAGTTGGGATATGGCTTGCCGGCTTGCCGGCTGCCGTGGTGCCGTTGTGGCAGGTCTCGCAGACGCCGACCACCTGGGCGTGGTCGACTTTGGTCACCGGCACCCAGGCGGTGGTGCTGTGGCACGCGTCGCACAGAGTGGTGCTGTTGATATGGGTCGCGCTTTTCCCTGGCGCGGTGGTGCCGTTGTGACAGGTGGAGCAGGCGCCGACCACTTGGGTATGGTCAACCGTGCTGGCCGGCACCCAGGCCGCGGTGCTGTGGCAAGACTCGCACAAAGTGGTGCTGGCAATGTGGGTCGCCGATTTACCGGTGGCGGATGTGCCGTTGTGACAGCTGTAGCAATCACCACGGAAGCCGGAATGGTCGACAGAGGCCGGGATCCACGCCGTGGTGGTATGGCAGGCATCGCACGACGCCGTTGTCGTAACATGGGTCGCCGGCTTGCCGGTCGCCTTGTTGCCATTGTGGCAGGAGCCGCAATTGCCCGAGAAGCCGCTATGATCGACCTGGGCCGGCAGCCAGGCCGCGGCGCCGTGGCAATCGCCGCAGTCGGCATTGGTCTGAACATGATCGGCATGCTTGCCCGGCGCCGTGGTGCCGTTGTGGCAGGCGGAACACAGGCCCAACACCTCGGCATGGTCGACCCGGGTCGTCGGGATCCAGGCGGTGGTCGCGTGGCAGGCCTCACACAGCGTCGTCGTCGTGATGTGGGACGCACCCTTGCCGGTGGCGGTGGTGCCGTTGTGGCAGGAGGCGCAATTGCCGCTGATGCCGGTGTGGTCCATCACAGCCGGCAGCCAGCCGGTGGTGGTGTGGCAGCTATCGCAGGGCTGGGTCGTCGTGATATGGGAGGCCGGCTTGCCGGGCGCGGTGGCGCCGTCATGGCAGGTCGCGCACAGGCCCATCACCTGGGCATGGTCGACCCGGCTGGCCGGCACCCAGGCGGTGGTCGCATGGCAGGCTTCGCAGACCGTCGTCGTGGTGATGTGCGTCGCCGATTTGCCGGTTGCGGTGGTGCCGTTGTGACAGCTGGCGCAATTGGCCGTGAATCCGGAATGGTCGACTTTGGCGGGGACCCAGCCCGTCGTCGTGTGGCAAGCGTCACAGGCGCCGGTGGTGGCGATGTGGCCGGCCGGCTTGCCCGGAGCCGTTGTGCCATTGTGGCAGCTGTCGCACGTGCCCAGAACCTGGGCGTGGTCGACCTGGCTCGCCGGCACCCACGCGGTGGTCCCGTGGCAGGCCTCGCAGACCGTTGTCGTGGCGATATGCATGGCCGGCTTGCCGGTTGCGGCAACGCCGTCATGACAGGTTGCGCAATTGCCGACAATGCCGCTGTGGTCCATCACCGCGGGCAACCAGGCATTGGTGGTGTGGCAACCGTCACAGGATGTGGTCGTCGCGATGTGTCCGGCCGGTTTGCCCGGCGCCGTGGTGCCGTTGTGGCAGCTGTCGCAGGTGCCCAGAACCTGGGCGTGGTCGACTCGCGCCGCCGGCACCCAACCAGCCGACGTGTGACAGGTTTCGCAGGCATCCGACGTCGCGATATGGGTGACCGACTTGCCGGTCGCGTTGGTGCCGTTGTGGCAGGAGACGCAGTTACCGGTGAAGCCTGAATGGTCGACATGAGCCGGCAGCCAGGCGGTCGAAGTGTGGCAATCGCCGCAATCGCCGCTGACCACAGGATGCGTGGCTGGTTTGCCCGGTGCCGTGGTCCCGTTGTGGCAGGTCCCGCACAGTCCGGTCACCTGGGCATGGTCCACCTTGGTCGCCGGTGCCCAGGCGGTGGTCGCATGGCACGCCTCACAGACCGTGGTCGTGGCGATATGCGTGGCGGATTTACCGGTCGCGGTCGCACCGTCATGACAGGTGACGCAACCGCCGGTGATCCCATTATGATCCATGACCGCTGGGATCCAGGCGGCGTTGGTATGGCAGCTGTCGCAGCCCGCCGTGGTGGCGATGTGGGTGGCGGTCTTGCCCGGCGCCGTAGTGCCATTGTGGCAACTGTCACAGGTCCCCAGCACCTGGGTATGGTCGACCTTGGTCGCCGGTTGCCAGGCGGTGCTGGCATGACAGGCCTCGCATAGATTGGTGGTTGCCATATGGCTGGTCGGTTTGCCGGTCGCGGACGTGCCGTTGTGGCAACTGAAGCAGTCATCCCGGAAGCCCGAATGATCGACCGAGGCCGGTACCCAGGCGGTGGTGGAATGACAGGCATCGCAGGACGCGGTGGTCGTGATGTGGCTGGCCGATTTACCGGTCGCCTTGGTGCCGTTGTGGCAGGAGCCGCAATTGCCCGAGAAGCCGCTATGGTCGACCTGGGCCGGCAGCCAGGCCGTCGTGCTGTGGCAATCAGCGCAATCGGCATTGGTCTGGAAATGGTCGGCATGCTTGCCCGGCGCCGTAGTACCGTCATGGCAACTGCCACAGGTCCCCAAAACCTGGGCATGGTCGACCCTGGTCGCCGGGATCCAACCGGCCGAACTGTGGCAGGCCTCGCAGACATCCGTGGTGGTGATGTGGGCTGCCGATTTGCCGGTCGCGTTGGTGCCGTTGTGGCAGGAGACGCAGTTGCCGGTGAAGCCGGAATGGTCGACATGGGCCGGGATCCAGGCATTGCTGGTGTGGCAATTGTCGCACGACGCCGTGGTCGCGATGTGGGTGGCGGTCTTGCCGGGCGCCGTGGTGCCGTTATGGCAATCGGCACAGTTCCCCAATACCTGGGTATGGTCGACCGTTGCCGCGGGACTCCAAACGCCGGTGGTGTGGCAGCTCTCGCACACATCCGTCGAGCCGATATGGCTGGCCGACTTGCCGGTGGCACTGGTGCCGTTGTGGCAGGAGACGCAATTGCCGGCGAAGCCCGTGTGATCGACCGAAGCCGGAATCCAGGCATTGCTGGTGTGGCAATTGTCGCAGGATGCCGTGGTCGCTATATGGGTCGCGGTCTTGCCCGGTGCCGTGGTGCCGTCATGACAGCTCTCGCAAGTCCCCAATACCTGGGCGTGGTCGACCGTGGTCGCCGGCGCCCAGCCCGACGGCGCGTGGCAGGCCTCGCAGGCGTCCGTGCTGGCGATGTGACTCGCCGGTTTGCCATCGGCATGGGTGCCGTTGTGGCAGGAGACACAGTTGCCGGTGAAGCTGGAATGGTCGACATGGGCCGGCAGCCAGGCGGTCGAGGTGTGGCAATTGCCGCAATCACCGCTGACCACCGGGTGGCTGGCCGGCTTGCCCGGCGCCGTGGCGCCGTCATGGCAGGTCTCGCAAGTGCCCAGCACCTGGGCATGATCGACCGTGGTCGCCGGGATCCAACCGGCCGGACCGTGGCAGGCCTCGCAGACATCCGTGGTGGTGATATGGGTCGCCGATTTACCGGCGGCATTGGTGCCGTTGTGGCAACTGACACAGTTGCCGGTGAAGCCGGAATGGTCGACATGGGCCGGCAGCCAGGCATTGGAGGTGTGGCAATTGTCGCAGGACGCCGTGGTCGCGATGTGGGTCGCGGTCTTGCCGGGCGCCGTGGTGCCGTCGTGACAGCTCTCGCAGGTCCCCAGCACCTGGGTATGGTCGACCTTGGCCGCCGGGCTCCAAACGCCGGTGGTGTGGCAACTCTCGCAGACATCCGTCGAACCGATGTGGCTCGAAGACTTGCCGGTGGCACTGGTGCCGTTGTGGCAGGAGACGCAGTTGCCGGTGAAGCCGGAATGATCGACCGAAGCCGGGATCCAGGCGTTGGTGCCATGGCAGGCATCGCAGCCGGCCGTGGTCGTGATGTGGGTGGTGGTCTTGCCGGGCGCCGTGGTGCCGTCATGGCAGGTCTCGCAAGTCCCCAGCACCTGGGCGTGGTCGACCGTGGTCGCCGGCTCCCAGCCCGACGGTGCGTGGCAGGCCTCGCAGGCGTCCGACGTGCTGATGTGGCTCGCCGATTTGCCGGTGGCGTTGACACCGTTGTGACACGAGACGCAGTTCCCGGTAAATCCTGAGTGATCGACATGGGCCGGCAGCCAGGCGGTCGAGGTGTGGCAATTGCCGCAATCACCGCTGACCACCGGATGGCTGGCCGGCTTGCCAGGCGCGGTGGTGCCGTCGTGGCAGGTCTCGCAGGTCCCCAGCACCTGGGTATGGTCGACCGTGGTCGCCGGCACCCAGGCGGTGCTTGCGTGACAGCTCTCACAAGCCTCGGTGCTGGTGATATGGCTCGCCGACTTGCCGGTGGCGTTGAGCCCGTTATGGCAGCTGCTGCAACCGGTCGTGAAGCCGGCGTGATCGACGCTGGCCGGCACCCAGGCGGTGGTGGTGTGGCAATTGTCGCAGCTGGCCGTGGTTGGAATGTGGCTCGCGGTCTTGCCGGGCGCGGTGATACCGTCATGGCAGTCGTCGCAAGTACCGAAGACCTGGGCGTGATCGACCCGGGTTGCCGGATACCAGGCGGTGGTGCTGTGGCAGGCCTCGCACAGGCTGGAGCTTGGGATATGGGCGCTCGACTTGCCGGCGGCGTTGGTACCGTTGTGGCACGAGGCGCAGTCCGAACTGAAGCCGGAATGGTCGACGTGCGCCGGCAGCCAGGCGGAAGTGGTGTGGCAGCTGTCGCAGCTGGCCGTGGTCGCGATGTGGGTGGCGGTCTTGCCCGGCGCGGTGGTGCCATTGTGGCAGGTGTCGCAGGTCCCCAGCACCTGGGTATGGTCGACCTTGGTCGCCGGTTGCCATGCGGTGCTGACATGACAGGCCTCGCACAGATTGGTGGTTGCCATGTGACTGGCCGACTTGCCGGGCGCATTGGTGCCGTCGTGGCACGAGGCGCAATTGTTGGTGATGCCGGAATGATCGACCGAAGCCGGGATCCAGGCGTTGGTGCTATGGCAGGCATCGCAGCCGGCCGTGGTCGTGATGTGGGTGGCGGTCTTGCCGGGCGCCGTGGTGCCGTCATGGCAGGTCTCGCAAGTGCCCAGCACCTGGGCATGATCGACCGTGGTCGCCGGGATCCAACCGGCCGGACCGTGGCAGGCCTCGCAGACATCCGTGGTGGTGATATGGGTCGCCGATTTACCGGCGGCATTGGTGCCGTTGTGGCAACTGACACAGTTGCCGGTGAAGCCGGAATGGTCGACATGGGCCGGCAGCCAGGCATTGGAGGTGTGGCAATTGTCGCAGGACGCCGTGGTCGCGATGTGGGTCGCGGTCTTGCCGGGCGCCGTGGTGCCGTCGTGACAGCTCTCGCAGGTCCCCAGCACCTGGGTATGGTCGACCTTGGCCGCCGGGCTCCAAACGCCGGTGGTGTGGCAACTCTCGCAGACATCCGTCGAACCGATGTGGCTCGAAGACTTGCCGGTGGCACTGGTGCCGTTGTGGCAGGAGACGCAGTTGCCGGTGAAGCCGGAATGATCGACCGAAGCCGGGATCCAGGCGTTGGTGCCATGGCAGGCATCGCAGCCGGCCGTGGTCGTGATGTGGGTGGTGGTCTTGCCGGGCGCCGTGGTGCCGTCATGGCAGGTCTCGCAAGTCCCCAGCACCTGGGCGTGGTCGACCGTGGTCGCCGGCTCCCAGCCCGACGGTGCGTGGCAGGCCTCGCAGGCGTCCGACGTGCTGATGTGGCTCGCCGATTTGCCGGTGGCGTTGACACCGTTGTGACACGAGACGCAGTTCCCGGTAAATCCTGAGTGATCGACATGGGCCGGCAGCCAGGCGGTCGAGGTGTGGCAATTGCCGCAATCACCGCTGACCACCGGATGGCTGGCCGGCTTGCCAGGCGCGGTGGTGCCGTCGTGGCAGGTCTCGCAGGTCCCCAGCACCTGGGTATGGTCGACCGTGGTCGCCGGCACCCAGGCGGTGCTTGCGTGACAGCTCTCACAAGCCTCGGTGCTGGTGATATGGCTCGCCGACTTGCCGGGAGCGGCCGTTCCGTCATGGCAACCGCCGCAAGCCCCGATCACTTGGGCATGGTCAACCCTGGTCGCCGGCGACCAGGCGGTGGTCGCGTGGCAGGCCTCGCAGGTCGTGCTGCTGGCGATATGGGTCGTCGATTTGCCGGTGGCATTGAGCCCGTTGTGGCAGGCAGCGCAGTCACTGCTAAAACCGGAATGGTCAACGCTGGCCGGCACCCAGGCATTGGTCGTGTGGCAGGTATCACAGGCACCGGTCGTCTGGATGTGGGTCGGGGTCTTGCCGGTGGCGGTGATACCGTCGTGACAGGTGGCGCAGGTCCCGACCACCTGGGCATGATCGACCGTGGTCGCCGGCGTCCAACCGGTCGTGGCGTGGCAGGCCGCACAGGTATCGGAACTGGTGATGTGCGTCACCGTCTTGCCGGTCGCCGACGTGCCGTTGTGGCAACTGGCGCAATCACCACTGAAACCGGAATGGTCCACCGTGGCCGGCACCCAGGCCGCGGTCCCGTGGCAGGTGTCGCAACCGTCCGACGTGGTGATGTGGCTCGCGGTCTTGCCGGGCGCCGTGGTGCCGTTATGGCAATCGGCACAGGTCCCCAGGACCTGGGTGTGGTCAACCATTGTCGCCGGCTGCCAGGCCGCGGGCGCGTGGCAGGTCTCGCACATGTCGGTGGTGCTGATGTGGCCGACCGGCTTGCCCTGGGCCGCGGCGCCATTGTGGCAATTGACGCAGTTGGTGGTGAAGCCGGTATGGTCGACATGGGTCGGCACCCAGGCGATCGACGTATGGCAATTGCCGCAATCGCCGCTGACCTGGGGATGGGTGGCCGGCTTGCCCGGCGCGGTGGCGCCGTTGTGGCAGGTTTCGCAGGCGCCGACCACCTGGCTATGGTCGACACCGGTCGCCGGCACCCAGGCGGTGGTGCTGTGGCAGGCCTCGCAATTGCCGGTGCTGCTGATATGGACGGCGGTTTTGCCGGTGGCGGTGGTGCCATCGTGGCAGGCAACGCAGTTTCCGGCGACCCCGCCATGGTCGAAGATCACCGGCAGCCAGGCAGACGAGCTGTGGCAATCACCGCATTCGCCTGAGACGTCCGGATGGGCCGGCCCTTTGCCGGGTGCGATGGAGCCGTTGTGGCACGTGCTGCACAGCCCCAGCACCTGGGCGTGGTCGACGGTGACGACAGGCACCCAGGCACCGGTGCGGTGGCAACTATCGCACAATTCGGTGGAGGGAATATGGGTCGCGGTCTTGCCGGTGGCGACGCTGCCATTGTGGCAATCGGCGCAGGCGCCGCTGACCTGGGCATGGTCGAAGGCAACCGGCAACCAGGCGGTCGAGCTGTGGCAATCGCCGCAATCGCCGCCAACCGGCGGGTGGGTTGTGCCCTTGCCCGGTGCGGTGACCCCGTCATGGCACGATGCGCAGGTCCCCAGCACCTGGCCGTGGTCGATGCGGGCTGCCGGCACCCAGGCGGTGGTGGCATGGCAATTGCCGCATTCCGTCCCGCTGGCGATATGGGTCGTTGATTTTCCGGGCGCGGTGATGCCGTTGTGGCAGGACGAACAGGCGCCCTGCACTTCGGCATGATCGACCGTCGCCGCCGGTATCCAGGCGGTGGTCACGTGACAGGCCTCGCAGTTGTCCGTCGTCGTGACATGACCCGGCAACTTGCCGAACGCGTTGGTCCCGTTGTGGCAGGCAATGCAATTGCCGCTGATGCCGCCATGGTCGAACTGGGCGCCGGTGAAGCTGGTGGTGTTGTGGCAGTCGCCGCAATTGTCACCGGCCGGAATGTGACCGGTCGACTTGGCCATGGCCGGGCCGCCGGGATAGTGGCAGGACACGCAGGTCCCCTGGACCTGGGCATGATCGACCCGGGTCACCGGGACCCAGGCGCCGGTGGCATGGCAGTCACCGCAGGCCGCGCTTGTCGCGATGTGGCCGATGGTCTTGCCCGGCGCCTTGGTGCCGTCATGGCAGGTGGCGCAATCAACGCTGACGGAACTGTGGTCAAAGACCGCTCCCTGCCAACCGGTGGTGCTGTGGCAATCCTCGCAGGTGTCGGCCGATGGGATGTGGTTGGCTGATTTGCCAATCGCGATGGTGCCGTCATGGCAGGCGGCGCAGCTGCCGGTGACCTCGGCATGGTCGATCGGCACTTTCGGCGTCCAGGCGGTATTGGTGTGGCAGGCACCGCATTCCGAGCTGGTCGGCGGGTGGCTGGCGCTCTTACCCACGGCTTGGCGGCCGTTGTGACAGGTCAGGCAGCTGGCTGTCGTCACCGCATGGTCGAAACCGGCGGGAACCCAGGCGCTGTTCGCGTGGCAGTCCTCGCAGGCGTCGCCGACCGGAATATGGGCCGACGTCTTGCCGCTGGCCCGGATGCCGTCATGGCAGGCAGCACAATTGGTCGTGATGCCGGTATGGTCGACCTTGGCGAACCAGTTCTTGGTGGTGTGGCAGTCCTCGCAGGTTTCGGACGTCGCCGGATGGGTTGGCCCCTTGCCGCGGGCGGTGACGCCATTGTGGCAGAGCCCGCAGTCACCGGTGATGCCTTGATGGTCGAAGGCGGCCGGCAGCCACCTTGTGGTGCTGTGGCAATCGCCGCAGGCATTGTCACTGGGAACATGGCTGACCGGCTTGGCCGGTGCCCAGCCACCGTCGTGGCAGTCGATGCAGCGGCCGTCGGTTTCCGCCAGATGGGTGAAAGGCGCGCCGAACCAACCGGCGGTGCCGTGGCAGGTGTCGCAGGCGCCACCGGTCGGGACATGGATGGAGGGTTTCGGGGTCGCGGCAATTTCGCCGGCGGTGGTGTGACAGGCGTGGCATTGGGTCGGCGTCCCCTCAAAGACGCCCTTGACGTGGCAGCTCTCGCACTTGGCCTCGACATGGGCACCGTCCAAGGCAAACCCGGTCTGCAGATGGTCGAACGCCTCCGGGGTCTGGGCCCAACCCATTTCCGGAAAGGTCAGGCTCAACAGCACCAGCAGGCCCAGGCGAACACCCAGCCATACAACACCGAACCCTGTACCAATGCGCATAGGCCCGCGCACCGTCCCGGCCGGTCAGAACCTACATCGGGTGCGTGCCATGAAATGCCGCCACCTGGATTTCCCGGTGCCGGCGGCTTCGTCCCCGATTGCCCAAATTTTGGTTCGTTGCATAACGATACCGTTTTTGTTGGCCGTGCCGGTCGCTGCCTGCCTTGCCCGCCGCAAACCAGGTCGCGTCAACACGCAACGCACCAATAAGGCGAATTATGTGGCGATTTTGTGGTTCAAGATTGGCGATTTGACGCCGGTTCTGTGGCAGACCGTCCAGGAGACCGCCAGTCCACACTGCCTGGGAACCAAACAGCAGCACGAATTGGTTGAAGAATTAATTCGTTGATTTTTATTGAGAATATTATGGAAAATCGAATGGTTCAAGACACCAAGCGGCACTAAGGTTGAGTTTGTTGAGCTAGGCCAAGAGGAGTAGCGGCTCGGTTCAAAACAACCAGACCACTACTATTACGAGATTTAAAACCGAACCGGGCCCAAGTCGCCACATTGCGGCACGCCTCGCGCCAGCCGGTGGCAGGCATGGTTCGGACCAGAGGACGCCCGGATGATTGCCTTGGATTTTGCGCGCCTACCGCAGTGAGCAGGGCAGTGAACTACCGCTGTCCCGCACCGCCAGCGAGATGCTGCGGAAATCGGCACCCTGGCCGACTTCGAACACCATCGGGTGCGAAAACCTGAGGCTCAGATAGGGGCCGCCGACGATGTCGCCTTCATAAACCACGTCGACCAGGTCGGCCGGGTTGTCCTCGACCGCCCGGATCGATTCGCGCTGCAGCAATTCCTCGCTGTCAACCGGATTGAAGGCGATCGCCTCGAACTGGATCCGGACCTCGTCGCCGACCTCAAAGGGAAAGTGCTTCACATAGCGGACCGGAATGCGGAACCCGACCCGGATCTGGTTGCATCCGGCGGCGTGATGGATATCGACATCCTCCAACACCCGGTCGCCGGCTCGCTGTGCCCATGCGGTGCCCTGCATGCCGGCCAGCAGCAGCACCGCCCCCCCGATCAACGCGACTGTTGTTCTTTTCATGACGTACTATCCCGTGGTTACGAAACCTACCAACCATTACTCCTGACACTGTGCTCAGGCCCGTTGCGCCGCGACCGGATCGTCGTGAAGGTCGAGTCCGTATAGATGTGGCACGCCCCGGTGCAATCCCTGATCTCGCTAATAGTATAGCGGATCGTCGGGCTTTCCGTCTTCTTATGCGGGTCCGACCGGAAATCGCTCTGGTGGCAGGCCGCACAATCCGGCGCATAGCCGGCATTTTGCCAGGTCACGGTTTCGCTGTTACCGCCATGGCAGCTGCGACAGGTCAGGCTGACCGAATGGTCGCCTGGGTAATTGCCCGTCTGATGCCGGAACGTGTCCGGGACCCAGGCGGTCGTGGTGTGGCATTCGTCGCACGACCGGTTGGTGACGAAATGCCCGGCCGGTTTCTGGGTGCCGGTGCCGGCGGCATGGCAGTTGTTGCAGGTGCCCGGTGCGACCCCGCCATGATCGAAGGTGGCCGGGATCCAGGCATTGGTGTTGTGGCAATCGCCGCAGTCCGCGCTGGTCTGGACGTGGGTCGGTGTCTTGCCGGTTGCCGTGGTGCCGTTGTGGCATGACAGACAGGCGCCGATCACCTGCAGATGGTCCATCCGCAACAGCGGGATCCAGGCCGTGGTCCGGTGGCATTCCTCGCACAGTGTGGTGGTCGGAATATGGGTGACCGGCTTGGCGGTGGCATTGGTGCCGTTGTGGCACTGGGTGCAGTTGCCAACGATGCCGGTATGATCCATCCGGGCCGGCAGCCAGGCGCTGGTGGTGTGGCAATTGTCGCACGGCATGTTGGTCGTCAGGTGGGTCGGCGACTTGCCCGGAGCCGTGGTGCCGTTATGGCAGTTCGAGCACAGCCCCTGCACTTCCAGATGGTCGACCCGCAGTGCCGGCGCCCAGGCCGTGGTCCGGTGACAGGCCTCGCAATTGTTCGAGGTCTGGATATGGGTCGGACCCTTGCCGGTCGCGCCGATGCCATTGTGGCAAGTCGAACACGGGCTGGTCAGGCTGCCATGGTCGACGCGGGCCGGTATCCAGCCGGTTGTCGAATGGCAATCGTCACAGGCCGCCGAGGTCTGGATATGGGTCGGGCCTTTGCCGGTGGCGGTCGTGCCGTTGTGACAGGTCGAACACGGGCTGGTCAACGTACTGTGGTCGACCCGGGCCGGAACCCAGCCGTTCGTGCTGTGGCAATCGTCACAGGCAGCCGTCGTCGGAATATGGGTCGCCCCCTTGCCGGTTGCCGTGGTGCCGTTGTGGCAGGACGCGCAGGTCCCGGTAATCTGGCTGTGATCGACCCGCGTCGCCGGAGCCCAGGCGCTGGTCCGATGACAGAATTCACAGGCGTTGCCGGTCTGGATATGGGTCGGCCCCTTACCCGTTGCCGAGATGCCGTTGTGGCAATTGAAGCAACTGCTTGTGGTCGTCGTATGGTCGAACCTGGCGCCGACGAATGTGGTGGTGTTGTGGCAATCGCTGCACGGCGCCGTCGTCTGGATATGGGTCGCCCCCTTGCCAATGGCCGTGCCGCCATTGTGACAGGTCTCGCAAGCCCCGACCACGTGCGCATGGTCGACCTTGGTGGTCGGGATCCAGGCATTGGTCCGATGGCACGCCTCGCAGGAATTGGTCGTGCTGATATGGGTCGCCGAATTCTTGCCGGTCGCCGTGGTGCCGTTGTGGCAGCCGTCGCAGGTGGTAAAGGTGCTGTGGTCGACCCGGGCCGGAACCCAGGCATTGCTCGTGTGGCAATCGTCGCAGGCGGCACTGGTCTGCAGATGGGTGCCGCCCTTGCCGCGCGCGGTGGTGCCGTTGTGGCACGAGGCACAGGTGCCGTTGACCTTCAGATGGTCGACCACCGCCGGTACCCAGGCCGCGGTCTTGTGACAGGCCTCGCAGTCCGCGGCGCTGTTGATATGGGTCGCGCCCTTGCCGGTCGCGGTGATGCCGTTGTGACAGCCGTTACAGGTGGTGAAGGTGCTGTGGTCGACCTTGGCCGGGACCCAGGCCGTGGTCGAATGACAGTCGCCGCAGGTGGCCGTGGTTTGAATGTGCGTCGCCCCCTTGCCGCGCGCCGTGGTACCGTTGTGGCAGTTCTCGCAGGTGCCCAGTACATCGGTATGGGCAACCTTGGTGGCCGGCATCCAGGCGTTGGTTCCGTGGCAGGCTTCGCAGGTATTGGTACTGCCGATATGTGTCGGCCCCTTGCCGGTGGCGTTGACGCCATTGTGGCAGTTGACGCAGTTGGCGGTGACCGAATTGTGATCGAAGCGCACCGGCAGCCAGCCGCTGGGCGAATGGCAGTCGCCGCAATCGGCCGTGGTCTGCGGATGCACCGCGTTCTTGCCGCGCGCCTTGACCCCGTCATGGCAGGACATGCAGGTGCCGATCACCTCGTTGTGGTCGACCTTGTTGGTCGGAACCGGCACCCAGGCGGTGGTGACGTGACAGGCCTGACAGTTCTTGCTGGACGTGATGTGGCTCGGCCCCTTGCCGGTCGCCTGGATGCCGTTATGGCAGCCGTCGCACGTGGTGAAGCTGCCATGATCGACCCGGGCCGGTATCCAGCCGGCCGTGGTGTGGCAGTCGGTGCACGCCGCGTTTGTCTGGATGTGGTTGGCATCCTTGCCGCGCGCCGTGGTGCCGTTGTGACAGCTCGAACACAGGCCGACTACCTGGGCGTGGTCGACCCGCACAGCCGGTCGCCAGGCATTGGTCGCGTGGCAATCCTCACAGACATTGCTGGTCTGGATGTGGTTGGGAAACTTGCCGATCGCAGCGGTGCCATTGTGACAGGAGACGCAATTGCCAAAAACTCCGTTGTGGTTGAACCGAGCACCGGTGAACGTGTTCGTGTTGTGGCAGTCGCCGCAATTATCGCTGGCCGGAATATGGCCGGCGGATTTGGGAATGCCGGGACCACCAGCTGCGTGGCACGACGCGCACGTACCCAAGACTTCGGCATGATCAACAACCTTGGGCGGCAGCCAAGTGCCGGTGTGGTGACAGGCCTCGCAAACGTTGGACGTCTGCATATGGGTTACCGGCTTGCCCGGCTTGGTCGCATTGTCATGGCAACTGACGCAATTGCCCTGGACCGTGCTGTGATCGAAAACCACGCCAAGCCAGGTATTGGTCCGATGACAGTCCTCGCACAGGTTCGACGTCGGAATGTGGGTCGCGTTCTTGCCGGTCGCCTTGATGCCGTCGTGACAGGCGACGCACGACCCGGTCACCTGGGAATGATCGACCTTCTGGACCGGC
This sequence comes from uncultured Sneathiellales bacterium, assembly GCA_964344385.1. Taxonomy (GTDB): domain Bacteria; phylum Pseudomonadota; class Alphaproteobacteria; order CAYFNG01; family CAYFNG01; genus CAYFNG01. The sequence goes on from CAYFNG010000019.1 coordinate 13,894, forward strand.
ACCCAGGCGGTGTTGTTGGTGTGACAGGCCTCGCACAGACCCGTGGTCGGCGGATGCTGCGGCGATCGACCGGTGGCCTGGCGGCCATTGTGGCAGGTCTGGCAGCTGGCCGTGGTCTGGGAGTGGTCGAAGCGGGCCGGCACCCAGGCGGTCGTTGTGTGGCAATCCTCGCAGGTATTCGACGACGGTATATGGGCCGAGCTCTTGGTCGATGCGCGGGCCCCGTTGTGGCAATTGAAACAGTTGCCGGTGACACCGGCATGGTCGAAGCGGGCAAACCAGTTGTTGGTCGTATGGCAATCGATACAGGTGTCAGCCGACGGCACGTGGTTGGGGCCTTTGCCGGTGGCGGTGATGCCATTGTGGCACTGGGAGCAATTGCCCGAGATACCGGTATGATCGAAGGTCGCGGGAATCCAACGCGTGGTGCTGTGGCAATTGTCGCACTGATTGCTGGACTGCACATGGGTCGGCGTTTTTGCCGGCGCGAAACTGCCGTCATGGCAACTGATACATTTTCCGTCCGTCTCGGCCAAATGCACGAAGCGCGCCCCGAACCAGGTGGTTTCGGTGTGACAGAGATCGCAGGCGCCGCTGGTCGGCACGTGGTTGGCGGACTTGGCTGTACCGGCGATGCCGCCAACCTGCGCGTGGCAGGCGGCGCAACTGGTCGGCGTGCCTGTAAAGTCGCCGCGCAGGTGGCAGCCCTGGCATTCAACATTGGCGTGGGTGCCGTTCAGGGGGAAACCGGTCTGAAAATGGTCGAAATCGGTCTGGGCCTGCGCGGGGATCGCAGTCCAACCCAGCCCGCACAGCAGCAATACAACTGCCAGCCAGCTTTTGTAGAGTCCCAACAAAACTTGTGCTCGATGCATCTTGCTTCCCCTCCGGTCGAACCGGGTCTTAATCCTTCGTCTCCCTTTCCGGCCGCCCCTTCCCCGACGGGCACGGCCGAGCTCCATTGTTCATTTTGCCGCCCAGGCGGCAACCCATTCAACGCCTGATCACATTAATTTCCTTGAACGATTTCGTCACATGGCAACGTTCACACAAGCGGCCAAAGGCGCCCCGGTGCCGATCGTCCTTGCGGTGACAGGTAAAACAGGCCGTCGACATATTGATACGCCCGTCTACCGGTTCGGTATGGCAGGCAACGCATTGCACACCCGCATGCGACCCGTCGATCGCAAAATCGGTGCGCGTGTTGTGGTCGAACCGCCACAGGGTCCAGCCATTCGGATTGTGGCAATCCCCGCATCGCTGGCCGAGATGCTTCTTGTGGGAATCGTCGCCGCGATGGCAACTGACGCACGCCGGCTCGGCATCCTGGTATTGGGCCGTCAAATGGCATTCCTCGCACGGCACGACCACGTGCTGGCCGATCAACGGGAACTTGGTCAAGTCATGATCAAAGAACACTTTTTCGCGCCAGCCGCGCTCATTGTGGCAGCGGCTGCACGCCTTGCCCTGCTGGCCCTTGTGTACGTCGTTCTTGGCGTGGCAGCTATAGCAGTTCTTGTCCAGCTTGATCTCCTTTTCGACCGGACGATGGTGGCAAGCTGCGCAGACTGCGTCAGCATGACGACCACGTAGCGGGAACTTTGTGTCCTTTTGATGGTCAAATTTTGCGTCTTTCCACTTGACCGGGTTGTGACAACGGGCGCAATCGCTGGCCATTGCACCGCGATGGGAATCGTCGGCCCGGTGGCAGGAAATGCAGGCCTTGTCCAGTTTCTGCTCCTTTATGTCGCCGGCATGGCAAGCGTCACATTGCTGCTTGGCGTGCTGGCCCTTGAGCGGGAACTTGGTGTCCTTGGCATGGTCGAACCGGGTCTTGGTCCAGCCGGCGGCGTCGTGGCAATCCTCGCATTTGGGGCCGGTGCGGCCCTTGTGAATGTCGTCCGCCCGGTGGCATCCGATGCAGGTCTTGTCCGGCTTTTTCACCTCCGGTGGCTCTTTGTGGCAGGTCGCGCAGGGCGCTTTGGCGTGGCGCCCCGCCAGCGGGAACTTGGTATCCTTGTTGTGGTCGAACTTCGCCTTGGTCTTCCACCCATCGGGTTGGTGGCACTTTTCGCACTTGTCGCCAAACAGCCGGCCGTGGGCGTCGTCCAGCTTGTGGCAGGCGAAACAGTTCTTTGGCGTGTTCTTGTAGCGCTGATTGGGATGGCAGGCGGCGCAGGCGGTTTTGCGGTGCTTGCCGTCCAGCGAGAATTTGGTCGCCTTGCCGTGGTCGAACCTGGTCTTCTGCCAATTGGCCGGTTCGTGGCAATCGCCGCACTTTTCGCCCAGTTTCCGATTGTGGCTGTCGTCCTGGCGGTGGCAGTCGAAACACTCGGATGACGCCTTGCGGTGTTTGACCCCCGGCTTGTGGCAGCCGATACATTCACCGCCCCGATGGGCGCCGATCAGTTTGAAGTCCGTCGCGGTGTGGTCGAACGTCTCAAGGTCCAGTTTGACGACATCGGCGCCACGGCCGATGTGTTCGGTGTGGCAGACCTTGCACTCGGTTTCCGCAATGCCCTTCTTGCGTCCGTGGTAGCCCTCACCCAGAGTGATATCGGCTGCCACCTCCTTGTGGCATTCCCGGCAAAGCTGGGCTTGGCGCTTCTGGCTGAAGGGTTCGTGGCACTGTTCGCATTCTTGCTCCAGCTTGGCGTGCCCTTCGATCACCGGACCGGGCATGATCAGGCGCTCGAACGGGTTGGCCGCCCAAGCCGGAGACGGGTTCAGACAAACCGCCGCCACCCCAAACAACAGAGCGGCGAACACGGCCCGAACGGCACGGCCCAGCCGCGGCTCAGTACATGTGAACCGCAACCACATGTACCACCGCAGCAACAATGAGAAGCAGAAACAGCGGGAAATGCAGCACGTGCCAAAGGGCGAACATCCGCTCATAGAAACTGAATTCGACGACCCTCCGCGCGGTTGCCAAAAACACCAGGATGTAGCGGCGCGTATCCCGGGCCCGCTGGCGCAACTGCCGCCGGGACCAGTTGGAGAGATCCGCTTCCTGCTTCAACGCGCCTTTCAATTGGCGCAGCGTGACGAACTGAATCCATTTGGTATGGATGCCGATCAGCAAGAGCCGTCCAATGCTGTGAAGCACGTTGCGCGGGGGCGACACGACCCTCTGCTCGAATTTGTGCAGACGCTCGGCCATATCCGGTGCAAAGAAGAAGACCTCCTCCAGCTGTTCGTCATTGGCCTCAAGGTCTTCCCGCAAACCGGTCAACGTCGATTTCCGTCCGTAAAGGCCGTAATGCACCTTGGTGTACATGTAGCGGCCGACGATGCCGCTGAACGCGACCAGCAAGGTCGAGAACAGGGCCACCGTGCTGTTCAAGGAACCCAGGTCGAAATTGGCGTGATAGAGCACCAGCACCGGACCGAGAATGCCCAGCACCATATGGGACCGGAACCAATACTTGATCAGGCCCCAATTGCGCATCCGGCGCCACTTCTTGCGGGCCGGGTACAGCAGCAGCAGCAGCATCATGACCCCGCCGACGATGCCCAGCGCATAACCCAGACCGGATTCGGGGGTCAGCAGCCTGGCATCCTTGATGAACCAGCCAAAGGCCAACACCGCAGCCACCAGGGCATAATTGAACGGAGTGATCAGACGGGTGACCGGTGCCGCATACAGTTCGGTGGTGTGCTTGGCTTTAGGCGTCGCTGCGGACGACTTTTCCGTTGCGGGCTTTTTCGCCGCGGCCGGCTTTTTACCGGGGTCGCTGGCGACAGGTTCGGCCGGGGCCGGTTGCGGTGCCGACCGTACGACCGCGGCGGCCTCTTGCGGCTCCGCCGGCTCGGTTGCCCGTGCGGCTGTCGACTGGGAACTGCTCATTCTATACGCCACCCCGAACTTGTCGGGGCGCTGTCAGTATCGCGCCACCCATCATCAGCCTTCGCCCCACTTCCCTCTCGCTTCGCCCGCTTAGCGGGCCAAGCTGCCTTTGACATCGTCAACAGGATCCCGAGGTATCCGGCCCGGCACCGACGATCCATTTCTCGCCGTCGTGACCCGTGCCCGGTCATAGACCTCGCAAGCCGGGATCCAACCACTACCCAACTCGACGCCTACACAGCTACCGGCATGATCCCCCCATCACGTTAAAACATACTTTACGAATTCAAATAATGGAAGAAAGCTATTTGTAATATAGGTAAAATTTTCAGCTTATACTTAGATATTTCTCTATACTAACAAATGTTCAGCAACAAGGTGGCAATATTGTGGTGAAAATTTGACGCGACCCAAAGTGGGTGCAATCGCGTTTCATCGGAAAATGCCATTGGCAACCAGGCCGGAACCGCGCCAGAACACGGGCTGGAAAAACAATGCCGATTCGCGGTATACTGGCGTCTTGGAGCGGTGTCGGCTGCATCGGCGCCGCTTTGGGGGATCAACGTCGAAAATTGCGGTCACCGTTGGGGCCGCAAAAATAATGAAACCGCCGGGGCTGAAGCGCCGGCGGCAACAGGGCGGATTCCCGGATCGACATACTTCCGCCGCATTCTCGTGTATTTAGACCTAAGCCATTAGGGCTTAAGGACAATTTGCGAAGAATTTTAGGCATTGGTTAACCGATGTTTTAAATTGATCTGGTAAGAGAGACGTTCAGTTCCGGTGATCGGTGCACCCGTATCAGCCCGTTATCGGAATAGGCTTGCCGGCTGGTTTCGGTCGGCGCTGGGAGAGGCTCAGGTAGAGAACTTATCACGCTATGACCGCGACGGCTTCATTCGCACCGCTGCTGTATGCGACGCCGATATTGGTGATCTGGGGACTCTATCTGCGTCGCCGCTTCCGCCGGCACCGCAAATCGGTAGAAGTTCGGGATTCGGCGATCAAGTCCGGCTTGACCGAACCGGCGTCGCTGCACCCGATCATCAACCCCAATCGCTGCATCGGCTGCGGTAGTTGTGTTGCCGCCTGCCCGGAAGCCGGACACGAGGTCTTGGGTCTGGTTGCCGGTCGCGCCAATCTGATCAACCCGACCCATTGCATTGGCCACGGCGCGTGCAAGACCGCCTGCCCGATGGATGCGATCACCCTGGTATTCGGCACCGCTCAACGCGGCGTCGACATTCCGGTGGTAAAACCCAGCTTCGAGACCAATGTGCCGAACCTGTTCATTGCCGGGGAACTGGGTGGCATGGGGTTGATCCGCAATGCCATCACCCAAGGCTGCAAGGCGATGGATTCCATCCTTAAGGTCGACGGCGTCGGCAAGGGTGGCAACCAGTTGGACCTGGTCATCATCGGTGCGGGACCGGCCGGTTTCGCGGCGTCGCTGAAGGCTTTGGAGAACAAGCTGAACTTCGTCACCGTCGAGCAGGAGTCGCTGGGCGGCACGGTGTCGCATTTCCCGCGCGGCAAGCTGGTGATGACCGCGCCCGTGGACCTGCCGATGGTCGGTCGGGTCAAGTTCACGGAGACCACCAAGGAAGAGCTTCTCGAGTTCTGGGAGGACGTCGAGAAGAAGACCCAGATCAAGATCAACTACCGAGAGAAGGTGGACAAGATCAACCGGATCGACGGCGAATTCGAGGTGGTCACCAACAAGGACACCTATCGCAGCCGCGTGGTGCTGCTGGCCATCGGCCGGCGTGGCACCCCACGCAAGTTGGGCGTCCCGGGCGAGGACCAGACAAAAGTGGTCTATCGCCTGATCGATCCGGCCCAGTACCGCGGGCAGAAGGTCCTGGTTTCCGGTGGCGGCGACAGCGCCCTGGAAGCGGCAACCAGTATTGCCGACGAAGAAGGCACCGAGGTCACCCTGTCGTATCGCGGCGATGCGTTCGGCCGGGCCAAGGAAAAGAACCGCACCCGCGTCGCCGAGGCCGAGGCGGCCGGCAAGTTGCGCGTGATGTTGAAATCGAACGTCAAGGCGATCACCGAAACCCAGATTCAGGTGGATCAAGACAATGTCGTCCACATGCTGGACAATGACGCGGTCATCATCTGCGCCGGCGGCATCCTGCCGACCGGATTTTTGAAGGAAACAGGGATTACGGTCGAGACGAAGTATGGCGCCCCCTGACACCCCGCCACGACGCTTGAGGAAGGGCCTCCTCGCTGGGCTTGCCGTCGCGCTGCTGGTCGCGATGCAGGCGGAGCTGGTCCTGGCCGGACCGCTGGAGGACGCCAAGCGCGCGGCCCGCGCCCGAGACTATGGGCGCGCGGTCGAAATCCTGCTACCCGAAGCCGAAAAGGGCAATCCGAAGGCGCAGACCCAATTGGCCGGCTATTACCGCGCCGGCCGCGGTGTCACCAAGAACTACCAGGCCGCCTTCGGGTGGCTGAAGCGGGCTGCCGACCAGGGTTTCGACAAGGCGCAGTTCAACCTGGCCATCATGTACGAACGCGGCTGGGGTGTGGACGCCGACCCCGCCCTCGCCCAGCACTGGTTCAAGGCGGCTGCCGACCAGGGCCACAGCCAGGCCAAGGCGCGGCTGAAACAGGCCCGGCTCGAGGCAAGCAAGCGCCCGGTGGTGCTGCCCAAGCAAAAACCCAGGATCCTCAGGCTCGGCCGCGAAGAGGCCCTGCGCCGGGGTGCGGCCAAGGGCTTGCGGGACGAGGTCAAGCGCCTGATCGCGGCAGGCGCCGACGTCAACAAAGCCGACAAGTTCGGGCGAACGCCGCTGCTGCTGGCCGCGTCGCGCGGGCACCTGGCCGTGGTCCGCATGTTGCTGCGCGGCGGCGCCGATGTCGAGCGACGGGACACCCATGGCGACAATGCCCTGCACCAGGCCGCGGCGGCCGGCCATGGCTTGATTGTCGAGGCCCTGATCGGGGCCGGTGCCAAGGTGGATGCCCGTGACGGCAACGGAACCACGCCCCTGATGCTGGCCGCGGCCAAGGGGCACCTGGCGGCCACCGCCGCGTTGGTTTTTGGCGGCGCCGACATCAACGCCCGAAACAAGAGCGACCGTTCTGCCCTGCGCATGGCCAGCAGTCGCGGCCACCGGGTCATCGCCAAGGGCCTGAAGGCGCGGGGCGCCAGGATGGACGAGGCACAGCGGGTTGCGGGCCCGGTGCTGACCGCAGCCGATATCGCCGCCCCGGCACCGGTGCCGGACGAACAGGCCAAACGCGACACCCCGTATGAAGGATGGTCGACGCTGATGATCGCGGCCTGGCGGGGTCAGTTACCGGCGGTACGGGCCCTGTTGCAACAGGGTGCCGACCCCAATTGGCGTGACCGGGAAGGACACACCGCGCTGAGCCGCGCCGCCATCCGCAGCGGCACGCCGGTGGTGTCGGCACTGCTCGAAGGAGGCGCCGATCCGGCCCTGTCGCTGCCCGACGGGACCACGGTATTGATGCTGGCCGCCGAGCGTGGCGATGCCATCATGGTGCGCCGGTTCCTGAAGGCCGGCGTCGCCGTCGACAAGCGTCGGGATGACGGTGAAACGGCGATCAGCCTGGCGGTTCGCAAGGGGCATGAGGCCGCGGTCGTGGCGCTGCTCGAGGCGGAAGCCGACGTGACAGTCGCCGGAAGCAGCGGCGCCACCCTGCTGACCGCGGCAGCAACCAGCGGCAATCCGCGAACCGTGCGGGCCCTGCTGCTGGCCGGCGCGTCGATCAACTATACCGACGTCAAGGGTCGGACACCGGTCTGGTATGCCGCCGACGCCGACAATCGCGGCGTGGTCCAGTACCTGATCGACGAAAACGCCATCCTGGACTTGCAGGACAGCAATGGTCATACCGCCCTGTTTCGGGCCGCGATGCGCGGCCATGCCGCCAGCGTCCGGATGCTGGTCGAGGCCGGCGCCGACTTGCGCAAAGCGAGTTTGGGTGGAAATACCCCGTTGATGGTGGCCGCCGACCGCGGCCATGACAAGACGGTCCAGATCCTGGTTGCCGCAGGGTCCGACCTGGACACCCAAAACGCGGTCGGCAACAGCGGTCTGATGCTGGCCTCGGCCGGCGGGCATCGCGACGTGGTCGACTTGCTGTTGGAAAGCGGCGCCAATCCCAGCCTGCGCAACCACAAACGCGAACTGGCCGAGACCATGGCGGCCAACGCCGGACACGGCGAGATCAAGCATTTGTTGCAGGCCCGCACCGACAGTTCCTGGAAAGACCGCCTGATCAAGAAGCTGTTCTGACCGCAAACTGATCAGGTGTCTCAAAAATCCCAGTTCGAATCGGCTTTTAGGTGCCGGTAATAGGCCCACAGGAGCCGAGCCGCCACCGACCGCCAGGGCCGCCAGGCCTCGGCCATTTTGTCCAGTTCCCGCGCGGTCGGACGGCCCGCCAGCCCCTTTATGTCCTGGGCGGCAACCTGTAGCGCCAGGTCCCCGGCCGGCATGATGTCCATCCGGCCATGGGCGGACATCAGATAGACCTCCGCCGTCCAGCGGCCGATCCCCCGGACCGCCTGCAATTCCGCCATTGCCGTGGCGTCGTCAACCCGATCGATCCTGGCGAAGTCCACCGCGCCGTTCCGCACCGCCTCGGCCAGATGGCGGCAATAGGCGATCTTGGGCCGGCTCAGGCCCACGGACCGCAGTTCCTCGTCCCCGCAATCGGCAATCCGGTCCGGCGTGACCGGCGTGAACCGGTCGCATAGCCGGTTCCAGATGGCGTTGGCCGAAGCCAGGCTGACCTGCTGTTCGACGATCAACTTCAACAGGCTGGCGAAACCCGCCTCGCGGCTGCGGTCGGGCAACGGACCGACCAGATCCCGGACCCGGGCCAGGTCGGCATCGGCCCGGGCCAAGTCCGCCAGCGCACGGTCCAAGGAATGTCGGCTTCCAGTCATCGCCTGTTGTGGTATCAAAGCCGCCCATGACTTGTCATCCATTGGCTGTGCCATGAGCGACCACACCGTCACCCGATTCGCCCCCAGCCCGACCGGCCGGCTGCACCTGGGCCATGCCTATTCGGCCCTGTTCGCGGCCAAGGCGGCGGCCGATACCAGCGGCCGGTTCCTGCTGCGGATCGAGGATATCGACCAGGGCCGCTGCCGGCCGGAGTTCACGCAGGGAATCTTCGAAGACCTGGCTTGGCTTGGCCTGAGCTGGGAGCAGCCGGTCCGCCACCAGTCGCAGCATATGCGCGACTATGCAGCCGCCCTCGACCGGTTGGCCGCCGCCGACCTGATCTATCCCTGTTTTTGCACCCGCAAGGAAATCGCCGCCGAGATCGCCGCCAGTCCCGGCGCGCCGCATGGCCCGGACGGCCCCGTCTATCCCGGCACCTGCCGGCACCTGCCGCCGGAACAGCGGGCAGCCCGTCTGGCGGCCGGCGACCAACATGCCCTGCGGCTCGACATGGCCCGCGCCTGCGGTTCAATTTCACCTTCGGGCAAACCGCTACAATGGACCGACCGGGAATCGGGTCACCACCTCGCCCGACCGGAAAATTTCGGCGACGTGGTCCTGGCCCGCAAGGACGTCCCGACCAGCTACCATTTGGCGGTTACCGTCGACGACGCGCTGCAGGGCGTCACCCTGGTGACCCGGGGCACGGACCTGAGGGACGCCACCGATGTCCATGTATTGCTGCAGCGGCTCCTGGGCCTGCCGACGCCGGCCTATCATCACCACCGCCTGCTGACCACACCGGACGGCCGCCGCTACGCCAAGCGCGATCGATCGGAAACCCTGGCCGAGATGCGCCGCCAGGGCGCGAGACCGGTCGAGGTCAGGGCCAGACTCGGATTTGACTAGGACCGAGGGCTAGACCGGGCCGCCATCGCTCCCGGTCGCGGTCGAGGTCAGGACGGCCACTTCACCGGTTTCGGAAAACACCAGGTCCCGGACGGATCGATCGGCCAGGGCCTCGGCGGTGGCCTGGTCTATGTCACGCATGACCCCATCAACCACGGCGTCACCGGCAATCGCGATCGACAGTTCCGTGTCGCCACCACGGACGGTATCAATAACCCGCCGGATCGTCATCTGCTCCAGTGGCAGGGACGGAAGATAGGTGACGGGGCTGGCCGAAGTCTGCTCAATCAAGCCGCCGGCCTGCAGCACCGCGATCACGGTTTGCACTTGATCAACCGGCACTTTGAGCGATTTGGCCAGTTCCGGCACGGACCAATGCGCCGCACCCTGGTATTGGCGGCGCCCGATCAAAACCAGGATGTGAAGCGCGGTTCGTTCACGCAGCCGATTGCTGAGATGAGTTGCTTCGCGCCCGCTAACCCGGCATTCGGGATGCTGGTGGTAGAACGCAATCCCACAGCCGACCAACAGGATCAGCCAGCTGAGGTAAAGCCAGATCATAAAGACGATCAGCGTCGCAAAGGCGGAATAGATCGCCATATAATTCGGCGCGTCGGCAACGAAGGCGGCAAATGCCCAACCCACCGTTTCCCATAAGCCACCGGCGACCAGCGCCCCGACAAACGCCGACGCGATATCGACCTGGGTATTGGGAATGAACAAATAGAGGAAAGCAAACACCCCGATCACCAACAGATACGGGATGATGCGGCTGGCCGTCTTGATCAGGGTGCCAAAGGGTTCGATCCGCGACAATTGCTCGACGATCGCGGCGCTTTCGATCGACGCGGTGATCCCCAACGAGGCAAGGACCAGCACCGGGCCGATCATGATGACGCTGAAATAGCCGGTGAAACGCTGGCCCATGGATCGTGTTTCCTTGACCCGCCAGCTGAAATTGAACGCGTTCTCGATCTTCTGCACCAACGAGAACACGGTATAGAACAGCAACGCGACACCCACCGAACCGAGCACCGCCACTTTGACATTCTCGACGAATTCGATGATCCGGTTGGTGATCTCGATGCCGCGTTCGCCCAGCGGCGCCAGCAGGTCGAGCAGCATGGGTTCGATGCGGTTATGGGCACCGAAGCCTTTCAGAACCGAAAACGACACCGCCAGCAACGGCACCAACGACAAGATGGTGGTGTAGACAAGGCTCATGGCCCGAAGGCTGAGTTGGCCTTCGAGCAAATCGCGCACCACGGCATAGACGATCTGGCCGGCGCCGATCACCTTGCTCTGCCAAGCCGGCAGTCCGGTGTCGCTGGTCCACAGGCGGCGGTTCAGTTGCGACAGAATATTGGCGAAATCGATCATGTCCCGACCTCGGAGAACCAAAAGGATCCAACCAAGGTTGTGCCGACAGTTGATGAAGGTTTCCTTGCCATCGGCGATCCCTTGGGCCATTTAACGGCCTGATCAGCGCAATTGTCCACCGACAAAGTGACGCTAGTAAAAGGCCAGACTTCGACGCAGCCAGTCCGAAATCATGGTCATCACACCATCGGACAGTTGATTTGTGTGCTTGAGCAGGCGCGCATAGTGGCGGAAATAGCCGTCTTCGTCTTCCAAGAACAGATGATTGAGGCCCGGTAGAATTCGGACCGTGACCCGGTCATTGCCGCCGGCCCGCAAAGCACGAGCCAGGCGTTCGGCGTCGTCCGGCGGCACATTGGTATCGCGATCGCCGTGCATGATCAGGACCGGGGGTTCGACCTTTTCCGCGACCGGCGTGGGATCCCAATCAAGAAAACTCGGATACCAGCGCCCCATCTTCCCTGCGGCGGCCTCGCGGCGATATCTTTGCACCCGTTGACGGACCACCAAAATCGGGCTCTTGCCGGCTCTGATCTCGACACGCTCCTTGTCGGTGAAGACATCGTGCCGGGCCAGGACCCGCTGCTGATGTGCCATCAACTCCCAGCCCTTCTGGCCGGAGGCCGCGAGCAGGACGATGCCGGCGATCGACGGATCGTCAGCGGCTATTATCAAGGCGATGTCGGCGCCCTCGCTCATCCCCAGCAGCCCGATCCGGTTGGGATCAATATCGTCAAGGTCTCGCAGGAAAGCGACGGCGGCACGGCTGTCGTCGGCCCGTTCCGGCTTGGTCACCTCGCGCAAGGGTCCGCCACCCGAACACCCGACACCGCGATCGTCGATGCGCAAAACGGCGATACCGCGGCTGCTCAAATGATCGGCGATTTGCCGAAACGGCTGGTAGCGGACGAGGGGCTCCGCGGTTCCGCCCAGCATGTCGCGGTTCTGGGCGTGGGAGCCGGATATCAGCAGCACCGCCGGATGACGGCTCGACGAACCGGAAGGAAGCGTCAGGGTACCGGCCAGAAGGTGCCCCGGCACGGTCGGTACCACGACTTCGACGGCGCGATAGCCGGCGCCGGCGGGTGGCGCGAAGTGGGCAGGCGGATAGCACGGGATTCCGCCGGAGCAAGCTGCCAAGATCAGACCCGCGGCGACCAGAGCCGCAACATGTCTGACTTTCGGTTCCGGTTTCACCAAAGTTCCGGTTTCAAGACCATCAGGGCAAAGACGACCGTCAAACCAATAAAGGCCGGCCAGCCGAGGATGAACCAGGTTCGCATGGCGCGGTGGAAATCCGCCGTCAGGGGCTGCCCGGTCCGCCGGGCTTCGACGGCCAACGCCCGCATGTGGTACTGCAACGCCACGACCTTCAGCCAGCACAGGCCGGCCACCACATAGATAAAGTAGGTGACAACCAGCCAACTCGAATTCAACGGGAAGCCGGTCAGTTGCGCCAGGGCGACACCGCTGATCGGTTGGATAACGCCGGCCGGCGCGGTGAACAGCCAGTCCGCCAGCACCGTGTTTCGCGTCATGGCGGCGATCGCCCGGACATTGCCGCGGCGATAGGTGACATACATGTGGAACGCGGTCCCCAGTCCGGTGCCGAACAGGACCGTGGCACTCATGATGTGCAGCCATTTCACCAGCAGAAAGATGTCGGTCATCGCTCCTGCTCCACAACGCGATGAACGACGATCAGCGCCAGGATGGGCAGGTTCTTGACAAGCGGACCCAATGGTTCGGCCCACAGGGCTGGCGCAGTTGCGGTCAGCAGCGCCGTATAGGCGGCGACCAGCAGGAACTGAAGATAGGCGAGTTCACGCAGGCGCCAACCGACGACAAGCGCCAGGGCGATGGCCAAGTCGGCAATGCTGAACCCGATCGCCATTGCACGCGCCGACCCCAGATCGCTGACCATCGGGGTAAGGTGGCCGATGTACCGGCCTGGCTCCGCCAACAGGCCGGCCAGGCCGGACACCAGCCAAAGACACGCGAGCACCAGACGGACAGCCGGGCGAAGCAGGAACAGGCGGGCATGCCACAGATCCTGGGTCTCCGCCGGGCGCGCTGCCAATAATTCGTTCAGGCCGCGGGCGCGAACCCCGGTGGCGGCGGTTAAATGCGCCGCTTCACCGGTCAGGCGGGCCTCGAATTGCGCGAATGCGGTGCTGTTGACCGGGTCCAGCCGGCAGACGTCGCCGATCCGGGCCAAGCCACGGACCATCGCCCGCGGCACCTTCAACAACCGGGCCGGCGCAAGGCCCAGCCACCGCCGGTAGGCAAGCGTCGCGCCGGCCAAGGTCAGGCGTTCCGCCGCCGCCGGCATCACGACCTCACCGATAGCCCGGCCGTCACGCAGCGTGGCAACGATGGCGGCTGCCAGATCGTCCTTGTGGATGAAGTCGATATCGGTATCGCCCTCGCCGATCGTCGGGACGACAAACGGAAACGCCGCCAATCCCCGCAGCAACGAGGTACCGCCATAGGAACCGTCGCCGACGACCACGGCCGGACGGAGCACGGTCCAATCGAGGTCGCGGGCCATGAGGTCGTCATCGGCCGCGCGCTTCGACCTGGCATAAACGGTATCCGCCTCTTCGACACCGATCGCCGAGACCTGCACCACCCGTCTGACCCCGGCGCGCTCGCAGGCAGCAAACAGGGCAACCGGCGCGTCGCGGTGCACTGCCCAGCTGTCCCGTTCGCGACGGGTCTGCAATACGCCGGCCGCGTTGACCACCGCATCAACCGCGGACAGGGCTTGCTCCCAGATCGCTGCCTGGGAGGCGTTATCCTGTATCAAGTCCATAGCGACGACTTCAATAGTCGGGAACCTTCGCCGCAAGGGCGCCGGATTGCGCGCCACGGCCCGGACCGACATGTCGGCGCTCAACACCGCGGCGACGACGGCCGAGCCGATAAACCCGCTTCCACCTGTGATAAGTACCCGCATCGCGACCCAATTGCACGAACCTGCGAAACCTGTTCTAGCATATATGGCGCGCGACCTCTTACCGAACGGTTTAGGTGTGTCAGGTCATCATGCTACGCACACCGCGCACAATGTCGTCCAGGGCGTTGAGGTGCTCCTTCAGGAGGCCGCGCTCTTCCTTGTCCAGCTGCTTGACCTCGACCCGGCTGGATGGGCGAACCCCGTCGTGCATGTCAATCAACTGCTGGCGCAGGATCAGGCCAAGCAGCTGCCGGTGGGTTTCGATCAAGACCTTGGCGTCCCTTTCGCCGATCCGTTCAGCCTGGGCGGCTTCCGCGATCCGGTCCGGGGTCGAGCGGGCGGTCGAAGCGGCCCGCAAGGCCAGCGCCCGAGCCAGGCTGACAAGCGGCAACAACCCGTCGCGTTTCAGATCGATCCGCCCCTCTTCGACTTTCGGCTTGCCGAACAGGCCAAAGCGGGGCGCCACCTGCTCCACCGACTGGCCCATCAGCCCGAGAAAGGCGCGCGAGCGGGACGCACCGATCGTGGCCTCCTCGATCAGTTGATTGCCAAGGTCGGCATCACCGGCGACCGGGCGCAGGTCGAAAAATATATCGACGTTCAACAGGTCTTCGGGCCGGGCCCGCTGTACCCAGTTCTCGACCCGGTCCCGCCAAACCGCCTCGGTCCCACGCCAGGGTGGGTTGGCGGCCATGACGCCGCCGATGCAACGCGGGACCCCGACCTCATCCAGAATGTCCGCAACCAGGGTGCCGAAATCGGCAAACCACGGGTCATCCGCGTCGGTGCCGGTGTGAATCAGGGCGTTGTCCTGGTCTGAACTGAGCAGGCTTTCGCCGCGCCCGCCGGACCCCAGGACCATCAGGCTCCACGGCGCCGGCGGCTCGCCACGGCCGTCCTTGGTCATCTGCTGGATCGCCAATTCGGCGGCGCGGGCAGTGACCGCACGCAACTCGCGCGCCACGACGCGGGCCACCTCGACGCCGCCCAGACCTTCGCTCATAAGAGCCTCGGCGACATGCGGCACCCGATGATAGGCCATGGCCAGATGCGCCGCGTCGGCCGCCTCCTCCAACTCGTCGTCGATCAGGGTCTCGAAACGGGCCCGGTGGTGCAGCAGATCGCGCTGCGACACCATGCCGACAACGATCCCCCTGGTATCGGTGATACACAGGTGCCGGATGCCCTTGGCGTCCATCCGACCCAGGCCCCGGTACAGCAATTCGTGGCCGTCCATGGTTTCGACCGGGCTACTCATCACGGTGGTCACCGGATCCGTGCCGCCGTCCAACTCGCCGCCGGCAAAGGCCCGCAGCAAGTCACGTTCGGTCAGGATGCCGTCGGGGGGCCGGTCGGGGTCACCGATCACCAGGGCACCGATGCGCTTGGCGATCATGGTCTGGGCGGCAGCCAGCAAGGCGGTGTCGCCGGACACGAAGGCCGCGGGCGACTTCATGACTTCGCGCAGGCGGCGGGAAAAGACATAGGAATCGACCCGCGCCGTCGGCCGCGCCTCGGCCTTTCTGGCGGTTTCGCCAGGTACCGATTCCCAACCGGCCTCGGCCCGCCGGACCGCCAGGTCCTGGCGCTGCGCCGCCAGCGAACGGACCTCGCCCAGGGTGCGGATATCGGCGTTGCGGAGCTCGGGCATCAACCGGGCAAGACACTCCGCCACTGCCATGGCATCGCCCAGGGCATCGTGGCGCTTGCCGATGGTAACGCCCAGATGACCGGCCACGGTTTCCAGACCCAGGTCCGGCAGGCTGGGGACCATCGCGCCGATCAGTTCGGCCAGGTCGAGGGCCGGCGGGTCGGACCATTCAACGCCCAGGCGGGCCGCCTCGTGGCGCAACACCGCCAGGTCGAAGGCGATGTGGTGGCCGACCACGACGCGCCCGGACAGGGCCTCACGCAGTTGTTCGAAATACTCGGCCAGCGGCGGTGCATCGGCGACGTCGGCATCGCTGATCCCGGTGATCCGCTCGGCGGTCGGCGGGATCGGGATGCCTGGGTTGATCATCTGATTGATCTGAGGCGTGTCGTGGATCCGCCCCCCGGTCATCATGACGATGCCGATTTGCGTGATCCGGTCCTGTCGAACATCCAGGCCGGTTGTTTCAAAGTCGAGAGACGCCGCCGGCAGCCCGACGAGCGGTGTGTTGCTGGGTGGCGGCAGGTGTCCCGACATCCCGGCAATTCTCCTAGTTCAGAATACGTCCGATGATGTGGGCGACGCCTTGGCCGATCTCGCTTTCCAGCGGGAAGGACAGCATGCCCATCACCGAATAGCCCAACAGCCAGGGCATGAGGTAGAAACGGACCATATAAAAGAACCAGGCGACGTAGAGCGGGATCATGGCCGGGATCAGAAAGCCCGGCGTGATCGGATCGAACAGGCGGATCAACGGGTTGGTCACCCGGACGAAGAACCGCATAAAAAAGAAATTGCTGGTTTCGGGTAGGAACAGGCCCATACCGAACCGGCCGATCAGCGTCCACATGACCATGCCGAGCACGTAATCGACCACGATCACCCAAATCGGAAAGCCCTCAACCATCCTGTTCCGGCCCCTGTTGCCGCGGCGGCACCGGTGGAAATCCCATCCGACCGCCCTGGGAAAAAACGAACTCTAACGCAAATTCCGAAAAAAAGCCGGGGCGGATTTGCACCCGCCCCGGCGGTTTGGAGTTGACGATACTAGTGGCTCGCGCCGAGGACGGTCTCGCCCTTCGGAATACGGACCTCGTCGATCATGGCCTTGGTTTCCTCGTCCGGTT
This sequence comes from uncultured Sneathiellales bacterium, assembly GCA_964344385.1. Classification (GTDB taxonomy): domain Bacteria; phylum Pseudomonadota; class Alphaproteobacteria; order CAYFNG01; family CAYFNG01; genus CAYFNG01. Next base: position 30,701 of record CAYFNG010000019.1, read on the forward strand.
CCGGGGTCATCAGCGAGACCGCCACCATGGCGATCAGGCTGGCACCGGCACCGAAGACACCGAAGCGCAAGTGATCGATACCGATCCACGGTTCCATGCCGGCGAAGCGCACCAGGTAGAGGTACCCCGAACCGACCACGAAGCCGACGACCATGCCGGCAATCGCACCTTGCCGATTGGCCCGCTTCCACCAGACACCCAGGACAAGTGGGAAGAACAGGCCGGACATGGCGAAGTCGAAGGCCCAGGCCACCGCACCCAGGATCGAGGTCAGCTTGAGGCTGGCCACGAAGGCACCGGCGGCACCCAGTACGAGGAGCAGCACACGGGCGACGATCAGACGCTTGGCCGTCTCCGCCTTGGGATCGATGATCTTGTAGTACAGATCATGGCTCAGCGCGTTGGCGATCGCCAACAGCAGACCGTCGGCGGTCGACATGGCAGCCGCCATTCCACCGGCCGCGACCAGGCCGGAGATCACGTACGGCAGGCCGGCGATTTCCGGCGTTGCCAGCACGACGATGTCACCCCGCATGAAGAACTCATTGATCTGCAGGATCCCGTCGCCGTTCGAATCGATAAGCTTAACGAAGCCGACATTGCTCCATTTCTGTATCCATTCGAGTGATGATACGTCGGATATCGCTTTGCCGATAATCGCTGTCGGCAGATTGGGATCCAGGACCTGCAGCTTGGTGAAGGTCGCCAGGGCCGGTGCCGTGAAGTACAGCAGGAAGATGAAGAACAGCGACCACGCCACTGAATTCCGTGCCGCCTTGACGGACGGGGTGGTGAAGTAGCGCATCAGGATGTGCGGCAGGGATGCCGTACCCAGCATCATACACGCCGCCAGGGTCACGAACTTCCACGCCGCCATGACCGAATCACCAGGTGTGGAGTGCAATTTGGTCAGCGCGAACAGGCCACCCACCTTTTCAGCGGGCAACAGCGTGCCGACGCCCAAGGTCGGTTCCAGTTCCGCGATCCGCGCCACGGCATCGCCGTAAACGAACTGCGGCACCAGGCCGAAGCCCTGCTTGTTCGACATCCAGATCACCGGCACCAGATAGGCGATGATCAGCACGATGTACTGCGCCACCTGGGTCCAGGTCACGGCCCGCATGCCGCCCAGCATCGAACAAAGCAGAATGCCGAGAAGTCCGAACCAGACACCGACCTCGAACGGGATCTGCAGGGCGCGCGAGGCGATCGTGCCGGTCGCGTTGATCTGGGCCGTCACATAGGTGAACGACGCCACCACCAGCACCACGACCGCACAGAAACGGGCCAGGTTGCCGCCATAGCGGGTGCCGATGAAGTCAGGCACCGTGTAGCAGCCGAACTTGCGCAGGTACGGGGCCATCAGCACCGCCACCAGCACATAGCCACCGGTCCAGCCCACGACGAAGGCGAGGTAACCGTGACCATTGGCGTAGATGCCGCCCGCCATGGCAACGAACGAAGCGCCCGACATCCAGTCGGCCGCGGTCGCCATGCCATTGAACACCGGCGGCACTTGGCGGCCGGCAACGTAGTAGGCATCGACCTGCATGGTCCGTGACAGCCAGCCGATCGCGGCGTAGATGAACACCGTGAAAGCAACGAACAGAATGCCGATGGTGTCGGCGGAAACGCCGACCTGCTCCAGCACGGCCATCAACAGAATGAAGACAACAAAACCGCCGGTATAAAGACCGTAGATCCGCGGCAGGTTGTCGATAAAGCTCCCTTGGGGCTTGAAGAATGACATAACGACCCCTCCCCTACTGGTCTTCGGCCATGCCGCATTCGTGATCGATCTTGTCCTGCTGACGCACGAACACGAAAAGTTGGATCACGAACACCGCCAGCGACCCCTGGGCGGCCATGTAGTAGCCCACCGGAAAGCCAAGGAACGACATGGTGTTAAGGCTGGGTGCAAACCAATGCACCAGGTATGAGAAGATGAACCAAATCACCAGATGAACGATCATCAGGGATTTTGTCCGCCTCCAATGTTCTTCTTTTTGAGCAACATCGTCAGTCATCGAGCTTCTCTCCTCAAAAATTCACTCGTGTACTCTGCTTGTCGTTTCACCCTCTCGGGTGGGTGCGGTTAACCGATTTCGGAACCCGGAACGGTGTCGCCGCACTGTTATTGTCGGATTGTCCAAAGAGCCAATGGCCGCGGGCCAGAAGCCCCCGCCCAAGCGGTCCTGGCATCTGTGGAGTTCCGTGAGAGCTGTTTCCTTCCCCGTAATAGTTGACGCCTTTGCGGTACGTTGTTGTTAGTTTTCGCACCGCTGCACCTGTAAACGTGTCACGCCAGTCGAAACAGCGTCAATAAGAAGTTGAAGAAACGGACGATTATTTGTAAAATTTGGTACAATCCGATTTGTAAAACTGAAAATTTTGTAAATGCCCCATCGACGTTCGTTTCTTGGCGCCAAGATCAAACGGCTCCGCCAGGGCCTGGACCTTTCGCAGGTCGATGCCGCCGCACGGCTGGGAATCTCAGCCAGTTATCTCAACCTGATCGAGCACAATCGCCGTCCGATCACGGTCTCGCTGCTGTTCAAATTCAGTGAGTTGTTCGGGGTCGACCCGCAGACCTTCGCCGAAGCCGACGAGACCCGGCTCGCCGACAGTCTGCGCCAGATGTTCGCCGACGGTCCCTTAAAGGATCGGGATATTCCGGACGAGGAAATCGCCGATGTCGTCGCCACCGCTCCGTCCCTGTGCCAGTCGGTGATCGACCTGCATTCCGCCTATGTCAATGGCCAGGAGACCATCCAGGCACTGTCCGAGCAACTCTCCGACGATGCGGTGCTGCCGGCCACCAGCTACGAAATGCGAGCAGCCCTGGCGTCGATCCGGTCGTTTTCCGAGATCCTCTACCAACACGCCGATATCTCGGACGCCGAGCGCCAGAAATTCATCGGTATCGTGGTCAAGGAATCCACCAGGCTGTCCGATATCGTCGATCGGGTGTTGGACACCACGGACAATGGCCGCAAGGAATCTCTCCTCGAGGTGCGGCCGCTGGCCGACCACCTGTATGCCTTCGTGGAAACCCACAACAATTATTTCCCAAGCCTTGAGGCGCAGGCCGCCAAACTGCACGACACGGTCGACCGCGACCCCTGGTCGTTGGCCGAACTGCTGCGGCGGGAACTGGTGTCGCGGCACGGGGTCGCCATCGAATGGCTCAGCACCCATGACGGCGACAGCCTGGGGCCAGCCTTTACGGAAGGAGAGCGGGTCATCAAGCTTTCCGACGAACTGCCGCCCAACCAGGTCAATTTCGAACTTGCCTGCTGTCTGGCGCGGCACCTGTGCCACGACACCATCACCGACCTGATCGCCAAACGCGGCCAGATCCCCGAAGCCGCCGCACCGTTGATCGGCCGCGCCCTGGTAAAATACTTCGCCGGTGCGGTGCTGATGCCCTATGACCCGTTTCTCGACTATGCCGACGCGCAAGCCTACGACATCGACAGGCTGGCCAACCGGTTCGGGGTCAGCTTCGAGCAGTGCTGCCACCGGCTGGTCAGCCTGAACCGGCCCGGCGCGTCGGGAATCCCGTTTCACCTGGCCAAGGTCGATATTGCCGGCAATCTGTTGACCCGCTACAGCGGGTCGGGCCTGCGGATCCCCCATTTCGGCGGCATCTGCCCGCGCTGGAACATCCACGGCGCCTTCTCGGTACCCGGCGAAATCGTCACGCAATTGGCGGAAACCGGCGACGGATCGGCCTATTTCTGCATCGCCCGGACTGTGGAGCGCAGGGTCAGCGCCTATGGTGAACCACGTAACCGCATCGCCCTCGGGCTGGGGTGCAGCACCGCCCATGCCTCGCGTTGGATCTATGCTCGTGACCGTGCCCTCGACGCGACCGAGAGCATGACCCCGATCGGGACAAATTGCCGGGTCTGCGAACGGCATGACTGCAGCCAGCGGGTCCGCCCATCGCTGACCGGCATCGAGGCGGCCGAGCCCGATGCAGCACCGGGGCCTTAAGCGGCTAGATGTGAAGTCTCAGGATATTGTCCATTCCGCCCGAACAGAGGAAGCCGCTCCTGTTCGGGGTGGTCGAGCCGCGCCGTCCACCGACTGATGGCGGTTGGCGGCCGATCCGAGGCCCTAGACGTGGTTGGCATCTGGCTCCGTTCGGTCGGCTGGGTGTCCCCTACCCGTCCTCGGACACCGCACTCGCCCAGGGTGCCATCACTTCACTGAGGCCCTGGTTGAGGCCTTGCGCGCTGCGGGTAACGACACTGAGATTGGCATAGGCGTTGGGCGCGACCCTGGCTTCCACGGCCTGCGCATTTTCGAAACCCGCCAGGGCGGCAATGACCTGATCCGGCAGGTTGGGATTGTAATTGACCCCTTCCGTACCGCTGACATCGATCCGTGCCTGGTGCATCGCGGTCTCCAGGTCCATCCCGAAGTCGATCAGCATCGAGGCCAGCTGCGTGACCGCCGAGACGATCTTGCGCCCGCCGGAAGCACCGGCGGCAAACATCGACCCGTCCGCTCTGCGGGCGATCATCGGGGTCATGTTGGACAGGCCCTGCCGACCCGGCGCCAGGGAATTCGGCTTGCCCGGTTCGGGATCGAACCAGGCAATGCCGTTGTTCATCAGGATGCCGGTTTCCGGCAGCACGACCCGGCTGCCGAATAGCGACAACAGGGTTTGGGTCAGCGCCACCATATTGCCGTGGCGGTCGACGACGCTGAGATGCGAGGTGCAGGATTCACCGCGGTCACCGCTGTCGCCCATAGTCGCCAACCGGTCGCGGTAGCTGGCCGCCAAGGCCCTGGCATATGCCGGAAACGCCTTTTCGCCCGGGCGCGGGCCATCCTCGACAATATCGTCGGGCAGCCGTCCCAGCGCGTCGGCCAGGGTCGGTCCGGCGGTCAGGCCGGGCGCCAGGAAGAGCTCGGCGCCCCGGTGATCGGCGACAAGCGGCTCACAGACTTCTGCCTGGTAGGCGGACAGATCGCCCTCGGTGATCGCACTACCGCCGGCCGCCAGATCGGCGGCAATGGCGGATGCCAATTGCCCCTCGTAGAAATCTTTCGGCCCGGCCTCGGCCAGACGCTCCAGGGTCGCAACCAGCGCATCCAGCCGGATCCTGGGTTCCTGGTTTGGCACGCCGTGCACCGGCGGCAGGCCGTCGGGCATGAAACGTGCGGCAGCCGGCCCGTCTTGCCTAAGGCCGCGGGCTTCGGCCGTGATCCACATGGTGGTGACCCAGTCCACCACGGTGCCCTGCCTGGCCAGCGCGATCGCCGGTCGCATGGCATCCCGCCAGTCCAGGGTCCCGAAGCGGTCCAGCGCGGTCGACAGGCCGGCGACATTCCCCGGTACCGCGATCGCCTTGTAGCCGATGAAGTTGCGGTCGTCCTTGACCGCCGGCCAGGGGAACAGATCGCCGGCGACACCGCCGACGATGGGATAGTCGGCAACGTCCAGCCCCTGGGCTGCCCGCATGCCGAACCCGACAACTTCCGCCCGCAGTTCGGCCGCCAGATAGACCACCATGTAACCACCGCCGCCGATCCCCGACATCCAGGGCTCGGTGGCGTTCAACGCCAGACCGGTGACCACCGCCGCATCGACCGCATTGCCGCCGGTCGCCAGGCATTCGGCGCCGGCCCGGGCGGCGATGGCGCTTTGCGAGGCGACGATACCGCCCGACGACTGGGTGACCGGCTTGCGGGGCTGCCAGTGCTGGGTGCGATGGCCGCTCAAACGACCGCTCCGGCGCTCTGAAGCTCGGCGATTTCGGCGTCGGAAAAGCCCCAATCGGCCAGCACGTCCTTTGTGTTTTCGCCCGGTGCCGGCGGCCCGCAGCGGACCTCGGACCCGGTACGGCTGAACCGGGGCGCCGGCGCCGGCTGCGTCACCCCATCGATCTCGATGAACGTGCCACGGGCGGCATTGTGGGGATGGGTCGGCGCCTCTTCCAGTGACAGGACCGGAGCAAAGCAGATGTCGGACCCTTCCATCAGGTCGCACCATTCCTGGCGCGTCTTGGTTTTGAAGATCCCCGCCAGCCGATCGCGCAGGTCCGCCCAGCCGGACGGATCCATCTGGGCCGGCAGGTCCTCTCCAGCCAGGCCGGTATCGCGCAGCAGCAATTCGTAGAACCGCTTCTCGATCGATCCCACCGAGATGAACTTGCCGTCGGCGCATTCATAGACATTGTAGAAATGCGCCCCGCCATCCAGGATGTTGACGCCGCGCCGGTCGGCCCAGGTGCCCTGGGCCATCATGCCGTAGAAGCCCATCATCAGCGAGGCGGCGCCGTCGGTCATCGCCGCGTCGACCACCTGACCCTGGCCCGAGCCCTTGGCCTCGAGCAGCGCCGCGACCACGCCCAGCGCCAAGTAGAGGGCACCGCCACCGAAATCGCCGACCAGGTTCAAGGGAGGCACCGGCGCGCCCGGGGAGCCGATGGCATGCAGGGCACCGGTCAGGGAAATATAGTTGATGTCGTGGCCGGCCGCCGGCGCCAGCGGGCCGTCCTGGCCCCAGCCGGTCATGCGGCCATAGACCAGCCGGGAGTTGCGCGCCATGCAATCGTCCGGTCCCAGCCCCAGCCGTTCGGTCACCCCGGGGCGATAGCCTTCGATCAGGGCATCCGCCTGTTCGACCAGGCGCAGCACGGTTTCGACCCCTTCCTTGGTTTTGAGGTCGACCGCAACCGACCGCCGCCCGCGGTTCAGCAGGTCATGCTTGGGCGCCCGGGCCACCCCCAAATCGGCCTTGGTGGTGCGGTCGACCCGGACGATGTCGGCACCCATATCGGCCAGCAGCATGGCACAGAACGGGCCCGGCCCGATGCCGGCTAATTCAACGATCTTCACCCCCGCCAACGGTCCCATTGCTTCTGCCTCCTTCATGTCTGGAATTGCCGGCACAGTTTCGCCGACCGCGCGATCCGGCGCAATAGCAAGCCGCAAGAATTAATTCGCCGGCGAACGAATTTTCAGCTGCCGAGACGCTCCAGTACGACTGGTCCGGGCGCTGAGGCCGTATCGTCGATCCGGAAGGCCGACCGCAGGACCGAAGCCGCCGTTTCGGCCGCTTCCTGGTTGCGGGCATGGACCAGGGCGAGCGGCTGGTCGGGGCCAACCTCCGCGCCGAGCCCGGCAACCTCGCTCAGACCCACTGCGTAGTCGATGCCGTCATCGGCCCGTCGCCGGCCGCCGCCCAGTTCCAGAACCGCGACGCCGACCTGCCTTGTGTCAACCGCCGCAACAAAACCCGCTCGTGCGGGCGCGACCTCGACGGTGACTTCCGCCAAGGGCAGATAGGTGTCCGCCTTCTCGATCAGGTCGGCCGGACCGCCCAGGGCCGCGGCCATGGCGGCGAAGCGATTGGCGGCGCTGCCGTCCTCCAAGGCGCAGGCGATCGCGGCCCGGGCCGCCTTTTTGTCGGCGGCCAGCCGGCCCATGACCAGGAGCTCGGCGGTCAGCGCCTCGACCACTTCCAACAGGCGCGGCTCGCGCCGCCGGCCGGTCAGGAAGTCGATCGCCTCGCGTACCTCGACGGCATTACCGGCGCTGTGGCCCAAGACTTGATTCATGTCGGTCAGCAGGGCCGCGGTCGGCAGCCCGGCCCCGCTGGCGACCTCGACAATGCTGCCGGCCAGCTCGCGGGCATCGTCGACGGCCTGCGCGAAAGCGCCATTGCCGAACTTGACGTCCATTACCAGCCCGTTCAGGCCGGCCGCCAGTTTCTTGGACAGGATCGAGGCGGTGATCAGCGGGATGCTCTCGACCGTCGCGGTGACATCGCGAATGGCATAGAGACGGCGGTCGGCCGGAGCCAGATCGGCGGTCTGGCCGACAATGGCACAACCCGCCTCGGCCACGGTTTGCTGGAAGAGGTCGAGGTCGGGCTGGCTCCGATAGCCGGGGATGCTGTCCAGCTTGTCCAGGGTGCCGCCGGTATGGCCCAGGCCACGGCCGGAAATCATCGGCACGCAACCGCCCAGCGCCGCCACCAGCGGGCCCAGGATCAGGCTGACCTTGTCGCCGACCCCACCGGTGGAATGCTTGTCCAGGGCCGGCCCCGGCAGGTCCATGGCCCGCCAGTCGACGGTCGCGCCGGATCCGGTCATCGCCCGGGTCAGGGCGACCCGTTCGGGCATGGTCATACCGCGAAAGAACACCGCCATGGCGAAAGCGGCGACCTGGCCCTCGGAAATCGACCCATCGGTCAGCCCGTCAATGAAAAAGCCGATCTCGTCATCATCCAGTGCGACGCCGTCGCGCTTCTTGCGGATGACCTCCTGGGGCAGAAACGTCCGGCTGGCCACGCGCGCCTCAATCGCCGGCCGCCGGCCGGAGCTGGCCCAACAAGTCGTCTAGCAGAGAGCTCGCGCCGAACCGGAATGTCTCCGGCCCGACCCAGTCCGCACCCATGATGCCGTCGGCCAGGGCCAGATAGTCGGCCGCCTCGCGGGTGGTGCGAATACCGCCCGACGGCTTGATACCGATGTCCCGCCGGCCCGATTGCTGGATCGCCTCCAACATCATCCAGGTGGCGTCCAGCGTGGCACCCGGCGAAGTCTTGCCGGTCGAGGTCTTGAGGAAGTCGCTGCCGGCGGCGATCGCGTCCTGACTGGCCCGGGTGATCAGGTCGCGGCTGGCCAATTGTCCGGTCTCGAGAATGGTCTTCAAGCGACGTCCGCCACAGGCCGCCTTGCAGGCCGCGACCATGGCGGCCAGCGCCTCGCGGTCACTGGCCAGATAGGCGTGATACGGCACCACCACGTCGACCTCGTCGGCCCCGTCGGCGACCGCCTGTTCGACCTGGGCCACGGCTGCTGCGAGATCGTTTTCGCCGGCCGGGAAATTGGCCACCGTGGCGATCCGTACCTCGGTCCCGGCCAGGGCACGCTTGGCGACGGGGATGAATTTCGGATAGAGGCAGACCGCGGCCACCTGGCCATGCGGGGTCAGCGCCCGGGCGCAGAGATCGAGGATCACCCGCTCGTCGTCATCGTCACCCAGAGAGGTGAGATCCAGCAAACCCAACGCGCGCCGCGCCACTTTGGGAAGGTCATAGCTCATGCCAATCCCTCCCGACGCGCCCCGATGCCCGAGCCCATCGCCTACCCCCGTTGTTGCTCTGACCCTGAAAACACCATAGCCGAGCAAGGGGCCCGGACAAAAGCTCTGATCGTTCTAATGGTTCAAAAAATCGACCGGTGGGTCAAAACCGTTCCTTGTGCGGCCTGAGGTCGATTTCGTGGGTCCAGGCGCTGCGCGGCTGGGCGTGGAGCTGGTAATAAGCTTCGGCGATGTGGTCGGGCATCAGCAGGCCGTCCTCGCCGGCCGCTTCAATCCGGTCCGGGAAACGTTCGCGGAAACGTTGCGTGTCGATGCCGCCGTCGATGACGATATGGGCGACGTGGACGCCCTGGGGCCCCAACTCGCGGGCCATGCTTTGGGCCAGGGCTCGAAGCGCGAACTTGGCGCCGGCAAAGGCGGCGAAACCGGCGGCGCCGCGCATCGATGCCGTCGCGCCGGTGAACAGGATGGTGCCGGCGCCCCGGGGCACCATGCGCCGAGCCGCCTCGCGCCCAGTCACGAAGCCGGCGAAGGCGCCCAGCCGCCAGACCTTCTCGTACATCTCGGCCGGCATATCCAGGATGGAACTGCGGTAGTTGGCGCCGGGGTTGAAGATGGCTACCTCGACCGGCCCCAGCTCCGCCTCGGCCCGGTCGAACAGGCCCGCGATCTGGGCCTCGTCGCGGGCATCGGTGGGCACCGCGAGCACGGCGCCGTCGATACCTGCGGCAATGCCCTCCAACTGCTCGGCGTTGCGGGCGGCGATCGCCACCTTGTATCCGGTGGCCGCGAAACGCCGGGCCAGGGCGGCCCCCAGGCCGGGGCCGACACCGACGATGACAGCGCTGCCCGCCATGCTATTCCGCCGCCGAAGCGCTGGACGGCGGCGCCCGGAAGGCGGTCAGCAGCTTAGTCTCGGCCTGCTTGGCTTCGGCCAGGTTGCGCTGTTTGACATGCCCGAAGCCACGGATGCGCTCGGGGATCCCGGCGATCTCCAGCGCCTGGCCGTGGGTGTCCGGCGTCAACCCGTCCAGCACCTCCGCGATTGTGGTTTCGTAGTCGGCGATCAACTGCCGTTCCGTCCGTCGCTCCTCGGTGCGGCCGAAGATGTCGAGGGGACCGCCGCGCAGGCCCTTCAGGCGCGCCACCAGTTTCAGCAACGGAAACACCCAGGCGCCGAATTCCCGCTTGCAGGCGATCCCGGTTGCTGGGTCCGGCCGGGCGATCAGCGGCGGTGCCAGGTGCAGTTTCAGCCGGTAGTCGCCGGTGAACTGGGCCGAGATCTGGTCCATGAACGCGGGCGAGCTGTGCAGCCGGGCGACTTCGTATTCGTCCTTGTAGGCCATCAGTTTGAAATAGGCGCCGGCAACCGTGCGGGCAAGCGCGTCCGAACCCGGCACCACGGCCGCTTCGGCCGCCGCCACCCGATCGACCAGGGTCCGGTAACGGTCGGCATAGGCCCGGTTTTGGTAGTCGGTCAGATAGCCGGCCCGACGATCGACGATCTCTGACAGGCCGGGTTCGCTCGGCGGCGTAGTCTCCTCCGGTTCCGCGCCGGCCGCCGCCTCGACCTGGGCCAGGTCATGGGCCGCCAGCCGACCCCAAGCAAAGGCCCGCAGGCTGGCCTCGACCGCCACGCCGTTCAGTTCGATGGCCCGGCGGATCGCCGCCTCGCTCAGCGGGATCAGCCCCTTCTGGAAGCCATATCCGACCAGGAACAGGTTGGCGGCGATGGAATCGCCCATCAGGGCGGTGGCCAACCGGGTGGCATTGACGAAATGGGCCGCCTCGGAGCCCAGCCTCGCACCGATCAGATTGGCCAGCCCGGCGCCGTCCAGCGGCATGTCGGGCATCAGGGCAAAGGCGGCGATCGGCACCAGATGGTCGTTGACCACGGCCTGGGTGCGGCCCGTCGCGGTTGCCGTCAGCACGCCCTCGCCAGCCGCCACCACCATGTCGCAGCCGATCACCAGATCGGCATGGCCGGCCGGCACCCTGGTGCCGTGCAGCCGATCCGGTGCCGCAGCCAGGCGCAGATGGCTGACCACGGCGCCGTTTTTTTGGGCCAGGCCGGTCTGGTCGAGGACGGTCACGCCCTTGCCCTCGATATGCGCGGCCATGCCCAACAGGGCGCCGATGGTCACCACACCGGTGCCGCCGATGCCGGTCACCAGGATGTTGTAGGCATCGCCCAGTTCGACCGGCTGGGGCGCCGGCAGGTCGGCGGCTGGGTCGGCGACGTCGCCGCCCTTGGTGGCCGCCGATTTCGGCTTCAGGGCGCCGCCATGGATGCTGACGAAGCTGGGGCAGAAGCCCTTCAGGCAGGAGAAATCCTTGTTGCAGTTCGACTGGTCGATCTCGCGCTTGCGCCCGAACTCGGTTTCCTTGGGCTTGATCGAGACGCAGTTGGAGACCAGGCCGCAATCGCCGCAGCCTTCGCAGACCGCCTCGTTGATCACCACCCGCTTGGCCGGATCGGGGAAGGTGCCGCGCTTGCGGCGGCGGCGCTTCTCGGCGGCGCAGGTCTGGTCGTAGATCAGCACGGTGACGCCTTCGACCTCGCGCAGTTCGCGCTGCACCGCGTCCAGATCGTCGCGATGACGGACCTCGACGTCGGGCGCCCAGCCATGCTTGCTGTATTTTTCCGGCTCGTCGCTGACCACCACGATCTGCTTGACGCCCTCGGCGTGCACCTGCTGGCTGATCAGTTGCGGCGACAGCGGCCCGTCGAAGGGCTGGCCGCCGGTCATCGCCACGGCGTCGTTGAACAGGATCTTGTAGGTGATGTTGACGTCGGCCGCACAGGCCGCGCGGATCGCCAGCAGGCCGGAATGGAGGTAGGTGCCGTCCCCTAAGTTCTGGAACACGTGGTTGGTGTTGCAGAACGGTGCCTGGCCGATCCAGGTGGCGCCCTCGCCACCCATATGGGTGTAGGTGGCGGTGCGCCGGTTGGGCATGTAGATGGCCATGGTATGGCAGCCGATGCCGGCCATCGACCGACTGCCCTCGGGCACGTTGGTCGACGTGTTGTGCGGGCAGCCGGAACAGAACCAGGGCATCCGGGTCAGCGCCGTGGACGGGGTATTGCGGCCGCGGTCCAGGGCCTCGATCCGGGCCAGGCCGTCCGAGACACGCTGATTGGGGCCGAACCTCAGCAGCCGTTCGGCGATCACCTTGGCGACCAGGGCCGGGCTGAGTTCGCCCGCCGACGGCAGCAGCGGCCGGTCTTCCTCGTCCTGCTTGCCGACGATCCGTTTGGGTGCGGCGTCGCCGAGGTGGAACAACAGCTTGGCCAACTGGTCCTCGATCAGCGCACGTTTCTCCTCGATCACCAGCAGTTCGTCATGGCCGGCGGCGAAGCGGCGAACGCCCTCGGGCTCGACCGGCCAGGTCATCCCCACCTTGTAGACGGTCAGGCCGAGATCGGCGGCCAGTTCCCGGCCGATGCCGAGTTCCTCCAGAGCCAGCATCACGTCCTGATAGGCCTTGCCGGTGGTGACGATGCCCAGGCGCCGCCGCGGCGCATCCATCACCACCCGGTCGATCCGATTGGCTCGTGCGAACGCCACAGCGGCCGGCAGCTTGTGTTTGAGCAGCCGCTCCTCCTGCTCGACCGCCTGATCCGGCCAGCGTATGTGCAGGCCGCCGGCCGGTATCTTGAAGCCTTCCGGCGATACGATCTGGACCCGCTGTGGATCGATATCCACCGAGGCGGTGCTTTCGACGGTCTCGGTGACGCATTTGAAGCCGACCCAACAACCGGAGAAGCGCGACATGGCGATGCCCAGCAGGCCGAAGTCGAGATATTCCTGGACCGAAGCCGGGTTAAGCACCGGCATCATGGCCGAGACCAGGGCGAACTCGCTTTGATGGGCCACGGTCGAGGACTTAGCGGCGTGGTCGTCGCCGGTCAGGGCCAGCACGCCGCCATTGGGCGCCGTCCCGGCCAGATTGGCGTGCTTGAAGGGATCGCCCGAGCGGTCGACGCCCGGCCCCTTGCCGTACCAGATGCCAACCACGCCGTCATAATTGGGCTTTTCGAACAGGGCGATCTGCTGGGTGCCCCAGATCGCGGTGGCGGCCAGGTCCTCGTTCAGCCCGGGCTGGAAGCGGATGTGATTGCTTTCCAGGAACGGCTTGGCCCGCCAGAGGCCGCTGTCGAGATTGCCGAGCGGCGAGCCGCGATAGCCGGAGATGTAGGTCGCCGTGTTCAGCCCCGCGGCCTGGTCGCGCTGGCGCTGCAGCATCGGCAGGCGGATCAGCGCCTGGGTCCCGGTGACGTAGATGCGGCCGTCCTCGACGGTGTATTTGTCGTCCAGGCTGATGTCAGCCAGGTTCAAAGCGGTCATCGCTGTATCTGCCTCCCCAAGCTGGCACCCGCGCCGGTACCAGGAAAAACAGCCGCAGATGCGGCCGTGACCTGTGATTATGAGGCAAAGCCGCCCGCCGTCCAAGCCCGTGGGGTGGGATTTTCAGTTGGCGAGATGGAAGAGCGGCCGCAGTTTGACGCCGGCCCAGGTGCCGGCCAGGGCACAGACGATCCAAAGCCAGCCGTGCAGGCTGGTCGAGGCGACGCCGGAGAAGAAGGCGCCGATATTGCAGCCGAACGCGATGCGGGCACCATAGCCCATCATCAGACCGCCGATCACCGCCGCCGCCAGGGTGGCCGGGTGGAGGCGGAAATCGGGGCGGAAGCGTCCGGCCAGGGCGGCCGCCAGTAAGGCACCGATGATGATGCCGATATCCATCACCGACGTAGCGTCGGCCAGCACCGGGGCGCCCAGCGCGTTTTCGGTGAAGCCGCCGGTCCAGAACCAGGAACCAACCGGGTCCCAGCCCAGGCCCTGCGCCGCCTTGGCACCCCACAATGTAAAGCCCCAGGTGATGGTCCAGGGATGGCCGGCGATCACCAGGGTCAGCCAGTTGAGCAGGGCCAGCCCGATCGCGCCCCAGGCCAGTGGCCAGGCGCCGGTCATCAGGCGCCGCCAGCCGAAGGCGGCCGGCCGCGGTGACGGTGTGCCCCAGCGGCGCAGCAGCCGCCAGAGGCCGAACAGCACCGCGAGCTGCACCAGCACGGCCAGCGACCAGCCGAATTCGTGGCCCAGCGAGACCGCCGGCAGCCGCGGCGTCGCCACCCACCATTGCATGTGCAGGCTGGCCCAGAAGGAGCCGGCGCAGAAGGCGATCAGGGTCACCACCATGCGCGGGCTGCCGCCGCCGACAGTGAACAAAGTGCCCGACCCGCAGCCGCCGCCCAATTGCATGCCGACCCCGAACAGCAGGGCGCCGGCCACCACCTGCAGGCCCAGCGGCGCGGTGGCGCCGCCGACCCCGCGGCCCAGCACCGCCCCGTCGGCCAGGGCCGGCGCGAACAGTACCGTCGCCAGGGCCAGCATCAGGAGCTGCGCCTCGACCCCGGCGATGTCGCGGTAGAGGAACAGGCGGCGATAGGCCCAGGTGAAGCCGAAGGCGGCATGGTAGAGCACCAGGCCCATGGTCCCGCCCAGCAGCAACAGGGCCGGCGGCTGCCAGCCCTGGCCCGGCAGCACCAGCGTGCCGGCCAGCAGCACGGCGCCGGCAAGGCCGACCAGTGGCCATTGCGGGCCCGACCTTGTATCCGGTTGCTGGGTTGGGGCCTCGGGTCGGTTGATCGTGCCTCTCCGGTCCGAAAAGGTGGCGGTCAATTGGCCACGGTCCCGTCGACGATGCGCCGCCAGATGGCGTCCAGTTCCTCGGCCATGGCGTCCAGGTCGCGGTTGCCGTAGGGCGCGAATACCGCACTTGGCAGCCGATATGTCAAGCTGGCGGTGCCGTCCGGGTTCTCGGTCAGGTAGAAGCGCAAGGGAGCCTCGATGCCGGCCTCGGTGTCGGCCTGCAGCATGCGCACCGCGAAATCGTTGCGGAAGACGCCGATCACAGCGTTGCCGGGAATGTGCACGCCGCGCGCCGCCGCGCCGCGGCTGGCGCTGGCCCGGGAGACGATACCCATGCGGTTGGCCCGCACCGCCGCCTCCAGTTTCTGCCACAGGGCCTGGAAACCCACCGACGTCGCGACCACCTTGGTGCCCGGCTGGACCGGTTTGGCCATCGTGGGACTGGCCAACAGGATGGCCAGGGCCGCCGCCAGGCCGGCCGGTTTCAGAACTGCCTTCAACATGTGCCTCTCCCCGTCACGTTATATGTCCGGAGAGGCTAATCGAGGCCTCAGCCGCCCGCCACCGCCCGTCACCGGTTTGTGACCAGGATTGAAGGCCGGTTCGTCGCCTCTGTCGTCGTCCCGCAATAGGAAAAAACGCCGTGAAGAGCCTTGAACTCGGGGAAATGTTCTCTATTTGTTCCTCGCCAACAAACAGGGAGACAAATATGACCATTCCGGACCCGGTGAGGCTGCACGGTGACGCAGGCAGAGAGGTGTTCCTGTATCCGAGGGACCGGGCGGCGTTGGAACAATCACTCAGCTATCTCGGCCATTATGGCGGACCACTCAGCCACGGCGCCAACGGCACCATGGACCCGGGCCTGCGCCGGGGCATCGGCGCCTTCCAGGCCGCCAACGGCCTCAAACGCGATCAATGGCTGCGGCCCGGCGGCCCGACGGAGGCGAAGCTGAACCGGGTGCTGGCCCAACGCCGGGCGGCGGAGCCGGCGGTGCTGGGCCTCGCCGGCCCGGTCGGTCGCGGTGAGGGCAACGCGCCGGCCGACCTCAAGCGGGCCGCCAGGGCCCTGACCCGGGCCGGCTACCTGCCGCAGGACCTGGCCCGGGCCGGGCCGGACCTCGCCGACCCCGACCAGGATTTCGAATTCGCCCTGGCCCTGCACGGCTTCCAGAGCGCCAACTGCCTCAGGCGCGACGGCCGCATGGCCCCTGGCGGCCTCCACCGAACAGGCCCTGGCCAGGGCCCTCGGCCCGGCCGCCGAACGCCCCGGCCATGTCTGGGAGAACGGCGGCTGGGTCCGCGGCGAAGCGGCGCCGGCACCCTCGGCCGTGGGGGACGGATTCCTCGGCCGGATTGGCAGGATGCAACAGATCTCCCAGGCGGGCGGTGCGCCGGGCGGCGCGCCATCCCGACGGGCGAAACTGCCGCCTATCCCCGGCAACAAGACCTCGTGGTTCCGCCAGCCGCAACGCCAAGGCGACTGGGCCGGCTTCCATGCCGCGACAGGTCGCCTGCCAAACGTGACGCCGTCCGAGCAGGCCGCCTATATGGGCATCTTCGCCCAGGAAGGCGGCATGGCAACCGCGCCGGGTGGTACGGCCACGGCGGGGATCCTGGAGAAAACACTCAACGGCTTGATCAACAACGGTCGTGTCAGCGGCATCAATTCCAATACGCCACCAAAACAATTGACTATGGATCAAGCGGCGCAGGTCTATCGCGGTTACTTCGATGATGTTCTGGAGCGCGTCGACAAGACCAAGAAAGGGCATCAAGTGTTGCAACAGATCGGAGATCCAAAGTCAGCGGCGGCGTTTGCCGATACACTATTCCGCCACGGTGGTCCGGATGGGACCGAGATGATCCAAAATGCGATCAACTCGGTCAAACCCGGCACATTCGGAAAACCCGACCGAAAAATGGGGCCGGTCACATTCGGCGAGTACAATAGACTTGCCGGAGATCCGAAAACCAGGGGCCGGTTGCTGCAAGCTCTCGCCGCCATTCGCTTGACGGGCAAGAATGTCGACCTGGCTGAAAAACCCAGGTTTGACCAGTTTCGGTAAGTGGCCAACCGACAAATGGCAAGCCAAATACCGGCTCGACAGTTTGTACCGACTACTGGCAGCCAGCATGGTAGCCGAGAAAACAAAGGTCCGTGAAGTCGGTACGGTTGTCATTGTGAATAACATACCAACCGTACCGGCCACGCCGCATCAGAGCGCTTTGGTTGTCCCATGGCCGTGAGTTTTCACAAGTATCACCATAGGTACAGCCCGTTATCTGCATAGTAATAGCAACATCCCCGGCGTTTGCGTTGAAGCGGTTGTGTGGATCAGGAGGAATATCGGCGGCCATCATTTGTCGCATGGAAAGCACCCGGTATCCGATGACCGCGCCGGCGCCGTAGGCAGCATCGAATTCCCGCCCTTTTGCCGGTCCCCCGGCCTTGTCCCCGAAGGCGATCTCGCACAAGTCGTCGACACGGCGCCAGAAACAGGCCAAGCGCGTTTCCGTGGCGCACATCGGGGCAACCGGATTGCCGATACAGTCGCTGGTGCTGGTCGCGTTGCGGGCTGTCAGCAGCCGCCAATAGGGCACCGGGTTCTCGCGCCACGCCGGCTTCTTGCCGGCCGGCGGTGCCGGGATTGCCTCGGCCGGTCCGCAATGGTTGTGGTAACCGTTGAGGCAGGGATCGGAGAAATCGGTACTGTGCTGGTGACGGACCAGGTACCAGCCTCTGTCGTCTGTGCGAACCAGGAAGCTGCGCCGCGCCGTTGGGCCCTCCTGGCAGGTGTCCGGGGCTGAGCAAAGTACCGTCTCGAGGGTCAGGGCGACATCCCAGGGTGCGATGCCGAACCGGTTGCGCGCCGGAGCCGGGACCGACAACGGGTCGAATCGCCGCAGGGCGATCACCCGGTAGCGCATTACCGCGGTGCTCGCCGGATCGCCGTCGAACGGCCAATCCCCGGTCATCCCGTCGCCGACCGTCCCGTTTGTGGCGTAGGCACAGAGGATCGGCAGGTCCCGCACCTCACAGGCCAACAGGGTCTCGACCGCGCACAGCGGCGATGTCACGTCGCCGGCACAGCCGCTGTCACTGGTCGCGTAAGCGCCGGTCATGACGAACCAGTCAAGCGGAACGCCCTGGCGCCAGGCCGAGCGTGCCTCCCTGCCGGCTTCCGCCACTCCGGCAAACCAGGCCAAAATTAGTAATGTGAGAAGAAATTTCCGTCGATACATGCAAAAAGTGTAATCCCTCCCAGACAACCCGGCAACCCCGATCGCCTAGCCTCGCAACCCGATGGGGCGGTTTTGCGGCCGGAATGCAGCGCGGCTCAGCGGTTGCGGCGGGTCGGCAGGGTGCCGTTCAGCTTGGCGATGATCGACAGCATGACCTCGTCGGCACCACCGCCGATCGACATCAGGCGGTTGTCGCGATAGGCGCGGGACACCCTGGTCTCGTTCATATAGCCCATGCCGCCCCAATATTGCAGGCAGCTGTCGGCCACCTCGCGGGCCAGGCGGCCGCCCTTCAGCTTGGCCATCGAGGCCAGCCTTGTCACGTCCTCGCCCGCGATCAGTTGCTCGGCGGCGCGGTAGACCAGGCTGCGCAGGGCCTCGACCTCGGTCTGCAGTTCGGCGAGGCGGAAATGCACCGTCTGGAAATCCAGGATCGACTGGCCGAAGGCCTTGCGGTCTCTTGTGTATTCAATCGTCTCCTCGATGATCTCGTCCATCGCCAACAGGACCGAGGCGGCGCCCCACAGGCGCTCCTTCTGGAACTGCTGCATCTGGTAGACGAAGCCCCTGCCCTCCTCGCCGATCAGGTAGCGCTGCGGCACCCGCACGTCCTCCAGGTGGATCTGGGCGGTATCGGACGAGAACATGCCCATCTTGTCCAGCTTGCGCATCACCGTCACGCCCGGCGTGTCCATCGGGACGCAGATCAGGGACTTGTTGGTGTGCACCGGCCCCTCGCCGGTATTGGCCAGCAGGCACATCCAATCGGCCTGGGTGCCGTTGGTAGTCCACATCTTGCCGCCGTTGATGACGTAGTCGCCGCCGTCGCGCACCGCGTTGGTCGTGATGCCGGCGACGTCCGAGCCGGCGCCGACCTCCGAGACCCCGAGACAGGCCACGAATTCGCCGCTGATCGAGGGCCTGAGGAACTGTTCGCACAGCTCGTCCGAGCCGTTCAGCGCCAGGGCCGGGGTCGCCATGTCGGTCTGCACCCCGATCGCCATCGGCACGCCGCCGCATTTGATGTGGCCCAGCGTCTCGGCCATCACCAGGGCGTAGGAATAGTCGAGGCCGAGGCCACCGAACGCCTCCGGCTTGTCGACGCCGAGGAAGCCGGCCTCGCCTAAGGTCTTGAACACCTGATGGGCCGGGAAGATGCCCTCGGCCTCCCAGTCATCGACATGGGGATTGATCTCGGCATCGATCAGCTTGATCAGCGAGCGGCGCAGCTCGTCATGTTCCTGGGTGAATTGCATGGTCTGGTTCCTTCGTTTCGCGAAAAAGCGCGGATGGCACTTTTTCGAAGCCCGGGGCCGGCCCGCTCCCCCGCCCTCCCCAACATGGTACCATCGAGTGGGTGGTTGGGCGGGGGAGCGGGTCGGCACGGCAACCCGATTATGTCTTCCCCGGCAACGTGCCGTTCAGCTTGCAGATGATCGACAGCATGATCTCGTCGGCGCCGCCGCCGATCGAGCCGACCCGGACATCGCGGTACATGCGCGACACCCGGGTTTCGTTCATGTAACCCATGCCGCCCCAGTACTGCAGGCAGGCGTCGGTGACGATGCGGCCCAGCCGGCCGCCCTTCAGCTTGGCCATCGAGGCCAGCCTGGTGACGTCCTCGCCGCCGACATAGGCCCTTGTGGCGCGGTAGACCAGGCTGCGCAGCGCCTCGACCTCGGTCTGCAGTTCGGCGAGCCGGAAATGCACCACCTGGAAGTCCAGGATTGACTGGCCGAAGGCCTTGCGCTCGCGGGTATACTCTATCGTCTCCTCGATGATCTCCTCGAGCCCCATCAGATAACGCGCTGCCGCCCACAGCCGCTCCATCTGGAACTGCTGCATCTGGTAGACGAAGCCCATGCCCTCCTCGCCGATGCGGTAGCGCTGCGGCACGCGGACATCGTCGAAATGGATCTCGGCCGTGTCGGAGCAGTGCATGCCCAGCTTGTCCAGCTTGCGGGCCACGGTAACGCCCCTGGTCTTCATCGGCAGGCAGATCAGCGACTTGTTGCGGTGGACCGGCCCCTCGCCGGTATTGGCCAGCAGGCACATCCAGTCGGCCTGGACGCCGTTGGTGGTCCACATCTTGCCGCCGTTGATGACGTAGTCGTCGCCATCCTTGACCGCATGGGTCCGGATCGAGGCGACGTCGGAGCCGGCGCCGACCTCCGAGACCCCAAGGCAGGCGACAAAATCGCCGGCAATCGAGGGCGCAAGGAACTCCCGGCGCAGCTCATCCGAACCGTGGCGGGCCAGGGCCGGGGTCGCCATGTCGGTCTGGACCCCGATCGACATCGGCACGCCGCCGCAACGGACATGGCCCAGCTCCTCGGCCATGGCGATGGCATAGCTGTGGTCGAGGCCGGCACCGCCGAATTCTTCCGGCTTGGTGATGCCCAGCAGCCCGGCATCGCCCAGGATCTTGAACACCTGGTGGGCGGGATAGATGCCGGCCTTTTCCCAGTCGTCGACATGGGGGTTGATATCGCTGTCGATGATCCGGCGCAGGCTGCGCCTCAGCTCCCAATGCTCATGCGTGTACAAGGCGGATGCTCCCTGGCCCGGGGCGGCTCCGGCGCCCGATTTGCTTCGCATGCTAACTTAACGTTGACGTAAACGTCAAGTATAGCCGGCGCGGCCAAGTTGTGGTACCAATCGCCATCAGGCGGCGTCGGCGACAGTCACCAGGCCGGGGCCATTTCGAGCGACAAAGAGAAGGGACTTCGATGACATTAGAGGAACTGACCAACGGCATGCGCGATCGCGTCGGCGAGGATTGCGGGCTGGGCGCCAGCGTGGCCTTTGATTTCGGGGATGACGGCCGGATTTTCCTGGACGCCAACACCGTACCCAATGTGGTCAGCAATGGCGATGACGAGGCGGACTGCACGATTTCGGTGTCGCTCGACGATTTCGTCAGCATGGTCAATGGCGAGCTCGACGGCACCACCGCCTTCATGATGGGCAAACTGAAGGTCGCCGGCAATATGGGCGTCGCCATGAAGATCGGCACCGTCCTCGGCTGACCCGCATCAGCGGCAAAAAGAAACGAGGCGGCGAATTCATCGCCGCCTCTTTTTTTTGGCTGGGCGTGTTGGGGGAAAAGGATTTCCGCGGTCAGGAGGTGCAGAGCCGTCAGAAAAACACATATCTCGCACACCAGTGACGGAGCGTCCTTTTCTACGCCAATAGCTGATTGAGCCCTTTGGTTTGAACTGAGTGCGACGTCACTGAATTCCGGCTATTGTTGGATAAATTGATGCAAATGCTGGAGGCAACGACTTTCACACCGTTAGATTGCCAACATGAAAATAGTGATAACGCTTTTCGTCCTCCTAGTCCTGGTCCCGTCAATCGGAAAACCGGTTGCTTGCGATGAAGCCGGGCTAAAAATCGTTTTTGCAAATAATATCGAACTACATTTGGATAGGTCCACGGTAACTAACGTAAGCATCGGGCAAGTCCCCTGGGGAATCAGTGACGCCTATAGGAACAGTTCGCTCATTCAAGTGAATTTTGTCCTCACAGGTTCAGCCAGTCGTTTGTTTGAGAAACTGACAACTGAAAACTTAAGAAAACCCATGAAACTAGTCCTCAATGGCCAGGTAATTTCATCACCGGTGATTCAAACGCCAATAAGCGGTGGACGATTTGTAACAACGACCCAATCGGAAAGCGAAGCCAAAGCAATGCTGGAAGCTGCCAATCGTCAGGGCCTATAATTCAGAAATTCATTCGACCGGGATTTGGTGACAAGACTAAGTGGCATACGTAGACGCCACCGAACCACCGCGCCGCCAAACCGCACCCCCAAGCCAACCCTAGTCGAAATACCCGGCGTGGACCGCCGCTCCGATCAGGTTGGTCATGATCTGGCCGCAGGTCACGGCGCCGACATATCCCGCATCATAGGCCGGGGCGAATTCGTTGACGTCCAGGCCGACGACGCGGCCCTTGCCCACCAGCCCGTGGATCAGCCGGCGCACCTGGTGAAAGCTCAGGCCGCCGGCGACCGGCGCCAGCACCCCCGGCATCAGGGCCGGATCGAGGCCGTCGGCATCGATCGTGAGGTAATAACTCCCGCCATCGGGGATGCGCTTCAGGATCTCGGCCATGCCGGCATCGTGGATCTCGTAGGCCGTGATGATGTTGGCGCCATAGGCCTGGGCGGCACGCACCTCCTCCTCGCGGGCCGACCCGGTGCCACGGATGCCGAGCTGATAGATCTCGCCGATATGATCCATTTCCGAGGCCCGACGGATCGGGCTGGAATAGCCTTGCGCGACCCCGTTGACTTCGTCGCGCCAATCGATATGGGCGTCGACATGCACCAGGGTGACCTCGCCCGTGCCATATCCGTCAAAGGCGCGGAACACCGGGATCGGGATGCCGTGATCGCCACCCATGACGATCGGCATCGCCCCGGCCGCCAGGATCTTGCGCACCGCCGCTTCCGCCCAGCGATAGTGCGCCGCCGGGTCGTAGGGGTCGGCCCGGACATTGCCGCAATCCACCACCCGCACCCCCCGGCCCCCCAGCAAGGTGCCGCCGACATCGAAATCCCAGCGGTCGAGGCCCATGGAGATCCGGTCCGAGGCCCGGCGAATGGCGTCGGGCCCTTCCGATTGCGGATTGGCCCCGCCGCCCATCTCGTAGGGCAGGCCGAAAGGAATGCCGAGAATGGCAATATCCGCCTCCAACGCATCAAGATCCCCGCATACCGGGAAGTTCAGGAAACTCTGATGCGCAGGCGGCGGTGTCTCGACGAGCGGGTCGGGCATGGCGGGGGTTCCCAGGTTCTTGCACGGCGATGATTTTTGCCATGGACGCGAGAAAGGGTAAAGGCGTGCGTTGGGGTGGGGTGATGCGTCGCCCTATCTCGGTCGCGAGCGCAATCACCGCAACCAATGAAGTTCGGGCGGGTTCACGGTCTCGCTATGACGTCACCGGCCGCACTTTCGTTGACAACAGAATTCGGTGACAATTTCGGTAGTGGCATAGACACCGCTGGCAATTTCACTTTCACCCTTCCCGAATGACTTCGGGCCGCGCCACCCCAAAAACACCAATCCCGCCTCACAAAAAGAGGAAACTTCCGCCCAATACCCCTATGGTTGGGAGCGACGGCGCCCGATGCCGTTACTCGCCCCTCGTCCTTTCAAACCTTGAGATTGGAATGCGGCTTCTGTTCCTGATCATCACCGGCCTGGTGGTTTATGGATCGCTGTACCCGCTGGCCTTCGAGGCCGGGCCGGTCGGGGGGGAGCGGATGGCGGCGTTCCTGGCCTTCGATCCGCTGGCCGCGAGCCGGGGGGATGCGATCTCGAACCTGGTTCTGTTCGGGGCCTTCGGGCTGGTCGGGGCGCTGGCCGTGGGGGCGCGGCGGTTTTTGAGGCTGTTGCTCCTGGGCGCGGGCGGACTGGCCCTGGCGGTGGCGCTGCAGGCGGCCCAGCTCTACCTGCCGGACCGGGTCCCCGCGCTGGGTGATGTCGCCTGGAACGCGATCGGCCTGGCCGCCGGCATGGTCGCCGGCCGGATCGCGGCCGGCCGTCTGAGCGATCCCAAGCACCTGGGGCTGGTGATCGCCTGGCCGCCGGCCATCTTGCTCGGCGCCTGGATCGCCTATCGCTTGCTGCCCTTCGTGCCGGCCCTGGACTGGCAGTCGATCAAGGACAGTCTGAAGCCGCTGCTGCTGACGCCGCGCCTGGACGGGCTCGGCCTCCTGCACGACCTCACCGCCTGGCTGGTCGCCTTCCACCTCTGGCGCCCCGCCTTCGGGCGCGAGGCGCGGCCCTGGCAGCTGGCGGCCCTGGTCGGCTTGATTTTCCTGGGCGAGGTGCTGATGGTGCGCAACGCGCTCTCGGCCACCAACCTGTTGGGCGCGGTCCTGGCCTTAAGCCTGTGGCCCGTCCTGTCCCGCCGTCCCAACCGGGCCCTCGGCCTGGCCGCCCTGCTGGCCGCGATGCTGCTGATCCGGGGCCTCAGCCCCTTCAACTGGCACGAGGTGCCCTGGGAGTTCCAGTTCCGGCCCTTCGCCGGCGCCCTGGGCGGCGACATGCTGGTCAACCTGGCGGCGATGACCGGCAAGCTGTTCCTCTACGGCGCCCTGTTCTGGCTGCTGCGCGAGGCCGGCCTCAAAACCGCGGTCGCCGCCACAATGGGCGCGGTGCTGCTGCTGGCCATCGAGGCCGCCCAGACCGTAATCGGCCTCCACACCCCGGAAATCACCGATCCGTTGATATTCCTGCTGATCGCATTAGTCGTCAGCCAGGCCGAGCGAAGCTCCTTTATTGACGGTCATCTGCGATGACCGTTATTTAGCCCTCAGGCGCCGGGCGCGCGCCTCCGCGCGCTTGGGCTTCCGGCGCATA
>CAYFNG010000020.1:0-54457 GCA_964344385.1 uncultured Sneathiellales bacterium
AACATGCCGTGCAAAACCCAACCACGCAAAGGTCTCCAGGATGAGGAGAGGTCAAGAATAAGCAAGCAGGTAAGTCGGCAATTTCCTCACCTCATCCTGAGGAGCCGTGGCACACGGCGTCTCGAAGGATGTTGCAAGCGGCGCCAGGGAAGCCCGCAACATCCTACGAGACGGCACCAAGCTTATGTTACGGTGCCAGGCAGAACCTTGGATAGCACGGAAACCGAAAGGTTCAGCGATGGATATCGATCATGTTGTGCTGTGGGTTGAGAGCCCGAAACGGGCGCTTGACTTCTATGTGGACGTGCTTGGCTTCGATCCCGTTCGGGCGCAGGAATATGCTGACGGTACAGCGCCTTTTCCCAGTGTTCGCGTGAACCAGCGCACGATCTTTGATTTTATGGACCGAACCGCTTTGCTGTCGCGAGTCCAGAGCTTTACGGGCGGCGGCGATGCGGTTGGTGGGCAGCCGATAAATCATGTGTGTTTGTCGATGAGCCAGGCGGAATTCGCCTCTCTTTCCGTAAAACTGGCTAAGCGCGGGGTCGATGTCAGGGACGGCGGGGACAATGCGTTTGGGGCACAAGGCCATGCCGCCCGTTCGGTGTATTTCGACGACCCGGACGGGAACGTCCTCGAAATCCGGTATTACGACGAATAGAGACGGTTGGTGGCGACCTGAGGGACGGTGCCCTACCGACCCTCGCGGTACCAGGCGGCAGCCAGTCCGCCGAGGACCAGCAACAGGACAAGCAGCGCCGGCAGCAACGGCGCTTGCCGGATGCCGGTGACCAGATAGGCCTGATGGTCGACCAGGCCGATCCAGTTGCGGCCGCTGGCGTTGCGGCCAGGTTTGGTACGGCGCAGGTCGGGCAGCCCGTCGCGCAGCCAGTGGATGCCGCCGCCGCTGGCGGCCACGGTTTCCGTCAGGACCTCGGCACTGGTCCGCACGTCCTCGAATTCGCGGGCATTCAGCGGGCCGGCCGCCGCCACAGCCGCCATTTTTCCCGCATTGAGGCGGTAAAGGCCCAGCTCAGGTGTGTCCATGGCGCCATACCACAGACCCTGTTCTCCGGGTTCCAGCGGGATGCGGCGTGTCTCCCCGGACGGCAAGGTCACGGTCACCGGTTGCGGGGTCTCGTTCAGACTGCGCTGCTCGACGCTCAGGCGTCCGTCGCGGATCTCGGCGGTCAGGCTCTCCTCTTCCAGCTCCGGCTCCTTCATCAACCAATGGGCCAGGCGGCGCAGCAGCTCGGCCTGGGGGCCGCCGCCTTCGAAACCGCGGGCCCACAGCCAGGCATGGTCCGAGGCCAGTTGGGCGACGCGGCCCTCGCCGATCCGGTCCAGCAGCAGGATCGGGCGCTCGCCCAGGCCCGCCATCAGGGCGTGGCCACTGGTCTGCTCGACCTCGATCATGCGGAACCAGCGGCCCCATTCCGGCGGGTCGTTGGCGGCGCCGGGCAGGCTTGCGGTCACCGGGTGGCGCCGGCCGGTATCGGTCAGCCGCGGCCGAAAGCCCTGGACCACGACCTCGCCGCTGGGCCGGCCGGGCAGTACCGCCGACAGCGGCGTGCGATAGAGGCTTAGGGGCGTGGCAAAGGCGGGGCCCGCCGCCTCCAGAACCGCGCCGCCGTCCATCACGTAATTGGTGATGTTCTGCAGATAGGCGTAAGGCAGGACGCCGCGACGGCGGTAGTGGTCGAAGATCACCAGGTCGAAATCGTTGAGCTTGACCTCGAACAGCTGACGGATCGGGAAGGCGATCAGGGAGAGTTCGCGGATCGGCGTGCCGTCCTGCTTCTCGGGCGGGCGCAGGATGGTGAAGTGCACCAGGTCGACCGACGGGTCGGCCTTCAACAGGTTGCGCCAGATGCGTTCACCGGCATGCGGTTCGCCCGACACCAGCAGCACCCGCAGGCGGTCGCGCACCCCCTGGACCGCGACGACCGAGCGGTTGTTGCGTTCGGTCAACTCGCCGTCGCGCAGGTTGACCGACATCTCGACGATGGTCGGCCCGGCATGGGTCAGTTCCAGCGGGACGGTTTTCGATTGGCCGATCCGGAAGGGAAAGCGCAACACCTCGCCGCCGTCCAGGCGGATTTCGACCTCGACCGGGCTGCCCTCGCTGTCCGGCGCCGAGTCCTCGACCCGCAGCGTCAAATTCAGGATATCGCCGACGACGCCATAGCTGGGCGCCTGTTCGACCACCAAGCGGCGGTCGCTTTCGTCCGGTTCGCCGGTCAGCAGGACATGCAGCGGCGCCCCCAGCTTGTCCGCCCAACCCGCGGTGGGTACGTCGTGGACCTGCCCGTCGGTCAGCATCACCACGCCGGCCAGGCGGTCGCGGGGTACGTCCATCAGGGCGTTGTCCAGGGCGCCGAACAACAGGGTCCCGTCCGAGGGCGAGCCACCGCCGGCGGCACGGTCGGAAATTTCGACCACGCGAAGTGTCATATCGTCGCGCGGTTCCAGCTTGCCGCGCAGTTCGTTCAACGCCGCCTCGGCCCGGGCGGTGCGTTCACCAATCCCCTGGCTGGCCGACCGGTCGACCACCACCAGCGCGGTGTCGGTCAGGTTCTTCCGGTCCTCCTCGATCAATGAGGGGTTGGCGATCGCCGCCAACAGCCCGAACAGCACCGCCAACCGCCAGCCGATACCGGGCGCCCGGCGGTAGAGGCCGTACCCGACGACCAATAGGATCGCCACGGCCAATCCGGCGATCGCCGACCAGGGCATGGCGGGGGCGAAGGCGATGCTGCTGAACGCGGTCATTGGCCCAGCCGTTCCAGGATGGCCGGCACGTGTACCTGGTCGGCCTTGTAGTTGCCGGTCAGCGCATACATCACCAGGTTGATACCGAACCGGAAGGCCATCTCCCGCTGCCGCGGTCCGCCGGGAACCACTGCGGCCATGGGCCGGCCGTCCCCGTCGATCGCCCAGGCCCCGGCCCAGTCATTGCCGCCGACGATCAGCGACGACACGCCGTCGTTGATGCGCTCGCCATGGGCCTCGACCCAGACCTGGCCGCCGGCCCAGCGGCCGGGGAAGTCCTGCATCAGGTAGAAGGCCTTGGTCAGCACATGCTCTGGCGGCACCGGCAGCAGCGGCGGGATGTTCAGCTTCTCCAGCAATTGCCCCAGGCGCTGGCCGCCCGGGCCGTTGACGGCGCCGTATTGCTGGTCGCCGGTGTCGAACAGGATGGTGCCGCCGGTCTTCATGAAGGCGTCCAGCTTGGCCAGGGCGCGGTCCGACAGGGCCGGCTGCTCGGGGATGATCCGCCAATAGAGCAGCGGGAAGAACAGCAGTTCGTCGCTTTCGACATCGACGCCGATCGGCTGACCGGGTTCGACCGAAGTGCGGTTGCCCAGCATCCGGGTCAAGCCGACCATGCCGGCCCGGCTGATCTCGTCAATTTCCGGATTGCCGGTATAGACATAGGCCAGGCGGGTTTCCAGGGTCGCCTCCAATGCCAGGGCATCATTGTGTTCATCGGCCTCGGCCGGCGGATGGCCGGCCAGCACCGCTGCCACAACCAGCCCGGCTGCGGCTGATCGCCGGGCGCCGGGCAGCAGGCCACGCAGGCTGAAACCGATCACCGTATCGGCCAGTCCTATCACCAACGCCGCGAGCAACAGCCAGGGACGCAGGTCGATTTCCCGGTCGACCAGATAGTCGCCGGCAATGACGCCGCCGGGCATGGCCGGCAACGGTTGAAGCTGGATGTCCCCGTCCGCCAGGTTGAAGGCGCGACGGGCTTCGTCATGCCCGTAAAAGCCGGGTGGGTTCTGCGGCCCGACTAAGGCCGCGTCCGGGGCCAGTGGTCCGGCGGCGCCGCGCGGCGCGCCCAGACTGCCATACCCGTCCAACAGGCTGAGGGGGGGCAGGGTCTGCTCGGTCTGGCCTTCAGCCACTCCGGCGCTCATCTGGACGATACGATCCAGCATCTGCACGAACAGGCCGCTCAAGGCCAGGTTCGACCAGCCGGTGTTGGCCGTGGTGTGGAACAGGATCACCCAGCCGTCGCCGCGCTGGCTGCCGGTGACCAAGGGCGTGCCGTCGGTCAACCGGGCCCAGGTCTTGCCGTCCAGATCCAGCGACGGTTCGGCCAACACCTGGCGATGCACGGTGACCTCGGCCGGGGGCTCCAGGCCAAAGAACGGGCCGGTATCGGGGAAGGGGGCCAGGCTGGCCGGTTGCCGCCAGCTCAAGGCCCCGCCGATGGCCCGGCCACCACCGCGCAGACGGGCCGGGATCAGGTCGTCCGCGCCTTCGGCCAACCTGGGGCCGGCGAAACGCACCAATACGCCACCCTCGTCAATCCACTGGGCCAGGGCCAGCCGATCGGGCGCGCGGATCTGGCCGATATCGGCCAGCACCATCACTGCAAGCTGGCGCTTCATCAACTCGTCGAGATTGCCGGTGCGGACGTCGGCGCGTGGGCTCAGGGCCCGCTCCAGATAGTAGAGCTCCGACAGCAGCGGCTGGTCCTGCTCGGCCGAACCGCCGGACACCAGGCCGACCGGGCGGCGGCGCCAGCGCTCGTCGATCAGGGCGACGGCACCGGCTGAGGCCTCGCCCTCGATCTCGATGCGTGCCACCTCGTTGCGCAATTCGGTCGGCAAGGCAAGCGCGGCGGACCCCTGCGACCCTTCGGCCGCAAAGCCGATCGGTACCCGGCCCAACAGCCGACCGTCGGCCGCCGAAGCCCGGACCCAGACCGTATCCGCCTCCGCGGTTACGGTGCGGGTCGCCGAAACCTCAAAGCCCTTGGCGTTGGACCGCGGAACGGCCAACAACCGAGCCCGTTTGCCGGGCGGATCGGTGAACACCTGCAAGGCGCCGAACCGTTGCAGCCGTTCCGCGAACTCGAAGTCCCGGCCGTCCGCCAGGCCGTCGCTCAGCCACACCACCTCGGCGCCGCCCGAGAAATCCAGACCATCAAGCAGCGGCGGCACGGTTTGCCGGTCGACCGGCCAGGGCAGGGGGTTGAGCGCCTTGACGGTACCGCGCAGTTCGGTCGCCGGCACCACGCCGCTGGTGGTCCTGGCACCGCCATTCGCCGGTGCCGCGGTGGTCACCAGGACAACCGGTCGGCTTTCGCGTTCCGCCTGGTCAAGCAGCGCGTTCATGGCGTCGACCCGGCTTTGCCAGCGCGGTGCCGCGGCCCAGCCATTGTCGACCACCAGCACCAGCGGCCCGTTGCCGACCAGCCTGGTATCGGGATTGAGGATCGGGTGGGCCACGGCCAGGATCACCAGGGTTGCCAGGACCAGGCGCAGCAGCATCAGCCACCACGGGGTATGGGCCGGCGTTTCCTCGCGCGGTTGCAGCCCGAACAGGAACCGGATGGCCGGGAAGTTGATGCGCTGCGGGGTTGGCGGCGTCGCCCTGAGCAGCCACCAGATCAGTGGCAGAGAGGCCAGCGCAACCAGGAACCAGGGAGCGGCCAAGGCGAAGGAACCGATGGTCAGCATGCCGTGCCCCTAGAACCCGCGCCCGCCGGCCAACTCGCCGGAGATCGCCGCATAGAGCGCCAGCAGTGCGGTTTGCGGCGGTCGGTCGGTGCGGTGGACCGCAAAACTCCAGCCGACCCGGCGAGCCATGTCATTGAGGCCCTGGCGATGCTCGGCCAGCTTGGCCTGGTATTCCGGGCGCAGGGTTTCAACCCGGCTGATCGTGGTGTCGCCCTCGCCCTCCAGGCCGAAGAACCGGGCCCGCCCGGCGAACGGCAGGTCCTCCTCGGCCGGGTCGATGACCTGGAGAAGGTGCCCGCCCACGCCTGCGGCGGCATAGCGGCGGACGACCGCGTCGATGTCTTCGAGCGGCGACAACAGGTCGCCGACCAAAACCATATGGGCATAACGCGGGATCTGAACCGGCTCCGGCAGGCTGGGGCCGGCCGCCTCGCCGGCGTCCCAGGCGGTTTCCTGGCGCAACAACGTTTCCGCCATCTGGGTCAGCGCGTTGCGCCCACTGCGCGGGATATGCTGTTCACCCATCAGGGCGATACGCTCGCCGCCGCGAACCAGCAGCGCCGCCAAGGCCAGCATCAGGATATCGGCCCGTTCCCGCTTGCTGGGGAAATCCGGTGAACTGGCCCAATGCATCGAGGCCGAGCCATCCCGCCACAGCCAGACGCTTTCGGCCGCTTCCCATTCATATTCGCGGACAAAAACATGCTGGCTGCGCGCCGATTGCCGCCAGTCAATGGCCAGGGCCTCGTCGCCCGGATGATAGCGGCGGAATTGCCAAAAGGTTTCACCGGTCCCGACCCGACGGCGGCCGTGCACGCCTTGGGCCACCGTGCTGGCGACCCGCTCGGCCTCGACCAGCAACGGCGGCAGCACCGCCGCCAGCTGTTCCGCCTGTTGGCGCAGCCGGTCGGATGAACGGGGCGGCGATTTGGCCATGGTCAGCCGAGTGTCGATTTCAGGCGCTCGATCAGTTCGGTCACGGTGATACCGTCGGCCCGGGCCGCGAAATTGAGGGCCATGCGGTGCTTCAGGACCGGCTGGGCCAGTTCGGCGACGTCGTCCAGCGACGGCGCCAGGCGGCCGTCCAGCAGGGCCCGCGCCCGAACCGCCAGCATCAGGGCTTGGCTGGCCCGGGGACCGGGACCCCAGGCGATATGCTGGGTCGCGTCCTGCAGACCGTCATCATCGGGCCGCCCCGATCGGACCATCCGCAAGATCCCCTCGACGACGCTGTCGCCGACCGGGATGCGGCGGACCAGGCGTTGGGCCTGTTGCAGTTCGGCGGCGGCCAGAACCGGCTCGGCGACCTCCTCGTCGACACCGGTGGTCGCGACCAGCATCCGCCGTTCGGCATCCAGGTCGGGATAGCCGACATCGATCTCCATCAGGAAGCGGTCGAGCTGGGCCTCGGGCAGCGGGTAGGTGCCCTCCTGCTCCAGCGGGTTCTGGGTGGCCAGCACGTGGAACGGGTTGGGCAGGGTATGGCGCTGCCCGGCCACCGACACATGCTTTTCCTGCATTGCCTGCAGCAAAGCCGACTGGGTACGGGGGCTGGCGCGGTTGATCTCGTCGGCCATCAGCAATTGGCAGAACACCGGTCCCCGAATGAAGCGGAACGACCTTTGGCCGGTATCGGCTTCTTCCAACACCTCGGATCCCAGGATATCCGCCGGCATCAGGTCGGGGGTGAACTGGACCCGCTTTTCGTCAAGCCCCAGCACGGTGCCCAGGGTTTCGACCAGCCGGGTCTTGGCCAGGCCCGGCACGCCGATCAATAGGGCGTGGCCGCCGGCCAAAAGGGTGATCAGTGTCTGATCGATGATTGCCTGCTGGCCGAAAATAATGCGCCCGATTCCGGTACGCACCTTGGCCATTTTCCTGCCGACCGCGTCGATGTCGTCGACCAACCGGTCATCGGTCTCTGATATGGTTTGCATGGTTGGAGTCTATCCACTCGGCTGCGAACAAAGTACTAAATTTTGCGTGTTATCGTCGTTTTGGCTAATGTCCGGTACCGGCCAAACGGGCCGTGCCGGTAAGGCTTAAAGCAAAACCTTTAATGAGACATATAGGTGGCCGAACAGGAAAAGGGACCGGATTCTCTTATGGCGGCGATCAGCCAGCGCGGCCTGCCGCCGGTTCACCTGTGGAACCCGCCGTTCTGCGGCGATATCGACATGCGCATCGCCCGCGACGGTTCCTGGCATTACAACGGCACCCCGATCGGCCGCCAGACCATGGTCCGCCTGTTTTCGACGGTGCTCAGGCACGACCAGGACGGCAAGTTCTACCTGGTCACCCCGGTCGAAAAACTGGGCATCATCGTGGAAGATTCTCCGTTCGTGGCGGTCGAAATGCGGGTCCGGGGGGAAGGCCGGGCCCAGGTCCTGGAATTCCGCTCGAATGTCGATGATTGGGCGACTGCCGGTCCCGACAACCCAATCCGGGCCCAACCGACCGGCAACCCGAAGGCACCGGTGCCCTATGTCCTGATGCGCGACCGGCTGGAAGCACGGATCAATCGCGCGGTGTTTTACGATCTGATCGAACTGGGTGTGGAAGAACCGGTCGATGGTGCCCATCTGTTTGGTGTATGGAGCGGCGGGGAATTCTTTCCCCTGGGCTCGCTGACGGAAGACGAACCCGGTGACGGATAACGGTTTCAGACTGCGGATTGCCGAGCGTTTGCTGACGGTGGATGGGCGTTATCCGGCCGGGCGCCAGGCGGCGGGCCCCAGCGATTACGACCTGGTGCCCGGGACCCGTCCCGGCGGGTCGGGGCGGTTGACCCAGGCGGCGGTCCTGGTGCCGATCGTCGAACGCGATGACGGGTTGACTGTGCTGTTCACCCGGCGCACGGCCCACCTCAACTCCCACGCCGGCCAGATCAGTTTTCCCGGCGGCCGGGCCGAGGACGGGGACGCCGGGCCGGTGGGCACCGCCTTGCGCGAAACCGCCGAGGAGGTGGGGCTTCCCAATAACCTGGTCAATGTGGTCGGCGCGCTGGATACCTATGAGACCGTGACCGGTTACGAGGTGGTGCCTGTGGTCGGATTCGTCGATCCGGGTTACGACCCGACGCCGGATGAGTTCGAAGTTGCCGAGATCTTCGAAGTGCCCCTGGCCTTTTTGATGGATCCGGCCAACCATGTCCGCCATCGCGGCTATTTCAACGGCATGGAGCGACGCTGGTACGCCATGCCCTATGGCGACTATTATATTTGGGGGGCAACCGCGGGCATGTTGATGAACCTTTATCACCGGGTCAGGGACTGATGCTGCGGGCGCTGCTCATCCACATGCTGCTGTTCAGCCTGCCGTTCATCATCTACGGCAGCTATTGGGCCTTCGTCAAACGGCGCCGGGAACAGAACCCGAATTGGAGCGACGCGCCCCTGAATTGGCTGGTCGGCATTGGCCTGGTCTTGACCATCTCCGGCCTGGTGGTATTCCGCTTTGCCGACGACCAGCCACCCAGCGGCGACTACACCCCGCCGCGCATCGTCGACGGCAAGATCGTCGGGCCGGAAACCCGGTAACGGTCGCCAGGAGCGCGCGCCGTGCAGCCCGCCCGAACCATCGACCCACCACCCTGGATGCGGGAGCCCGCGACCCTTTCCGTGGTCGAGGCCCTGCGCGGCGGCGGCCGTTCGGCCCGGTTCGTCGGCGGCTGTGTCCGCGACACGCTGTTGGGCCGGCCGGTCCAGGATGTCGACATTGCCACCCCGGAACCTCCTGCCAACGTGCTGAAACTGCTGGGCGATGCCGGCATGAAAGTGATTCCTACCGGTCTCGACCACGGCACGGTAACCGCAGTCAGCGACGGCCACCATTTCGAAATCACCACGCTGAGGGCCGATGTCGAGACCTATGGGCGCCATGCCCGGGTCGCCTTTACCGATGACTGGGAGGCCGATGCCTGGCGTCGGGACTTCACTGTCAACGCGCTCTATGCCGACCCGGACGGCACCGTGTACGACCCGACCGGCGGCCTGAGAGACCTGGATGACCGCCGGATCCGCTTCGTCGGAAACCCGGACCAGCGGATCGAGGAGGATGCCCTGCGGCTGTTGCGGTTTTTCCGCTTCCATGCGCTGTACGGTAAGGGTGAGCCGGATGCCGAAGCCTTGGCGGCCTGTGCCGCCGCGGCCGAGAAAGTCGGCATCCTGTCCGGTGAGCGGGTTTCAGCCGAATTGCAGCGGTTGCTGTCGGCGCCGGATCCGGTGCCGGTGGTGACGGTGATGGCGGAAACCGGCGTGCTGGACCACGTTATCGAGAATGTCGGCCCGGTGGCGCCGCTGGCCGCCACGGTGCGGGTCGAAACCCAGCGCCGGGAGGTCGACCCCCTGCGCCGGGCTGCCGTTCTGTTGCTGGGAAAGAAACCCGCCGCCGAACGGCTGGCGGCCCGCCTGCGCCTGTCGCGGGCCAAGTCCAAACGCCTGGTCGCGATTGCCGGTGACGGGTTTGCCGTCGATCCGGGCACCGACGATCTGGCTCTGCGGCATCTGCTGTTTCACTACGGCCATGACCGACTGGCCGACCGTATTATCGTCAACTGGGCGATGACGGCGGGCGCAGACACGGCCGAATGGGAGGCATTACTTGCCCGGGCTGCCGGACTGGCCGTCCCCCGCTTTCCGCTGCGGGGCGCCGATGCCCTGGACCTGGGCGTGCCGCCGGGGCCGATCGTCGGCGATATCCTGGACGAGGTTGCCGCCTGGTGGGAAGACGGCGACTTCAACGCCGACCGCGCCGCCGCGCTTGCCCATCTGGAAAAGGTCATCGCGCGTACCGTCTAGAGCGTGCTGCCTCTCTAACTCTCTCTCCAGAGGGAATGGAATTCTGCCTCGAACCGATTCGCAAACCTCCTACCCCTGAGTGGAAGGGTGTGAGGTATGAACCTCTGGAGCATAATCAAACCGATCGCCAAACACGGAATCGATCAACGACCGCGATTGGCAACTTGCGGATATCTGAGCCCCCGGGAAATCCCGGGGGGGGGATTGTTCGGCCATGGCCGCCGCTGTTACGCGGCGGCGCGTTCGCCGGCGGGTTTGCGCTTACGGCCATTGGGGCGGCGCTTGTGTCGCGCCTTGATTCCTGGCTTGCCACGAGGCTGTTGGGGCTTCGTTCGCTTCCCGGACCGGGTCCGGTCTCGGTCCCAGCCGTCATTGGCGGGTTCGTCGCCGATCACCGTCAGCCGGCATTGGATCAGGCGCTCGATGTCCTTGAGGTATCCTCGTTCGGATGGGTCGCAAAACGCGATCGCATGCCCGCTGGCGCCAGCCCGCGCCGTGCGCCCGATCCGATGGACATAACTTTCCGGTTCGTTGGGAAGCTCGAAGTTGATGACGTGGGTCACGCCATCGACATCGATCCCCCGCGCGGCGATATCGGTCGCCACCAGGACCCGTGCGTTGCCGTCGCGAAACAGCTTCAAGGCCCGTTGGCGTGCGCCCTGGGATTTGTTGCCGTGGATCGCTTCGGCTGTGACGCCGCTTTTGCCAAGCTTGTCGGCGACCCGATTGGCACGGTGCTTGGTGCGGGTGAACACGATCACCCGCGACATCGCCGGATCATTCATGATGTCGGCGAGCAGGTTCGCCTTTCCTGCTGCGGGGACGTGATAGAGGCTCTGTTCAATGCGCTCGATCGGCGTCGACTGGGGTGCCACCTCGACGCGGAGCGGGTCAACCAGGATTTCGCTCGAAAGCTTGCCGATTTCGCCTGGCATGGTTGCCGAAAACAACAACGATTGGCGGGCCTTGGGAAGCGTCGCGATGATCTTGCGGACGTCGCGCACAAATCCCATGTCGAGCATCCGATCGGCCTCGTCGAGGACCAGGCATTCGACCGTGTCCAGACGCAGGCAACGCTGGTTCATCAGGTCGAGCAAACGGCCGGGGGTGGCGACGACGATGTCGACGCCGCGCTTCAGTGCATTGACCTGGCGCGTTTGGTTGACGCCGCCGAAGATAACGGTGTGGCGCAGGTACAGGTATTTGCCGTAGGCACGCACGTCTTCGCCGATCTGGATAGCCAGTTCGCGGGTTGGCGCCAGGACCAGGGCCCGCGGGCCTCTGGCCCCATTGGGGCCGTTGCGCGTGTGCTGTCGCGACAGCCGATGCAGAATAGGCAGAACGAACGCACCGGTCTTGCCGGTGCCGGTTTGGGCGATGCCCAGTACATCTTTGCCGGCCAGGAGTTGGGGAATGGCCTGGGCCTGGATCGGCGTCGGCGTGGCGTGGTTGCGCGCGTTCAGGGCGCGCCGTATCGGATCGGCAAGGCCGAGCTCCGAAAAATTCGTAATAGTCACTTAGAGATCCTTTAAATGCTCCCGGTGCCTGGCGACGCCTTTTCGGACACGGCCGAACCCCGAGGCTTCTTCCTTCCCCGGGCGCGGCCGGAGCGGAAAGTTCGTTGTTATTGTTCCCGGGAAATAGTGCCGCCGATCAGCGGCCTTTCGCGCTATCGCGAGACAATGTGCAGACCTTAAATGGTCGGCTAAGCCCGAAATGTCAAGTCATTCAGTCCTTAATGCCCGCTTCGAGGCGGTCTCGGACCTTTCCGGCCCCGGCAGGAAAGGACTGCTTCCGCATAATCAACGGGCAACAGTCGTACAACGTCCGTTGATCATTCTGTGACCTAACCCCGGACAAAGCCCCGGATCAAGGCGGTCAGGCCGATCGGCAGTTCGATCGCCGGGTCGAGGTCGGTGACCGGAAACCCGGCCTTGCGCATCGCCTCGCGTGCGGCCGGTGGCATGGCGGCGTGGGAGGCCAGCCCCAAGTGCAGGGCCTTGGCATGCAGCAGCAGCCGGAAGGCCATCGCATCGTCGGCCAGATGCAGGGCCCGCCGCAGCTTGGTGGTCGGCTCGGCCAGGGCGGTCATCAGCGCCCCCTTATGGGCCAGCATCGCAGCTTCCGTGGCGTTGGCCTCCAGCACTTCATTGGCCAGCAGTTCCAGCCGCACCAGCAGCGGGTCGGCCAGAAAGCGGTCGGCGATGGCCTCGGCCAGGGCCGGCACCAGCTGGTCGGGTGGTGCTTCAGGCAACTCGTCGAGGAACCGTTCCAGATCGCTGATCGCGGCGATCTGACCCTCGGCCAGGATGGCCAGGAACAGTTCCTCCTTGGACGGGAAGTAGAGGTAGAGCGTGCCCTTGGCCAGGCCCGATGCCTCGGCTACGCCGGCCATGGTCAGCCGGTCGTAGGGCTGCGCGGCCAAAAGGTCGCGCGCCGCCGCCATGATCGTGTGGCGGCGGCGCGCCTTGTCCTCACTATCCCGCGCCTGTTTTGCCATATCGGGCTGAATTTACACGAAATCCAACCCGCTGCTTAAGGGTAAATCGCGCATCCGCTGGCCGGTGGCGTCGAAGATCGCATTGGCCAGCGCCGGCAGCACTGGTGGCACGCCCGGCTCGCCGACTCCGCCCATGGCCGGTGCGTTCTCCAGCACCGTTACCTCGATCTCGGGGCAGCGGTCGATGCGCAGGGAATCATAGGTGTCGAAATTGGTCTCCACCACCTTGCCTTCGGCGAAGTTGACCTCCTGGAAGGCCGCCGACAGGCCGAAGATGATGCCGCTTTCGACCTGCGCCTTGATATTCTCCGGCTGAAGGGCGCGGCCGACGTCGATCGCGGCCCAGACCTTGTCGATGGTGATGCCGTCGGGGCCGGCGGTCACTTCGACCACTTCGGCCACGTAGGACCCGAACGACAAGGTAAAGGCGATGCCGCGGCCGCGGCCCTTGGGCAGCTTGGCTCCCCAATTGGACATTTTGGCCACGGTGTCCACCACCTTGGCGGCGTGGGGCCAGGGCTGCATCAGCTTCAGGCGCATCTCCACCGGGTCGACGCCGCCGGCCCGGGCCAACTCGTCCAGGAAACATTCGTGGAAGAAGCCGTTGAAGCTGTCGCCGACCGAACGCCAGAAACCGATCGGCGGGCCCTGCGGGGCGTCGACCCCGGTGACCCGGTAGTTGGCGACCGCATAGGGCTGGTCGTGGCTGCCCTCGGTGATCAGCTTGTCCGGGCCCATCGGCGAGATCCCCGGCATGGCCCGGCTCATGAAGCTGGCTAGCGTCGACGGACTGGCGATCCTTGCGTCGATGACGGACGGCACGCCGTCCGCGCCCATGGCGCCCCGGAACCTGGCCACTGCGGCCGGCCGGTAGGCATCGTGGGTGGTGTCCTCCTCGCGGCTCCAGGTGACCTTGACCGGCTTGCCGCCGGCCTTGGCCGCCAGCCGGATCGCCAGCAGGGCGAAGTCCGGTTCGGTCCGCCGCCCGAAACCGCCGCCCAGCAAGGTGGTGTTGACGGTTACCTGGTCCTGCTCGATCCCCAGTTCCTCGGCGATGCGCTGGCGGATCATGGTCGGCATCTGGGTGCCGGTCCAGATTTCCGCCCTTCCCCCGGCGACCTGTGCCGTAGCGTTCATCGGCTCAATGCAGGCATGGGCCAGGAACGGGGCGCTGTAGCTGGCCTCGATCACGTTGGCTGCCGACGCCAATGCGGCCTCGGCATCACCGTCGTCGCGCATGTCCGAACCTTCGCCCTGGGCCAGCGCCTGGTTCAGGACCGCGAACAGGGCGGCGGTATCGGCCGGGTAGGCTGCCGCCTCCCAATCGACCTCGACCGCCGCGGCGGCCTTGAACGCCTGCCAGGTGGATTTGGCGATGACGCCAATGCCGCCGCCCAGGTCGACGACATCGACGACGCCCAGAATTGACTTGGCAGCCGCGGCGTCGAATCCCCGCATGCCGCCACCCAGATGCGGGTTCATGCGCACCGTGCCGTACAACATGTCGGGCAGGCGCACATCGATCCCGAACGGCGCCTGGCCGACCACCTTGCCGGGAATGTCGACCCGGGGCTGGTCCTTGCCGATCAGCCGCCATTCGCTCTCCGGCTTGGGTGTCACGTCGCCGGGCGGTTCGATCGCGGCCGCGGCCGCGGCCAGCTCGCCGAACGTCAGTTTACGGCCGTCGCCGGCCACCACATGGGCGGCTTCCAGGCGTAACTCCCCTTCCGGCTGGCCCAATTTTTCGGAGGCTGCCGCCAGCAACAGGCGCCGGGCGGTCGCGCCGGCCAGTCGCATCGGTTCGAACCCGTCGACGACCGAGGTCGAACCGCCGGTGATCTGCTGGCCCAGCAGTTTGCCCAGGGTGCCAAAGGCATCGCGGCTGAACTCCGCCAGGAAGCTGTGGTCGTAGTGGGGGAAGGGCGCCGCAGACTCCATGCCGGCCCGGTTGAAATAGGCCTTGGCGGCAGGTCCGTGCTCGACCGAGACCTGGTCCAGGTCGAGCTCCAGTTCCTCGGCCACCAACATGGCCAATGAAGTCATCACGCCCTGGCCCATTTCGGCCCGGGGCACGATGATTGCGATCCGATTGTCCGCGCCAATCCTGAGGTACGGGTTCAAAGTGGTTTCACCGGGCGCCAGTTCATCGGCCAGCGGGTTCGGATGAGGTTTGCGGACGAAGTGCCAGCCGACCGCCAGACCGCCGGCGACCGCCGCGGTGCCGACCAGGAAAATGCGTCGAGTCAGACCCATGGCTCAGCCCTCCTTGACCGGTTGGCCGGCGGCCCGCTTGATCGCGCGGCGCATGCGGGGGTAGGTGCCGCAACGGCACATGTTCCCTGCCATGGCGACGTCGATATCCTCGTCGCTCGGGTTGGGGGTCTCGCGCAGCAGCGCGGCGGCGCTCATGATCTGGCCCGATTGGCAATAGCCGCATTGCGGCACCTGCTCATCGATCCAGGCCTGCTGGACCGGATGCAGTTCATCCCCGGCCAGGCCTTCGATGGTGGTGATGGTCGCCTCGCCGACATCCGACAAAGGCGTCTGGCAGGACCGCACCGGTTCGCCGTCCAGGTGAACGGTGCAGGCGCCGCAGGACGCGATGCCGCAGCCGAATTTGGTGCCGGTTAGGCCGAGATGGTCGCGCAGGACCCACAAGAGCGGCGTATCCTCGGCGGCATCGACCTGATGCGCCACGCCGTTGATAATCAATTTCATGCCCGTCTCCCTAATTCTGACCCGTGGTCATAAATTAAATGACCACGGGTCATAAATTGTCAAGACCGGTGCCGCAACAATTTTCCCGGCATCAGCCCTGCGGGTTGTTTTGCTTGTACGCGGCGATCGCGTCCTTCAGGTCGTTGTATTCCGCGCAGCCGAAGAAGCAGGCCTTGTCCAATTTGGACAGTTGTGCCTCCGCCTGGCTCAATTTGCCGGTCTGTAGGTATAGTTCGCCGAGATACTCCAGGGCACCGCGGTGGTCGGGCTGGATCGCCAGGGCTTTTTGATAGAACGCCAAGGCCTGATCGTACCGCTTCAATTGGCGGTGGCTGTAGCCGAGGTAGTTGAGCGCATTGGCGTCGTTTGGGTTTTTGGCAACGACCTTGTCAAGAAGCGCGATAGCCTCGTCGTACTTGCCGGCTTTGACGGCGGTCTTGGCCGCATTGTAGTCGGGGTCGGCGGCGGTGCTGGCACCATCGTCGCTGCTGCCGGCGGCAATGGCGGGTGTGGCTGCGGCTGCCAGTCCCAGCGCCAATGCCAGCCCCACAACAAGGCCGGGAAGCCGAAACCTTTTCAACATCATGACCTACGCCTCCCTCGTGCTGATCTTTCGAACTCCAAGTATTTGATCGAAAAGGTGCGAACCGCGCATTTTCAGAGTGCTGTTTCGAGCCATACTCGTACAGTGGACTCGGGCCGGTGCCTTTGCAAGCCGCGCCCGTTCAATCCCGCGTGAGTTTGGGCCCGCGTGAGTTAGGGCCCGAGTGAGTTAGGGCCCGAGTGAGTTAGGGCCCGAGTGAGTTAGGGCCACGTGACTTCGGGCGGCAGCGACATCAGGATCGCCTCGGTGTTGCCGCCGGTCATCAGGCCGAATCGGGTGCCGCGGTCGTAGAGCAGGTTGAACTCGACATAGCGGCCGCGCTTTTCCAACAGGGCGGCACGCTGGTCGTCGATCCAGGGCTTGTCCCGGTGCCGCGCAACCAGGTCCGGATAGATGTTCAGGAACGCTTCGCCGACCGCCCGGGTGAAGGCGAAGTCATCTTCCCAGTCGCCGCTGGCCAGCCGGTCATAGAAAATGCCGCCGACACCGCGTGGCTCGTTGCGATGCTTGAGAAAGAAATATTCGTCGCACCAGGCCTTGAAGCGGGGATGGTAGTTCGGGTCGTGGGCGTCGCAGGCGGCCCGAAAGGCGGCGTGGAAATCGGCCGTGTCGGCGTCCACCGGAAAGGTCGGAGTCAGGTCGCCGCCGCCGCCGAACCAGGCCTCCCGGGTGACGATGAAGCGGGTGTTCATGTGCGCCGCCGGGACCAGCGGCGAGCGTGGGTGGGCGACCAGGGACACACCGCTGGCCCAGAACCGTCCGTCTTCGCCGGCGCCGGGAATCTCCTTGGCGAATTCCGGTGAAAATCGCCCCTCGACCGTCGAAACATTGACGCCGACCTTTTCAAAGACCCGGCCGCGCATCACCGCCATCACACCCCCGCCACCGCCGGGCCGGTTCCAGTCGGTGCGCTCGAAGCGGCCGGGTGGCAGGTCCGAAAACAGGCCGGTCAACGCGTCCTCCTGGGCCTCGAAGGCGGTGCACAGGCGGTTCCTCAGATCCTCGAACCAGGCGGCGGTGCGGCACTTGCGGTCTTCGATGGCCGTATCGGTCATGGCGTTTGGTCCCCGGTTGGAAAGGTGGCGGTCTGGCGCAGCGCCTCGCCCAGCACCATGGCGGCGGCCACGGCGACGTTCAACGAGCGCAGGCCCGGCCGCATGGGTATACGCAGGGCCGCGTCGGCCAAATCATGGATCCGGTCGGGGACGCCACCGCTTTCACGCCCCAAAAGCAAGGTGTCGTCCGACCGGTAGGCGAAGTCGGCGTAGTTCAGGGTTGCCCGCGTCGTCATCAAGACCAGCCGGCCGTCGCGCGGTACCTCGAGGAAGGCCTCGGCCGACGCGTGGCGGTGGACCTCGGCAAAATCGGCGTAGTCCATGGCGGCCCGGCGGAATCGGCTTTCCGAGAACGGAAACCCGCACGGTTCGATCACGTCAACCGGCACGCCCAGGCAGGCGCCCAGTCGCAAAATGGTCCCGGTATTCTGGGGAATATCTGGCTGAAACAAGGCGATACGCATGACCGCGGGGATCCTGACGGAAAGTGGGTACAAGCTCTGCTAGGCGACGATAGCGCGCTGGGCGGCTGAGGCAAGGTGTCGCGACCCGGTAACTTTGCGTTGGCGAGACTGGACAAGAGGGACATTTAATGACAGAAAAGCGCCCGAAACGAACCCACCCCAGGACTAAGGCGCCGATCCCCGGCGCACGAGGCAAGTAAATGACAACCATGTCCGAGACCGAAACAGAGGACGGCGGCACACGCCGCGATTTTCTGTACCTCGCCGCCGGTGCCGTGGGCACGGTCGGCGCCGCACTGGCCGCTTGGCCGTTTGTCGACCAGATGAACCCGTCCGCCGACGTGTTGGCCCTGAGCTCGATCGAGGTCGATATCTCCGCCATCGAGGAAGGCCAGAGCGTGACCGTCAAGTGGCGCAAGATGCCGGTGTTTATCCGCCACCGCACCGCCGAAGAGATCGCGGCGGCGCAAAATGTGGCGCTCAATGATCTGCCTGACCCGCAAGCAGACGCTGATCGGGTTCAAAAGCCGGAATGGCTGATCATGGTCGGCGTTTGTACCCATCTCGGCTGCATCCCGAAGGGTCAAAAACCGGGTGATAGGACCGGAGACTACGGTGGCTGGCTATGTCCCTGCCACGGGTCGCACTACGACACTTCCGGGCGAATCCGCAAAGGCCCGGCGCCGGCGAACCTGGAGGTGCCTGAATATACCTTCCTCGAAGAAGCCTTGGTGAAGATCGGTTAGGGGGGCGGTATGTCGTTTCAGAGCAACAACAAAGTCATCAACTGGATCGAATACCGGCTACCGGTGTTCAGTTTCCTGGATCATTCCCTGGGCACCCAGTATCCGTCGCCCCGGAACCTGTCCTACTGGTGGAATTTCGGATCGATAGCCGGCCTGGTGCTGGTGGTCCAGCTAGTCACCGGAATCATCTTGGCGATGCACTATACGCCAAATGCTGACATGGCATTTGACAGCGTCGAACACATCATGCGCGACGTGAATTATGGCTGGCTAATGCGCTACATGCACGCCAACGGCGCTTCGATGTTTTTTATGGTTGTCTATATCCACATTTTCCGGGGCATCTATTACGGTAGCTACAAGTATCCTCGTGAGCTGCTTTGGTGGATCGGATTGCTCATCTATCTCGTCATGATGGCGACCGCATTCATGGGGTATGTGCTGCCCTGGGGACAGATGAGCTATTGGGGCGCGACGGTGATAACAAAAATGTTTGGTGCGATACCGTTTGCTGGAGAGGCTATTACCCAATGGATGTGGGGCAGTTTTGTCGTTGATAACCCGACCCTAAACAGGTTCTTCAGCTTGCACTATCTGCTTCCCTTCCTGATCGTCGGTCTTGTTGTTGTCCATATCTGGGCCTTGCACCAACACGGCTCTAACAATCCATTGGGGATTGATACGAAAGGGCCGCAGGATAACATCCCATTCCACCCTTACTACACTGCGAAAGACCTGTTCGGTTTCGGTGTGTTCCTTATCGTCTTTGCCATCTTCATGTTCTATATGCCGAACGCGCTGGGAGAGCCAGATAACTACATACCGGCGAAACCTCTTGCGACGCCGGACCACATTGTGCCGGAGTGGTACTTCCTGCCGTTCTATACAATTTTGCGCTCTGTTCCGGACAAACTCGGCGGCGTAGCGCTAATGTTCGCGGCGATTGGAATCTTGTTTGTGTTGCCGTGGCTGGACCGCTCTAAGGTGCGCTCGGCACGATTCCGTCCAATTTACAAATGGAGTTTTTGGGTCCTCGTGGTTGACTGTTTGGTATTGGGCTTTATCGGAGCCAAACCTGCAGAAGATCCCTACACCTGGATTGGTCAGATTGCGACGGTGTACTATTTCTTGCACTTCTTGGTTATCATTCCTTGGGTCAGTTGGCGAGAAAAACCTTTGCCTCTACCGGCGAGTATTTCTGAGGCCGTTTTGAAGCCGTCCGACTTGAAAAAAGAGGTGTAGAGATGGCGAATAGAATTATGGCTGTTGCTGCAGTCGCGTCCCTTTTTCTTCTTGGGGTTTCCGAGAGTTCCTATGCAGCCGCCAACAAAAAACACCCAGAAGCTCAAGAGTGGGCCCATCACGGGATTATTGGAACCTACGACCGAGCCGCAGTCCGAAGAGGTTTCCAGGTTTACAGAGAGGTCTGTTCCTCTTGCCATGGGGTGAAATACCTCGCCTTCAGGAATCTCATGGAGATTGGGTTCACAGAGGATGAAGCGAAAGAAATTGCCGCCGAGTATGAGATCACTGACGGCCCGGACGACGAAGGTGAAATGTTCGAAAGGCCTGGGATATTAGCCGATCGGTTGCCGCTACCTTTCCCAAACGCTGAGGCTGCCGCCGCATCTAACAATGGTGTTGCGCCACCAGATCTGTCGTTGATGGTGAAAGCCCGCAAGGGCGGGGAGGATTATCTTTATGCAATCCTGACTGGTTACACTGATCCTCCGCCGCCGGAGGAGTTGCCGAAGGACTCGCCCCTCAGGGATGCGGAAAACTACAACCCCTACTTCAATACAAAAACGGGAATAGCGATGCCGCAGCCGCTGGAGGACGAATCGGTCGAATATGAAGACGGCACCAAACCGACTTTGGACCAGCTCTCCCGCGATGTTACTACCTTCCTGGCCTGGGTTGCTGAACCCAAGCTTGAAGAGCGCAAGCGCCTGGGGTTGAAGGTGATCATCTTTCTGATCGTCCTCACCGGGATTTTGTATGCGGTGAAAAGACGGGTCTGGTCCAAACTGCATTGACCGTCCCGTCATCGATTTAGCCGAAAACCCAGGCTCGCCGGTTCCGCCGGCGGGCCTGTTTCGGTTAGGATTGCGGTCAGTAGTTGCAATTGGGGGTTCTGATGGGTGAGGCAGAGGCA
The DNA here is from genome assembly GCA_964344385.1 of uncultured Sneathiellales bacterium. GTDB lineage: Bacteria > Pseudomonadota > Alphaproteobacteria > CAYFNG01 > CAYFNG01 > CAYFNG01. The sequence goes on from CAYFNG010000020.1 coordinate 20,516, forward strand.
AAACCGGTCATCGGCGTTATCGGCGGCAGCGGCGTCTATGAGATCGATGGGCTGAGCGATACCGGCTGGCGGGCGATCGATACGCCATGGGGGCAACCGTCCGATGAATTGCTGTTCGGCAAGCTGGGCGATGTGCAGATGGTCTTTCTGCCCCGGCACGGGCGCGGCCATCGCCAGTCGCCGACCAGCATCAACTACCGGGCCAATATTGACGCCATGAAGCGGGCCGGGGTGACCGACATCCTGTCGATCAGCGCCTGCGGCTCGTTCCACGAGGACTTGGCGCCGGGCACCTTCGTCATCGTCGACCAGTTCATCGACCGCACCTTTGCCCGTGAAAAGAGCTTTTTCGGCGAGGGGCTGGTGGCCCATGTCTCGATGGCCCACCCGACTTGCGGTCGGTTGGGCGATGCCCTGACCGCGGCCTGCAAGGAACTTGGCATCTCGGCCCAGCGCGGTGGGACTTATCTGGCGATGGAGGGGCCGCAATTCTCCAGCCTGGCCGAATCCGAGCTGTACCGGACCTGGGGCTGTGATGTCATCGGCATGACCAACATGCCCGAGGCCAAGCTGGCCCGCGAGGCCGAGATCTGCTACGCCACCGTCGCCATGGTCACCGACTATGACTGCTGGCATCCCGGCCACGACAACGTCGAGGTGGATGCGATCATCCGGGTGCTGCTGGACAATGCCGACAAGGGCCGCAACCTGGTCCGCACCACCGCACCGGCCCTGGGCGGCCCCCGCGGCGCCTGTCCCCATGGCTGCGACCGGGTTCTGGATGCCGCGCTGATCACCGCGCCCGAGGCACGGGATCCGGCAGTGATCGCCAAGCTGGACGCGGTTGCCGGCCGGGCCTTGCAAAGTACTGGGAGCTAGTGCCATGGAGTGGATCAAAAGCCGTATCCGGACCATTCCGGATTACCCCGAAAAAGGGGTGATGTTCCGCGACGTCACGACACTGTTCCGCGACGCGCTGGGTTTCCGCAAGGCGGTCGATGAACTGGTCCAACCCTATGCTGGGGTGCGGATCGACAAGGTGATCGGGATCGAGGCCCGCGGCTTCATCCTGGGCGGCGCGGTGGCCCACCAGTTGAGCTGCGGTTTCGTGCCGGTGCGCAAACAGGGCAAGCTGCCCTGGGACACGATCGGCGAGGACTATGAACTGGAATACGGCACCGACCGGGTGGAAATGCACAAGGACGCGATCGAGGAGGACGACAACGTCCTGCTGGTCGACGACCTGATCGCCACCGGCGGCACGGCGGAAGCGTCGATCAAGCTGATCAACAAGGCCGGCGGCCGGGTGATCGGCTGCTCCTTCGTCATCGACCTGCCCGACCTAGGCGGCCGGGCCCGCCTCGAATCCCTCGGCCTGCCGGTGCTGACGCTGTGCGCCTATGAGGGGTTGTAGCGGTCAGGCCTTCAGATCGGTTGCCTCATCCAGCGCCAGGTCGTCGGCGATATCGTTGAGCGGCGTGAAGCCGAAATGCACCACGTCGTCCTTGAGCAGGCGCTCGCGGCCACCCAGTTCGCCCAGCCTGCGAGCCTGGTCTGCGAAGGCTTGGGCGTTGACCGCCTCGGGGTCGACGATCCGGCGCAACGCCGCCGACAGCTCGGCCAGGATGCCGGCACAGGCTGCATCGCCGGCCCGGTCGACATCCTCCATCGGGTCCTGGGCCAGGTTGAAGAGCTGCGGCGGATAGCCGCCGGCATAGTGGACATATTTCCAATCGCCCCGGCGCAGCATGTAATAACCGGTCGGCGAACCGCCGTCGTGGTATTCGCTGAACATCGGCCGCTCCCGGTCGGGCGCGTTGGCCAGGGCGACCAGGTTCTCGCCGGGCAGTTCAACATCCTCGACCGTTAGCTCAAGGCCGGCGCCTTCGATGATCGTCTGGTGGCAATCGACCAGCGAGACCGGTGTCGTCACCCTCCGGGCCCGGGGCACGTCGGGGCCGCTGATGATCATCGGGATGCCGGCCGACTGCTCGTTCATCAGCATCTTGGTCCACATGCCGTGGTCGCCTAGCATCTCGCCATGGTCCGAGGTGTAGATCAGCCGGGTATCGCCGCTCAGGCCAAGCTCGTCGAGCGTATCCATCAGCCGCCCGATCAAGTGGTCGAGGAAGGCGACCAGCCCGTAATAGCCGCGCCGCGCCTCGGCCGCCGCTGCATCGGTCATGTGGGCGTCGTAATTGTAGAACCCGTAGATCTGGCGCAGTGCCGGATGGTCGGGCCGGGCACCGGGGCGATGCGGCGGGCCGATATCCTGCGCGCTGTGCAGGTCGTAGAATTCCTGCGGCGCGATCAGCGGGTAGTGGGGGCTGACGAAGGAAACGAACAACGTCCAGGGCCTGGTTTGGCCAACCGTTTCACGGCGCAGCCAGTCGTCCGCCTGGTCGCAGATCCGCCGGTCGTAAAGCGTATAGCCGGTCTCGCCGGCCCCGACCTGGGCCGCGAATTCCGCCGTCGCCTCGTCATAGGGGGGCAGGGGATCGCGCATCAACCCCTTGACCCAGCCGACGCCCTGGATCACGTGCAGCGGCAGGATCTCGGTATCGAAGCCGTTGTCGTCCGCGACGTGCCGGTAATGCAGCTTGCCGATCGAAACACAACGGTGTCCGGCCTCGGTCAAGCGGTGGCCCCAGCCCTTGAGCCGCCCGTCATAGGGTTCGGCGCTGCTCCAGCAGCCGGTTTCGTGGACCCAGCGCCCGGTCGCCAGACTGGCCCGGGCCGAAACGCAGACCGGCGAGGGCGTATAGGCGTTCTCGAACAGGGTGCCGGCGGCCGCCAGCCGGTCCAGATTGGGCGTCCTGACCACCGGGTTGCCATAGGCACCAAGCACCGAACGGGTGTGCTCATCGGAGATGATGAACAGGGTATTGGCCGGCCGCACGCGCAATGGCCTCAGCCGAGATGGGCCGCGAAATGGGCCAGGCTGCGCTCCCGGGCCTGGGCCGCGGCGGCGGCATCGTATTGGCCGCGATGATCGCAATTGAAGCCGTGTTCGGCATCGTAGAAATGCACCGCGACATCCGGGTGGGCGGCGGCCACTGCCTTGGCGTCGTCCAATGGGATGCTGCCGTCGCGCTCACCGAAATGCAGCAGGGTCGGCACCGCCGGTTTCTCGTCCATGAACAGCTTGATCTGACCGCCGTAATAGCCGATGGCGGCGGCGATCCCGACCAGCCGGCAGGCCGACAGCCAGGCGACCGAGCCGCCCCAGCAATAGCCGACCACACCGACCCTGCCGCCGGCGGCGGCCTCCTGCGCCGCCGCGGCCACGTCCCGCAATACGTCGTCCCAGCCGATCCGGTCCTTGAGAGCCAGGCCGTCCTGGATCCCCTCCGGCGTGTAGGTCAGTTCGACATCGCGCTTGACCCGGTCAAAGACGGCCGGTGCGACCGCCAGATATCCGGCCGCCGCGTAGCCGTCCGCGACCTCGCGGATATGCTGGTTGACGCCGAAAATTTCCTGCACGACGACAACGCCGCCCTTGGTGGTGCCTTCGGGTTCGGCCCGGTAGGCGGCCAGGCTATGGCCGTCGGCGGCCGTTAGTTCGATCATCTCACCCATGTCATTCCCTCTCCTGGTTCTGGTTCGGCCGCCGCAGATAGATGCCGGTGGCCAGATAGCTCATTACCACTTCGTCGTTTTGGTTGAGCACTTCGGTAAAGAACCGCGCGCTGCCGATCTCGGGCCGGCTTTGCGACGGGCGCTTCTCGACGCATTGTGAACGCACCGACAGGGTGTCGCCCGGCCGTACCGGTTTCAGCCAGCGCAGATCGTCGAACCCCGGCGAGCCGAATCCGGCGATGTTCTCCTTCAGGATGATGTTGTCGACCAGCAGGCGCATGGCGATACAGCCGGTGTGCCAGCCGCTGGCGACCAGCCCGCCGAAATGGGACTCCGCCCCGGCCTTTGGGTCGGTATGGAAAGGCTGAGGGTCGAACTTGCTGGCAAAAGCGATGATTTCGTCTTCACTCAGGGTGTGGCTGCCGAATTCGCGGCGCAGGCCGATCTCGATATCCTCGAAATATTGTCGGTCGTCCATCGCACTTACTCCGCCGCCACCGGGCGCAGCCCGAATATGTTGATCGCGGTCAGGCTCAGGACCGGCTCGCCGCCCTGGTTGACCATGGTGAAGCGCCGCCGCACATAACCGCGCGGCTTGGATTCGGACCGCCGGGTCTCGAGGACTTCCACGCTGGCCGACAGGGTGTCGCCGGGCCGCACCGGCTTCAGCCACCGGCATTCCTCGACCCCGGGCGCGCCCAGGCTGGAACTGTTCAGCAAATGATGGTCGCACATCATCCGCATCAGGATACCGCAGGTGTGCCAGCCGCTGGCGATCAAACCGCCATAGGGGGTGCGTTGGCCCGCCGCCTCGTCCAGGTGAAACGGCTGGGGATCGAACTCGGCGGCGAATTCGACAATCTCGTCCTTGGTGACGGTGCGGCTGCCGATTTCCTCGGTCTGGCCGGTGGAAAAATCCTCGAAGTACAAGTACGTCTCAGTCAAACTCTTAACTCTCCTGTTTGGCTAAATGGCGTTCGACCAGCCGCGCGAACAGGCTGGCGCCAAAGGGCAGGGTCTCGTCGTTGAAATCATAGGCCGGGTTGTGGACCTCGACCGGTGGCCGCTCGTCGCCGCCGCCGATCTGGATATAGGCGCCGGGTCGGCGGTTCAGCATGAAGGAGAAATCCTCCGAGGCCATGATCATCGGTCCCCGGCGATTGACCTTGTCATCACCGACCAGTTCGGCCGCGGTGTCAGCAATGAAATCGGTCTCGCCCGCATGGTTGACCAGGGCCGGGAACATGATCCGGAAATCGACTTCGGCACTGGCGCCCAAGCCTTCGGCGATACCGGTGGCGATCCGGTTCATGCGTTCGCCGATCAGCTTCATCAACTCGTCGTCGAAGGCCCGCGCGGTGCCGGCCAGATGGGCCGATGCCGGGATGATGTTGTAGGCGTCACCGCCCTGGATGCGGGTGACGCTGACCACCGCCGCCTGGTGCGGGCTGGCGTTGCGCGAGACGATGGTCTGCAGCGCCGTGGTGATTTGTGCCGCCACCACCACCGGATCGACGCTGACCTCGGGCCGGGCGCCATGGGCGCCGTGGCCGGTGATATGGATGTCGAAGGTGGCGCCGCCGGCCATCATCGCACCGGGGCGGATCTGGAACTGGCCGACCGGCAGGCTGGGCCGATTGTGCATGCCGAAGACCACATCGACCGGGAACTGCTCGAATAGCCCGTCGCGGACCATCGCGTCGGCGCCGCCCAACCCTTCCTCGGCCGGCTGGAAGATGAAATGCACCGCCCCGTCGAAATCGCGGGTCTCGGCCAGGTAGCGGGCCGCCCCCAGCAGCATGGCGGTATGGCCGTCATGGCCGCAGGCGTGCATCTTGCCGTCGTGGCGCGAACGATGGTCGAAATCGTTGGCCTCCGCCATTGGCAGCGCGTCCATGTCGGCCCGCAAGCCGATGGCGCGGGTACCGTTGCCGACCCGCAAGCTGCCGACGACCCCGGTCTGGCCCAGGCCCCGGGTCACCTCACAGCCGAATTCGGCCAGCTTGGCGGCGACGATGTCGGCGGTCCGCTCCTCCTCGAAGCCCAGCTCGGGATGGGCATGGATGTCCCGCCGCCAGGCGGTCATCTCGTCGTGGAATTCCACGATCCGTGCAATCGGTCCGCTCGCCATGCAAAACCTCCCCATTTGCCCAAGCGCCGCATGATGCCGGCAAAGCCGCGGACCTGCAAGTGAATGGCTCCCCGGATCGCCGGCCCAACATGGCACTACCGGAACGTGCTTTTATGCGGTAGTTTGCCTTTTGAGATAGTTGGGGTGCCGGGTGGGTCCCTGGCCGATTGGGGGAAGGAAAAGGAGAACGTTAGTGGAAAGAAGAACTCCCCTGCGCCTGGCCGGTCTGGTGGTTGCGGGTCTGGCGTTACTCGGTGCCGCGGACGGTCTCGCCGGCGAGGTCGTGACGATCCCGGTTGTCCGTGAGGTTGGCGAAACCCATCGATTGGAATTTACAACGGAACGCGAACGGCTCAGCGGCACGCAACAGACATTGCAGGCGCGTGCCGTCACCCGGATCGATGTGAACGTTTTGCGGCGGTGGGGCGACGGTCATATCGTACGCTGGACCTACGGTGAAACCGATTTGGGAGAGATTGCCGGATCGCAAGGCGCCGCGGATATCGGCCGCCGGTTTGCCGAAAGGATGGCTAACCTGAAAAAGGGTCTGGCGCTCGACTTGAGGACTAGCGAGTCCGGACAGGTCCGAGGGCTCGCCAACAAAGACGATGCGGTAGAGATGACAAAGCGAGCCTACCAGGAGGTACTGGCCTGGCTTGAGGAAAACAGGATGCCGCCCGCCATGTTACAGAACCTGCGGCAGATGGCAGGGCCGATGTTGAATCCCAACACGGTCGAAGCATCGACCACCCGCGAAGCCGCATTGTTCTATATGTTCTCGGGCGCTGAGCTGACCTTGGGTGAACGGGTGCGCTTCGAGGATCTGCTTCCCAACCCCTTTGGCGGCGAGCCGCTGCCGTCCCTGGCGGCCATCCGGCTGAAAGCCGTCGACCGCCAGGTCCGCACCGCCACCATCGAATGGAACCAAATCATTGACCCCGAAAAAGCCGGGCCGATCCTGCTGCAATCCCTGGCGAAGCTGTCGGGCAAGCCCCTGCCGCCGGACCAGCCGCCGCCGCAGATCCAGATCAACGACGTTGCCGAGTTCGTCTTCGACCTCGACCGCGGCTGGCCCCGCTCGATGATTTGGAGCCGGACCACCAGGGCTGGGAACAAGATGCGCATCGACCGCAAGACCATCCGCATGCTGCCGGCGGATTAGTGATCCTAAAGGGTGTTGAGTCGGTTTCACTGGCCGACTAAATCGAAGTGATTACTGTAGTGTCGCCGATTCGGGGGATAACAATCAGCAGTCAACGTTTCCGTGCTTCGCATATCCCAGCGCGTTTACACTGATTGCGTTGGAGACTCTGAAACCTTCTCAACCAAATGTTTGTAATTGAATCTAGATGTCACGCAGGAAACAACATTTTGGCAGCCAAAGCGAATAAGTGCAGAGCGCTGATGACCGTCGGAAAGGTGTAGGGGTGAATAGATTTAACCTGTTGATGTTGGCTGCCGTAGTGAGCGCCTGGATGGTCTCGGCAAGGAATGGTTTAGCCGATACCGAATCAATCGTGGTTAAAATACCCATAGTCCGGGAGATCGGTGAACGCCATCGCCTTGAATACATCCTGGATAGACACCGAATTCACGGTACAGAAATGCAGGTGAACTTGCGTAGCCGCACGGAAATCGATGTCGAAGTGATTCGCAACCCCGGTGACGGTTATGTGATCGGCTGGACTCTTGGAAACAGCACTTATGAGAAAAACGACGGTGGTAGACCGGCGGAATCGGAGTTCCGGCATGCGTTGCGACGTATACAGTCGGGCATGCGACGGGGCATGCCATACGAGATGAAGATAAACAAGTCCGGAAATGTACTTGGTTTGGAAAACAAAGAAGAAGTGATAGCCCACGCAAGAAAACAATTTGACCGCGTACTCGATTTATTGCGGAAGCGGGTCAAAGCTGAAACGGAGGTGCAACAGTTTCGGCAAGCCATGTCTTTTGCGACTACGCCTGAATTCATCGAGGCACAGTCCATTCATGATGCAGCGCTGCTGTATGCGCCGTTGGGAACGGAAATAGCGGTTGGCGGGCGGCTCGAATCCAACGGTCTATTGCCTAATCCGTTAGGCGGAGAGTCGTTCCCCTCGCGAACCTACCTCCAGCTCATCCAAATAGATACTGTGACCAACGCTGCGGTCTTCGAGTGGCGCCAGGCGATAAATTCGCAGAAATCGGCGCCGACATGGCGTCGCTCTGTTGAAAAGGAGCGTGGCTATTCGATCCAAGAAGACAAAATTCTCCCGCAAGTTTCCATCGAGGACAGTGCCACTTATGTCATAGGCATGGATAAAGGATGGACCCGTTCTATGGTCTGGACCCGAAGAACACGGGTTGGTCAGTTACTGACATTCGAGCGCAAAACCTTTCGCATGCTGCCGGCTGAATAACGGCAAGATATGCCGGGTTCTGTGACAAAAAGGATGCGACACTTGCCTTTTTGCAACCGATCGTGTATTGCCACGCCCTCGCGTTTTAGATCAGCGGCTCCTGCAATCGGGCAGGGGCCCGGACAATGGAGAACGCCATGCGGACCGTCGATATGGAAAAGAACGAGCTTGAAGCAACCCTATTCCATATGGATGGAGCAGCATGGACACATCCGGCAAGGACGACAAAGTCCGCCTGATCGCATCGCAAAAGAACTGGATCGAAGGCGAGGCGGTTCGGCAACTCGAGGCAACCGCGAAATTCCGCAACATGGTGCGGGCGGTCGGCATGCCCGACCTGCATCCCGGTCGCGGCAACCCGGTGGGCGCAGCGTTTATTGCAAACGGCACCATTTACCCGCATCTGGTCGGCAACGACATCGGTTGCGGCATTGGCCTCTGGCAAACCGACCTTGTGGCCCGCAAGCTGAAACCCGAAAAAGCGGCCCGCAAGCTGGTCGGGTTGGACGGGCCGTGGGACGGCGATAGCCGGGCCTGGCTGGCCGGTCACGGCCTCGTGACAGATGGACTGGACCCGGCACTGGGTACGATCGGCGGCGGCAACCACTTTGCCGAACTGGCGAGGGTCGAGCGCGTCCTCGACCCGGCCGCCGCCGCGGCCATTGGCATCGACGAGAAGCATCTGGTGCTGCTGGTCCATAGCGGCTCTCGGGGCTTGGGCGAGGCGATCCTTCGCGCCCATGTCGCGGTCCATGGTGCCGAGGGACTGGACGAGGGCGACGATGAATTCGCCGCCTATCTCGCCGACCACGACCTTGCGGTGGCTTGGGGCATCGCCAACCGGGCGCTGATTGCCGAGCGGTTCCTCGACAGCCTTGGCGGTGCGGCCCGGCCTGTGCTGGACCTGGTCCACAACAGCGTCACGCCGGCACCCGATGGCAGCGGCTGGCTGCATCGCAAGGGGGCGGCACCGTCCGATCGGGGTCCGCTGGTGGTGCCGGGGTCGCGCGGGTCGTTGAGCTATCTGGTGGAACCGACCGGCGAGCAGGCCGGCAATGCCTGGTCGGTCGCTCATGGCGCCGGCCGCAAGTGGAGCCGGGCCGATGCCAAGGGGCGGCTGTCTCACCGCTTCCGCCCCGCCGATCTGGCCCGGAACCGGTTCGGTGGCGTGGTGGTCTGCGATGACAAGAGCCTGCTGTACGAAGAGGCGCCCGAGGCCTACAAGGACATCGAAACCGTGATCGGTGACCTGGTCGATGCCGGGTTGGTCCAGGTGGTTGCCGTCCTGCAGCCGGTCTTGACCTACAAGACGCGGCGTCGATGAGCGCGGTCCTGTTGCAGGTGACGGCCGGCAGGGGACCGGCGGAGTGCGCCTGGGTGGCGGCCCGGCTGGTCCCGGTATTGATCGCCGAGGCCGAGGCATTGGGTCTGAAGGCTGCGTTGCTGGACCGGGTACCGGATCCGCAGGACGGCGTGAAATCGGCGATCCTGGAAATCGAAGGCGCTACCGCCGATACCTTTGCCGCTGGCGTTGTCGGTACGATCCAGTGGGTCGGCACCAGCCCCTTCCGTCCCAAGCACCGGCGCAAGAACTGGTTTGTCGGGGTGGCCCGGATGACGCCGCCGGCGGAGCAACCCGGGCTCGAACCGGCCAATTTGCGCTACACCACCATGCGCGGCTCCGGCCCCGGCGGCCAGCACGTCAACACCACCGATTCGGCGGTCCGGCTGGAACATCTGCCCACCGGCCTGTCGGTCATCGCCCGCGACCAGCGTTCGCAGCATGCCAACCGGCGGGTGGCCTTGATCCGAATGGCCGGGCTGTTGGCCGAACAGGCGGCAAGGACCGGTGCCGAAGACCGGTCCCGCCGCTGGGCTCACCACAATCAACTGGAACGCGGCAATCCCGTCCGCGTCTATCAGGGGGAGCGCTTCCGCCGGCGCAACTGATCTCGCGCCGGCGGCGGGCGCCGGGCTGCTATTCCAGGTCCCTCGCCAACCGGGCCAGGGCGACGAACTCGGCGCGGTAGCCGAATGGGTCGGTGCCGCGGGCGGCCTGGGCCAGGTCGATCACCTGGTCGTAGCCGAAATCGCCGGTATAGGTGCCGCCGCGCAGGATCTGACCGAAGGCGGCGACCGCGGCGGCGAAGCGGAAATCACCGGCCGGCGCGTCCGGGGCAGCCTTCAGATCGGCGGTCATCAATGGCCGCTCGATCAGTTGGCTGGTGTCGCCGTCCGGCAGCTTGTAGCGCAGCCGCAGATGGGCGAACTCGTCCGTATTGGCCGGCAGCTTGGCGTCATTGCCGTAGCGCAAGGGGCGCAACCGCCGCCCGGCCCCGTCGGTCAGGGCGATCTCATACATCGCGGTGACCGTGTGGCCGGCTCCGATTTCGCCGGCATCGACCTTGTCGTTGGCGAAATCCTCGCGCTTCAGAGCCCGGTTCTCGTAGCCGATCAGCCGGTATTCGGCGACCACGGCCGGGTTGAATTCGACCTGGATCTTGACGTCCTTGGCGATGGTGAAGATGGTCGAGCTCAGTTCCTCGACCAGCACCTTGCGGGCCTCGTTCAGGGTGTCGATATAGGCGTAATTGCCATTGCCTTTGTCGGCCAGGCGCTCCATCACCACTTCGTTGTAGTTGCCGGTGCCGAAGCCTAGCGTGGTCAGCGTGATACCGCTCTTGCGCTTGTCCTCGATCAGGTTCTGCAACGCCTTCGGGTCGACCGTGCCGACGTTGAAGTCGCCATCGGTGGCCAGGATGACCCGGTTGATGCCGTCTGTGATGCGGTCCTGTTCGGCCATCTTGTAGGCCAGTTCGATGCCGGCACCGCCGGCCGTCGAGCCGCCGGCCCGCAACTTGTCCAGCGCCGCGTGGATGGCGGCGGTCTTATTACCGTCAACCGGCTCCAGCACCACCCCGGCGGCCCCGGCATAAACCACCAACGAGACCTTGTCGCGGGCCGTCAACTGCTTGCTCAACAGCTTCAGCGCCTTGACCAGCAGGGGCAGCTTGTCCGGCTGGTTCATCGAGCCTGAGACGTCGACCAGGAAGACCAGATTGGCGGCCGGCCGCTCATCGCGTGCCACCTCATAACCCTTGATGCCGACATGCAGCAGATAGGTGTCCTTGTTCCACGGTGTCCGGGCCATTTCTGTGGTGACGCTGAACGGCACCTCGCGGTCGGCCGGTGGGGTGTAGCGGTAGCTGAAATAGTTGACCAGTTCCTCGATCCGCACCGCGTCTTTGGGCGGACGCTGACCGTCATTGAGGAAGCGTCTGGTATTGGCATAGGCGCCGGTGTCGACGTCGATCGAAAAGGTCGAGACCGGGTGCTCCAGCGCCAGTTTCAGCGGGTTGTCGTCCTGGTTTTGATACTGTTCGGTGTCGCCGGGCGACCAGTAAGGCGGGGCGGGCAGTGCCGTCGCGATACCGCCGGTGGCCCGCGAGAGACTCTCCATCGCCGGCGCGCCGCGCGGCTGGGCGACCGGCGCCATTTTGTGTTTAGCGGCCGGTGCGGGTTGGACGGTGGCCGGCGGTGCCGGTTGGCTGCGCTGGTCGGCGTGTTGCGTGGATTGCTCGCAGGCGGCCAAGGCCAGCGCGCAGGCCGCGATCGCGGTCATCTGTCGCATCATTTCCCTGTTCCTCGTCTGATTGGTGTCGTGGCGACCTTGGCAATAGCGCCCGACTGCGACGGCAATGCGGCGACAACCGGGCGATTTCGGGTTATGAGTAGGTGTGTTTTATCAGTCGCTGTGAGTCCGATGCGGGATGGAACAGGCCAATTCAAACAGACCGAAATAAGTTTGAGCAGGGAGGATGCGATCGATGCCATCGTCAGGCAGTCCAGGTCCGAAGTTTGCCGTCATCGGCGCCGGCATGTCGGGGATTCTGACCGCGATCAAGCTGCGCGAGGCCGGGTTCGGCGACTACACGATCTATGAAAAGGCCGACCGGCTGGGCGGCACCTGGCGCGACAACACCTATCCGGGCCTGAGCTGCGACGTGCCCTCGCACCTCTACCGCTATTCCTTCGCGCCCAATCCGGACTGGAGCCACCTGTTCTCGCCCGGGGCCGAGATCCAGGCCTATCTGGAGGCGGTGGCGGCCAAGCACGGGGTCGACCGGGAAATCCGGTACAACACCGAGATCGTTTCGGCTGAATATGAAAGCGGCCAATGGCGGCTGGCGGCGGCCGACGGCTCGGTCGAGGTTTTCGACTTCGTGATCTGCGTCACCGGCGTGCTGCGCGATCCGCTCTGGCCGGACATTGCCGGCCGCGAGGACTTCGCCGGCGCTAGCTTCCACAGTGCGCGGTGGGACCATACGGTCGGCCTGGATGATCAGCGGGTCGGGATCATCGGCACCGGCTCAACCGGAGTGCAAATCGTGCCGGCGATCGTCGACCGGGTGGCCAAGGTTTCGCTATTCCAGCGCACCGCGCAGTGGATCCTGCCCGTCGCCAACCCGGCCTATAGCGAAGAGGAAAAGGCCGACTTCCGCGCCGACCCGGAGCAGATGACGGCGCTCTACGATCACATCGCCGAGCGCTTCGCCAACACCTTCGCCCGGGCCGTGGTCGGCGACGAGGAGCAACTGGGTCGCATCGCCGAGGCCTGCCGCGGCAACCTTGAGGACAATATCCGGGACCCGGACCTGAAACGTCGCCTGACCCCGGACTACACGGTTGCCTGCAAGCGGCTGATCATGTCGGACAGCTTCTATCCGGCGATCCAACAGCCCAACGCCGAGCTGGTCACTGACGCCATCGAGCGGATCGAGGCCGGCGGAGTGCGCACCACGGACGGACGGCTGCACGAGCTCGATGTGCTGGTCCTTGCCACCGGCTTCCACGGCCATCGCTTCATGCGGCCGATGCGGATCACCGGGCGAGACGGCGTCACCCTGGATGAAACCTGGGCCGAGGCGGCTCACGCCTACCGCTCTGTCGCGCTGCCCGGCTTCCCCAACTTCTTCATGCTGGTCGGGCCCAACAGCCCGATCGGCAATTTCTCGCTGATCCAGATCTCGGAGATTCAGCTTAATTACGTCATGCAACTGATCGCCAAGGCCTTGGACGGCGGACGCAAGGAAATCGCCCCGACCGCGGCGGCCACCCGGCGCTTCAACGCGGCCATCGCCGAGGCTATGAAGGGCACGGTCTGGGTCACCGGCTGCAAAAGCTGGTACCAGGACAGACACGGTAACCCGGCTATGTGGCCCTGGACTTTTGACCGCTTCGAGGCTGAAATGGCGACCCCGGATTTCGACGATTTCGAATTGGTACCGACCGCATTCGGCAAATAGGGAAAAACGACGTGAAACAAATCAATCTTGGCTCGCAGGGCCTTAGCGTACCGGCCATCGGTTTGGGCTGCATGGGGATGTCGGACTTTTACGGCGACTCTTCCGAAGCGCAGAACCTCTCGGTCCTGGACCGGGCGGCGGAAATCGGCTGCACCTTCTGGGACACCTCGGACATGTACGGCCCGTTCACCAATGAGGTCCTGCTCGGCAAGGCCCTGACGGGGCGCCGCGAGAAAATCACCCTGGCCACCAAGTTCGGCGTCGCCCGCGGCGAGGACGGCAGCTGGCTTGGCCTCAAGGGCGGGGCCGACTATGTCAAGGCCGCGTGCGACGCCTCGCTGGCGCGCCTTGGGACCGACTATATCGACCTCTACTACCAGCACCGCCTGGATCCCGACACCCCGATCGAGGAGACGGTCGGGGCGCTGGCCGAGTTGGTTCAGGCCGGCAAGGTACGCTATATCGGCCTCTCGGAAGCCGACCCGGAAACCATCGCCCGCGCCCATGCGGTCCATCCGGTCAGCGCGCTGCAGACCGAATATTCCCTGTGGTCGCGCGAAGTAGAGGCGGAGATCCTGCCCACGGTGCGGCGGCTGGACATCGGGTTCGTCGCCTACAGCCCGCTCGGCCGGGGCTTCCTGTCCGGTGCGATCCGCTCGCGCAGCGATCTGGACCCCAACGACTGGCGGTTGGAGAACCCGCGCTTTAGCGAAGAAGCGATCGCCCAGAACGTTCGGTTGGCCGACCTCGTCGCCGAAATCGCTGCCGAGGTCGGTGCCACGCCGTCCCAGACCGCCCTGGCCTGGGTCCTGTCGCGTGATGCCGACATCGCCGCCATTCCGGGAACAAGGAGAACCGAACGGTTGGAGGAAAACTGGGCCTCCCAGGACGTGGAACTGGGCGCCGAACACCTGGCCCGCCTCGAAGCCCTGATTAGTGAGGGCGTCACCGGCGATCGTTATTGAGCACTTCTCGCCTTTCGGGGACCCGTTTTACGGCCCCCGAAAGGCCTTCAGGTGTCCGTTAGGGCCAACCGATAGACATGGCGTCTCGTTCCAGCCCGACCGACAGACTCGAACCCGTGTTTCTGAAATTGCGGGACAAAACCCATAAATCGGTAGCTCGGCGAATCCGGGTCGACAGGATAGGCTTCCAGATATTTCGCCCCGCTTTCGCGGGCATAGTCGATAGTCGAGTCGATCATTCGGTCCGAAAGCCCACCTCTTCGGAATGGGCGTTTTACAAAGAAACAGGTGAGCGACCACACCTCCTGCTCATCGCCGCAAACCTCAGACCCACCAAGTTTCCTGAATAACTCGCGCGGGCCGACTGAGCACCAGGCAATCGGTTCATCATGGACATAGGCAAGAAGGCCGACCGGGTTGCCGGAAAGCACACATTGCTGCATAGCCGCCTTGCGTTCGGATTTACCCATTTTTGCCTTGGACGTCTGCGTCGGCCTCCAAACCATACACCAGCAGTTCTTGGGGCTACCCCTGGCCTCAAAAAGGGCCTCAAAGTCACCCCAATCGCCGGGTGTCACTCTTGTAATGCGGATATCGCTGCCCATCGCGCCATCTTAGCCGCAAAGTCGATGCGCCAAGAACGGAAAGCACCCGATAAACGCTTCCGCCTCCGTGCTTCGATATCTAGGTGCGCGCATGAACCGTTGGCGCGGGAGTTGCGGCGAGAAACCCTTCCAAAAGGAAGTTCCTACAACAGATCCCTGAGCAAGGCGACAAGGGGTTCGTCGGCGGGGGGCATCGCCAAGTCGCGCATGCGGACCGGGCGGACCCATTTCAGGTCCTGACCCTCGGTTGGGGTCACTTGGCCTTCCCAGCGGCGGCAGACATAGAGCGGCATCAACAGGTGGAAATCGTCATAGGCGTGGGAGGCAAAGGCGAAAGGGGCGAGGCAGCTTTCGCTGACGTCGATCGCCAGTTCCTCCTTCAGTTCGCGGATCAGGGCCGCTTCCGGGGTCTCGCCGTCCTCGACCTTGCCACCGGGAAACTCCCACAGGCCCGCCATCGACCGGCCTTCGGGCCGCTGGGCCAGCAACACCCTGCCGTCGCCGTCGACCAGGGCGACTGCCGAGACCAGCACGATCCTGGTTCCGACCTCGCTCACGAGCGGTAGTCGGCGTTGATCTCGATATAGCCGTGGGTCAGGTCGCAGGTCCAAACCGTCGCCCGACCCCGTCCGACCGCGACGTCGACGGTGATATCGATCTCGCGGCCCTGCATGTGCGGCACCACGTCCGCCTCGCGATAGTCGGGATGGATATGGCCGTTATCGGCGATCAGCACGCCGCCGATGCGGATCCGCATGCGGTCGCGGTCCGCCTTCTCGCCGGCCCGGCCGACCGCCATCACCACCCGACCCCAATTGGCGTCCTCACCGGCGATCGCGGTCTTGACCAGCGGCGAATTGGCGACGGTCAGGGCGATACGTTTGGCGGCCCCGGCATTCTCGGCTCCGGTGACGGTGATGGTGATGAACTTCTGCGCCCCCTCGCCGTCGCGCACCACCTGCTGGGCCAGGTCCCTTGTCACCTGGTTCAGGGCCCGCTTGAAATCCTTGAGCCTTGGGTCGCCGGCCTTGGTCACCGGCTGGTGGCGCTTGCCCTTGCCGGTGGCGAACAGCAGCACCGTGTCCGAGGTCGAGGTGTCGGCATCGACGGTGGTGCAGTTGTAGCTCTGCTCGACGGCGCGTTTCAGCAGGGCCTTCAGGACCGCCGCCGGCAGCCTGGCGTCGGTCACCAGGTAGGACAGCATCGTCGCCATGTCGGGGGCGATCATGCCCGATCCCTTGGCGATGCCGTTCAGCCGGTAGCTCTTGCCGTCCAGGGTGAAATCCGCCCCGGCTCCTTTGGCGAAGGTATCGGTGGTCATGATCGCCGCCGCGGCGGTCCGCCAGCCATCCTCCTTCAACCGCTTGTGCATCGCCGGCAGGACCTTGGTGATCCGCTCATGGGGCAGCGGCACCCCGATGACCCCGGTCGACGAGGCCAGCACCGCCTTAGCCTGGCAGCTGACCAGCCTGGCGGCGGCGCCGACGGTGGCGCGGACCGCCTCCTCGCCGGCCTGGCCGGTGAAGACATTGGCGTTGCCGGCATTGACCACCAGGGCCCGGGCAGTCCCCCCGGGCAGCACCTGGCGGCACCAATCGACCGGCGCGCCGGGCATTTTGGAGCGGGTCAGGGCCCCCGCGACGGTGGTGCCGCGGTCAAATGCCATCAGCAGCAGATCGGCCCGGCCACGATAGTGGATGGCGGCGCGGCCGGTGGCGATCCGGCAGCCGGCGATCGGCGGAAGTTTCGGGAAGCGCGCGGGCGCCAGTGGGGAACGGGGCAGGTCGGCCATGGCAGGGCTCGTCAATGTGCAAGTGACAATCGAGGCCCGATCCTACCCAGGCGGGAGAACCCGGGAAAGCGATTAAACGCGCTTTCCCGGGAATCTAAGCCAAATCAGCCAGCGGTGTGAATTCATGGTTGGCTGGCAAGCGCGACCGTGCCCGACGCCTAAGGGGCATCGCAACGGTCGTGTGACACGACCGTTGTTACTAATTCGTCGCTTTGGTCGGGGTGCCGTCCATGTTGAAGGTCTCGACCTTGGCTGCGGCACGGATCTCGCGGATCATGTCGCCGACAATGGTGCGGGTCATCTCGGTGCTGATTTTCTGCTTTTCTTCGGCGAAACTGGGTTTCGGCTTGTCGCGGCGCTCCTCGACCTTGATCACGTGCCAGCCGAACTGGGTCTTGACCGGGGTTTCGGAAACGGCACCCGCCTCCATGGCAAACGCGGCCTGGGAGAATTCCGGCACCATATCGCCTTCCGAGAACCAGCCCAGATCGCCGCCACGGGAGCTGGACGGGCCGGTCGACTTCTTGGTCGCCAACTCGGCGAAGTCGGTGCCGCCCTGCACTTCGGCGATGATCACCTTGGCCTCGTCCTCGGTCTCGACCAGGATGTGGCGGGCGTGGACCTCCTGCGCGGCCGGCAGGGCCGCCATGCGCTTGTCGTATTCGGCCCTGATCTTGTCGTCGGTCATGCGCTTGGCCAATTCACGCTGCAGATAGATTTCCTGGACGATCTGCTCGGTGATCCAGGCGACCCGCTCCTTGACCAGCGGATCGTCGGCCAGGTTCTGCTCCGCGGCAGCCTGGCTGACCAATTTGCGGTTGATCATCTGTTCGACCAGTTGCGGATAAATCTGCGGCAGCGGCAGTTGCCGGTACTGCTCGGGCAGGCTGGCCTGGAACTTCATCAACTCAGACAGCTGGATTTCTTTGCCGTTGACGATGGCGACGACGGTCTTGCCGTCCGGCGCGGATTGCGCCAGGGCCGGGTTGTGGGCGGCCAAAGCAAAGGCCAAGGCGCACGCGGCCGCGGCCAGTTTACGGGCATAGGTCATGCGGGAGGGTTCCTTTCGCCTGGGCGCGGCGACCGTTTTCGACCTGCGCCTTCGAGGGGGAGGGGTGGATAGTAGAAACATAGTGCTTAACATGTCCGCCGCAAGTTACCAGAGTTTTAAGGAAGCGGGTTTAAACCGGCCCGGTCGGGCGGTTTGGCCGGTTATTCGGTAGCGTTGACAGAACCCGGCGTGGCGCTTATGTCTCAGCCATACCGGACCGTCGGCCAGCGGCCCGCCCAGCCCTTTTTTTTTGATCAGAGGTTCATCATGTTAGGCGCGCTTGCCAAGCGAATCTTCGGCTCCGCCAACGAACGCGCGTTGCGCGGCTTCGAGAAGCCGGTCACCCAGATCAACGCCCTGGAGCCGGACATCGAGGCTTTAAGCGACGAAGAGTTGCGGGCCCAGACCGACAAATTCCGCGAAAGGCTGGCGGCGGGTGAGACTTTGGACGATCTGCTGCCCGAGGCATTTGCCACGGTGCGCGAAGCGGCCAAGCGGACCTTGGGCCAACGCCATTTCGATGTTCAGCTGGTCGGCGGTATGGTGCTCCACAAAGGCGCGATCGCCGAGATGAAGACCGGTGAAGGCAAGACCCTGGTGGCGACGCTGGCGGTGTACCTGAACGCGCTGACGGGCAAAGGCGTGCATGTGGTCACCGTCAACGATTATCTGGCCAGCCGCGACTCCGAATGGATGGGGCAGATCTACAAATTCCTGGGGCTCAGCGTCGGCTGCATCGTGCACGGGTTAGAGAACGACGAACGGCGGGCGGCCTATGCCTGCGACGTGACCTACGGCACCAACAACGAGTTTGGCTTCGACTATCTGCGGGACAACATGGCGTTCGACCTGGAATCGATGGTCCAGCGCCCGTTCAATTTTGCCATCGTGGATGAGGTGGATTCGATCCTGATCGACGAATCCCGCACTCCGCTGATCATTTCCGGACCGACCGAGGACACCTCGGAACTCTATCGTAGCATTGACAAGATCATCCCGCTGCTCGGCGAGGGCGACTACGAGGTCGACGAAAAGCAGAAAACGGTGACCTTTTCGGAAGACGGCACCGAAAACGCCGAAAAGGTGTTGGCCGAGGCCGGGCTGTTGAAAGGTGTCAGCCTCTATGACATCGAAAACGTCACAATCGTCCATCACCTGAACCAGGCGCTCAGGGCACACAAGCTGTTTGCCCGCGATACCGACTACATCGTCAAGGCAAACAAGGTGGTGATCATCGACGAGTTCACCGGCCGCATGATGGAGGGCCGGCGCTATTCCGATGGCCTGCACCAGGCGCTTGAGGCCAAGGAGGGGGTCGACGTCCAGCCAGAGAACCAGACCTTGGCCTCGATCACCTTCCAGAACTATTTCCGGCTTTATCCCAAGCTGGCCGGCATGACCGGCACCGCGGCCACCGAGGCCGACGAGTTTGCCGATATCTACAAGCTGGAAGTGGTCGAGATCCCGACCCACCAACCGGTGACCCGCAAGGACGAGGACGACGAGGTCTATCGCACGGCGGAGGAGAAATGGTCCGCCATCGTCGAGATCATTCGCGAAGCCCACAAGGCGGGGCAGCCGATGCTGGTCGGCACCGTGTCGATCGAGAAATCCGAGATGCTGGCTGCGCGCCTGAAAAAGGCCAAGATCCCGCACAACGTGCTGAATGCCCGCTACCACGAACAGGAAGCCCAGATCATCGCCCAGGCCGGGCGCTTGGGGGCGGTGACCATCGCTACCAACATGGCCGGCCGCGGTACCGATATCCAGCTGGGTGGTAATCCCGACATGCGGATCGCCGAGGAATTGGACAAGGTCGAGGACGAGGCCAAGTTCGCCGAGCGCGCCGCCGCCATCCGGGCCGAAATCGAGGCCGAGAAGGCCAAGGTGATTGCTGCCGGTGGGCTCTACGTGATCGGCACCGAACGCCATGAGAGCCGCCGCATCGACAACCAGTTGCGCGGCCGGTCGGGCCGCCAGGGCGATCCCGGACGCTCGTCCTTCTATCTGAGCCTGGAAGACGATCTGATGCGGATCTTCGGCTCCGAGCGCATGGATGGCATGCTGCGCAAGCTCGGCCTGCAGGAGGGTGAGGCGATCATCCATCCCTGGATCAACAAGGCCTTGGAAAAGGCGCAGCAGAAGGTCGAGGCGCGCAACTTCGATATCCGCAAGAACCTGCTGAAGTTCGACGACGTGATGAACGACCAGCGCAAGGTGATCTACGAACAGCGGATCGACCTGATGCGGGCCAGCGACGTCTCCGACACCATCGTCGACATGCGACACGAAGTGATCGACGACCTGGTCAGCACCCATATCCCGGAAAAGGCCTATCCCGAGCAGTGGGACAGCCAGGGCCTGCACGACGCGGTGCAGCAGGTCTTCAATGTCGACGTGCCGATCCTGGACTGGAGCCGCGAGGAGGGCATCGCCGATGAGGAGATCCGCCATCGGCTGACCCAGGCAACCGACCGTAAGATGGCGGAAAAGGCGGCCAATTTCGGTCCCGACACCATGCGGATGGTGGAAAAGAGTCTGCTGCTGCAGATCGTCGACCAGACCTGGAAGGAACATTTGCTGCAGATGGACTATCTGCGTCAGGTGGTGGGCCTGCGCGCCTACGGCCAGCGCGACCCGTTGAACGAATACAAGACCGAGGCCTTCTCGATGTTCGAGGGCATGTTGAGCGGCCTGCGCCAGACGGTGACCCAGATCATGGCCCATGTCGAATTGCGCGTCGACGACCCGGCCGAGCAATTCGCCCAGCGCGAGGAAGTCGAGACCCATGAAAGCCATGCGGATCCGGTGGCCGGCGACAGCGAATTCACCGGCGGTGATGTCGCGTTGGCACCGGTGACCAGCCGCCGGGCTGCGGCCGAAATCGACCCCGACAACCCGGCCACCTGGGGCAAGGTCCGCCGCAACGCCCCCTGTCCCTGCGGCTCGGGCAAGAAGTACAAGCACTGCCACGGCGCGGTGTAGCGCAGCAGGGACGGTTTCTTGGTGATATGGGCTCGGATCGTCGCGGCCGAGCCCTACTTTCCGACTTCCTTCGAATAGCTGTCCGGGCCGGGCCAAGCCAAAGGGCGGCGCACGAAAACCGATTACATGACAGAGGTCTGACACCCGTTTTCCGGGCTCGTTTTACCTATTCTTAAGCCTTGCCGCCGTCAAATGGGGTCTGTTTTGTCAGTAACTCAGTGGGACGGTGAGCGTATGGAAAACCCCGAATTGGCGTTGGCTTGGCGCGAGGATTACAGCGTCGGCAACGCACAGCTTGACGAAGACCACAAGAACCTTTTTCGCTGCCTGGCGGTGGTGGAGATGTGTCTGGAACCGAGCACCGACGAACAGGACGTTTGTGAAGTGCTGGGCAGCGCCCTTCTGGCGTTGCGGGACTATACCAACTACCATTTTGCCCGCGAAGAGCAGATGATGAAGATCGTCGGACACCCCGAATACGACGAACATCGCGCCTCGCATCAGCGGCTTCAGGCGGCAACGGAAAAACTGATCGGCGACTTTTTCAACAAGCCCAGTGTCGAACAAGCCGAGAAGATTTATCGCTTTCTCAACAGTTGGCTGACCAACCACATCCTGAAAGAGGATATGGGGTACAAAACGGCCGTCGAGAGTGTCCCGGAATCCACCAACTGGCTGGGTTTTGCCGAGTATCTATTGGACGACCAATCGTTGGAGGAGGAAACCGATCGCCTGTCCGCCTGAGGCGTCGGAATAATCAGAGGAAGGCAGGGAGGAAACGCGTAAGGGGCCGGTTCAAACGGTAAACCGTTGAGTTGGTATCACGGGTAGTGGGCCCAAGCGCCCACCCACCGAGCCTGGCCTGAGTTGTTCCGTAGTCGTCGAGTTAGTTCCCGGATTGGACTGAGTTTGGACCGACCTGGTCAACGAAGGCCTAGGACAAGGTGCGCAACGATGCCGCTTGAACGATCCAGCCGCTACGACTTTTCGAAGGTCAGCTGTTTGCTGGTCGAGGATAACGTCAAGACCGCTACCCTGGTCAGGGCGGTGCTGTCGCCGCTCAACCTGAAACAGCTACACCTGGTACGCGATGGTCGTGCCGCGCTGGATGTCCTGAGTGCCGCTCCGGTCGATTTCTGTCTGGTGGACTGGAACACACAGCCGATGAACGGGTTGGAGTTTCTCAGGCACGTGCGCAGCTTCGACGACGGTTCGACCCAGTTCATGCCGTTCATCATGTTGACCGCGCACACCGAACGCGATCGGGTGATCCAGGCCCGTGACAATGGCGTGGACTGCGTGGTCGCCAAACCCTTTGCCCCCAGCCAACTTTTTCAGCGAATCACGTCGATCGTGGAACGGAAATACCCGTTCATCCGTTGCAGCGATTATTTCGGGCCGCTGCGAATGGGTGTCGACACGGTGCCACCGCCGGTCAAGGGGTCAAGCGTCGGCGACGACCTGTTCGAACTCGACTGAACGACTGCGACGGCCCATTCGGCCGGTCGATCATTGGTTTGCCAGTTGCTGCAGCCAGTCGGTCACCCGTTGCCGGTTGGCGCCAAAGTCGGAACGGCCATAAACCGACCGACTGTAAATGGCCAGGGTCGACCGGCCATCATCCAGAGCGATGTAACGCACGGTGATCCAATCGGGCCACCGCATGAGCCTGGTCCGGGCCAGATAGGTCGCGTCTTCATCGGATTCGCGCTGCAATCGGGTTTCGCCGGTGGTTTCGACGATGCGGTGCAGGCGCTGGCGCAGTTCCGCAACCGGCAGGGAAAATACCGGGCTCGCCATATCCGACGGCGCGGTGCACAGATCGGGCGGGCAGACCAGGAACTGGTTGGGTTTGTCACTCAGCCTCAGCGACGCGAAATCGACCTGCGGCACCTCTCCCGGGGCAAGCAGCCTGTCCCACAACGGTGTCACGCGAACAACCAGCAGCGCGATGACTGCAACCGCCAACCCGGCCAGGCCAAACCCCAAGACCATTTTCACCACTCGGCCCCTTATCCCCACCTTGACTAGCGTTCGAACAGTTTCTTCAGCAACGCCGTCGTCCGGGCGGCGGGGTCGTTGCGGATGCGTGCCTCTTCCTCGGCGATATAGAGGAACAATCCCTCCATGGCGCGGCCCAGGGCGTGCTCGGTCAGGTCGGCTTTGATATCCGGAACGAAAGGCAGGGCCTTGTATTCGCCCATCATCGTGTCATAGGCACTGACCGCGCCCACTTCGTTCAGCGTGCGTTCGACGACCGGGCGCATCCGGTCGCTTAACGGGCCGGACATCTTGCCTTGGAAATAGCGGGTTGCCGCATCGTCGGGGCCGCGATAGATGGCTTGGGCATCATCCAAGGTCATCTCGGAAATCGCCTTCCAGAACAACTGCTTGGCCTCCGGCACCGCTTGCTCGGCGGCGCGGTTCAACCGCAGCTCAAGCTCGTCGGCGTAACCGGACAGGCCGAAGCGCCGCAAGGTCTGTTGCACGGTCTGCAACGTTTCCGGCAGCGGGATATGAACCTTTGGATCGGCATTGAAACCGTCGTTGATGCCCAGTTGCGCGACCACCCGTTCGGTGCCGACCTGCAATGCCTCCCGCAGGCCGGCGATGATTTCGCTCTGGCCCAGGCTCTGGCCGCCATTGTCTCCCAGGCTGCGCTGCAACAGCTCCTTTGCGCTGTCCAACCAGTTGGCCGATGCCGGGCAAGGCGCGGTCAGCGGGATCGCCAGAAACGCAGCCACCGCCGCGACGGTGGAAATTGCCTTCATCTTGCCCTCCACCAACATGGGTTCCGTGCTCGGCCCTGATATGGGGCGTCGTGCTATCCAGAGCAACCTGGGCCGCCGCGGTCGCGCGCTTCAGGCAATTCGATACTAAACGTATCATGTTGACCGGCCCAATCTAAGCGGCCCCGGCGGGTATTCAACCGTCGGCGTCCGCCTTGAATGTGTCATAAGCGCGCAGGGCCCGGATGGCGTACATGGCGCCTGGGCCGCCGCCCATATGCATCACCACTGCCGCCATTTCCGCGATTTCCTCGCGGGTGATTCCCAGCTTGACGGCGGTATTGGCGTGCCAGGTGACGCAATCGTCGCATTCCTTGGCCATGGCGACGGCGATACAGATCAATTCCTTGGTTTTTTTGTCCAGCACCCCGTCGGTGTAGGTGGCGGCGCCAAGTCCGGCAAACGCAGCCATGACATCGGGTACCGATTTGCGCAGGTCGATAAATCCCTTGCGTGCTTGTTCGTACCGGTCTTTTTCTTCAGCACTCATTCTGCTTCCTTTCAATTCGCCGCCCTTGGGGCGCAGGTCCGTCGATTGCTTGTACTAGTCGTCGTCCCGCCACATCCGGAAAAAGGCGCGAACGTCGTCAACCAGTTCGGTGGGTTTTTCCAGGGCGACAAAATGCCCGCCGCTCTCCATGTCGACCCGGTTGAACGTATGGAACATGCGGAATACCCAGCTATCGGGCGGTGGCGGGAACAGGTCATGCGGCGGCAGTTGGAAGCCGGTCGGCACGGTCAGGAATTGCCCCGGGTTCAAACGGATGCCGCCCTGGTGGCGGACCGCGTGGTAAATCCAACTGGCGCTGTTGGCGCTGCCGGTGACCCAGTAGAGCATGATATTGGTCAACAGCTCGTCCATGGTGAAAGGCGGTTCCTGATCCGGCGCCGCCCCGGGCCAGCCGTGAAATTTCTCAACCATCCAGGCCGCCAGGCCGGCCGGTGAATCGGTCAGGCCATAGGACAGGGTCTGGGGTTTCGTGCCCTGAATTTCCTGATAGCCGCCCTCTTCCCGCAGCCGGTGGCGGACCTTCGACATCCAGGTTCGCTCCGATTGGTTGAGCGGCGGGTCGGGATCGTTGAGGTCGGGTGCCAGCGGCAACATGTTGAGGTGAATACCGTACAGGTCTTTCGGATAGCGCAGAGCCAATTGTGCGGTGATCACGCTGCCCCAATCGCCGCCCTGGGCGGCATAGCGGGAATAGCCCAGCACTTCGGTCATCAGCCGGTGCCAGAGGTCGGCGATGTCGGCCGGGCCCATCGGTTCGCTGGGCGCGTCTGAGAAGCCAAAGCCCGGCAGTGACGGTGCGATCACGTCAAAGGCGTCTTCGGGCTCGCCACCGAACCGCTCCGGGTGGGCCAGGGGCTCCACCACCTTGTAGAACTCAAACACCGAACCCGGCCAGCCATGGCTGATGACCATCGGCAACGGGTTGGGGCCGGTGCCCTTTTCATACAGAAAATGCAGCCGGTGGCCGCCGATCTCGGTGTGGAACTGTTGGAACCGGTTCAACTCGGCTTCCCATTTGCGCCAATCGTATCCGTCGCGCCAATAGTCGATCAACCGCCGCATGTACCCAAGATTGGCGCCATAGTGCCAGCCGGCATTGCTGGGCTCGTTCGGCCAGCGGGTGGCCGCCAGGCGCTGCTTCAGATCGGTCAACTGTTCGTCGCCGATTTCAATTCGGAATGGTTCGACCCCAGGGCTCTGTGACACGGCCGGCCTCCCTATCTTTTATTTTGTTCACTGGCCGGCATGGAACCGGATTACCCGAAACATGCCGACAGGATAAAATATCGTGCCCGGGAACGTCTGAAAATGCGCGAAGTCAATGAAGTTGCGGGATTTAGCCGTTTCTCCAGCCTTTTTTTACCGCTCAAAGCGGTAGTCGGACCTTCACCTTGAGGCCACCATGGGTGGATTCACCCAGGTGAATCTCACCGCCCAGACTGCGCACCACGTCGCGGGCGATGGTCAGACCCAGGCCGCTACCGCCGGTATCGCGGTTGCGCGACTCATCCAGGCGGTGAAAGGCCCGGAACACCCGTTCGCGTTCGGAGGCGGGAATGCCGGGGCCATCGTCCTCGACGGTGATCTCGACCTGGTGGTCGTGGCGGTTGGCACCGATCCAGACGGATCCGGCGTGGCGTCGGGCGTTGTCGACCAGGTTGGTGACACAGCGCTTGAACGCCTGCGGCCTGAGGGGCATGACGATGGTCGGTTCGGTTTCCAGGTTGACTTGGTCGCCCTGGCGGCGCGCGTCGCCGGCGATTTCGCCCAGTAGCGCCGCCACGTCGGTGATCACGATCGGCTCGAACTCCTGGCCGCGGGCGAACTCCAGATACCCCTCGACCATGGCCTCCATCTCGTCGACGTCTGACTTCAACTCGTCGACCCCGTCGGCGTCGCCCAGCAGCGCCAGTTCCAGCTTCATCCGGGTCAGTGGGGTACGCAGGTCGTGGCTGACCCCGGCCAGCATCTCGGTGCGTTGGCTGATCTGGCGCTGTATGCGGTCGCGCATCTCCAGAAAAGCCTTGCCCGCCTGGCGGACTTCGGTCGCGCCTTCGGGGCGAAAACCGATATCTCGCCCCTTGCCGAAGCTCTCGGCTGCAATTGCCAGGCGGCGGATCGATCGCACTTGGTTGCGCTGAAACAGGATTGCGACGCCGGTCAGGATGACCGAAACGCCGACCATCCACAGTACGAAGACATAGGCCGCGCTGGAGAAAATCCGCTTCTGCCGGGTGACCACGTGCAAAACACCATCCGGCAGTTGCACGTCGACGACGATATCTTCGGCCCGCGATACCGTGTCGAGCTGAAAGTTCTGCTTCAACTGATTGCGAAGCGCGGCGGCAATCCGCGTGTCGAGGATCGACAGTGGGCTGATCGGTTGGATGTCGTCGGGCAGGGTGGCTCCGGGCAGGAACGACAGGTAGATGAAGTTGTGCCGTTCGGCCATGGTGAAGGTTTCGCGATAGGCTTCCGGCGTCGGGTTCTTGGCCATCAGATCGATGACCGTGGCGATGTCGCCGGCCAGGCCCTGGGCCAGGCGCCGGGTGACGAAGTGCCAATGCTGGTCGTAGAACACGTAAGTAGCGACGATTTGCACCAACACCGCCGGGGTCACGATGATCATCAGCGAGCGCCCGAACAGGGTCCGGGGCATCAGGCGTTTGACGGCGCGGCCGAACCTGGTCATGGCACCCGGCGGATGATGGTTTTGCGACCGGCTAATCCGTCCACAGCACATACCCTTCGCCACGGACGGTCTGCAGGAAGCGCGGCACCTTGGGGTTGGCTTCGATCTTGCGCCTCAGCCGGGTGATCTGCACGTCGATCGCGCGCCCCTGGCCGCTGGCAGCACGTTCGCCCAACTCATCGCGGCCGATCGCAACGCCCGGGCTGGTGGCCAGGATGCGCAGCAGCGCCGCCTCGCTGGTGGTCAGGCGCACCGGTTCGCCGGCACATTCCAGCATGCCGCTGGCCAGGTCGAAGGCAAAATCGCCAAAGCTGACCCGCGCCTGCTGGCTCCGCTCGCTGGGCGTGCGACGCAGGATGCTCTCGATGCGCAGGACCAGCTCGCGCGGCTCGAACGGTTTGACCAGATAGTCGTCGGCGCCGCGCTCCAGGCCGGCGATGCGGTCCTCGACATCGCCTCGCGCGGTCAACATCATCACCGGGACATTGTCGGTCAGACGCAAGGAGCGGATGAACTCCAACCCGGTCTCGCCCGGCATCATCACGTCCAGGATCACCAGGTCGTAGGCCAGGCCGGCCAGTTTGGCGCGGGCCTGTTCGGCGTCCGACGCCGTCGTCACCCGGTAGCCGTTTTCCATCAGGAACTTCCGCAACAACTCGCGCAGCCGCCGGTCGTCGTCGACCACCAGGACATGCGGGGCGTCGTCGCTCAGCGTCATGGTTTGCCTCACGGTTTCAGGATGGTGCGCATCGCCTCGTCGCGGTCCTGTTCGTTGATCAGCCCTTCCAGCACCTTGCGATAGCCGGCGACCGCCTCGGCGCCGGCCTCGCGATAGGCGCGGGCCACTCGCGCATGCTGCGGGGCCTGCAATTTCTGGTGCAACTCAAGACCTTTTTCCGACAGGTGGTGCAGACGCTGACGCCGGTCCTGGGTGCCCTTGCGCTGGTCGATGAACCCATCCTCGATCAACTGGCCCAGCACCCGGCTGAGGCTCTGTTTGGTGATCCGCAGGATCTTGAGCAGGCCGGAGACCGTGATGCCCGGGTGACGTCCGACAAAATGGATCACCCGGTGATGGGCCCGGCCAAAACCGTACTCGGCGAGGATCGCGTCCGGGTCGGAGGTGAAGTCGCGATAGGCGAAGAACAACAGTTCGACGCCCTGCCGCAATTCCTCCTCACGCAGAAAAAGCGGATTGGCGGGTGATTTTATGTCAGCCATATTGACATATCTTGCTCACAATGTTACAAACGACCCTGCGGAAACGACATATTCGAACTCTTGGCGAACGCGGGTGGCAGGATCATGGCAACAATGTCGTATGACGACCTCGATGGTCTGATCTGGTTGAACGGCGAACTCATACCTTGGCGCGATGCCAGTGTCCATGTATTGACCCATGGCCTGCATTATGCAAGCAGTGTGTTCGAAGGGGAACGGGTTTACGACGGCACCATCTTCAAATTGACCGAACACACCGAACGGCTGATTTATTCGGCCGAGGCATTGGACTTCCACATCCCCTATTCGGTCGAGGACATCGACCAGGCCTGCCGCGAAGTGATCGCCGCCAATCGCATCGTCGACGGCTATGTGCGCCCGCTTGCCTGGCGCGGCAGCGAGATGATGGGAGTGTCGGCCCAGAGCAACCGCATCAACCTGGCGATCGCCGCCTGGGTCTGGCCCAGCTATTTCGACCCCGAGGCCCGGCTGCGGGGCATCCGCCTGCAGATCTCGAAATGGCGCCGCCCCGACCCGGCGACCGCGCCGGTACACGCCAAGGCGGCCGGCCTTTACATGATCTGCACGCTCAGCAAACACGCCGCCGAGGCGGATGGCTACGAGGACGCGCTGATGCTGGACTGGCGCGGCCAGGTGGCCGAAGCCACCGGCGCCAACATCTTCTTCAGCCGGGACGGGGTTCTGCACACGCCGACGCCGGATTGCTTCCTGAACGGCATCACCCGGCGCACCGCCATCGATCTGGCCCGCGCCCGCGGCATCGAAGTCGTGGAACGCGCGATCCGGCCCGAGGAAATGACGGAGTTCGAGGAGTGCTTCCTGACCGGCACCGCGGCCGAGATCACCCCGGTCCGGGAAATCGGGTCATACAGCTTCCAGCCGGGCGAGATCTGCACGGTCCTGATCGACGATTACGACAAGGCCGTCCGCCAGCGCGCCGCGGCCTAGGCCCGTCTCGAAGGATGTGAGACCAAAACCACCCCGAACAACAAGCCTTGGGTTGAGCCCGGATTCGGGGGTGAAGAAATTCAGTTGGCAAATCCCCTATACTCGTACGATCGTAACAACAGGGGAGGCTCGCCATGACAAGGGATCTGGCAGTCGTCGGCGCGTCCGCCGGTGAACTGGCCACCGCCATCCGCAGCGGCGGGGTGTCCAGCCGCGAAGTGGTCGACGCGCATATCGCACATATCGAAGCGCAGCAGGATCGGCTGAACGCCATGGTGCTGCCGATGTACGAGGCGGCCCGCGACGCCGCCGACGCCGCCGACCGGGCCCAGGCCGCCGGGGCCGAGCTGGGGCCGCTGCACGGGGTGCCGATCACGATCAAGGCGCAGTTCCTGGTGGCAGGCAGCGAAACCACCATGGGCGTGCCGCATTTCCAGGGCCGCATCGACCCAGAGGACGGTCCCCTGGTCGCCCGCCTGCGCCGGGCCGGCGCGATCATCCTGGGCAAGAGCAACGTCATGCAGATGCTGGTCGGCTATGAAAGCGACAACCCGCTCTATGGCCGCACCAACAATCCCTGGGGCCTGGACCGCACCCCGGGCGGCAGCAGCGGCGGCGAGGCCGCCCTGATCGCGTCCGGCGTGCCGTTGGGCCTGGGCGGCGACCTTGGCGGCAGCATCCGGCTGCCGGCCCATTTCTGCGGTATTCACGGCCTCAAACCGACCTCGTGCCGCCTGCCCAATGACGATACGCCGGGCCCGGACTTTTTCGCCATGGGTCAGAACACCATCGTGCCGCAACCGGGACCGATGGCCCGCACCGTTGCCGACCTCAAACTGGCCATGTCGATCCTGGTGGGTCCCTATGACGAGCCGCTGTTCGACCCGGTGCCGCCCGTGCCTTGGCCGGACGCCGATACGGTTGACGTGTCGCGGCTGACCATCGGTGTCTACGACGACAACAATTTGTTCACGCCGTCCCCGGCGCTGCGCCGGGCGGTGCGCGAGGCGGCAGACCATCTGTCCGATCTCGGGGCCAAGGTGGTCGACTTTCCGGCTCCTGACGCCGAGCACTGCGTCAGCCTGTTCATCAATATCCTGTCGGGCGACGCCAGCCGGGCCATGATGCGCGCTCTGAAACCCGACAGGCCCAATCATGTCCTGAAACCGGTGCTGCAGGGTGGCGCCATGCCGCGGCCAATGAAGGCGCTGGTCTCGAAGCTGCTGGCGGCGTCAGGACAGCGCACGGCGTCGATCCTGGTCGCGGCCGGCGGCGATCTGCCGACCTCTCGCCACTGGGAGCTTGTATCGGCCTGCGATACCTATCGTATCGAGCTGTTGGCCCGCATGCGTGCCGCCGGGGTAGACGTGCTGCTGTGTCCGCCGTTTGGGCTGGCAGCGGCGCGGCATGGTACCACGACGGATCTGTTTGGTGCCGCCGCTTACGCGACCCAGTTCAATCTGACCGGATTCCCGGCCGGGGTCGTCGCTGCCACCCGGGTTCGGCCCGGCGAGGAAAGCGACCGCAGCCCCGGCCGCGACAAGGCGGAGAAAGTGGCGGCGGACTGCGAAGCCGGCAGCGCCGGCCTTCCGGTCGGGGTTCAGGTGGCGGCGGCACCGTGGCGCGAAGACCGGGTGTTGGCGGTGATGGCGGCGCTGGAAGCGAAGTTCCGCGAGGGCCGGGACTATCCCGGCCTGGCCCCGACGGCGTGACCATCCGGACGGCCGAAGAGGCGGACCTCGAAGCGGTCCGGGCCATCGCCGAGCGGGCCTACGCGCCCTATGTCCCGCGCATCGGCACCAAACCGGCCCCGATGATTGCCGATTTCGCCGCCGCCTGGCGGGCCGGGCATCTGCATGTCATTGAATTCGATGGCGTGGTCCGGGGCTATATCCACCTCTACCCACGCGGCGACCACCTCCACATCGAAAACACCGCCGTCGATCCGCAGGCCCAGGGCCTGGGCCTGGGCGGCCGCCTGCTGGCCTTCGCCGAAGCCGAAGCCGGGCGCCAGGACAGGAACGCGCTCGAGCTCTACACCAACGAAAAAATGACCGAAAACCAGTCCCTCTACCCCCATCTCGGCTACCGCGAGACCGGCCGCCGCACCGAGGACGGCTTCGCGCGGGTCTATTACCGGAAGGAGTTACAGGGGTAAGGCGGTGTCGGGGGGCGTATCTCCACAGAGCGGCCTTATTTCAACCAAAAGAGTTGTCGATTTATGTTATTCTCTCATATGTAGAAGGTTGCAATTTTAACCGGGAGAATGCAGGTGACGGTTTTACGGCTATTGTTGCTCTCATTGGTATTGGTGGCTGCACCCATCGTTCCGGCTTTGCCGTCGGAACAGGCGGCGGCAGGCGCCACGATCACCCATTTCTACAATGCGCCGGACCTGGATCGGGTGCCGGAATTGTTGGCCCGGAGTATTGAGGCAGGCGGGTTCAAGGACCTGGGCAGCCGGGGGACCTTAATCGGCTTTCTTGCCGCCTTGTTCGTCCAGCATCCCGAACGGGTGTCCGGGTGGATCGCCGGTCAACACAGCGACAAAGCGCAGCAAGTGTTGACATGGGCGCTGATCATGGCGGACCGGATCGACGACGCCCAAGCATTTGCCCGGCGGCATAACTGGCCGGCGAACGGGATTGCCAATTTGGGCAGGCAGACGCTGCGCCTGGCGACATTGCCGATCCGTACAGGGGCGGATCAGGATTTGTTTTGGGGCGCCAGCTTTGCCACTGGCGACAGCACCTATGTGCGGCGCATATTGGACAATCTGGCGGAAGGCAGCCAATCCAGTACCTTTGAGGTCGAAGACATCCTCACGGCCGCACGGGTCGGTCGGCGACCGAGCCAGGAGGAGTTGCTCGCCCTGGGCCGGAAATACGGCCAGGAAAAGACCATGGTTCTGGCGGTCTATGCGGCAGCGTTGTGGTCACTGGCCAGCAACGCCAAACAGCACCCGTTTGTCGCCCAGGAGGTCGAGGCAAGGATCGCCGCCGCCCCGGCATCCAACCTGGCCTACGTGCTGCGCCGCGCCGTCTTCGATCAACAAGCGGACATTATCGCCAATCGGGTAGGTGGCGGTATCAGGGTGATGGTGTCCCATCTCTCAGACACCGCGGTTATCGACCAGCCAGCCGGCGATGGCGGGTTCATGCAACGTGTGACCCAGCAATTCCGCAACTATTTCAGGCGCGGACAGCCGGTCAATGTCGGGCTTCTGATCATGCTCGATCCCGGCGTTGACTGTACCTACGAATATGTCGTCACGACACCCCGGGGCCAAAGCCGTCGCCTGGGCCCGTTCACCATCGGCGTGTCGCAGCAAGCAAGGATCATGGGCGCCGCGACGGCGATCCCACCGGAAGTGCTTTCGGAACCCGGGGTCTACACTGTTTCCGGTGCCTTCACCACCGGTTCGGGTAACGCCGTGACCACCGAAAACCGAATATTGATCGGCGATCGTTGAAGAACCCGGTGGCGCCCCGCCATTGGTGAGTGGCAAAAAACAGGAACATTTGCTCTCTGTTGACTATCTATAGGTGGTTGAAATCTAATCGAACGCTATAATAAAGGGTGTCACCGATGGGGACAAACCGGTTTTTTGCTCTGGCGGCTACCATTCTCGCGCTGGTTTGGTTGCCGGGGTTGGTGGAGGCCGGGACCGAACGCAGCTTGAACGACCAGCTCGAGCGGTTCCACGAGAATCCCGATCCCGACCGCGTCGCCGGCCTGCTGGCCCAAATCGTCAAAGCGGGTGGTCTGCAAAATTGGAAGAGCCAGCCGCCGGTGATCGGTTTCCTGGCGGGGCTGTTCTGGCGCCACCCCGAGCGGGTGGCGGGTTGGATCTCCGGCACGCACGACAAGCCGACACAGCAGGTGATTGTTTGGGCGCTCATCATGTCGGATCACAAAGCGTATGTCCGCGAGTTTGCCCTGCGCCATGGCTGGTCGCCGGAAGACGCCGATGCCTATGCCGGGAAGGACGTGACCCTGCAGACATTGACGATCAATTCAGCATCGGCGCTCGACATTTACTGGGGCGCGAGCTTCGCCACCGGGTCGCCCATCTTCGTGAAACCGATCATCAAGAAGTTTGCGGAAGCGTTGGAGAGCCGGAAATTCGCCCTGGAGGACCTGATCACCCTGGCGCGTTCGGACCGGCGCAGCCAGGAAAAACACCGCGGAGTTGCGAACAAATATCCGCAAGACAGCCTCGAGGAACTGGCCGTCTATGCCGCGGCCCTGTGGGCGCTTGGCAGCAATGGCAAACAGCAGAAATTTATCGCCGATGTCATTGCTGAACGGATCGCCGCGGAGCCGAATTCGGACCTGGCCTATGCCCTGCGCCGCTCGCTGTTTCACTCCCGCGCCAAGACGGTTGTCAACCTGACCGGCGAACAGTTCGAGGCCATGGTTTCACACACCACCGACGGCAGGATCCGCGAGAAGATCAATGCCGATTTCAACAATTACCGTGAAGTGAACCGCAATTACCGCCAGTTCTTCCGCAAGGGCGAGCCGGCCCATGTCGCGGTGACCCTGATGCAGCGCGGTGTGGGGAGCATCAGCTTCGATGTTACGCTCACCACGCCTGGGGGCAGCAGCCACTTCCACGGCCCTTACACGGCGGAGGGCGCCGCGGACGGCCGGATCTGGATCGCCGCCATCCCGATCGACCCGGCCCACCTTGAAGACGAGGGGATCTACACGGTCGAGGCCCGGTTCCGAGACGGCAACGGTCCGTATCAGACGGTCGAGAACCAGTTCTTCGTCGGCGGCCGGTGAGAGGTTGGGCGGACACAAATTGACGCCGGAATAGGTGAAAAACCCGCACGGCACTCACGCCGCCAAACGGTGTCAGCCACAAGGTTCGAGACGCCGCGCGCGGCTCCTCACCATGGAGACCTTTGCACGGAAGCGGCATTTGTGATTCCCTGT
>CAYFNG010000021.1:0-48904 GCA_964344385.1 uncultured Sneathiellales bacterium
CAAAAACAAAACATGCCGTGCAAAACCCAACCACGCAAAGGTCTCCACCATGAGGGGGGTGGTGTGATGAAAGGAGTTGCACAGAGAGAGCCTCATCCTGAGGAGGGCCACTTGGCCCGTCTGGAAGGATGTGAAGAGCTCACCCAGATGCCTCCTGCCAGATGGCTAGAGGCGTCCCCGCCGTGGCTCCTCACCATGCGGAAGGGCTGTTTTCCAAGCCCGTCTTCCATTTCGACATGGCGCCAAATTCCCACACCGGCTACATGAAACATTTGTGCACTGCAACAAACCACTTGACTCAAGGGGGCCGATTCATAAACTCCGCCGTGGGCCACGACCCCCCAACGGGTTGCAGCCTTTCTGGAAGGAAAGGAAGACAATATGACTCCGGACACGCGCCCCAAGGCGCCATACTTTTCGTCCGGCCCTTGCGCCAAACGGCCGGGCTGGGCCCCGCAAATCCTCAATCAAGCCGTTCTCAGCCGCTCGCACCGCTCGAAACCGGGCAAGGCGAAGCTGGCCGAAGTGATCGACCGCACCAGGGCGATCCTGAACATCCCCGACGATTATCGCATCGGCATCGTACCGGCCTCGGACACCGGCGCGGTTGAAATGGCGCTGTGGTCGCTGCTGGGGCAGCGCGGCGTCGACATGCTGGCCTGGGAAAGCTTCGGGTCCGGCTGGGTGACCGACGTGGTCAAGCAGCTCAAGCTCGAAGATGTCCGCGTCATCGAGGCGGACTACGGTCACCTGCCCGACCTGGGTAGCGTCGACCCGAACCGGGACGTGGTGTTCACTTGGAACGGCACCACCTCGGGCGTCTGCGTGCCCGACGGCGACTGGATCGCCGACGACCGCGACGGCCTGACCATCTGCGATGCGACCTCGGGCGTCTTCGCTTATGATCTGCCTTGGGCCAAGCTCGACGTCGTCACCTGGTCGTGGCAGAAGGTGCTGGGCGGCGAGGGGGCCCATGGCATGATGGTGCTCAGCCCCCGCGCGGTGGCCCGGCTGGAAAGTTATACGCCGGACTGGCCCTTGCCCAAGGTCTTCCGCCTGACCAAGGGCGGCAAGCTGATCGAAGGCGTTTTCCGGGGCGAGACCATCAACACGCCGTCGATGTTGTGCGTCGAGGACGCGATCGATGCCCTGACTTGGGCCGAATCGGTCGGTGGCCTGAACGGCATGATCGACCGGGCCAAGGCGAATTTCGCGGCGATCGACGATTGGGTCCAGGCGACCGGCTGGATCGACTATCTGGCGGTGCGGCCGGAGGTCCGATCGCGGACCTCGGTCTGTCTCAGGATCGTCGATCCCTGGGTCGCGGCGCTTCCCGCCGATCGCCAGGCGGCCTTCGCCAAGGAACTGGCGGCGCTGCTCGACAAACAGGGCGTGGCCTACGACATCGGCGCCTATCGCGATGCCCCGCCGGGTTTGCGGATCTGGTGCGGTGCCACCGTCGAAGCCGAGGATCTGCAAGCTTTGACGCCGTGGTTGGACTGGGCCTTCGCCGAGCTGAGCTGCGAATGGCAGGCCAGCGCCGCCTGAACTGCGTCCCCCCTGCGCAAGACATTCAAGAAAAGAGAGAATGATGGTCAAGGTATTGATTTCCGACAAGCTGAGTGCAACCGCTGTCGAAGTGTTCGAATCCCGAGGCATCGAGGTCGACCTGAAGCCCGGCATGACCCCGGACGAGCTGATCGCCTGCATCGGCGATTATGACGGTCTGGCGATCCGCTCGGCCACCAAGGTGACCGAAAAGGTGGTCGCGGCCGCAACAAACCTGAAGGTCATCGGCCGGGCCGGCATCGGCGTCGACAATGTCGATCGGCAGGCGGCGACAGCGCGCGGCATCTGCGTCATGAACACGCCGTTCGGCAATTCGATCACCACAGCCGAACACGCCATCGCCCTGATGTTTTCGCTGGCCCGCCAGATCCCCCAGGCCGACCGCTCGACCCAGGCCGGCAAGTGGGAAAAATCCCGCTTCATGGGGGTGGAACTGTTCAACAAGACCCTGGGCATCATCGGCTGCGGCAATATCGGTTCGCTGGTCGCCGAACGGGCCTTGGGCGTCAAGATGAAGGTGCTGGCCTATGACCCGTTCCTGTCGCCGGACCGGGCCCGGACCCTGGGCGTCGAGAAGGTCGACCTGGACACCCTGTTCATGCGCTCCGACTTCATCAGCCTGCACACCCCGCTGACCGACGCCACCCGCGCCATCGTCAATGCCCGCACCCTGGCCATGGCCAAGAAGGGGGTGCGGATCATCAACTGCGCCCGTGGCGGCCTGATCGTCGAGGAGGACCTGCTGGCGGCGCTGAACAGCGGCCATGTCGCCGGCGCGGCGCTGGACGTGTTCGCGGTTGAGCCGGCCAAGGAAAATGACCTGTTCGGCCATGACAACGTGATCGCGACGCCGCATCTTGGTGCCGCAACCACCGAGGCGCAGGAAAACGTCGCGGTACAGGTGGCCGAACAGATGGCGGATTACCTGCTGCTGGGAGCGGTGACCAACGCGTTGAACATGCCCTCGGTAACGGCCGAAGAGGCGCCGCTGTTGAAGCCCTACATGGAACTGGCCCGCATCCTGGGCAGTTTCGCGGGCCAGATTACCGAGACCGGGCTTAGGCGGGTGACCATCGAATATGCCGGCGATGTCGCCCGGCTGAACACCGAACCTTTGACCAACATCGTGCTGCAGGGCCTGCTGACCCCGCTGATGGAAGCGGTCAACATGGTCAATGCCCGGGTGATCGCCAAGGAACGCGACATCGACATCACCGAGGTCAAGCACGAACGCTCCTCGGCCTACCGCACCCTGATGCGCCTTTCGGTCGAGACCGAGGCCCGCAGCCGCGATGTCGCCGGTACCCTGTTCGCCGACGACCAGCCACGCCTGATCGAAGTCAACGGCATCGCGGTCGAGGCCGAACTGGCGCCGAACATGCTGTACATCACCAACCAGGACAAACCCGGCCTGATCGGTGCCTTGGGGTCGCTGATGGGCGATGCGGGCGTCAATATCGCCACCTTCCACCTGGGCCGCTCGGCCCAAGGCGGCGCCGCCCTGGCCCTGGTCGAGGTCGACGAGGAACTGCCCGAGGACGTCATGGCCAAGGTCTGCGACATCCCCCTGGTCGACCAGGCCAAGACGTTGAAATTCTGAACATTGGCCTCCGGAGGCACGGCTTGGGCGTGCCCCCGACGCTTCTCGGGCCTTGCATGGTATGCGGTTCAAGTCGTAGAAGGTCCATCCTGACCGGAACCGACACAGAGCCAACGTAACCTGCGGGGGTAGCAATGCACCACAAACGCAAGGGTCCCAAGTCGACGCGGGCTGGGTGTTTGCTGTGCAAACCCTACAAGCGCCAGGGTGCTCCGATGAAGGACCGCCAGCGACACGGCGTGCGCCGTCAGGCCGCATCGTCGGAGTGCGACGATTATCGGCCAACGAGCCCCGGCGAAGACCCGCATCGGACGGTCGAGATGCGCGAACACTGAACGGGAAAACGGCCGCAAAGGATGGCCGATCGCCGCCTTCGTCGTGGACAGCGCGGCCGGCTGGTGTATAGTCCGCGCCGCGATGAAAGACTATGGCGACAAGGGCTTACTGCCGGCCGGGTTGGCGGATGGATTGCCGCCGGGCGCGGCCCAGGAAAGCGGGGTGATCGAACGCCTGATGCAGGTGTTCGCCAGCTTCGGCTATGACCGTGTCAAGCCGCCGCTGATCGAGTTCGAGGAAAGCCTGCTGTCCGGCCCCGGCGCGGCGCTGGCGGCCCAGACCTTCCGCCTGATGGATCCGGTTTCGCAGCGCATGATGGGGGTCCGGGCCGATATCACGCCACAGGTCGCCCGCCTGACCGCGACCCGCCTCAAGGCGGCGCCACGTCCCTTGCGACTCTGCTATTCCGGCCAGGTCCTGAGGGTGCGGGGCAGCCAGCTGCGGCCCGAACGGCAGTTCGCCCAAGCCGGCGCCGAACTGGTCGGCGCCGCCGGTGCCGCCGCCAATGCCGAAGTTGTGCTGTTGGCGGTCGAGGCTTTGACCCGGCTCGGTGTCGCCGACCTGTCGGTCGACCTGGTGCTGCCGACCTTGGTGCCGGCGATCGCCGCCGGCCTTGGCCTGGACGCCGAGACGGCGGCGGCGGTGCGCCACGCCCTCGACCGCAAGGATGCTGCCGAACTGGCGCAGGTTGCCGGGTCGCACGGGGACCTGTTCGGCACCCTGTTGCAGGCCGCCGGGCCGGCCACCGCCGGGATCGCCAAGCTGACCGGGTTGGGTTTGCCGGACGAGCCCCGGGCGGTATGCACCGAACTGGCCGAACTGGCGGCACGCATCGCCGCGGTCCGTCCCAAGCTGGCGGTGACCATCGATCCCGGCGAATATCGCGGTTTCGAATACCAAAGCGGTATCAGTTTTTCGCTGTTCGCAAAGGGGGTGCGGGGCGAACTGGGGCGCGGCGGCCATTACACGATCAACGGCGCGGAGGAGGCCACCGGCTTCACGCTCTATCTGGATTCCGTGATGCGCGCCCTGCCGGTTCCCGAACCCGACCGCAAGCTGTACCTTGGCACCGAGGTCGCCCCGTCGGACGCGGCCAAGCTGCGCCACAAGGGCTGGCGCACCGTGCAGGGCCTGGAACCGGTCGTCGACACGGCGGTGGAAGCGCGGCGGCTGGGTTGCAGTCATGTTCTGGAAAATGGCGAAGTACGTCCCTTGGAGGACATTTGAGCGCAGGCCCGCCGGTGCGGGCCGGGAGGCGAGGATCGTATGGCGAACGTAGTGGTGGTTGGTGCCCAATGGGGCGATGAAGGCAAGGGCAAGATCGTCGATTGGCTCAGCGAGCGGGCCGACGTGGTGGTGCGGTTCCAGGGCGGCCACAATGCCGGCCATACCCTGGTCATCGACGGTGAGGTCTACAAGCTGAGCCTGTTGCCCTCGGGCGTGGTGCGGCGCAAGCTGTCGATCATCGGCAATGGCGTGGTCATCGATCCCTGGGCGCTGCTCGGCGAAATCGCGGCGATCGCCGAGCAGGGTCTGGAGATCACGCCCGATACGCTGCGTATCGCCGACAGCGCCTGCCTGATCCTGCCGCTGCATGGTGAGCTGGACGGGATCCGCGAGGATGGGGCCGGCGGCGTCAAGATCGGCACAACGCGCCGCGGTATCGGGCCGGCCTATGAGGACAAGGTGGGCCGCCGCGCCGTGCGGATCTGCGACCTGGCCGACGAACAGAGCCTGGATGCCAAGCTGGATGCGCTGCTGGCCCACCACAACCCGCTGCGGTCCGGCCACGGGGCGCCGCCGGTCGATCGGGCGGATCTAAAGGCCAAGGTGCTGGACCTGGCACCGAAACTGCTGCCCTTCGCCCAGCCGG
The DNA here is from genome assembly GCA_964344385.1 of uncultured Sneathiellales bacterium. GTDB lineage: Bacteria > Pseudomonadota > Alphaproteobacteria > CAYFNG01 > CAYFNG01 > CAYFNG01. Next base: position 5,379 of record CAYFNG010000021.1, read on the forward strand.
TCTGGCGCCTGTTGGACGAAACCCGCCGTTCGGGCAAGCGCATCCTGTTCGAGGGCGCCCAAGGTGCGATGCTGGACATCGACCACGGCACCTATCCGTTTGTCACCTCGTCCAACACGGTGGCCGGCCAGGCGGCGCTGGGCTCCGGCATCGGCCCCGATGCGGTCGACGCGGTGCTCGGCATCACCAAGGCCTATACCACCAGGGTCGGCGCCGGCCCGTTTCCGACCGAACTCGACGACGAGATCGGCCGGACCCTGGGCGAGCGCGGTCACGAATTCGGCACCGTCACCGGCCGGGCCCGCCGCTGCGGCTGGTTCGACGCGGTGATGGTGCGCCAGGCGGTGCGGACCGGCGGTATCACCGGGATCGCCCTGACCAAACTCGACGTACTGGACGGTCTCGACGAGCTGAAAGTCTGTGTCGGCTACCGGCTGGACGGCCAGGAGATCGACTATTTCCCCGCCGGCATGGCGGCCCAGGCCCGGGTCGAGCCGATCTACGAAAGCCTGGACGGCTGGTCGGAAAGCACCGCCGGCGCGCGGACCTGGGGCGACCTGCCGGCCCAGGCGATCAAATATGTCCGCCATGTCGAGGAGCTGATCGGCACGCCGGTCCAGCTCCTGTCGACCAGCCCGGAACGCGAAGACACCATCCTGGTCCGCGATCCGTTCGAGGATTGAGCCATTAGTGTCTGACCGAAAAAGCGCTAACAGCGCTATTTCGGGACGGAACAGCGACTTTCGGGTCAGACGTTTAGAATTTCAGCCGGCCGTCAGCCAATAGCGGCCTGAGGCGCGAGCGGCTAACCGGCACCTCCATGCCGTTGCTCAAGGTCAACAGGGCGCGCTCGCCGGCCCGGCGCGCCGACACGATGGCCTTGGCGGCGACCCAATAGGACCGGTGCACCTGCATGCCGTCATAGCCTTCCAACTCATCGACCGCGTTGCGCATGCGCATCAGGATCAGCTCGTTGCCAGCCTCGGTGTGGACCCGTACATAGTGATCCTCCATCTCCAGGCAGATCAGATCGGTGCCCAGCCGTTCCGGCAGGCGCTTGAAGAAACGAACTGGCGGGCTTGTCTGTCCGGCCGGTGATTCGGCTGCGTCATCGCTTAGGAAGTTGAACGGTGCCAACTGGCGCAGTGAGCCCAAGGTGAAGAGGAACGACAGTACCAGGGTGATCACCAGGACGATGAAATAGATCTCGGCGAAGTTGAGGTCCTTCGTCTCTGAATCGGGGCGCATCGCCAGTTCCATCCCAAAGACCTCGACCGTCCCGAGCAGGCTGGCGGCGGCGCTGCCGATCGCCACCGGTACCGGGAGCGGCCAGCGCGGGGCCGGCAGCAGACGGGCCGAGATGGTAACAATCGCCGTTGCCTGAAGCCCGTTCAGGACAACCAAGCTGATCCAATAGACCAGGCGCAGCGGCACAGAGAGGTCGGTGTAGGTCCCGACCGGGCCGACGAACCCGAGCAGCGCCCCCACCGCCACCAGGGTCAACACATATATACCAAGGCGCTGGAGCAATCGTGGTTCACGCATCGCCAACGACGATACTTGGTCGTTTGCGAAAATCAAGCCGTCGCTGCCGCAACCGCTGTTGTTCCCTCCCCGCCGATTGGCAACCCTCTCCGCCGAGCAACGCACATGCGGATAATCCAGGAGAGGTCGCAATCCGATGCATACGAACTCTGAATTCAGGCCCGGCCACAGGCTGAGGTGGTTGGGCCCCGTTATCCTCGCGTTTGTCGCGATCGCTTCGGCGACGGCAGAGGCGGGCACGCTGAAAATCGAAGTCGACGGCTTCGAGGACCTGACAGGCGGTTTGATGATCGCGGTCTTTAACAGCGAGGACCACTTCCCCTCCGAGACCGAAAAGGCTGTCAAGTCGCTGAAAGCGGCGGTCACGGCCGATACCATGACTGTGGCGATCAAGGGTTTGCCGGTCGGGCAATACGCAGTCTCGCTCTACCACGACGTCAACGGCAACGGCAAGCTGGACACCGGGCTGTTCGGGGCGCCGACCGAACCTTACGGGTTTTCCAACAACGCCCGTGGCTTCGCCGGCCCGCCCAGCTATGCGGCCACCTTGGTCTCGGTGTCGGAGGACGAAACCCGGATCTCGGTGACGGTCGAGTAGGGGCATGGCCGCACTGCTGGACATATGTGATATCCGCAAGACCTATCGTCGCGGCGGCGACCACGTGGTCGCGCTGGATGCGGTATCGATCACCCTCAATGCGCGGGCCTTCGCCGCCGTGGCCGGGCCCTCGGGCAGCGGCAAGAGCACACTGTTGAACATCGTCGGCACGTTGGACCGGCCGGACAGCGGCACCGTGTCGATCGAGGGGACCGAAATCGACTTTGGTGACGAACGCCGGCTGGAACGGCTGCGGGCCGATCGCCTCGGCTTCATCTTCCAGGATTTCAGTCTGGTCCCGGTCCTCAGCGCCTTGGAGAACGTCGAACTGCCGCTTTACAGCCGCGACCTGTCGGCCACGCTGCGGCGTGACCGGGCCGCGGCGGCCCTGGACGCGGTGGGTCTGGCCGACCGCCGCGACCACCGCCCACAGCAGCTCTCGGGCGGGCAACAGCAGCGGGTCGCGGTGGCCCGCGCCCTGGCCGGCGAGCCGGATCTGGTCTTAGGCGACGAGCCGACCGCCAATCTGGACAGCAAATCGGCGTTCTTGCTGCTCGACGTGATGCAGAAGCTGAACCGGGAGTTCGGCACCGCATTCCTGTTCTCGACCCATGACCCGCGCATTCTCGACCGGGTCGATACGGTCTTCACCCTGGAAGACGGAAGGATCGCGGCATGAAGTGGCTGCTGTTCGCCTGGCGCAATGTCCTGCGCAACAAACGGCGCACCGCCATCGCGGCCGGCACCATCGCCATGGGCACCGTCGCGCTGCTGGCCGCCGCCGGCTATGTCAACGCCACCTTTATCGGATTGCGCGAGGCCACCATCCAGGGTGGGCTGGGCCATTTCCAGATCGCGGCGCCAGAGGATTTCGGCGGCTACCAGGAAACCCCGATGCAGTTGGCGCTGGAGGGTGCCGCGGCGCGCAACGCGGCCGACCGGGTGGCCGGGATGGGCGGTGTCAAACTGGTGATGCAGCGGGTCCTGTTCGAGGGCCTGGTGTCGAACGGCGACCGCACGGTAATCTTCCTGGGCCGCGGCGTCGAACCGGGCAAGGAGAAGAAACTTTCGCGGATCTTCGCGCCGATCGTCCAGGGTCGCAGTCTGCCTCGGATCAGGAAGGCGGCGCCCGGCGACCTGCACAAGGTGATCCTGGCCAAGGGGTTGGCCGCCAATCTTGGCGTCAAGCCGGGCGATGACGTAACACTGTTGGTGACCACCGTGCACGGCACGTTGAACGCCATCGACCTGGCCGTATCCGGCATCTTCACCACCGGTATCCCGGAGCGGGACGCGCGTTACCTGATGGTGCCGTTACCGATCGCCCAAGATTTGTTGGCGACCGACAAGGTCAACCGGGTGGTCGGTGTTCTGAACGACACGAACGCGACCCCGGCCGCGGTGGCGGCGCTACGGTCCGCCTTGCCCGGCCTCGACGTCAGGGACTGGCTGAATCTGGCGCCATTCTATCGCAAGGTTGTGGTGCTGTACCGGTCGATCTTCACCGTGATGGGGGCGATCGTCGTGCTGGTCGTCCTCTTGGCCACCACCAATACCATGCTGATGAGCATCATGGAGCGGGCACGCGAAATCGGCACTTTGCGCGCCACCGGCATCACCCGTACCCGGCTCAAGCTGAACTTCCTGATGGAGGGGGGGGTGATCGGACTGATCGGCGCCGCGGCCGGTGCCGCGCTGGCCTACGGACTGGCCTTGGCGGTCAACCGGGCCGGTGTGACCATGCCGCCGCCGCCTGGCATGAACAACCGGATCCCCCTGCAGTTCATGATCGAGGTGGAGTACTTCCCGGCGGTGATCGGGCTGCTGGTCCTGGTCGGCGCGATCAGTGCCTGGTACCCGAGCCGCCACGCGGTCCGGCAACGCATTGTCGAGGCCTTGGGCCATGTCTAAGCGGAAAATTGCAGGGCTCGGCCGTTGGTTGATGGTGCTGATGAGTGTGGCCGTTTGGCCCGTTCACCTGTCTGCGGATCAGACGCCCACAGCAGCCGAACTGGTCGAACGGGCGGACCGGTTCCGCCAGCCTTTCACCGGCGCCGATCTGAAGGTCCGCCTGACCAGTTATCGCGACGGCGAACGACACGATGAGCGGAACTACCATGTCTGGGCCGATGGCAGCCGGCGGTCACTTGTCGCCATGCTGGATCCGAAGGTGCGGGGCCAGAAAGTACTGATGTTGCCCGAAGGCATGTGGCTGCACATGCCCAGCAGTCGGCGGGCGCTCAGGATCACGCCGATGCAGCGGCTGATGGGGCAGGCCAGCTACGGGGATATCGCGCAGCTCCAGATGGCGGGCCTATATTCGGCGGCTTTCGATCAGGCGTCCTCGGAAACAGAGGTCGACGGTACCGCTGTCTGGCAGCTCAATTTGACCGCGGCGGACGACAACGTCACCTATGCCCGGATTGATCTGTCGGTAGCCAGGGACGATGGCCGCCCGGTGGCCGCGAAATTCTACCTGCGCAGCGGCAAGCTCTTGAAACGGGCGATCTACGGCCCGGTCGAGGCATCGGCGCATGGGCTACTGATCTCTCAGGTGACCTATTTCGACGCGCTGCGGGCCAACCGGAAAACGGTCATGACCTTGCACGCGATCCGGCAAAAGGATTTCACCGGAGCCGATTTCTCGGTGCGCGGGCTGGCCCGTTGGCAGCCGTGAGACGGCTGGCCGTCATTGGTTTGGGTCTGACCTGGCTGGTCTGGGCGGATGCCGCCAGCGCGGATGAGTTGCAGGCTCAGGCGACGGTCATCCAGGTGTTCGAGGGAACGTCGGTCCGCAAGGGCGTCCTCAATCCGGGAAACATCCTCGACCGGCCGGCTATTGTGAGCGAGTCTGCTCTGATCGCCGAGCTTCGCTGGCGGGGCTTCAATGGGCGGTTGCGGCTGGCTGACGAACTTGGCCGCAATTCCGGCGGTTGGCGCAACGACGCCGATGTCATTGTCCAGGAAGCGGCCTATGAAGCCGACCTGCCACCCGGCTATCGCCTGTCCCTGGGCAAACTCTCCGAGACCTGGCACGTCGGTTACGGCTTTCATCCCTTGGGCTTTTTCGAGCCCGAACTCAACCGGGACGACCTGTCCGAGCGCTTCAAGCGTAGCGAGGGTCTGCCGGCCATCGTGGCCGGCTATCTTGGTGAAGGCTGGGACGTATCGCTGGCCTATAGCGACGATTTCGAACACGACCCCGACGGCTTCAATCGCGGAATGCGGCAATGGGGTGCACGCCTGGGCATGCTGAACGACAACGGCCTGGAAACCGCCCTGGTGGTCCAACAGCCCGAACACCAGAAGGTCGGGTTCGGGGGCAGCGCGGTCATGGTGTTCGGTCAGGCGTTGGAGGTACACGGCGCCCTGTTCGTGCGTCAGGGCACCCGCCGCCCCCTGCACCGCGCGGTTGCCGGTGACCAACTGGCGTTCTTTTCCGAAGATCCCTACCGCAGTTCCCGCCGCCGCGACGATCAATGGTACTGGCGCAGTGTCCTGGGCTTGCAGTGGACCAGTGACGATCTGGTCAACGTTTTGGTCGAATGGGGTCATGACGAACGCGGCCTGGACCAAGGGCAGTGGAATCGTTGGAAGAACCTGGTCCGTTTTCATGCCGATGGCAGCGCGATCGGGGTCCCAGCCGCGGCCGTTCAGGGCAATTTGAAATATGACGCGCGGACCCTGTTGCCAACCGGCACAAGGCAGGACTATCTGCTGGTTCGCCTGACCAGCGGTGGTGGCGATTGGGTGCCCGAAGCCAGCGTCCTGCTCAGCCTGGCTGACGCCAGCGCTGTATGGCAGGCACGGATGACCTATGTCGCGGCCAGTACCTGGGAGGCGGAACTGTTCGGCAGTCTATCCAGCGGCAGCGGCGGCAGCGAATTCGGTATCGGGCCACGGGCAGGCAGTCTTGGGTTCGCGCTCCGCTACTTCTTCTGATGTTGGCGGGCTCACGCCAATCGTCCTTCCTGGGACTGGCGCGGTGCGGCGGCGCGGCGCAGGCGATCGTTGATGGCTTGGCCGAGGCCGACGTCCGGGACCGGCATGACGGCTATGCGGGCATGGCCGGCGGCGTCAAGGCGGTGCAGCATGGCGAACAGATTGGCCGCGGCCTCCTCCAGGTCGCCATCCGGGCTTAAATTCAGGGTCTGGGCGGCACCGGCCGGCACGTCGGACCCGAAGGCCAGCAACGCCTCTTCCGGCGCGACATCGTGGCCGTTCAGGCGCAGGGAGGCGTTGGGCGCGTAGTGGCTTTCCAACATCCCCGGCGCCGTGACCTCTCCATCGGGTGCAGCGGCGACCGGGCCGATCACGTCCTCCAGCGCTTCGCGCGGGATGCCGCCGGAGCGCAGCAGGACGGGTGGACCATCGGCCAGCCCGACGACCGTCGATTCCAGGCCTATACGGCAGCGGCCGCCGTCCAGGATGATCGCCACCTTGTTCCCCAGCCCCGCCGCGACATGAGAGGCCTCGGTCGGGCTGATGGCACCGGACGGGTTGGCGCTGGGCGCGGCGATCGGCAGACCGGCCTTGTGCAGCAGCTTCAGCGCCAGCGGATGGGCGGGCAGGCGAATCGCCAGGCTGTCCAGCCCAGCACTGGCCAGGCGTGACACCGGGCAGTCGGCCTTGCGGGGCAGGACCAGGGTCAGCGGTCCCGGCCAGAAGGCCTCGGCCACGGCGCGGGCCCGGTCATTGAACCGGACCAGACTTTCGGCCATGGCCAGGTCACCAACATGAACAATCAGCGGGTTGAACTTGGGCCGCCCCTTGGCGGCAAAGATGCGGGCAACGGCGCGGTCGTTGGCGGCATCGGCACCCAGGCCGTAGACGGTTTCGGTCGGGAAGGCGACCAGTTTCCCAGCACACAGGGCGGCGGCTGCTTCCGCGATGGCGTCTTCGGACGCCGGCCGGACATTGGCAGCAAGATCGGTCACAGGCGAAGTTTAACCGGTTTGGGTTTGGGTGCCAGTCCGAAAGTCGAACGGCTCAGCTATGTTCCCGGAACAGGGCCCGCATATAGGCGTGCTGCAGGTCGGTGAAATGGCGCTGGACCTCGGCCAGGTCCTGGCCGATCCGCTCGGCCATCTCAAGCTCGTCGGCGACAAAGCAATCGGTCGGCTCGGCCCAGCGCTGGGTGAGGTTGAGCAGTGCCCGGTAGGCCGCCTTTTCGTGCGCCGTGCGGCCGTTGCCGAGCTTTTCCACCTGATCGAGAATGAATTCCAGACTCTCGTCGGCTGACATCATGACGTTGTACTCGCCTCACGCTTGGTGCGCCCCTCGGTGGCCTATCTCTTAAGGGGTAACGATTAACCTGTGATTAACCGGATGCGCGGCACCGGATCCGCCGTTGTTTTGGTCGGGAAAGATGGCCTATAACCAACGGAACCCGGCCCTTCGGCCTTGAGACACCGAGGAAACTCCACCATGACCGACTATCGAGCACCCGTGCGCGACATGATGTTCGTCCTTGAGAATATCGCAGAACTGCCGGCGCTGGCGGCGTTGGAGCCGTTCGAGCATGCCGAGACCGACCTGGTCGCGCAGGTGCTGGAAGAGGCGGCACGCCTGGCCGGCGAGGTGATCGGTCCTTTGAATGCCACTGGCGATCAGCAGGGCAGTGTTCTGGCCAACGGCGTGGTCACGACGCCGGACGGGTTTGCCGATGCCTATCGCCAGTTCCGCGAGGGCGGCTGGAACGGGGTGCCGTTCGACCCCGAAATGGGTGGCGGCGGCCTGCCCTGGGCGGTCGCGGTGGCGGTTCAGGAAATGTGGGCCGGTTCCAACATGGCGTTTTCGCTGTGTCCGTTGCTGACCCAGGGTGCGACCGAACTGTTGCTGGCCCACGCCTCGCCGGAACAAAAGGAAACCTATGTCCGCAAAATGGTCGAGGGCGTGTGGACAGGCACCATGAACCTGACCGAACCGCAGGCCGGCACCGATGTCGGGGCGGTCAAGACCAAGGCGGAGCCGGCCGGTGACGGCAGCTGGCGGATCACCGGGTCGAAGATCTTCATCACCTATGGCGAACACGACATGGCCGAGAACATCGTCCATCTGGTGCTTGCCCGCACCCCGGGCGCACCCCCGGGCACCAAGGGGATCTCCTGTTTCATCGTGCCGAAATACCTGGTCAACCCCGATGGTTCCCTGGGCGGGCGCAATGACGTGCGCTGCGTTTCGATCGAACACAAGCTGGGCATCCACGCCAGCCCGACCTGCGTGCTGTCGTTCGGCGACGAAGGCGGTGCGATCGGATACCTGATCGGCGAGGAAAACAGCGGCATGCGCTACATGTTCACGATGATGAACAATGCCCGGCTGGCGGTTGGCCTGCAGGGTGTGGCGATTGCCGAGCGGTCCTACCAGCAGGCGCTGGAATATGCCCGCGAAAGGCGCCAGGGCCGGGCACCGGGAACACCGGCCGGTGAGAGCAGCCCGATCATCGAATTCCCCGATGTCCGGCGGATGCTGATGACCATGCGGGCCGGGGTCGAGGCGTCACGTGCCTTGGTCTACCTCAATGCCTCCGCGATCGACTTCTCGCACAACCACCCGGATGAGGAGGTGCGCCGCGCCAAGGGCGCGCTGGCCGAGCTGTTGACCCCGATTTCCAAGGCCTGGTCGACCGATCTGGGTTGCGAGCTGACTTCGATCGGGGTCCAGATCCATGGTGGCATGGGCTTCATCGAGGAAACCGGCGCCGCCCAGCACATGCGCGATGCCCGCATTGCCCCGATCTATGAGGGCACCAACGGGGTACAGGCGCTGGATCTGGTCGGGCGCAAACTGCCGATGATGGGGGGCGAGCCGGTCCGCGCGCTGATTGGGGAGATGGCGAACTTCACGGAAACCCTGGGCACGGCCGGCGCTGATTTCGCTGCCATCGCCGAGGCTCTGGGAGCCGGTGTCCGGGTCCTGACCGAGACTACCCAATGGCTGTTCGATAACATGGCCGACGACCCACGCACCGCGGCGGCAGGATCGGCGCCCTATCTGAGAATGTTCGGTGGTGTTTTGGGGGCCTACCTGCTGGCCAAGCAGGCGCTGGCCGCGGCCGACCAGGGCGGCGATTTTGCGGCTGCCAAGCTGACCACCGCGCAGTTTTTTGCCGATAATCTGTTGCCGCCGGCGGTCGCGCTGAAGCGGGCGGTGACAGCCGGGCCGGAACCGCTCTACGCGATCCCGGACGCAATGCTGGGTACTTAAGTCGCCTTAGGAATCTTCGTCGTCGTCGAGGTCGAAGGAAATATCCTTCAGTTCCGTGGCCGGGGGCGGGGCACCGTTGCGGATCGCATCGCCACGCGACTGGCGGTACAGGCTGCGCAGCGCCGCGTAGAAGTCCAGGGAGGTGCGCTCCAACTCGTCAAACGTCTTGATGTTGGCGGCCCGGAAATCCAGGGCGCTGATCGCCGTACGGGCATAGATCAGCTCGTCCTTGTCCTCGTTCCGCAACCAGATATTGAGCGGGTCGGCATAGCTTTCGATGACCCGCCCGGTAAGGTCGCGGGGCGGCGCGGGGCCAAGCAGCGGCAGGAACAGATAGGGCCCTTCCGGGACGCCCCAGACCGCCAGGGTCTGTCCGAAATCCTCGGAATGGCGCTCGATGTCCGGCACCACGTCGAAAATCCCGCCCATGCCGATAAAGGAGTTGGCGACAAACCGGCCAAAGGTATCGCCGGCGCGCTCAACCTCGCCCTGCAGCAGATCGTTCGCGAAGATCAGCGGCGAGCGCAGATTGTCGAGGAAATTCCGGATGCCTTCCTGTACCAGGTCGGGGACCGCATCATGATAGATGTGGGCCACCGGCCGCAGCAGCAGCTTGTCCAGCGCCAGATGGAGTTCGAAGAAATACCGATTCATCGGCTCCAGCGGATCGTTGATTTCCTCGTAGGCCGCCACCGCATCGGGATCGTCGGCCGGTGGCGCGGTGGCGCACCCGGACAAACCGACTAGCACCGCAACCGCGGCGATGGCAGGGCGAAAAAAGCCAAAATTCATAGCTTTAGGAAAATACCTTTGATCCAGCATGCGTTCGCGACCAGTTATACAGGATAGCAACCTGCAACGCTATGCAGGCTATCCAATGCCCCCAAAAAACTCTGTTACCCACTGTCCGGCGGCCGGAATCCGCTCTTCGACACCCCGACGTCGCGCCAGACAGGCCAACCATGCCGGGATAGTGCTTACATCTCGTTAACGCTGTTTTTGTCACTATCACAGGACCCTGTGGCTCACCAGCCACTGTCCACTCCATCTAGTGGTTTCCCCTCACCTGTTGCTGAAATGTCGCGACTCTTTGCCGGCATGCACTCGTGTTTCGGCGTGGCCAAGGGATCAGGGTGGTCGGCCTCGGCTTCCGGGGCGGATCCCGACCAAAGAGGAAGAAGATACAAGATATAAATATATCTTTATATTTTTTGGTATTTATGGTTTTTTAATCCGGCTCGAACATTGTGGCAGTTTCGGGCACGGGCTGCAGGCCCGGTTCACGCCAACGCACGAGGACGGTTTGGACAAGTTGCTGGAGGGACTTCGCGCTGCCGGAGAGGCCACCAGGCTTCGCCTGTTGGCCTTGTGCGCGCAGAGCCAATTGACGGTCACGGAACTGACCCAGATTCTCGGGCAAAGCCAACCGCGGGTGTCGCGGCACCTGAAACTCCTGTGCGACGCCGGCTTGCTGGAACGCCAGGCCGAAGGAAGCTGGGCCCTGTTTCGCCTGGCCGCGGACGACGAGGCAGGGGTTCTGGCCGAAACCTTGACTGCGATGCTGCCCGACGACGACCCGGTTTTGACGCTCGACCAGGAGCGTCTGCAGGCGGTGGTCGCCGCCCGGGCCGAAGCCGCCGCCGCTTATTTCCGTGCCAACGCCGCCGAATGGGACCAGATCCGCTCCCTGCACGTTCCGGACGACGCCGTCGAACAGGCAATGCTGACCCTGCTTGCCGACCAGCCGATTAGCGATCTCCTGGACGTCGGCACCGGCACTGGCCGTTTGCTCGAGCTGTTCGGTCCTCGGGTCAAACGCGGTATCGGTATTGATCTGTCACGCGAGATGCTGGCGATCGCACGCGCCAAACTGGATCAGACGGGCTTGAGGAATTGCCACGTCCGCCAGGCCGACATGTACCATTTGCCGCTGACCGACCGGGCCGTCGACACAGTGACGTTTCACCACGTCCTGCATTTCGCCCACGACCCGGCGGCGGCTCTGGCCGAGGCGGCGCGCGTCCTGAAGCCTGAAGGCCATCTGATGGTCGTTGATTTCGCGCCCCACAATCTCGAAATTTTGCGCTCCCAGCATCAGCATCGCCGGCTGGGTTTCAGCGATGCCGAAGTGGCGCAATGGTACGACAACGCCGGGCTTTCCGAGCCCGAGGTCCACAATCTCGAGGGCGACCCGCTCACGGTATCGATATGGCTGGGCAGCCGCCCGGCCGAGGAGGCACGCAACTGATGTTCACAACCATTCCCGGCTCGGGCGGTGCGGCGGGATACAACGCGCCGTTGGGCGCTCCCGAAATCTCCTTCGAGTTCTTTCCGCCGAAAACGCCGGACATGGAGCAGTCCCTGTGGCGCGCGGTCAAGCGCCTGGAACCGCTGGCGCCCGGCTTTGTGTCGGTTACCTATGGCGCCGGCGGGTCGACCCGCGAGCGCACCCATGCCACGGTGCATCGTATCCTCACCGAAACCCGGTTGGCGCCGGCGGCCCATCTGACCTGCGTCGGTGCCAGCCGCGACGAGATCAACGCTATCGCCGAAGACTATTGGACCGCGGGCGTACGCCATATCGTCGCCCTGCGCGGTGACCCGCCGCCGGGCAGCGATGCTTACCGGCCGCATCCGCACGGCTATCCCTTTGCCGCCGATCTGGTGGCCGGCCTCAAGCAGGTGGCGGATTTCGAGATCAGCGTCGCAGCCTATCCGGAGATCCACCCCGAAGCCCGCTCGGCCCGGGCCGATCTCGACAATCTGAAGCGCAAGGTGGACGCCGGGGCAACCCGCGCCATCACCCAGTATTTTTTTGAACCCGACACCTTCTTCCGCTTTGTCGACCGGGCCCGGGCCGCCGGCATCGATATCCCGATCGTTCCCGGCATCCTGCCGGTGACCAACTATGCCCAGGTGGTCCGGTTCAGCGCTGCCTGCGGTACCTCGGTGCCGGCCTGGATGGCGCACCTGTTCGAGGGATTGGACGACGATCCCGGCACCCGCAAACTGGTGGCGGCGACGACCGCGGCTGAGCTGTGCCGCGCCCTGCGGCGCGGCGGCGTCAACCAGTTCCATTTCTACACGTTGAACCGGGCCGACCTGGCCTACGCCATTTGCCACGTTCTCGGGCTGCGCCAGGTGGCCGACACGAACGCGGTCCAAACCCGACCCATCGCCGAGAGCGTTACCCCATGAACCAGCTGTTAGATACCCTGGCCGAGCGAGTCCTGTTGTGCGACGGGGCGGTCGGCAGTCGCGTCCAGGCATTGGATCTCGACCTCGAGCGCGATTTCGAAGGGCGGGAAAACTGCACCGAAATCCTGGCCCGGACCCGACCCGATATCGTGCGGGATATCCACCGCAGCTATCTTGCCGCCGGATCCGATGTCATCCAGACCAACACGTTCGGCGGTTCGCCCATTACCCTGGCCGAGTTCGACCTGGGCGATGCGGCCACCGAGTTGAACCAGCGGGCTGCCGAGTTGGCTCGCGAAGCGATCGCGGAGTTCAGCGATGGCCGACAGCGCTTCGTGCTGGGCGCCATCGGCCCCGGCACCAAGCTGCCCAGTCTGGGCCATATCGGCTATGACGAGCTGGAAGGCGCGTTGCGGGTTCAGGCGGCGGCGCTGATCGCCGGCGGCGCCGATGGCATCATCGTCGAGACCTGTCAGGATCCGCTGCAGATCAAGGCGGCGGTCAACGCCAGCAAGCAGGCGCTGGCCACGGCGGGCAAGGACCTGGCCATTCTGGTGCAGGTGACGGTCGAAACCACGGGCACCCTGTTGGTCGGCAGCGATATCGCCGCCGCCGCAACCGCCATCCGGGCGTTGGATGTGCCGATGATCGGCCTCAACTGTGCCACCGGCCCGCAGGAAATGGCCGAACATGTCCGCTGGTTGGGTCAGAACTGGCCGGGCCCGATATCGGTTCAGCCCAATGCCGGCCTGCCGGAACTGGTTGACGGCAAGACCCATTATCCTCTGACGCCGCAGGAGGCCGCCGCCTGGCTGGAGCGCTTCGTGGTCGAGGACGGCATCGCCATGATCGGCGGTTGCTGCGGTACCACTGGCGATCATATTGCGGCAATGGACGACATGCTGCGCCGGGTTGGGTCGGACCGTGACCGCCCGCGCCCGGTCGAGCGCCAGGTTCACTGGGTGCCGGCCGTCGCCTCGCTGTATGGTCAGGTGCCGTACCGCCAGGAGAACGCGTTCTTTTCGATCGGCGAACGCTGCAATGCCAACGGGTCGCGCAAATTCCGCGAACACCAGGCGGCCGAGGAATGGGACGCCTGTGTGGCCATGGCCCGGACCCAGGTTGACGAGGGCAGCCATGCCATCGACCTGTGCACCGCCTTTGTCGGCCGTGACGAACATGCGGATATCCAGTCCCTGACCACGCGCATGCGGGGCGCTGTCAATGCGCCGCTGGTGATCGATTCGACCGAGCTCGACGTGATCGAGGCGGCGCTGAAGCTGTATGGCGGCAAGGCGATCATCAATTCGATCAACTTCGAGGACGGCGAGGAACCGGCGGCGGCGCGGCTGGCCTTGGCCCGCAAGTACGGGGCGGGGGTGATCGCCCTGACCATTGACGAGAGCGGCATGGCCAAAACCGCCGACGAAAAGCTGGAGATCGCACGGCGCCTCTATCGCTTCGCCTGTGAAACCCATGGCCTGCCCGCCGCCGACCTGCTGTTCGACCCTCTGACCTTCACGATCTGCACCGGCAACGAGGATGACCGTCGATTGGGCCTCGAAACCCTGGTTGCGGTCGAGCGGATTGCCAGCGAACTGCCCGACTGCCAAGTCATCCTTGGGCTGTCCAACATCTCGTTTGGCCTCAAGCCGGCGGCTCGGCACGTTCTCAATTCTGTATTTCTGGACCAAGCCGTGCGGCGGGGCCTGAGCGGCGCCATCGTGCACCTGTCGAAGATCCGTCCGCTGCACAGCATCCCGGCCGAAGAGGTGGCGATCGCCGAAGATCTGGTCTTCGACCGTCGCGAAGGCGGCAAGGATCCATTGCAGGACTTCATCGCCCTGTTCGAGGACCGCCAGGCGGAGGAAAGCACCGCCGATACCGCACCAAAAACCGTCGAGGAACGGTTGGTTCAGCGGATCGTCGACGGCAACCGCCTGGACCTGGAGCGCGACCTGGACGAGGCGTTGGAAGCCCACGACGCCCTGACCATCATCAACCAATATCTGTTGGATGGCATGAAGGTGGTCGGCGAGTTGTTCGGGTCCGGCAAGATGCAGCTTCCCTTCGTGTTGCAGTCGGCCGAGACCATGAAGAAGGCCGTCGCCCATCTGGAGCCGCACATGGAACGGTCGGAGGGCACGGAGAAGGGGATCATCGTGCTGGCGACCGTCAAAGGCGATGTTCACGATATCGGAAAGAACCTGGTCGACATCATCCTGACCAACAACGGCTACAAGGTCGTCAACCTGGGCATCAAACAACCGATCGCCGAAATCCTGGCGGCGGCCGATGCCCATGGCGCCCATGCCATCGGGCTTTCCGGCCTGTTGGTGAAATCCACCGTGATCATGCGCGAAAACCTCGAGGAGATGAACCGCCAGGGGTTCGATGTCCCGGTCATCCTCGGCGGCGCCGCCCTGACCCGGAAATATGTCGAGCAGGATTGCGTGGCCGCCCACCAGGCCGGCCGGGTTGCCTATGCCCGCGATGCTTTCGAAGGTCTGGGGTTGATGGAAAAGGTCATGGGTGACGGCTTCGACGCGCATGTCCAGGCGGCGACCGCTCGCTGGGCCGAGCGACCGAAACCGGCACCCAAACCCGCCCGCGGCGCCCAGTTGGACCGCCCCGTCGACTATGAAGACGTGGCGCTGCGGCGCGCTGAACTGGCCCGTGAAGTGACGGTGCCCGAGCCGCCGTTCTGGGGCGCACGGGTCATGGAACGCGTCGCCGTCGAGGCCCTGCTGCCGTTCCTCAACGAAACCATGCTGTTCCAGTTCCAATGGGGATTCCGCAAGGCCGGCAAGTCCCGCGAGGAATATCGAGCCTGGGCCGATCGCGAGGTGCGTCCGCACTTGGCGCGGATGTTGAAACTGTGTGCCGAGGAAGGGATCCTTCAGCCACAGGCGGTTTATGGCTATTGGCCGGCCGCTGCGGACCGCGACGACCTGGTCCTGTTCGATCCCGACAGCGGTGACGAAGTGGCGCGCTTCGCTCTGCCGCGCCAGAAACGCCTGGATGGGCTGTGCATGGCCGACTTTTTCCGCGATATGCGCAGCGGCGAACGGGACGTTGTGGCACTGCAGGCCGTGACCATCGGCCAGCATGCCTCGGACGTGGCCCGGCAATGGTTCGCTGCCGACCGCTATCAGGACTACCTCTACCTGCACGGACTGGGCGTCGAGCTGGCGGAAGCCCTGGCCGAGTATGTCCACAAACGGGTTCGGGGCGAGCTGGGGTTCAGCCACCTGGACGACCGCGACCCGCGCAAAATGATCAAGCAGGGTTACCGTGGTGCCCGCTATTCCTTTGGCTATCCGGCCTGCCCGAACCTGACGGATCAAAGGCAGCTTCTGGATCTGTTGGGCGCCGAAAGGGTCGGGTTGGTGATGGGCGAGGCGGATCAGTTGCACCCGGAGCAGTCGACCTCGGCGATCGTCGTCCACCACCCCCAGGCCCGCTACTTCTCGGTCTGAAATTTCCGCGACCTATGAGCGCGACCTGATTTGAGTTATTGTCGTGCTTATCAACCGTGGGGTAACGATAGAAGACAAACCCAAGGCGTTTGCCCATTTGTCTTTTTGGGCCGACTGTGTTGGGCGTTGAAGCCGCACTAACTCTGGATCGCGTATGAGTAAACGCCATGTCCTGATGATCGGCGTGCTGGTCCTCGCATCGGTCGTCATCCTGTCGGCTACCTGGGAATTTCTCCTGGAGCCGGTCGCCAGTATTCTCTTCGATGTCGGCCACGACGACGAGGACACCGCGGAGCATTGGGAATATGTCCTAACCTCGTCGGCATTCGCCGCCTTGGCGTTGATCGTGCCGATGATCCTGATGGCCCGCAGCTTCGAAGCCCAGCAGCGGGCCCAGTTGCGGCTGCGTGAAAGCGAGAGCCATTTGGCGACCGCTCAGCGGATCGCGCAGCTGGGAAGCTGGGACTGGCGGGCCTCAGACAACCGGATCACCTGGTCGGCGGAGGTCTACCGTTTGCTGGGCCGCGATCCGGCCCTCCCACCGTATACCTTTCGCGAATTCCTGGAATTGGTCCATCCGGCCGACGAACCGCTGGTACGCAGCACCTGGAAGGCGGCCGTCGCGGGACAGGCGGGGTTCGAGGTCGAGTTCCGCCTGGCGCCACCCGATGGCGAGTGGCGAAACTTCCGCGTCGTGGGCCAGGCCTTCCACGGGGTCGGCGGACAAGTGATTTCCCTCTCGGGTACGTTGCAGGACCTCACGGACCGGGTTCGGGAACAGGAACAGCTGCAGCAGGCTCGAAGAATGGAAGTGGTCGGCAAGCTAACCGGTGGTGTTGCCCACGATTTCAACAACATGCTGATGGTGGTGCAAGGCAATACGGAACTGATCCAGACCTTTTCGAACGACGAGAATATTCAGAAGTTCGCCGACACGGTCCTGCACGCAACCCGGCGCGGCAGCGAATTGACCCAGCGGTTGCTGGCCTATTCCCGGCGCCAGATCCTGCACCCCGAGGTAACCGACCTCAACCAGGTTCTCAGCGAATTGGCCGGCATGCTGCACCCCACGCTAGGCGAGGCCATCACGATTGAACTCCAGCTGACCGACGGGCTGCGGCCGTGTTTCGTGGATCCCGGACAGTTGGAAAACGCGTTTCTCAACCTGGCCCTCAACGCCCGTGATGCCATGCCCGGCGGTGGCAAGCTGATCGTGTCCTCGTCCCAACTTGACGCAGAGGGCGACGAGCACATCCCGGATGGCAGTTATGTCTGTTTGACCGTTGCCGATACCGGCACCGGCATGCCTGAGGATGTCCTCAATCAAGCCGCCGAGCCCTTCTTCACCACCAAGGGCGTCGGCAAGGGCAGCGGCCTGGGGCTCAGTATGGCTGAGGGCTTTGCCCGGCAGTCGGGCGGGCAATTGACCATCCATTCCGAGCCCGGCCAGGGCACGGTTGTCGATCTCTTTCTGCCGGTGGCCAGTTTGGAGCAGCTGCAAGGCACCAAGGAACAGGACAGCGTAACCGCGGCAAAGCTTTAGCGGATCGCGGCCTGCACGGTCGGATCGACTGGCCGGGTCGATAGGCCAGGTGGCCAGTTCAATGAAACCTACGCTACATGCTGACGGCGCCGGTTTCCACCGCTTCCAGATCGAAGGCGGCCTTGATCAGGGCCTGGGTATAAGGGGTCTCCGGCGCGTCGAAGATCTGGTCGGCAGAACCGCGCTCGACGACCTGGCCGTCGCGCATCACGATCACCTCGTCGGACAAGGCCCGCACCACCCTGAGATCGTGGCTGATGAACAGATAGGCCAGATCATGGGCCCGTTGCAGGTCGCGCAGCAAATCGACGATCTGGGCCTGCACCGACATGTCCAGGGCCGAGGTCGGTTCGTCCAGGATGACGAATTTGGGTTTCAGGACCATGGCCCGGGCCACCGCGATGCGCTGGCGCTGGCCGCCGGAAAACTCATGAGGGTAGCGGTCCATGCTGGTCGGGTCGATACCGACCTCGTCCAGTGCCTCGGCGATAAGCTGGCGGCGTTCGTCGTAAGTTCCGCCCAGGCCGTGCACTTTCAGGCCCTCCTCTACGATCTGGGCGGCCGACAGCCGGGGCGACAGGCTGGAGAACGGGTCCTGGAACACGATCTGCATCTCGCGGCGCAACGGCCTTAGGTCCTTGAACGACGCGCCCTGGATGGCGCGGCCCTCGAATTCGATTTCGCCGGTTGACCGGATCAGGCGCAGCAAGGCGTAGGCCAGGGTCGATTTGCCCGACCCGCTTTCACCGACCACGCCGACCGTGTGGCCGCGGCGGACCTGCAGGTCGACCCCGTCGACCGCCCGGACATGGTCGATGGTGCGGCGCATGACCCCGGCCTTGATCGGGAACCAGACCTTCAGGTCCCTGGCCTGCATCACCGTCTCGGCATCCGCCTCGGCCACCAGCGGCGCGCCCTTGGGCTCGGCCTCCAGCAGCTTGATGGTGTAGGGATGTTGTGGGTCCGCGAACACGGCTTCGACATCGCCCTGTTCGACGATCTCACCCTCGGTCATGACACAGACCCGGCGGGCGACCTTGCGGACGATGCCCAGGTCATGGGTGATCAGCAGGATCGCCATGCCCAGCTTTTTCTGTAGCTCGCCCAACAGTTTCAGGATCTGGGCCTGGATGGTGACATCCAGCGCCGTGGTTGGTTCATCGGCAATCAACAGGTCGGGTTCGTTGGCCAGCGCCATGGCGATCATCACCCGCTGGCGCTGACCCCCCGACAATTGATGGGGATAGCTGTCGAGCCGCTTCTCGGGCTCGCGAATGCCGACCAGGTGGAGCAGTTCCAGGGTCCTGAGGCGGGCCTTTTCGCGGCTCAGCCCCTTGTGCACGAACAGCACCTCATTGATCTGCTTCTCAATGGTATGCAGCGGATTGAGCGAGGTCATCGGTTCCTGGAAGACCATCGAAATGCCGTTGCCGCGCACGTCCATCAGGTCCGCGGCATCGGCGCCGACCATTTCGGTGCCGTCGAAGCGGATCGAGCCCGAGGGGTGGCTGGCGGTCGGATAGGGCAGCAATTGCAGGACCGACAGCGCGCAGACGGTCTTGCCCGAACCGCTTTCACCGACCAGGGCCAGAGTTTCGCCCTTGGCGATCGAAAAGGACGCCCGCCGGACCGCGTGCACGGTACGGCCCTCGACCGCAAAGTCCACCGACAGATCCTTGACTTCGAGCAACGTCATTTGAAGGTCTTCCGTGGGTCGAAGGCGTCCCGCACCGCCTCGCCGACAAAGATCAACAGGCTGAGCATGACGGCCAGCACGATGATGACGGTGATGCCCAGCCAGGGGGCTTGCAGGTTCGCCTTGCCCTGGGCCAGCAATTCGCCCAACGACGGCGAACCGGGTGGTAGTCCGAAGCCCAGGAAATCCAGCGAAGTCAGGGTGGTGATCGAGGC
This sequence comes from uncultured Sneathiellales bacterium, assembly GCA_964344385.1. Lineage (GTDB taxonomy): Bacteria > Pseudomonadota > Alphaproteobacteria > CAYFNG01 > CAYFNG01 > CAYFNG01. The sequence goes on from CAYFNG010000021.1 coordinate 24,862, forward strand.
GTTGAGCACAAAGGGCAGCAAGGTCAGCGATGCGACCATCGCGTTGGGCAGCAAATGCTTGAACATGATGGTCAGATTGTCGACCCCCAGCGCCCGGGCCGCCCGCACATAGTCGAAGTTGCGGGCGCGCAGGAACTCCGCCCGCACCACGCCGACCAGGCTCATCCAACTGAACAGCAACAGGATGCCCAACAGGATCCAGAAATTCGGTTCGAACATGCTGGCCATGATGATCAACAGGAACAGGACCGGCAGGCCCGACCAGATCTCGATGAAACGCTGGAACAAAAGGTCGGTCCAGCCGCCGAAATAACCCTGAACCGCGCCGGCGACGACCCCGATAATCGAGCTGAACAAGGTCAGAACCAGGCCGAAGAGAACCGAAATCCGGAACCCGTAAATCAGGCGTGCGACAACGTCGCGGCCCTGATCGTCGGTCCCCAGCCAGTTCTCGGCCGACGGCGGCGCCGGCGCCGGCACGTCCAGGTCCAGGTTGATGGTCTGATAGCTGTAGCGGATCGGTGGCCACAGGATCCAGCCCTTCTCCTCGATCAATTCCTGAACTTCCGGGTCGCGGTACTCCGCCTCGGTCTCGAAGACGCCGCCAAAATCCGTCTCGGGATAGGCGACGAAGACCGGGACATACCAGTCGCCGTCGAACTGGACCAGGATCGGTTTGTCGTTGGCGATAAACTCGGCAAACAGGCTGAAGAAAAACAGCACGGCGAAGATCCACAGCGACCAGTAGCCGCGCCTGTTGGTCCGGAAATTGCGCCAACGCCGTTCGGTCAGCGGCGTGATCCGAAGGCCCAGCAGGCGTTTGTTTCGACCGTCCGGCATCGTCAAACCTCTCGCGACTCGAAGTCGATGCGCGGATCGATGGCAACATAGGTCAGGTCGCCGATCAGGTTCATGATCAGGCCGAGCAGGGTAAAGAAATACAAGGTCGCGAACATGATCCCGTAGTCGCGTTTGATCACGGCTTCGAAGCCCAGCAAGCCGAGCCCGTCCAGCGAGAAGATGATTTCGGTCAGCAAGGCGCCGGTGAACAGAATACCGACGAACGCGGCCGGAAAACCGGCGACGACGATCAGCATGGCATTGCGAAACACATGGCCGTACAGCACGCGCCGTTCCGCCAGCCCCTTGGCCCGGGCCGTCATCACGTAATGCTTGTTGATCTCGTCCAAGAACGAGTTCTTGGTCAGCATGGTCAAGGTGGCAAAACCGCTGATGACCAGCGAGGTGACCGGCAGGACCATATGCCAGAGGTAATCGGCAAGGCGCATCGGCCAACTCAACTCGTCCCAGTTTTCCGAGGTCAGCCCACGTAGCGGGAATATGTCCCAGAAACTGCCGCCGGCGAACAGCACGACCAACAGCACGGCAACCAGGAACCCGGGCACTGCGTAACCGACAACGATGACCGCGCTGGTCCAGACATCGAACCGCGACCCGTCATGAACCGCCTTGCGGATGCCCAACGGGATTGAGATCAGATAGACGATCAGGGTGGTCCACAGGCCCAGGCTGATGGAGACCGGCATCTTGTCGAGCACAAGGTCGACCACCAATTCGTCGCGGAAATAAGAGGTGCCGAAATCGAACCGCAGATAGCTGCCAATCATCAGCAGAAAGCGTTCGTGCAGCGGCTTGTCGAAGCCGAACTGACGCTCCAGTTCCATGATGAATTCCGGGTCCAGGCCCTGGGCACCACGGTACTTGCTGGTGACCGCGGTGCCGCCGCTCGCGCCCTGGCCCTGCGGTTGCCGGGTGCCGCCGCCGACCTCGGATCCGCCGCTGCCACCGATCCGGGCCGTGGCCTCGACTGCGGTGCCGCTGACCTGGGCGATGATCTGTTCGATCGGCCCGCCGGGGGCGAACTGCACCACCGTGAAATTGATGATCATGATCCCGAGCAAGGTGGGGACCATGAACAGCAGGCGTCGGATGATATAGGCGAACATGGGCTAAACGACTTTCATCGTCGCGGAGCCGGTCCGCCATGCTTCGAGACGCCGCTTGCGCGGCTCCTCGGCATGTGGGCCTCGTACTGTGGCAAGCGGGGCGGCGGGACAGCAACACTCCCATCCCGCCTCATCCTGAGGAGCCGCATAGGCGGCGTCTCGAGGGATGTGATGGGCACCACCGTCACGCAAGAGCTGCCTCACTTCCGTGCACCTGGACCGACCCCGGCGTCGATCAGCCGTTGTTCCTTGGCCTTGTCGACCCACCACAGATCGGTGATGCCCCGGGCGTATTTCGGCTTGATCTTCGGCCGGGCGAATTTGTCCCAGTAGGCGATGTGATGGACCCCCTTGTACCATTGCGGCACCGAATAATGGTTCCAGGTCAGGACCCTGTCCAGAGCCCTGGTTGCCGCCACCAACTCTTCGCGACTGCCGGCGTCTATGATCGCTTCGACCAGGGCGTCGACCGCTGGGTCCTTGATCCCGGCATAGTTCAGTCCCCCCACCATATCGGCATTGGCCGAGCCCCAATAGTTGCGCTGTTCGATACCTGGGGTCAGCGGCTGGGCATAGCGCCGAACAATGACGTCAAAATCGAACATGTCCATGCGGACCTTGAAGTTGGCGAGGTCGACGATGCGCATGCGCCCCTGGATGCCTAGGCGCTTCAGGCTTTGGATATACGGGGCAATCACCCGCTGAAAGGTCGATTCGAACAGCAGGAACTCGATCTCGAACGGCTCGCCGGCCGCATTGGTCAGGACCCCGTCCTTGACCCGGTAGCCGGCCTCTCTCAACAATTTTGTTGCCGACCGCAGGCTCTTGCGACTACCGGCCCCTTTGGGGGATCGGAACGCTTTTTCAAAAACCTCGTCCGGGACCTGGCCGCGCCAGGGTTCCAGCAAGGCCAATTCGGCCGGGCTTGGCGGCTCATGCGCGGCCAGCTCGGAATTCTCGAACATGCTCTCGGTCCGGTCATAAAGACTGTAGAACAGATTTTTGTTCAGCCAGTCGAAATCGAACGCGAGCGAAAGGGCCGCGCGGATCCGGCGGTCCTGGAACTTGGCCCGCCTCAGGTTGAAGAAAAAGGCCTGGACCCCGGATGGGGTATTGTCCTGCAGGGTTTCACGTTTGATATATCCTCGCTGGACGGCCGGCTTGTTGTATTGGGTCGCCCAGCTCTTCGAGGTGAATTCCTCGCGAATATCGTATTCACCGGCAAACAGCGCCTCCAGCGCTATGCCGCGGTCCCGGTAGTAGTCGTAGCGGATGCGGTCGAAATTGTGCCGGCCGCGATTGACCGGCAGGTCGCGCGCCCAATAATCCTCGACCCGCTGGTAGGTGATCGAGCGCCCTGGATCGACCTTGGCGACGCGGTAGGGGCCACTGCCCATCGGCGGTTCCAGCGTCGTCTTGCTGAAATCGACCTTGGCGTAATAGGCCTTCGAAGCCACCGGCATGCCGGCCAGCAGCAAGGGCAGGTCGCGGGTTTGGCCGTCGGGGCGGAAATCGAAACGCACCCGCAACCGGTCTTCCTCGGTTGCCGATGTGACATCGCGGAACAGAATGCGATAGCGCGGATGGCCCTTGCTGACCAGGGTTTCGAAGCTGAATACCACGTCCGCGGCGGTGATCGCACTGCCGTCGTGGAAGCGTGCCGTGTCGCGCAGGTTGAAGGCTACCCAGGACCGGTCGTTGGCCAGTTCGGCGCTTTCGGCGATCAGGCCGTACATGGCGTCGGGTTCGTCGACCGCCGCGACCATCAGGCTGTCGAAGGGCAGGCTCACGCTGACCGGCGGCACGCCCTTCAGGATGAAGGGGTTCAGATTGTCGAACGTGTCCAGCCCCCAAAACCGGATCTCGCCGCCCTTTGGCGCGTCGGGCTCGGCATAGTCGAAATGGGTGAAGTCGGGACCGTACTTCAAATCGCCGAACGCCGACAGGCCGTGGCTGACGGTGGTTTCGGCGGATGCCGCGGCGCTTCCGGCCATGACCGCCGCTGCCACCAGCCAGGCGGTTACGCAATGGCGGCGACGGCTGGCGTGGCGGGGCGAAAAATCGGCTTGGTGACGCATGGGCGGGGTTCCGAGGACGTCAGTGGGACGGAATGACCAATTGATAGCCGGATCACGTAAACCGAGTGTTAACCATAATCGCCGGTTTGCCTATTCCTTCTTCAAGGCCGCCCGCCCGCTGGCCATGGCCTGATCCAGTTCCGGGTCAACCCACCAGGCGGTGAAGTCGACGCCGTATTTCGGCTGTATCGGCGCACGGCCGAACTTGTTCCAATAGGCGATGCGTTCGGTCTTGCTGATCAGTTGCGGGATCACGTAATGGCCCCACAGCAGGACCCGGTCCAGCGCCCGCGTGACCGTGATCAGGGTCTTGCGATCGGGCGCCGCGACCAGCTTTTCGATCAGTTCGTCGACAACCGGGTCCTTGATGCCGATGTAGTTGCGGCTGCCCGGCCTGTCGGCGGCCTCGGACCCCCAATAGTCGCGCTGCTCATTGCCCGGCGATTCCGACTGGCCGAACGAGATGGTGATGATGTCGAAGTCGAACTCTCTGGCCCGGTTGGCGTACTGGGCGCTGTCGACCATGCGCAGCCGGGCGGCGATGCCGAGGCGTTCCAGGTTCTTGGCGATTGGCGCCAGCAGGCGTTCGGAACTGGGCTGGGCGTAGAGGAACTCGATCTCCACCGGCTGGCCGGTCGCTGGGTCGACCAGCTTCTTGTCCTTGACCTGGAAGCCGGCCGCCTTCATCAGCTTCGCGGCTTGGCGCAGATTCTTGCGGATATTGCCCGATCCGTCGGTCTTTGGTGGCTGGTATTCCTTGGTGAAGACCTCCTCGGGAATACGGCCGCGATAGGGTTCCAGGATTTCGAGTTCGGCAGCCGATGGCAGGCCGGACGATGCCAGGTCGGAGTTGGAGAAGTAGCTGGCTGGCTGGTGGTACTGGCCATAGAACAGGGTCTTGCGCGACCATTGGAAGTCATAGGCATAGGCCAGTGCCTGGCGGAACAGGCGATTGCTGAACGGGCTCTTCCTGGTGTTCATGACAAAGGCCTGCATGCCGGTGGGGCGACCGTGCGGGATCTCCTCGACCTTGACTAGGTTTTCGTTCACGGCCTTGAATTGATAGCCGGTGGCCCAGCGCTTGGCCGAATTCTCGACCCGGAAATCATAGCCACCGGCCTTGAACGCCTCCATGGCGACGGTGCCGTCGCGATACATGTCGTAGCGGATCTGGTCGAAGTTGAATCGGCCGCGATTGATCGGCAGGTCCTTGCCCCAATAGTCGGCGACCCGTTCATAGGTGATCGAGCGGCCGGGTTCGAAGTCGCCGATCCGGTAGGGGCCTGAGCCCAACGGGCGTTCCAAGGTGGTCTTGGAAAAGTCACGCGTCTCCCAATAGGCTTTTGGCAGCACAGCCAACTGCCCCACGATCTGCGGCAGTTCACGGTTGGGCGGGCCGGAAAACCGGAAGGTTACGGTGCGCTCGCCGGTCTTTTCCACGCTTTCGACATTGGCGTAGTAGAACCGGTAATGGGGCGCGCCTTTGGTCTTCAGTATGTTGAAGGAAAAGATCACGTCCTCGACCGTGATCGGACTGCCGTCGTGGAACTTCGCCTCGGGTCGCAGGCGATAGGCGACCCAACTCAAATCCTCGGGTACTTCGACGCTTTCCGCGATCAGGCCGTATTCGGACGAGATATCGTCCATCGGCGAGGTCATCAGGGTTTCGAAGACGAACCCTATACCGGGTGCGGAATCGCCCTTGATGATGAAGGGATTGAAGCTGTCGAAACTGCCGATCGAGAAGCGGCGCACCAGCCCACCCTTCGGTGCGTCCGGATTGACGTAGTCCAACTGCTTGAAATCGGCGGGATATTTGAGGTTGTCGAGCAGCGAGAGGCCGTGCACGACCTTGGTGGCCGGGTCGGCGAGGGCGGTGGGACCGGCAAGACCAAGCCCGAGGGTGAGAAGGATGGCGGCGCAACGTCGCATGGTCGAACCCTTTATCGTGGCAAATCGGGAGAATTCCAGCGTGGCTTAGGATTTTGGCGATCTGCGGGCACCGCGCAACCCCCTGAACGGGAAAATCGCGCAGTCGTGACACCGGAAAGATGGGGCGCCGACAGGCTTGCGTCAATTTACAAAGTAACGCGCAAATAGACAGTTGGTATGATTCCAAAGTAGGCCAAAATTGGCTATAATAAGGGCTTAGTGGGAAGGCCGTATCTTTCCACTCGGGGACAGTGATCTTATGAGTAATAAGGCACGGAAAACACAACTTTTTGTATTCACTGTTTCTCTTTGTGCGGCGTTTAATTTTGCAGTCCAGGCGAGTCAAAAGGTCGTCCTACAACTACGCTGGGACCACCAATTCCAGTTCGCTGGATATTATGCGGCGCAGTGGCTGGGATACTACGAAGCCGCAGGCCTGGATGTCGAAGTCCGTTCGGGTATCGTCGGAGGGAATACGGTACTCGATCCGCTGGACGAGGTGGCGCGTGGCCGTGCCCATTTCGGGATCGGGGCGGCCGACATCATCCTGGCCCGCGACCGAGGCTTGCCGCTGAAAGTGGTGGCATCGGTGTTCCAGCAAAGCCCGGTTGCCATCTTCTCGCGCCAAGCAGCCGGGGTCAGTTCGCCCGCCGATCTGTTGGGCCTGCGCGTTTACCGCAACATCAACGACTTCCCCGATCTGGAACTACATGCGGTCCTAAAGGCGGAGGGGATCGACATTTCGCGCTTGACCGGGGTTATCGGACATATCCGCAGACGCCCCTTTAATCTGTTGAAAGGCGGGTCGATCGACGCCTATGCCGGCTATGTCCTGACGGCGGTCTGGCGGGCCCGTAACGAGGGCTTGGCAATCAGTCTATTGAAGCCGTCCAGCTATGGTGTCGATTTCTATGGAGATTCGATCTTCGCGACCGACCGTTTGATCGAGGAGCAGCCCGAACTGGTCAAGAAGTTCCTCGATGCCAGTATGCAGGGCTGGCACTTTGCGCTGACCAACCAAGATCAGGTCGCCGACCGCATCACCCGGGAACTGCCGCGCAGTTTCGCCATCGAGGACCTGCAGGGTTTCAATCGCTTTCAGGCCAAGCAGGTCGCGGATTTAACCCTGCATCGGGTCATTCAGTTGGGACATATCAACCCAGGCCGTTGGCAACGCATGCACCAGGCCATGGCCGATGCCGGCATGCTTACGAGTGAGTTCGATGCGCAGGCTCTGATCCACGATCCGGCACGGGTCGAAGCGGGGCAGCGCCGGCAATGGCTAACCCTTGTCTCAGGCGCCGGTATTTTGCTTCTGCTCGTGGTGATCGGGACCGTATTTTGGAACCGAACCCTGCGGTTGAGGGTCGATCGCGCGACCGCGGCGCTGCGCCACTCACGCGATTCCCTTGAACGGCGGGTCGAGGAGCGAACCAGCGAATTGGGCCGGCGGGTCAAGGAACTGACCGGGCTGTACCGGATTTCCCAGATCCTCGGGCGGGAGGATTTGTCCGTCAACGAGAGCCTGCAGGCCGTGGTCCAGGTGTTGCCGGCAGCGTGGGATTCCCCCACCTTGGTCTGCGCCCGCATCACCCTTGAGGGAGATACCTTTGCGACGGCTGATTTTCGTGAAACCGAATGGCGGCAGGCCAGCGCGATCGTCGTCAACCAACAGCGCGTCGGCGAAGTGGAGGTCTTTTGCTTTGACGATCAGCCACTGCCAGGCACCGTTTCACTTCATCCGGAGCATCGCGACCTGATCGACGATATCGCCGCCCGGATCGGGGAACTGATTGAGCATCGCCGTGCCGAGGCCGATTTGCGGCGCAACGAGGCGAGCCTAAGGGCGGCGCAATCGATTGCCAGTCTGGGCAGTTGGTCATTCAACAACAGCACCGGCATCGCCGTGTGGTCCGACGAGCACTATCGCATTTTCGGGTACAAGCCGGGCGAGTTTGAGCCTAACGCAAAACGGTTCGTGAACAGCCTTCACCATGACGATCGGGAGCGTGTGGTCGACGAGGTGCGGAAGGCCTTTGCCAACAAGCAGGCGCTGGACACCGAATGCCGCATAGTCCGCCCCAGCGGCGAGGAGCGCATCGTGCACTTTTTGGGATCGCTGGTGGACGAAGAAGGGGACGTCATGGCGGGAACCGTCCTCGACATTACCGACCGCCGTACCATGGAGCTTAAATATGCGGCTGCCCAGAAGATGGAGGCCCTAGGCCAGATGACCGGTGGCGTCGCCCATGAATTCAACAACCTGTTCATGGCTGTGTCGGGCAATCTAGAGCTGATCCGGGGGCATGTCCGGCCGGATAGCGACGGCGAAAAGCGGATCGATGCATTGTTGGACATCGTCTATCGCGGCGGTGAACTGACCCAAAGCATGTTGTCCTATGTCGGGCAGCAATTGCTGACCCGGTCGGTGGTGGATATTCGCGAAGCGACGGCCCAGGCGGTGAACATGCTGCAACCGGCGTTGGGCGAAGGGATCGACCTGGTGTTCGACGGCGGGATCGACGAGAGGATGGCAATTGCTGATATCAGCAAGCTGCAAAGCGCCATTGTTAATCTGGTGACCAATGCCCGCGATGCCATGCCCGATGGTGGCACGATTTCCGTCCAGCTTCGTGACGCTTGGCTGGACGCCGATTTCGGCGGCGCGCGAACCGGCGAGGTGGCGCCGGGGCAATATATCCAGATCGCGGTTGTCGACCAGGGTGTCGGCATGTCGCGGGAGGTGCGGGCCCGGGCCCTGGATCCGTTCTTCACCACCAAGGAGGTCGGCCAGGGTACCGGCCTTGGCCTCAGCATGGTCTATGGCTTTGTCAGTCAACTGGGCGGTTACATCGACATCCAGTCGCAACTGGGTCTGGGAACCACGGTGTCGCTCTATCTGCCCAGCGCCGGCGGTGTCGCGGGTACCGGCCGCGGCCGGCGAACCGACGCCACGGTGCGGCCTTTGAACCAGCCCGAGATCGTCGCGTTGGTGGTCGAAGACGAACCGGTCGTCCTCGACGTGATCAACGGTTTTCTGGAACAGGAGGGCTTTTCGGTTCACCAGGCGAAAGATGGCGACAAAGCGAAACTGGTCGCGGGCGAAGTCGGCCCGGTCGATCTGCTGGTCACCGATATCGTCATGCCGGGCCAAACCAACGGCGCTGACCTGGCCGGCTGGATCACCGAACACAACCCGTCCGCCCAAATCATATTGATGACCGGCTACACCGATGAAGCGATCGAAAAGATGGGCATCGCGCTGCCCAATCTGCATGTCCTGCGGAAACCGTTCCAGCGGAACGACCTGATCCGCACCGTCCGGCACGTAATGCCACTCTTCTCTGCGGCCGAGAGCAATACCGGGTAGACCCGGTTTTACTGGCAGATCAGTTCGACACGAGCGACGGTCTTTTCGCCAAGTGTCTTTTTACCCTGTATGAGATCGATGGCAACGCCCTCACTTTCTTGGTCCCGGGGAACAAGCTGCCACTGTAGACGACCCGCAATGCAAGCTGGTCCCACTCCGTCAAACTCTCCTCCTGGTGAAACGGGCTCAGGATCGACCTGACAATCCCGGAATGGCCGCGCAGACCAAATCCGTGGGCGATCTCATGAGCAATACACCTTTTGATCCGTGTCCGATCCGCGATGCTGATCCTAACATGGACCGAAGTGATGGCATTGTCGCGGTAACTCACTGACGCTGAACAGGGGGCGGCTTCCCCGTTCACCAAATGCTCGGGTTCCGGCACAAACTCGACGGTGAAATTGTCTTCAACGGTTGCGGTGTCTGAAATCGTGACCCGGACCGCAGTCAACTCCTCGACCTGTTTCATGACTTCCCTTACGGGCTCGCGAAAGGTCTCGGCCTCGACCCCGATAAGCCGTACATGGACGGGCTCGGTCCAGAGCCTCAAAGGCGCTTGGTCGTTGTCAAGTCCGGGGCTTTGCCCGAAAGCGACCTCGGCGATGAAACGTACCAGCCTCTGTTCGGTCGCCACCCGATCTGTCTCACAGGCCGTTAAAAGGAGCGCGGCAGCCAGGCAGACCAGCGTGCGTATCGGTAACTGGCTACGGATCCAAGCCCAAGGATGCCATTGCCGGATCAGGCAAACCACGCAACGCATTCCGGCCAACCTCAATCCTTCCAACGCAACGATCGCACGACCTGCTCAGCGGTCTCCTGCGTAAGGGCGCTGTTTTCCGGGGCGCAGTAATATCCGATCATTGACTTGGTGCCGACGCCCCTGTGGGAGCCTGCTCCCAACCTGCCAAAATACTGGTGGAAACCGGTACATTCGGCGGCTCCGGCGGAATACAGCACGTATTCGATCCGGCCTAGGCGGTTGGAACTGGCGTGTTCGGTCTTGAAGGCAATCGTTTTGCCGTCTTCCGTACCGCGAATGAACTCCTCAAGGTCCTTTTTAAACCGAATGTAATAGTTGGGCGGCAATTCCCGAGCGATGACCAGTGCCTCGGCCGCCCCGTGGCCGAGGCCGGTCCATGATCCGACATAGACGTATCCATAATTGGGTGTTTGTGCCCGGTGGTAGCGTTCAACACCGTCAGAGATATGGGGCGTCGCCATCTCGACTTTGAACTGTTCCTTGGAAATCGTGACCCATTCTCGACCCATTTCCTGGGTTGCGGCTTGGGGTGCCGTGGCCGCCAACAGCGGCAGGAGAAGACTAAGAACAAGAAACCGATACACGTGTGATCTTTCCGTTTTCAAGGCAAAGGAGGGATTTCCGACTTTACCGTTGGCACTCTCCAGAATTCCCGAAAAGCGGCGGAAATACAAGTAAAAAGTGTGTGCAATCCTTTTAGGATATTCTCGCGTTGCGGTCGAAGCTACGGTGCGTGGGTAGTTGGAAGTGGGCCGCGATCGCCGGCTATTTTCGAAACCCCATCTCTTGGACAGAAATTAGGGGCAACGGGCGGTTATGTTCACCTTATCCAGCGAAGGGACCGTACGACCTGTTCGGCCATGTCCGGGGAAAGGGAGGTTTCATTTGGTGCACAATAAAACCCGAGAATGGATTTGGTTCCCAGCCCGCCACCGGTATCCGATCCGGTCACACCGGCATATTGCTGGAATCCGACACACTCCACACTCGCGGTCGCATAAAGCACATATTTCACATATCCAATGCTATTCGAGGTGCTGCTTTCGGAAGAAAAGTTTACCGTTTCGCCCTTTCTTGTTTTCCTGACATAGCCTTTGAGGTCTTGTTCGTACAAAAAATGATAACCGGGCTCCAACTCGTGAAGCACTATTAAACCCTTGGCCGGATCCAGTCCGCTACCGGTAAAGGAGCCGACAAGAATATTTCCGTAATTCGGCGTCTGAGCTTGGTAGTAACGTTCGGTTCCATTGACGATGTGGGGCATAATCACTTCAATATTAAATCGATACTTTGAAATACTATTCCACTCTCGCCCCAACTCTTGTGCATCTGCGATGGATGCCAAGGTTAGAGGCAGGGCCAGGATCAAGCTCGACAACAAACGCATCTGCAACATTCCGAAGCTAGCAATCAGCCTCAACGGCCGTTCATTCAACGTCCCCTTTTATTTGCCCGAAAAAAGTGTTGTTGCACAAGTAAAAATAGTGTCTTGAAAAGTGCGAATCATGGGTTGCCCTGCAACACAGCTAACGCCTTGGCGTGCAGGCCGGCGTCGCCCGCAGCCAAAAGGTGGCCATCGCTGGCGGTGGTCAGGGGGGCGCCCTGCCAATCGGTGACGGTGCCGCCGGCTTCCTCGATCACCGGCACCAGGGCGGCGAAGTCGTGGGGGGCCAGTTCGCTTTCCACCACGATGTCGACAAAGCCGCTGGCCAACAGCCCGTAGGCGTAGCAATCGGCAGTGTAGCGGTGCAGCGCGGTCTGTGCCTCAAGCTGGTCATAGGTGACCCGCTCAACCCCCTTGAAGGTTGCCGGATCATAGGTGTAGAGCGCGGCGTGGATCAGATCCGGGCAACCGCGGGTCCGCGCGCTGTCGCCGTTGAAGGTGGTGCCTCGGCCACGGGCACCCAACCAGCGCTCGCGCAGGATCGGTTGGTCGATCACCCCCAGGATGGGCACGCCACGATGGGTGAGGGCGATCAGAACGCCGAACATCGGCTGTCCGGTCAGGAACCCCCTGGTGCCGTCGATCGGGTCCAGGAACCAGACATAGTCGGCGCCGGTCTGGTCGTAACCGTGCTCCTCGCCCGAAATGCCATGGTCGGGATAGGCCGCGGTGATCAGTTCGCGCATTGCCTGTTCGGCCTCCCGGTCGGCGATCGTCACCGGGCTCGCGTCCGGTTTGGTATCGAAACCGATCGGCGTGCGGAAATAGCGGCGCACGACCGCCCCGGCCGCGTCGGCCAGCCGCCCGGCGAATTCAATGAACTCGTCGGTGCAGGCCGTGGCATCGCCGCTCATTGCGGCAGGGCCGCCGGATTGTCGCTTAAGCTCCGCAGGTAGAGGAGCAGGTCGGCGCGATCCTCGGCCTTCCTGATACCCTTGAAGGTCATCTTGTTCTTCGGCGCGAATTCCCGCGGATCGGTGATGTAGGCGTCAAGGTCCTCGAAGGTCCATTGGCCACCGAGTTCGGCCAGGGACTTGGAATACCGGTAGTTCGAGATCGACGCCTTGTCGCGACCGACGATCTCCCAAAGATTGGGACCGACCTTGGCACGCCCACCCTTGTCGAAGGTGTGGCAGGCGACGCACTTCTTGGCCACCTTCTTGCCGGCGCCGTCATCGGCGGCGGCCAGCAGTGCGGCCAGGGCGGAAGCTGCGGCCGGTGCGGCCGGAGGCTCAGCTGCTGGTGGTTGGACCGCCGGTTCCTCGGATTTGGCGGGCTCCTCGGTTTTTGCCGGTTCCGCAGCCGCCGGTTCGGATGCCGCGGTTTCCTGGGGTTCCGCCGGTTGCTCCGTGGTCGGGCTGGAGGCTTCTTCGGTTGAAGCTTCGCTGCTTGTCTGTTCTTCGCTCGGCTCGCTATCCTTAGAGTCAGCGTCCTCGACCGCTTCGGTCATGGCAATTTGCGGCGCGATGACGATATCGCCGGCCACTTGCAGGGCAATGGCGAAAATGATGCTCAGTACCGCGGCACCGAGAAACCTGGCAATGTTGGTGATCTTCATGGCGCAACCTCCGTGGCCTGCCGACGAGGGCACGGTATAGCGGCTTTCCCCGGCGCTTCGCAACCCGTATAAAGGCGGCGACCCGGCCGCTAGTCAAAGGAGCACCGTAGACCCCGTGAATCCGATCGTCGTGATACCCGCACGGCTGGCCTCGACCCGGCTGCCCGGCAAGCCGCTGGTCGCGATCGGTGGCCAGCCGATGATCGTGCAGGTTTGGCGCCGGGCGGTCGAAGCCGATATCGGCCCGGTGTTGGTCGCCTGCGGTGATCCAGAGATCGCCGAGGCTGTGACGGCGGCCGGCGGCGACGCTGAAATGACCGATCCCAACCTGCCGACCGGTTCCGATCGCATCCACGCGGCGGTGGAAGCCCGCGACCCGGGCGGCGCCCATGACGTGGTGGTCAACCTGCAGGGTGATTTGCCTGCCCTTGATCCGGCGGCGCTCAAGGCGGTGCTGGTGCCGCTTGGCGATCCGGCGGTCGACATCGCGACCCTGGTGGCCGAGACCTGGGATCCCGCAGAACGGGAAGATCCCAACGCAGTCAAGGCGGTGTTGTCACTGGCGCCGAATGAAACCATGGGTCGCGCCCTTTATTTCACTCGCAGCCCGGCCCCGTCCGGCGAGGGGCCGCTGTGGCACCATATCGGGATTTACGCCTATCGCCGGCCGGCGCTGGGCCGCTTCGTTGGCCTGGCGCAGAGCCCGCTGGAAATCCGCGAAAGGCTGGAGCAGTTGCGCGCCCTGGAGGCCGGTATGCGGATCGATGCGGCTCTCGTTGACACGGTCCCCCTGGGTGTCGATACTCCGGCCGACCTGAAACGGGTCCGCGAATTGTTCGCAACACCCTGACAAAGCAACGGAAACCGACGATGTCCGACGCCGCCACGCCAGAGAACACGATCGCCTTCCAGGGCCGGCCCGGCGCCTATTCGCACCTGTCCTGCCGCGAAGCCAAACCGGAAATGAACCCTCTGTCGTGCAACACCTTTGCCGACGCCTTCGCCGAGGTGCGCGAAGGCGGCGCGGGGTTGGCGATGATCCCGATCGAAAATTCCCTCGGCGGCCGGGTTGCCGACGTGCACCACCTGTTGCCGGAGTCCGGCCTCTATATCGTCGGCGAGCACTTTCACAAGGTCCAGCATCACCTGCTGGCGGTTCCCGGCGCCAAGCTGGAGGAATTGAAGGAGGTCCGCAGTCACGAACAGGCGCTGTCGCAATGCCGCGGCCTGATCCGCGAACTGGGCTTGCAGGCCAGGGTGGTCCTGGACACCGCCGGCGCGGCCCATGAGGTGGCGGAACTGGCCGATCCCAAAGTGGCTGCGATCGCCTCGTCACTGGCTGGTGAGATCTATGGCCTGGAAAGCCTACGCAGCCGCATCGAGGACGTGATCGGCAACACCACCCGGATGGTGCTGCTGGCCCGGCGCCCGTCCGAACCCGACCCCAATGACGGACCGGCGATCACCAGCCTGATTTTTCAAGTGCGGTCGGTGCCGGCGGCGCTGTACAAGGCATTGGGCGGCTTTGCCACCAACGGGGTCAACGTGGTCAAGCTGGAAAGCTACATTACCGACGACCGTTTCACCGTGGCCCAGTTTTATGTGGAACTGGAGGGGCATGCGGCCCACAAGAACGTCGAGCGGGCCTTGGAGGAGCTGCAGTACTTCGCCACTAAGCTGAAGATCCTCGGCGTCTACCCGGCCAACGCCTACCGCTTCCATCATTGAGTTGAGGGGTGACGGGGCGGCGCCTGGGCGGCCCGCCTCGTCCTTCGAGACGGGCCTCACGGTCATCCTCAGGATGGGGCTCTCTCTGCAGGCGATTTTCCTATCGCTCCCCCCCCCACCGCATGGTGAGGAGCCGCACGAGCGGCATTTTGAGAGATGTGGCTGGTTCCATTTGCCTTTGACCTCCTTTACCGCATCCCCATCCAATCCAACACCAATTGATGGGCAATGGCCAAGGGCGGCGGCAGTCTCAGGCCCTCGGGCGAGCGCCAATTGCCGGCCATCTCGCGTATCTGGTCGCGATCGAACCAACGCGCGTCCTCCAACTCGTCGGCATCGATATTGATGGTGCTGTCCAGCGCTTCCGCCTGGCAGCCAATCATCAGCGATGACGGGAAGGGCCAGGGCTGGGAGGCGACGTAAGCCACCTGACCGACCGTGATGCCGGCCTCTTCGGCGACCTCGCGCCGCACCGCCTCCTCGATGCTCTCGCCCGGTTCGACGAACCCGGCCAGGGCGGAGTAGGCGTTGGCTGCGAAGTGCGGTTGCCGGCCCAGCAGGCAGCGGTCGCCGTCGACCACCAGCATGATCACCACCGGATCGGTGCGCGGGAAATGTTGCGCGGCGCAGTCCGTTTCGGTGCAACGCCGCGAATAGCCGGCCTCGTGCATGGTCGTCGGGGCGCCGCAGGCGGCGCAGAACCGGTGCCGCAAGTGCCAATCGGTCATCGACCGCGCCTGGGCCAGGATCGCGGCGTCGCCGACCGACAGGTTGGGAGCGATCGAGCGCACGTCGATAAACTTGCCGCCGCCGGCCAGGCGGCCGCTCTTCGCCGGGTTGCCGTCCTCTTCGATGGCGACAGCAAAATGGGCCCGGTCATCCTCCAGGCCCAGGAACACGGTCACCGCCTCGTCCCGCACATAATCCCCCAGGGTCTCGCGGTTGGCCCAGGCTATGGCCGCGCCCCCTTCACCCTGAAGGTCGATCAGAACCTTGAGCTGCCACAGCGGCAGGAACCGGGTGTTGGGATCGTCCAATAGGGCCGCCAGCCAGGCTTTGTCCTGGCGGCGATCTCCGGCCCGGTCCAGGGGGCTGGCGGTGAAGACGATCGGTTCCGGCATGTCGATCCTCGCGGTCGGATGGGGATAGCGGCGGAGCCTGACACAGCCGGATCGGCGAGGCAATGGGGCTTGCGACAGAGTCGCTTGCAAGCAGCGCCGGAATAGCTGATATAGTGGCCCCGGGAGGCCGTCGCGGACGGACCACTCGCCAACCCGGTCAGGTCCGGAAGGAAGCAGCCGTAACGAGGTTCGGTCTGGGTCGCACGCGGTCTCCCACCTGAATAACTGGCCGAAAATGTGCCAACCGCGCATTTTCGGGGAGCGGGATGGGTCAGTGACTTTCCGGCTCTGGGCAGAAAACCAAAACAAGGGTTCAGGGCGGCGATGCCGGACGAAAGCCAGGAAAACACCGAACGGGGAGGCGGTGAAGCCGGCGCCTCGCCCTATGTGGTGCTGGCCCGCAAATACCGACCGTCGCGATTCGCCGATCTGATCGGCCAGGACGCCCTGGTCCGGACGCTGAGCAATGCGATCCAGGCCGCCCGGGTGCCGCAGGCGATCATCCTGACCGGTGTCCGCGGGGTCGGCAAGACCACCACCGCCCGGATCATCGCCCGCATGCTGAATTGTGTCGGCGCCGACGGCCAGGGCGGCCCGACCGTCGAACCCTGCGATGTCTGTGACCCGTGCCGGGCGATCTCCGAGGATCGCCATGTCGACGTGCTGGAAATGGATGCCGCCAGCCGCACCGGCGTCGACGGGATCCGCGACCTGATCGACGGGGTGCGTTACCTGCCGGTATCGGCCCGGTTCAAGGTCTATATCATCGACGAAGTCCACATGCTGTCGACCAGCGCCTTCAACGCGCTGCTCAAGACGCTGGAGGAACCGCCGCCCCACGCCAAGTTCATCTTCGCCACCACCGAGGTCCGGAAGGTGCCGGTGACGGTGCTGTCACGCTGCCAGCGCTTCGACCTGCGGCGGGTGCCGGTGGCCGAGTTGGAGGCGCATTTCCGGGACATTTCAGAACGCGAGGGCGCCACGGTCGAGCCGGCGGCGCTGGGGCTGATCGCCCGGGCGGCGGAAGGCTCGGTGCGCGACGGGCTGTCACTGCTCGACCAGGCCATTGCCCATGGCAGCGGCACGGTCGGCCTGGAACAGGTCCGCGATATGCTGGGCCTGGCCGACCGCAGCCGCATCTTCGAGCTGTTCGACAAGCTGATGGCCGGCGATATCGCGTCGGCCCTTGGCGGTCTGCGCGACCAGTACAACGCCGGCGCCGACCCGGCCGTGGTCCTGCAAGACCTGCTGGAGGTGACCCACTGGCTGACCCGGTTGAAGGCGACGCCGGGTATTGCCGATGACACCGGCCTGCCCGAGGACGAGCGCGAACGTGGCCTGGAAATGGCCGAGAAACTGGCCATGCCGGTGCTGGCGCGGACCTGGCAGATGTTGTTGAAGGGCCTGCAGGAAACCCGTACGGCGCCGTCACCGCTGGCGGCCGCCGAGATGGTCCTGGTGCGGTTGGCCTATGCCGCCGATCTGCCCTCGCCGGCCGATCTGGTGCGCAAGATGGAGCGCCAGGGCGATCGGCCGTCACCGCCGCCAGCCCCACCGCCGTCACAGCCGCCGAACGATCCCGGGCCGCAGGCTGCGCTGGTCAATTCCCAATCCATGGCCGCGCCGGCGCCCGAACCGGCACCGGCACCGGACCCGGAGCCCAGGGCGCAAGCCGCGGTCCCGCTGCCGGGGAGTTTCGCCGATACCGCCGAACTGCTGGCCAGCCATGGCGAGATGATCCTGCACGCGGCCCTGAAGAACGACGTCCATCTGGTCCGGTTCGAGCCGGGCCGGATCGAGTTCCGCCCCGGCGACCACGCCAGGCCGGACCTGGCGGGCAAGCTGGCGGAAGCGCTGGGTACGATCACCGGCAGCCGGTGGGTGGTGGCAATCTCACGCGAGGCGGGCGAACCGACCCTGCGCCAGCAGGCGGATGCCAAGCGGGCGGACATGTTTGCCGAAGCGGCCGACCATCCCCAAGTCAAGGCGGTGCTGGATGCTTTCCCCGGCGCCGAGATCGTCGATGTACGGCCGGCGGGCGGCGACAACGAAAAGGACGGAACATGAAGAATCTCGGGCAGATGATGAAGCAGGCCCAGGAAATGCAGGCCAAGATGGCCGAGATGCAGGAAAGCCTGGCGAATTTCGAGGTCACGGGGAGCGCCGGTGGCGGCATGGTCCAGGTGACCCTGAACGGCAAACACGAGATGCGCGGCCTGCACCTGGATCCGAAGCTGGTCGATCCGGACGATACCGAAGTGTTGGAGGACCTGATCCTCGCCGCCCACAACGACGCCAAGGCCCGTATCGAAACCCATGTCGCCGACCAGATGTCCAAACTCACCGGCGGCCTGCCGTTGCCGCCTGGCTTCAAGATGCCGTTCTGAGACCGCTCCGGTGCCTGCACCCGTCACCTGGTTCGAGACGCCGCGTGCGCGGCTCCTCACCACCATGAGGAGGGATCGGCGCGGGCCGTGTCTGAGCCTCATTCTGAGGCGGGCGGAGCCCGTCTCGAAGGACGAGGCGGGACGCTGTCCGAGGCCCGAAAACTCAAGCGCTATCACCATCCCCCCCACCCCAACCCTCCCCCTCCGGGGGGGAGGGAGATGCACGGATGCCGCATCGCCCCCTCCCCCCCGGAGGGGGAGGGTTGGGGTGGGGGGGAATCTCACCGCCCGCGCGGACCTGCCATGATCGGTCCCGAAATCGATACCCTGATCAAGCTGTTGGCCAAACTGCCGGGTCTGGGGCCGCGTTCGGCTCGGCGGGCGGCGCTGCACCTGATCAAGCGCAAGGACAGCCTGCTGACACCGCTGGCCAACGCGCTGGCGGTGGCCGCCGATACCGTGATGCCCTGCGGCACCTGCGGCAATCTCGACAGCCGCGACCCCTGTGCGGTCTGCAGCGATCCCCGGCGGGATGCCAGCCTGATCTGCGTGGTCGAGGAGGTCGGCGATCTCTGGGCCCTGGAGCGGGCCGCCGCCTTCCGTGGCCGCTATCACGTGCTGGGCGGGACGCTATCGGCCCTGGACGGCATCGGGCCCGAGGACCTCAACATCGATGGCCTGGTGCGCCGCGCCGGCGCGGCGGAGGTGACCGAAATCATCCTGGCGACCAACGCCACGGTCGACGGTCAAACCACCGCCCATTACATCACCGACCGACTGGCCGAAGCCGATGTCGAGGTTTCGCGCCTGGCCCACGGTGTCCCGGTCGGTGGTGAGCTCGACTATCTCGACGACGGCACCCTGACCGCCGCCCTGAAGGCCCGCCGCAAGTTTTAAGGCTTGCTACGGTGCCAGCGGCGGGCCCTGATCGGCGGGGCGGCCGGTCAGGAACCGGTAGAACGCGTCGGCGCGGTTGAGGTAGGAGTTGGCGGAACCCAGGAACAGCCCGTCCGCCGCCTTCGACAGCCCGTAATAGGACCAATGCGCGCCGTCGGCGCGGCTGAAAAAGTGGCGCGAGACCAGCGCGCCGGGTTCGAACAGGATGGCCAGGATCATTCTGATCGGGCTGGCATTGACGATCTCGAACCAGAAATGGTCTGGATCGGCTCGGGTCACGGTCAGGGCATAGATGTTGGTGCCCGAGGAACGGGTATCGCGCTGCGCGAAATACCGGGTGACGCCGGGGGCCAATTCCTCGGGCGTGAAATCGCGGCGGCGCCGGTCGTGGTCTTGGGCCTCCACCGCATAGGCCGCTTCGACCAGTTCCCGCCACTTGCCATCGGTGGTCGACCAGTAGCGCAAGCCCGCGGTGGTTGAGATCGCCCCGAGGCGTGCCGCGAGGTCGTCGGCCGTGCCGACATGTCGGAACCCGGCTGCCATGGCGACGACCAGCTTGACTGGCGCCGTGATGCCGCACCGCGCATCCGCCAAGGGCCCGATATCGCGCCAGACGAATGTATTGGGCGGCGCGCCCGGCGCGGCGTGGTCGGGGAAGGGCGCACCGTCGCCGCCGGGGCAGTTGGGCAGCGGCGCCGCCTGGCCGGGCTGGCTCAAGGCAAGGGCTGCTAAAACCGCCAACCCCATCAAATACAGTGAACGACGGAGGGTTGGCCGCCATCCCCCCCACCCTAACCCTCCCCCTCCAGGGGGGAGGGAATGATGATTTGCGGGCGATCCCTTGGCCCCCTCCCCCTTGATGGGGGAGGGATGGGGTGGGGGTGACCGGTGGCGTCGTTGCCTGTCCATGCGAGCCCCCGCCAATCGCGCCATCACCTCAGATAAACGGGTCATGGGCCCATTGTAGCAGGGCCTGGCGCTGGCGCGGGCGGCAGGTCAGGTCGCCGGGAAGGCAGTTCTTGCGGATTTGGCCAGCATGGCGGGCGAAGGCGCGCCAGCGCTTGACCTGGACCGCGTCGACCTCGGGCAGCCGCCGCCCCAGCCAGTAGCGCCAATACCATTGGAACCAGCCCCTGGGGTCGGGGCCGATGATCCAACCCTTGTCCCGCCAATAGGAGAGCGGTTTGCGGCTCTTGACCCCGAAACAGTTGAGGCTGGGGTCGGGCCGGTCGGCCAGGCGTGCATCCGCCAGCCACTCGGGCGGCAGTTCGCCGCCACAATCGGTGCAGTATTTGCCCTCGAACACGCCCAGGTGCAGCATTTCGGCCGGGGTGACATGGGGTTCGAAGCCAACCGTGAAATCCCGCCCCGGCGGCACCACGATCTCATAGGCATAGCCCTGCTGCATGCGGTCGTTGACGGTCACCACATCCCCGAGGCGGTACATGGCCGGGCTCAGAACTGCTTGAGCCGTTCGGTGGTTTCCGGGTCCAGGAAGCCGGCGACGGTGGCGTCGGTTTCCAGGTGCAGGGCCCGGACCAGGTCGACGGACGCCGATTGGTTCAGCACCCGCTTCATCGCCCGCACCGCGAGCGTCGGCAACTCGCTCAGCCGGTTGGCCACGTGGTGCGCCTCGTCCATCAACCGGTCATCGGGCACCACCCGCCAGGCCACGCCCAGTTCCTGGAGTTCGGCGGCACCGTAGCGGTCGCCCAGCAGCAGCATCTCGCGGGCCTTGTTCAGGCCGACCAGGGCCGGCAGCAGCGAGGTGACGGCGCCGGTGACGAACAGGTTCAGCGAGACCTCAGGGAAAAAGCCCTTGGCGCTTTCGCCCCAGATCGGGAAGTCGCAGTTGATCGCCCATTCGAAGCCGCCGCCCACGGCCCAGCCGTTGATCGCGCCGACCACCGGCTTGGCACCCAGGACGATCGCCACCGTGGCCCGTTGGATAGCGTCGACCAGCACCCGCGCCTCGGCCTCGTCCGCCGGGTGCACATGTTCGTGGCGGTCGTCGCCGGCACAGAAGGCGCGCCCGGTGCCGGTGAAGATGATCACCCTGGTGGCGCGGTCGGCATTGGCATCGTCGAAGGCCCGCGCGACGTCGTCGATCAACTGCCGGTTCATGGCGTTCAGGCTGTCGGGCCGGTTCAGGGCGATGGTCCGGACGCCATTGTCGTTCACCATGCTGGTCACGGTGGGGTAGGTGAAATCGCTCATTGGTACGTCCTTTCCACACGCTTGGTCTTGCCCTCGGTCACCGGGAAACTGCCGGCCGGGCGCAGGCTCACCCGCGCCGCCGCGCCCAGGGCGCTCTTGACGGCCGCCTCGACCCGGGTCGCCAGCCCGGCATCGGCGGCTGCCCCCTTGGCCAGTTCGACCGCCAGCGGCAGCACATCATAGGGCGGGGCGTGATCGAGGGTAATGCGGTAATCGCCTGACAGTTCGTCAAAGCCGTTGACCACGGCGGCGACCATGGTCGGAAACAGGTTGAGGCCGCGGACCACGACCATGTCGTCGCTGCGCCCGACCACCCGGAAGCGGAAGCCGGCGCGGCCGCAGCGGCAGGGTTCGGTGTTGTCGACGGCGATGATGTCGCCGGTGCGGAACCGCACCAGGGGCTGGCAGTCCCGGGCCAGATGAGTCAGCACCAACTCGCCGGTCTGGCCATCGGCCAGCGCGACCGGCGCGGCGGTTTCCGGGTCGATCAGTTCCGGATAGAGCAGGTCGGCGGCCATGTAGTGCAGCCGGTCGTCCGCTTCGCACTGGCTGGCGAAATTGCAGAAGACGTCGCTGACCCCGTAATTGGCGTTGCGCGGTTCCATCCCCCAGACGTCGCGGATCCGCTGCCTGAGCGCCGGGTCGTCCAGGCCCGGCTCGCCGCCGAACAGCCCCAGTCTGAGGCCGAGATCGGCGGGTTTCAGGCCGGGGAAGCGCTCCGCCAGCACCCGCTCGATCACCGCCGGATAGGACGGGGTGCAGGAGATCGCGGTGACCCACAGTTCGCGGATGGTGCGGATCAGCAACTCGGTGCCGCCGACCCCGAACGGGATCACCGTGGCGCCGGTGCGTTCCAGGGTCATGTGGTCGGTCAGCCCGCCCATCCACATCTGATAGTTCAGGCAGTGCACCACGGTATGGCCCGGCCCCAGCCCGGCCGCAGCCTGGCAACGGGCGCCGACGATTTCGGTCAATTCGGCGTCCCGGGCCGACAGCGCCAGGTTCATCGCCTGGCCGGTGGTGCCCGAGGTGCGATGCAGCCGGTTGACCGCCTCCGGCGCGGCGCAGAGATAGTCGCCGAAGGGCGGGCATCGCTCCTGGGCCAGGCGCAACTGCGCCTTGTCGGAAAGCGGCAGATCGGCCAGATCGCGCAGATCGGCCGGCGGCTGCACACCGTCCCACAGGGCCTGATATAATCCGGAATTGGCGGCGACATGGTCGCGTTGTGTCGTCCATGCCGCCTGCTGATGCGCGAACAGGTCCCCGGCGCTCAGCGACGCCCAATCCTCACGTGCCGTCATACGCCGTCTCCTACCCCACTACTTTGGGCCGTTCCAAGACCACCGGTTCGGCCGCGTCCGGTTCCTCCAGTTCGACCTCGCTGATACGTTCGCCGCGGGCCGTCACCTTGTCGGTCGAGGTGCGGATCTGGCGGATATCGGCTTCGGCCTGGCCGAAATGGCGCTGCAGGTTGCCGACCCGATCGTCGATGCGCCGGACGTCCTGGAGCAGCAGCCCGACCTGGTGCTGGATGACCCCGGCCTGTTCGCGCATGCGCACGTCCTTCAGCACCGCCCGCACCGTATGCAGGGTGGCCCACAGCGTGGTCGGCGAGACGATCCACACCCGGGCGGTATGGCTGCGCTCGACCAGGTCGCGGAAATTGGCGTGCAGTTCGGCATAAACGGCCTCCGAGGGGATGAACATCAGCGCCGATTCGGCGGTCTCGCCGGGCACGATATAGCGCTCGGAAATATTCTTGATGTGCTCCTGGATCGCCTTGGCGAAGGCCCGCCGGGCGGCGGTCTTGTCGGCCTCGGTCTCGGCCGCCTGCAACGCCTCGTAGCTCTCCAGGGTGAACTTGGCATCGATCACGATCGGGCCCGGCGGGTTGGGCAGCTTGACCAGGCAATCGGCCCGCCGGTTGTCGCCGATCGGCGCCTGGAACTGATAGGCCGATGGCGGCAGGGCATTGCGCACCAGATCGGCCAGCTGGATCTCGCCGAAGGCACCGCGGGCCTGTTTGTTGGCCAGGATGTCCTGCAATCCCACCACCTGGCCCGACAGTTCGGTCAGGTTCTTCTGGGCCTCGTCGATGACGTTCAGCCGTGTGTGCAACTCGCCCAGGGTCTTGGCGGTCTTGGTCGATGAATCCTTGAGGCCGTCGCCCAACTGCTTGGCCAGGCCGTCGATGCGGTCCTGCACGGTCTTGGTCAGCTGCGCCTGGGTCGCGGCATTGCCCTCGGCCATCTGGCTGAGCTGCCCGACCAATTGGTTCTGGGCCGCCAGCAGGTTCTCGACCCGTTCGGCCAACTGGTCGGCCCGGGCCTTGAGCACCGGATCCGACCGCCCGCGCAGCAGCACGGCCACCGCCACCAGCGCCAGAACGGCGGCGATTAGCGCCATCACCAACGAAAGATCCATGCCGCCTCCTCACGGTCTTGCTTGTCGGGGTCGAGTATAGCACGGGGCGGGTGGTGACTGGCGAGCCTGTCACATGGTTCGAGACGGGCTTCGCCCTCCTCACCATGGAGACCTTTGCGTGGTTGGGTTTTGCACGGCATGTTTTGTTTTTGCACTTGGC
>CAYFNG010000022.1:0-45447 GCA_964344385.1 uncultured Sneathiellales bacterium
GGATCAGGGATCAGGGATCAGGGATCAGGGATCAGGGATCAGGGATCAGGGATCAACATTTGGAGCGTGGTGCCGGATCGGTTGGGTTCGGCGATTGTGGAAACGCAAGTGGGGGAGGTGGCAATAATGCCTTTGTCGCGATGCATTGGGTCCTGGACCGGGCGGTTCCGGTTTCTGATACCCGATATCTGATACCGGATCCCCGATGCCGACCATGAACCCCGACCTTGCCCCTCGCAGCCTTTGCCCGATCGCAACCACCATGGAACTGGTCGGTGACCGCTGGACGTTGGTCATCGTGCGCGATTTGGTGAACGGCAAGACCCGCTTTTCCGAATTTCTCGAGTCGCCGGAGCGCATCACCACCAACATCCTGACCAACCGGTTGGCCACGATGGCCGCCAACGGCCTGATCGAGCGGCGCCTGTACCAGCGGCGGCCGCCACGATACGAACATGTGCTGACCGACAAGGGACGGGACCTGCTGCCGGTGTTGCAGCAAATTTGCCGCTGGGCCAACCACCACATGCCGGAAACCTGGGTGCCGCCGGAAAGCTTCATGGCGTGATGCGACCATGCCGGCTGACACCGGCGGCCCGCAAGCAGGCGATGTCATTCCACCCAGCGGTAGCGCACACGTCCATCTTTCAGGACCAGCTTGGTTATCTTGATCCGGTCGCCCTTGCGCGGTGCCCGGGCGGTGGATTGGATGATCGTGACCGGCGTGCCGTTCTCGAGAGTGGCGGAGAGGTAAAGGACCGGGCGGCCGGTTTGGTTCTGGGCACGGGTCCAGTTGGTCACCTCGCCGTAGGCGGTACTGCGGTCCGCGACCGGCGCCGGCAGGGTGAACCACAGGACGATGTAAAGACCGACCAGGCCGACCGCAGTCACCCCGGCGATCTCCTTGTACTTCCGGCGCCGCCACAGCCGGTCCAACTTTTCCTTGGTTTCCCGCCGCATGGCGACATCTAATCAACGGTTGATGAAAAATACGTGAACACCGCGTATTTGGTGCGCGAGCTCTGCGGAAGCCGGGGTCAGGTCAACAGACCGCCAACTCAAGCCCCGGCAGGTCGAGACCTTCCAACGCCGTGTGCCAGGTCTGGCCGGGGGCGATGGGGTAGGCGGCGGTGACGGTGCCGGTGGTGACCAACTGGCCGGGGGCGAGGCGGGTGCCGGCGGCCTGGGTCGCTTGGACCCGGGCCAGGTGGCGCAGCGCCTCAAGCGGCCCGTGGCCCAGGATGTTTTCGGCCCGGCCGGTTTCGACCGGCGTACCGTCCCGGATCAGGTCGAGGGCGAAGCTCCGCAAGGCCGCGGCCAGGCGCTCGCGGCCGGCGGCGTCGGCCGGCACGGCGACGCCGGCGCCCCGGAGATAGGCGCCGTGCAGCCCGAAGCCGGCGACCGTGTCGGCGGCGGCGAAGCGCCAGTCGGCGAACAGTGACTGCACGATTTCGATGCCGTGGCCGTAATGGGAGCAGCAGCCCAGCAGTTCGGCATCCGACATGGTGTCGTTCGGCCGCGCCGACAGGATGAAGTAAATCTCCGGCTCCAGCCGCGGCTCGCAGAAATTCGCGGCCTCGATCGGGGTGCCCGGGTCGTTAAGCGTGGTGTCGTAGACCGGGGCGAAGATCGGTGCGAAGACTTGGTATTCCTCCCAGATTTGCCGGTTGGTGAAGCCGATCTTCAAGCCCCGCACCGCCTCGCCGCGCCCGACCCGCAGCGCCGTCACCGCGTCCGCCACCCCATAGGCCGCCTCAAGGTCGTAGCCGTCGTGCCGCGCCGACAGGCAGTCGACCTGCCGCACCCCATCCAGCGCCGCCAACAGCTCCGCGGCGATCTCCGCAATGTTAAAACCTGCCACCACGCGCCGCCCTTCAAATCGATTTCGGTAGCTATGGTAGCGGAGTTGAAACAGGGCGAATAGGTCGGAAAGCTTGAGTGCTGGTCAGTTGCGACGGGGATAGCGACGTCGGTAGAAGGGGGGGAAGTCCAGTCCCCGAACCCCTAACCGTCCGCCAATTGCCAGATATCGTCGTGGTCGGCGCAGTCCTTGATGTTCTTCAGGCGGGCGGCGTGGGTTTGCATGGCTTCGACGAAGGGGCGCATGCGGACATCGCTTTGCAGGATATGGTCCAGCAGCCAGCTGCGCAGCAGGTTGGCGGTTTGTTGCACCGATCGTTTGGCCGCGTCCTCGGCTTCCGAATTGGCCGCGTCGATGGTCTTCTGCAGCGACTTGATCAGGTCGGTGTGTTCGTGGTGATGGGCGTCGCCATAAGGGTATTGCACCAGCTTCTGCAGCGCCTCTTCGCGCCGGAAATGCATCTTGGCGTAATAGCGCAGGGCATTCAGCGTGTCGGTCACGGTCTCCGTGCCGGCCCCGTCGGCGGCGTCGATTTCGAACTGGTTGATGATCTCGATCAGGTGGCGGTGATCTTCGTCGATCTTGCTGCCGTCGATCGCCATGGTTTTTCGCCAAGTGATGGGCATCGTCCTGTCTACCCTGGTTGCCGGATTTTTTGTATACGCAAAACTGCTTGACGATCCGTAACCGCGCCTATGCCGCTGCGGCGTCACAGTGCGGGGTGCGGACCGGGCATCCCGGAATGCCGGCACATCCTCGCTGGCGGGGGCGGCGGGCGCAACCTTGAAGTTCGCGGTCGTCGGCCGCCAAGGAGAGGCGGGCCGCCGATCGGACCAAGGTCAAGGTGTCGTTCGAATATGCCGGTGGCGGCTGAACCCGCGGCGAATGACAAACGCCACGGGCCGCGGCGTAGCGCGGCCCGGAACCGAATCTCGATCAGGGGTGGCGTGAACAGTTTCGGCCGGTAACGGCCGGACGGCTCAGACGGGGGTCAGCGCGCGCCTTCGCGTTGGGCGCGCTTGCGGGCCAGCTTGCGGGCGCGGCGGACGGCCTCGGCTTTCTGGCGGGCACGACGCTCGGACGGCTTCTCGTAAGAGCGGCGCAGCTTCATTTCCCGGAAAATGCCTTCGCGCTGCATCTTCTTCTTCAGTGCGCGCAGCGCTTGATCGACGTTGTTATCGCGTACGAATACCTGCACGGTTCCGTTTTGCTCCATGTTCGACGAATGAGATCGTTCAGTGGCCTGTGGCGACCGGTCGCGCTAGATAACACAGCCAGCCGCCCCCCTCAAGGGAAAAGCAAGCTTTTTGCCGCTTTACCGCCCGCGGGCCGATGGCCATATTACTGTCATGGCGATTCTTAAGATAGCCCGAATGGGACACCCGGTTTTGCGCCGCAAGGCGGACCCGGTTGGCGACCCGACGGCCCCGGAAATCCGAGTTCTGGTCCGCGACATGGTGGAAACCATGGTCGACGCGGATGGCCTGGGCCTGGCGGCGCCCCAGGTGCATGTGCCGTTGCGGGTTGTGGTGTTCCGCCCACCCGGTGACCAGGGCGAGGCATCGGCCAGCCTGACGATTCTGATCAATCCGGTGGTGGAACCGATCGGCCAGGACATGGACGAAGCCTGGGAAGGCTGCCTGTCGGTGCCCGGCCTGCGCGGCCTGGTGCCCCGGTATGCCAGGGTGGCCTACAGTGCAACCAGTTTGGCAGGCGAACCGCTGGCCGCCGAAGTCACTGGCCTGCATGCCCGCGTGGTACAGCACGAATGCGACCATCTGGACGGCATCCTGTACCCCCAGCGGATGAAAGACCTCGGCCAGTTGATATTCAGCAGCGAGGCCAAGCACTATGCCGAAGAGCGCGAGGCGGAAGGAGGCCAAAGTTGAGCAAGATCCTGCTGGTCGAGGAAAGACGGCAACTGCTTGATGCGGCCTTGCCGCATATCCCGTTTGACGGTTGGACCGACCGGGTTCTGACCCAGGCCGCCGCCGATGCCGGCCTGGACCCCGCTCTGGCGATGCGCGCCTTCCCCAGCGGCAGCCGCGACCTGATGGCGTTTTTCCTGACCGAAGCCGATCGACTGATGGTCCAAGACCTCGAGGCGATGGATCTGGCGGCGATGCGCATCCGGGACCGGATCGCGTCGGCCGTCAAATGCCGCGTCCTGCAGCACGCCGAACACCGTGAGGCGTTGAGCCGTGCCCTGGGCGCCCTGGCCCTGCCGTTGAATATGCCCCTGGGACTGAAGCTGCTCTACGCCACGGTCGACGAGATCTGGCATGCGGTCGGTGACACCTCGACCGATTTCAATTTCTACACCAAGCGGGCCATGTTGGGGGCGGTGTTCAGCGCCACCCAGCTCTATTGGCTCGAAGATCATTCGGACGACTATGCCGCGACCTGGGCCTTCCTCGATCGCCGCATCGCCGACATCATGAAGATCCAGAAGGCACGCGGCGCGTTGGCCAAGCGTACCGGTCGGTGGCCGCAGTTTCTGGCGGCCAAACGGCCGCAACCGGCCGCCTGGCGCGGCCGGCGTTGACCTGAAAGTCTGATTCGACAGTGGCTGTTCCGTCCCGCTCCCCCTCCCAACCACCCACCAGGGTACCATCAATGGGTGGTTGGGAGGGGGAGCGGGACGGAACAGGCTTACCGTAAATCGCTATAGGCGATTTACGGGCCAGACCCTGAAGTTCGATCATTCGTCGCTGGGGAACTCCGGGACCTGGGCGCTCTGGTCGGCGCGGAACCGGTCCAGGGATTCGGCGACCTTGGGGTCGCCGACCGCCAGGATTGCCGCCGCCAGCAACGCCGCATTGATCGCACCCGACCGGCCGAGGGCGACGGTGCCGACCGGAATACCGGCGGGCATCTGGACCATCGACAGGATGCTGTCCAGGCTGGAAACCTTGCCCTCCATCGGTACGCCCAGCACCGGCAGTGCCGTTTTGGCGGCGATCACACCGGGCAGGGCGGCCGCCATGCCGGCGCCGGCGATGATCACTTTCATGCCCCGGTCCCTGGCGCCGGTGGCAAAAGCCTCGACCCGGTCCGGCGTACGGTGCGCCGACATGACCCGCACCTCATGGGCGATGCCCAGCTTTTCCAGCGTGGCTGCCGCATGACGCATGGCGCCCCAATCCGACTGGCTGCCCATGACGATGCCGACAACGGCGTTTGGCTGTTCCATTTTGCGTTCCCTGTTGCCGAAAAAGGCGCGATTATAGGCACGCGGCTGCCGCCGGCAAGGACTTGCTGCGGAACTGTCCGAAGGACATTTTCCCTTCCAGAACGCCGGCCGCCGTAAGTCAGTGTTTTGTTAACTGTTCCGGTGCGATGATGGGCCGAAAGCAGCCCGCTTCCCGGTGCGCGCAAAGTAGGAGAATCGGTTTTCGCCGGATGACCGGCTGGCCGGCAGGCGTTGCATGAGAATCACTCAGTCCAGACCTGTAACCGAAGTTTCCCGAACCAGCCCGGTTTCGGGTCGGCAGCAGGAGTCTGCGCCGGCCTACGAGACGCGCTCCATCCAGGACACCACCTCGGTGATGGGAATCCCCGAGGCCGAACTGACACCTAAGGTGCGGGCCGCGATCATGACCTTGATGGAAGAGGTCGAAACGTTGCGGCGCCAGTTCAGCCGGGCCCAGGAGCGGCTTGGCGAACTGGAGCGCCTGGCCAATTTGGACCCGTTGACCCCGGTGCCCAACCGCCGGGCTTTCGTGCATGAGCTGACCCGGGTGATCAGCCACGCGGAACGCTATGGTTCGCAGTGGAGCCTGGCCTTCCTGGACGCCAACGGCCTGAAAGAGATCAACGACAGCTACGGCCATGCCGCCGGCGACGCGGCCCTGGTCCAGGTCGCCGAAACCCTGGTGGAAAACACCCGCTCGTCGGATTATGTCGGGCGCCTGGGTGGTGACGAATTCGGGGTCATCCTGGCCGAGGCCGACGAAGCAACAGCGTTGCTCAAGTCCGAGCAGCTGGCCGAGGCGATCCGGGCCAAGCCCCTGAACTGGGAAGGCCAGCAAATCCCCTTAAGCGTGGCGCGCGGTGTTTATCCGTTGAAGCCCGGCGAACACCCGGTCGAGGCGCTGGCCAATGCCGACAAGGCGATGTACCAGCACAAGACAAGCCTCAAATCCAACGATTGACTGCGTTCGCCGGGAAATCGTTCAAGCTATGATATTCGGCAACAACGCGCTTTCCAGGCGGGCGATCTGGTCTTTCAGCGCCAGTTTCTGTTTTTTCAGGCGTTGAATGCGCAAGGGATCAAACGATCCCCCCTCCAGCAACGCGGCGATCGCCGCGTCCAAGTCGCTGTGCTGGGTGCGAACCTCGATCAACTGGGCTTCCAGTTCCTCGGTATCGAGCTGGTCCAAATCCTCGTCCATTGTCCCCCAAACTGTCCGTGGTTTGAAAATCGCTCCATGTAAATGTAGCATTTTCCGCCGCATTGTGAGAAGAGCCTATCCACCAACCCTTCGCAACGCCGGTCAGCCAATATGAGCGTATTCAACCCACGCACCTTTCCGCCCAACGAATTCTGGGATTATTCGGTCCGGCTGTATGCGCGTGACGGGGTCGAGGCGGCCTGCCTGGGCCTGCAGCAGCGTCTGGGACTGGACGTCAATCTGCTGCTCTTTTGCTGCTGGGTCGCGGCAAGCGGGCGGGGCCAGTTCGAGGCCGATGAAATCGATGCGGCGCTGACCGCGTCGTTGACCTGGCATGGCGAGGTGGTGGAAACCCTTCGCACCTTGCGCCAGCGTCTGAAGACCGAATTGCGCCCTGAGCCGCACCACGTGGCGGAGGATCTGAGGCGGGTGGTTCGCGAATGCGAACTTCAGGCCGAACGCATCGAACAGTTGCTGTTGTTCAATAGCATGCCGCGGGACGGTGTCGGCACCTTCGAACCGTCGCAGCAACCCCGCGACGCGGCCGAAAACGTCAAACTCTACTGCGCCGTTACGGGCCGAAAACTGGGCTCCGAGGACGTATCCGACCTTGGTGTCCTGTTCGCCGCGGCGTTCGGCGACACGGCAGGGGCCGAGATCGCACAGCTGTTTTAACCGCATGACGCAGGGCAGGGCCGATCTTGCAAAAAATCCGTCTTGTTGCTGCGCTTTTTGCCACCAAGTGCTACAATGGGTCCCGGTTCGGCGGATGGTTTGCGGACCCGTGGAAGCGTAAGTAATCTCTGACCATCGCAGCGATTGGAGGACTATTCGGATGAGCAGCGAAGCGCATATCGGCCAGCTTACGGAGAAGCATCGTCAACTCGAGGAAGCTCTTCAGTTCGAAATGCAAAGGCCGGCGCCAGACGACATTAAAATCCACGATTTGAAGAAACAAAAGCTCATCATAAAAGACGAAATCGCCCGATTGTCCACCCAGGACGGTTGACAACAAATTGACCTGAAGGGCGCGATCCGCGACTTTCGGGGCGGAAACTAAGACACCAAAGACCGGTCAGCGGCGGGATCAAACACGGTGATCGGAAGATATGATCCTGTGCCCGAACTTGCCGCGGCCAGACGCCCGGCCTGGCTGAACCAGTTTGTCGGGCCGGCCGAGACGAGTAATGGCACATGTCCCTGGGGGATCATCCGGCGGCGGCCGGGCGTTTGGAAGACGATCGCTTGCTGCAGGGCCGGGGCCGGTTCATTGAGGATTTGAACCTGCCGGGCGCGGCCCATGCCGTTGTTCTGCGCTCTCCGGTCGCCCATGCCCGGATAGCCGGGTTGCAGGCAGAACAGGCCCTATCCCACCCCGGAGTGCTGACAATCCTGACCGGGGCGGAGCTCGACGCGGAAGGCATCGGAAGCCTGCCCGGCATGGTGCCTGTGGTCAGTCGCGACGGCACGCCTTTGATTTCGCCGGACCGGCCGGTGCTGGCGACAGACCGGGTCCGACATGTCGGTGAACCACTGGCCCTGATCGTGGCCGAGACCGTGGACCAGGCGCGCGACGCGGCGGAAGCCGTCGATATCGATTTTACCGACCTGCCGGTGGTGGCCGACATTACGGCGGCAATCGCGCCGGATGCACCTCTGGTCTGGCCCCAGGCTGCCGGCAATACCTGTTTCGATTGGGAGATTGGCGATTCGCGCGCCGTCGATGACGCCATCGCGGCGGCGAACCATGTCTGCCGCCTGACCGCCCGCAACAACCGTCAGGCCATCGTTCCGGTGGAAACTCGCGGTGCGGTTGGCGACTTCGACGCGGTCAGCGGCGGTTTGACCCTGTACACGCCGTCTCAAGGCGTGCACATGCTGCAACGCTATTTCGCCCAACACGTACTGCACTGTGATCCGGCAATGTTGCGGGTGGTAACCGGTGATGTCGGCGGCAGTTTCGGCATGAAGCTGGTGCCCTATCCGGAACAGGTCCTGGTGATGATCGCGGCCCGCCGGTTGGGGCGCCCGGTGAAATGGGTGGCCGACCGTTCGGAGGCGTTTGTCAGCGATGCCCAATCCCGCGATATGGTGTCGGATGCCGAACTCGCCTTGGACGAAGCCGGGCGGTTCCTGGCGCTGCGGATCCGGGCAAACGCCAATCTTGGGGCCTATCTCAGCATGTTGGGCGCGCTGAACCCGACCAATGGGTTCACCAAGGTGCTGGGTGGAATCTACACGTTGCCGCAGGCCTATTGCCGGGTGCGCGGGGTGTTCAGCAATACCGTGCCGATCGACGCTTATCGTGGTGCCGGCAAGCCGGAAGCGATCCATCTTTTGGAGCGGCTGATCGACAAGGCGGCGCGCGAACTGGGCATCGATCCGGCCGAGCTGCGACGCCGCAATTTCATCCCGCAGGACGCCATGCCCTACCGCACGGTTTCGGGAACCGTGATCGATTGCGGCGATTTCGCCGCGGTCCAGGACCGGGCCCTGGACATTGCTGGCCGCGCTGGCTTTGCCGAACGGCGGGCGGCCAGCGAACGCAAGGGGCGGCGCCGGGGGTTTGGGTTCGCGTCCTATGTTCACGCGACCGGTGGTTTCCCCGATGACCGGGCTGAAGTCACGGTCACCGGTGACGGGCGGGTTTTGGTTGCCACCGGCAGCCAGTCATCCGGCCAAGGCCATGAAAGCGCCTTTGCCACGCTGGTGGCGGACCGCCTGGAAATCGATCGGTCCAGAGTCCACTTGGTCCAGGGGGATACGGCGCGGCTGGCCAAGGGGGGCGGTACCGGCGGTTCGGCGGGGCTGCCGATTTCGGCCACGACAATTGCCGCCGCCACCGACCGGGCGCTGGAGCGAGGCAAAGACCTCGCGGCCCATGTGCTGGAAGCGGCGGTGGTTGATATCGACTATCGCCAGGGCGCGTTCCACATCGCCGGCACCGACCGTGTGATTTCTATCTTTGACCTGGCGCTCAGGTGCGACAGCCGGCCCGACGATCCCATGCTTGCCGGCGGTTGCGCCGGGGCCGCGGATTTCGCTGGCGAACATGCCAGTTTCCCCAATGGGACCTACGTCTGCGAGGTCGAGGTCGATCCCGAAACCGGCGCGGTGAAACTGCTTGATTTTGTCGCCGTCGATGATGTCGGACGTGTTCTGGACCGAACCATTGTTGACGGTCAAATCCAGGGCGGGATCGTGCAGGGCATTGGCCAGGCTCTGTATGAAGACAGTGTTTTCGATCCCGACACCGCACAACCGGTCTCGGGGTCGCTGATGGACTACGCCCTGCCGCGGGCGGACTACGTTCCGAACCTGCGCCAGGCAATCGTCGAACTGCCAACGGCCAACAATCCATTGGGCATGAAGGGGGCTGGCGAGATCGGTACCATTGGGGCGCCGGCAGCGGTAATCAATGCGATCGTCGATGCCCTGGCACCGCTGGGGGTCGAACATGTCGACATGCCGGCGACCCCGGAACGGATCTGGCGCGCAATTCAAACGGCCGCGAGCAAATCGGCTTGTTCCGATCCCGCCAACGGCTAAACTCCCCGCCATGACAGACCAGGGTATGAATTCCGCCGATCCGGTCGTGGCGCGCGTCGCCGCCGTGGTCGGCCCGGCCGGCATCCTCACCGATGCTGACGATATGGCGCCTTATCTGGTGTCGTGGCGCGACAACTATGTCGGTCAGGCCCGGGCCGTGGTGCGACCCGCGACCAGCGCCGAGGTTGCGGACGTGGTCAGGATCTGTGCCGAAACCAAGACCGCGATTGTGCCGCAAAGCGGCAACACCGGCTTGACCGGGGCGGGCATTCCCCATGACAGCGGTGACGAGATCCTGTTGTCCCTGAACCGG
Organism: uncultured Sneathiellales bacterium; assembly: GCA_964344385.1. Lineage (GTDB taxonomy): Bacteria > Pseudomonadota > Alphaproteobacteria > CAYFNG01 > CAYFNG01 > CAYFNG01. The sequence continues at coordinate 10,118 of CAYFNG010000022.1, forward strand.
ATGACCCGAATCCGCGAAGTCGATCCGATCAACGACACCATGACCGTCGAGGCGGGCTGCATTCTGGCCGAAATCCAAGCCGCCGCGGCCGAAGCCGACCGGTTGTTTCCCTTGAGCCTGGGGGCTGAGGGGACCTGCCGCATCGGCGGCAACCTTTCGACCAATGCCGGCGGCGTGCATGTCGTCCGCTACGGAAACGCGCGGGCCCTGGTACTGGGGCTGGAGGTGGTTTTGCCCGATGGCCGCATTTGGGACGGGCTCAAGACCCTGCGAAAGGACAATACCGGATACGACCTGAAGCAGTTGTTCATCGGGGCCGAGGGCACGTTGGGGATCATCACCGCGGCAGTCCTGAAACTGTTCCCCCGGCCGCGTGACATGCAGACGGTGTTCGCCGCGACAGATAGTCCGGATACTGCGCTCTCGCTGCTGAACTTTGCCCGCGAGAGACTGGGCGAAGCGCTCAGCGTGTTTGAGTTGATCCCGAGATTCGGGTTGGATTTGGTGCTCGACCATGTAGAGGGCAATGCCGACCCGTTGGCCGAAAAGCACCCCTGGTACATTCTCATGGAATGCGGCGGCCAGTCACCGGACGGCGCCTTGCGGGAGCAGGTTGAGGCCGTGCTGGCCGAAGCCATGGACGCCGGCTGGGTGCGCGACGCGGTGCTGGCTGCCAGTCAGTCCCAGGCCGCCAGCCTGTGGCGTCTGCGCGAGGATTTGGCGTTGGCCCAGAACCCGGAAGGTGGCAGCATCAAGCACGATATCTCGGTGCCGGTCTCCAAGGTGCCGGAATTTCTGCGGCGTGCCGATGCGGCTTTGGTGGCGGCTTATCCCGGTATCCGACCGTTGGGCTTCGGTCATCTGGGTGACGGCAACATGCACTACAACCCGGCCCAACCGGTCGGCATGAACAAGGCGGCCTTTCTCGCCCTGACGCCGGAAGTCAATCGCATTGTCCATGACATCGCGGTCGGCCTGGGCGGTTCGATCAGCGCCGAGCACGGGATCGGCCGGCTGCGCCGAGGCGAAGCCCGCCACTATAAATCCGATGTAGAAATGGACCTGATGCAACGCGTCAAGGCTGCCATCGACCCCACCGGGATCATGAACCCCGGCAAGGTTCTGTAGTCCGACACCCGTCAGGCGGCGCGGATTTCCCCAAGGAAACTCTGCACCTCGCGCATCAACACTTCGGCCTGTTCGCTCAGCGATTCGGCCGAGTGTAGGACTTGGTCGGCGGCCTGACCGGTTTCCTGGGCCGATTTGGAAACCTCACCGATGCTGGTTCCAGCCTGAAGCGTGCCGTCGGCCGCCTGTTGCACATTGCTACTGATTGCATGGGTCGCCGAACTTTGCTCCTGCACGGCGCTGGCAATCGAGGTTGAGACATCGTTGATGCTGCCAATGGTGTCGGCAATCTCCTGGATCGCGGAAACGGTTCCGTTCGAAACCTCCTGAACCGATGCGACCTGGGCCGAGATGTCTTCGGTGGCCTTGGCGGTCTGGGTGGCCAGGTTCTTAACTTCCGATGCCACCACCGCGAACCCCTTGCCGGCCTCGCCGGCGCGGGCCGCTTCGATCGTGGCGTTCAAGGCCAGCAGGTTGGTCTGCCCGGCAATATCGTTGATCAGATTGACAACCTCGCCGATCTTGCTGGCTGCGTCGGCCAGGCTTTGGACCAAGGTGTTGGTTTCGTCGGCCTTGATCACCGCCTGCCGGGAAACCTCGGCTGCCTCGCCGACCTGGCGGGAAATATCGTTGATCGACGAACTGAGCTGATCTGCTGCTGCGGCGACGCTTTGCACGTTGGCGGTGGCGTTTTCGGTGGTGGACGCCGCCGTCTGGGATTGCGTCGAGGCGTTGGCCGCCGCGGTCGACATCAAGCCAGCGGTGCTGCGCATTTGGTCCGCCGCGGTGCCCAGCTTTTCGATCACGGACCGCACGCTGTGTTCGAAGCGATCCGCCAAGGCAACCAATTCCTGGTGCTGCTTGGCATTGTCGGCATCGCGCGCCACCTGGACCGATTCGACAGGCTGCTGCTCGGCTTTCATGCGTTCCGCTTCAACCGCGCGTTCGCGTTCTCGGTTGGCGGCCTGCAACTGTTCGTCTGCCTGTTGCCGCTGTTCTTCGAGGCGGTGTTCCGCTGCTTCCCTTTCGCGGCGCTCGGCCTCGGCCCGCGCTTCCGCTTCGCGCCGCGCTGTGTCCAGGCGCGCGACCTGGTTCGCATTGTCCTTGAAGACCGAAACCGATTTTGCCATCCGGCCCAATGCGGTGCCCGGGTCGGCGGGGAGTTCTATGCCGGTGTCGCCATCGGCCAACCGATCCATCGCTTGAGCCAGGCCGTTTACCGGTGTGACGATGCGGGTCACGACGTAATGGAATGTCGCCGCGAACAGGGCGGCGGCCGCAATCCAGGCCAGCCCCAACAGCCACTTGAACCGAGTCTCGGAGTTGGTGATGTCACCGACAAACCGTTCCTCGTAGGCCGCGCTCAAACGAGCCAGTTCGGTATCGAACGCCGCCAGCGCCGCCAAGGCCGGACCGTCGTCGATGTTTGCTACTTTGTCCAGGACCGTGGCATCCGAAACGCCCTGGGCGGCCTTCAATTCGGTGGCTTTCAATGCCCGGGCGTATTGGCCGAGTAGTTGGCGGATCGCCGAAAGGCTAGCCATCTCCGCTTCGTTGATGCCGGCGTTTTCGTAGCGGTCGACCTGTTCCAGCGCGCGGTCGAAAGCACCGGCAAACCGTTTGGCCGCTTCGGGCTCCTGTCGCAGGACATAGTCTTTGAAGCTATGGATCGTGCCGCCGAAACCCAATTCGCTCTTCAGCTTCGACGCCGCATCCATCTTCACCAGGACGGTTGCCGCCTCGCTGCGGAATTGCTGGTAATTGGCGGTCATGCTCAGCGCCAGGCCGGCGATCACAAGTGTCACCGCCAGGAGGCAGCCTAGAGTCACAACGCGAAATTGCTTCACGTCGAAGCCGGCGGGTGGGGTCTTGTCTCCGATCGGCTTCGAAACGTTTTTCGAAGATCGTCTCATCAGTTTCACGTACCCACTCCTCGATCATTCAGCCAATGAAGACCGGGCAATCCCCCGGTTTTCATGTCCTGGATGATTGAGAATTATCAGAAACGTCTTAAGCATTGGTTGGCAAAACGCCGGTGTGACAACGGCTATCGGTCTTGAAGCCTTTGCAAAACTGCGAAATAGTTATTCGTGGCGATGTTGGATCGGATGGAATTGGTTAAGCCAAAAGAAAGGGCCGAACCAGGTGGTTCGGCCCGAATACGCGACATACAGGGGTTTCTTACGTTTACGCTGCCCTGATTTCGTTCAGGAAGTTCTCGACCTCCCGCATCAGGGTTTCCGCTTCCCGGCTCAATCCTTCGGCCGAACTCAGCACCTGACCGGCAGCCTGTCCGGTTTCCTGGGCCGAAGCCGAAACCTCGCCAATATTGCTGCTGACCTGCTGGGTGCCGGTCGCGGCCTCCTGCACGTTGCGGCTGATCTCGCCGGTGGCGGCGGTCTGTTCCTCCACCGCGCCGGCGATCGAGGTCGAAACCTCGTTGATGGTGGCGATGGTTTCCGAGATTTCCCGGATTGCCTGGACGGTTCCGTCGGACACCTCCTGGACCGAGGTCACCTGGGCGCCGATCTCCTCGGTCGCCTTGGCGGTCTGGGTTGCCAGGTTCTTGACTTCCGAGGCCACGACGGCAAAGCCCTTGCCGGCTTCGCCGGCCCGGGCCGCCTCGATGGTGGCGTTCAGGGCCAGCAGGTTGGTCTGACCGGCGATGGTATTGATCAGGTTGACCACCTCGCCGATCTTGTTGGCGGCCTCGGCCAGGCTCTTGACCAAATCGTTGGTCCGCTCCGCTTTGGTCACGGCCTGACGCGAGACGTTCGCCGCTTCCCCGACCTGACGCGAGATCTCGCTGATCGAGCTGGTCAGTTCCTCGGCGGCCGCGGCCACGGTCTGGACGTTGGCCGTTGCCTGCTCGGTCGCAGTTGAAGCCTCGATGGACTTGCCGCTGGCCACCGACGCCGATCCGGCCATGGCTTCGGCGGTCGAGCGCATGTCGGTGGCGGAATTGGTCACGTTCTGGACCACGGATTTCACCGAACTCTCGAGCCGGTTGGCCAGGTCCAGCATTTCCTGACGGCGTTGTTCTTCCGCTTCCTTGCGCGCGTTCTCTTCCTGGACGCGCTGTTTCTCCGCCGCATGCGCGCGCTCCTCCTCGGCCTTGTGCAGTTCCTCCTCTTGCGCGCTCAACTTGGCTTCCAGTTCCTGCTGGCGTTTCTGCTCGATTTCAACACGCTCCCGTTCCGCCCGTTCGCGTTCTTCGGCGGCCCGTTGTTCGGCCTCTTCCTTTTCTTTCGCCAGCTCTTCGGCCTTGATCGCGTTGTCCTTGAACACCTGGACCGATCGCGCCATTTCGCCGACCTCGTCCGACCGGTTCAACGCGGGCACGTCGATTTCATGGTCGCCTTCGGCCAACCGGCCCATGGCGTTGGTCATGTTCTGGATCGGCCTGGAGACCCGCCACCAAACCACCCATAGGCCCACCCCACCGATTGCGATACCGATCAGGAATATGAGGGCGCCTGAGAACACGTGAGACGCGGCGTCGTCGTGCGCCAGTTGGGCGACGGCGGATGTCGCATGGCCGGCGGCCTCGCCGAGTGCCAGCAAGGTATTGATGGCGGTGGTCGCTTCGTCAATCCAGGTTGGTGCGTTCGTGGGATACCGAGTGCCGGCGATTCCGGCGGCGTAGATGTCCTCGCGGATCCTTTGGTAGGAACCTAAGAAAACCGTGCGTACCTTGTCCACTTCGGCCAACACTAACGGATTGGCGTGGTCGGCGCGGGCATAGCCTTCCACTTGCGCCCAGGCTTCTTCCAGGTGCCCACGGAAATTGGACAGGGTCTTCAAGCGGGCCTCGGAAAGTGGCGCCCCGGTTGCCAGGACCGCGCCGATGACCGCACGTTCACGACCGGAATATTCGCTCATCACCCAGACGGCGTGTTTAAGGGCCTGATGGTCGGCCAGCAAGGTGGCCACGTCGTCGACTTCGAACCTTGACGCGGCGCGCAACTCCTGACTGGTCATAATCAGATTGGTCATGGTCGGAACCCACCCGTCGCGCAGGGTCGCATCCCGTTGGGCCAATGGCTTGGCAAGCTGCATATCCGCCTGCTGCCGACGGGCCACAATGGCTTCATAGGCCGCCATGGTCGCGTCAAGCAATTTTGCCCTGCCCTCAAAGTCGGGGCCATCGCGAAGCCGCTGCATCGCCTCGTGGAATGCCGGGTCGGCGACGCCACGGCGGGCGTCGATGATTTCACGCAGGTGCGCGGTCACCGGCTCAGTGGAGTTTAGAGCGGCATTGGTTGCCCCGCGTTCGACCGCCCAGCTGCCGGCGCTGGTCAGCAGCAGGTCCGCGGTTTTATTGCTCTGCAGGACGAGTTCCGTGTCGGCGCTGATCTGGCTGTCTTCGACGACATGGTTACCCGCCAGCCAAAGAATTTGGGTCATCAGCATTCCGAAAATCAGGAACAGTGAATTTCTTACCGAAAAGTACTTCGCGAACGCCATTGCTGAAGCTCTCCTACGTTCGGCGGCGAAGTCCGCCGATGGACAATAAGCGAAAGGTTGTGAAGAGATTAGAGTCCAAGGAAGTAAATCTTTTGTGAAAATTTGCAGTATTCCAACATAAATTGTGATAATAGGTGATTATATGTAGTTAAGGTGGAAAATAAACCATTGTTGTACTGTCTAAATGCTACTGTATTTATTATACATTGGTCTAATTTCGGTGGCGTCGTATGTTATTTTAGTCGACTTTGGTTTAATAGCGGATGCGGCGTTAACCCTATGAAGACCTCGGATTCGGCTTTTGTTAATCTAAAATCAAGACTTTGATTCCATAATTAGTTGAATACGAATGGAAATCGGTTCTCGTAAACCGGTCGTTGGAGTTGTCAAGTCATGGGCGATGCCCCTGCTTCTGTAAAACCCGTGTTCGTGATCGACGATGGCCGCCTGTACCGCGAGGGTTTGGGCCACGCATTCCGGAAATTCGACGGTGAATTCCTCGTGGTCGAGGCCGGCTCGGTGGCCGAGGTCGAAGACCGTCTCGACGAGGTTCCTGACAAGGCACCCCTGGTCGTGCTCAGCGGTCGCCGCTTCTCCCCGGACCTGTGCCGTTGCCAGGACAGTCTGGCGCTACTGCACGATGGCGGTCGCAACGTCGATGCCATCGTTATATGCCCCAACAATGGCGGTGAGTGTCTGGGGTCGGCGATAGATGCCGGTGCCAAGGGGTTTGTCCCGACCGACAGCAGCAGTGAGGTCCTGGTGGCGTCGGCGCGTCTGGTTGCGGCCGGCGGCACCTGCTTGCCGATTTCCGCCTATCGGCATTGTGCGGAGGCGATGCCCGCCAGGAACAGGTCGGCTCGAATCGGCGATCTGACCAAGAAGCAAAAGCAGGTCCTCGCCTTGTTGTGCAAGGGAATGTCCAATCGCGAGATCGCCAAGCGATTGGGGCACGAGGAAAGCACCACAAAGGCGCATATCAATCACATCATGAAGCGCATCGGCGCACGCAATCGCACCGAGGCGGTGGTCATCGCCGGTCGTGCAACGGAAGGGTAACCGTCGTTCGGCCGTTCTTGAGATGTCCTGAACATCTGCAAAGAAGTTATTTTCGGCACACCGACCGCATCCGAGTGGAGAATCCAGGACAACTGGGCACCATTATTTCTCAATAGTTCGGGAATTCCGCCCCGAAAGGCTCATATTCCGATAATTTTGTTGAAACTTCGCGAGGCAACAAAAATAATGGTGGGTAGCTATCTGGGTCCGCTGGCCGGCCTCTTAACTTTCTTGCCAGTGTTATCCGGGGCGGGGGACCAAGAATAATGCGCATATTGGTGATCGAAGACCATCCGCTGTACCGGCAGGCGATCACGCAGACATTGGTCAAGCTGGACGCAGAGGTGGAAATCGTCGAGGCCGAAACCATGGCCGAGATCGAGGCCTGTGTGGCCGATGGTCAACCGCTGGAATTGGCGCTGGTCGATTTGATGATGCCGTCCTTCGATGGGTTCGATGCGCTGCGGATCCTTAAGTCCAAGCGCGAGGATACGCCGGTGGTCGTGGTCTCGGCAATCGAGGACAAGGCCGATGTGTCGCGGGCCCTGAAGCTCGGCGCGGCCGGCTATATCCCGAAATCCTCATCCGGCGATGTGATCGAGAACGCGCTCCGCCTGGTCCTGTCCGGCGGTGTCTATCTGCCGCCGATATTCCTGGACGATGACCGCGAGGTAGCGCCTCGGCCGGATCGGGCGGTCAGTTCCTATGTCGACAATGCGGTTTTCGATCGGCTGACACCGCGGCAAAAAGCTGTTCTGTCGCAATTGGCCAAGGGCCGGTCGAACAAGCATATCGCCCGCGAGTTGGGGATCTCGGACGCCACCGTCAAGATCCACGTCAACAACATCCTGCGGGCGTTGAATGTGTCCAACCGCACCGAGGCGGCGGCCCTGTTGTTGCAGGCCGAAATGGACTCCCGCGGCCAGAAGTCCGACTAGCGGCCTGCTAGCGGACCCCGGCCACGGGGCGGAACACCCTCAAGCGATTTCGAACAGGGCAGCGGCCCCCATGCCGCCACCGATGCACATGGTGCAGACGGTGTATTTGGCGCCGCGCCGTTTGCCTTCGATCAGCGCATGGCCGACCACACGGGCGCCGCTCATGCCATAGGGATGGCCGATCGAGATCGCGCCGCCGTCGACGTTCAGCCTGTCGTTGGGGATGCCCAGCTTGTCGCGGCAATACAGCACCTGCACCGCAAACGCCTCATTGAGTTCCCACAGGTCGATATCGTCCACGGTCAGGCCATGGCGCTTGAGCAGTTTGGGCACCGCGTAGACCGGGCCGATGCCCATCTCGTCGGGTTCGCAGCCGGCGATCGCCAAACCACGGAACGTGCCCAGTGGCTCGATGTTGCGCTGCTCGGCCAGCTTGGCGTCCATCACAACGCAGGCCGAGGCGCCGTCGGAAAGCTGGCTGGCATTGCCGGCGGTGATGAAGGCGTCCTCGCCCATCACCGGCTGCAACGAGGCCAGACCCTCCAGCGTGGTGTCCGGGCGGTTGCCTTCGTCACGGCTCAGGGTGACCTCCTGCTCCGAGGTCGCGCCCGTCGCCTTGTCGGTGACGATCTTGACCGTGGTCATCGGCACGATTTCGTCGTCCAGCCGCCCCGCCTGCTGGGCGGCCGCGGTTCGCAACTGGCTCTGCAGGCCGTATTCGTCCTGGGCCTCGCGGCTGATGCCATAGCGCTTGGCCACAACTTCCGCCGTCTGGATCATCGAATAGTAGATCTCGGGCTTGTTCTCGACGATCCAAGGATTGGCTGCATGGTGGCGGTTCATGTGCTCGTTCTGGACCAGACTCAGCGAATCCAGACCGCCGGCCGCCATCACCGGGGCGCCGTCGACGATCACATGCTGGGCCGCCATGGCGATCGCCTGCATGCCGCTGGAACAGAAGCGGTTGATGGTGGCGCCGCCGGTGGTCACCGGCAGGCCGGCGCGGACCGCAATCTGGCGGGCAATGTTGCCGCCGGTGGCGCCTTCGGGCAGGCCGCAACCCATCAGCACATCCTCGACCTCGTCTGGCGCGACGCCGGCCCGCTCGACCGCGGCCTTCAGCACATGGGCGCCAAGATCGGCGCCGTGGGTATTGTTGAAGGCGCCGCGATAGGCCTTGCCGATCGGGGTCCGCGCTGTCGAGACGATGACTGCTTCCGCCATTTTTCTATTTCTCCAGTTTTGTCCGTCAAATGGGTTTGATTGCCGTCAGGAAGGCTGAGGATACCTTAATCCAGGATAGCCAGCACGTTTTCGGGCGGGCGCCCCAGGGCGGCCTTGCCCCCGGCCAGCACGATCGGGCGCTCGATCAGCTTCGGGTGCGCGACCATGGCCGCGACCAAGGCGTCCCGATCCAGGGCGGGATCGTCCAGCCCGTTGGCCTTGTACTCGGCCTCCTTGCGCCGCATCAGCTCACGCGGTTCCAGGCCGAGCAGGTCGAGAATGCGTTTAAGGTCCGCGGCGCTGGGCGGCGTGTTGAGATACTCGACGATCTCTGGCTCGACACCCTGTTCGCGCAACAGGCTCAGGGTCTGGCGCGACTTGCTGCATCGGGGATTGTGGTAGATAGTCACGCTCATCGCCGTCATTCCCTTTATCTATTGCCAGTCGGTTGTCGGGGGTGTCGGCACGATATCATGCCCGACCGGCCCCGCCACGTGGAAGATAACGCGGCGGGGCGGTTTTCCGAATGGCGGGGGGAACGAATGATGGAACGGGTGACGGGCGGCGAAGCAATCGTGCGCTCGGTGCTGGCTCATGGCGTTGACACGGTATTTGCCCTGCCCGGGGTGCAGACCTATCCGATCATGGATGCCCTGCAACAGGCCGGCGACCGGGTCCGGGTGGTCGGCCCGCGCCACGAACAGACCGCCGGCTATATGGCGGTCGGCTATGCCAAGGCGACCGGGCGGCCTGGCGTCTATTCGGTGGTGCCGGGACCGGGGGTGCTGAACTCGGGCGCCGCGCTGTGCACCGCCACCGCGACCAACGCCCCGGTGCTGCTGCTGACCGGCCAGATGCCGGCGCCGTTCCTGGGTCGCGGCCGTGGCCATCTGCATGAACTGCCGGACCAGGTCGCGACCCTGCGCTCCTTCATCAAATGGGCCGACCGGGTGGCGCGGCCGGCCGATGCCCCGGCCCTGGTCGACACCGCCTTTCGTCACATGCTGACCGGCCGCCCCGGGCCGGTGGCGCTGGAGATGTGCTGGGACACCATGGCCGCGCCCGGGCCGGTCGATTTCAGCGATCCGGCACCACTGCCCGAGCCGCCGGCCCCCGACGACACCGCCATCGCCGATGCGGTGAAGCTGATCGCGGCGGCCCGCCGGCCGATGATCATGGTCGGCTCCGGCGCCCAGCACGCCGGCGACCAGGTGCTGGCCCTGGCCCAGGCCCTGGGGGCGCCGGTCACCGCCCTGCGCAGCGGCCGCGGCGTGGTGGCCGAGGACCATGAGCTGGGGATCGGCAGCGCCGGTGCCTGGGAGCTGTGGGGTGACACCGACCTGCTGATCGGGATCGGCTCGCGCTGCGAGATGCAGAGCATGCGCTGGACCGGCATGATGGACTGCTTCGACCGGCTGGCCGAAGGGCGCAAGCTGATCCGCATCGAGATCGACCCGGAAGAGATGCTGCGCCTGAAACCCGATGTCGGCATCGTCGCCGACGCCGCAGCCGGCGCCGCTGCCTTGGCCGATGCGGTGGCCAGGACGGTCCGCCCCGACCCGGACGGGCCGGATCGGGTCCGCGAGGCCGAGGCCAGGGCCTGGGACAAGATTTCGGCCGTGCAGCCCCATGTCGACTACCTGGCCGCGATCCGCCAGGTGCTGCCGCGCGACGGCATCCTGGTCAAGGATATCTGCCAGGCCGGGTTCGCCTCCTATTTCGCCTGGCCGGTCTATGGCCCCCGCACCTATCTGACCTCGGGTTATCAGGGCAATCTCGGCTTCGCCCTGCCGACCGCGCTGGGGGCCAAGGTCGGCCGCCCCGACCGGCCGGTGGTGGTGATCACCGGCGACGGCGGCTTCATGTTCGCCGCCCAGGAACTGTCGACCGCGGCCCAGCACGGCATCAACCTGGTGACCCTGGTGTTCAAGAACGAAGCGTATGGCAACATTCGCCGCGACCAGATGACCCGCTTCCAGGGCCGCACCATCGCCTGCGACCTGCCGCCGCTGGATTTCCTCAAGCTGGCCGAGGCCCAGGGCGTTGCCGGCTACCGGACCGACAGCCCGGCGGGCCTGAAGCCGGTACTGGAACAGGCCCTGGCCGCCAACGCCCCGGCCCTGATCGAAATCACCGTCGATGCGGACACCGAAGTCTCCCCCTGGGCCCATATTCTGCGGTAGCGCGGGTTCACACAGCCAAAAGGACAAAGCCCCAACCGGCCAGCATGGCCGAGGCCAGGGCGAGGGCGATGTAGAGGGCGAACAGGGGTTTGCGGACCAGGGCGTAGACCGGGACCGCGGCCCAGGCGCTTGTGATGCCGCCGGCGACAAGCAATGCCATGGCCGGTCCCTGGCCGAGGCCGGCATCGATCAGGCCGCGGACCAGCGGCAGGGCGGCATGGCCGTCGAGGTAGAGCGGCGCCCCGACCACGGCTGCCAATGGCACCGACCAGAAGCCGTCGCCGCCCAGATGTCCGGCGATCAGGTTCGGCGGCAGCACCTGCCGAAGCGTATATTCCGCGATCAGGGCGGCGCCCAGCCAGAGCAGGATCAGCCGTCCCTGGCTGATCGCTGTGTCGCGGAACTGGGCCCGGCGTCCCGCGTCCCGCCAGATCGCCCAGGTGAGGCCGGACGGCGCCGCGCATTGGGTGTCGCAGCCGGCATCCACGGGGCGGGCTCGCGGTTTCAGGCCGGCCCGCAGAAAGCCCGCCCGGGTCAGGGCAAAGGTGACGCCGCCACCCAGCAGGCCGGCACAGAGGGCGGCGAGGGTTTTGCCGATCGCGAACTCCAGGCCCAGGATACCGGCGGTCACCGTCAGCATGGCCGGGTCGGTGACCGGCGAGGACAGCCAGAAGGCCATGATTGGGGCCAGGGGCACCCCGGCGGCCAACAGTCCGGCGACCAGCGGGAAGACGGTCAAGCCGCAGACCGGGGTCATCGCCCCGACCAGCGATGCCAGCACGATCATGCGCCCCTGCCGGCCGGCGAAGGCCGCGGCGATCAGGCCGGTGGCGCCGGAGGCGGTGACATAGGCGGTCAGGCCGATCCCGATGACGATCAGCGGCGAGATCAACGCCAGATTGGCGGCGGCGAAACCCAGCGCGTCGATCAAGTGGTCGCGCAGCAGCACCAGCACCGCCAATCCGGCGGCGGCCCATAGCAGGGTGCGGATCGGGAATTTACTGCTCAGGGCCTGTTGCTGTGTCGGCATGGGCGGTTCGGTCCGATCTCATGGTGGATTCCCGTCAATATCTGCTGCCGATAGTCATTTATAAAATTGATTGTTATTATACTTGATATGAATGAAATCGATGGTGTCTACGAAACCCTGGACAGCACCCTGTTGCGGACCTTCCTGGCGGTGGCGCAGTCGGGCAGCGTCACTGGTGCGACCGAGGTCCTGCACCGCACCCAATCGGCGATCAGCGTCCAGATCCGCCGTCTGGAAGAGGCTCTGGGGGTGCCCCTGTTCGAGCGTCGCCCGCGCGGCGTCGCCTTGACCTCCCACGGTGAAAGGCTGTTCGCCGATGCCGCCGAAATCGTCCGCCGGTTGGACGAAACCGCCCGGTCATTCGCGGCACCGCCGATCAGCGGTCAGGTTTCGGTCGGTATTCCCGACGAGTACGGGACGCCGCTGCTGACCCGGGTCCTGCGCGATTTCTCGAGCCGGTGCCCGGATGTCGAGGTTTCGGTCCATTGCGGGTTCAGCACCGCGTTTCCCGAAGCGGTCAGGCGCGGCGATCTCGATCTGGCGGTGTATGCCGACGACGAAGCGGGCGGCGGCGGCGAAGTCCTGGTGCGGGAAACCACGGTCTGGGTGAGCCGGGCCGACGGCACGGCCCATCTGCAGGAGGAGGTGCCCCTGGCCCTGTTCGACCGCAGCTGCTGGTGGCGGGACGCGGCGCTCGCGGCCCTGCGTCGGGCCGGGCGGCGCTTCCGCATCGCCTATACCAGCGAAAGCGTCGCCGGCGTCAAGGCGGCGGTCGCGGTCGGCGCCGCGGTCGGCATGCTGGCTCGCGGCACCGTCGATCCCGGCTTGCGGATCGTCGGGGCCGATTTCGGCTTTCCCGACCTGCCGCCCTCCAACCTGGTCCTGATTCAGGCCCGCCCCGAGCCATCCCCCGCCGCCGCCGCCATGGCCGCCGCCATCCGCCGCGGTTTCGGCGGGTTGGCGGCGTGAGCCTTAGATTTTGGGGACGATGATAGGTGGGCGCCTGTGTCTCTGGAGCCGCCGTTCACATTGACGAGCGCCCACGGCGCTGGCGGCCGGGGCGAGTGGGTCGCCTATCACATGGTTCGAGACGCCGCTGGTGCGGCTCCTCACAGTCTGAGGAGGGATGGTGATGCGCGGCAGAACCGCGAGGGTTCATGCCTGAGCCTTATGCCTCAAGGAGGGGGCAGCCCCTCTCGAAGCCTTATCCTGAGGAGGGCGAAGCCCGTCTCGAAGGACGAGGCGGACGGTGAGGCGATGAGATCAGGCCGGACTGGCGCCGCCGCCGGCGCCCGGCCTCACAGATCCCGGAAACCCTTGCCCTCCGTGGCCAGCTTCTCCAGCAGCGGGGCCGGGGTCCAGTCGTCGCCGAAGCGGTCGCGGAACTCGCAGATCCGCTCGTAGACCTTGGCGACGCCGACCGTGTCGGCATAGAACATCGGGCCGCCGCGATAGACCGGCCAGCCATAGCCGTAGACCCAGATCACGTCGATGTCGCTGGCCCGGATCGCCATACCCTCTTCCAGGATCAGGGCGCCTTCGTTGATCATCGGGTAGACCAGCCGTTCCAGGATTTCCTGGTCCGAGATCTCGCGCCGCTCGATGCCGGCATCGGCCGCCGCCTTTGCAATCACCTCGTCGACCACCGGGTCGGGGATCGGGGCGCGCGACCCGGCCTCGTATTTGTAGTAACCGGCGCCGGTCTTTTGGCCGAATCGGCCCATCTCGCACAGCGTATCGGGCACCGGCGAAGGGGTGCCGCGTGCCTGGCGGATGCGCCAGCCGACGTCCAGCCCGGCCAGGTCGCCCATGGCAAACGGGCCCATGGGGAAGCCGAAATCGAACAGCACCTTGTCGACCTGCTGCGGCGCGGCGCCCTCCAGGATCAGCTTCTCGGCCTCGCGGCCGCGCTTGGCCAGCATGCGGTTGCCGACGAAGCCGTCGCAGACCCCGACCAGGGCGCCGACCTTGCCGATGGTCTTGGACAGCGCCATCGAGGTGGCGATCGCCTCCTTCGAGGTCGCGGCGCCGCGCACGATCTCCAACAGCCGCATGACATTGGCCGGGCTGAAGAAGTGCAGGCCGATCACCGCCTCGGGCCGCGTTGTGGCGGTGGCGATCTCATTGATATCCAGGGTCGAGGTGTTGGTGGCCAGGATCGCACCCGGCTTGCACACCGCGTCCAACTTGCCGAATACCTCCTTCTTGACGTCCATGTTCTCGAACACCGCCTCGATCACCAGGTCGGCGTCGGCCAAATCGCCATAGTCGGTGGTGCCGCTGATCAGGGCCATGCGGTCGTCCATCGCCGACTGGCTGAGGCGTCCTTTGGCGACCGTGTTGGCGTAGTTCCTGGCGACCACCGCCAGCCCCTTGTCCAGCGCCGCCTGGTCGACCTCCAGCAGGGTTACCGGGATGCCGGCGTTGGCGAAGTTCATGGCGATGCCGCCGCCCATGGTGCCGGCGCCAAGGATGCCCGCCTTGGCGATCTTGGTGGCCGGGGTGTCCTTGGGCACGTCCGGGATCTTGGCCGCCTCGCGTTCGGCGAAGAAGAAATAGCGCTGGGCCGCCGACTGGGTGCCGGCCATCAGTTCCAGGAACAGTTCGCGTTCGCGCTTGAGACCGTCCTCGAAAGGCAGCTCGACCGCCGCCTCGATGCATTTGATGCAGGCCTCGGGCGCCTCGAAGCCCCGGCTCTTGCGCGCGATCGACTTGCGGAACTCTGCGAAGATCTCGGGCTTGCCACGAGCCTCGGCGATCCTGTCGTCCAGGTCCCGGACCTTGGCCAGCGGCCGGCCTTCGTCCAGCACCCGGCCGGCAAAGGCGATCGCCGCGCCGCGCAGGTCGTCCTCGGCGATCTCGGCGATCAGGCCGACGCTCAGCGCCTCCTTGGCGCCGATCGGGGTGCCGCCGGTGATCATCGTCAGGGCCTTTTCGACCCCGACGATGCGGGGCAGGCGCTGGGTGCCGCCGGCGCCGGGCAGGATGCCCAGCTTGACCTCGGGCAGGCCGAACCTGGCCCTTGCGTCGCCGACCCGGTAATGGCAGACCAGGGCGGTTTCCAGGCCGCCGCCCAGGGCGGTGCCGTGGACCGCGCCGACGATCGGCTTGGGGCTGTCCTCCATGATCCGCTGCACGTCGTGCAGGCTGGGCGGTTGCGGCGGCTTGCCGAACTCGCGGATATCGGCGCCGGCGATGAAGGTGCGCCCGGCACAGATCAAGACGATGGCCTCGACCGTATCGTCGGCGATCGCCGCCTGGAAGCCGTCGGCCAGGCCCTGGCGCACGCCCTGGCTCAGGGCGTTGACCGGCGGGCTGTCGATGGTGATGACCCCGATCCTGCCCTCGCTCGAGAAATCGACGAAATCGTTGATGGCCGTCATTGGACCCCTCCCTTAAGCGCTGTTTGGTGTTCCGCCGCGCCGTGTTCGGCAACGTCTCAAGATAGACCGCGGGCGCGGCTTGGCAAAGCCCGGATTGGTTCGTTAGCGAAGGATTTTACCAGGCGGGAGCCCCGATCCGTGCCCCGCCATCTGAGGGCCGGGATAAACCGAAGCCCCGACTAGGGGCTGAGGCAAGCGCGAATGCGCGTCGGCGCTTATGCGCCGGAAGCCCAGCGCGTGGAGGCGCGCGCCCGGCGCCTGAGGGCTAAACAAAACCAAACCGAAGCCCCGACTAGGGGCTGAGGCAAGCGCGAATGCGCGTCGGCGCTTATGCGCCGGAAGCCCAAGCGCGCGGAGGCGCGCGCCCGGCGCCTGAGGGCTAAAACAAACAACTATACCGGAGCCGGGGCCTCTTCGACCCGCTCCCGGTCCCGCGGCAAGAGCAAGGTGACCAGCACGGCCAGCGCCGCCAATCCGGCCAGGATCAGGAACAGCCAGTCGAAGGCGCCGGTGGTCCGGTAGATCAGCGCCACCAGCGGCACGTTCAGGGAACTGACCCCCAGCGAGGCGACAAAGCGGGCGCCATAGGCGGTGGAATGCCAGGCCGGCGGCACGTGGTGGGCCAACAGGCTGTCGGCAATCGGCTGCAGGCCGAGGCCGCAGGTCACCATCACCAGGGCCACCGGCAACAGCCACCAGCCGCCCAGCTCGGCCGCCACCGCCAGCAATGGAACCTGGACCAGGAAAGCAACGGCAAACAGCGGCTTCAGGGGCAGCCGGTCGGCCAGGCTGCCGCCGAAATACTGACCCATGGCCCCAGCCAGATAGACCAGGGTGACCAGCGTCCCGGCCCCCAGCGCGCCGTCGCCCAGACCAGGGATGCGCAAGGTGAAGACCTTTGGCAGCGCGACCGAAGTCGACTGGTAGATCAGCCCGGCGCACATGGCGGCGACCGACAGCGCCGCCAAGGCGGCCAAGACCTTGCCCAGCCTGGGCCGGACCTGGTCCCGGGCCGGTCCGGCGGCGGCAATGCGATCGGGGCCGCGGATCATCGCCATATAGGCAAAGCCGGTGGCGACGCTGGCCAGGCCGGGCAGGATGAAGGCGGCCCGCCAACTGATCAGGTCGGTCAGAATGCCGGCGACCAGGGCGGCGCTGGCCATGCCGACGCCGCCGAAAATGCCGTTGATGCCCAGGGTGCGGCCGCGGGACTTGGCGTGGCGGACGAGCAGAGCGATACCGACCGGATGGTAGATCGCCGCGAACAGGCCGATGGCGCCCAGGCCGACCGCGATCTGCCAGGGGCTTTGCGCGCATCCGGTGGCGATCGCCGAAAGCCCGAGGCCGATCAGCATCAGTTTCATCATGCCGTGCGCGCTCCACCTGTCGCCCAGCCAGCCGGCCGGCAGCGCACCGACGCCGAACAGCACGAAGCCGGGCAGGGCCAGGGTCAGCAGCTCGTCATAGCTCAGGCCGAAGCCGTCCCCGATCCCCAACACCGCGGTCGGGTAGAGCAGCATGAACATGTGATCGAAGGTGTGCGCGATGCAGGAAAACACCAGCACCAGCCGCGCCCGCGAGGTTTCCATGGGCTGCATTGTAGCGGGGATGGGGTGGGGGGCAAACGGGGGATGGGAACGACCGGAACAACGCGCTTTGATTCCAGCCGGCGCGCGCGAGGGTGGATAAAGGGACCTGATTTGGGAGATTTGATGAGCTACCGGGGCTATCTGGGTTCGGTGAAGTACGGCAACGGGGACCGCGTGTTCCACTGCGAGACCGAGTTCCTGCACGACGTGGTCACCTTCGAAGGCACCGACGTCGACAGCCTGGAAGCCGCCTTCCACGAAGTGGTGGCCGATTACCTGGAACTCTGCGAGGCCGAGGGGCGCAACCCGGAACAGCCGTTCAAGGGCAGCTTCAACGTCCGCACCGGCCCCGAAACCCACCGCAAAGCCGTCCTTTACGCCCGCGCTCACGGCATGAATCTGAATACCGTGATGGTCAAGGCCTTGAAGAAGTTTCTGCCGGCTTGAGGTTCAGTGGCCGATCCAGTGGCCTTCCTCATTGAAAAAGTTACAGCCGGAATAACCAGCAGCGTTCCGCAAAACATCCAATGCAGGGCGCATGGCGCGCTGGTAGTCTTCCGGCGTTCCAAAATCGTTTATGACGATTTCTGGGAGCGGTAGATCATCACGTTGGATTTGTTGAAGTTCTTCAAACCATGGGTTTGCTTGGGATATTAGGAATGAACCCCGTATCTCGGTTAGTGTCAGCATCACCACGAATGGCATTGGTACACCGAGAGCACCAAGGCCCCCGACGTAGTCGGGTAGAACATCAAAGATTTTTCGGCCAAAATCGGATCCGATTAGGCACAATTTGCCTTCTCTTTCACGAGCGATCCCTACGTAACTGGCCTCAAGAATTCCATTTCGGAATATCTGTGTGTAGCCATGGCACGACTGCCCAGCTCGAAAGTTGCAAAACCCATCGAAATTGAAACGTGGTGTAAAGCCTCGATCCGTTCCGATCGGGCGAAACGACCGGTGCAATTGAAGTGCTTGTTCCAGGTCCACGCGGGCGCCACCACCGAGCGAAGCGAGGGGAACGATGTGCAAGTCCAACATCGGTCCCGCCGCCATCGCAAATCCAATATTTCCATACTTGATTTTGTCAATTCGCTCGATGCGGAAATCCCGGATGCGTTCTTCAAGTTTCGTTGATGCGCCAAACATTTGCCTCAGTTCCTCAACACTAGCCTCATGGGCACCGGCTGAATTCCGAAGATAGAAACGGTTGTGGTTTCTTACGGATACTCTGTGTGGCGGATTCCAATTCTTGGGAATGCGCAAGAGAAGGGCACGATCACCGTTTTGAAGGGGCACTGATTTGATCCGCACTCCAACCATCCTCGGTTCGACACCATCACGAATTAAGTTCTCAATTCTTTGGATAGCGGCGTCCACGTCGACACCGCCTATTCCGCGAATATTGGTTGGAAGTCCCTGTTCCTCTTCAACACCGATAATGAGATGCCCCCCTGACGAGTTGGCAAAAGAGGTGATATCCTTGAGCACCTCCTTCTTGTCGGCATCAGTGTTGTCATACAGCTCGCGTTTATATTCGACGTTCAGGCCTTCCGGGACGCCGACGTCAATCAGTTCCTGAAGATCGGCTTCAGCGATATCGTCGAAATTTATTCTCTCGATAGGCATTAGGTTTCCAAACTGAAGCGGCGGTCAATTTGTCTCGCGCTACTCGTCGACAAAGTAATCTTCGTCGACACGTTTGATTTCGAATGCATGGCTGGTCCGGACGCCAACATTGTATTTGATCAGCAGTCGAGTCAGGTCATCCCCATCAATGAGAATGATCCGTTTCGAAATGCGTTCGGCGAATTCGCGGGCACCGTCGGAAAAGCCCGACGTGGTCACAAACACACCCTTGGTTGCACCGACGCCATCCAGGCTGCCGGAGAAGCCCTGGACCTCCGGGCGCTGGACGCGGTTGCTTTTCTGGTAGCGCTTGGCTTGAACGTAGACGATGTCCAGTCCCAAAGGATCTTCGTTTATGATGCCATCGATGCCGCCATCGCCGGAACGGCCGATCGCTCGTCCCGCGCCGGCGCGGGAGCCGCCATACCCCATGGTGACGAGGAGGTCGACGATCAATTGTTCGAAGAAGCTAGGCGATGCCTTAAGCACACGATCGAGAATCTCTGCGCGAATCTCATCTTCGACTTCCTGATGCGCAGTTTCCATTCGTTCCAGAGGGGCAACGTCGTCGGCAGGGGTTTCCTTCGCATCTCCCTTTGGCGAGGAGCGTCTGCCGGTAGCGCTCTTCTCGCGCCATTCTCGGAACTCTGCAAATTGCATTAGCACAGTGTTGTCAACTCGCTCAGGGTGACTTGCAATGACCTTTCGGCCGCGGTCGGTGATCTTGAAGTGGGCGCGTCGGGTGACTTCCAGTAGTCTGGCCTTAGCCAAGTACGTCTTGGCCCAGTGAACTCGATTGGAGAAGATAGTTTGCTTCCCGCTCGGCAACATTTCCAAGAGTTCTTCCTCAGTCAGGCCTAAGTCGGAAGCAAGGTGCTCAATGCAATGTGCGATGCCAGTTTCACCGCGCACCGCGACATGTAGGACAGGCAGCATAAGGCTCTGATAGTCCGGTATCATCACAGGAACTCCCCTTTCGGTTGAATGGATGTTAATTCATCGCGCAACCAACCAAAAGGTGAATTGGCACCTTAAAAAAACTTATTAGCGAAAATCACGGTACGGGGTGGGGAACATATGGATATCTCAACTCTGTGACTAGGGAACGCTGAATTTGGCTATCACCCCACCAACATCCCCCGCACCGCCGCCGCAATCGCGGCGAAGGCGTCCGCCGCCGCCGGGCTGATGCTGCGGGCGCGGAGGTGGCCGTGGATCAGGCCGAGTTCGACGCGGACCTCGGCGGGGACGCCGGCGGCCTTCAACAGGGCGGCATAGGCCGGGGCGTCGTCGCGCAGGGGATCCAGATCGGCGGCGCTGATGAAGGCGGGCGGCAGGTTGCGGTGGTCGGCGGCGCAGCCCGGGGTGAAAGTGGGGTCGGTGACCCTGTCGGCCGCGCCGGTGGCGATCTCCAGATAGAATTGCATGTCGGACGCGCTGAGATGCGGCGCCTCGGACCGCTCATGTCGCGAGGGCAATCGGTCATCGGCGACCAGATAGGGGTAGATCAGGACCTGGCCATTCAGCGGCACATCGCCGCGATCGCGCATCCTGAGGCACAGCGCCGCCGACAACGTGCCCCCGGCACTGTCGCCGCCGATGACGATGCGATTCGTATCGACGCCAAGATTTTTGCCCTGGTCCCTCAGATAGCTCAGCGCGGCATCGGCGTCGTCCAGCGCGGCCGGGTGGCGATGTTCCGGTGCCAAGCGGTAGGCCACCGCCAGCACCGCGACCCCGGCCATGGTGGCCAGATCGGCGCAGATGCTGTCATGGCTGTCCAGATCGCCGACCACCCAGCCGCCGCCGTGCAGGTAAATCAGGCACGGCGCTGAATCCATGCCATCCGGCCGATAAAGGCGCAAAGGCAATTGCCCGCCAGGTCCTTCACAGCTCAGATCCCGGACGTTCAGCCCCTCCGGGCGCGGCCTGTCGAAAATCCGGCAGGTGGCGCGATACACCTCGCGCTGGCCCGCGATATCGAGGTCGACCGCGTTGGCCGGATAATACGAATCGTATCGTTCGATATATTCAGCGATGCCTGGGGCAAGGCTGTTGGTCATGTGTCCGACCGCCGCATCGCCTCGCGCGGCAGGCGGATTGGATAGCGCTCACGGATCACGGCATCGATTTCGGCCGGGATATGGCTGGGGAAGTGGCCGGACAGGGTTTCGCGGGCCTGAAGCTTGGCCCGGGCCCTCACGTCCGGGGCACCTTGCGCTGCCCAGTCGCCGGGGCTGGAGCGGTCGCCGACCCGGGGATAGATGTACTCGCTTTCCATCAAAGAGAGTGTCTGGCCATGGCCCAGGAAATGTTCGGGGCCCGAAGTCACCTCGCGCATCACCTCGATCGACAGCTTGGCGTCGTCGATCTCGATGCCGCGGACCATGCGCAGCACCGCCCCCAGCATGTCGTTATCGATGACGAAGCTCTCATAACAGGCGGCCAGCAGGCTGCCTTGCATGCCGGCCGATTCATAGATCAGATTGCCGCCGGCCAGACCGGCCAGGGCAGTGGTGTAGCCCTTCTCGTAGCCCGACTGGGCGTCCGGGATCTTGGCGTCGGACATGCCGGCGGCGATGCCGACGGTCAGGTCGTAGAAATGCCCCATCTGGGCGGCGGCGGCCATCAACAGGCCCTGTTCGCCGCTGCCGCCGCTCATCGCACCCGTGCGCAGGTCGGACACGAACGGCCAGGTGCCGAGGACCGCCGGATGGCCCGGCGCGATCAGATTGACGTAGACCAGCCCGGCCAACACCTCGGCCACCGACTGGACGATCGAACCGGCCAGTGCCGCCGAGCTGGTGGCTCCCGCCTGGCCGGCGGAGAGCAGCAGGACCGGCATGCCGGCCCGGACCCCGGCCTCAAGCGTCCGGCAGGCATCCTCGGCGAAGCGCAGCGGCGGCACCGCGAAGCAGCAGGAGAAGCTGACGAACGGGCGCTTGGCGAATTCACCCTCGCCGCCGGCGATCAGATCGAGCATCGCCACGGTTTCGGTCAGGTTCTCGGGGAAGATGAAGCTGGTGCCGATATGTTTGGTGGTGCCGGCGATGCAGGCGTAGGCCGTGTTCAGGTCAAGCTCCCGCGCGCCTTCCACGTCGCGGGCCACCACCGGCCGCTGGAAAAAGTGGATATTGTCCAGCGTGTCGGCCAGCCGGGCGATATCGTAGAGGTCCTTCAGCGTCGAATCGCGGTATTCACCGCTGTCCAGGTCGATGACGCTGACCGCCGCCCCGGCGGTGCCGAAATTGACCCGCTTGCCGGAAACCGCCAGATCGTTGTCTGGCGTCTGCCCGTGCAGCACGAACCGTCGGCCGGCCTTGGCGATGACGTCTTCGACCAGCCCACGTGGGAACAGCAACCGGCCGCGATCGGACAGCGACCCCCCGGCTGCCGTCACCAGGTCGACGCAGGACGGGATCGGATTGCCCATGCCGATGGTTTCCAGCACTTCCAGCGCCGATTCATGGATTTTTTCCACATCTTCCGCCGCCAGTGGCTGGTATCGGCCACCCGGCAACCCCGGGGAAACCGGGCGGGCATCTGCTGCCGGTGCCGTGGACCGGGCCGCCAGGCGAGCCGATCGACCGCCCTGACGCCGTGCACGCATCGAACCCTCCATCCCGCGCCCTCCTCTGATAGGCCGTTCGCGACGGTGACGATTTTACCCGTCAAATCCTTGCTAGATGGTGATCCAGGGCCAGTTTCCGGCATTGAACCCAGCGACAATTTGTTTATCGGTTGCGACAAAATCGCAATCGCGCCGGTCGCGGAGAACACAAAAAAATCGGCGATGGCACGGTTTGGTTACGCTACTGGTGCCATCGCCTACAGTTGGGCAGGGACGAAAAATTAAAGAATGCTAGTCGTCGTCGTAATATCCTCGCTGGGCATGCTTGTGACAGGCCGGGCAATTGGCCTTGGAACCGACGTCCGGGCGTTTCCAGGCGCTGGGATTGACCTCGTGTGAATCGTGTTCGTGCAGCCAGCTCGGTACCTCGGTGATGCGCAGCGGCGTGCGACCGCGCAAGGAGCGCACGGTCTTGCGGGCCTCTTCGTGGACCGAGGTTTCGGCGGCGTTGAATTCCAGATAGGTCTGGATTTCTGCGGCAACCCCGCCATCCAGGCTGGCGTCTTCGCCGAAATGGTCACCCAGGCCTTTCATGATGGCGCGCCACGACCGGGCCGGCAGCAGCTGTGGTTGGAAGGCCATGTGGCATTCGCCGCATTCCTTCAGGGTCGCCTGGTTCTTGATCTTCGGCAGGGGGCGATCGGCCCGGGCGGCAAATGCCGTCAAGCCGGTTACCAGGATCGCCAGGCTGATGATCAAACTTAGTCTCATGGTCAACACTCCGGTCACTTCTTGATGGCGAAGGTCAGGAAGTCGCCCTTTTCCTGGGCGGTGCATTCGCGACCCATCACGCTCTTGCAATTCCGTTTGAACCACTTCGCGACCTTGGCCGGGTCGGTGAATCGGTCCGGTGTTTTGGAAACGGCCAGCGGCTCGATGACCTTACCCGCCCGGGTCCGTCCGGTGCTCAGGGGCGAATCCGTGTGGCAGGTGGTGCAGGACGAAATGTCCGGCTTGCCGCCGCTGAACGTCTGGCTGAACAATTTGGCGCCGCGTTCGGCCGAAAAGCCCGAGAATCCCGCTCCGGCTGCCTTGGCCGCGCCCGCCAATTCGGCAAGCAGCGCGTCGCGTGTGCCTGCCTGGGCACCGGCGGTCATGATCAGGGCAGCAGCAACAGCAGCGGTCGTCACGAGCTTCATTTATTTCTCCTCAGGCAGTTTGATCGCTTGTCGGGTGAACAGGCCTTCTTCCGCGTCCTTGTGGCAGGCCGGACAGGCGGCCTTGCTGCCCACTTTGGGCGACGTGAAGACCGCATTTTCAAGGTCGCCGTGAACGTCGCGCCAGAACGCGGTTCCGGTGACGCTGCCCGGCTTGGTCCGGTCCCAAGCCTTGAAACCGTTTGATGCCTTGGTATCCCAGGCTTCGCCGGCATTGAAACCGAGATAGCGGTCGATCTCGTCAACGGTCGCGGCGTCCAGGCTGGCGTCCTCGCCGAAATGATCCTCAAGCCCCGCCATCATGCCGTGCCAGGCCGCGGCCGGTTGCAGACTGGGATGGAAGGCCCAGTGGCAGTCGCCGCATTCGCTCTGGTACACGGCATGGGGGGCCAGGGCAGGGACGCCAAGCGCTGGCATGCGGGCCAGCGCGGACACGGTCGGCACGACCAGCACGCTGATCGCGGCGGCGGTGGCGGCGGCTTTGCCGGGGGCGGATGGGCGCATTTGCGGCATCGGGTCGCCGGGGCTCAAATGCTTGACTCCGGTCACCATGGCACCGACCAGGTTCTCGCGGCTCAACCGGGATTCGACGACCACACCGGCGACATGGCCGGCGATCATCGCCAACAGGACCCAGGCGATCAGCGCATGCAGTTCGGCGGCCGTCTGGCCCAGCGCGAACGGGACGCTGCCCGCCAGCGGTCCGGTCTTTTCGGCGCCACCCAGCGCCATGGTGCCGGTCGCGACCATGGCGGTCAAAATCAGAAGCAGGGCAAAAATCATCACCGCGCCGGCAGGGTTGTGGCCGAGATGACGGGACGGGCGCCGTCGCGCCACTTCCAGAAGGTGCAGGGCAACCCGGCGCGGTGAAAAAAGGAAAGAGGAAAACCGACTGTAATGGGACCCGAATACCCCCCAAACAATCCGCCACAGCAACAGACCGGCGATCCCGTATCCGACCCAGCTATGCGCTTGCGTCCACCAGGCCGGCGCCAGGAAGCCGCTGACCGCGGTGAAGCCGACCCCGGCAACAAGCAGCCAATGGAACAGCCGTGTCGGCAGGTCCCATACCCGCAATCTGCTTGTTGTTTCGGTCGAGGCGTTGCGCATTTGCATCCTTTTCAGGTTAGAGGTCCAATTGGGAATTCTCATCCCAGTCGCCCCTTTTCTAACCAACGCAAGCTGAAACCATGCTGAAATTTCGATTAAGCTTAGAGAAATTCCAATCTCGGTGAAGGGGCGGCCCGACGCCGTGCTAACCGGCGGCAAACCGGCGATTCGGTTTAGCGCGGGACGGCGGCCCGGTCTTAGCGTAAAATTAATTCGACGCCGGCAGACTGCCGGTCTGGCAATTTTTCGCAGCAGGGTGACAGCCATGGACTGGAGGATTAGGGGCATGCATGGCGTATTAAGACTTGGGCGCGGTAAAGGGCGCCCGCCTTGGTTTCGTCTGGTAATAGCTTTGGTCGCGGTGTTCGGTTTGGCCCCGGCCGTGATCTCGGCCGGCGAGGCATCGCAGGACAAGGCCAGCGCATTCGTGCGCGGCTTGGCTGATCAGGCGCTGACCGTGCTGCAGCGCAGCGACCTGTCCCTGGATGAACGGGAGGGCGCGTTCCGTGACATTCTGTCGGAGGGCTTCGACCTGAATTTCATCGGGCGCTTCGCGCTGGGACGCAAGTACCGCTCGGCCACGCCGGAACAGCGCGACACCTATCAGCGGCTGTTCGCGGAATTCATCCTGAAGACCTATTCGGCGCGTTTGGGTGGCTATTCCGGCGAGACCTTCCATTTGGTCAAGGCGGCGCCGGTCGGCAAGAAGGACATTCTTGTCGACACCAAGATCGAACGGTCCAGCGGCCCGTCGATCAGCTGCTCGTGGCGGGTTCGCGCCTTTGATGACCGCTACCGCATTGTCGATATCGTGGTCGAGGGCGTCAGCATGGCGCTGACCCAACGGCAGGAGTTTGCGGCGGTCATGCGGCGCGGTGGCATCGAAGCCCTGATCCAAGCCCTCAGCGCCCGAGCCGACAAGATCTCGGTGGTGGCCAGCAAGTGACGGCCTGAAGGTATCTAACGTGGAACGGAATGAAGTGATGTTTGGGAACTCGGTAAAAACGAACCACGCCCGTGGGCTCGGCTTGAAAACGGTTGCGTCGATTGCTGGCGCGACGGCGTTGGTTGCAGCGCTGTCGATATCTTTGCCGGCGCGGGCGGATTTCGACGACGGTTGGGAAGCCTACCAACGGGGGGACTTCTACACCGCGCGCCAGGAATGGCAGCCTCTGGCCGAATCCGGGGTGGCCGCCGCCCAGTTCAATTTGGGTGTCATTTATGACGAGGGCCGCGGTGTCAACGTCGATCGCAAGGCCGCCATGGCCTGGTGGCGCAAGGCGGCCGACCAGGGCTACGCCCCGGCGCAGCACAATCTGGCCAGTTCGTACCTGTCGGGGCTGAGCGAGCCACAGGACTACGAAAAGGCATTGAAGTGGCTGCGAATGGCGGCCGACAACGGCTTGGCCCGGTCACAATACACACTTGGTAAGATGTATGCTTACGGCCTGGGTGTCGACCGCGACGATGCCAGGGCGGCCGAGTTGTTCCTGAAAGCCGGCGAGGCTGGACACCAGCGGGCACAATACAATCTAGGCAAGATCTACCGCGATGGCCGCGGTGTTGAAAAGAGCCTGGAAAAAGCGGCCGCGTGGTTCAAACGCGCCGCCCAGCAGGGCTATGCCAAGGCACAAAGCCATTTGGCCACCCGATACGCCCGTGGCGAAGGGGTGCAGCGCGACGACCTAGAAGCGTTGTTCTGGGCGACCCTGGCGGCCAAGCAGGGAAACGAGACCGCGATGCGCAATCGCAACACGCTGATCAACCGGCTCAGCAAAGCGCAGGTCGACAGCGTCGAACAGCGCACGGCCGGTTGGCAACCGCAACCTGAGGCGAAAAAATAGGTTTCCTCGCCGGCCCGGCCTCCTACGCTGTGGTCGGGCCGGGGGGGCCCTCTGCACCTTTTTTATTTTCGACGCCGTGTCAGTTCGACGCTGACCAAACCGTTCTCGGGAATCAGGCAGAGTTCGGCAAGCGCCAGCCGGACCCCTCCGGCGTGGTCCCAGACCTGTTCGAACTGTCCGCCGGACGCATTCGCCGGCCCGCCAAGCTGAGAGGCAATGTGCTGGGACAGCCGGTCCGCGGTTTCCCGGCACCGGTCGCCCCGACGCTGGTAGGTCGCATAGATCCGGTATAACCGTCGTTGCTCGTCGAACATCAACGTAATGTCGCCGGCCTCTCCGGCCGCGGCGTGCGTTTTGCCCCAACAGGTCGGGTTGGGGAAATACATTGCTTTGTGATAGCCCTCGACCATGCAATCCAGGCCGCGGCTGTCTGAGGCCGCCGTGTCATAGCCGGTTCCCAGGCGCCAGCCGGCAAACGCGATGTCCTCCGCCCGCGCCTGCGTCGGCACGGCCACCGCTTGCAGCAACAGCGCCAACCCGAGTATTGCGGATGTCCCAGGCCTCACAGCGGCTCCAGCCGGTCAGCTACGGCCTCAATCCCCGCTTTTCCGCAGGCGTCATCCAGGTCGCCGCCAGGCGCTCCGGAAATACCGATCCCGCCGACGATCTGACCCTGGCTTTCGACCATGAGGCCACCACCCAGCATCAGGGCACCGTCGATATGGCGGGCACCGGATTGTGGCTGTCCGGCCTGGGTCGTGCCGGCCAATTCCGTGGTGTTGGTTCGGAAGGTCACGGCGGTCCATGCCTTGCGGCGGGCGGTTTCCGGGGTATGCGGGCCGGCGAATCGGTCGCGCAACAGGACCTGGATGATGCCGGCCCGGTCGACCACCGCCACCGAGACCTGGTACCCGCCGTCGCGACAGGATTTCAGCGTCGCCGTGGCCAGTTCCATGGCCAGTTCGACCGTCATCGATCGGAAACTGACGAAATCGTCCGCCTGGTTCTGGGCCAGCGCCGGCAGCGGCAACGCCAGGAGCCCCAGGAACAGAGCTATCCATCGTCGATGCATGTGTCCCTCCCGTTATTCCTGTTGACGATAGGCCCAACCATGGATGATCGCGCACAAGCCGTCCAGACCATCGGTCAGCGCGGCCGGGCCGGGCTGCAGGATCAACGGTGACTTGATCTCATGCAACTCACCGTGCCGGACCGCCGGCACGTCCTGCCAACCGGGACGGGCGGCCACCTTGTCGGCCTGGAACCGTTTGCCGCACCAGGACCCGATAACGATATCCGGAGCGCGATCGGCTACCCGGGCCGGATCGGCGATGATCCTGTCTTTGGCCAATGGCGCAGCCGCCAGTTCGGGCATGCAGTCTTCTCCACCCGCGATCCGGATCAGTTCGGTTACCCAAAGCAGGCCGCTGATCAACGGATCGTCCCATTCCTCGAAGAACACCCGCGGACGGGCTGGCAGGGACTTGGATCGCGCCGCCACCTCGGCCAGCCGGGAGCGGTATGTCTCGACCAGGGCGGTGGACTTTGCTTCTGCGCCCACCAACCGTCCCAGGCCGGCGATCATGTCCAGGATGCCGTCGACCGAGCGTTGGTTGAAGACATGTACGTGTAGTCCGGCCCGGACCAGCTCGGCCGCGATGTCTGCCTGGAGGTCGGAAAACGCCAGAACCAGGTCGGGATCCAATGCGACGATCTTATCGATCTTGGCCGAGGTGAAGGCGGAAACTCGCGGCTTCTCGCGGCGCGCCCTGTGTGGCCGCACCGTGTAACCGGAAATCCCGACAATGCGATCTTCTTCACCAAGCAGGTACAGGGTTTCGGTGGTTTCCTCGGTCAGGCAGACGATGCGGCGGGGCCAGTCCGTGCTCATTGGTCGCAGCTGCGGGTTCGGGACAGGGTTGCGCTAACCGTTCAGCATCGCCTGCCGGTTCTGCCGCGGCGAAGCACCGAACATGCCACGATAGCGCAAGCTGAAATGGGCCGGCGAGGAAAAGCCGCAGGCAAAAGCGACATCTGCAATGGAATGACTGGTCTGTTCCAGCAGTCGTCGCGCCGCCTTCAGGCGCAGGTCCATATAGTAGTGGGTTGGTGTTGTCCCGAGATAGCGCCGGAAGAGGCGCTCCATCTGCCGTTTGGACACACCGACCGAGGCCGCGAGCTGATTTGGTGTCAGCGGCTCCTCGAGGTTGGTTTCCATCAGCGCGATGCAGCCCAGCAGTTTCGGATGGCTGGCACCGAGCCGTTGGCGCAGCGCCATGCGCTGTTGGTCGTAAGGTTCGCGGATGCGTTCTAGGATCATGGTTTCCGACACCTGCAACGCCAACTCCTGGCCATGTTCGCGGGCGATGAAATGCAGCATCATATCCATCGACGCCGACGCTCCGGCGCAGGTGAATCGGTTGCGGTCGATCTCGAACAGTTCCGCGGTGACGTCGATTTCGGGAAAATCCTCGGCGAAGCCGACCATGTTTTCCCAGTGGATCGTGCAACGATATCCGCGCATCAGGCCAGCCCGGGCCAAAAGATAGCCACCCGTGCACAAGGCGCCGATCATCGCGCCGTGCCGGTCCAGGCTGCGCAGCCAGGCGAAGACCTTGCGGTTTTCATAGCGTCGCGGGTCGTAGGGACCGTTGACCGCGACCATGGGTAAAAAGGGCATGTCGCCGATAGCCGCATCGACCGGGATCATCATGCCATTGCTGGCAACCACCGGCTCGCCGTCTGTGCTCAGCACCACCCAACGATAAAGGTTGCGTCCGCTGAGGCGATTGGCTATTCGCATCGGTTCAACGAACGAAATGAAGGACAGCATCGAATAAGTCGGCGTGAGGAGAAACCCGATTACGGTCTCGTCTCCCGACCGGTTGTGACCCATGGTCAGCAGAGCGTCCATCACCACCCTCCACACCGATGCCGCTGCTGTCAATGCCGACCACAAAAACTACCTGAGCCCAATACCAGGATCAAGCAAAACCAGCAAATGGTGATAGCAATATGTAAGAATAATTGGCGGCAGCAAACCTCGTTTCTGTTGATTCGCCTCCAATCTTACCAAACGAAAGAAAAAAGTACGGGATTTCTTCAATGCAACTCTTGACAATAAAGCGCCCGATTGAATAATGGGGCCACAATAAAAAGAACGCGGTTCATATGCGCTAATAATAAAAATGAGTCGCAACTAACTTGGGTAATGGCTAGCGTAGGGCAGTTAAGGGGAATTCGGGGAAAACTTGAGGTGAAATCATAACGATTGGTTAATCTTCGGCGTCGTAGAGTGACGCTTCGCCCGCTAGGTAAAGAGTGGAAAGCAAAGGAAGCAATGACCGAAAAGGCGATTTTCGCAAATACCGGGGAAAGTTCGCAGGGCCGATCGGGCAGGCCAAGCGAGTGTAGAGGCAGTGTCAGAAAAATGGGGATCGGCGGTGCCGTGCGCGGCGTCGCGATAGCGCTTGCGGCAACGGTTATGCTGTCGGGCTGCTTGACTCCGTCCTATGTGGATCGGAACAAGGAAGACCCCAACCTGGCTGCCAACGTTCTCAATTCAGTGGTGTTCGAGGTGCATCCGGCCTACGGCAAGCGGCCGCCCGCTTGTATTGCGGTGCTGCCCTTTACCGCCGACACCGACGGTGATGCCAATGAGGAAGTCACCGCCGAACAAGCGGAAGGCGTGCGGCGGGCGATGTATGCGCATCTGGCACCCCAGGGCAAGCGCGACATCGAACTGTCGGTGATCGACAGCTATCTCGATGGCTTGCCGAGCGATCAGCAACGGGACTACCGGCGGATCGGCGCGGACTTGGATTGCGATGCGATCATGCTGGGTTCGGTGATGCGCTATGGGTCCACCTTCTTTGGAATCTATTCGCGGGTCGCGGTCGGTGCCGAGGTTCGCATCATCCGCGCCGCCGATGGCAAAGTCCTGTGGGAGGGCAATCATCTGGCCCAGAGCCATGGCGGCACAGTTCCGCTGACGCCGATCGGAGCGGCCATC
The DNA here is from genome assembly GCA_964344385.1 of uncultured Sneathiellales bacterium. GTDB lineage: Bacteria > Pseudomonadota > Alphaproteobacteria > CAYFNG01 > CAYFNG01 > CAYFNG01. The sequence goes on from CAYFNG010000022.1 coordinate 40,502, forward strand.
GGAATTATCGAGGCGGCGACCAACGTCCGGTCGGAACAGCTCGACCGGGTGACCGACGATCTGGCACGGCGTTTGGTCCATACCATTCCCGACAACCGGGTGATGATGGTGGCCGGACACCAAACCGGCGGGGGCTGGGACGACGCCGACCTGCGATATGTGGCCAGTCATGGGCTCAACGTCCGCGGCGGGCCGGGCAGCGATCATCCGGTGACCGGGTGGTTGAAGCGGTTCGACCGGGTGGAGGTCGTGGGTGGCCCGTCTGTCGATGGCTGGCTGCCGATCAAGACCAAAACCGGTGGGTTGGGCTATGTGTCCGGCCAGTACCTGCGTCGCGAGCAGGTCTCGTCCTATGACGGCCAGCGGCAATAACCTGACGGCAAACATTTTCTGACAACCCGCGGAACGGCGCCCTGGTGGCGCCGTTCTTTTTTGCCGACGCTGGTGCATGGAGACGGGCCACGTGGCCGTTTTCACTTGCAATATTAATGTAAGAATGTGGTTGATTTCAACGTCGCCTGATGAACAAACCGCCAATTACTTAAATAACAATCAGTTTAACCGCTAGATGAACTGCGTCTCGCGTTAACTTATTCTGAACTTCGCTTCCCTAATATCAATCGGTGTTCTTGACGAGAATCGGAGTTCACCGGTCGAATCATGCGTGGTCGTTCAACCTCCCGCAAATTTTCCCTGACGGTTTCCCCCGAACTGGGCAACAAAACCGTCGGTGCTGCGACCGGCACCGATGGCGAGCCGGGCGACGAGATCCGCGCCCGTCAGATTGCCATTCTGCATCGCCAGACAGCGACCGTGGCTCTTGGCAATTTGGTGGTATCCGTTGTTGCCGTTGCGGTCCTGTGGCAGCACGCGCCGCATGCCGGCTTGCTGGTCTGGGGTGGCCTGCTGTGGCTGTTTTCCCTGGATCGCCTGTATCGCTGGTATCGGGCTCGGCATAGCGATCGGCCGCCCCGGGTTTCGTCGCGGGTGGTGCGCCGCGCCACTGTTCTGGCCGTGTTGGCCGGCATTTGGTGGGGCGTCCCGGCCCTGTTCATGTTTCCGGTCTACTCGGAAATACAGCAACTGTTTCTGGCCCTGCTGATCTGCGGCATGGGGGCGGGCGCGGTCAGCGCATTGGCGGTGCTGCCGTCCGCCTGTTTAGGCTTCGTGGTGTCCAGCTCCGCGATGTTGATTGCCCGGCTGCTGTGGCAGGGCACCGAAATGCATATCCTGTTGGCGGTGGTTGGTGTCGTCTATATGTTCGGCCTGTGGATTTTTGCACGAAACAGTTACCGCGCGTTTCTCAGTGGCACCAAGGCGGAAATAGAAAACCGCGCCCTGGCTCGCGAGCTCAACCAGTTGCGCGGCATTCTGATCGACGCGCTGGAAAGTGCCTCGGAAGGCTTCGCCCTATTCGACGCCGACACCAAGCTGGTCTATTGCAACGGCAATTTCCGCAAGTTCTTCCCGTTCGGCGCAGCTAAGCTGGAACCAGGCACGACCTATGAAGAGATCGTGCGTGCCGCCGGCAACGAGGGCGCCTATCGCGGCTCGCCTGAACGCTACGAGGCCTGGGTCGAACGCCAGCTGGAACGCTACCGGAATCCGAAGGGGAGTTTCGAGCAGGAGTCGGCGAATGGCCGTTGGCTGCATTCCAGCCTTAGGCGCACCACCGATGGCGGTACGGTGTCGACCCATGTCGACGTGACGCCGATGAAGGATCGCGAGGCCGCGATGAACCGGTCCAAGAAGGAAGCCGAGGCGGCCAGCCGGGCCAAATCCGAGTTCCTCGCCCTGATGAGCCATGAGCTTCGTACGCCGCTGAACGCCATTATGGGTTTTGCCCAGATCCTGAAGGAAGAAATGTTCGGCGCCCACACCGACCCGGTTTACAAGGAATACGCCGCCGACATCTATGACAGCGGCAACCACCTGCTGCATGTGATCAGCGACATTCTGGATCTGTCTAAAATCGAAGCCGGCAAGTTCGAGCTCGACGATCAGCCGGTGGACCTTAATCGGTTGATCCAAAGCGCCTGGCGCATGGTGCAGAAACCAGCCGAGGAAGCCGGATTGACCCTGAGCCTCGATGGTCCGGAAGCGCTGCCGCCCCTGCGCGCCGATCCCCGCGCGGTCAAGCAGATGCTGACCAATCTGCTATCAAACGCGGTCAAGTTCACGCCGTCCGGCGGCAGTATCGGCATCGGCGTGCGGCTGACGGCCGACGGGCTTTCGCTGTCGGTCCGCGACACCGGGATCGGCATTGCCAAGGAAGACCTGCCACGGGTCCTGGAACCGTTCGGGCAGGTCGAGCGCGGCCTCACCCGTTCGACCCAGGGAACCGGCCTCGGCGTGCCTTTGGTGCGCTCGCTGATCGAAATGCATGATGGGGCTTTCGAGATCGAAAGCGAACCCGGCAAGGGCACCAACGTGACCTTGCGGTTCGGCAACGAACGCATCATCCAGGGGCCGTTCGCCGGCGCCGCCTGACCCGATCCCGGGTTCGGTAAAACCACTTTCCAATTTTCGCGAATGCCACTGTAATACGCGTGTGCTCTCGGGGTTCGAGGCGCGGCAGGCGGCTGGGGTTGCGATGATCAGGGTTTTCGGGTCGATCAACATGGATGTGGTGATACCGGTGACGCGGTTGCCGGTGGCGGGGGAAACCGTCTTGACGCCCGGCTATGAATTGGTGCCCGGCGGCAAGGGCGCCAACCAGGCCGTGGCCGCGGCCCGCGCCGGCGCTGATGTGGCGATGACCGGGATGGTCGGCAAGGACAGCTTTGGTGCGGCGACCCTTGCGGCGCTGTCCGATGCCGGGGTCGTAACCGACGGGGTCGGCCAAGGCGAAGGCCCGACGGCCTGTGCCATGGTCTGTGTCGCCGCCGATGGCGAAAACCAGATCGTGGTGGCCAGCGGCGCCAATCGTGAACTTCGCGCCGACCGGCTTAACCACGCCAAGTTTGGCCGGGGCGACACAATGCTGGTGCAGTTGGAGGTGCCGTTATCCGAAAACTGGCGGGCGATTGAAACTGCCCGTGAAGCCGGCGCCACCATCATCCTTAATGCGGCTCCGGCGGCGCCGATCCCGGCTTCGGCGCTTTCGGCCATCGACGTCCTGATCATGAACGAACTTGAAGCGGTTGGCGTGGCCCAGGCTGACGGGTTGCCGGACAATACGCCGGAACAGGCCGCCGCCGCCTTGACCGATCGCCATGGCTGTACCTCGGTGGTTACTCTGGGCGCAGGGGGTGCGGTTGCCTTCACCCGGGACCGGACCTGGCGGGTTGGTGTCCTGGCTATCGATCCGATCGATACGACGGCCGCCGGCGATGCCTTTACCGGCTGCCTGGCAGCTGAGTTGGATGGCGGCGCCGACTTTGCCGTCGCCCTGCACCGGGCCAGCGTTGCCGGCGGCTTGGCCTGCACCCGGCTTGGGGCGATGGTCAGCTTGCCGGAGGCGCATCAGATCGACCGGGCGGCGCAAGACCTTCCCTTGCCTGGGGTCGCGCCGCGGACTTCTGAAGGGTAATCAGTTCTCGACCGGATCCGGGTTGCTATAGCGGCCCAGAACGTTGAGTGCGTCCTGTAAATAGGGCAGCGCCGCTTCCATGGCCGCTTCGCCTTCGGCGATCATTTCTTCGGCGCGGTCGAATTCCAGCAGGCCGATATGGCCCAGCCGCGGGGCGACCGCCACGTCCGGCGGGTCACCGGCTAACCGGCTGCGGCTGAGCCGGTCCTGGACGATGTTCAGGGATGCCAGCATGATGTTGAACAGTCCGGGTGCATTCTTGTCATGGCCGAACAATTGCCGCATCAGAATGGCACCGGCCCGTTGCTTGGGGCCTCGGCGCAAAATCTGGCTCATCAAATTGGCCTGGTCGGTCAACTCGCGCTCCTGGCTCGAGCTGTCGCCCGAACCGAAAATGTCGCCGTTGAGGTTGACCGCGATCACCAGCCGGGCGCCCAGCGCGCGGCACACCGAAACCGGCACCGGGTTGACCAGCGCACCGTCGACCAGCCATTGATTGTTGATATGGACCGGGGTGAAGACACCGGGCAGCGAGAACGAGGCCCTCAGCACTTCCTGCAACGGACCCTGCCGCAGCCAGATCTCATGGCCGGATGCCAGATCGGCCGCGATGCCGGCAAAGCGGCGGTCCAGGTCCTCGACGCGGGTTTCGCCGACGGTTTCCCGGATCAGCTTGGTCAAATGCTTGCCGCCGATGATGCCGCCTCCCCCAAGCGCAACATCCATGTAGCGGAAGATGCTGGTCGAGGCCAGGCTCCGGGCCCAGAGTTCGAGTGCATCCAGTTCGCCGGCCAGGTAGAGGCCGCCGACCAGGGCGCCGATCGATGTGCCGCAGACGATGTCCGGCTCCAGCCCGTATCGGTCCAAGGCCCGCAAGACGCCGATATGGGCCCAGCCACGGGCAATGCCGCTGCCAAGGGCGAGGCCGATGCTGGGTTGCCGCAAAGGTTTCTTTTCTGTCATGCCTTAGGCGTCCGCGGGACACGATCGGTTCGGTTCAGGCGGGATCATAACGAGTATATGGTAAACAAAGCGCCAATCACGAGGGGAAGTGGGGGCGGACGACGATCTTCGCTTGACATGGCGGTTCCGATCGACCACATAGGCACCCGTACCTGCGCCGACCCGGCCGGGCACTGCCGGCCGGTCGAATTGATCGTGCTTGGGGCTTGCCAAGTCCGGGTTTTCGACGTATAAGGTGCAGTCCGCTTCGCCATATTGGTTGAGTGGGTTTCCGATCAACTTTTGACCTGGATCGCGAAGGGCGGCGAGAAGTCGTGTCGCGCGCCGGGTGGGCGGGTCGGAAGGTATGTTCTTTGACATTGTGGATGGGGAAGGGATGCGTGGCCGGCGGTTATCTGCCATGGCTATTGGGCTTAGGCCTGGTGGTTTTGGTTAGGTCTGTTGGACGCGC
>CAYFNG010000023.1:0-40916 GCA_964344385.1 uncultured Sneathiellales bacterium
CGAAGGCGGCCGTACCGTCGGCGCCGGCGTCGTCGCCTCCATCGTCGAGTAACTGGGTTAAGACATCAACCGGCCCCGCTCCCAAGGCGGGGCCGGCGTTTCATGGGAATCGGTTAGGACACCGTTATGGACAGCCAAAACATTCGCATCCGCCTGAAGGCGTTCGATCATCGGGTGCTCGATCAGTCGACCGGCGAGATCGTCAATACCGCCAAGCGCACCGGCGCCCAGGTTCGGGGTCCGATCCCGTTGCCGACCAAGATCGAGAAGTTCACGGTGCTGCGCTCGCCGCACATCGACAAGAAGAGCCGTGAGCAGTTCGAGATCCGCACCCACAAGCGGCTTCTCGACATCGTCGATCCGACGCCGCAGACCGTCGATGCGCTGATGAAGCTCGACCTGGCGGCGGGTGTCGACGTCGAAATCAAGCTCTAAAGGGGTCGTCCGATGCAGCGTTGTGGATTGATCGCCAAGAAGATGGGTATGACCCGTGTCTTCGCCGAGGACGGTAATCACGTGCCGGTCACGGTGCTGCAGGTCGACGGCTGCCAGGTCGTGGCCCAGCGGTCGGCCGATGCCCATGGCTATGACGCGGTGCAATTGGGCGCCGGCCGGGCCAAGGTCAAGAATGTCAGCCGGGCGATGCGCGGCCATTTTGCCAAGGCCAAGGTCGAGCCCAAGGCCAAGCTGGCGGAGTTCCGGGTCAGCCCGGACGCTCAGGTCGAAGTCGGCGCAGAAATCACCGCCGAGCACTTCGTGGCCGGCCAGTTCGTCGACGTCATCGGCACCAGCATCGGCAAGGGCTTTGCCGGTGCCATGAAGCGCCACGGGTTTGGCGGCCTGCGGGCCAGCCACGGCGTTTCGGTGTCGCATCGCAGCCACGGCTCGACCGGCCAGTGTCAGGACCCGGGCAAGGTCTTCAAGGGCAAGAAGATGGCCGGCCATATGGGCGCCGTGACCGTGACCCAGCAGAACCTGCGGGTGGTGCGGTCGGATGCCGAAAGCGGCGTGATCCTGGTGCGGGGGCCGGTGCCCGGCGCCAAGGGGGGCTGGGTGATGGTCCGCGATGCCATCAAGAAAGCGTTGCCCGAGGATGCGCCGCAGCCGGCGGCTGTCCGCACCGCGCCGGTCGAAGAAGCCGCCCCGGAACCGGCCGAGGAAGCGGCGCCCGCCGAGGCGCCGGAAGCCGAGGCCCAGGAGGCGGAAGCAGAACAGGAAGCTCCGGCGGACGCAGCCGCTGAAGAGCAAAAGGATTGAGCGTCATGAAAGTCGACGTTACCAGTCTCGAGGCCAAGAAGGCGGGCACCGCCGAGCTCAACGATGCCGTGTTCGGGCTCAAGCCCCGGGCCGACATCCTGCACCGCATGGTCCGCTATCAGCTGGCCAAGCGGCAGGCCGGGACGCACAAGACCAAGGGCATGAACGAGGTCCGCGGCACCACCGCCAAGCCGTTCAAGCAGAAGGGCACCGGCCGGGCACGCCAGGGCAGCCGCCGGGCGCCGCAGTTCCGTGGCGGCGGCGTGGTGTTCGGGCCCGTGGTTCGCAGCCATGCCCACAAGCTGCCGAAAAAGGTTCGGGCCCTGGCCCTGCGCACGGCGCTGTCGACCAAGCAGGCCGAGGGCAAACTGGTGATCCTGGACAAGGCCGAACTGGACGCGCCGAAGACCAAGGCACTGGTCGACAAGCTGGGCAAGCTGGGCTGGTCCAACGCCTTGATTATCGACGGGCCCGAGGTCAACGGTAATTTCCGCCTGGCGGTGTCCAACATCCCGGGGATCGACGTGCTGCCGAGCCAGGGTGCCAATGTCTATGACATCCTGCGCCGCGACACGCTGGTTTTGACCAAGGCGGCCGTGGAAGCGTTGGAGGCGCGCCTGGCATGAAAAAGGAAAAGATGTACGACACCATTCTGAGCCCGGTGGTCACCGAAAAATCGACCCTGAACTCGGAATTCAACCAAGTGACCTTCAAGGTTGCGATCGGCGCCACCAAGCCGGACATCAAGGCGGCCGTCGAAGGCCTGTTCGGGGTCACGGTGACCAGCGTCAACACCATCCGCATGAAGGGCAAGGTCAAGCGGTTTCGCGGCCAGTTGGGCAAGCGCTCGGACTGGAAAAAGGCGGTGATCACGTTGAAAGACGGCGACTCCATCGACCTGACGACAGGGATCTAAGCGATGGCACTGAAGACATATAAACCAACCACACCGTCGCGGCGCGGCCTGGTGCTGGTGGATCGTTCGGATCTCTGGAAAGGCAAGCCGGTCAAGACCCTGACCGAAGGCCTGCACGGCAAGGGCGGTCGTAACAATACCGGGCGGATTACCGCGCGGCGGCGCGGCGGCGGCCACAAGCGGCGGTATCGCCTGGTCGATTTCCGGCGCAACAAGTGGGACGTGCCGGCGACCATTGAGCGGCTGGAGTACGATCCCAATCGCAGCGCGTTCATTGCCCTGATCCGTTATGACGACGGCGAGCTGTCCTATATCCTGGCGCCGCAGCGGGTCAAGGCGGGCGACAAGGTGGTGGCCGGCGACCGGGTCGACGTCAAGCCGGGCAACGCCATGCCGATGAAGAACATTCCGGTCGGCACCGTCATCCACAATGTGGAGATGAAGCCGGGCAAGGGTGGCCAGATCGCCCGTGCCGCCGGTTCGTACGTCCAGCTGATCGGCAAGGACGCGGGTTACGCCCAGCTGCGCCTGTCATCGGGCGAACAGCGGATGGTGCGGGCCGAATGCATGGCGACGATCGGCGCGGTGTCGAACCCCGACAACCAGAATATCAAACTGGGCAAGGCCGGCCGCAAGCGCTGGATCGGTCGTCGCCCGGCGGTCCGCGGTGTCGCGATGAACCCGGTCGATCATCCCCATGGCGGCGGTGAGGGACGCACCTCAGGCGGTCGTCATCCGGTGACCCCGTGGGGCAAACCGACCAAGGGCAAGCGGACCCGGTCGAACAAGGCGACGGACAAGTACATCATGCGCCGCCGGCAGATGAAACGGAAGAAATAGGGAGCGCGGAAGTGGCTCGTTCGGTTTGGAAAGGCCCGTTCGTCGACGGCTATCTTTTGAAGAAGGCCGACGCATCGCGAGAATCCGGGCGCAAGGAAGTGATCAAGACCTGGTCGCGGCGCTCGACCATTCTGCCGCAATTCGTCGGTCTGACTTTTGGCGTCTACAACGGCCATAAGTTCATCCCGGTGTTGGTCACCGAGGACATGGTCGGTCACAAGTTCGGCGAGTTTTCGCCGAGCCGGACCTATTACGGCCACGCGGCTGATAAGCGGGCGCGCAGGAGGTAGACATGGGCAAGCAATCGCGCGATAGGCAGCTGGCCGAGAACGAGGCCAAGGCGGTGGCCCGCAACCTGCGCGTCAGCCCTCAGAAGCTGAACCTGGTGGCCGAGACCATTCGCGGCCTGGACGTCGAAAAGGCCCTGGCCAGCCTGACCTTCAGCAAGCGCCGCATCGCCGGCGACGTCAAGAAGACGCTGCAGTCGGCGATCGCCAACGCCGAGAACAACCATGATTTGGACGTCGACCGCCTGATGGTCGCCGAGGCCTTTGTCGGCAAGTCGATCGTCATGAAACGCTGGAAGCCCCGGGCCCGCGGCCGGGTCGGCCGCATTGTCAAGCCGTTCAGCCACCTGACCGTGGTGGTGCGCGAGCGCGAGGAGATTGAATAATGGGTCAAAAGGTCAATCCGATCGGCCTGCGCCTGGGCATCAACCGCACCTGGGATTCGCGCTGGTATGCCGATACCGGCGAATATGCCGATCTGCTGCACGAGGATCTGGCGATCCGCAAGTACCTGCACAAGCGCCTGGCCCAGGCCGGCGTCAGCAAGATCGTGGTCGAACGCCCGGCCAAGAAGGCGCGGGTGACCATCCACACCGCCCGGCCCGGCGTGGTGATCGGCAAGAAGGGCGCGGACATCGAGAAGCTGCGCCGCGAGCTTGGCAAGCTGACCTCGTCGGAACTGCATTTGAACATTGTCGAGATCCGCAAGCCGGAACTGGACGCCAAGCTGGTGGCCGAAAACATCGCCCAGCAGCTGGAACGCCGCGTTGCCTTCCGTCGGGCCATGAAGCGGGCCGTGCAGTCGGCCATGCGCCTGGGCGCCCAGGGCATCCGGATCAATTGCGGCGGCCGATTGGGCGGCGCCGAGATCGCCCGCACCGAATGGTACCGCGAGGGGCGGGTGCCGTTGCACACCCTGAGGGCCGATGTCGACTACGGGACCGCCACGGCGCACACCGCCTATGGCACCTGCGGCATCAAGGTTTGGGTGTTCAAGGGCGAGATCATGGCCCACGACCCGATGGCCCAGGAAAAGCGGGCCCAAGAACAGCAGCTCGGGCGCTGACGGCGGCGACCGGGAACAGGAGAGCTTAAGTCATGCTTCAGCCGAAACGCACCAAATTCCGCAAGGCCCACAAGGGCCGGCTGCGCGGCAAGGCTCAGGCGGGCACCGCCCTGAATTTCGGCGCCTATGGCCTGAAGGCACAGGAACCGGCCCGGATCACGTCGCGCCAGATCGAGGCAGCCCGGCGTGCGGTCACCCGCCATATCAAGCGTGCCGGCCGTGTCTGGATCCGGATCTTTCCCGACGTCCCGGTTTCGAAGAAGCCGACCGAAGTTCGGATGGGTAAGGGCAAGGGCTCGCCGGAATATTGGATGGTCCGGGTCCGGCCCGGACGGGTGATGTTCGAACTTGACGGCGTTGCGCCGGACCTGGCCAAGGAAGCGCTGATGCTGGCCGCCGCCAAGCTGCCGATGAAATGCAAGTTCGTCAGCCGCGTCGGCGAGGGGGGTTGACCATGAAGGCGCAGGAATTGTTGGGCAAGAGCCCGGACGAATTGCAGGACGAGCTGCTGAAGCTGAAGAAGGAGCAGTTCAACCTGCGCTTCCAGCGGGCTTCGGGCCAGCTTGAGAATACCGCGCGGGTCGGACAGGTGCGCAAGGACATCGCGCGCATCAAGACGGTCATGCAGCAAAGCCGCTCGACCGGTAAATAGCCGCGCTTAAGGAGAGTTGAACGATGCCGAAGCGCATTATGCAGGGAACGGTCGTCAGTGATAAGGGCGACAAGTCGATCGTGGTGCTGGTGGAACGCCGGGTGCGCCATCCGCTGTACCGCAAGTTCATCCGCAAGTCGAAGCGCTATCACGCGCACGACGAGCAGAACAGCCACAAGATCGGCGACGTGGTGCGTATCCAGGAATGCCGTCCGCATTCCAAGCTGAAGACCTGGGAAGTGATCACGGATCCTGCGTAATTCGCGCGGGCTCTCCAAGTTCGAGAGTGTTTGGCCATGATTCAAATGCAAACCAACCTAGATGTGGCGGACAACTCGGGCGCGCGCCGGGTCCAGTGCATCAAGGTTCTGGGCGGTTCCAAACGGAAGACCGCCAGCGTCGGCGACATCATCGTCGTCAGCGTCAAGGAAGCGATCCCGCGGGGCCGCGTCAAAAAGGGCGACGTGCACCGGGCGGTGATTGTGCGGACAGCCAAGGAAGTGCGCCGGCCCGATGGCAGCGCCATCCGGTTCGACCGCAATGCGGCGGTTCTGATCAACAAGCAGGGCGAGCCGATCGGGACCCGTATCTTCGGCCCGGTGACCCGCGAACTGCGGGCCCGCAACCAGATGAAGATCGTCTCGCTGGCACCGGAGGTGCTGTGATGGCCGAGAAGTTCAAGATCCGCAAGGGCGACAAGGTGGTGGTCGTCGCCGGCAAGGACAAGGGCAAGTCGGGCGAGGTCGTGCGGGTGCTGCGCAAGGACAACCGCGCCATCGTGCAGGGCGTTAACATCGTCCGGCGGCATACCGCCCCAAGCCAGACCACAGCCGGCGGGATCGTCGAAAAGGAAGCCCCTATTCACATCTCGAACCTGTTGCACGAAGACCCGAAGGACGGTCAGCCGAGCCGGGTTGGTTTCAAGACACTCGATGATGGTCGCAAGGTGCGCTTTGCCAAGCGCTCCGGCGAAGTCATCGATCTTTGAGGATGGGAGCGATGTCGAAACCGCGCTTCAAGGAAAGATACGAAAACGAGCTGCGTTCGGCGTTGACCGAACAGTTCGGCTACAAGAACCCGATGCAGGTGCCGAAGCTCGAGAAGATCGTGCTGAACATGGGTGTCGGCGAGGCCGTGGCGGATTCCAAGAAGATCCAAAACGCCCTGGCGGACATGACCGCGATCGCCGGCCAAAAGCCGGTCGTCCAGCGGGCCCGTCGTTCGGTGGCGAACTTCAAGCTGCGCGAAGGCATGCCGGTGGGCTGCAAGGTGACCTTGCGGCACGACCGTATGTATGAATTTCTCGATCGCCTGGTCACCATCGCGCTGCCGCGTGTGCGGGATTTTCGCGGCGTGTCGCCGAAGAGCTTCGATGGCCGCGGCAATTACGCGATGGGCATTCGCGAGCAGATCGTGTTCCCAGAGATCGATTACGACAATGTCGACACTATCCGCGGCATGGATATCGTGATTTGCACCACGGCCGAGACCGATGACGAGGCACGGGCCCTGTTGGCCGGCTTCGACGTGCCATTTTCGAAACGGGATTGAGGCGGAGAAGGATATGGCCAAGAAGAGCGCCGTCGAAAAGAACAACAGGCGAGCCCGGATGGCGGCACGTTATGCCGAACGCCGCGCCACGCTGAAGCAGATGTCGCGCGACACCTCGCTGCCGCCGGAAGAACGGTTCAGCGCCCAGCTTAAGCTGGCGGAATTGCCGCGCAATTCGTCGCCCAACCGGCAACGCAACCGGTGCCAGTTGACCGGCCGGCCGCGTGGCGTTTATCGCAAATTGAAACTCTCGCGCATCGCGTTGCGCGAACTTGCATCGTCCGGCCAGATTCCGGGCATGGTCAAGTCGAGTTGGTAGGGGAGCAGCGAACATGGCTCTAAGCGATCCGCTCGGGGATATGCTGACGCGCATTCGCAATGGTCAGCGGGCCGGCAAATCGTCGGTGCGCAGCCCGGCGTCGAAGTTTCGTGCGCGTGTCCTCGAGGTGCTGAAGAACGAAGGCTATATCCGCAGCTATCGCCACGACGATCTTGGCGGCGGCAAGGCGGAGTTGGAGATCGAGCTGAAGTATTTCGACGGCGAACCGGTAATTCGGACCATCAACCGGATTTCCAAACCCGGCCGCCGCGTCTATTCCTCGGTCAACGACCTGCCGCGGGTGTGCAACGGACTTGGGGTGGCGATCCTGTCGACCCCGAAGGGCGTGCTGTCCGACAGCGACGCCCGCGCCGCCAAGGTCGGCGGTGAAATCCTCTGTCACGTGGTCTAGGGGCGGACGATGTCTCGGATAGGAAAGAACCCAGTCGCCATTCCTTCGGGCGTGGAGGTCAAGCTCTCGGGCCAGGATATCGCCGTCAAGGGCGCCAAGGGCCAGTTGAGCATGACCCTGGTCGAAGAGGTATCGGCGAGCCTGGAAGACAATCAGGTGACGATTAAGCCCAGGGACGAGTCGAAACGGGCACGGTCGATGTGGGGCATGCAGCGGTCGCTGGTCAACAACATGGTGACCGGTGTATCGGATGGCTTCACCATCAACCTGGAAATCAATGGCGTCGGTTATCGTGCGGCGGTGCAGGGCCGGACCCTGAACCTGCAGCTCGGCTATAGCCACGACATCAATTTCCCGATCCCCGACGGCATCGAAATCGCCTGCGAGCGCCCGACCCTGATCGCGGTCAGCGGCATCGATCGCCAAAAGGTCGGCCAGGTGGCAGCAAAGATTCGCGGTTTCCGCAAGCCGGAGCCCTACAAGGGCAAGGGCATCAAATATGCCAACGAGTATATCTTCCGCAAAGAAGGCAAGAAGAAGTAGGACCCGGAGATGGCGCACCAATCACACAAGGAACTGTTCCTGCGGCGTCGGCGTCGGCTGCGCCACAATATCCGCAAACAGGCAACCGGCCGGGTGCGGCTTTCCGTGTTCCGTTCCGGCAAGCACATTTACGCGCAGCTGATCGATGACGGCAAGGGCGTGACCCTGGCCGCGGCATCGACGCTGGAAAAGGACCTGAAGGGCAACTTGAAGACCGGTGCCAACGTTTCGGCGGCGGCCGAGGTCGGCAAGCTGATTGCCGAGCGCGGCAAGAGCGCCGGGGTTGCCGAGGTCACCTTCGACCGTGGCGGCTATCGCTTTCATGGCCGGGTCAAGGCCCTGGCCGACGCCGCCCGCGAAGGCGGATTGATTTTCTAAGGTAGGACCCAACTATGCTCCGTCCCGAACAACAAGAACGCGGCGACAGCGATCTCGTCGATAAGCTGGTATTCATCAACCGGGTGGCCAAGGTCGTCAAGGGCGGCCGTCGCTTCGGCTTTGCCGCCCTGGTGGTGGTCGGCGATCAGCGCGGCCGGGTCGGCTACGGCACAGGCAAGGCCCGCGAGGTTCCGGAAGCGATCCGCAAGGCGACCGAACAGGCCAAGCGCCAGATGATCCGCGTGCCGCTGCGCGAGGGACGGACCCTGCATCACGACGTCAAGGGACGCCACGGCGCAGGCAAGGTGGTGTTGCGGTCGGCCTCGCCGGGCACCGGGATTATCGCCGGTGGCCCGATGCGGGCCGTGTTCGAATGTCTCGGCGTTGCCGATGTGGTGACCAAGTCGGTGGGTTCGTCGAACCCCTACAACATGGTCAAGGCGACTTTCGAGGCGCTGGAAAGCATGATGTCGCCGAAGCTGGTGGCCAACAAGCGCGGCAAGAAGGTCAGCGAGATCATCGGTCGCCGCACCGAGAACGTGAAGGACTAAGGTCATGGCGAAGGCAAAAAAGGCGACCGTCAAGGTCACCCAGATCGGCAGCCCGATCGGCCGTCGCGGCGATCAGCGGGCGACCCTGGTCGGCCTCGGCCTGAACAAGATGCACCGTACCCGCGAATTGGAGGATACTCCGGCGGTGCGCGGCATGATCAACAAGGTGAGCCACTTGGTCAGGGTCGAAGAGGCGGACTGAGTTCCCGCGGCCGTTTGGCAAAAGGAATACGACAATGCGTTTGAACGAGCTTTCCGACAATCCCGGTGCCACCAAGGCGCGCAAGCGGGTCGGCCGTGGCATGGGCTCAGGCCTGGGAAAAACCTCTGGCCGCGGTCAGAAGGGTCAGAAGTCGCGGGCCGGCGTCAGCATCAAGGGCTTCGAGGGCGGCCAGATGCCGCTGCATCGGCGCCTGCCGAAACGTGGCTTCAAGAACCCGTTCCGCAAGGTCTTCCAGCCCTTGAACCTGGGCCGGCTGCAGGGCGTCATCGATGCCGGCAAGCTGGACGCCGGCCAGCCGATTACCCTCGCGGCGTTGCGCGAGGCGGGCCTGTTGCGCAAGCCTTTCGACGGCGTGCGCCTGCTGGCCAAGGGTGAACTGAAAAGCAAAGTAACAATCGAGGTGTCGGGCGCCTCGAAAGCCGCCGCCGAAGCGGTGGAAAAAGCAGGTGGGCAAGTGATCATCGTCGCCGCCAAGGCGGCCCGCGCGGAAGCGCAGGCCGCGGCCAAGAAAAGCGACGCAGAACAGTCCTAACCTCTGGAGAGGCCAATGGCTTCAGCTGCCGAACAACTTGCTGCCAACCTCAACCTTGGCGCCTTGGCCAAGGCGACCGAGTTGAAGAAGCGCATCTGGTTCACACTGGGTGCGCTGATCGTCTATCGGTTGGGGACCTTCATTCCGATTCCGGGGATCGATCCCGTGGTGCTGGAGCAGATTTTCGCCCAGCATCAGGGCGGTATTCTGGGAATTTTCGACGTTTTCGCCGGCGGCGCGTTGGGCCGGATGTCGATCTTCGCGCTGGGCATCATGCCCTACATTTCCGCCTCGATTATCATGCAGTTGATGACCACGGTGTCGCCGACCCTGGCGCAGTGGAAAAAGGAAGGCGAATCCGGGCGTAAGAAGATCAACCAGTACACCCGTTATGGCACGGTGTTGCTGGCCGCGGTTCAAGGTTACGGCATTGCCGCCGGTATCGAGGGTTTCAGCAGCGATCGCGGCAGCGCGGTGATCGATCCCGGCTTGTTCTTCCGCCTAACCGCGGTGATCACCGTGGTCGGCGCCACGGTTTTCCTGATGTGGCTGGGTGAGCAGATCACCGCCCGCGGTGTCGGCAACGGGATTTCGCTGATCATCTTCTCGGGTATCGTCGCTGGCCTGCCTTCGGCTATGGCCGGGACGTTGGAACTGGGCAAAACCGGTTCGCTGTCGACGGCGGTGATCCTCGGCATCCTGATCCTGGCCGTGGCCACGATCATGGTGATCGTCTTTGTCGAGCGGGCGCAACGCCGGATCCTGGTGCAGTATCCCAAGCGCCAGGTCGGCAACAAGATGTTCGGTGGCGAAAGCAGCCATCTGCCGCTGAAACTGAACACCGCCGGTGTGATTCCGCCGATCTTCGCGTCTTCGTTGCTGTTGCTGCCGATCACGGTCGCCAACTTCAATGTCGGCGAGGCCGGTGGCTGGATGACCAGCGTGACCGCGCTGTTGGGGCGTGGCCAGCCGCTGTACCTGGCGCTGTACATGATCGGCATTGCGTTCTTCTGCTTCTTCTACACCGCGGTCGTCTTCAATCCTGAGGAAACCGCGGACAATCTAAAGAAGTATGGCGGGTTCGTGCCGGGCATCCGGCCGGGCAAGCGGACGGCGGAATATCTCGACTACGTGTTGACCCGGTTGACCGTGGTGGGCGCAATTTACATGTGCCTGATCTGCCTGTTGCCGGAGCTTTTGATATCGAAATGGTCGGTACCCTTCTATTTTGGCGGCACGTCGCTGCTGATTGTGGTATCGGTGACCATGGATACGGTGTCGCAGGTACAGAGCCATCTGCTGGCGCATCAATATGAAGGCTTGATCAAGAAGTCCAAACTCCGGGGGAAAAGAGGATGAACTTGATCCTGCTTGGGCCACCGGGCTCGGGCAAGGGGACGCAGGCCCAGCGTCTGGTTGAAGGCCGCAACATGGTGCAGCTTTCGACCGGAGACCTTTTGCGGGCGGCGATCTCAAAAGGGTCGGGGCTGGTCGACGAAGAGACGCGGCTGGCCCTGAAGGTGACGATGGACAGCGGCAATTTCGTCTCGGACGATGTCGTTGTCCAGATCATCGGCGAGATGATCGACAAGCCGGAGTGCAAGAAGGGAGTGATCCTGGACGGCTTCCCGCGCACCCTGAGCCAGGCTGAAGCGCTCGACGAGATGCTGAGCGAAAAGGGCCTGACGCTGGACAAGGTGGTCGAACTGAAGGTCGATGACGAGGCGTTGGTGGCACGCTTGAGCGGACGGTTTTCCTGTGCCGAATGCGGTGCCGGATACCATGATGTCCATCAGCGGCCGAAGGCGGACGGGGTCTGCGACAAGTGTGGCGGGACCGAGTTCGTGCGGCGGGCCGATGACAACGAGGACACGGTGCGGGCGCGGTTGGGCGTCTACCACGAACGGACCGAGCCCTTGTTGCCGTACTACCGCGCCAAGGGGATATTGGTGACCATTGATGCGATGACCGGTATCGACGAGGTCACGCGTCAGATGGAAGCGGCGTTGGCGGGTTAAGAAATTGACTTTGTTATGGGTTTTCCTATAATCGCGCGCTTTTCCCGAGCGACGGAAAGCCACCGACAAGTCGGACAGACGGGCGTTAGGACTTAAGGAGATCGAAGCGTGGCACGCATCGCAGGTGTGAACATTCCGACCAACAAGCGCGTGGAAATCGCGCTGACCTATATCCACGGGATCGGTCGGGCCAAGGCAAAAGAGATTTGCGGCAAAGTGGGGCTGGAAACCGCCCGTCGGGTCCACGATCTGACGGATGCGGAAGTGATCCAAATCCGCGAAGTCATCGACCGTGACTACCAGGTGGAAGGCGATCTCCGCCGTGAAGTCGCGATGAACATCAAGCGGCTGATGGACTTGGGCTGCTATCGCGGCCTCAGGCACCGTCGCGGCCTGCCGGTCCGCGGCCAGCGTACCCACACCAATGCCCGGACCCGCAAGGGCCCGGCCAAGCCGATCGCCGGCAAGAAGAAATAGGCTCGGCATTCAGCCGATTAAGGAACCGAAGTAGATGGCAAAAGACAAATCGACGCGGGTGCGTCGGCGTGAGCGCAAGAATATCACCGCCGGCGTCGCCCATGTGAACGCGAGCTTCAACAACACCATGATCACCATTGCCGATGCGCAGGGCAATGCGATTTCGTGGTCGTCGGCCGGGTCGCAGGGTTTCAAGGGATCGCGCAAATCGACCCCTTATGCGGCCCAGATCGCGGCCGAGAACGCCGGCCGCAAGGCCCAGGAACACGGCATGAAGACCCTGGAAGTCCAGGTCAAGGGACCGGGTTCGGGGCGCGAATCGGCGCTGCGCGCGTTGCAGGCGATCGGCTTCACCATCACGTCGATCCGCGACGTCACGCCGATCCCGCACAATGGCTGTCGCCCGCCGAAACGGCGCCGGGTCTGATTGCGGCTTAGCGGTGCGTCCAGCCGGTCTGGGCGGATGAAGCGAATATTGGTATCAATTCGGGCGTTGCGCCCGGTTCAAGTCACGAGGTCAAGACGGTGATTCAAAAGAATTGGACGGAATTGATCACTCCCAGCAAGCTGAACATCGACGGCGGCGCCGATCCCAAGCGTAAGGCGGTGATCGTCGCCGAGCCGTTGGAGCGCGGCTTCGGCCTGACGCTCGGCAACGCCCTGCGCCGGGTTCTGCTGTCGTCATTGCAGGGTGCGGCGGTGACGTCGCTGCACATCGACGGCGTGCTGCACGAATTCTCGTCGATCCCGGGCGTGCGCGAAGACGTCACCGACGTGGTGCTGAACATCAAGTCGATGGCGCTGAGGATGCACGGCGACGGGCCGAAGAGGATGAGCCTGCGGGTCAAGGGCCCGGGCGAGGTAACTGCTTCGCAGATCGAGACCGGCCACGACATCGAGGTCATGGACCCCAACCATGTGATCTGCACCCTGGACGAGGCGGCGGAACTGAACATGGAAATGACGGTCGAGACCGGGAATGGTTATATTCCGGCATCGCAGAACCGGGCGGAAGACGCGCCGATCGGGCTGATCCCGTGCGATGCGCTCTACAGCCCGGTACGCAAGGTCGCCTACAAGGTCGAGAAGACCCGCGAAGGCCAGGTGCTGGACTATGACAAGCTGACCATGACGGTGGAGACCAACGGCGCGGTGTCGCCGGAAGACGCGGTCGCCTTTGCCGCCCGGATCCTGCAGGAGCAGTTGCAGCTGTTCATCAATTTCGAGGAGCCGGAAGCCGAGACCCGCGATTCCGGCCCGATGGAACCGGAGTTCAACCGGCATCTGCTGCGCAAGGTCGACGAGCTGGAACTGTCGGTTCGGTCCGCCAACTGCCTGAAGAACGACAACATCGTTTATATCGGCGATCTGATTCAGAAGACCGAGGCGGAGATGCTGCGGACGCCGAATTTCGGTCGCAAGTCGCTGAACGAAATCAAAGAGGTCCTGGCACAGATGGGGCTGCACTTGGGCATGGAAGTGCCGAATTGGCCGCCGGAGAACATCGAGGACCTCGCCAAGAAACTCGAAGAGCCATTCTAATCAGTGCGGCGGTCCGCCCGCTCGGACGCCGCCGACAAGGAGTAGACCATGCGTCATCGCGTCCATGGCCGCAAACTGAACCGCGACAGCTCGCATCGCAAGGCGATGCTCGCCAACATGGCCGCGTCGCTGATCAAGCACGAGCAGATCACCACCACCTTGCCCAAGGCCAAGGAACTGCGCCCGGTGGTCGAGAAACTGATCACGCTGGGCAAGCGCAACAGCCTGCATGCCCGCCGCCAGGCACTGGCCAAGCTGCCGGACCAGGCGATGGTCAGCAAGCTGTTCGATACCTTGGGTCCGCGTTACGCCGAACGCTCGGGCGGGTACACCAGGGTGCTCAAGGCTGGGTTCCGTTACGGAGATGCGGCCCCGATGGCGGTGATCGAGCTGGTCGACCGTGACCCGGACGCCAAGGGCCTGGACAGCGGCCCGGTCCCAGGCGACGAGGAGGCGGAAGAGGAATAGGCCCTTCGCCGCGCCGGTGACGGTTTCCAAGAAAGGGCGGTCCGCATAGGGCTGCCCTTTTGCATTTTCTGCATCGATCGGTCACATTCGGCGGATCGGCATACAAGGTTTCGGAACGGCCCCGATGATGAAGGCACTTTGGCGATGGTCCCCGGTCTGGTTGCTGCTGGCAGTCTGGCCGGCCGCGGTGTTGGGGCAGACCAGAACGGTGCCCGAGAACCGGGCTCAGATCCAACTCAGCTTCGCGCCCCTGGTCGAGCAGGCGGCGCCGTCCGTGGTCAACATCTACACCCGCACCCGCGTGACCCGCCGCGAAGGCGGGCTGCTGTTCGATGACCCGTTTTTTCGCCGGTTCTTTGGCGACATGTTCGGCGGACGGCCACGCCAGAGGGTGGAAAACTCCCTCGGGTCCGGCGTGGTTGTCGATTCCACCGGTCTGATCGTCACCAACCGCCATGTGATCGAGGGGGCCGACGAGATCACCGTTGCCCTGGCCGACCGCCGCGAATTCGACGCCAAGCTGGTGCTGGCGGACCAGCGTACCGATCTGGCGGTGCTGCGCATCGAAATCGATGGCGAGACACTGCCGGCCCTGGAGCTTGGAGATTCCGATGCCTTGAACGTCGGCGATCTGGTGCTTGCCATCGGCAACCCGTTCAACGTCGGCCAGACGGTGACCAGCGGCATCGTGTCGGCGCTGTCGCGCACGGCGGTCGGCGACAGCAACTACCAGTATTTCATCCAGACCGACGCCGCCATCAATCCAGGGAATTCCGGTGGCGCCCTGATCACCATGGACGGGCGGCTGATCGGCATCAACACCGCGATCTTTTCCCGTTCGGGCGGTTCGTTGGGCATCGGGTTCGCGATTCCGTCGTCGATGGTCGCCCTGGTCCTGGATGCGGCCCGCCGGGACGGGACGATCACCCGGCCCTGGCTCGGGATTTCGGGCCAGCCGGTGACCGCCGACCTGGCGCCGCAGCTGCACCTGGCCCGGCCGGCCGGCGTGTTGATCACCGAGGTCTATCCCGGTTCGGCGGCGGCGCGCGCCGATCTGCGCCCCGGCGATGTGGTGCGCGAGGTCGATGGTCGCGAGGTCTTCGATCCGCGCGGGCTTAATTTCCGTTTTGCCACCAGGCCCTTAGGAGGGAATTCTCGGCTTACGGTGGTGCGTGGCGGTGATGAGTTCGAACGCGTGGTGCGGGTCGAGGCCGCGCCCGAGGTGCCGCCCCGCAACCGCACGACTTTGCGCGGCGACCACCCTCTCGACAAGGTGACGGTGGCCAATCTGTCGCCGGCCCTGGCGGACGAACTGAGCATGGACCCGATGGCGCTGGGCGTCGTGGTTATGAAGATGCCCCGCAACGGCCCGGCCGCTTATCTTGGGGTTCGTCCCGGTGATATTGTCGAGCGGGTCAACGGCCAGCCGGTTGAAAAAGTGGCCGACCTCAACCGGATATTGGAAAGCGTGACCCGCGATTTCAAACTGGTCCTGCGCCGGGGTGAGCAATTGCTGCGCCTCAGGGTGTCCCGATGAGCGACCTGTTTGCTGCGGCCGGCCTAGCCGACCAGGCGCCTCGGCCCCTGGCTGACCGGATGCGCCCCACCAAGCTGGAGGAAGTGGTCGGCCAGGACCATCTGCTGGCCGAGGATGCAACGCTGGGGCGGATGCTGGCCTCGGGCCGGTTGCCGTCGCTGATCCTGTGGGGGCCACCCGGCTGCGGCAAGACATCGATCGCCCGGCTGTTGGCCGAACGGGTCGGGCTTCACTTCATCCAATTGTCGGCCGTCTTCTCAGGTGTCGCGGATGTGCGCAAGGCGATCGACCAGGCCCGCGTTCAACGCACCCAGGGGCAGGGGACGCTGCTGTTCGTCGACGAAATCCATCGTTTTAATAGGGCCCAGCAGGACGGCTTTCTGCCCTATGTCGAGGACGGCACCATCACCCTGGTCGGTGCCACCACCGAAAACCCGTCGTTCGAGCTCAACGCGCCTCTGCTCAGCCGGGCCCAGGTCTTGGTCCTGAACCGGCTCGACGATGCCGCCATGGAGCTACTTCTGGCTCGGGCAGAGGCGGAGGAGGGGCGTACCCTGCCGCTGGAACCGGACGCCCGTGCCACTTTGAAGGCGATGGCCGATGGTGATGGCCGCTACCTGCTGAACCTGGCCGAGGACCTGTTGGTCCAGCGGATCGAGGCGCCGCTGGACAATCAGGGCCTGGCGACCGCGCTGCAGCGGCGGGCACCGCTTTATGACAAGTCCCAGGAAGGCCATTACAACCTGATCAGCGCCTTGCACAAGTCGATGCGCGGTTCCGATGTCGATGCGGCGCTCTATTGGCTGGCCCGCATGCTGGCGGGGGGTGAGGAGCCCCTGTACATCGCCCGCCGCCTGGTCCGGTTCGCGGTCGAGGATGTCGGCCTGGCCGATCCCCAGGCCCTGACCCAGGCGGTGGCGGCCAAGGAGGCCTATGATTTCCTAGGCAGCCCGGAAGGCGAATTGGCGATCGCCCAGAGCGTCATTTACCTGGCGACGGCGCCGAAGTCCAATGCCGCCTATGCCGCCTTCAAAGCCTCGGCCCGAGCGGCCAAGGAACACGGGTCGCTGATGCCGCCGATGCACATCCTCAACGCCCCGACCAAGCTGATGAAATCCCTCGGCTACGGTAAGGGCTACGAATACGACCATGACGCCGAGGACGGTTTTTCCGGCCAGAACTATTTCCCAGAGGATATGGCCAGGCAGAACCTCTACCAGCCGTCGCCGCGCGGCTTCGAGCGCGAGATCGCCAAGCGCCTGGCCTATTGGCAGGGGCTCAGGCAGAAGCGCGACGGGGACCGAGATGAGTAATCTGCACACCGGTCTGGAGGTTTGCCACAATGCGGCTGTCCGCCTCGTCCTTCGAGACGGGCGTGGCGGCCCGCCTCAGGATGAGGCTCCGCTCTTGACCGCCTTTCCCCATCCGCACCTCCCCCCTCATGGTGAGGAGCCGCGCCGGCGGCGTCTCGAACCATGTGGCGGGCACCATCCCGGGGCGCAGCGATGAACATGCTGTTGGCCATCGCGTGCGGCGGCGCCCTGGGAGCGGTCGGCCGGCATTACGTCGCTGGCCTGATCATGCGAACGGTCGGACTGGGCTTTCCCTATGGCACCCTGGTGGTCAACATTCTCGGCTGCTTCGCCATGGGGGTTCTGGTCGAGTTCCTGGCCCTGAAATGGTCGGCCTCGCAGGAGGTGCGGGCCTTTCTCACCGTCGGCCTGCTGGGCGGCTTCACCACTTTCTCCACCTTCTCGCTGGAAGTGGTACTGCTGTTCGAGCGCGGTGAGCTGGGCCAGGCGGGTACCTATGTTTTAGCCTCGGTGATCCTGTCGGTCACTGGCCTGTTTGCCGGCCTCGGCTTGATGCGGTGGGCGCTGGCGTGAGCGGGGTGACCCGGCACCAGGTCACGGCGGACGAGGCCGATGTGCGGATCGACCGTTGGTTCAAGCGGCACTTTCCGGCCCTATCGCATGGCAAGCTGGAGAAGCTGCTGCGTACCGGCCAGGTGCGCCTGGACGGTGCCCGGGTCAAGGCAAACCAGCGACTGCAGCCGGGCCAGGAGATCCGGGTACCACCATTGGACAAGTTGATGTCGGCGGCGCCCACGAAACGCCCGCCGCCGCCGGTCGACCCCCGGAGCGCCGCCGATCTGCAGGACCGGGTCGTCTTTTGCGACGATCAGGTCATCGTGCTGGACAAGCCGCCCGGCCTGGCGGTCCAGGGCGGCAGCAAGCAAGAGCGGCATCTGGACGCCATGCTGGACAGTTTGCGCTTCGGCGCCGAACGGCCGCGTCTGGTGCATCGCCTGGACAAGGACACCAGCGGCGTCCTGGTTCTGGGCCGGACCGCCGCCGCCGCCGCGGCCCTGGCCGGCGCCTTTCGTGGCAAATCGGCCCGCAAGCTGTATTGGGCCATGACCGCCGGCGTGCCGCCGAAACCGCATCAAGGGCGCATCGATCTGGCGCTGGACAAACGCCCCGGGGCAGGCGGTGAGCGGGTGGTCGCGGCGGCGGAGGGCCGCCGGGCGACGACCTTGTATTCGGTGGTGGCAACCGCGGCCCGCCGGGCCGCCTGGCTGGCGTTGCAGCCGCTGACCGGGCGAACCCATCAGCTCCGCGTCCATTGCGCCCATCTCGGCACCCCGATCGTCGGCGACGGTAAGTATGGCGGCGCGGATGCCTTCCTGACCGGCGCGGTCAGCCGCAAGCTGCATCTGCACGCCCGCGCCATTGTCATGCCGCACCCCAAGGGCGGGATCATCCGCGCCACCGCGCCGCTGCCCGACCACATGGCGCAAAGCTGGCAGTTGCTGGGGTTCGAGATCGAGCCCGAGGCCGACCGGTTCCTGGATGAACTGGATGCCGAATGACGAGGGCCGGGAGGGGGCATTCCCCACCGGTCGGCGGGGCTGAGTCCGGTCGTTACCGCCGGATGGACGGCAGGACCAACTGTTCCAGCCAGTTGCGCACCTCGGTGCGGCGGATGTCCGGGTTCATGATGTCGGCGTCGATGCCAAGCAGCCAGGCCAGGTCGGACCGGTCCGGATCGGCGTGCAGCGCCTCCAGCTTTTCGACATAGTCCAGTGCCGCTT
The DNA here is from genome assembly GCA_964344385.1 of uncultured Sneathiellales bacterium. Taxonomy (GTDB): domain Bacteria; phylum Pseudomonadota; class Alphaproteobacteria; order CAYFNG01; family CAYFNG01; genus CAYFNG01. Next base: position 18,664 of record CAYFNG010000023.1, read on the forward strand.
CGCGGGTTTTGAAGAAGCCCAGTTCCATCAGCTTGGCGATGCGGCAATAGGTCAACCGCGCCATTTCGTGCAAATCGTATTCGGGATGGTATTGCAGGCCCCAGAAGACGCCGCCCTGGTGCACCACCGAGACCGACTGCATCAGGGTGAAGGTATTCCCGGCCAACAACTGGCCGCCGGGCGGCAGGTGGGTAATCTCGTCGACATGGCTGATGAAGGCGTCGAAAACATTGGCCTTGCCGAAATACATCGGGTGGGCCCGGCCTTCCCGGGTCAACTCGATTTTGCGGGCGAAGCCCATTTCGCGGCCGCGGGGGTTGGCCCGTACGATACCGCCCGCCGCGACCACCGCGATCTGGGCCGCCCAGCAACTGCCGAAGCTGGGTACCTTGGCGGCAAAGGCGGCCTTGGCGAACTCAATCTGCGGCGTCACCCTGGGGTCGTCCTCAAAAATCGTCAGACTGCAGCCGGTCCAGGCAATGCCGTCATAGGAGGCCAGCTCGGCCCCCTTGGGCAGTTCCTCTGGTGCGTCCGCCGGATGCAGTATGTCGCATTTCACCTCAGGCAGGGTTTCGGTCAGCATCCGCTCATAGAGTTTGCCGGCGGGTGAGGCACCACCCGCCTGCAATTCGTCGCGGGCCGGCTTGTCATAGCCGTCGACCACCAAGATCCGTACCGCGTCGCGCATCTCAACCCCCCGCCAGCCGGGCGATGGTCGCCGGCAGCTCGGCATGGCTGCCGCAAATCGCGTCGGCCGATGTGTTGTCCTTGTCAACGTCCCGAATGGCGGTGAACAGGACCGCCTTCATGCCCAGCGCCTGCGGCCCCTTGACGTCGTTATGGTCGCGGTCGCCGACATGGACCAGGTTCTCGAAATCGATCCCCAGCTGCTGGGCGGCCGACCGGAACATGTCCGGGTGGGGCTTGGAATGGCCGACCTCATCTGAAAAGGCAAAGGCCGAGAAGTACTGCTTCAGCCCATGCACATCCAGCAATTCGCGCAGGCAGCGGCCTGGCGAGACGATGGTGTCGGAAACGATGGCCAGGGGATATTGGGCGCTGAGTTCGGCCAACGCCGCCGCCGCGCCGGCGATCGGGTCAGGCGGGGTGACCACTTCCATTTCTTCGTGGACTTTGACGATTTCGGCGAATTCCCCGGCCGGCAGTTCGCGTCCCAGGCCGGCCAGCACGATTTTCAACCGCTCGGCAATCTCCCAGGTGACGTGTTGGTCGTGCCAGACGGTGCGGAAGGCCGCATCCGCGGTATCATAGGCCAGGTCGACCCGGTCGCGCTCGATCGGCTGGTGCCGGTTAAGCGCTTCCCACAGCAAATGGCGCCGTTCGACCGGCTTCGGCCGCATGCCCTTGGCGGCACGCTTGGGTTCGTCGGATTCGTCGTGAATAATGGTTTCCCACAAATCGAAGGTGATGGCCTTGATCATGAAGACCCTTTCCAATAGCGCATTCGTACCTATATCAGCCGGGAAGCTAGCCGTTGGCGGGATTGGCGGCAAGCGGTTTAAGCAGGGACGGTACGTGCCGGCAGGGGACAGATTTTCGACCCGGAACCACAAGTTTCCGCGTCAGGGGGATGGTCGATGAGCCATGTCGCAAGTGAGTTGCGGCTGGTGCTGTTCGACTGCGACGGAACCCTGGTTGATTCCCAGCACCATATTGTCGATGCCATGAGCTTGGCTTTCACGCAGATCGGGCTGCCGCCACCCGAACCGGCCTTGGTGCGCGGTGTGGTCGGGCTGTCGCTGGAGGCGGCGATTGCCGTCCTGGCGCCTCTCGCCACCGACGGTGAACGCGACCAACTGGTCCACGCCTATCGCACCGCCTTCTTCGATCTGCGCCAGAAACCCGACCACGACGAGCCCCTGTTTCCGGGTATGCGCAAGCTGTTGGACGACCTTTTGGCCCAGGAATGCCTGTTGGGCGTGGCGACCGGCAAATCGCGGCGTGGCCTGGATGCCACCCTGGCTCTGCACGGGCTGGAGGACCTGTTCACCACATTGCAGACATCGGATCGGGCCCGCGGCAAGCCTGATCCCCATATGGTCGAACTTGTAATTGCCGAAACTGGATGCGATGCACGAAATACGGTAATGATTGGCGATACGACCTACGATATTCTTATGGCGGTAAACGCCGGCGTTAACGCAATCGGCGTCACTTGGGGGTATCATTCGGTCGCTGACTTGCGGGCCGCGGGCGCGGGGCATATCGCCGACGAGGTTGGTGACCTGCCTGGCATCCTGCAGCGAATATGGAATGGCAACTGACGATGCGGAAAACGGCGATCGGAATTGTCGTTGGCTTGATCGTGGTGGTGGCGGCCGCCGCGATCGTCCTTGCCAGCCTGGATTACAACGCCTATCGCAGCACCATTGCCGAAATGGTCAAGGCGGAAACCGGTCGTGAATTGCGGATTGCCGGTGAACTGGACCTGCAACTGTCGCTCAATCCTCGCATCGAGGTCCGGGATGTCGGTTTCGCCAACATGGCCGGCGGAACGCGGCCCGAGATGGTGAAGTTCGACCGCCTGGTCGCCGAGGTCGAATTGTGGCCGATGCTGACCGGTGACCTGGCCATCAAGCGGCTGCTGTTTTCAGGCGTCGACATTCTGTTGGAGACGGCGGCGGACGGGCAGGTGAACTGGCAATTCGAAAGGCCAGGAGCGGCCACGCCGAGCCAACCGGAAACCACGACCGACACTTCGGGCCTGCCGCAGATCCGCCATGTGGTGTTGGAGGATATCCGGCTCGCCCATATCGATGGTCAGACCGGTACCAGCAATGCGGTCCGGTTCAGCCGTTTGGAGGCCAGGAGCGAAGGGGGTGACGCGCCGATCAACGTCGACCTGGACGGTGCGTTCAATGACAAACCCTTCAACATCCGGGCCGAACTGGCACCACTGGCGGAACTGACCGGTGATGGCTATCCGGTCTCGTTCGAAATCCTGACCGGGGTCACCGCAGTGATCGGTTCGGCGCGTCTGGGACTGAACCGTCCGACCCCCTATGTCTCGGTCAAGGCCAATGCCGAGCGCATTGACCTGCGCGATTTCCTGCCCGACGCACCGGAGCAAACCGGTGGTGCCGTGAAGACCGAAGTGAAATCCGATGAGCCGCGCCGCGTCTTTCCGGACGACCCGTTGCCGACGGCGGCCCTGAAAGCGATCGACGCCGATGTCGAACTTGCGGCCAAGGAGGTCCGGATCGCGTCGGCGGCGCTGTCGGACGTGGCGGTCAAGCTCAATCTGGCCGGTGGCAAGCTGACGGTCAGCCCGTTCACCGCGGCCGGTGGCGGCGGCAATATCTCGGGCGAACTGGTGTTGGACGGTTCGAAATCGCTGCCGGCCTTGACCACCACCGCCAATATTCAAGGCCTGGACCTGGGTCAGGTGCTGAAGGACCTGGCGGTCACGGACCTGATAGAAGGCACCGCCGACATGGACCTCAACCTGGCCGGCCGCGGTCACAGCGTCCGCCAGTTGATGGCTGGCCTGGTGGGGCGGGTCAGCGTCGCCATGGACCAGGGTAAGGTGGCCAGCGCCTATCTCGACCTGATCGCCACCGATCTGCTGCAGGAAGTCGCGCCCTGGGCCAAGCGTGGCGCCGACACGCAGGTCAACTGCATGGTCAGTCGTTTCAACATCAAGGACGGCCTGGCCCAAAGCGACGGCCTGTTGCTCGACACCGCCAAGGTCACCATCCAAGGTGACGGCGACATCAACCTCAAGGACGAGACCCTGGAAATGGTGTTGCGGCCGCGTCCTAAGGACACAAGCTTGCTCAGCCTGGCGACGCCGATCAATGTCGGCGGTACTTTGGCCGAGCCCAGTTTTTCGCCCAGCAAGCTGGAGGTCGCCAAGAAGATCCTCGGGCTGGTGGTGACTGCGACCAATCCGCTGGGCGTCCTGATCGTCGGCTTCGACACCGGGGTCGGCGACAAGAACCCCTGTCTGGCGGCGCTCGACCAACCGCAGGCCGAACCGGGTGCGACTCCGGCACCGGCGGAAGTCACCAGTCCCCAGCCGCCCGAAGCGGCCAGCGCGCCAAGAGCAACACCGGTTCCCGAATCCGAAATGGAAGCGGAATTCGGGCCCGCGACCGAACCCGAAACCCCGCCCCAGGCAGCCGAAAAGCCGGCCCCGGCCGACCCGGCCGGTGCCCTGGGCAATATCCTGAAAGGGATCGGCGAGACCATCGGCGGGGCGATCGAAGGCGGCATCGACAAGCTGAAACAACAGACCGAAGACTGAGCCAGTGAAGCGGTTCTTCAAGACGGTTTCGCTGGCCGAAGATGCGCACGGTCATGCCGTGCTGCTGGACGGGCGGGAGCTGCGCACGCCGGCCAAGCGGCAATTTCGCCTACCGACGCCCGACCTGGCCGCGGCGGTTGCCGCCGAATGGGATGCGCAGGCCGACAAGGTCGATCCCCAGACCATGCCGTTGATGCGCCTGGCCGCCACCGCCATCGACCGGGTCGCGGCGCATCGCGGCGACGTGGTCGATCAGATCGCGGCCTATGCCGGTTCGGACCTGACCTGCTACCGGGCAGAGGCACCGGCCAAGCTGATGGACCGCCAGCACGAGGCTTGGGCGCCGCTGCTGGATTGGGCCCAGCGTCGCTACGACGTCACCTTCACGGTCACCAGCGGCGTGATGCACGTCGCCCAACCGGACGCGACGCTGGCCACCATGCACCGGGTGGTCGCCGGCGCGGACGACTTTACCCTTTCCGGGCTCGCCACCTTGACCCAGGCGGCCGGTTCCCTGGTCATCGCCCTGGCACTCAAGGAGGGCGAGATCGATGCCGACCAGGCCTTCGCCGCGGCTGAGGTCGACGAGACCTTCCAGGCCGAGCAATGGGGCGAAGATGCCGAAGCCGCCGACCGCCGCGCCGGCGTCCGCACCACGATCGCCGAGGCGGCGCGGTTCTTGAGTCTGCTCGGGAATTGATTCATTTCCCGGTTCATTCCGTCCGTCCCACCCATCCCATTGAGTGATCCGCGGAATACGGCTATACCCGTGTTTTACGGGGCGTATCCGATAAAACAGGGAGTGGGGAGGCGATGCAGGACATTCTTCGCCAGCTTGAGGAGAAACGTGAGCGCGCCCGCCTGGGCGGTGGCGAAAAGCGGATCGCGGCGCAACACGCCAAGGGCAAGCTGACCGCCCGCGAGCGGATCGAACTGCTGCTCGATGACGACTCATTCGAAGAATGGGACATGTTCGTCGAGCATCGCACCCATGACTTCGGCATGGCCGAACAACGCACCCCGGGCGACGGCGTGATCACCGGCTACGGCACCATCAATGGCCGGCTGGTCTTCGTCTTCAGCCAGGACTTCACGGTGTTCGGCGGGTCGCTGTCCGAAGCGCACGCAGAGAAGATCTGCAAGGTCATGGACCAGGCGATGCAGGTCGGCGCCCCGGTGATCGGCTTGAACGATTCCGGCGGTGCCCGCATCCAGGAAGGCGTCGCCTCCCTGGCCGGTTATGCCGAGGTCTTCCAGCGCAACGTCATGGCCTCGGGCGTGGTGCCGCAGATTTCCGTGATCATGGGCCCGTGCGCCGGCGGTGCCGTCTATTCGCCGGCGATGACCGACTACATCTTCATGGTCAAGGACAGCTCCTACATGTTCGTCACCGGCCCCGACGTGGTCAAGACGGTGACCCAGGAGGAGGTGACGCAAGAGGAACTGGGCGGCGCCGTCACCCACACCTCGAAATCGTCGGTCGCCGACCTGGCGTTCGAAAACGACGTCGAGGCCCTGGCCCAGGTCCGCCGCTTCATCGACTTCCTGCCTGCCTCGAACCGCAACGCACCGCCGGTCCGGGCGACCCAGGACCCGGCCGACCGGGTCGAGATGTCGCTGGACACGTTGGTGCCGGCCAATCCCAACATGCCCTATGACATGAAGGAACTGATCGAGAAGGTGGTCGACGAAGGCGACTTCTTCCAGGTCCAACCCGATTTCGCCAAAAACATCATTACCGGCTTCGGGCGCATCGAGGGCTCGACCGTCGGTGTCGTCGCCAACCAGCCGATGGTCCTGGCAGGTTGCCTGGACATCGACAGCAGCCGCAAGGCGGCGCGCTTCGTCCGCTTCTGCGACTGCTTCAACATCCCGATCCTGACCTTCGTCGACGTGCCCGGCTTCCTGCCCGGCACGGCCCAGGAATATGGCGGTATCATCAAGCACGGCGCCAAGCTGCTGTTTGCCTTTGCCGAGGCGACGGTGCCCAAAGTCACGGTGATCACCCGCAAGGCCTATGGTGGCGCCTATGACGTCATGAGCTCGAAGCATCTGCGTGGCGACGTCAACTACGCCTGGCCGACCGCCGAAATCGCGGTGATGGGGCCGAAGGGTGCGGTCGAGATCATCTTCCGGGCCGATATCGGCGACCCCGACAAGATCGCCGAGCGGGCCGAGGAATACCGAATCAAGCTGGCCAATCCCTTCATCGCCGGTGCCCGCGGCTTCATCGACGACGTGATCATGCCCCACAATACGCGCCGCCGGGTGTCGCGGGCCTTGCGCATGTTGCGCGACAAGGAGCTCGAGAACCCCTGGAAGAAGCACGACAACATTCCGCTGTGAGCGGGTCGCGCCAACCTTCAGCGATGGTGAGTTGCATATGTTCGAAAAGATCCTGATAGCCAATCGCGGTGAGATCGCCTGCCGGGTGATCAAGAGCGCCCGCAAAATGGGCATCAAGACGGTGGCGGTCTACTCCGAGGCGGATGCCGGCGCCCTGCATACCGAAATGGCGGACGAGACGGTGGCGATCGGCCCGCCGGCGGCGGCCGAGAGCTATCTGGTGATCGACAAGATCCTGGCGGCGATCCGCGAAACCGGGGCCCAGGCGGTGCATCCCGGTTATGGCTTCCTGTCGGAGAATCAGGCCTTTGCCCAGGCGCTCGACAAGGCCGGCATCAGCTTCATCGGCCCCAATGTCCGCGCCATCGCCGCGATGGGCGACAAGATCGAATCCAAGAAACTGGCCAACGAGGCCAAGGTCAACACGGTGCCCGGTTATCTCGGGGTCATCGACACGGCCGAGGAGGCGGTCGGCATCGCCCGCGACATCGGCTATCCGGTGATGATCAAAGCCTCGGCCGGCGGTGGCGGCAAGGGCATGCGCATCGCCCGCAGCGACGACGAGGTGCGCGAGGGCTACCAGTCGGCCAAGAACGAGGCGCTTTCGTCCTTTGCCGACGACCGGGTCTTCGTCGAGAAGTTCATCGAGGAGCCCAGGCATATCGAGATCCAGGTGCTGGCCGATGCCCATGGCAACTGCATCTATCTCGGCGAACGCGAATGCTCGATCCAGCGCCGCCACCAGAAAGTCATCGAGGAGGCGCCGAGCCCGTTCCTGGACGAGGCGACCCGTAAGGCCATGGGCGAACAGGCGGTGGCGCTGGCCAAGGCAGTCGACTACCGTTCGGCCGGAACCGTGGAGTTCATCGTCGACCGCGACCGCAACTTCTACTTCCTGGAAATGAACACCCGCCTGCAGGTCGAACACCCGGTCACCGAACTGATCACCGGGATCGACCTGGTCGAGCAGATGATCCGGGTCGCGGCGGGCGAGAAGCTGACAATTTCGCAGGCCGACATCCGCCTCAATGGCTGGGCCATTGAAAGCCGGGTTTACGCCGAGGACCCGTATCGCGGTTTCCTGCCCTCGATCGGGCGGCTGACCCATTGCCGGTTCCCGGACGACAGCGTGACCACCCGCACCGACACCGGGGTCGTCGAAGGCTCGGAAATCACCATGTTCTACGACCCTATGATCGCCAAGGTCTGCGGCTATGGCAAGACCCGCAACGAGGCCATTCAGCACATGCGGGCGGCGTTGGATTCCTGTTATATCCGGGGCATTTCCCACAATGTGCCGTTCCTGGCCGCGGTGTTGGCCCACCCCCGCTTCGAGGCCGGCAACCTGACCACCAACTTCATCGACGAGGAATATCCGGACGGCTTCTCCGGTGGCACCATGGACGCGCCAGAGCTCGAGGCGATGCTGGCGGCGGCGGCGCTGATCCACCAACGCAACGCCTGCCGCGACGCCACCGTGTCGGGTCAGTTGCACGCCGAGGACCTGGCGGTGCGGGCCAATTGGGTGGTTTGCCTGGACGGCAAACAGCACCCGGTCGAATTGATCGATGCCGAGGGCGGTTATGATGTGGTGATGGACAGCCATACCCTGGCGGTGCAAAGCGATTGGGTGCCCGGCAAAAATCTCTTCGAAGGCCGGGTCAACAACCGCCACGTCGTGGTTCAGGTCGAACGCATCCGCGACGGCTATCGGCTGCTGCATGGCGGTGTCGAAATGAACGTCGCGGTGCGCACCCCGCGCGGCGCCGAACTTGCGGCCCTGATGCCGATCAAGGAAGCGCCGGACATGTCGCGGTTCCTGGTCAGTCCGATGCCCGGCCTGATCCGCTCGCTGGAGGTCGAGGTCGGCCAGGCGGTCAAGGGCGGCCAGGCGCTGGTCGTGGTCGAGGCGATGAAGATGGAGAATGCGCTGCGGGCCGAACGCGACGGCGTCGTGGCCCGGGTCGCGGCCCAGGCCGGCGACAGCGTCGCCGTCGACGAGGTGATCCTGGAGTTCGAATAGGCCGGTCATGACGGTCGCGGTCCGGGTCCGGATCACCGGGCGGGTCCAGGGCGTCGGGTTTCGTGGCTGGGTGGTGCGGGAGGCCAATCGCCGAGATCTGTCCGGCTGGGTCCGCAACCGGCTGGATGGCAGCGTCGAGGCACTGTTCGCCGGCGACGAGAGTGCGGTGATGGATATGGTGATGGCCTGTCACGACGGTCCCGCCTGGTCACGGGTCGCAGGTGTGTCCCACGAGCGCGCTGAGCCACCGGACGATGTCCGGTTTCAGGTCCTGAGGGACTGATGCATAAACGGCTGTTCCGTCCCGCTCCCCCTCCCAACCACCCTTTGATGGTACCCTTGGGGTGGTTGGGAGGGGGAGCGGGACGGAACAGAACAGAATAGCGCTTTCCGAAGGTCGCTTTTCCCGACGTTCGGACCAGGCAACGAAAACCCAATAGGGGAGGGATGATGACCGGAGATCCATTCCACGGTGTATTTCCCTATCTGGTGTCGCCGATCGACGAAACCGGCGAGGTCAGGGCCGGGGTGCTGGCCGAACTGTGCGAGCAGTTGATCGCGGCAGGGGTGCACGGCCTGACCCCGCTGGGTTCGACCGGCGAATTCGCCTATTTGAGCTGGCCGCAGCGCCGCCGAGTGGTCGAGGTGGTGGTCGAAGCGGCCGCCGGACGGGTGCCGGTGGTGGCCGGTGTGGCGGCGACCACGACCCATGACGCCGCGGCCCAGGCCCGTGAGATGCAGGCCCTGGGCTGCGACGGCATCCTGGCGATCCTCGAGGCCTATTTCCCGGTGCCCGACGAAGGCGTCTACAATTACTACCGGGCCATCGCGGCAGCGGTCGAGCGGCCGGTGGTTTTGTACACCAATCCCAACTTCCAGCGTTCCGACCTGACCCTTCCGGTGATCGAACGGCTGAGCCGGGTCGACAATATCGGCTATATCAAGGACGCGTCGTCCAACACCGGCCGCCTGCTCTCGATCATCGAACGGGTCGAGGGCAGGATGCAGGTGTTTTCCGCCTCGGCCCATATCCCGGCCTGCGTCATGCTGATCGGCGGGGTGGGGTGGATGGCCGGGCCGGCCTGTCTGGTTCCGCGCCAGAGCGTCGAGCTATATGAGTTGTGCCGGGCCGGCGAGTGGGCGGCGGCGATGGAGCTGCAGCGCAAATTGTGGCGCCTCAACCAGGCCTTCGCCAAATACAACCTCGCCGCCTGCATAAAAGGAGGGTTGGAACTGCAGGGTTTCGCGGTCGGCGCGCCGCTGCCGCCCCAGGCGCCGTTGCCACCGGAAGGGGTGGCCGAGGTCGAGAAAGCACTGGCCGAGCTCGGTTAGTTTCCGAAGACCTCAGCGAAACAGTCCTTCAAGGCGACGTCCAAATCGGCCATGGTCGCCGGGATGCCGAGGTCGGCCAGCGAGGTGACGCCGTGCTCGCTGATGCCACAGGGTACGATGCCCTGGTAGTGGTCGAGATCGGGTTCCAGATTGATCGAGATGCCGTGAAAGGTCACCCAGCGCCGCACCCGAACGCCGATCGCCGCGATCTTGTCCTCGCCGCCATCGGCCCGTGCCACCCAGACCCCGACCCGGCCGGGCCGAACCTCGCCGGTGACGTTGAAGCGGCCCAGAGTGGCGATCACCCAGCGCTCCAGATTGCCGACGAAGCGGCGCAGGTCGCGACCTCTCCGACCCAGATCCAGCATGACATAGGCCACGCGTTGTCCGGGGCCGTGATAGGTATACTGACCGCCGCGCCCGGTGGAAAAAACCGGAAACCGCCCGCTTTCCAACAGGTCTTCGCGCCTGGCGCTGGTGCCGGCGGTGTACAGCGGCGGGTGCTCCAGCAGCCAGATCAGCTCCGGTGCGGTCCCGGCGTGAATCGCCGCCACCCGGTGTTCCATGGCGGTAACCGCCTCTTCATAGCCGACAAGCCTGCCACTGATCTGCCATTCCACATTCATGGCCGGACCTTAGCACGTTCCAGGCGGAATGGTGCTCGGCCGAATGCCGGGCCTGGATTGGCTTAGTAGCGGGGCGCTGAGTCGGCGCGGGTATGGCTGTCCCCGGGGGTGGACGTCTGATCGGATTCGTTGGTCTCTTGATCGGCCCTGTCCAGTGCAACAATAAGTCTTGCACACTCCTCGCGCGTTCTCCTGACTTCTTCCAAAGACCGCCGCCGCCGATTCAAGTAAGGGCTCGACATTTTCTTGATTCCCGATAGATTCCAGCTTCCTTTTTATTTATCTAACAATACTACTACAAGGTTGCATGAAAATCAATCCAATAATCCAATTTTAGAATACATCCTTTTATTTAGAAAAATATAACGAAAATACATAAGAAATAGTCCGTGTTGCACCAGTTGCTGGTTTGGCCAGGCCGATATTGCGAACCCGGTCCTGCGCAGTTTTGTGCCGATTAACCGATTGCTAACGCTAATCCGCCATGCTTGGGCAACGCAGAGGAGGGTGCATTGAGTGCTGTCAACGACGTAACCGTGGAAATCGCCGTGGTGCTGGGAAGTTCCACGATGCCGATCCACCAATTGCTCAAAATGGGCCGCGGCGCGGTCATCAAACTGGATTCCAAGGTCGAGGACCCGGCCTGGATCCTGGCCAACAACCAGATCATCGCTCGCGGTGAGATCGTCGTGATGGGCGAGAATGTCGCCGTCTCGATCCTCGAAACCATCGGCAACCAGGGCAACGCCGACGCTGAGTTCTGATTTCTGCGGCCTTGTGCCATAAACGTGACCACGCCAATCGGTCTGTCGCGCGAAAATCGGGTCGGCCGCTCCTGATCAGATTGCCCCTCAGGCTGACGCCAAACTTGAACCACACCGGACTATTTGCTATTTCCCTCATGAATTCGCGGTCGTGGCGGAATTGGTAGACGCGCAGCGTTGAGGTCGCTGTGGGATAATATCCCGTGGAAGTTCGAGTCTTCTCGACCGCACCAGAATTTCCAGCCCGCGCGCACTGCCCGCGGGCTTTTTTTTGGCGTCGCATTGCTCGACGATGGGAGGGTCGGCCGTGAATACCGAGTTGCCCGAACCGGCAGAAGAGCAAACCAGCACGGCTGACGACGTCTACGCCGCCAGCGGTGAGTTGCTGGAAAACGTCATTGCCGCGTTGGACGCCAATGACGGCGAGGCGCTGTGGGAACTGGTCGAGGGGCTGCACAGCGCCGATACCGCCGACCTGGTGGCGCTGCTGAAGGCCGATCGACGGCGCCTGTTCTTCGAATTCGTCGGCGACCTGATCGAACCGGAAGTCCTGGTCGACCTCGACGAGGCGATCCGCGACGACGTCTTCGATCAACTGGGCACCGACAATGTCGCCGCCGCGGTTACCGAGCTGGATACCGACGACGCCATCGAGCTCCTGGAGGACCTCGACGAGAGCGAGCAGCAGGAGGTCCTGGAGGCGGTCCCGGCGGCCGAACGGGCCCATATCGAGGCCGGCCTTTCCTATCCTGAGGACAGCGCCGGGCGCCTGATGCAGCGCGAGCTGATCGCGGTGCCGGAGTTCTGGACCGTCGGCCAGACCATCGATTACCTTCGCGAAAGCGCCGACCTGCCGGACGAGTTCTATGAAATCTTCGTCGTCGACCCGGCCCATCGGCCGATCGGCACCGTGCCGCTGAACCGTGCCATGCGGACCAAGCGTCCCTTCCAGATTGGCGACATCATGGAGGACCAGCCGCGGCTGATCCCGGTCGACATGGACCAGGAAGACGTCGCCTACCTGTTCCAGCAATACGATCTGACTTCGGCGGCCGTGGTCAGCGAGACCGGACGCCTGGTCGGGGTGATCATGATCGACGACGTGGTCGACGTGATCCATGAGGAGGCGGAAGAGGACATCATGCGCCTGGGCGGCGTGCGCGAGGCCGACCTTTACGACAGTGTCCTGGAGACCACCCGTACCCGGTTCAGCTGGCTGCTGATCAACCTGGGTACCGCGATCATCGCCTCGCTGGTGATCGCGCTGTTCGACACCAGCATCGAAAAGATCGTGGCGCTTGCCATCCTGATGCCGATCGTCGCCTCGATGGGCGGCAATGCCGGAACCCAGACCCTGACCGTGGCGGTGCGGGCCCTGGCGATGCACGACCTGACTCCGGCCAACGCGGTCCGCATCGTGGTCAAGGAGGTCCTGGTCGGCGGCATCAACGGGGTCCTGTTCGCGGTGCTGATGGGTGCCCTGGCGGCGCTCTGGTTCCAGGATTTGGGCCTGGGTTCGGTACTGGCCGCGGCGATGGTGATCAACCTGCTGGTCGCCGGCCTGTCCGGCATTCTGATCCCCCTGACCCTGAACCGCATGGACATCGACCCGGCGGTCGCCTCGACCGTCTTCGTCACCACCATCACCGACGTGGTCGGCTTCTTCGCCTTTCTCGGCCTCGCCGCCTGGCTGCTGCTTTAGGGGAGGGGGCGTCCATGAAGGCACTGTCGGGTAAGGTTGCCATCGTCACGGGAGCCTCAGCACCGCGCGGCATTGGTCGCGCGATCGCTCTTCGCTTGGCTGAGGACGGGGCCGCGGTCGTGGCAACCGATATAGACGGGCCGGCCGAATTCGATGGGACCACGTTCGAGCGGTCCAGCTTGTTGACCAACCTCGTCGCGGATATCGAGCATCTTGGGGGCAGCGCGACCGCCCTGCCTTTGGATGTCACCGATCCGGAGGATATTCAGAACTGCGTCGCGGAAACGAAATCCAAATTCCAGCGTATCGACATATTGGTGAACAATGCCGGCTCGCTAGCCGGTTCCGACAATTTTCTTTCGACCACCCCTGACCAATGGGAGCGCAGTTTCCGCGTCAATTTATTAGGACCCATGTTGCTGTCACAAGCCGTGATCCCGGAAATGCGCAAGGTCGGCGGCGGGCGCATCATCAATATCGGTTCCACCGGAAGCTTGGGCGCGGAGCCCGGGTTCGGGGCCTATACCGCCATGAAGCACGGTTTGGTTGGCCTGACCAAAACGATAGCGGCGGAATTCGGCAAGGACGGTATTTTGTGCAACACAGTCTGCCCCGGTTACATCATGACTGATATGCACGCCGCCGCGAACTCACGGCTGGCCAGAGACCATGGTGTGTCGGTCGAGGAGATCATGAAACGCCGCTATGCGTCCGTCGCGGTCCGAGGCGCGGGAAAGCCGGAAGACGTGGCGGAAGCTGTTTCCTATCTTGCGGGTCCGAGTGCCGACTACGTCACCGGCATCAATCTGCCGGTCAGCGGCGGCGTGCCGTTCGGGATCTAAGGCTTGCGGGTAACCGGCACCAGACCAGACCCACATTTAGACCGGTTGCGCAAAGAGAAATCCTGCCTTCATGGAGTTCACTAAAATGCCAATCCGGCCAATAACTTATCCACCGTTACGAATGCGACGGATGAGCAGGCGGCTGAAGACGCTGAGCCCCTAGGGGCATGAAGCGGTTTGCCGAACCCTCTGATGCACGGGACCCGGTTGGCGATACCAGTTCAACCCACCCATTGTCGCTGCCGCAGGCGCGTTACCGCGCCCAGTCCAGGCGGGCGTCGGCCTGGGCGGTCCACGGGTGCGAGGAGGCAAAGCCGTGGAACTGGCGGGCCGGCTCTCCGATCGGATCGGCCGGCCAGGCCAAGCCGATCGCGCGACGCAGGCCCAGTCCCTTGATCGGCAGGCGCACGGTACCGGGGTGGCTGAAATCGCCGGGCATGACGCAGAAGCCGATGCCGGCCGCGGCCAGGGCCAGGGCTTGTTCGTCGCTGTCGGTGCGGCAGACCACCCTTGTGCGGATGCCTCGGGTGGTCAGCAGTTTCTGGCTTTCCTCCAGGAATTCGCAATGGCTGCGCAGGATCAACCTCTCGCCATTCAATTGGGCCAGGCTCAGGGACCCCCGTTTGGCCAGCGGAAAGTCGGGGGCGGCGAACAGGAACAGGCGGCGGCGGAAGAGCAGGGTGCTGGGCCGTTCGTTCAGGGCATCGCCCGTCGTGATCGCGATATCGACCCGACCCTGGGCGAGCCAGCGGTCCAGGTCGCGGACCGTGCCGAGGCGCAGGCGCAAGGCCCGGTCGCCATGTGTATTGGTGAAATCCCGGAGCAGCGCCGCCAACCGCGCGGCCGGCAAGGACCTGAGGGCGCCGATCGCCAGCGGCCGGTCGTCGGTGCCCTGGGTCAGCTCGTTCCGGGCCGCGTTGGCCTCGTGCTGGATCACCCGGGCCCGGGCCAGCAGTCTCTCGCCGGCGGCGGTCAGGCCGACCCGGCGGCTCGACCGTTCCAGCAAGCGGCAGCCCAGGTCCTGCTCCAGCTTCTTGATGCCGGCCGACAGGGTGGGCTGGGTGACGAACACCCGCTCGGCGGCCCGGCTGAAACTGGCGGTCTCCGCCACCGCCAGGAAATAGCGCAATTGGTAAAGCTCCATCTATAGACAATATCAATCAATAATATAAAAAGATATGATTTTCTCTATGTGTGGAAATGAGTTAACGTCCGTTTCGGCAAGGGAGGGCCATTTCATGACCGATCAATCAGCTTCGGAAGCCGCGGTTGTCAGCGAGCGTGACGGGCCGCTCACCGTTCTCACCCTGAACCGGGCCAAGGCCTATAACGCCCTCAACATGGCGATGGCGCAGGACCTGCATCGGGAACTGATTGCCTGCGACGAGGATGATGGCGTGCGTGCCGTTCTGTTGACCGGCAGCGGGGACGCCTTCTGCGCCGGCGGCGATGTCCGCGCGATGGCCGCCAACCGCAACGAACATGGCGCCGGCAATTTCGTCATGCACCTGGCGGCCGAACTGCATGCCGGGATCGCGGTGATGGCGCGGATGCGCAAACCGGTGGTCACCGCTATCAACGGGGTCGCGGCCGGAGCCGGCTTCAGCCTGGCGATTACCGGCGACATCGTCCTGGCCTCGGACCAAGCCAGCTTCACCATGGCCTATACCAAGATCGCGGCGGCGCCCGACGGCAGCTCGACCTTCTTCCTGCCCCGGCTGGTCGGCCCGAAACGGGCTTATGAACTGGCCGCCACCAACCGCAAGCTGAGCGCGGCGGAGGCCCAGGACTGGGGCCTGGTCAACCAGGTCATGCCGGCCGTGGATTTTGCCGATCAGGCCCGTGCCTATGCGATACGGTTGGCCGAGGGCCCGACCATCGCGCTGGGGCTGGCCAAGAAGCTGCTCAGCCTGGCGCCGGAGGCCAGCCTGGAGACCCAGATGGAGCACGAGCGGCGGGCCATCGCGGCCTGCGCCCGGTCCGGGGACTTTCTGGGTGCGATCGAGGCCTTCGCGGCGAAACAGACGCCGCCGCCGTTCCAGGGGCGCTGACCGGGCCATGGCCGAGCTCAAGGCACGCGATCCGGACTTCGAGGCGCGGGTCCGCGACAGCTTCGCGCGGCAAGCGTTCATGAGCCATATCGGCGCCCGCATGACCCACCTGTCGCCCGGCCGCTGCGAACTGACCGTCACCTATTCCCGCGACCTGACCCAGCAGCATCATTTCTTCCACGGTGGCGTCACCGGGGCCATCGCCGACACCGCTGCCGGTTATGCCGCCTACAGCCTGATGCCGGCCGGCGCCAGCGTGCTGACCACCGAATATAAGATCAACCTGTTGGCACCGGCCGAAGGCGAGGCGCTGGTCGCACGGGCCGAAGTCGCCAAATCGGGGCGCACCCTGACCGTCGTGACCGCCGATGTCTTTGCGATCAAGGACGGCGAGGAGGTGCGCTGCGCCACGGCGCTGGCTTCGATGCTGTGCCTTCACGACATTGACGACGGACCCAAGATGTAGGGGCTTCGCGCTCGAGGCCGCGCGGGCTAAAGTCTGAAACCTGGCAAGGAATGGACGGACCATGATCCCCAACCAATATCCCTCCCTGAACTTCGACCTCGGCGAGACCGCCGACATGCTGCGCGACACGGTGCAAAGCTTTGCCGCCGCCGAACTCGCGCCGCGCGCCACCCAGATCGACGAGGACAATGATTTTCCCGCCGATGTCTGGCGCAAGCTCGGCGATCTCGGCCTGCTGGGGATCACCGTCGAGGAGGAATATGGCGGCGCCGGCATGGGCTATCTGGAGCACATCGTGGCGGTCGAGGAACTGAGCCGCGCCTCGGCCGCGGTCGGGCTTTCCTATGGCGCCCATTCAAATCTCTGCGTCAACCAGATCCGGCGCTGCGCCAATCAGGAGCAGAAGCAGCGCTACCTGCCGAAGCTGATCTCGGGCGAACATGTCGGGGCGCTGGCGATGAGCGAACCGGGCGCCGGTTCCGACGTGGTCTCGATGCGGCTCAGGGCCGACAAGAAGGGCGACCGCTACATCCTGAACGGCAACAAGATGTGGATCACCAACGGCCCCGATGCCGATACTCTGGTGGTTTACGCCAAGACCGACCCCGAGGCCGGCCCGCGCGGCATCACCGCCTTCCTGATTGAACGCGGCTTCAAAGGGTTTTCCACCGCCCAGAAACTGGACAAGCTGGGCATGCGCGGCTCCAACACCTGCGAGCTGGTGTTCGAGGACTGTGAAGTGCCGGAAGAAAATGTGATGGGCGAGGTGGGGCGCGGCGTCAACGTGCTGATGTCGGGCCTGGATTACGAGCGCGCGGTGCTGGCCGGCGGGCCACTGGGCATCATGCAGTCCTGCATGGACGTGGTCGTGCCTTATGTTCATGAGCGCGAGCAGTTCGGCCAGCCGATCGGCGAATTCCAGCTGATGCAGGGTAAGCTGGCCGATATGTACACGGTGATGAACGCGGCCAAGGCCTATGTTTACACCGTCGGCAAGGCCTGCGACCGCGGCGAGACCACCCGCAAGGATTCTGCCGCCGCTATCCTGTACGCCGCCGAGAAGGCGACCTGGATGGCCCTGGAAGCGATCCAGAGCCTAGGGGGCAACGGTTATATCAACGAGAACCCGACCGGCCGGCTGCTGCGCGACGCCAAGCTATATGAGATCGGTGCCGGCACCTCGGAAATCCGCCGCCTGCTGATCGGCCGCGAACTGTTCAAGGAGACGGCGTGATGCCGCCCAGGGTACTTGACCCGAAAACGCTGACCCCGCGCATCGGGTCAGGCTATCCCAGCCCGTTCGACGAAGCCGTGGCTGACCGCGAAAAGCGGGTGTTGGGCGACCCATTGGGGCTCAACAATTTTGGGGTCAACCTGGTCCGCATTCCGGCCGGCGGCGAGTCGACCCAACGCCATTGGCACAGCCGCCAGGACGAGTTCGTCATGGTGCTGGAGGGCGAGCTGACTTTGGTCACCGACGATGGCGAGCACGCCATGGGGCCGGGCATGGTCGCCGGCTTTCCGGCCGGTGTCGCCAATGGCCACAAGCTGGTCAACCGCACCGACCGCGACGCGCTTTACATCGAGATCGGTGACCGCACCCCGGACGACGAAGTCGACTATCCCGATATCGATATGCTGGTCCGCTGGATCGACGGGGTCAGCTATTTCGTCCGCAAGGACGGGACACCTTACAAGCGGACCAGCTGAGGCGCGGGGCGGTGGCGCAGCTCCAATTCCTCGGATGCGGCGATGCCTTCGGCAGCGGCGGCCGTTTCAACACCTGCCTCCACGTGACCGGCGGGGACGCTGACTTCCTGATCGATTGCGGTGCCTCGTCGATGATCGCGATGAAGCAGGCGGGCGTCGCACCCAATGCCATAAACGACATCCTGATCACCCATTTCCATGGCGATCATTTCGGCGGCATTCCGTATTTCCTGCTGGATGCGCAGTTCTTTTCCAAGCGCCAGGCACCGCTGACCATCGCCGGGCCGCGCGGCATTGAGGACTGGGTGGCGCGGGTGATGGAGGCAACGTTCCCGGGTTCGTCCAAGACCAGGCAGCGTTTCGACCTGCGCTTTGTCGAACTGGCCGCGGGCGAAACGACCGAATTCGGTGGCTTCTCGGCAACGCCGTTTCCAGTCAACCATGGGTCCGGCGATGCGGGTCCGTTTTTCGCCTATCGCATCGAAGTCGACGGCCGGATACTCTGCTATTCCGGCGATACCGAATGGACCGACAACCTGATCGGTGCGGCGCACCAGGCCGACCTGTTTGTCTGCGAAGCCTATTTCCGCGACAAGCAGGTGATGCTGCATCTGGACCTGGCGACGTTGGAGGCGCATCTGGATGCGATCGCGCCGAAACGGCTGATCCTGACCCACATGACCGACGACATGCTGGGACAACGCGCCGAGCTGCCGTACGACACGGCGGAAGACGGCTTGACAGTGGAATTCTAGGGCACGGCCCGGACACAGGAGGTGGACATGTCAGAAAGTGATCCGATCGTCATCACCGGGATGGCGCGCACGCCGATGGGCGGGTTTCAGGGTGATTTGAAGGACAAGACGGCGGCAGAACTGGGGGCCGTGGCGATCGAGGCGGCGCTCAAACGCTCGAACCTGGCGCCTGACCAGGTCGAAGAGGTGATCATGGGCTGCGTCCTGCCGGCCGGGCAGGGCCAGGCGCCGGCCCGCCAGGCCTCGTTGGGGGCTGGCATCCCACAGGCCACCGGTTGCACCACCATCAACAAGATGTGCGGCTCGGGCATGAAGGCGGCGATGCTGGCCAATGACCTGATCACCGCCGGCTCGGCCGATGTGATGGTCGCGGGCGGCCTGGAGAGCATGACCAACGCACCCTATCTGCTGCCCAAGGCGCGCAGCGGCATGCGGCTCGGCCACGGTACGGTCCAGGACCATATGTTCCTCGACGGGTTGGAGGATGCGTTCGACAACAAGGGCCGGCTGATGGGGACCTTCGCCGAGGACTGTGCCCGCCATTACCAGTTCACCCGCGAGGCCCAGGACGCCTTTGCCATCGCCTCTCTGACCCGGGCCAAAACGGCCAATGAGGACGGCAGCTTCTCGGGCGAGATCGCCCCGGTCACGGTCAAGACCCGCAAGGGCGAGGTGGTGGTCGAACAGGACGAACAGCCGATGACCGCCGATCTGGGCAAGATCCCGCGGCTCAAGCCGGCCTTCGCCAAGGACGGCACCGTGACCCCGGCCAACTCCTCGTCGATCTCGGACGGGGCGGCGGCACTGGTGATGATGCGCCAGTCCGAGGCCGAGAAACGGGGCCTGACACCGATCGCCCGGATCACCGGCCATGCCACCCATGCCCAGGACCCGGCCTGGTTCACGACCGCGCCGATCCATGCCATCCAGAAGCTGCTGGACCGCAACGGCTGGTCGAAGGACGACGTCGATCTCTATGAAATCAATGAGGCTTTTGCCGTCGTAACGATGGCGGCGATGCGCGATCTCGACCTCGACCACGACAAGGTCAACGTCCATGGCGGTGCCTGCGCGTTGGGCCATCCGGTCGGTGCCTCGGGCGCGCGTATCATGGTCACCCTGATCAACGCCCTGAAGAAATATGGCGGCCAGCGCGGCGTTGCCGCCCTGTGTATCGGCGGCGGCGAAGCGACCGCGATCGGCGTCGAGTTGATGGATTGATCTTGGCGATGCCAGGTGTTGCACGCCCCCCCTCCCTAACCCTCCCCCTCGGCGGGGGGAGGGGACCGGGCGGTGATGTCATCGCCCCCTCCCCCTTGAGGGGGGAGGGATGGGGAGGGGGTGACCCGAGAACTACAAAACAGACTCGGTGGGACCGATGACCGACACGATGTTGACCGAAGACCAGCGGATGATCCGCGACCTGGCCCGGGATTTTGCCCGGCGCGAACTGGCGCCGTACGCGGGGGACTGGGATCGGGCCGGCGCGATGCCGGACGAAGTGCTGTCCAAAATGGGCCAGGCCGGCATCCTGAACATGCTGATGCCCGAGGCCTATGGCGGTGCCGGCATCGACTATTTCTCCTACGTGCTGGCGATGGAGGAGATCGCGGCCGGCGACGGCGGCTGTTCGACGATCATGAGCGTCAACAACTCGCCGACCGGGGCGGCCATCGTCACCTGGGGCACCGAGGAGCAAAAACGTCGCTACCTGCCGCCGATGGCCGACGGCGCGACATTGGCGTTCTGCCTCTCCGAGCCCCACACCGGGTCGGATGCCGGTACCATCAAGACCCGGGCCCGGCGCGACGGCAATGGCTATGTGCTGAATGGCACCAAGCAGTTCATCACGTCGGGCTCCCGTGCCAGTGTCGCCCTGGTGTTCGCGGTCACCGACCCGGATCTGGGGCCGAAGGGGATCAGCGCCTTTTTGGTGCCCTGCGACACCCCGGGCTATATCGTGGCGGCGACCGAAAAGAAGCTGGGCCAGCGTTCCTCCGACACCTGTCAGATCGTTTTCGAGGACGTCAAGGTGCCGGCGGATGCCCTGATGGGCGAGGAGGGGCAGGGTTACCGCATCGCTTTGGCCAATCTGGAACCGGGGCGGATCGGCATCGGCGCCCAGGCGGTGGGCATGGCCCGGGCCGCCTATGAAGCCGCCGTCGCCTATGCCGCCGAACGCGAGACCTTCGGCCAGAAGATCATCGACCATCAGGCGGTCGCCTTCCGCCTGGCCGACATGGCAACCCAGATCGAGGCCGCCCGCCAGTTGGTGCACCACGCCGCCCGGCTCAAGGACGCCGACCAGCCGTGCATGAAGGAGGCGTCGATGGCCAAGCTGTTCGCCTCCGAAATGGCCGAACGGGTGTGTTCGGCGGCGATCCAGATCCATGGCGGCTATGGCTTCCTGAACGATTTCCCGGTCGAACGGATTTATCGCGACGTCCGGGTCTGCCAGATCTACGAGGGTACCAGCGACGTCCAGAAAATGGTGATCAGCCGCCAGATCAAGGCGGCGATTTAGCCAGATGGTGGCCAGGCTTCGAGACGGTGTGTGCCACGGCTCCTCGAGCCGTGTGACCGGCGCGGAGTTGACACTGGAGATTGACGAATGACCGCAAACCTCGAATTCTATTTCGATTTTTCGTCGCCCTATGCCTATCTCGCCAGTTGTCGCATCGACGAGGTGGCGGCGGCCCATGGCCGGGGCGTCGATTGGCGGCCGTTCCTGCTCGGCGTGGTGTTCGGGATCGCCGGCACCCAGCCGCTGACCCAATACCCTTTGAAGGGCGATTATTCGCGGATGGATTTCGAGCGCTGCGCCCGGCGCTTCGGCCTGCCCTTTGCGATGCCGGCCGATTTCCCGAAGTCGAGCGTTCATGCGGCGCGGGCCTATTACTGGCTGGAAGAGAACGGCGCCGACCAGGCCCGCGGCTTCGCCAAGGCGATCTTCGCCGCCTATTTTGTCGACGGCCGCGACATCTCCCAGGCCGAAACGGTACTGGCGGTGGCGGGCGAGCTGGACTTGGATAGGGATGCCGTCGCCGCCGGGATCCAGGAACCGGCGATCAAGGCCAAGCTGAGAGACGTCACCGACGATGCGATCCAGAACCGCAACGTCTTCGGTGCGCCCTTCGTCTTCGTCGACGGCGAACCGTTCTGGGGCAATGACCGGCTGGCCGATGTCGATGCCTGGCTCAGAACCGGCGGCTGGTAGGTGGCCTGCCACATGGTTCGAGACGCCGCTCACGCGGCTCCTCACCATGAGGTGGGAAGACGCTTGGCGGTAGAAAGAGGCAAAAAAAGGAGCCTCGTCCTGGAGACCTTTGCGTGGTTGGGTTTTGCACGGCATGTTTTGTTTTTGCACTT
>CAYFNG010000024.1:0-39215 GCA_964344385.1 uncultured Sneathiellales bacterium
ACAGGGAATCACAAATGCCGCTTCCGTGCAAAGGTCTCCATGGTGAGGAGCCGCGTCAGCGGCGTCTCGGACCATGCGGCGGGCGGCGACCGTATTGACTTCGCCCGCGCAACCGCCTTTGATCGCGCAGCTTCTATTGGACGGAAATGAGTAAGCAATGATCCCCTGCCAGCGGCACCTGTTCGACATCCCCGACGACGTCGCCTATCTGAACTGCGCCTACATGTCGCCGTTGATGCATCGGGTGATTGCGGCCGGTGAAACCGCCCTGACGCGCAAGGCGCGGCCCTGGGAGATCTTTCCGCCGGACTTCTTCGAGGACCCGGAACGAGCCCGCAAATTGTTTGCCGACCTGATCGGCGCCAGGACCGACGATGTCGCCATGGTGCCGGCGGCCAGCTATGGCACCGCGACGGCCGCAGCCAATCTGCCGGTCGCCAAGGGCCAGAAACTGATCGTGCTGGTCGACCAGTTTCCGTCCAATGTCTATCCCTGGCACCAGTTGGCGACGGATCGCGGTGGCCGTGTCGAGACCCTGCCGCGCCCGGCGGATGGCGACTGGACCCCGGCGATCCTGGCGGCCATTGACGAGGCGACGGCGATCGTTGCCCTGCCCCATTGCCATTGGACCGACGGCAGTTTGATCGACCTGGGGGCGGCAAGCGAACGTTGCCGCGCGGTCGGCGCCGCCCTGGTGCTGGACATCACCCAATCGATCGGGGTGTTGCCGATCGACGTCACCAAGGTCCAGCCGGATTTCCTGGTTGCCGGCGGCTACAAGTGGATGATGGGACCCTATACGTTGGGATTCCTCTATGTGGCGCCCAAGCACCAGGACGGGCGCCCCTTCGAGCACAATTGGATCGCCCGGGCCGGGTCGGAGGATTTCGCGCGTCTGGTCAACTACCGTTTCGACTTCCAGCCCGGTGCGAGGCGTTTCGATATGGGCGAAGGCGCCAATTTCAACCTGGTGCCGATGGCGATCGCGGCGCTGGAACAGCTCCACGAATGGGGGGTCGAGGCGATCCAGGCGACCTGTACGGCGATGAACCGCGAAATCGCCGCACGGGCAGCCGAGTTGGGCCTCAAGGCCGCGCCGGAGCACCTGCGGGCCGGGCATTTCCTGGGCCTGCGCTTTCCGGACGGCCTGCCGGATGGTCTGCTGGATCGGCTGGCGGCGGACAAGGTCTTCGTCTCGGTGCGCGGCGACAGCATGCGCGTTACGCCGCACGTCTACAACAACCAGGCGGACATCGACCGCCTGTTCACGGTGTTGAGGGAGGTAATCTGAAATGGCAGTCGACCCCCGCGTCAAGCTGCAGACCGAACGGCTGGGCCTGAAACCCTTGCGGTTGGCCAATGCGCCGCGCCTTGCGCAGCTGGCCAACGATCTGGATGTATCGCGTTGGCTCAGGCGCGTGCCGTTCCCTTATCGCGAGGACGACGCGCGGGTGTGGATCCCCCAAACCATGGCCGCGCGTTCCGACGGCACCGCCTATACCTTTGCCATCGTGCTGGGCCGTGATGAGCTGATCGGAATCTGTGCCCTGGAAGGCCTGCCGGATAAGCCGCGCATCGGCTTCTGGCTGGGCAAATCCTATTGGGGCCAGGGCTATATGACCGAGGCGGTGGGCGCCCTGCTCGACTTCGCCGACACCCAGCTCAACCTGGACAAAGTGTGTTCGAGTTATATGGAGGGCAATGCCGCGTCGCGCCGCATCCACGAGAAATTCGGCTTCCAGGAAACCGGCAGGTCCCAGGGCGATGTGGCGGCAACAAGCGAGACCGTGACCCTGATCGACGTCGTTCGGCAGCGGCCATGACCATCGACCTGGAGCGGGCCCGGGCCGAAACCCCCGGCTGCGAGCGGGTGGTGCATTTCAACAATTCCGGCGCCGCGCTGATGCCGTCGCCGGTGCTGGAGGCGTTGACCGAGCACCTGGAACTGGAGGCCCGGATCGGCGGCTATGAGGCCGAGGCCCGGGCCCAGCCGGCGCTGGAGCGGACCTATGACGCGATCGCCGAAATGCTGAACTGCCACCGCGACGAGGTGGCGGTGGTCGAGAACGCCACCGTCGCCTGGTGCAGTGCGTTTTACGGCATGGACTTCCAGCCCGGTGACCGCATCCTGACCGCGATGGCGGAGTACGCCTCCAACTACATCGCATATTTGCAGATGCGCGAGCGCAAGGGCGTGGTGATCGACGTGGTGCCGGACGACGAGCATGGCCAGATCGATACCAAGGCCCTGGCGGAAATGGTCGATGATCGGACCAAGCTGATCACGATCACCCATGTGCCGACCAATGGCGGGCTGATCAATCCGGCCGCCGAGGTCGGCCGCATCGCCCGCGACGCCGGCATCCCCTATCTGCTGGATGCCTGCCAATCGGCCGGGCAGATGGGCCTGGACGTCGACGCGATCGGCTGCGACATGCTGTCGGCGACCGGACGCAAATTCCTGCGCGGCCCGCGCGGCACCGGTTTCCTGTACGTGCGGCGGGATTTCCTCGACCGTTTGGATCCGCCGGTCCTGGATCTGCATTCCGCCAACTGGACGGCGCCGGACGCTTATGAAATGCTGCCCAACGCGCGGCGCTTCGAAAACTGGGAAAACTACGTCGCCGGCAAGATCGGCCTGGGCGTGGCGGTGGACTACGCCCTGGAATGGGGGTTCGAGGCGATCGAGACCCGGGTCCAGGCCCTGGCCGAGGAGTTCCGCCGGCGACTTGGCGAACTGCCCGGGATCACGGTGCGTGACCTGGGGCAGAAGCGTTCGGGCATCGTCACCTTCACCGTCGACGGCGGCGACCACCGGGCGATCGTCGCCTCATTGGCGTCCCGCGGCATCAACTGCTCGACCTCGTCGATCCTCAGCACCCGCCTGGACATGGAACGCCGCGGCCTCAGCGAGCTGATCCGCGCCCCGGTCCACTACTACAACACCGAGGCCGAGGTCGCGACCTTCCTGGAGGCATTGGCGGCGGTGATCAAGTAGCCCCCATCAAGGGATCAAGGTACCCCCCACCCTAACCCTCCCCCTCAAGGGGAGAGGGAATAATTCCATGAAATCAAATATTTGACCCACTTCCCTCAAAGGATGGGCAGGTGTTGGACGTCCGCGACTCCCCTCCCCCTTGACGGGGGAGGGTCAGGGTGGGGGTGAGAGGTCGGAGGCCTATTCCGCCGCCGGGCGGCCCAGCGGGATCACCTCATAGCCCGGCGCCTCGGGCTCGTCGTCGGCGATTTCGGTCGGGAAACCCGGGGCGATCAATTTGGCGCCGCTGGCTTCCTCCAGCCGGCGGACGATGTTCGGCGACCATTCCCGCGAGCCATAGCGCCGTTCGCCGTCCCGGAAGATGTCGAGGACCAGGGGCGAGATTTCCAGCGGCACATCGTGGCGGTCGGCCACCGACTGGAACAGGCTCATATCCTTGACCACCAAGTCCATGGTGAAGTTGATGTTGCGGCTGCCGTTCAGGATGACCTGGCTCTCGGTCTCGTGGACGAAGGAATTGCCCGACGAGATCCGGATCGCCTCGAAGGTGGTGTTCAGGTCCATGCCGGCCTTTTCGGCCGTGACCATGGCCTCGCCCAGCGCTGCCAGGTGCACCGAACAGAGATAGTTGGTCACTACCTTCAGGACCGAGGCCGAGCCCAGCGGCCCGGTGTGCAGGATCCGCCGCCCCATCGACTTGACCGCCGGCAGGGCGCGTTCGAAGGTGGCCCGGTCGCCGCCGACGAAGATCGAGATATTGCCGGTGGCGGCCCGGTGACAGCCGCCCGAGACCGGGCAGTCGATCGGCTCGGCGCCCAGGTCGCGCACCTTTTCGCCCAGCCGCTTGACCTCGGCCTCGTCGGTGGTGCTCATCTCGGCCCAGATCTTGCCCGCGCTCAGTCCCGCCAGGATGCCGTCCTCGGCCTCCATTACCGCGGCCGATGCGGCCGGCGACGGCAGGCAGGTGATCACCATGTCGACCGCCTCGGCCATCTGCCTGGGGCTGTCGGCCCAATGGGCGCCGGCGTCTAGGAAGGGTTGGGCGACGCCGCGGTCCAGATCCCGGACCGTCAGGTCAAAGCCGTTGCGCAGCACGCTGCCGGCCAGCTTGCCGCCGACATTGCCCAAGCCGATGAAGCCGATTTTCATGGTGCCCCTCCCTGGAACCGGATCACACAGATTTCCGGGCTGTCTACGCCTCAAACCGGTTTTGGGCAAACGATAAATTCCCGGCTCGGGGATCGAGAATTTCGCTCAAGCCGGACGGCTGGCGTCACATGTCCGGGAGGGATCCCTCGACCTCGATCACGTCGCTGAAACTGCCGACCCGGCGCATGCCCAGAGATTGGCCCAGCCGCAGCATCGCCTTGTTGTCTTTCAGGATCTGGCCGGCGAACACCCGTGTGCCGCGGGACTTGCAATAGTCGACCATCTTGACCAGCAGGGCCCGGCCCAACCCCTGCCCTTTCAGGTCAGACCGCACCACGATCGCGAACTCCGAGCGGATATTGTCCGGCATGGTCACCACCCGGACCACGCCCAGGGTTTCCTCCTTGCCGTCCGCGTTTTCGCCCCGGGCAATGAAGGCCATTTCCCGGTCGTAGTCGATCTGGGTCAGACGGGCCATTTCGGAATGGGGCAGTTCGCGCAGCATGCCGAAGAAGCGGAACCGGATGTCCTCCTGGCTCAGCTTGGAGATGAAGACATGGTGGTCGGGTTCGTCCTCGGGCCGGATCGGGCGCAGCAGCACGGTGCGGCCTGAGCGCATGGTGAATTCCTCTTCCAGCTCGGCCGGATAGGGCCTGATCGCCAGGCGCTCCGGGCCGCGCTGCCCGGTCTTGGCGATCCGCATTCGGGCGTCCAGCGCCAGCACGCCATGGTCGTCGGCCAACAGCGGATTGATGTCGAACTCGACCAGTTCCGCCAGGTCGACGGTCATCTGCGCCACCTGCAACAGGGTCAGGCGGATCGCGTCCAGGTCCGCGGCCGGCCGGTCGCGATAGCCGGCCAGCAACCGGGCGATGCGGGTGCGGCCGATCAATTCGTCGGCCAGCGCCATGTTGAGCGGCGGCAACGCCACCGCCCGGTCGGCAATGATCTCCACCGCCGTCCCGCCGCGGCCGAACAGCAGCACCGGCCCGAACACCGGATCGGTGGCGGCACCGACGATCAGTTCATGCGCCCCGGGACGGCGGGCCATGGCCTGGACGGTGAAGCCGCCAGGGCGCGCCTCGGGCTTCAACCGGGCCACCCGGTCGCGCATCGCCTGGGCCGCCTGGGCGACCTCGGCCGGGGTTTCGAGGTCCAACACCACGCCGCCGACATCCGATTTGTGGGAAATATCGGGCGACAGGATTTTCAGCGCCACCGGCCCGCCGATGGTGGCGGCCTTTTCCGCCGCGTCCTCAGGATCGGTGGCGACATGGGTCTCGACCACCGGGATGCCATAGGCCCCCAGGATCGCCTTGGTCTCGGCTTCGCTGAGCTGGGTCCGCCCTTCCGCCAGGGCGGTATCGACAATCGGGCGGGCGGTCTCCTTGCCCGACGCGAACTCCTTGGGCGCCGAGGGCGGTGTCTGCATCAGCATTTCCTGGCTTTGGCGATGCAGGGCCATGTGCAGGAACGCTCGCACCGCATTGTCCGGGGTCTCGTAGGATGCGATACCGGCCTCGGCGAAGCAGCGCCGGGCCGTGGCGACACCAGCCTCGCCCATCCAGCAGGTCAGGATATTCTGGCGCGCGTCCCTGCCGATCCGAGCCACTTCGGCGGCGATCGCGTCGATCTTGCCGATGGCGGTCGGAGCATGCATGACCAGCAGCGCATCGACGCCGGGATCGTCCAACAGGGCGGTCATGGCGGCGACATAGCGGGCCGCATCGGCATCGCCGATCACGTCCACCGGGTTGGCCCGCGACCAATTGCCCGGCAGTACCCGGTCGAGCACGGCCAGGGTCTCAGGTGCCAGCTCGGCCAGCTTGCCGCCACCGGCGATCAACGCATCGGTCGCCATCACGCCGGGCCCGCCGCCATTGGTCAGGATGGCCAGCCGCTCGCCCTTCAAGGGCTTGGCCCGGGCCAGGGTTTCGACCGCGTCGAACAGTTCGTCGGTGGTCGCCACCCGCAACACGCCGGCCCGCCGAAGGGCGGTGTCGAACACCGCATCCGAGCCGGCCAGGGCGCCGGTGTGGGAGGACGCGGCCCGCGCGCCCTCCGCCACCCGCCCGGCCTTGATCGCCAGCACCGGTTTGTTGCGGGCGGCAGAGCGGGCGGCCGACATGAACTTGCGGGCCTGGGAAACCGATTCGATGTAGAGCAGGATCGCCCTGGTTTCCGGATCGGAGCCGAGATAGTCGAGCACATCTCCGAAATCGACATCGGCGCTGTTGCCCATGGAGATGAAATGGGAAAAGCCGATCCCGTGGCTGCGTGCCCAGTCCAGCACAACGGTGCACAGGGCGCCGGACTGGGAGGCAAAGGCCAGGCGGCCGGGCAGGATGTCGGTGTGCGCGAAGCTGGCGTTAAGGCCGACGCCCGGAACCACCAGGCCGAGGCAGTTGGGGCCGAGGATCCTCAAGAGATGCGGCTTGGCCGCGCTGAGCATAGCCCGCTGGAGCGTTTTGCCGTCGGCACCGGCACGGTTGAGGCCGGCGGTCAAAACCACCGCCGCCCGTGTCCCGCGGGCGCCCAGCTCGTCGATCAGGCCGGGAACCGTGTCCGGCGGGGTGCAGATCACCGCCAGATCGGGGGTTTCAGGCAAATCGGCAACGTCGGAATAGGTCAACACCCCTTCAACCGCGTGGTGCCTGGGGTGAACCGGCATCACCGGGCCACGGAAGCCGCCGCGCAGCAGGTTGCGCATGACGACGGCGCCCAGGCTGCCGGCGCGGGTCGAGGCACCGATCACCGCCACCGAATTTGGCTGAAACAGCTTGTCGAGATTACGGATGCTCATGGCCGGCACCCCATATTGTCGGAGGAGTCCCCTCGCAATATGGACCTATCGCCAGCCACTGCAAGCCCTATCGGCGGGGCGGCGGCCCTGGGCGTTACAGGGCAGCCACGATCGCCGCGCCCAAGTCTGCGGTAGACGCGTCGCCACCCAAATCAGGGGTCAGGACCCGGCCCTGGGTGACCACCGCCTCGATGGCCCGGACCACCGCCGCACCGGCTTCGGCCTGGCCGAAATGGTCGAGCATCATCGCTCCCGACCAGATTTGGCCGATCGGGTTTGCGATCCCCTTGCCTGCGATATCGGGGGCCGAACCGTGCACCGGCTCGAACATCGATGGGTAGGTTCGCGACGGGTTGATGTTGCCCGACGGCGCGATGCCGATCGAGCCGGCCACCGCCGGCCCCAGGTCCGAGAGGATGTCCCCGAACAGGTTGGAGCCGACCACCACGTCGAACCAGTCGGGATGGGCGACAAAATGGGCGGTCAGAATATCGATGTGGAACTGGTCCCAGGCGACGTCCGGATAGTCGGCAGCCACGGCCCTCACGCGTTCGTCCCAATAGGGCATGGTGTGGATGATGCCGTTCGACTTGGTCGCCGAGGTGAGCTGTTTGCGGGGCCGCGACACGGCCAGTTCAAACGCGTAAGCCAGGATGCGGTCGACGCCGTGACGGGTGAAGACCGATTCCTGGATCGCCATTTCACGGTCGGTGCCGCCGTACAGCCGGCCGCCGATCTCGGAATACTCGCCTTCGACATTCTCGCGCACGATCAGCATGTCGATGTCGCTGGGCGTACGTCCGGCCAGCGGCGACGTGATACCGTCCAGAAGTTTGACCGGCCGCAGGTTGACATACTGGTCGAAACCGCGCCGGATCGGAATCAACAGCCCCCACAGCGAAACATGGTCGGCGACGTCGGGATGCCCGACCGCGCCGAGAAAGATCGCATCAAAGGGGCGCAACTGGTCGATGCCGTCGGCCGGCATCATCGCACCTTCGGCCAGAAAGCGCTCGCAGCTCCAGTCGAACTCTGTCCATTCCACCTGGAAACCGAAACGCGCTCCGGCCGCCTCGATCACCGCGATGCCCGCCGGCACCACCTCCTTGCCGATGCCATCGCCCGGGATGACGGCGATCCTGTAGCTGGTCATGGCTGTTCCTTCATCGCTTTGAACGCTTATTCCTCGACATAGTCGAACCGGAAGCGGTCGGCTTCGCTGACCAGATGGCCCATCGACGGCGACGGGAAATGGGCGGTCATGATCAGGTTGCCGGTGTCGGCATGCTGTTCCAGGAAGCGGCGGCGGGTTCGGCGCGCCTGCTCCGCGTCGCGGTCGACCCCGGGGCCCAAATCGGGAAAGACCAGTTGAAACGGGCTGTGGATCAGGTCGCCGCACATGGCCGCCCTATGCCCTTGCGAGGCCAGGTTGACCGCGACGTGGCCGGTTGTGTGGCCGGGCGTCGGCTCCAGCCAGACCTGGTCGTCAAGGGCATGGTCCATCTCGACCAGTTCCGCCTGCCCCGCCTCCATGATCGGCAGCACGTTTTCCTGAAACACCGATGTGGCGCCGCGCTCCGACGCTTCGTATTCCGGCCGCGCGAACAGGTATTTGGCATTGGGAAAGGTCGGCACCCAGCGGCCGTCGACCAGGCTGGTGTTCCAGCCGCAATGATCGACATGCAGATGGGTGCAGAAGACATAGTCGATATCGGCCGGCGTGACGCCGGCGGCACGGAGATTGTCCATCCAGGTGGTTGCCCGCCGGTCGTTCCAGCCGCGAATGCCGTCGAATGATTTGTGATTGCCGACGCAGGCGTCGATCAGGATGGTGTGATGCTCGGTGCGCACCAGGTAGGACTGGACCGGCAGGACCAGACGGTCCCGTGCATCCAGGGCGCCCGGCATCAGCCATTCCCGGTGCGGTGCCAACATCTCCTCGGTTGCATCGGGAAAGAAGGTGAGAAGCGGCAGGAACGGCCCCTCCATTTCCAGGATGCGATTGATTTCGATACCGCCCAGGCGATGCGCAGTCATTCAGGGTTCCTTTTTTTGGCTCTGCTCAAACTCTAACGCCGACGGGGCTGTTCCGTCCCGCTCCCCCTCCCAACCACCCAACACCAGGGTACCCTATGGGTGGTTGGGAGGGGGAGCGGGACGGAACAGTAAACTTCAAAAGAATTCAATACCCCAAGGCGCAGCCGTCCTTCCTTGGGTCCGATCCGGCCGCCAGGGTGCCGTTCCGCCAGTCGATCCGGATCGCCTGGCCGCCGCCCCAGGGCATTTCGGGTATGAAGATTTCATGGCCGAGATCGGCGAGGCCGCGGCGCGTCGCCTCGGGCACGCCGCGTTCCAGTTCCAACCGGCAGGAGACGTGGAAAGCCCGGCCCAGGTCGATCGCCTGCTGCACGTCGAGGCCGAAATCATAGAGGTTGGTCAGCACGTGGACATGGCCGACCGGTTGGTAGCCGCCGCCCATGACGCCGTAGGCCAGTTCAGGCTGGCCGTCGCGCAGACCCATGCCGGGGATAATGGTGTGCAGCGGCCGTTTGCCCGGCGCGACGCAGTTGGGATGGCCGCGTGTGGTAACGAAGCCTGCGCCGCGGTTCTGGAAGATCACCCCGGCCTTGGGGCTGACGAAACCCGAACCGAACCCGAAATAAAGGGAATTGATGAACGACACCACGTTGCGGTCGCGGTCGACCACGGTCAGGTAGACGGTGTCGCGGTATTCCGGGCCGGTACCGGGGCCAAGGTCGGTCAGGGCCCGCTTGGGGTCGATCCGGGCCCGCAGATCGTCGGCGAATTCCTCTGACAGCAGCATCTCGACCGGCACTTCAGCCTGGCCGGGATCGGCGACATAGGTGTCGCGCGCCTGGTAGGCGAGCCGCGAGGCCTCGGTTTCCAGGTGAAAGCGTTCGACGCCCAAGGGGTCCAACGAGGCAAGGTCGAAACCCTTTAGAATATTGAGCATGATCAGCGCCGTGATGCCCTGGCCATTGGGCGGGATCTGGGCGATGTCGACGCCTTGATAACCGGTGGTGATCGGTTCGACATAGTCGCAGGCCGTGGCGGCGAAGTCGTCCAGGCTGTGGGTGGCCCCGACCGCATTGAGGTGGGCCACCATGTCTTCCGCCACCCAGCCGGTGTAGAAGCCGTCGCGGCCTTTGGCGGCGATCTCCTTCAATGTCGCCGCCAGTTCCGGGAAGCGATGCACTTCGCCGGCCGCGGGCGGCTGGCCGGCCTTGAGGAACAGGCGCTTGGCGTTGTCGTCATGGCTGATCGTGTCCAGGCTGCGCGACCAGTCCACGGCGCAGCGCGGCGCCACCGCAAAACCGTTCTCGGCATAGTCGATGGCATGGGCCAATATCTCGTCCAGACCCTTGCGGCCGTAATCGGCGACCAGCCGCGCCCAGGCGTCGACCGCGCCGGGCACGGTCACCGCATGCGGGCTGGTCAGGCCGATTGTGTCGATGCCCCGGTCCTCGAGATAGTCGACGCTTAAGCCCGCCGGCGCCCGGCCCGAGCCGTTGAGACCGATCACCCTGTCGCCGCCGGCCGGATGGTAGAGCACGAAGCAATCGCCGCCGATGCCGGTCGACATCGGCTCGACGACGCACTGCACGGCACAAGCCGCGACCGCCGCGTCGATCGCGTTGCCGCCCCGTTTCATCAGGTCGATGGCAGCCATGGTGGCCAGGGGATGGGAGGTAGCGGCGGCGCCGTTGGTCGCCTGGACCACCGACCGCCCCGGCATTTGCAGATCACGCATCGGGCCGTTCCTTGTTCGGTTTCCGGGCCAGTATGGCCCCGGGGGTTCGGCTTGCCAACCGTGGCACCGGTCGCCATTTTACCATGCGGAAGAGTAGCGTCGTTTGACATCCGGTCGCGCCGCCGGCGCCCGGATGTCTGACCGCAAAAGCGTGATACACGCATTTGCGGGTTGCTGTTCCGTCCCGCTCCCCCGCCCAACCACCCACTGCCAGGGTACCCTATGGGTGGTTGGGCGGGGGAGCGGGACGGAACAGCACCTTCGAGACAAACTCTTAACCAAAAGGGGAGATCGAGACATGCTGAAGGACCTGGTTCTGACCATCGAACTGCGACTGCTCGCCTATTCGGCGTTCGTGGCGCTGATCCTGTGGGTGCCCTATATCCTGGCCGCCATGCAGGTACGCGGCGTCTCCGGCGTTGCCGGCTATCCCACCGGCAGCTATGGCGATCTGCCGGACTGGGCCCAGCGCTGCCACCGGGCCCATCTGAACCTCTTGGAGAATCTGGCGCCGTTCGCGATCCTGGTCCTGGTTGCCTTGTTGACCGGCGCGCTGAACGAGATGACGGCCCTGGGAGCGCGGCTGTTCTTCTGGGCCCGCATCGCCCAGACCCTGGTCCATATCGCCGGCATCGCCTGGGCCCGCACCCTGTTCTTCGTCATCGGCTGGGCCGGCAACCTGCTGATTTTCATGCAGATTGTTTCGTGAGGGAACCGGCATTCACTTGCGGAGTTTTGCCGCGTGATCGATTTCAGCAGCGACGCGGGTTTCACTGTGTCGCTGCACGTCGTGTTCCTGTGAATACCGCAATTCGGCCGCCTTAAGGCCATTTAGCGCTTCCAGATTCCAATTCCGGTTTGGATTCGGTTCGAAATCTAAGCCGGCGAGCAACATCCTCGGTAATTCAAAACAGGCAGTGAACACGAGGCTGAACAAGCATGGGCGAGTGTTTGCGCTTATCGGTCTCGCCCTATCATTTCTCTATTTTGGGCAGCACTGGTTGGCGTCACACATGTGCGGCAATGAAGTGGTCGCCGATATTGTCTCACCCGATCGGCGACACAGGGCGATATTGTACCAGCGCGACTGTGGTGCGGCCTCTGGGTTTTCCACCCATGTCTCAATCATCGGTGTGTCGGAGGAACTAACCAACCAACCAGGCAACGTTCTGATTGCCGAAGGCGCGCCCTGGGAGGAGCCATGGCGCATAAGGTGGGCTGGTATGGGCCTGTTGACCATCATTACCGATTCCCAGGCACCGATTTACAAAGAAACCACCAATCTGGGCCCGGTAAGCGTCCTGTTTTTGCCAAAGAAGGTTAACCCGAGCAAGAACACCAAAAGGGGGACGGTAAGGTCGAGATCGATGAGTACCAAGAGAAGCCCAACCCATAATCCGTAGCTTTTGCCTGTTGCAGCCACTACGTCTTGTGCTGCGGCCGGTTTGTGATTAGGCTGCGGCCATGGCGTCGAAGCTTTCATACCTCTCGACGCGCGCCGGCATTGGTGCGGTTCGAATTACGCACCCGGTCTAAGTCCCTTAGGCCGGGTCCGAATTCGTAACCTTTTTGGGCTGCCCGCCGCGGCCCCACCCCATCGAATTGAATGGTGCACCAATGCGCAACACGAAACCCACCCTGCATCTGCTGTGCGGCAAGATGGCCGCCGGCAAATCCACCCTGGCCCGAGAGCTGGCGGCGGCGCCGGACACGGTGCTGGTCAGCGAAGACCACTGGCTGTCTCACCTCTACGCCGACCAGCTCCACACCCTGGAGGACTATGTCCGCTGTTCCGGACGGCTGCGCCAGGCCATGGACCAGCATTTGCGGTCCCTGCTCGCGGCTGGCCTCACCGTGGTGCTGGACTTCCAGGCCAACACGGTCGGCAGCCGGCGCTGGATGCGGCGGCTGCTTGACGAGGTCGATGCCGATCACCGGCTGCATTTCCTCGATCTTCCGGACGAGACCTGCAAGGCCCGGCTGCTGGCGCGGAACGATGCGGGCGAGCACGAATTCGCCCCCAGCCTGGACGATTTCGACCGCTTCACCGCCTATTTCGAGCCGCCGTCACCGATGGAGGGCTTCCACGTGGTGGTCCATCGGCCTGAACCGGTCAAGCCCAACCGCCGGCGAACGGCAGCACGTGGCCGGTGATGAAGCTGGACTGGTCGGAACAGAAAAAGGCGATGGTGCCGGCTGCCTCCTCCGGCTTGCCGAGGCGCCCCAACGGGATGTTGCGGGTGATTTTGGCCAGGGCCTCAGGGTCGGCCAATAGCTCGGGCGGGAAATAGGTCGGGCTTTCGACATAGTTGGGCGCGATCGCGTTGACCTGGATATTGTCGCGGGCCAGTTCCCTGGCCAGGGAAAGCGCCAGCGCATTGGCGGCGCCGCGGGCGGTGACGTACATGGAATAGTTGGGCAGGCCCCTGAGCGGCGCGGCCGAGGTCACGAACAGGATCTTGCCACCGCCCTGGGCCCGCATTTGGGGAACCACGGCGCCGCTGAGCGCGAACGGGGTCACCACCATCGCTTCCAGCCCGTCGCGCATGTCTTGCAGCTTGGCCTCGGCGACCGGTGCCCGGATGGCCGGCGCCGCGTCGTTGTTGATCAGGACGTCGATCCGGCCGTCGGCCGCGACGACCCGTGCCACCAGGGTGGCCGGATCGGACTCGCCACTGACCATGACCCCCGGATTTTCCCGTTCGAACGCGTTCGCGGCCGACGCATCGGCAAAGCTGGCGTCATGGGCATGAACCCGGGCGCCCTGGCGCAGCAGTTCGGCGACCGTCGGGCGGCCGACGAAATGACAGACATTGGTGATCAGGATAACCCGGTCCTGCAGCATAGCAACCTCCTCACGCCGGCTCGGCAGCCGCCTGTGACTGCTCCGACGGGTCCGCGAAGACCCGCTTGATCGTATCGCCGATACTGCGCACCTCGGCGCCGCTGAGCACGCCCGCCTCGGCCAGCAGCCGGTGGGCCTCGGGCAGGCGGTAATGGGGGATCGCCGGGTAGAGATGGTGTTCGATGTGGTAGTTGACGTGGTGCGGGAAGATTAGCGGCGCCAGCAGGCGCGGCAGATGATTGGTGCGGGACGCGGTGTAGGGCGAGGCGATATCGGCTGGCGCGCCATGTTCCAGCACCGCACGCAGGCGCAGGATGGCCTGCAATACGGTCAGCAGCGGCAGCAGCCACAGCACCAGATACTCCAGCCACCAGCCCGCCGCGATCATCCCGGCCAGCAGGCCGGCATGCAGCGCAATGACGAACAGGCGGTCACGCCGCGCTTCCGCCTTGAGCCGCGGTGAAGTGTCGTCGAGCGGCCGCAAGCCCACCCCGGTGGTCTTGTTGGCGGCCGGCCGGCCGAAGAAATAGCTGTAATTCTTGTAGGCGGTGATGCCGGTCAGGTCGATCAGCAGCTTGCGCATGAGGTACGTGCGTCCACGCGGATAGCCGGCCATCAGTGCTATGTCCGGGTCCAGGGTCGGGTCGTAGAGGTGATTATGGTGCAGCCGATGGACCACCCGGTAGGTTTTCATCGACAGCCCGCCACCGGCGCCGCACAGCGCCCCCACCAGATCGTTCAGCCAGCGGGTCTCGTAAAGCCGGTAATGGGCCGCATCATGGGCCAGCACGAACAGGCCGTGCTGACAGGCCGCAATGCCGATGATGCAGGGCACCACCACCGCCGGCGTCCACCAGGTCAGCCCGATCGCAATCAGCGCCACGGTGGCGGCGACGTTGAGCCCCACCGCCAGGCTGGAATGCCAGGGGCTGATGCGGGTCAGCCGCTTGATGTCGCCCGGTTCGAGCCCTGGCCGGCCCCGGCCCGCCGCCTGGTCACGGAACTCCGCCCCTTGCCTGGTTTCGGTCGTCATTGCCACCTCTCAAGCGCCGTTTCGCTTTCGACGTTAGCCGAACGCACGTTAGCTGTACAGCTTGACACGTCATACCGACGAAAGCGCAATTGGTCCCAATTAATCTAGCGACCGGTATATTTTGGCTGGCGTTTTTCGCTGAACGCGTTCAGGCCCTCCTCGACGTCCTGGCTCAGGGCGTGGCCTTCCCAGGCCCGGGTTTCCATCTTCAGGGCCACGTCCAACGGCGCGTCGGCGCCGTCGGCCACCAACTGCTTGACCCGGCGCATGACCAGCGGGCTCTTGGCGGCGATCTTGGCGACCAGCGCGTCGACCGCGGCGACCAGCTCGCCCTCGGCCACCACCTGGTTGACCAGGCCCCAGTCCATCAGCGTCGCGGCCGGCAGCAGGTCGCCGGTCAGCAGCAGCTGCTTGGCCCGGGTCTCGCCGACCTTGCGCGGCAGCACGATCGATCCGCCACCGCCCGGGATGACTCCGAAATTGGCATGGGCGTCGCCGATCCTGGCGCTGTCGACCGCGACCACCAGGTCGCAGGCCAGGATGAACTCCAGCCCGCCGGCCGCGGCGACGCCGTTGACCGCCGCGATGACCGGCTTGGTGCACTTGGCCAGGTCGGCGAACAGGCGGCCGGCGTCGCTGAAGAAGCCGTTGATGGCATCCGCATCGCGGCTGGCCAGGATGCCGCGCAGGCGCTTGAGATCGGCCCCGGCGCAGAAAGCCCGCCCGGCCCCGGTCAGCACCACCGCCGCCACGGCGGGATCCGCTTCCGCCGCCGCCACCGCCAGCGGCAGTTCGCCGATGATGGTGCCATTGAGCGCGTTCAGGGCATCGGGGCGATTGAGGGTGATCCAGGCCGCATCGGCCCGCACCTCGTAAAGAATATCGTCGTACTCCGCCTCGGCCATCGGCCCAACCTCCCTCTTGGTAAATTTGGCCCGAGGGTAGCCGACAGATTGGCGGCGGCACAATAGACACCCGCCCCGCCGATCGGGGATCGGCGGGGCGGCAAGGGAGGGAGGGAGTAAACGCGCAGGTATCGGTTACATGCGACGGCCGCGCCGCGAGGTCAGCTTGTCGATCGCCGCCTTCTGACGCTCGTCGAGGGTGGCGTAGAAGTCGTCGAAGGCCGGTTTGATCTGGTTGAGGATATCCAGCCCGGTCGTCATCATGGTCTGCATGCGGGCCAGCTTGTCCGGCGCGGTCTCGGGACGGCCCTGCTCCTTGAGGCTGGCGCAGGTGGTGCCGACCTTGGCGCTGCCGGCATCGACGGCGGCGGTCAGCTTGGTCCAGGCGTCGGCCTGAGGCGGGGTGAAGTCGACGAAGCTTTCGACGAATTCCTTTACCTCACCGAGCCGTTCGTCACGCCGGTCCGAGCACAGCATGCGCATACCGCCACCATGCCGGCCGCCCCAGCGGTGGCCACCCCAGCCGGCCTTGCGCATGGGATCACCCTGTTGGCTGGATTCCTGACCACCCTGCTGGGCATAGCTTTCGCTGGGTGCGAGGAACTGGAAACCGGCCACCGCAACGGCCAGGCCGGTCGCGGTCACCAGGGCGATCGCCAGGGAACGTTTTTCTTTCATCACAGAGCTCCTAGATCCGTTGGTCTTAATGGCAGCACTGTGCTGCCCGACACTCAAGCTAAGAGACGCCTGTATCGCAATGATGTCCGGAAAGTGGGCTTTTGGTTACGGCCGGTATCAGCCGAGCGGACTGAAATGATTTGTTACAAATTATCCAGAAGCCGCTCCGGGGACCCCAGAAAATTGCGGCCGCGCTCGCCCTCCAAAGCCTCGGCAACCAGACCGCGCCATTCCTCCGGCCCGACCCCATGGTCCCGAGGCCGGCAGCCGACACCGAGTTTGTCGAGAAACAGTTCGAGGCTGTCGGCGCCCGCTTCCAGATCGTCGCCGAAAATCCGCTTCAGACCGGCATCGCATGCCTCGTCGACCCCGATCGCGCCGCGCATCACGAAGGGCAGGCTGAACGAACAGGCGATACCATGGGCGGCCCCATGGTTCAGCGTGACGCTATAGGACAGCGAATGGGCCAGCGCGGTCTTGGTGTTGGAAAAGGCCAATCCCGCAGTGACCGCGGCCCGGGCCTGGTTGGTCCGCAAGGTTCTGTTTCCAAGGTCGTCGGCAAGTTTCGGCAAGGTAGCCAAGACCAGCCGCGCCGCCGCAACCGCATAATCGGTTGAAATCGGATTGGCGTTCCGGTTCCAGATCGCCTCCAGGGCATGGCTCAAGGCATCCAGTCCGGTGGCGACGGTGAGGCCGCGTGGTAGTCCAAGGGTCAGGTCGGGATCGACCAGCGCACATTCGGGATAGAGGCCGGGCAGATTGAGCGAAAATTTGCGCCCCGCCTCGCTGTTCCAGACCGTTGCCCAGGAGGTGACTTCGCTGCCCGTGCCGGCGGTGGTCGGCACTGCCAGGATCGGTTTTGGCGCCAGCGCCTCGCCGCCTTCGCCGGTCTCGAGATAGCGGCGCACCTTGGCGAAGTCGCCGGCCGATGCGGCCAGCACCTTGGCGGCATCGATCACCGAACCGCCGCCCAGGGCGACGAACAGCTCGATATCGGGCCAGTGGGGCGCGATCTCCTCGCAGGCCGGCGCCAGGGCGGTGAAGTCCGGGTTGGCGGTGACGCGGTCGAACACGGCAAGCGGCGTTCCCGCCAGGTCCCCCACCTGCCGGACCAAAGGCGCGAAGACCGGCTCGCCATAGGTCACCAGGACATAGCGCCGCCCGGCCACCAGCGACCCCAGCCCGGCCAACGCGCCGGCACCGAAGCAGACCCGGGTGGGATTATGGTAGGTCCAAGTCACTGTTCCTCAATCCGCGTATTCCCAACCATCCCCCCGCTGCACCAACACCGTCCTGTCCAGATAGTCGTGGCTGTGGACGATGACCCGGTCGTCGTGCAGGAAGACCACGCCATAGGCCGGTGGTTCGTGGCTCTTGGGCACCGGCTCGACGGTTTCGAAGTCGAACGCCACCTGGTGGGCGGTCGCCCTTAACGTTGAGAACGGGATGCCCCGCCAGCTTCCCGACACCGGCCGGTGGACATGGCCGAAGAACAGGTGGCGGATGGTCTGGCATTCCTGGATCGCGGCAATGAAATGGGCCGGGTCCAGCAGGCTGATCCGGTCCAGGCTGGGGATGCCGATCTCGAACGGCGGGT
The DNA here is from genome assembly GCA_964344385.1 of uncultured Sneathiellales bacterium. Taxonomy (GTDB): domain Bacteria; phylum Pseudomonadota; class Alphaproteobacteria; order CAYFNG01; family CAYFNG01; genus CAYFNG01. The sequence goes on from CAYFNG010000024.1 coordinate 17,781, forward strand.
GATGCATGAAGAGATAGACCGGGTGATCGCCGGCGGCATCGAGCTGGGCCCGTAGCCAGGCGCCGCGGGCGGCACAAAAGGCGCCGGCGTGGCTGCCCTCGTCCAAGGTGTCGAGGAAGATGAAGCGGCCCCGGGGTTTGCTCAGCACCCTTTGCACGAAGCCGTCGGCATCGACCGGTGCCTCGGGAAAATGTTCGCGGAACACCATTCGATTGTCGTGATTGCCGAGCAGCAGGTGCCAGGGCATGGCCAACCGCTCCAGGACGGTGCGCAGGCCCTGATAGGCCGCTGCCTCGCCGCGGTCAGCCAAATCGCCGGTGACAATGCAGCAATCGGCATCGCCATGATGGGCGTTGATATTCTCGACACAGGCCTCCAGGCGCTGATACGGGTCGAGCCCGTAGATCTGCTCGCCCGGCGGTACCAGGTGGGTGTCGGTCAAGTGGATGAACTTCATGTGACGTCCAATTTCTGGAATCTAACCGCCCCGTCGCTCGATTGCGACGGGCGTGTTGCCGTTTCCGGGTCTGGTGGCCGCGACGGCCAGCACCACTTTTCGATGGCTGCCGGCGAAAATTGGGTTTTGCGCCCAGGTCGCGAGGGTCAACAACTAGATCCGCTGGCCGCTCTCGGCGTCGAACAGGTGCAGGTTGCCGGGTTCGACCGCCAGGGGCAGGACGTCGCCGGCGCCTGTGTGAACAATGCCCTGGACGCGGATGGTCAGGTCGGTGGCGTCGGCCCCGAAATGGCCATGGATCAGGGTATCCGCGCCAAGTTGTTCGGTCAGCGTAACGTTGAGATGGGCGACCCCATTGCCGTCCTCGGCGACGAGGAAATGCTCGGGCCGGACGCCCAGTTGGACATTGCGGCCGGCCTCGACGGACACCTCCGACGGTGTTGACAGTTGATCGCCGCCCGGCAGTTCGACATGGGCGCCATCGTCGGTGATGCGGGCGTCGAGGAAGTTCATCGCGGGCGAGCCGATGAAGCCGGCAACGAAGGTGGTGGCCGGTCGCTGGTAAAGTTCGATCGGGGTGCCGAGCTGTTCGACATAACCGCCGTTCAGCACCATCAGGCGGTGGCCCAGGGTCATGGCCTCGACCTGATCGTGGGTGACGTAGATGCTGGTGATGCCCAGTCGCTCCTGCAGCTTCTTGATCTCCAGCCGCATCTGGACCCGAAGCTTGGCGTCCAGGTTGGAGAGCGGCTCGTCGAACAGGAACACCGACGGTTCGCGGACGATCGCCCGGCCCATCGCCACCCGCTGCCGCTGGCCACCGGAAAGCTGCTTGGGCATGCGCATCAATTGTTCGTCGGTCAATTCCAGGACCGACGCCGCCTTGCGCACCCGTTCGTCGATCTCATCCTTCGGCACCCGCCGGTTCCGCAGGCCGTAGGCCATGTTGTTGTAGACGTTCATGTGCGGGTAGAGCGCATAGTTCTGGAACACCATGGCGATGTCCCGATCCATCGGCTCCAGCTTGTTGACCTCGCGGCCGGCGATGCTGATCTGGCCTTCGGTGACGGTTTCCAGCCCCGCCACCATGCGCAACAGGGTCGACTTGCCACAACCCGACGGCCCGACCAGGACCAGGAACTCGCCATCGGCGATGTCCACATCGACACCATGGATCGCCTTGAACCCGTTGGGATAGACCTTTTCGACGCCGCTCAGGCCGACTTCCGCCATAGCTTCAAACTCCGGACTATTTCTCGGTTTCCACCAGACCCTTGACGAACAGCTTCTGCATCGACACCACGACGATCACCGGTGGCAGCATGGCCAGCATGGTGGTCGCCATCACCACATGCCAGGCCGGCAGGGAATCGGAGACCTGGACCATCCGCTGGATGCCCATCACCACGGTGTAGAAGCTCTCTTCGGTCGTGATCAGCAGCGGCCACAGATACTGGTTCCAGCCATAGATGAACAGGATCACGAACAGCGCCGCCATGTTGGTGCGCGACAGCGGCAGCAGGATGTCCTTGAAGAACTTCCAGGGACCGGCGCCGTCGATCCGCGCCGCCTCGGTCAGTTCGTCGGGCACGGTCAAGAAGAATTGCCGGAACAGGAAGGTCGCGGTCGCCGAGGCGATCAACGGAATGCTCAGACCGGCATAGGTGTTCAACATCTCAAGATCGGCGACCACCTTGTAGGTCGGCAGGATCCGCACCTCGACCGGCAACATCAGGGTGATGAAGATGATCCAGAAGCAGGTCATGCGGAACGGGAAATTGAAATAGACGATGGCATAGGCCGCGATGATCGAAATGGCGATTTTGCCGATGGTGATCGACAGCGCCATGATCAGGCTGTTCAGCATCATCACCCCGACCGGGGCGCCGCCGGCGTCCTCGAGGCCGGCGCTCAACGCGGTCGAGTAGTTTTCCCAAAGCTGGTCGCCCGGCCACATCGGGATCGGTGCCGCCAACAGGTTTTCGATCGGGTGGGTCGATGCGACGAAGGTGATCCAGATCGGCAACAGGACGATCACGATCCCGATCAGGATGATGAAATGGGCGAAAAAGGTCTGGAAGGGTCGATTTTCGACCATCAGTACTCCACCTTCCTCTCAATGTAGCGGAACTGGAAGACGGTCAGCCCAATGACGATCGCCATCAGGATCACCGACTGGGCCGCCGAGCCGCCGAGGTCGAGGCCAACAAAGCCATCGCTGAACACCTTGTAGACCAGGATTTGGGTGGCACCGGCCGGGCCGCCTTCGGTGGTCGCGTGAATGATGCCGAAGGTTTCGAAAAAGGCGTAGACCGAGTTGACCACCAACAGGAAGAAGGTGGTCGGCGACAGCAGCGGGAAGATGATGGTCCAGAACCGTTTCATCGGCGCCGCCCCGTCGATTGCCGCCGCCTCGATCAGCGAGCGCGGGATCGCCTGCAAGCCGGCCAGGAAGAACAGGAAATTGTAGCTGACCTGTTTCCAGGCCGCGGCGACGATCACCATGATCAAGGCATCGGTGCCGTTGACGTAATGGTCCCAGTCATAGCCCATCATCCGCAGCATATAGGCGTTGATGCCGATCGCCGGGTTGAACATGAAATACCACAGAACACCGGCAACCGCGGGGGCCACCGCATAGGGCCAGATCAGCAGGGTTTTATAGCCGGTCGCCCCCTTGATCACCCTGTCGGCCATGACCGCCAACAGCAAGGCGAAGGCCATCGACAGCAGCGCGACCGAAAAGCTGAACACCACGGTGATCTGGAAAGATTCGAGGTACAACTCGTCCCCGAACAGCTCTTGGAAATTCTCAAACCAAACGAATTGCGTCGACAGGCCGAAGGCATCCTCGACCAGAAGCGACTGGTAAAGCGCCTGACTGGCCGGCCAGATAAAAAACACGATGGTGATCGCAAGCTGCGGCACAAGCAGCGCGTAAGGCAGCCAGCGATGGCGGAAGACGACGGATTTGATCACGTTGCGGTCTTTGCGTCCGTGTTGCGGTGTGACCGGCGACCCGAAGGTCGCCGGTCGTGATCAGGTACTTTACCGCAAACCAGCCACAGGCCTCAGCTACTTGTTGGCTTTCTCGAACTTGCGCAGCAGTGCGTTGCCCCGCTTGGCGGCATCGTCCAACCCCTGCTTGGCGGTCTTCTTGCCCGACCAGATCGCTTCCATCTCTTCGTTGATGATGTCGCGCACCTGGACGAAATTGCCAAAGCGCAGGCCCTTGGAAATGGCCGTCGGCTGATTCAGGCTGAGCTGGTGGATAGCGGTATCCGTGCCGGGGTTCTTTTCATAGAAGCCCTGCTTCTTGCTCAGCTCATAGGCTGCCGTGGTGATCGGCACGTAACCGGTGCCCTGGTGCCAGTCGGCCTGCACTTCCGCGGAAGACAGGAAGCTGAAGAACTTGGCAACACCGGCATAGTCGCCCTGGTCGCGGCCACGCAGGACCCACAGGGTCGCGCCGCCGATGATCGAGTTCTGCGGCTTGGCGGCCACATTGGTGTCCAGCGGCAGCATGGTCTGGCCGAAATTGAACTTGGCCTGCTTCTTGATCGAGGCGTAATAGGCCGAGGAATTCATCCACATGCCGCATTCGCCGTTGGTGAACTTCGGCAGGCTGTCGCCACGACGGCCACCATATTCAAAGATCTTGGAAGCCTGCATATCGGCAATCTGCTGAATGCGGTTGGCCACCTTGTCGTTGTTGAACGTGAACTCGGTATTCAGGCCGGCGAAACCGTTCGCCTCGGATCCGATCGGCAGGTTGTGCCAGGCGCTGAAATTCTCGATCATCACCCAGGATTGCCAGCCGAAGGAGAAGCCGCAGCGCATGCCCGACGCCTGTAGCTTTTTCGACGCGGTCAAGACGTCCGACCAGGTCTTCGGCGGGCTGTTGGGATCCAGGCCGGCCTTGGTGAAGGCGTCCTTGTTGTACCACAACACCGGGGTCGAGCTGTTGAACGGCATCGACAGCAGCTTGTTGTCGACGGTGGTGTAATAGCTGATCACCGCCGGCAGATAGGCGCTTTGGTCAAACGGCGTGTTGGTGTCGGCCATCAACTGGTGCACCGGATAGACCGCACCCTTGGCCGCCATCATGGTGGCGGTGCCGACTTCGAACACCTGCACGATATGCGGCTGCTTCTTGGCCCGGAATGCAGCGATCGCCGCGGTCATGGTCTCGGTGTAGTTGCCCTTGTAGACCGGTACCAGCTTGTAGTCGGACTGGCTCTTGTTGAACTGCTCGGCATATTTGTTGACTCGCTCACCGAGCGCGCCACCCATGGCATGCCACCATTGAATTTCGGTCGCCGCGAGAGCGGCCGTGGCCGACGTCAGGACAGCCGCGGCTGCCAGAGTCGAAATGGTTGTACGGAAAGATTTCATCGTGGTTTACCTCCCAACTCGCCAAATGGCCGTTCTTTTTGCGAACGGCACGGCCTGGATAACCCATTCGGTTGACAACAGTATGACGGTTCCACAACCGAATGACGACAGATGAGCAGACCCGTAGCCCCGCTCCCTTGACCCGTTCGTGGGGGTATTTTGCCACTCGCTACCCGATTGTTCAACCCCGCACATTTTGATAGGATGTTTTCGTATTCCAACATTGGATTGGTGGGACCGGGAATCGATGACTGGAAACGAGCGTCGCAAACAGATCCAGGAATTAGTGAATCAGCGCGGTTTCGTGACAATCGAAGCATTGGCGGCCCAGTTCGCGGTCACGCCACAAACCATTCGGCGCGACATCAATGCGCTGTGCGACGACGACCTGCTGCGCCGTTACCACGGCGGTGCCGGCCTGCCGTCCAGTGTAGAAAACGATGCCTACACCACCCGCCAAACCTTGCATTCGGCCGAGAAGCAGGACATTGCAAAGCTGGTAGCCCACCACATTCCAGAGGAATCCTCGCTGTTCATCAATATCGGCACGACCACTGAGAGTGTTGCCCGCGCGCTTTTGAATCACCAGCGCCTGACCGTTATCACCAACAATCTGAACGTCGCTAATATATTGAGTGCAAAAGAGAATTTTGAGGTCATCATCGCCGGCGGCAAGGTCAGAAGCCGGGATCGCGGGATCGTCGGTGAAGCAACGATGGACTTCATCGGCCAGTTTAAGGTCGACTATGCGGTGATCGGGATTTCGGGCATCGACCTGGACGGTACCATGCTGGATTTCGATTATCGCGAAGTCCGCGTCGCCCAGGCGATCATGGCCCATTCGCGGCACGTGTTCCTGGTCACCGATCACAGCAAGTTCGGTCGCAACGCCATGGTCCGCTTGGCCAACATCGCCGATATCGACGCCCTGTTCACCGACCAGGAACCACCATCCGAAATTCGCGAAATCGCCGACAGCAACGGAGTCGCCATCCGCGTGGCGGGTTGACCGGTCGGCCGATTTCATCCCCTGTTTTGGCGCTGCCGTCGTTGTCGAGGGATTTTCATTTGTGAAAATCACTGACCAACGATAATGTTCTTTAATGAACCTTGGCGGGTATGAACCGGGAAAAAGTGTGCTGTGGAGCCGGGACCACCAGCCCCTATCGACTAGCAGGTCATGACGAAGCCAGAGCAGAACTACGACCTTGTCATCATTGGCGGCGGCATCAACGGTGCCGGCATCGCCTGTGATGCGGCCGGGCGCGGCCTCAAGGTCCTGCTCTGCGAACAGGGTGACCTGGCCAACGCAACTTCGTCCGCCTCGTCCAAGATGATCCATGGCGGCCTCAGATATCTCGAATTCTACGAGTTCGGCCTGGTGCGCAAGGCCCTGGCCGAGCGCGAGGTCTTGCTGACCAAGGCGCCCCACATCGTCCGGCCCTTAAGGCTGTACCTGCCCCACCGCAATGCTGTCCGGCCGGCTTGGATGGTTCGGGCCGGACTGTTCCTCTACGATCACCTCACACGCCTGAAACGGCTGCCGGGATCGCGGTCGATCGCCTTCCGTCGGCATTTTACCGGAAAGGCCTTGCACTCCGATATCAGTCGCGGGTTTGCCTATTCCGATTGTTGGGTCGACGATTCCCGGTTGGTCATTTTCAATGCCATGGCCGCCCGCGACTTGGGCGCCGACATCGCCTCCCGGACCAAAGTGGTTGCCGCCCGCCGCGACAACGGGCGCTGGGTGATCGACGTTGCCGAACAACCCCACGGATCAAAGCGAACCGTCCGCGCCAAGGCCTTGGTCAACGCAGCCGGGCCCTGGGTACAGTCGGTTCTGGACAACAACATCCAGGTGGCCAGCAGCAAGCGGATTCGGCTGGTCAAGGGCAGCCATATCGTTGTCCCGAGGCTCTACGAAGGCACTCATGCCTATCTGCTGCAACTAACCGACCGGCGGGTGGTGTTCGTCCTGCCGTTCGAGCACGACTTCACCATGATCGGCACCACCGATATCGATTTCACCGGCGACCCGGCCCAGGTTCACGCCGATGACGGAGAGATTGCCTATCTCTGCACCGCCGCCAACGAATTCCTGGCGGCGCGGATCTCGCCGGACGACGTGGTCTGGGCCTTTGCAGGGGTGCGGCCGCTCTTCGACAATGAGCGCGAGGATCCGTCCGCCATCACGCGCGACTACGCGCTTGATCTGGATGGCGGTCCGGGAGAGGCGCCGCTGCTAAACGTGTTCGGCGGCAAGCTGACCACCTATCGCCGCCTGGCTGAACAGGCGCTGGCCGATCTGGCGCCGGCGTTCCCCGAAATCGGTCCTTCCTGGACCGCGTCCCAGGCCCTGCCCGGCGGCAATATCGACGATGCCGATTTCACGGCCTTCGTTTCAAGGCTGGCGACCGCGCGGCCCGGTTTCGACACCGGATTGCTGGAACGATTGGCCCGGCGGCACGGGACCCTGGTGACTGCGGTGCTTGGCGACGCCGAGACCGCGGATGATCTGGGCCGCCATTTCGGCGGCGACCTCTATGCACGCGAAGTCGATTACCTGATCGAGCGGGAATGGGCCATGTGCGGCGACGATGTCCTGTGGCGCCGGACCAAGGCCGGGCTGCATCTGGACACTGTCGCACGCGCCGCGGTCGACGCCTATGTCGACGCTCAGCTGGGTCGGCTGCCGACCGCCGACACCGGCTGACACCTGCCTCTGAATTTCTACACCACGCCGTAGGCGATCATCGCGTCAGCCACCTTGATGAAACCAGCGATGTTGGCCCCCTTGAGGTAGTTGACATAGCCGCTTGGTTCGGTGCCGTAGGCGACGCACTTGTCATGGATATTGGCCATGATCTCGCGCAGGCGTGCCTCCACCTCCTCCTCTGTCCAGGGAATGCGGGCGCTGTTCTGGCTCATCTCCAGGCCCGACACGGCGACACCGCCGGCATTGGCCGCCTTGCTGGGCGCAAACAGGATCCGGGCCGACTGGAAGTGGTCGACCCCTTCCTGGTCGGTCGGCATGTTGGCGCCCTCGGCGACACCGATGCAGCCATTGGCCAGCAGGGTCAGGGCGTCCGAGCCGCTGAGTTCGTTCTGGGTGGCGCAGGGCATGGCAATCTCGCACGGCACCTCCCAGGGCCGCTTGCCGGCATGGAACTCGACCCCGAACTCCTTGGCATATTCGGAAATCCGGCCTCGACGCACCTCTTTCAGGTCTCGGACGTAGGCCAGCTTGTCTGCGTTTATACCATCGGGGTCATGGATGAAGCCCGACGAATCCGACAGGGTCACCACCTTGCCGCCCAACTGGGTGGTCTTTTCGGTCGCAAAGATTGCAACATTGCCTGATCCGGAAATCGCCACGCTCTTGCCGGCAAGGTCGTTGCCGTGATGGGTCAGCATGTCCTGCATCATGTAAACGGTGCCATAGCCGGTGGCTTCGGCCCGGATCAGGCTGCCGCCATATTCCAGGCCCTTGCCGGTCAGCACGCCGACAAATTCGTTGGTGACCCGTTTGTATTGGCCGAACATATAACCGATCTCGCGGGCACCGACCCCGATATCGCCGGCCGGCACGTCGATATCCGGCCCGACATGGCGATAAAGTTCGGTCATGAACGACTGACAGAAGCGCATGATCTCATTGGGCGACTTGCCCTTGGGGTTGAAGTCCGCCCCGCCCTTGCCGCCACCCATTGGCAGGCCGGTCAGGCTGTTCTTGAAGGTCTGCTCGAACGCCAGGAACTTCATGATGCTGAGGCTGACGCTGGGATGGAAGCGGATGCCGCCCTTGTAAGGGCCGATCGAGTTGTTGTTCTGGACCCGGTAGCCGCGATTGACCCGGATATTCCCTTGGTCGTCCTCCCAGCAGACCCGGAAGACGATCACCCGATCCGGTTCGGCGATGCGCCGGATGATCTGTTGCGCGTGGTAGACTTCTTTATCGCCGATATATTCAAAGATCGACGACGCGACCTCGTAAACCGCCTGATGAAACTCGGCTTCGCCCGGATTGCGGCGCCTCAGCCCCGCCATGAACTGTTCCAGGTCGACGTGATCGGACACGGCCATTAATGCTTCTCCCTAGTTAGCAACGCCATCGGCCCACTAAAATATAGCGCAAGTTTCCGTTCATGCGGACAACACATCAACAACCTTCGCAGGCCCAAGAAAAAGGGCGCGGCAGCCACAGCCAACCGCGCCCGAAACGCTGTTGAAGAGCGTCAATCGTCTCGAATATGAACCAGGAAGGTTTCGACTTCCTGCCCCAGATTGCGGGCCTGCCCGGTCAGCTCGCCGGCCGCCTGGACAACGCTTTGCGAGGCATTGCCCGCGGTCTCGACCGCATGGCTGATCATATCGACGCTCTGGGAAACGGATTGGGTGCCGTTGGCCGCCTGTTGTACGCTGTTGCTGATCTCGCGGGTGGCCGCCGACTGCTCCTCCACGGCCGAAGCAATCGCAGTCGCGATTTCGTTGACGTGCTGGATCGAGCCGCTGACCTCGCCGATCGCATCCGATGTCTGCTTGCTGGCGTTCTGCATCGACAGGATCTGGTTGGCGATCTCGTCGGTGGCACTGGAGGTCTGGTTGGCGAGGCTCTTGACCTCGGCCGCGACCACGGCAAAGCCCTTGCCGGCCTCCCCGGCACGCGCCGCCTCGATGGTGGCGTTCAGGGCCAGCAAATTGGTCTGGCCGGCAATGTTGCGGATGAACTCCACCACCTTGTCGACTTCCTGCGCCGCCTCGGTCAAGCCACCAACCGCACTGCTGGCGGTGTCGACTTGAGCCACGACACTTTGTGTCGCATTGGTCGATTCCGAAACCTGGCGACTGATCTCGTTGATCGATGCGGACAGCTCTTCGGCCGCCGCAGCCACCGCCTGCACATTTGAGGTCGCCTGTTCGGCCGCTGCCGCGACATTCATGCACTGCTGATGGGCGGCCTCGGCGGTGCTGGCCAGTTCTTCGGCCGTGCCTTCCTGGTTGGTCGCCGAGGCTGATACGGCTTTGACGATACCGCCGACCACCATTTCGAATTCGTCGGCCAGTTTCAGCCGCTGTTCCCTGGCCTCCCGTTCCATTGCCTCGCGTTGTTCCTTCATCTCCGCCTCCACCCGCACTTGTTCCTCTTCGGCTGCCTTGGCTTCCTCGGCCTTGCGGGCCATTTCCTCGCGCGCTTCGTTGATGGTTTCCGCACCCTGGCGAAAACTGCCACGCATGCCGCGCAGAAGGAATCGGCGGTGGAAGCGGCCCTCATTCGCGGCCTTCAACGACGCGCCGGCTTCGCGGACGAAGGCATCGGTCAGGTCCAGCATCTGGTTGATGGCGGTCAACGGTTGCGCCAAATCCTCGTGCTGGTCGACACCCAGAATGCGCGCCTCGAGATTGCCTTGCGCGATTTGTTCACAGACAGCTTCGATTTTTGCAAAAGCGGCGCGATATTTTTCGACTTCTGACTGAGGCATCGCCGCCGGGGCTGCTTCGGCCTCAATCCGGGCCACAACATCGGCAAGGGGATTCTCGTTATTCTTCTGCTTGGTTCCAAACTTGAACATAGCTGCTGCCTGCTTTCTATTTCGGGGGCGTGTCGGGGGTGGAGCCGCGAGGATCTGCGTTATCGCGAGTGGGACCGATCCAGGCCCTGTCGGCCCGGTCGTTCCGCAACGGGTGCGTGCTGGTTCGCGCAGCGCGCAACAACGCGGTCTCTGTTATGCAGCGATGCTGTTTGTTCTGGTCTAGGATGCCGCTTTGAAAGGCCTGACGACCCGCCCAATCACGGCGGCCGCCAGCGTGCCAAAAAGCGGTGTGCGCCCTTGTACCGGCGCTATAGTTCTTGCGGAGTTTGAAACAAACCGATGCCGGTTGAAATTGTCTGCACGGTTGAATACTTGGACACGTCATACTCAAACCAACTCCTGAACTCATAAAACACTGGTCGAGCCGAAAGACCCACTACGTAAGGGTCCCGCAAGTGTTACAAGGTTTACGTAAAGTTACCTTCGCTTTCTTACCAAACTAATAACCATACACCGAAAACCGAACTTTCTGGCAGGCCAATTTCTACCGACGATTGCTAAGATAACTTCATGCAATTTCAAGTAAACTTGATCGGCACCCAAATCCGGCCGGCCGATTGAAATGACCCGGAACCGGACCAGGGAAGGACGCATTGCCCGGGGAGCAGAAACCGAGCGGCGCGATCCCGCGTGAGGCGCCGCGTCACCGGACTTCCGCCTCGCTTGAGGCTCGCTTGCCGTGTTCCTGGACCAAAGTGTCGCCCCGTCAAACATGGTTAACCCGTCAATATTCAATAGAGAATCTAGTTATCCACAAATGGGCAGAAAGATATCCACAAGTTCGTCCACAAGAAATGTCAAGTTGGTCAAAAATATTTGTTGCCACGGTCCGAAGTAACGACAATACTAAACCTACACAGAGACAGGACTTCGGTTTTGGAACTGTGGAGGCCAAAAGACTTTCGGGTCGGATGGCCGCGCAGGGGATGATCTTCGGATTTGATCCTGCGGCGGACGGTGGGCCTTCGGGTCGATCGGACGCTCGGGGATGAGCCTTCGGGGTCAGAACCGAACCGATCGTGAAGCCTTCGGGCGGATCGTTCGGACCGGGTCAGGGTCTTCGGATCCCGAGCCGGTGAGGTCGGGTCGCTTTCGGGCGGACCGGTCTCGCGGGAAAAGACCTTCGGGTCTGGAACCGTAAAAGGTCGCGAAGCCTTCGGGTGGAACGGCCGCGCGACGAGGCGCCTTCGGGAACCTGTGTCGCGGGATCAAGACACCTTCGGGTGGACGGATTGCGCGAGTTCTGGTCTTCGGATTGGGACTTGCGAGGATCGGAAAGTCCGACGGTTGCTTGGTTCGGAAGGCGTCAGGAAGCATTCTTCGGAGTGCGATGCAACGACCCCGCGTCTGAGCACCTGACGCCTTCCTTTATTTTGGCCGGCGGTTGGGCGTGCACACCCGATTGTCGGTGCGCAATCCTGCACTTGCGGCCCGGCATGACAGCTTCAAGTGCGGCAGCTGCGCTCCCGGCGCTCGTTGGTCGGCTCGTCGTCGGCGGGCGTCGGGGTCAAAACGGCCACGCGGTCATCTGCACCTACATATCCGTAGCGCCGAAATGAGAGAGGCCCGGAACGTCCCAAAACGTTCCGGGCCCCGCCTTTGCGTCAGGTGATGCAATCCCGCGTCTATGCACCTACAAGCCCAGTTTACTAGTCGTAGGTTTCAAAAGTGTCAACAATATTTTGTGGTTTGAAAAAAAACTTTGTCCATTTCTTGTAGTTTGGTCACAGTTACTGAGTCTGGGCCGACGTTCATCCCGACCCTACTAAAAGGCCCCGTGACGGCCTTCACCACGGGCAAACCGGCGTGCACCGCCGGCCGCTTCCAGCGATTTTGCCTCGCGTGCAAGTTCGGTTTCGCGGCTGATTGCCGCGTCCAGGCCCAGGTCTTGCTGATCGTAGAGCGAGCGGCGATCGGAAAGCATGGCGATGGTCGGGAGCTCGGCGATTCGCACCGCCGGGTCCTCCGCCGCCGCCCGGGCTGCGCCGTCCGCCACCACACGGGTAACCAGGCCGATCCCCAGGGCCTCGCGCGCCGGCACCGCCCGGCCGGTCAGCATCATGTCCATGGCCGGGCCGAAACCGATCAGCCGCGGCAGGCGCACCGTGGTCCCGTCGCTCATCGGCACGCCCCAGCGCCGCGAGAACACGCCGAACACCGCCCCCTCTTCGGCGATCCGGATGTCGCACCACAGCGCCAGGCCCAGGCCACCGGCGCAGGCGTGACCGGCCACTGCCGCAATCACCGGCTTGGGTGGCGGCGCATGGGTCGGACCATCGGGATGCCCGGCCCAGGCCTTGTAGTCGGTCCGGTCGGCCATTTCCTTGAGGTCGGCCCCGGCACAAAACGCTCCGCCGGCGCCGGTCAGCACGGCCACCCTGGCGTCATCGTCGGCGGCGAAGTCACGAAAGGCTAGGGTCAGCTGCTCCGTCGCTTCCTGGTCCAGGGCGTTACGCACCTCAGGCCGATTGATAACTACCGTCGTGACCGGCCCCGATTTCTCGACCAGGATCTTCGCTGCCATCATTCTCCCTTCCCTAAAGCAGGTTCACCCGGACCCCGGCGACCATCACTTGATCGTCGCCGAGACGCGCACCACGCGCTTCAGCCGCCGCCAGAATGGCGTGACGGTCCTGGCACAAGACATCGATACCGACGACCCCGAGGCCCCGTTCATCCTGGGGTGCGACAAACCGCAGCCTGGCATTGTCGAGCAGGATCTTCGATCCGTGAGCACCGTCCCGCACCGGCCGGTCGAGGACCCGACCCCAGGCCGCGGCCAGGGCAGCGGGATCATCGCCCTGGATGGTGACACCGGCCATGGCCTGGGTGACATGGGTGCGGACGAAGCCGCGCCATTCGGGGCCGGCCCATTTCCAACCGGTCATCTCCTGGTGCCAATCCACACCCGGGACCATGTGATCGATCGACAGGATGGCGCCGGGCAGGTCCGAAGGATGGAAATGGGTGGCGCAAGCATCGTCCAAATCGTGGCGCCAAACGGTACGGACACCCAGAGCCTCGATCCGCTGCCGTTCGGCCAAGGCATCACCGCATTGCAGGATCACCATATAGCCGCCATCGCCACCGCGCCGCTGAAGGTGCCGGCCGGCCGCCGTGCCGTCACGGGTCGGCACCACCACTTCCAGGAAATTACCGCCGATGGGAAGGAGCGCGTTTTCCAGGCCAAATTCGCCGACCCCGGGGTCGCTGTAACAGACTTCTAGGCCCAGCACGTCCCGAATCTCGCCGACCGCTGGCGCCAATTCCGACGCCACCCATACGAACTGCCTTAACCGCATCGCTCTTCCTCCCTGCAACCGAGCGCTGGTTTCATTCTAGCAGAGCCTGGGAAATCGCCCAGGCTTGCCGCTTTTGCCTATCCCACTCATACTCCCGCCAGACCGATTGGGAGGAACGACATGATCACGATTATCGCCACGATACGCATCAAGGACGGCATGGCGGCCGAATTCGAGGGACCGGCCCTGGAACTGGTGGCCGCGGTCAACGCCAACGAACCCGGCAACACGCTTTACGCCCTGCACCGTAGCGATGAGCCCAACACCTATATCTTTGTCGAACGCTACGTCGACGAAGCCGCGATCGATGCCCACCGCCAATCGGATCATTTCAAGGAGATCGGCGCCCGTATGGGCCCGGCCATGGCCGGGCGGCCGGAGGTGCAGGTGCTCAACCAGTTGAGCTGAGCCCGCGGGCCACGGCGACGGCCAGGTCAAGATGGTCCTGGCCGAAGAATTGTTCGTCGCCGACAAAGAAGGTCGGGACGCCAAAAATACCGCGGGCCACGGCTGCCTCCGTCACGGCGATCAGCCGCTGCTTGATTTCCTTGTCCTGGGCCCGATCCAGCAATCGGGCATCCAGGCCCGACCTCGCCAACACTTCGGCCACGTCGCCTGAGTTCGCGAGATCGCGTGCCTCGGCCCATTGGGCGCGGAACATGGCCGACACATAGTCATCGAACCGGCTGGCTTCATCGGCTGCCAGCGCGCCGCGCATCAAACCCAAGGATTCGAACGGAGCCCCGCGATGAAAGTCCAGCGGGATGCCGTGACGCTCGGCCTGGCGCGGCAATTCGACGTCCATCATGTAGCGGCGCTTGGCCGGCACCGCGACCGGCGCCGCATTGCCGGTCATTTTGAAGATCCCACCCACCAGGACCGGCCGCCAGGCCACATCGACCCCGGCGCCCGCCAACAACTTGGGCAGGCGCATGTAAGCGATGTACGACGGCGGGCTGGACAGGTCGAAATAGAACTCCAACCGGGAACCCGATGGCTGGTTCATCCCATCCAACCCAGCCAGATCAAGGCCAGCAGACAGACCAACCCGGTAACGGCCTGCAAGCCCGCCCCGCCAGCCAGCACGGCAACGGTCGTGGTTTCGACCTCGGTGGCCAGGGCGTCCTTGCGGACCAACCAGTAATAGCTGTCATTGGGCAGGATCGCGAAGAACGAGCCCAGGCAGATGGCAAATACCGCTGCCGTCGGCGGCAGATTGGCCGCCGCGACCAACGGGGCCGCGACCGGCGCCACGGCGGCAAAGGTCGCCATGCTGGACCCTTGGACCAGTTTGAATGCGGCGGTCAACAGGAACAGGGCGACGATACCGGCAATCCCGCCCTGGGCCGGCACCCAATCCGCAACCGCCACCACCTTGGTCAACACGGCCCCGAACGCGCTGGCGGCACCGATGACCAACAGCAAGGAGCCGGTGCGCCCGATGGCACTATCGATACACGCGCGTCGCTGGTCCTTGGGAACCGCCAACACCGCCCAGGTCGCGGCGAGCAGCAGCGCACCCTTGGGGCTGGTCAGGAAATCGATCACCGGCCAGCGCGCAAAATCGACCAGGCCTCCGGCGATGAGGAGCGTCGCCAACCCGACGAAAGGCGCGAGGGCAGCCAATGGACTGTCATTTTCGCCGGCCTCGGACTGGGGATGGTCTGTATTTTCGCCCGTAACTGACTGGCGGCGAACCCAGAAGACACCAATCGCCCAGGTCGGGATCAGGAGTGCCAAGCCGTAGGCGAGCAGCGACGTCGCGTCGACCCCAAGACCGGTCGCGACGATCAACGGCCCGGCGGGGACCAGCAGCTTGAAACCGGCATAGGAGCCGAAGGCGACCGCCAGCTTTTGCCGCCCAGCCACTGGTGACAACGCCGCATAGGCGGTGTCGGGGCAGACCATGCCGGCCCCGGCAAAGGGTGAAACCGCGGCCGCCCATCCGGAAGCCGCCCCGATGTTGCGGCGACCCAAGGCCGCGGCCAGGGCAAAGCTGGGCAGCAGGATCAGGGCGAACTCGCCGAGCGCACGACCCCAGCCGGCATTGAAGACACCGATGACCCCCTGGCTGGTCAGGCCGCCGGCAAACCCCAGCACGAGTGCCGTGGCAACCAACCAGACCACCAGTGGCCAATCCGGCAGAATGCGCCAAAGTGCGCGCCGTGCCACCATCGCATCCGACATTCCTTACGACTCCTTTATCTCGAGCAAATTTCATGATAAGTCGAAATACCACGCTGTAAAAACGAGATAAATTCGACCTTTTCATGAGTTTTTCGCATAGCAATACGCGACTTCCCTCGCTCCGGGCGATTCGGGCGTTGGAGGCCGCGATCCGGTTGGGCAGCTTCACCAGGGCGGCGACCGAACTCAACGTCACCCAGGGAGCGGTCAGCCGGCAGATCCAGGAACTCGAACTGCTTCTCGATACCGAGCTCTTCCAGCGTCGTGGACCGCGTCTTCGACCCACCGAAACCGGAACCGCTTTTTCCCAGGCGGCGCGGCAGGCACTGGATGTCCTTGGCGAAGCCGTCGCCGCTGTCCGAGACCGTGGCAAGGCCGGCCACGTGACCCTGTCGATGCTGCCGTCCGTTGCCGCCAAATGGCTGGCCCCCAGGTTGGGTCAATGGATCGACCGGCATCCGGATATCGACCTCAGGATCACCGCATCGCGGCGGTTGGTGGACCTGGACGCCGAGGGTGTCGACGCCGCCATCCGCTACGGTAAAGGCAACTGGCCCGATCTGCAGGCGGACCTGTTGGGCCGCGAGACGGTGTTTCCCGTCTGCGCGCCGGATTATGCCAACCGGTTGGCATTGAGACAGCCAGAGGACCTGTTGCACGCCACCCTGCTCCACAGCGACACACCGGAAGACTGGGCGGCCTGGTTCCAGGCGGCCGGCGTCCCGGTCCAGGCGGTGCCCAAGGGACCGACCCTGGGTGACGGAACCGCCATCGTCCAGGCCACCATAGACGGCCATGGGGTGGCCCTGGGCCGGTCACGGCTGGTCGCCGAGGATCTGGCCAGCGGCCGGCTGGTCGCGCCCTTTGTTACAAGGTTGGCGGCGTCTTTCGCCTATTGGTTCGTGACCAAACAGTCCGCCGCGCCCCGGCCCGACCTGATGCTGGTCAAGCAATGGATCCAGGCCGAGTTTGATGAGCAACCGGACGCGGTGGCATGATAGGGCGCGGTGGCCCCGACCGTGGAAACAGGAGGCACAGGCAATTAATGGAGGGGCGTTGACCATGGCGGAACGGGGGTTCGGGCCGTTGAACGGCGTCAAGGTGATCGAGCTCTGCCATGTCATGGCCGGGCCGACCTGCGGCCTGATGCTGGCCGACATGGGTGCCGACGTGATCAAAGTTGAACGGATGGATGGCGGCGACGATACACGGCGACAGCTGCCGCCGGCGATCAACGGCGAACCAGCCGCCTTCATGATGATGAACCGCAACAAGCGGGGTGTCGTCGTCGACCTGAAAACCGAAGGCGGCAAAGCGGTGCTACGGCGCCTGCTGGCGACCGCCGACGTGGTCACCGAGAACTACCGCCCCGACACCATGGCCAAGCTGGGTCTTGACTTCGAAAACCTGCGCCAAGACAATCCCGGGCTGATCTACGCCGCGATTTCCGGCTTTGGCCGTACCGGGCCCTACGCAGCCCGCGGCGGCTTCGACCTGGTCGCCCAGGGTTACAGCGGCCTGATGAGCATCACCGGTGAAGGCCCTGGCCGACCGCCGGTGAAGGTTGGGGCCCCGGTCACCGACATCACCGCCGGGCTCTTGTTGGCCATGGGCGTGCTGGCCGCTTACAGCCACCGGCTGAAGACCGGGCGCGGACAGATGGTCGACACCTCGTTGCTGGAAGCTGGCATCACCCAGACCTATTGGCAATCGGCGATCTGTTTCGCAACCGGGGTCGCCCCGCCCGCCATGGGTTCGGCCCATCCTTTGAGCGCTCCCTATCAGGCGGTCCGGACCCGCGACGGCTATATCAATCTCGGCGCCGCCAATGACCGCAACTGGGAACGGTTGGTAGCGGCGATCGGCGCCGACGACCTGGCCCACGACCCGCGTTTCCTGGAGAATGCCGACCGTATGGACAATCTCGACGCGCTGATCGAAGAGTTGGAATCGGTGTTCATCCGACGCGACAGCGCGGATTGGCTAGCGGTCCTGGAGGCCGCCGGGGTGCCTGCCGGACCGATCCTGGACATCGGCGAAATGCACGCCGACCCACAGGTTCGGGCCCGCGACATGGTGGTCGAAACCGACCATCCGGCGGCCGGCCGGGTCGAAACCATCGGTCTGCCGGTCAAGTTCGGCGACACCCCGGGCCAGGTCGCGGCACCGGCCCCCCTGTTCGGCCAGCACACCGCGGACGTCCTGGCGGAACACGGCTATTCCAAGGCCGAGATCGCGCGTCTGGCGGCCGACGGGGCCGTCCACCTGGGCGGATAAGGTTTTAGAAGTCGACGCGGACGCCGAGGTTGAAGAAATAGCCCTTGGTGTCTTCGGTGGTCGAAGTGGTGCGGTTGCTCGACCACTCGCCGCCGCCCTCGCCTTCAAAGCTGATATTGCGGTCCCAGCGGTAGTTGATCCGCGCCGACGGCCGGATCTTGTATTCCTTGCCCTGGGTGTCGGTGGTGCGGTAGTCGGCCCGGACCCGCGGGTTGATCCGCAGATCCCGGGTAAATGGGTAGCGCGTGTTCAGCGACAGCGTCACGGTATCCGAGGTCGTGGCATCGGCGTAACGCACGCCGACGATCGCAATGTCGCCCTGGCGGATCAGGTTGCTGCCGATCAGCTGGGCCGAATAGAACAGCTCGACATCGGTACCCGGCGAAGCCGCCACACCGCCCGATGCCACTGTGTCGGACAGCTTGGTAACCGTGAGATCGCCACTGGCTTGCAGCTTGTCGGTCAGGGGCCGCGACACACCGGCCGTGAAACTGGTGTTGGTCGCGGTGCGATCGACCGCAAACTGGCGCACCTGGTCTTCGGTATAAATTGCCATCAGATCGCTGATCGACGTGGTGGTCTGGCCTTGCAATGCGTTGCGGGTGGTCAGGATCGGGCTGTTCTGGTAGTTGAACGACGCGTTGACCGTGGTCCGATCCGGGAAGATGTAGTTGCCGGTCAGCAGCACGGTGTTGAGCTCATTGTAGGACACATCGTAGTCGACCAGCCCGAACAGGGACATGCGCCGGCCCGAATAGCGTATTTCACCGCCGATCGCCTGGCGGTCGGTGATGCCATCGATGCTTTGATTGATGGCAAATACGTTGAAATCGTAATTGGTCTGGATGGGACCGATATCGGCGCTCAGGCCATAGAAATAGCGGTCCGGATCGATCGACATGGACGACACCGAATCGACCGGGAAGCCGGCCGCCGCATGCAATTCCAACTGCGGCAGGACTTCGTAGCTCAACACGCCGCCGTCAAACCGGCCCAATATGCCGCCCGAAGAGCGCGATTGGCGGCCGATGCGCCCGCTGACGCCGCGTTTCATGTCCTCGGCATCCAGGTACAGGGCGTTGATCCGGGTCTTGGCCGGATTGCCGGCACCGCGGAAGTCCTGGACATGACCGCCGGTAAAGCGGGCCCTGATATCCTTGCTGGGGTTGGAGAACCGGGCCGTGACGTCCAGGTCGGTGTTGGACGAGGACTGGTTGACGATATCGCCCTCGACATCGGTGATGCTGACGTCACGGTAATAGAACTGCGAAAAGCTGCCGTAATAGTCGAACTTGAACTCTTCGCTTTCCGGCCCCTTGGCCTTGCGCAGTTTCTCCTGGGGGTCGACCGTCGAGGTAATAATACCGGCCAGGCGCTGGCGCACCCGATCGGCACCCTCGCCTTCCGGATAGCGTTTCAGGTAGGTCTCGTACTCCGCCTTGGCATGAGCCAATTGGCCACCACGCTCACGGGCCAGGCCCAACAGCTCCTGCGCTTCCTGACGGTATTTGCTTTCCGGCCCCTCGAGCAGCTTGGTGTAGATCTGCACCGCCCGGCGATAGTTCTTACCGGTCATGGCGACCCGCGCCTCATCGGCCAGGGCGGCAACCCGCTGCTCGGAGAACCCGGTCCCGGTGGTTGCCGGCGGGCTGGTGGACGGCGCTGTGGGCGTTGGGGTCGGGGTAGGAGCAACCGCTGCCGGCGGCGGGCTGGTCGGGGTCGGTGCGACGGTGGCAGGTGGCGTGGCGGCCAGCTTGACATCGGCCGGTACCTTTTCGGCCGGTTTCTGTTCGGCCGGCGGCGTCGCTTTCACCGCGGGTATCGGCGGCGCAACCGTCGCTCGCGGTTTTGCGCCTGGCGTTTCAGCCGACTCGGTACGTAGGGAGGCCAAAACCAGCCGCGCCGATTCGATGCGTTCCTCGTCCGTCACCCGGGTGATCCAGGCGTCGGGATAGAGCTGCAGGAACGGTTCAACCGCCACCTTGGCCTGGCTCTTGTTGGGGAAGAACCCCACGCGCAAACGGTTCCAGACCCGGCCGTCCTTGACGAACCGCGACATGTAGATGCGGTGGGTGTTCAGAAGTTCCGTCTGCGGCAACAGCGGATTGGTGAACGGGATCTGCGATGATGCCAGATTGATGGCATAACGATAGCTGGGATCGAGGGCCGCGACTTGCTGTTTTGGGGCTGATTTGGCTGGTACGCCGGCGGCGGCCTCCTGGGCAGCCTGATCAGCGGGCGCCGTCCAGCCGGACGGGCTGGCTGCCGTCAGCACCATCAAGCAAAGCGCCGCCCCGAATACTCCGCGCCACCGTCGATCACCAAACGTCATGATTATGTAACACTGCCCCACTTACTTCGTGTTCCAAGAATACGAAATAATCGGCCAAAAACAAAGACATATTCCGGACTAGTACGGCCACACTAACGCCACATTGTGCCTTTCGCGTTTTTCTGACCGGACGCTACCACTCCGTCGAATTGACCCGGTGTTCGCTTCGGCGGCTTTCCTTGACGGTGCTGAAGGTACTATCCGTATAAATGTGGCAGGAACCGGTACAGTCGCGCAACTCGCTGACGGTGTACCGAATCGTCGGACTTTCGGTCTTCTTGTGCGGGTCGGGTTTGAAGTCACCGGCATGGCAACCGGCGCAATCCGGTGCGTAGGATGCATTCCGCCAAGAAACGGTTTCGCTGTTACCGCCATGGCAGCTCAAACAGGTCAGGTTGACCACGTGGTTGCCGGGATAGCCTGCACTCTGGTGAGTGAATTGGGTCGGCAGCCAGGCGGTGGTGCCGTGGCAATGGTCGCAGCTGCGCGTGGTTACGAAATGGCCGCTCGGCAGTCCGGTGGCCGTAGTGCCGTTATGGCAGGTAGTGCAGGTCCCGGGCGACACCGACGAGTGATCGAAGGTCGCCGGCAGCCAGGCGTTGGTGGTGTGGCAGGTATCGCACTCACCGTTGGTCTGCAAATGGGCGGCCGGCTTGCCGGGTGCGGTGAGGCCGTTGTGACAGCCGGAACAGATCCCCAACACTTCGGCATGATCGACTTTGGTCGCCGGGGCCCAGGCGGTGGTCGCATGACAGGCCTCGCACAGGGTCGTGGTGGTGATATGGCTCGCGCTCTTGCCGGTCGCGGTTGTGCCGTTGTGGCAGGAGGCGCAGTTGCCGCTGATACCGCTATGGTCCATCACCGCCGGCAGCCAGGCATTGGTGGTGTGGCAAT
>CAYFNG010000025.1:0-31439 GCA_964344385.1 uncultured Sneathiellales bacterium
CATGACCACACCTCTCAGCTGGCCAATCTGTCAGGTGAATACCGTCTCAGTACATTCAGACTAGTCTATTCCCGGAGGCCGCGGGCCACAAAATCGACCGTCATTCTTGAGCCGTGGCCGAGAAATTCTTCATCTCCATACTCGAATTACGGTGACAGTGCATTCAATTGAATTACGGTGACAGTGCATTCAATTGCCTTGCCGGCCGGGTTCTGTTAGACTTGGGTCATGGCTCGTCTGGCACGTGTTGTTCTTCCCGGCTTTCCCCATCATGTCACCCAGCGCGGCAATGGCCGGGCGACGACGTTCTTCAGCGAGCAGGACTACCGCCTCTACCGCGATCTTCTGGTCGCCCATTGCCGCGATAATGGGGTCGGGATCCAGGGCTGGTGCCTGATGCCCAATCATGTTCACCCGGTGCTGGTGTCGACCGATGCGGACGGATTACGGTGACACGATTACGGTGACAGTGCATTTATTTAATTAAAAAAATGCACTGTCACCGTAATCGTGTCACCGTAGTCGGGCCTGGGGTTGGGGCCGGGTTCGCACGCCTGTTTCCGCGGTTTCGGTTATCCGCGGGCCGCAATGCATGCTCTTTGACCAAGGTGGGACGTGTCACCGCACTGACCGTTCACGAAACTCCCATCCGTTTAGGTGGCTCCTGTTGCTACGGTGAACTTCACCAGGTCTTAACGGTGTTTTGGTAAAAGTTCCGCGTATTTTGAGGCGGGAAATACCTGTCTTGGTGGCTGAATTCAGACAGGTAACGTCGCCGGAAAATTTAAAAGGACCCAAATAAAAATTTGGAGAGTAGGAAACCATGTCGCGCAACACGGCAAGTTTCTGTAGTAGCGAGATCCGTGGGAGTCAAAACACCGCCAGGCCGGACAAGACAATAGGTGGTGCAGGCGTGTCCTACAGTTTTAGCGACCTCGTCGATATAACCGCTTTCACAAGTTTGCTGGAAAGTATCAACAGGGCTACCGGCATTTCAAACGGACTGGTCGGCCCGGGTGGTGAACTCCTTACCCAGGCCGGCTGGTGTGATGCCTGTGTGCACTACCACAGGGCCGTCCCTGAGACCGCTCGTCTCTGCCAGGAGAGTAACCTGGAGCTTTTGCAGAGGTTACGCGACGGAGAAGTTGTCGGCGCACTGTGTAAAAACGGTCTTTATGATTACGCCACACCAGTAACCATCGAAGGACACCACCTGGCCACGCTGTTTCTTGGCCAGGTTTTCCACACACCGCCTGACATGGCAGGCTTCGGCGAAAGAGCCGAACAGTTCGGATATGACAAGGATGCCTATTTGAAGAGCATTCGTGCCGTTCCGGTTGTGAGCAAGGCGCAGATTGACGCCTATATAGCGACCATAATTGGTATGGCGGATATCCTGGCGGAAATCGGATTGTCGAGGGTACGGGAAGCCAGGCTTGAGCGTGACCTGGATAGAAGCACCGAGCAACGCATCCAAGTGGAGGATTTGCTTGAGTTTTCCCCGGTGGGTATCAGTTGGACCGATGCCGACGGTAATATTGAATACGTCAACCGCCAATTTGTTGAGATGTTCGGTTACTCGCGCGATGAGGTTCGCGATCTAACAAGCTGGGTTGGCAAGGCCTATCCTGATGACAAATATCGGGAATCTACCGTTGATCCGTGGTGGCGGCGGGCTGAGGAAGCCCATGAGCATGGTGTCCAGCCGCCCGAACTTGAATCAAATATATGCTGTAAAGACGGTAGCGAACGCCGCGTGATTACGCGGGTCAGTTGGGTTGGCAATAGGCGCTTGGCCAGCTACACCGATATTAGCGCCCATTGGCAAAGTGAACAGCGCAGCCGTGCTTACAATGCCATGTTGGAGATGGTGGCGAATGCTGCGCCGTTGCCCGAGATCCTGGAAGCCATCGTACGCACGATCGAAGCCGATGCACCAACTTCATTTTGCAGCCTGTTGTTGTTGGACAGCGAAGGAAAACGTCTGCTGACAGGGGCGGCTCCCAGTTTGCCGGTGTTTTTCAATGAGGCAGTTGACGGCTTAGAGATTGGCGACGGGGTGGGTTCCTGCGGGACCGCCGCGTACCGGGGAGAGCGTGTAGTGGTCGAGGATATCTCCTCGCATGAATACTGGCGGCCAGCCGCTGATTTGGCCAGCCAGGCCGGTTTGGCGGCGTGCTGGTCCGAACCGATTCTCGGGTCGGATGGCAAGGTGCTGGGGACCTTTGCCAGTTATCACTCCCAGCCAACACTTCCGACCCTTGATGACCTCGAGCGTATCGCCTATGCCGCAAATCTCGCGGCGATCGCCATCGAGAACCAACGGACCCGTGATGCTCTGTTGCGCAGCGAGCGTGAATTTCGCACCCTGGCGGAAAATGCGCCCGTCAATATTGCGCGCTACGATCATAAAGGGCGCTTGTCTTACGCCAACTCCAGGCTTGCCGCCAGTATGCCGGTGCCAATCGGAACGCTGATTGGCAGGCGGCTTGATGAGAATCCGGCTTTGCCTTTTGCTGGGGCTTTCCAGAAAATTATTGATGGCACAATCGAGACGGGTGAGGAGCTTATGTTCGAAGCCCCGGTTCCCGCCCCCGAAGGTGGAGATAAAGAAACACACTTGATTAACATGATGGCCGAGCGGGATGATACGGGCGCGATAACTGGGGCGCTGAGTATTGGCCGCGACATTACCGAAAACAAGCGGCTGCAGCAGGAATTGGAACGACAGGCGCATTACGACTATCTCACGAGCCTGACCAATCGCCGCTATTTTGTCGAACTGGCCGGAAAAGAACTGGCGCGTTTTGGACGCTATGGCGGCAAGCTCTCGCTCATAATGTTTGATCTCGATTTCTTCAAACGGATTAACGACAAGTACGGGCACAATATTGGCGATATGGTATTGAGCCAGGTCGCGCAAGTCAGCCGTGGACTCTTGCGTGATGTGGATGTTGTTGGTCGTATTGGTGGTGAGGAGTTTGTCGCACTGCTGCCCAATATTGGCGGGCAGGAGGCGGCCAAAATTGCCGAACGGCTCCGCCTGTCCATTGCCGCCAGCGGGCTCCAACTGCCAGACGGAGAACAACTGCACTTCACCGCTTCATTCGGTGTTGCATCAATTGATAGCAACACGCTCAAGCAAGGGAAGACGCCGACCGTCGATGATCTGTTGCTCTGGGCCGACGACGCCATGTATCAAGCCAAAGAGGGCGGGCGAAACAGGGTTTGCCTGAGCGACGGTCAATAAGCTCATTCTGTTTTGATGCGACGGCCATATCCCCGAAATACCTGTATCGCCCTGTTCGCCCGGCAAGCACGGCCGGAAGCCGATGTCCGAGGAAGACGAAAGCTAGTAGCGTCCACTGTCGCCGGATTACGAGGGGGACAAAGGCTAATTGAGTGCACTGTCACCGATATTCCCGCATTCGCCCGCATGGGCGTGAAACAGAATATGCATTGAACCCTATCAGAGAATCTTGGGTTCTTGATGATTTGAGGAGTACCATTTTCAAAAATTTTTTATATACTGCTACAAAATTACTCTCAAAAAAGCGGCAAGGGGAGGTTCTTGTATTGTAATGAAATTCTTAGCTTTTTTGATATCGGCGGTGATCCTGATAAGTTGTGGCACTGAAACAAAGAATGAAATTAATTCAATTTCAGAACTGTCGAAACCCCTGTCAAAGTTGCAACCCGTTTTGGTGGAAATTCCCGAAGACGGAACTTATAAACAAAAAATCTATATAGGTACTGGCAGAAAGATATCTGAGATTTTAAAAGAACAGTTTGAAAAATACGCAAGAAGTGTTCAAATTGTGTCATGTGGGAGTTCGAATTGCAAGAATATCGATGGATACTTAGTTTCTACAAAAATCCTAAATTGGGAGGACAGAGCTACAGGTATTTCAGGTAGACGCGATCGTGTTGCGTTTACAATCAAAATAGTCGAACTAAGATCAAATACGATTCTAACATCCTCCGTGATACAATCAACTGGGGGAAATAGTTCTATGGCACAAGCTCATGTTGAAGACTTGCTACCCAAAATTATTTCGGATTACGTTTCCGCTCTGTACTAGGAGGAGTCAATGAGATTCTATGCAGCAATAATCCTTTTTCTCGTTTTACTTTCTTTGTCTTCCTGTTCCACTATTGGACGCGTCGAGGAAATTATTGGTTCCAAGGAAGGAGTAGAAATAGTAAATAGTCACAGTGGCACGGTATCAATCTCGGTAAGCGGAGGCGACGATAGTTTTGTAAGCAGCGAAATTTTTCAAGAAGCGTTAATAAAAACGATCAACAATTTTGAATTATTTGATCGAGCAACAGCAGAACACTCAGAAAATTACAAATTAACAGTCGTTATCTTAAGTATGTATCATGGCGGTCTTGCTTTTACCCATTATACGACAACACTTTGGTCGCTCGCAGATTCTAAAGGTGTCGAAATTTGGTCTTCAAAGTTTGAATCCGAGGGTAAATCGAGCAACTTCGGAGGAGCTGCACGATCGAAAATTTCTGCCGAAGATTCTGCTCGAAAGGCGATCGAATTGGGCGTGACTATGCTTAGCGCGTTGGAACTTCCATCTTGATTTTCCTCAAAGAAACCGCCTTGGTTTTTTGACCTCATCTCAATCGCTGGAGACTTGGTGAAAGCAAATCATATTCCGCCTGTTCAGTTACGATGATAGGGTTAGGGACAGGATTAATGTTACAGTTTATATATTTCAGGCGCTTCGGCTTATTAAGACGAACCAGGATGGATTCCAGTAGCGGGTTTCAGGCATTAACGGATGGTCGACTTGAATAACGGTAATGGCATGGACGCCCCCTGCGTATTACGGTGCGTATTACGGTGACAGTGCATTCAATTGCCTTGCTGGCCGGGTTATGGTAGACTCGGGCTATGGCTCGTCTGGCACGTGTTGTTCTTCCCGGCTTTCCCCATCATGTCACCCAGCGCGGCAATGGCCGGGCGACGACGTTCTTTGGTGAGCAGGACTACCGCCTCTACCGCGACCTTCTGGTCGCCCATTGCCGCGATAATGGGGTCGGGATCCTGGGTTGGTGCCTGATGCCCAACCATGTTCACCTGGTGCTGGTGCCGACCGATGCGGACGGCCTGCGCCGGGCGCTGTCGCCGGTTCATCGCCGTTATGCCGGCCATATCCACGCCAGGGAAGGACGCACCGGGCATTTCTGGCAGGGTCGCTTCGGATGCGTCGCCATGGATGAGGATCATCTGGTGGCCGCC
Source organism: uncultured Sneathiellales bacterium (assembly GCA_964344385.1). GTDB lineage: Bacteria > Pseudomonadota > Alphaproteobacteria > CAYFNG01 > CAYFNG01 > CAYFNG01. The sequence goes on from CAYFNG010000025.1 coordinate 5,258, forward strand.
CTGGCCTATGTCGCCCTCAACCCGGTGCGGGCCGGCCTGGTTGCACGGGCCGGGGACTGGTCCTGGTCGTCGGCCCGCGCACTTGTGGACGCCAGGCGGGACCCGGGCATCGTCGACGGCGAGGCGATCTCGCCTTATCGCCGGGCGGTGCGGGACCTGATCGCCGCCGGCGAGGAAGACGTGCGGTTCGAGGCACTGCGTCGCGCCGAAACCATCGGACGCCCGGTCGGGGACGCGCGCTTCTTCAAACGTGCCGAACGCCTGACCGGCCGAACCCTCGCCCCCGGCAAGCGCGGCCCGAAAGCGAAACCAAGGAAAGCGAAGGCCAATTAAATGCACTGTCACTGTAATACGTTGTCACTGTAATACGACACCGCTCGAAGCATAGCCGTGTTGGTAGATGCCCGTCTTCCACTGCCGGAAATAGCAAGCAATTTCGCATTCATTATCTGGTTGTCGCTCTGTGTCTCATTGTTGCAACGGTAAGACCTAACTTTGACAGCGACGATGCACGTGTCGCGATCCAAACTGCCGTGTTGACCTGGGTTCCTCTGGTCCCTCGCAATAAGGGCCGCCAGACGAAGGATTGTACATCGGTATCCCGGCCGATTGCGGCGTGGATTTGAACGATGGCGGCTCCCGGTCTCGCGGCGCCTGACATAAGGTGGCGGAGGGGATGCGCTCGGGGCGCTCATTGTGCATCGGTGTTTCGTATCGCCATTCTCCATCGTATGAAAGGAGCAACCAATGTCCGCCACCATGATCGCGCTTTCCACCGTCAACGCCAATGAGCCCGAGGCGCTGAAGGCCTATTCCGAGGCTGCTGGTCCATTGATCAAGGCGGCCGGTGGGGTTCCGGTCGCACGCTACAAATTCAGTGAAGCGGTGGTCGGGGCGTCATTTCCGCAGATCGTTTTCGCGGTCGAATTCCCCACCGTAGAATCGATCAGGAATTTGTTCGAGAGCGACGCGTACAAGCACCTCGTGCCCTTGCGGGAAAAGGCCTTTAGCGCATTTAGTGTCTGTATTGCCAAAGCCGGTTAACATCGGCGACCGGCGCAACCAAAGGAGGCGTCGCCGCGATGTCATCTCGGTACCTGACTTCGGATGCTTGGCGCTCGCTACAGGAGTTGCGAGCCGAAGTGGAACGCGATCCATCGGCAGGGTCCGGCTTCATCAGCCAGCTCGGGGTCAATAAATGCGTCGCTACGCAGTCTCTGACGCATATGTCGATCGTCACGCCGACGGTGATGATGCCGATCCTTGGCGAGAAGATCGTCACCGTCGCGGACACCATCCACAGATCCACCCCAGGAAACCTACTGGTGCTGCCCGAGGGCATCGGTTTCGACGTTGAGAACGTCCCCGACCGCAGGGAAAACCGATACCTGGGCATCGCCATTCGTTTTGACGCACCGACAATGGCATTGTTCCGCCAACTGTACGGGGCGCGGATCAGTGACTGGAACGTATCGCCGAGATGGTTGGTGAAAGGGAGCGCCAAAACGATTGCAGCCACCACGGATTGGCTTTCGTGGATTCGGCGGTTTCCGACCGATCAGGCCGAGGTTCGTCATCGAATGGTCGAACTGATGTTGATGCTCGCAATCCAAGGCGCCGCGGGCAACTTGATCCTGAATGTTCACCAAAGCTGGCGCGCTAGGCTCAAACACCTGCTCGCGCTCGATCCGGCTCGCGCTTGGCGCATTCAGGACACCTGCCGGCGGCTCGGTATCAGTGAAAGCGCGCTGCGGCGCAACCTACGCCGGGAGAACACCGGGTTCCGGGAACTCCTGGAAGAGGTCCGCCTTGACCAAGGCGTGGCTCTGGTTATGGAAACCGATATGTTGATCCATCAGATCGCGCTCGCCTGCGGCTATCAATCGCAGTCTCGGTTTTCCGAGCGTTTCAAGCTGCGCTATTCGATGAGCCCCGCGGAGTTGCGCCATACGCGCACCAAGAATCCGCCGGACGCCGCCGGCACGGCCGTACGGCTGGCTTTTTCGAGCGAAAAATAGAACGAAGCGGGCGACCCCCGACACCTCCCCACAGGGTCTAAATAGCCGACCTGATCGGTTATCCGCTTAGAAACGAGGGAGGACTCTTTAATGGCTATTGGTTGTCACGTTTCCGGTTTTGGCCCCATTCGACTGATCGCGCTGCATGGCTGGCTCAGCGATCGCGGTGTCTTCGATGGGATCGCACCCTATTTCGACACGTCGCGGTTCACCGTGGCGTATATGGACTATCGCGGCTATGGCGATTCCCGCTCGCTGAACGGCACCTTTTCCATCGATGAAATCGCCGACGATGCTTTGGAACTGGCGACCGACCTGGGCTGGGGCGACTTTCACGTCATGGGGCACTCGATGGGCGGAATGGTGCTTCAGAAAATGGCACTGAAGGCGCCGGACCGGATTTCGTCGGGGATCGCGGTCACACCGGTCGCCGCGTCTGGTTTCGTTATGGACGCCCAGACCAGCGCGTTCTTCCAGTCTGCAGCCGATGACGATGTGGCACTGACCGAGATCTTCAACATCCTGACCGGTGAGCGCCATTCGAAACGTGTCCTGCAACGGCTCACAGACGCCGCCCGGCGGGCGACGACGCGCACCGCGTTTCTCGGCTACCTGAAGGCCTGGACGGAAACCGACTTTGCCGACGCGGTCAAATCGGTCGCTGCACCGGTCCTCGTGATCGCCGGTGTTCACGACGGTGCTGTCGGCCCGTCGGTGATGCAGGACACCTACTTGAAGCAATTGCCCAACGCGCGGATGGAAGTCCTCGACGGCGCCGGTCACTATCCGATGATCGAAACGCCAGCGGCGTTGTTCAAGCTCGTCGAAGACAAACTGACAGCCTAGCCAGGCTGGTTGTCGCGACCGACCTCGGCTTGGATTTCCCCGGGCGTCGATCCCGCTCGTCCTCCGCCGGTGTGCGAGGTCCGGAGCAAGTGAGGGGGGAGGCCGAAATCTGCGGCCTCCCCCTCTTGACGGTTATTCGGCGGCGGCGGGGGCAATCCAGGCGCGACCGGAAAACACCTGGTCGACCGGTGTCCGGAAGTAGTGATTGGCGTAATTGCTGATGGTCTTCACCGAGACTGCGAGCAGAAGTGCCAGATACTGAGTTTCACCGTAACCGGCACCGAGAAACACCTTCAAGGTATCGGCGTCGACATATCCGCGGCCGGCGACAATGGCCTTCGCGGTCGTGCTCAACGCTTCCAAGCGCGCATCTTCGATCGGCCGTCCGGCTCGGATTGCATCCGTGACGTCGAAGGGAACCTTGGAGGCATTATCGGCGACGAAACTGTGCGCCGCCATGCAGTAGTCGCAGGCGTTCTGATAGCTGATCGACAGGAAGACAACCTCTTGTTCGACAGGCGTAAAGCCGGATTTGGTGCGAAAGAGATCGTATCCAACGCCATAGGTCTCGAGAAGTGCCGGGAAATTCGCCATGTATCCATACATGTTGGGAACCATACCCATCTTTGCCTGCGCGCTTTCGAGTAAACTCTTTGCGTCGGCGTTGGCGGTATCCAGGGAGATCATCGTAAGGGTGGATTTGGGAGGGGTGGTCATCTGTTTCGTCCTCTATTGTTGGTGAAATCACCGTTGCAGGGCGTATCGCACCGACGGCGATCGACTGGCCGGAGTGGCCGGACCGATGCCAGGTTGGGAATACCGTCGGGAGAAACGACGAGAATGCGATGACCGTAACAGTCCACCTTAGGGGAAAATCGCCGCAAACGAGCGAATATGCGCCCGAATCGTGTGGTCTTCCCGCGCCTTGTTTGTCGGCCGACCATGCCTTGGCCGGTCGCGCTCAATCCCGCTGTGGGCGCGGTGCAGGGAATGACGAACTGCGGTGAGAATATTACACCGTGTCACCTGAATTTCGCCCCCGGTTCCTGAAGACCGAGTGACCAGGCCGGCCATGGGGCGGAGCGACTCCGCACCCCGGTTTTCGCGGTTTCGGCTACCGGCGGGCTGTCCTGGTCTGCAGCGGTACGATCAGGCCAGTGCGATTAGCTCGCCTGCAATGGTGCGGGCCACAGGTATTTCCACGGGTATATCGGGGACAGCTTTCTTCTCCCGTCCCGGCCCGGGTATGCCTATGCCAAGTCTTTTGAACGCGGCCCGGTGAACATGATCTTCGCACCGTGCCGGTCATCCGCCTGGATCAGCCAACCGCCGTCATTAGGGAGTTCGATCGGCCCGGTTCGAACCGTGCCTCCGCCTCGTTCGACGGCGGATTTTGCGGCGTCAATGTCAGCCACCTGCAAGGCGAAGCCCCAAGAGGATCCGCCATCCTTATCGGGATTGTTCATGATCGCGCCAATCATTTCGCCGTTGAGATTAATGAACGTATAGTCACCGGCAGCGCCCATCGGTATGGAACCGCCGTGTTCCCATCCGAAAAGCTTGCCGTAGAAGTCCAGCGCGGCCTTCTGGTCGGCGGCCACCAACTCGTTCCAATTGCAATGGCCCGGCTTTTTTCTGGCGAATGCCTGGCTCGGTTGATCGCTGTTGCCGCGCATCATATAGAAATGCGCGCCTTGCGGATCAGCGACAAAGGAGAACCTGCCGACACCGGGAATATCGGTCGGTTCGATATCCACTCGACCGCCGAGCGTGCGGACCTTGTTGGCCGCGGCATCGACGTCCTCGACACCGACATACATGAACCATCGGTCGGACATGCCCTGTGCATGATCGGGTGTAAGCATTATGCCGCCGACACCGGTCTCTCCGTACGAGGCAACGCAATAGTCGCGTTCCAATCCGCTGGGCATGGTTTCAAACGTCCAGCTCATGACGGCACCGTAGAATTCCTGCGCGCCATCCGGGTCTTTTGTCATCAACTCGTACCAGATCGGTGTGCCTTCACGGTTTTGCATGTGACTTTTCCTCCCGGTTGATAGCTTGAACGACCGTCTCAGCCTTTCCAGGCGCCTGTTTCGTTTCACGATATTCTTGCAGTCCCAGGCTATCGTGGCGGCCTTTATCTTCCCGAACACGGGTTACCCGATCGCCGCCTCGATCGCAGCGATGTCGATCTTCTTCATAGTCATCATCGCCGTGAAGGCACGCTTGGCCTTTTTGCGGTCCGGGTCAGTTGTCAAATCCAACAAACGCTTCGGCGTGATCTGCCAGCAAAATCCCCAGCGGTCCTTGCACCAGCCGCAGGCGCTTTCGCTGCCGCCATTGCCGACAATCGACTCCCAATAGCGATCCGTCTCGTCCTGATCCCTGGTCAGGACCATGAAGCTAACGGCTTCGTTCGGGGTGAAATTCGGACCGCCGTTCAGGCCGATGAACGGCCTACCGAGCACGGTGAACTCGACGGTCAGATCGTTGCCTTCCCGGCCGCCGGGATATTCGGCCGCCGCCGCATGGACCCGGCCGACATGACTGTCCGGAAACGTCGCAGCGTAGAATTCCGCCGCCTTGCGGGCTTCGCCGTGGTCGAACCACAAACATGTGACGAACTCTGTCATATCACTAGCTCCTCGGGCTGGTTACGTAGCGCGTCGAAGACCGGATCAGGCACGGTCGGACGCCGATCGCTTGAATAGGTTTTTGAACCGGTCATGATTGGCCGTCCACCGGTTGAGGTTTGTCGAACAGCCTTTCGACGTACCGCTTCAGATGGTCGACGCTCTCGCGGGCGAGTTCCGGGTCGCCGGTCGCTTTGGCGAGGATGAACGCGCCCTGCAGGACGGCCTGGGTGTGACGGGCCAGGCTTTTGGCCGTCCAACCCTCGTTGTGGATGCCGTGCATCTCCATGGCCGCTTCAATGTCCGGCTCCAGCGTTGCGGCATGGCCGAAAATACTGGCTGCGCAGGCATTGCGGATCGCGGGATGGGACTCATGGACTTCCTGGGTCATGGTTCCGACCAGGCAGGTGAAGGCCGACGGATCACCCTCGATGATCGCTTTGCGGAAATCGAGATAGGCCAGCACCCGGTCCAAAGGGTCATTGGGCTGGTGGTAGGGTGCACTGGCGAACAGCGCTGTAGTTGTCTTGGCCCAGAAATCCGCTGCGGCGACTCCAAGCGCCTCCTTGCTCTTGAAATGGTGGAAATAGGCGCCTTTGGTGACGCCAGCAGCCTCGCAGAGATCGTCGACGGTCGCGGCGGCAAAACCCTTCTGCCGGATGACGTCGCGCGCGGCTTCCAAAAGCCTTGTGCGGGCATCGCCGCGTTCCGGATCTCGTTTGGTCGGCCTTGGCATGAAGAATACATACCATACAGTCGGTATGTATTTCAAGCTCTTCAGCGTTTGATCCTGTTCAGTTTTTTGCTAGCTGGAATTACGGTATTACGCGAATTACGGAATTTCGGTGACACGGAGTAATTGGCGTAGGTTGGTCACTCTCCGGGTTTAAGCTTCGAGGTCTGTATAGGTGCAGCCTCATTAAACATTGGAAGGAGAGTGACCAACCTAGTCCAACTACACCGTGTCACCGGTATACAGAAATGTAGGCGTGCCTACCTGCGGCGTTTGCATCCGGTCAGGCGATGCCGTTGCGGCAGTGGGCGGCGAAGCCGGGCCGCACGGCCAAACGATCCATCCAGGCTGTCACGGCGGGCAGGTCGGGGCGATCCATCGGCGTCATCTCCCATCTGTTCGTTGAAAGGGCGAGGACGATATCCGCCAATGTGAAGCGGTCACCGCAAACGTAAGCGCCGGTCAGGGAGAGGTGTGCGTCCAACAGCGACATCTCGGCGTTCCAGGCAGCGATACTGGCCGATCGTTCCTCCCGGTCGGTATAGCCGGGATGCTCGCGGACCAAGCCCATGAAGGCGGCGCGCCAGGCGTTGTTCAATTCTGTTATCTGCCAGTCCATCCAGGCTTCGACCGTGGCACGACCGGCGGCGGTATCAGGCAATAGGTCGGTCCGCCGTTCGACGGCTGTGAGATAGCGACAGATCGTGTTGGACTCAGTCAGCACGAAGTCGCCGTCCATCAGCACCGGGACCAGTCCCTTCGGGTTGAGCGCGAGAAATTGGGGGTCAGAAGTCGGGCGGGACCCCCCGCCCCAGTCTTCTCTTTCCAGAGGCAGACCCAATTCGACGCAGGTCCAAAGCACTTTGCGCACATTGATCGATTTTGCCTGGCCCAACAGCTTCATCGCGCCGAAACTCCCACCCTGTACCCTGGATAAATTAGGCGCCGAACCGGCAGATCACCAGAATAAGGTAACAAGATTTGGATCCGCGTTGGCCCGAGCCCCACCTCCCCACAATCGCCATCCGGGTCACGCATGGGGTTACGTGGCCTCCGCCCAACGGACGGAAATTACGGTTACGGCATAGGGGGGGACCCCAAAATATCCCCAATCCCTTTGGCACCACTCTGCATCGCCGATCGCTGCGCGCAGTGACCGGCCCGGCACGGTGTGCCAAGTGGAGTGAGGCAGCGAACCGCGCCGGGAATCGGGGTTGCAAACTTCGGTTAGTGGCGAGCCGCCCGGACCTGGATCAGCACGATCAGGTGCAGGATGATGAAGGCCGGGACCGCGAAGGTCGGGATCAGGACCAGGGGGAACTGGCCCATCGCGGCGGTGGTGACCTGGTCGACCAGGCCGGGGATGGCGTTTCGCGAGGCGATGCCGGTCGCCACCGCCACCACGAAATCGGCCAGGCCGAGATAGTTGAAGCGGCGGAAGGCGGGGCTGGTGAGAAAATCACGGTCGCGGGCCAGGCGCCAGGCCATGTAGGGGGCGGCGAGGCCGACCGCAACGTCGCCGAGGCCGGCCGGCCAGGCGAACAGGCCGGGCAGTTGGCCGAAGGCGTAGACCACCAGGAAGGCCCCGCCCAGCACCCGCCAGGCCTGAAGCTGGGTCAGCAGAACCGGATCCAGGCCGCGGATATAGGCGTTCAGCCGCGTGGAAATGCGAGAGGCGAGGACAAACAGCGCGACCGGCAGGCCGATGGCGGTCAGGGTCGGCCACGCCGGTTGGTCGGCGGGGACGTCGAACACGCCGTTCACGGCCAGGGTGAGGATCAGGCCGCCCCAGGCGGCCAGCAGCAACGCGATCCGGATCAATGGTCGAGTGGGATGGGGCCGGGTCGGGTGGCCGGGTTCGATGGCAAGGTTGGGTTGGGTCATGTCGGGTTCCTCCTTGGTAAGTGTATATACACGTAAACCGATGAACAGCGTGTCCTTTGGTCCCGGTCCGGGTATCAGATGCGGGACATGTCGCGGCTGAGTTCCAGCAGGCGGGTCAGTCCAAGCCGGCCCAGCTGTTGGGCGGCCTTGGCCTGGGCCTGCTGCCAATAGGGTTTGGCCTCGATCAGTTTGCTTTGGCCGGTGGCGGTCAGCAGGGCACGGCGTTCGCGGCGGTCCGGCCCCGGGGCCAGGCTCACCCAGCCGGCCCGCTCGGCCACCGCCAGGTTGCGGGTCAGGGTGGTGCGGTCCATGCCCAGGCTGTCGGCCAGGTCGGTCATCGGCACGCCGTCGCCGGCGTCCGTGCCGGCCAGGACGCTCAGCAGGGTGAACTGGGTGGCCTGCAGGCCGGCCGGCTTCAGGGCCCGGTCATAGACCTGGGTGACCCGGCGGGCGGCCCGCCGCAAGTTGAAGCAGGCACAATCGGCAGGCTGGTCGAAATTCGGCATCGGCATCGGCGGCACTCCGCTATCGTTATTAAGTGTATATACACCTAAATAACCGCGGGTCAAGGCGGGTGGGTTGGAAAAATGGCCGGTTTTGGCCGGTCAGTGCAGGGCGGCGCCGGCCGACGGGCGGGACAGGGCCGATTTCTGGATCCCTGGGCTTGGCCGCAGCATGCGGTCGACATGGAAGCCCTGGAACATCGACAGGCCAAGCTTCTGGCCGGTGTCGATGGCGTCCTCGCTGTCGCATTTGTGCAGGATGATCTGACCGCGCCCGACCCGGGCGACCAGGTCCTTCAGGCCGGCGAAATTGCCGTCCTCGACCTGGCGGTCGACGCCGTTGGTCCAGTGCAGCTTGATCAGGTCGAAGCCGAGCTGCTGGCGGTTGAGGTAGGTCAGCGATTCGGGCGTCACCCCGTCGAGGCACAGGCGGTAGCGCCGTTCGCGCAGGAAGCCGCGGGCGAACTCAAAGGCGCGCAGGTCTGAAAACACGTCGCCGGGCTGCAGTTCCAGGATGATGGTGCCGCGAATGCCGGTGCGCACGGTTTCGTCGAACTCGATGAACTCGGGCGACATCACGGTCGCCAGGTTGATGTTGATGCTCAGATAGCCATTGCGGTTGATCGTGCCTTCGCGCTTCAACAGGGCCAGCATCCGCCGGTCCAGGATCTGGGTCAGGTGCTGGAACAGGCCGCGGTTGACCGAGATATCCGTATCCGGCATCAACACCCGCTCCAATTCGCTGATTGACGTGAAGCATTCCGACAGGACCGGTTGCGGCGCCTGGTTGGCGGCCAGGGCGCAGACGGTCTGATAGCGGACCAGATTGGAGATGTCGGCGGTCGCCAGCAGGCGTTCCATCCGCACCAGCTTGTCCAGGTCCATGGGCTGTTTTTCCTGGAGCAGCTCGTCGCCGGCATCCGATGCGCCGTTTGCCGTTTGGAGGCCTTCGTTTTCCAGGACGGCGATCGCGGTCACGTCCTTGAAAAAGGCCTCGTAGTCGGTTTCCAGATCGTACCAGGTGCAAAACCCGTCCCCGGCGGAGGTGGCCTCTTCGGTCACCAGCGGGTCGTCCTTGAACAGGGTGCGGAGCTTGATCACCGCATTGTCGATATCGGCGACCGAGGCTTCCTTGGCGATGAAGAAGAAGTCGCTGTTGTCCAGGATGAACAGCTCGCCCATCAAGGTGCGGACCCCGCCGCGGAAAAAGGCTTCGGCGATCCGCAAATGATGGTTGCGGCGATGATAGGGTTTCAGGCGCGAAAGGTGAATGCAAACGGCGCGGCGGTCGGCGCGATAGCGGTCCAACCGCTTGGCCAGGTCGTAAAGGCGCGAGGTTGCGCTCTCGATCCCCAGATTGCCGGTCTTGTTGCTGTTCATGTCCGCGCCTCTCCTGGTGCCGCTCGGCCGGTTGCCGCCGACATGGTGGCGTTCGATGCTTAATTCCTTGTTAAAAGGGGCTTCGCGGCGGGTCAGCCGTCGGCGGCCGGCGGGGCGGGGCGGCGCAACCGGACTTCCCGGCTCAGCCGGCTGAGCAGGGTCGGACTAACCTCGCCGTCGATCGGCAGTCCGACCCGGGCCTGGTAGATCTGTATCGCGCCGCGGGTCTTTGGCCCCAGATAGCCATCGGCGGCACCGATGTCGAACCCCAGATCGGAGAGGAAGCGTTGCGTCGAGGCGACCAGGTCGCGACGGCTGCCGGTGGTTTCGATGACGATATCGCCGACAATCAGCGGCGCCGTCTGGTCGAAACGCGGGACCACCGTTTGCCGGGCGGCGCGCCACAGCCGTTCCGCTTCCGCCAGATCCGCTACCGTGCCTTCGCCGCGGGCCACCAGGACTCCCAGATTGTATAGACCCGAAGCGGTGCCGGCATCGGCGGCGCGGCGAAAGGCGCGCAAGGCGCCCGCGACATCCCTGGGGCCGCCGATCCCGCGATACCGCAATACCCCGATGGCCGTGTCGCCCTGGGCAAAGCCGCCGTCCGCGGCCTGCTTGAACCAGGACAGCGCCTCGGACACGTCGCGTTCGACACCGCGGCCATCGCGGTGGATCAGGCCCAGCATGTAGGATCCCTTGGCTTCGCCGAGCCCGGCCGCCGCCTGGTACCACTTCGTGGCGGCCTGCAGGTCCTGGGCTGCTCCCAGCCCGGCGCTCAAGGCGACCCCGAGATTGTATTGTGCCTGGGCCAGGTGCCCGCGGGCGGCGCTGCGGAACCACAGCACCGCTTCGACCGGGTCGGCCCGGATGCCCTGGCGGGAATAGATCAGAACGCCGAGATTGTTCTGGGCCTCGGCCAAGCCGCGCAACGCCGCCTGGCGGTACAGGATGACAGCCTGGCCCGGGTTTTCCGGCACCCCCTGTCCCAGATGGTGGATCAAGGCGAGATTGAACAGTGCCGCAGCGTTCCCCTCCTGGGCCAAACCGCTCCAAATATGGCGCGCGGCACTGAAATTGCCGGCATTATATTCCTTAGCTGCAGAAGAAAAGTCGCCGCCATGCGCGCTCGTGGCTGCGAACAATATAAGAGAAGCAAAGATAAATGATCTCAGGCGCAAGATAAACCGCTCCGATTATTTTGCCAGCCATATCCTAATTATCTACCCTTAAAATCTGGCAAAATTACGGTTAGATCATGCGTACTACGCCTAATCGAGAGGCGACTTTAACTGAATAGCAACCTTAACAAACTTATCTTCGTATAGCAGAAGGTAAGCATGGTTGGGCCGCGGCACGCGGTCCTCGACACCTCCCCCGGCACCGACCGGCTCACCCCACCAGCGAGGAGGTCGCGCATGTCGCAAGCCATGGATACCCTTGCCGCCGACTATCAATGGGCGCCATCGGGCACGTCCGCTGACGACGCCCGCGGCCGGCAAGCACGCCTTGACGTGGCTTTCCGCTCGGCCGCCGATCCCCGGCGCTATCTGCTGCTGTTCCGGTTCATCACGGTCAACATGGTCGGGGTGGCACTGCTTGCCGCGGCCTATGTCCAGGGCTGGGTGCAGGCCGTGCTGGTGGCGGACCAGACCTATATCAGCACCGTGATCTTCGGCGTGTTCCTGGTTGGGATGACCATGGCCGGCCGCCGGGTGTGGCGGGTCAGTGCCGAACTCAACCATGCGCGCGGCCCACAGCCGCCCGATGGCTCCCGGACCGCGGTCTACCTGGACGCGGTCGCAGGCGCCGGCGCCGACAGCCGGGCCATCACCGCCTCGGCCCTCCGGCTGAAACTGCTCAGCCGGATCACCGCCATCCGCAACATCGCCAACAGCCTGGTGCTGTTGGGCCTGATCGGCACGGTGATCGGTTTCATCATCGCCCTGTCGGGCGTCAACCCCCAGGCCGCCGGTGATGCCGCCACGATCGCGCCGATGGTTTCGACGCTGATCAAGGGCATGTCAGTGGCGCTGTACACAACCTTGGTCGGGTCGCTGCTGAACGTCTGGCTGATGATCAACTTCAACGTCCTGTCCAGCGGCATGGTGACCCTGATCACCACCATTGTTGAACGGGGCGAGCGCGATGCCCGATCTTGACCTCTTTCACGGCAATGAGGAGGACACGGTCTTTCGTGACGTGATCATGCTGGCCCTGGCCGGCTTCGTCGCGATCGTGATCCTGCTGTTGCCGCACCTGCATCCGCCCACCTCCGGCGATGCCAGCGTCGATCCGCCGGGCAATGTGGTGGTCGAGATCCGCTGGGCCGACGGCCTGCCGACCGACGTCGACCTGTGGGTCGAAGCGCCGGGCGATGCGCCGGTTGGTTATTCCAACAAGGGCGGCGAGATCTTCAACCTGCTGCGCGACGATCTCGGGCAGATCACCGACACCACCAACCTGAACTACGAAGTCGCGTTCAGCCGTGGCGTTCCGACCGGCGAGTACACCGTCAACGTCCACCTTTACAGCAACCATGCCCCGACCCTGCCGATCAAGGTTTCGGTGGTGGCCAGCATCAAGACCGATATGCAGCAGTCACTCCGGCCGCTGGTCAAAACCGATATCGAACTGGTCAAGGTCGGCGAGGAATTGACCGCGTTCCGCTTCAGCCTCGACGAACAGGGTAATCTGGTGCCCGACAGCGTTCATAACCTGCAGCGCCCCTTGCGCAGCCGGAAAAGCTGATGGACGGGCTGTTTCTCCTGTTTGCCGCCGCGGTCCTGATCGCCGCCCTGATCGCGATCGTTTCGGTGTGGAGCGGCGCCACCGCCAATCGCAAGGCCGTGGTCCTGGCGGCCACCGGGCTGTTGATCCCTCTGGCCTATGCCAGCCAGGCGGATTTGTTGAGCAAGCCGAAACCTGTGGCGCTCGAACTCTTCCACCGGGCCACCGAAGAGGCGCAGGTTGTCGGATCGACCTGGGTGGAAGGCGTTGCGATTTACGTCTGGCTCAGACTGCCGGGGGCGGAGGAGCCCCGCGCCTATACGCTGCCCTGGAGCCGGCATTTGGCCGAACAGTTGCAGCAGGCCGGCCGCGAGGCCGAATCACAGAACGGCGACGTCCGCATGCGGCGGCCCTTCGACCGCAGCATCGAGGACGAGGACGAAGTGTTCTACGCCCCGCCACAACCGGCCCCACCCGAGAAACAACGGACAGAGCACCGGCCGGTCTCGGTGCCACCACGGCGTTGAAGGGATGTGCCCGGCCGGACGCTAGAGCATGTTCCGGTCAAAGGCCTCCTGTTGCGGGTGAAACCGGTTGAAGTCCAGGTTCGTAGCCCGCAACACTTGATAATCATTATTATTTTTTTGACCTGGTTCAGCGCCAAATACTCACGGCTTCGGCATGCGGTTAACGTCTACCATCAGATGTAAGTCTTATGTATGGCGACAGTAGTTCAAATAACGAATCTACATTACATCTCGTAATGTTTGGGTGATTTGACGTAGATCGTCTTCATTACTTGACAGAATCACTCGAATCGATGACACTTTGCCTAATTCGCGGTGAAGTATTTAAAAATCATAACACGCGGATAGTGATCGTGGTGGCTGGAATCGGGGTAGTTTCGTAGCGTTGCGTAGCGTTTTACCGCGAATCTGGTCGATTGCGTTCGGAAGCGGGGTTCGTTGGAGTAGTATTGAGTAAAGTGGCGTCCTCCTGCGCCCTGCTTCCGAACCTCTTGCTTCGCCGCCTTGAGTGCGGCGTTTTTCATGTTTATGGCGTGCGGTCTTGCCGACGCTGTCAGAGCGACGGGCCCAATCGCGACTAGGCTTCCCCCCAGACCAGATTGGCGGTCTCGACCACCAGGCTCAGCTTGGCCTTTTGGTCGTCGATGGTGACCGGGTTGCCGGCGACCGTGCTGGCGAACCCGCATTGCGGGCTGAGGCCGAGCCGCTCCAGGTCAATGAACCGGGCCGCTTCGTCGATTCGTGCACGCAATTGATCGACCGGTTCCAACTCCGGCAGCTTCGAACTGACCAGGCCCAGGACAACCGATTTGTCGGCCGGTACCTGGCGCAGCGGTGCGAAATCGCCGGCCCGGGGCGTGTCGTATTCCAGGAAAAAGGCATCGACGTTGATGTCGTTGAACAGCCGCTCGGCAACGGCCTCGTAGCCGCCTTCGGAAAGATAGCGGCCCTTGAAATTGCCGCGACAGAGGTGCATGCCGACCGTGACACTGTCTGGTCGGCCGGCCAACGCCTGGTTGGTCAGGCGAACATAGGCGTCGGTCAGTTCGTCCGGGTCCTCGCCGCTGGTCGCCAGCCGGTTCCGGACCTCGGTGTCGCACAGCATTGCCAGCGGCACTTCGTCGATTTGCAGGTAGCGGGCACCCATGTCGGCCAGAGCGGTGATTTCCGTCTGGTAGACAGCCGCCAGATCATCGAAATACGCTTCCGCATCGCCATAGGCGCCGGGGTCGATCCCCTCGGCGCCGCGCCAAAAATGCATGGTCGAAGGCGACGGCAGGGTGATTTTCGGCATCGCGGTTGCGACCTTGTCCAGGAACGCGAACTCATCGGTCGAAATGCCACGGGTTCGCCGCACCTTGGCCTCGACGTGCGGGGCGGTGAAATCGGTTTCGTCACCATGATCGTCGCGGAACCGGAACCGGGCCTGCCGGATGGTCAAGCCGTCGACCCGGTTCACGAAATGCGCCCAATAGGACGGGCGGCGGAATTCGCCGTCGGTGACGAGCCTGAGGCCGGCCTCTTCCTGCAGCGCGACCACGTCGCGGATGGCGCGGTCTTGGATCTCCGTGAAGCCCGCCTGATCGAGACTGCCTTCCGAATGGGCGCGGAAGGCCTGTGTCAATTCCTTCGGCCGCAACAGGCTGCCGACATGTTCGGCGCGAAAGGGTGGGGTCTTGCTCATTTGGGGCCTCGCAAAGCTGGGAAATCAATTGGCCAAGACCTTAAGCCGTTCCGGGGATCAAGGACAACCGTTCAAGAGCTGAGCCCCACCGGGTGATTTTCGATTGACCCGGCGCCAAATCTCTGGCCAACACTGGGGAAAACGGGGTGAACGCGTGACTGAGACATTTGACTACATCATTGTCGGAGCCGGGTCGGCCGGCTGTGTCCTGGCCCATCGCCTGTCGATCGAGCCCGAGGTTCGCGTGCTGCTGCTGGAAGCGGGGCCGAAGGACCGGGGCTGGAAAATCCACATGCCGGCGGCCCTGATCTACAATTTGGCCAACGACAAGTACAATTGGTACTACCACACCGAACCGCAGGACCACATGGATGGTCGCCGCATGTATTGGCCGCGCGGCCGGGTCCTGGGCGGGTCGTCGTCGCTCAACGCCATGGTCTATGTCCGCGGCCATGCCCTCGACTATGACCGGTGGGTCGAGGAAGGCGCCGCCGGCTGGTCCTACGCCGACGTGCTGCCCTATTTCCGGCGGGCCGAAACCCGGGCGGTGGGCGGTGACGCCTATCGCGGCGACAGCGGGCCCCTGCATGTCACCACCGGCGCGACCCCGAACCCGTTGTTCGACGCGTTCCTGGAAGCCGGGACCCAGGCCGGGTACCCGCTGACCGACGACATGAACGGCTATCAGCAGGAAGGCTTCGGCCGGATGGACATGACCATCCATCAGGGGCGCCGCTGGAGCACCGCCCAGGCCTATCTCAAGCCTGCCCTGGGGCGGCCCAATTTGCGGGTCGAGACCGGGGCCATGGCCACCCGGATCCAGGTCGAGGGCGGTCGCGCGGTCGCGGTCGACTTTGTCCAGGGTGGGCGTACCCGCAGCGTCCGGGCGGAACGCGAGATCATCCTTTCAGGCGGCGCGATCAATTCGCCGCAATTGCTGCTCCTGTCGGGCATCGGGCCGGCCGAGCAACTGGCGGCACACGACATCCCGGTGGTTCGCGACTTGCCGGGGGTTGGCGAGAATCTACAGGACCATTTGGAAATCTACGTCGTCAACCGCTGCACCCAGCCGATCACGCTGTACAATGCCCAGATGCCGCTGGGCATGGTGCGGGTCGGGCTTGAATGGTTCCTGTTTCATACCGGGTTGGGTGCTTCGGCCCATCTCGAGGCTGGCGGCTTCATCCGCAGCCGGGTCGGTGTCGAGCATCCCGACCTGCAATATCATTTCCTGCCGTCCCAAGTCATCGACCATGGCCGCCAACCGCCGCAGTGCCACGCCTATCAGGCCCATGTCGGGCCGATGCGGGCGACTTCGACCGGGCAGCTCACACTGCGTTCGGCCGACCCGTTCGAACACCCGGTGATCCAGCCCAACTATCTGGCGACCGAAAACGACCGGCGCGAAATGCGCGACGCGGTCAAGCTGACCCGGGAGATTTTCGCCCAAGCCGCCTTCGATCCCTTTCGCGGCGACGAACTGGTGCCCGGGCCGGACGCCAAGAACGACACCGAGATCGACGCCGTGGTCCGCGCCAAGGCCGACAGCGCCTATCACCCGTCCTGCACCTGCAAAATGGGGGTGGACGAGATGGCGGTGGTCGATCCGGAACTCAAGGTCCATGGGGTCGACGGCCTGCGCGTTGCCGATGCCTCGGTCATGCCGTCGATCGTCAGCGGCAACCTCAACGCCCCGACCATCATGATCGCCGAAAAGGCCGCCGACATGATTCTCGGTCGCCAAGCGGCCACACCGGCCGAGGTTCCCGTCTACCAAGCCGAGAACTGGCAGACGGCGCAGCGCTGACACGTTTCTACGCCGTCCTAGCCTTACATCAATGCGCCTGCGCAAGGGTCTGGCCCCGTCCTGCCATGGGACGCGGCGGGTTTCTATAAATGCTCTTGTTTGCCTTTTGATTCAGCGGCATAGTGTTTCCGCCGCTTGACAAATGTCAAAGCCCCCGGAACCCGTTCGTGTTATCCGGTTTTGCAGTGTAAAATGTAATGTTTCTTAGTCCACGGGACGTCGCAGAACTGTGCCGACCCGCAAACGGTTGACGAAGTGTAGGCGACAGCAAGGCCTTCCCGCCGACCAAGGATCAAGGGAACAATAAACCATAGGGCAGGGCATGAACATTTCAGGCGTATTGGTGCACGTGCGCGCCAATCTCCTCGACAACGTTCGCGATGAATTAGCCTCTCTACCCGGCGTCGAGACCCATACGGTCACCGACGATGGCCGGATCATCATCACAATTGAAGAGCCCGACGACACCGTCGGCGCCGCCTTTCTTGCTTTGCAGGATATGCAGGGCGTCCTTTCGGCCGCCCTCGTCTACCAACAATCCGAACCCGACGACATCGCTCAGGAGACAGGACATGAAACTCTCGAGGCGTAACTTCATCAAGGCCAATGCTGCGGCTGCCACCGCGGCGGCGGCGGGCGTCACTCTTCCCGGTGCCGATGCCGCACTTGCCGCCGCGGCCGATCCCGTCCGCTGGGACAAGGCGCCCTGCCGCTTCTGCGGCACCGGTTGTTCGGTTCTGGTCGGGGTCAAGGGAGATCGGGTGGTTGCCAGCCAGGGCGATCCCGACGCTCCGGTCAATCGCGGCCTGAACTGCATCAAGGGCTATTTCCTGCCCAAGATCCTGTATGGCGAAGACCGGTTGACCAAGCCGCTGCTCAGGATGAAGAACGGCAAGTTCGACAAGCAGGGCGAATTCACGCCGATCTCCTGGGATCAGGCCTTCGACATCATGGCGGAAAAGTGGAAGGGCGCCTTGAAGACGAAGGGCCCGACATCGGTTGGCATGTTCGGTTCCGGCCAATGGACGATCTGGGAAGGCTATGCCGCCGCCAAGCTGATGAAGGCCGGCTTCCGGTCCAACAACATCGACCCCAATGCGCGTCACTGCATGGCGTCGGCGGTGGCCGCGTTCATCCGCACCTTCGGCATCGACGAGCCGATGGGCTGTTATGACGATCTCGAGCATGCCGACGCGTTCGTGCTGTGGGGCTCGAACATGGCCGAAATGCACCCGATCCTGTGGTCCAGGTTGACCGACCGGCGCCTGACCGCCGACCATTGCCGGGTCGCCGTGCTGTCGACCTTCGAAAACCGCAATTTCGAGCTGGCCGATATCGGCATCGTGTTCAAGCCGCAGACCGATCTGGCGATCCTCAACTACATCGCCAACTACATTATCCAGAACGACGCGGTAAATACGGACTTCGTCGGAAAGCACGTCGATTTCCGCCGTGGCAACAGCGATATCGGTTACGGCCTCAGGCCGGCCCATGCGCTGCAGAAAAAGGCCAAGAATGCCAAGAAGGCGGGCGGATCCAGCCCGATGACCTTCGAGGAGTACAAGGCCTATGTCGCCGAGTATACGGTCGAAAAGGCCTCGGAAATCTCCGGCGTTCCGGCTGACCAGTTGGAGGCGTTGGCCAAGCTATATGCCGATCCCAAGCGCAAGGTGGTGTCCTATTGGACGATGGGCTTTAACCAGCACACCCGCGGCACCTGGGTGAACCACCTCCTCTATAACGTCCACCTGTTGACCGGCAAGATCTCCGAACCCGGCAACGGCCCGTTCTCGCTGACCGGCCAGCCCTCGGCCTGTGGCACTGCCCGCGAGGTCGGCACCTTTGCCCACCGGCTGCCCGCCGACATGGTGGTGATGAAGGAGGCGCATCGCAAGATCGCCGAGAAGAAGTGGCAATTGCCCGACGGCACCATTCCGGGCAAGCCCGGCTTCCACGCGGTGCTGCAGAACCGGAAACTGCGGGATGGCGCCCTGAACGCCTATTGGGTGATGTGCAACAACAACATGCAGGCCGCGCCCAATATGACCGAGGAGACCTATCCCGGTTACCGCAACCCGGACAATTTCATCGTTGTCTCGGATCCCTATCCGACGGTGACGGCGCTGTCGGCCGACCTGATCCTGCCCACCGCCATGTGGGTCGAGAAGGAAGGTGCCTATGGCAATGCCGAGCGGCGCAGCCAGTTCTGGCGCCAGCAGGTCAGCCCGCCGGGCGAGGCCAAGTCCGACGTCTGGCAAGTGGTCGAGTTCTCCAAGCGCTTCAAGGTCGAAGATGTCTGGCCGGAAGAGCTGATCGCCAAGAAACCGGAATATCGCGGCAAGACGCTGTACGAGGTGTTGTTCGCCAACGGCGTGGTCAACAAATTCCCGCTGGATCAACTGCAGGCCGGGTTCCAGAACGACGAATCCAAGGATTTCGGATTCTATCTGCAGAAGGGCCTGTTCGAGGAGTACGCGGATTTCGGACGCGGCTTTAAGCACGACTTGGCCGATTTCGAGACCTACCACAAGGCCCGGGGCCTACGCTGGCCTGTGGTCAACGGCAAGGAGACCCTGTGGCGCTTCCGCGAGGGCTATGACCCCTATGTCAAGGCCGGTGAGGGGGTCCGGTTCTATGGCAAGCCGGACGGCAAGGCGAACATCTTCGCGCTGCCCTACGAGCCGGCGGCCGAGGAACCGGATGCCGAGTACGATCTGTGGCTGGCCACCGGTCGGGTGCTGGAGCACTGGCATTCCGGGTCGATGACCAACCGGGTGCCGGAGCTGAACCGGGCCTATCCCAACGCCAAGGTCTACATGCACCCCGAGGACGCCAAGGCGCGCGGCCTGAAGCGTGGCGATCAGGTCAAGCTGACCACCCGGCGCGGCGAGTTGCTGTCCCGGGTCGAGACCCAGGGCCGCAACAAGGTGCCCGAGGGGCTGGTGTTCATTCCCTGGTTCGATGCCAGCCAGTTGGTCAACAAGCTGACCCTGGACGCCACCTGTCCGATTTCCAAGGAAACGGACTTCAAGAAGTGCGCCGTCAAGGTGACCAAGGCCTGACGTCCAGGCTAGGCGCACCGGGACGGCGGTTGCAGCCGTCCCGGGGGGCAGGATCATGGCAGCAGGCCAAGGCAAAAAGGGCGGCTTGAACCGCCGCCAGCTGTTCGGCGAAACCGCCCGCATGGCATGCGGGGTCGGTCTCGCCGGGCTCGGCCTCGGTCTGTTGGCGACCCAAGCCAAATCGTTGCCGACCATGGCGCTCCGCCCGCCCGGCGCCTTGCCGGAAGCGGAGTTCTCGGGCGCCTGCGTGCGGTGCGGGCTGTGCGTCCGCGACTGCCCGTACGATACCTTGCGGCTGTCGGAACTGGGTGAACCGGTCGCCACCGGCACGCCCTATTTCCTGGCCCGCGAAGTGCCCTGTGAAATGTGCCCGGACATTCCCTGTGTGGTGGCCTGCCCGACCGGGGCCCTGGACAAATCCCTCACCGACATCAACCGGGCCCGCATGGGTACGGCGGTGCTGGTCAGCCAGGAAACCTGCCTCAACTATCTGGGCCTGCGGTGCGACGTCTGCCACCGGGTCTGCCCGCTGATCGACACCGCGATCAGCCTGGAACGCCGCCACAACCCGCGCACCGGCAAGCACGCCGTGTTCATTCCCACGGTCCACACCGACCACTGTACCGGCTGTGGCAAGTGCGAACGGGCCTGCGTGCTGGAAGAGGCGGCGATCAAGGTTTTGCCGGTCGAGGTCGCGCGCGGGCGGTTGGGCGATCACTACCGGCTGGGCTGGGAGGAGAAACGGAAACGCGGCAAGTCCCTGCTCGACGGCATCATCGACCTGCCTGACCGTGGGTATTCCGGCGGGGCCAAGCCCGGTCTGCCGGCCGGCGGATTGAAGGAGTTCAAGCCATGAGCCGCGGGCAGCAGCCGGGCCGGGACGCCATCACCGCCAAGGGGCGCTTCGGGGCCTTTAAGTGGCTGATCTTACGACGGCTGTCGCAGGCCGGTTTCCTCGGCCTGTTTCTGACCGGGCCGCTGGCCGGGATCTGGTGGGTCAAGGGCAATCTCAGCTCGTCGCTGACCTTCGACGTCCTGCCCCTGAGCGATCCCTACCAGTTGCTGCAGTCGGTGTTCGCCGGGCACAGCCCCGAAACCACCGGGCTGATCGGTGCCGCCATTGTCCTGGTCGCCTACGCCTTTCTGGGCGGGCGGGTCTATTGTTCCTGGGTCTGCCCGATTAACCCGGTCACCGACACCGCCCATTGGCTGCGGGGTCGGCTGGGGCTGAGCCAGAAGGGCTGGCAACCGAAACCGGCGGCCAGGCTGTGGCTGTTGGGCGCCACGCTGGTCGCCAGTGCGGTGACCGGCACCATCGCCTGGGAATTCGTCAACCCGGTTTCGATGGCCTTTCGCGGCCTGGTGTTCGGCCTGGGGGCGGCCTGGGCCATCATCGCCGCGGTGTTCCTGTTCGACCTGTTCGTCAGCCGCCGCGGCTGGTGCGGCCATCTGTGCCCGGTCGGGGCCTTTTACGGCCTGGTCGGCGCCGCCAGCCTGGTGCGTGTCAGCGCCCCGGCCCGGGCCGGCTGCAACGACTGCATGGACTGTTTTGCCGTCTGCCCGGAACCGCAGGTGATCACGCCCGCCCTGCGCGGCACGGCGGCGGACGGCAACCCGGTCGTGCTGGCCCGCGATTGCACCAATTGCGGCCGCTGCATCGACGTTTGCGCCAAGGACGTTTTTCGTTTCACCCATCGCTTCGACCGGCGGACCGGCCCGGCGCCGGCCGGTTCGGGCGACCCGTCAACCAAACCGGATCTTTGTCATGACCGGGCCGCGTGAGAGCCGCAACGGCCGCCGACGCGCGCCCCTGAACAACCAATGGAGGACCCAAGCCGTGACCAGTTTTGCCAAGGCCCTAGTCGGAAGCCTCGCGTTGATCGCCCTCTTCGTTTTCGCCGGCCAGGGGACGTCCGCCGCCGCCGCCGGCGTCAAGTCCCTGCGCGGTGATACGGCGATGGAGGCGATGCCGGCGCCGATGGCGTTCCAGAAGCTGAACACCCGCAGTTCGACGTTCGCACGCTCGTTCCGCCAAGTGCCGCCGATGGTGCCGCACAAGATGACCTATGCCATCAATCTGAAGAAGAACGAGTGTATCAACTGCCACGATTGGCCGAACTCGGTGAAGGAAGACGCGCCGAAGATCAGCGAAAGCCACTACAAGGACCGCAATGGGGTCGCGTTGGAGCGGGTCTCGGGCGCCCGGTACTTCTGCACTCAGTGCCATGCGGCCCAGAGCAAGGGCGACGTGCTGGTCGGCAACAGCTTCACGCCGTCGGGCCGGTAACCCAGCCCGATCGCCGGCCGTCATGCGCCCCATGCCAATTGGGGCGCTGGCGGGTCCGGATCAGCCGGAATGGCGGAGCATCTGGGCCAGGACGAAGCGCACCGCCTGGTCGGCGTCGAGGAACTCCAGCCCGACACCTTGCGGGTCGGACCGGACCACCCTGGCGCCCACCGGCTGGCCGCTCTGGCAGGTGATCAGCATTTCCGTGCCGACGGCGGGCGGGTTCTCCATGACCACCAGCATGCCGCCGGGCGACAGATTCCGCATCTGGCCGTGGAAGGGGCGGCCGTCGATCGTCATCTCGATCTCGGCTTTGTTCGAATGGCGGCGGAAATGGCGCAGTTCCGCGGGTTGAGGCATATCTCGCAACCTTTCGGCCAATTGCGCCTGACCGGCCGGTGGCCCGGCCGGCCGTACGCAACTGAAATATTGATGTAAGTATTACTCGCGAAACCTTACCGGCTGGTTATCCCGCGCCATGGAAAAGACGCTGTGCAACCGCGGCGCTTCCGATAGGATCGGCCCCGGAACCGCGTGGACATTGCTTGGGGGTTGGCGGACATGGCAGGAGACCCTTCCGGTCGCCGGGTGCTGGTTACCGGCGCCGACGGTTTCATCGGTCTGCACCTGGTGCGCCATCTGCTGGGCGGCGGCGACCAGGTGGTGGCCGTGGTCCGTCGCCTGCCGCCGCGCCGGTTAGACCCCGGTCTTGCCTCACTCACCCTGTTGCCGGTCGAATTGACCGATGCGCCGGCTGTGGCATCGCTGCTGGCCGACGCCGAACCCGATCTGGTGTTCCATCTGGCGGCGGCCGGGGTGCGGGGCGGCGTGCGCGGGGACGCGGTGATGGCCGACAATCTGGCGGCGGCCCGGGCGCTGGTCAGCGGCCTGCTGCAGCTCGGCCGGCCGCTGCGCCTGGTCAATGTCGGCTCCTGCTTCGAATATGGCGAGGGCGCGCACATGGCCGAGGACCATGACCTGAACCCCACCAACGCCTACGGCGAAGCCAAGCGCGCCGCCGGTGCCCTGATCCACGATCTGAGCCGCGGCAGCGCGGTGTCGGCGGTCACGGTTCGGCCGTTCACGCCCTACGGGCCGTTCGAGGCGCCATCGCGGCTGGTGCCGCACGTCATCTGCCACGCATTGGACGGGCGGGACATTCCGCTGACCTCCGGGCGCCAGCAGCGGGACTTCCTCTACGTCGCGGACCTGGCCGAGGGGATCGCGGCCGCGGCCGGGGCGCCGGCCGATGCCATGATCAACCTGTGTTCCGGGACCGGCACGCCGGTGCGCGAGATGGTCGAGCTGATCCTGGAGCTGATGGGCAACCCGGTCGCCGCCCAATTCGGCGCGGTCCCCGATCGGGCCGGCGAGATGTGGGTCCAGTCGGGCGACAATGCCCGCGCCGCCGAATGGCTGGGCTGGCGCCCGAAAACCGACCTGGCCGAGGGCTTGCGGCAAACCATCGACTGGGTGGCCGACCACCGCGACCTGCTGGCAAGGCTCGACGATCAACGGACGGGCGGCTGAGCCATGGCCGGGCAACGGGCGCGCCTGCTGTTCCTCAATTTCGGCCATTTCGCCGACCATCTGTTCATGCTGATCTTCGCCAAGGCGGCGTTCAGCGCCGGGCTGGCCTTTGGCCTGGCCGAGCAGGGCGCCTATGCCGAGATGATCCCTTACGGCATCCCGGCCCTGGTCCTGTTCGGGGCCTGCGCGCCGATCGCCGCCCATCTGGCCGACCGCTGGCGCCGCAGCGCCATGATCACCGTGTTCTTCGCCGGCATCGGCCTGGCCGCGATCGCCACCGGCTTTGCCCGCACGCCCCTGGAGATCGGTTTCGGCCTGGCCGCGATCGGCGTCTTCGCCGCCATCTACCACCCGGTCGGCATCGCCATGGTGCTGGAGGGCGGCGGCAATGTCGGCTGGCGCCTAGGCCTCAACGGGGTCTGGGGCAATATGGGGGTGGCGGCGGCGCCGCTGATCACCGGCTTCATCCTGGCCGCCCATGACTGGCGCCTGGCCTTCATCGTGCCGGGCCTGGTCGCGCTCCTGGTCGCGTTGGCCTATGCGGGCTTCAACCGCAGCGGCCGTGGCGGCGCGCCGGTGCCGACCCCTAAGGAAAAGGCGATGGTCGGCTTCACGCCGGGCTGGCAGCGGGCGCTGACGGCCCTGGCCCTGGTCACCTCGGCCGGCGGCTTCGTGTTCGGCGCCATGACCTTCATCGTGCCGCGCCTGTTCGAGGTCGGCCTGGGCAACATCACCCACGACGTGGCGGTGACCGGCATGCTGGCCGCCATCGTCTATGCCGTGGCGGCCTTCGCCCAGCTGATCGTCGGCCGCCTGATCGACCACCGGCCGGTCAAGCCGATCCTGGTCACCGTCGCCCTGGGCCAATTGGTTGTGATCGGCTTGATGGCACCGCAAAGCGACTGGGCCCTGTTCGCCCTGACCCTGCTGGCCATGGGCTTCGTCTTCGGCCAGATCCCGATCACCGATGCGGTGCTGTCGCGCTACGTGCCCGACGCCTGGCGGGCCAAGGTGCTGTCGGTCAAGTTCATGCTGAACCTGGTAATCGGGGCATTGGCCCTGTACGCCGCCCGGACCATATTGGCGGCAGGCGGCGGTTTCGCCACCGTGCTGACGGTGCTGGCCGCCGCCGCTGGCCTGATCGTCATCGCCGCCCTGCTGCTGCCGGGCCGCGATTCGCCCGATTGAGTGAGACACCGACAGGAGACACGCGTGACGCCCCCACCCACACTCGACGACATCGAAGCCGCCGCCCGCGCCATTGACGGCCAGGTCCGCGAAACCCCGCTGCTGCGGGTCGGCCCCCAGCACCGGGCCCTGGCCGCCAGCCTGGTCCTGAAGCTGGAATGCCTGCAGGTCGCCGGCTCGTTCAAGGCCAGGGGCGCGGTCAACACGGTCCGGTCCTTAGGCCAGGACGAGCTGGCCCGCGGCCTGGTCACCGCCAGCGGCGGCAATCACGGGCTGGGCGTCGCCTATGCCGGCTGGCAGTCGCGGGTCCCGGTGACCATCTACCTGCCCGAGAGCACGCCCGCGCACAAGGCGGCGAAGCTGGAGGACTGGGGTGCCAAGGTGGTGATCGAGGGCGCGGTCTGGGACGATGCCAACCGGGCCGCCCTGGCCGCCGCCGACAGGGACGGCCAGACCTATGTCCATCCCTTCGCCGACCCCAGGGTGATCGCCGGCCAGGGCACGGTGGGGCTGGAAATCCTCTCGGCCGCGCCGGACACCGACACGCTGCTGGTGGCGATCGGCGGCGGCGGGCTGATCTCGGGCGTCGCCACCGCCGCCAAGGCGCTCAAGCCGGGCTGCAAGGTGATCGGCATCGAACCGGTCGGGGCGCCGACCCTGCACGACAGTTTGCGGGCCGGCGAGGTGGTGGAGCTGGCCGGGATCGAGACCGCGGCCGGCAGCCTGGCGCCGCGCAGGAGCGACCCCCTGAACTTCGAGATCATCCGCCGCCATGTCGATGACATTGTTCTGGTCAATGACGAGGACATGCGCGCCGCCGCCCGCTGGCTGTGGTTCGAATGTGGCATCGCCGCCGAGCTTTCGGCCGCCGCCGCCATCGCCGCCCTGCAGACCGGCGCCTACACCCCGGCGCTCGGCGAACGCGTCGCCGCCATCGTCTGCGGCGCCGGCTATGACGGGATGGGGAGTGCCGCCGGGCATTGAGTGTCGGGTACTGCCTGCCGCCAGGGCGGCGGCACGTCGCTTGAGGGTAAAATCCACCGAAACCCCTTTGGGGCTGAGGCAAGGCCGAACGGCCGTCGGCGCTTATGCGCCGGAAGCCCAAGCGAGCGGACGCGAGCGCCCGGCGCCTGAGGGCGAAACAAACAAACCGAAGCCCCGACCAGGGGCCGAGCCATCCCCCCCACCCTAACCCTCCCCCACCAGGGGGGGAGGGAAATTGTTGCCCGAGATCAGTGGCTTACCCCCTCCCCCTTGAGGGGGGAGGGATGGGGTGGGGGTGAACGCGGGGGCAGGCGCTTGAGGGCCAAATAAACCAACCGAAGCCCCGACCAGGGGCTGAGGCAAGGCCGAACGGCCGTCGGCGCTTA
>CAYFNG010000026.1:0-24027 GCA_964344385.1 uncultured Sneathiellales bacterium
GCCGTCGGCGCTTATGCGCCGGAAGCCCAAGCGCGCGGAGGCGCGCGCCCGGCGCTTGAGGGCCAAGACAACGGTCGCCTTCGACCGTTGGATATAACAAGAAAATGGTGCCGCCTGGGTGACTCGAACACCCGACCCACGCATTACGAATGCGTTGCTCTACCAACTGAGCTAAGGCGGCGCCTGACCGGGCTATATATCGCCGTTGACCATATCGCGCAATAGATTGCGAAACCCTGAACACGAGATGTTTGTTCCAACGGCCATCTGTGATGGCCGTTGATCAGGCCCTCAGTCGCCGGGCGCTCGCGTCCGCTCGCTGGGCTTCCGGCGCATAAGCGCCGACGGCCGTTCGGCCTTGCCTCAGCCCCTGGTCGGGGCTGTGGTTTGATTCTTGAGCCCTCAAGCGCCGGGCGCTCGCGTTCGCTCGCTTGGGCTTCCGGCACATTAGTGCCGACGCGCGTTCGCGCTTGCCTCAGCCCTGACGGGCCTCGGTATTAATTAGTGACAGTCACTATTTCCGGAGCTGCCCCTGGCCGGGGCTTCGGTGGGCTTCACTCCAGGCCGGGCAGGGCGGCGGGTGGTTGGGTGGCGGCCAGTGGGGGGCGGCGGCGCTGGTCGGGGTGGTGCCAGCCGACCGTGCCGATGCCGTCGCAGACCGGGCAGACCGGGGTCACGTCGGCCGGCTTGTGGCCGCAGGCCTCGCAGGCCCAGGCCGGGTCGGGGCGAGCCGACGCGGCCCGCACCAGCCAGTCACGCTCCTGGGTCGCATTGCCGAAGCCGCGCTTCTCCAACTCGGCCATCAGCCGGCACAGCCGGGCGTCCGGGGCGGCGGCCAGGCCGGCCTCCAGCGCGGTGCGAGCGCTCGTCCAGTCCTCGGCCGCCAACGCCTGTTCGGCCAACAGGGCCCGGCTCTCGGCATGCTCCGGATTGCTTGCCACCAGCCCGGCCACCCGTTTGGCCCGGGCGGCGGCCGGCTCGTCCGGGGCGATGGCCAGGAAGCTCTCGGCCAGGCCGGGGTGCGGTGTCCGCCCCCAGGCCTCCGCGATCAGTTTGGCGGCACGGCGGCCCTTGGCGGCGGCGACCAGCAGGCGGACCAGCACCACGATGACGCCGAGCTGGTCGGGCGCCGCCTTGTGGGCCGCCTCGGCATCGCTCAGCGCGGCTCCGTTCTGCCCCTCCGCCTCGGCCGCCAGGGCCCGGCCCAGCAGCAACAGCGCCCGGCGCCGGTTGGCGTCGTCGCCGGCGATGGCGCTCTGCTTGGCGGCACGGTTCAGGGTGGCCAGCGCCCCGCCCCAGTCGCGGGCCCGGGTCTGCAATTCCAACATCGTGTTCAGCATCCACGGCGCGTCGGGCTTGAGGGCCAGCGCCTGGCCAGCTAGGTCGATCGCCGCATCGCGGTCGCCGCGGGCCTCGGCCTGGGCGACCAGGCCGCGCAGGGCCAGGAACTCGGTGTCGGGCCGGTCGAGCATGGCCTGATAGGCCTTCTCGGCCGCCTCCTCGTCGCCGGCGACCCGGGCCGCCTGGGCGGTCAGCAGCAGCGGCAGCGGCCCCTCACCCAACAGGCTTTGCGACTTCTGGGCCAGCGACCGGGCGCCCTTGGCGTCACCGGCGGCGATCGCCACCAGGCCCTGGTTGAGCAGTTCATGCCCGCGCTGTTGCCTGGCGGTGCGCCGGTTGCGGCCGATGGTGCCGGGCGACTGTTTCAGCCAGCGCCATATCGCATAAAGCAGCAGTGAAACGCCGAGCAGGGCCAATAGGCCGACCAGCAGCACGATCGGGTGGGCGATCCACAGGGTGCGGTCGCCGAAATTGATCTCGACCGAGCCGGGATGGTCGACCAGCCAGACCGCGGCCAGGGCGACCGCGACAACGGCCAGGAAGGCGAGGAACAGACGCAGCATCTAGTCGGCCCCCGCCCCGCCCTTGAGGTCGCCGATCGCCACAGCCCTGAGTTCGGCCAGCGCGTCCTCGGCGGCCAGGCGGGCCTCGGCCGCCTGGCGCCAGGCCGCCATCGCCTCGGCGGCCGGGCCGGTCAGGGCCGCGACCTCGGTGACAGCGGTGCGCAGGTCGCCGCCGGCCATGGCGTGTTCGGCCCGGGCCAGGCGGGCATCGGCAGTCTCGCCCGGGGCGGTGCCGGTGCGGCGGATCGACACCAGGCTGGTCAGGCGGTTGATTGTCTGGTTGACCCAGCCTTCCTCCGGCAGGGCCCGCTCGGCATGCACCGCCTGCCGCGCCGCGACGGTCAGGTCGCTGGCCAGGGTGGTGCGGCTGGCCAGGGGCTGGGCGGTGGCGGCGCGCAGTTTCTCCAGGGCGGCCTGGGCCGCGGCCTGGTCGGCCACCGCTGGCGCCAGGGAGTCCAGAAGCGCGGCGGATGGCGTTCCATCGTCCAGCGCCCGGCCGATCTGGTCGACCGCCAGAACCAGGGCCGGGCTGCCGGAACCGCCGTCGGCCACGACCGCCGGTCGGGATTCCAGGTCCGCCAGCCGGGCCGCGATCTCATCCAGCCGTTGTTCGGTTGCGGCAAGGCTGGCCTCCAACGCGGTGCGGGCGGCCTTCAGGTCCCGGGCGAAACCGGCCCGGGCGGCATTCAGGTCCTTCGCCAGGGCCTGGCGTTCGGCCCGCGCGGCGGGATCGGGGGCAGGGGCGGCCGAATCGGTCGCGGCCGGGGCCAGGGCCCCCAATTCGGCTAATCTGGCTTCGACCGCGGCCAGCCGGTCGCCCAGCGCTGGATCACCGGCCTCCAACTGTTCCAGCCGGGCCGCCAGGTCGCCGATCGGCTGTGCCTCCACGACATCCAGGCGCGCCGCCAGTCCGGCAACGCCGTCTTCCGCCTGTTTGCCGGTCGCATCCAGGCGCCCGGTCAGGGCCGCCAGTTGTTGTTCGGCCGCGGCCAAACGGTCGCCCAGCCCGGCGTCGGGCAGCGGCCGGGCGGCAATCTCGTCCACCCGGGCGGTCTGTTCGGCCAGGGCGGTCTGCTCGGCGGTACCCGCCAGCCGGGATTCGATCGCCGCCAGCCGCTCGGGCAGGGCCGGGTCGGTGGCGGGGGGCGGCAGCAGGTCGGGCAGAGCCAGCGGCCACAGCACCGCGCCCAGCGCGACCAGGCTTAGCGCCGCCGCAACCAGGATGGCGATCGCCGGGCCGCGGCGTTTCGGCAGGGCCGGTTGGGGCTCGGCTTCGGACCATTCGGCGTCGATGGTTTCGCCGGTCATGTCGGCTTGCTCCTCGGATGTGTCGCTCATCTGGGCCTCGTCGGCATCGTTGCGGTCATCCAGTTTGCGCTTGTCGTCCATCAGCAGGCTGAGCAGCGCCGCCTGGTCCGGGGTCTCCGCCACCGCCATGCGGCCCCAGGGCAGGTCGGACGCCGCCTGGTGCACCGCGCCGCTGAGGCAATAGGCGGTCATTGCGGCGCACCTGTCAACCAGCCCGGCCTTGGCGACCAGATCGGCGAAGCTGCGGGCGGTGCGCGGCGAATAAAGCAGCACACCGTCGAAGCCGTCCGCCGCGATGGTCGACCGGCAGGCTTCGCTCAAACCGTCTGATTTAACGGCCTCGTACAGCACCACCCGGCGATAGTCGAACCCGATATCGACCATCGCACCGCCCAGATCGCCGGCCAGGGCGGACCCGGCGGCGTGCAGCAGGGTCCCGCCCTCGGGCTTCAGGCTGCGACCGACCAGGGCCGCCAGATCGTCAACATCGCCGCCGGCGCTTTCGACCTGGCCATACCCCAGGTCCCGGGCGGTCTGGGCCGATCCGTCGCCGACCGCGAATACCGGCAGGTTGCGTTCCGGACTGGCGGCGGCCAGGGCGCGGGCGCCATTGGCGCTGGTGATCAGGATCGCCTGGACGCCCTTGAAATCGACCGCCGCGTCCAAATTGCGGATCTCCAGCAGCGGCTCGATCGCAGAGGTGATGCCGTGTTCCGCCAGTTCGGCGGCCAGCGCTTCGGCGTCATTACGGGGCCGGGTGATCAGAAGGTGCATGGCACCCTGGGTCCTCCTAGGCCAGTATGTCAGTCCCCGGCCAGGAAACCGGGGCCGGCTTTTGCCTTCAATTCCGCACCGGCATCGGTGCCCATGGCGGCGGCATCCGAAAGCCCGGCTTGGCGACTGGTGGCCAGCATTTCGCTACCGTCCGGGCGCCAGATGGCGCCGCGAAAGTCTATTTTCCCGTCCGCGATCTCGGCCAGGCCGGCGATCGGGGTGCGGCACGATCCGTCCAGTTCGGCCAGGAAGGCGCGTTCCGCCGCCACCCTTGTCTGGGTCTCGGCATGATTCAAGGGGGCAAGCCGGGCTTCGACCGCCGCGTCGCCCTGGCGGCATTCGATGCCGATTGCGCCCTGGGCCACCGCGGGCAGCATCTCCTCGGCCTCGACGACGGCGCTAGCCTGGTCGGCCAGGCCCAGGCGGTTGAGCCCGGCCATCGCCAGGAAGGTGGCGTCGACCTCGCCTTCGTCCATCTTCCGCATCCGGGTCTGGACATTGCCGCGGAAGGTGACGACTCTCAGATCCGGCCGCCGATACAGCAGCTGTGCCTGGCGGCGGAGCGAGGCGGACCCGACCACCGCGCCCTTGGGCAGGGCGTCGATCGACCTGGCCTCGCGCGCCATCAGCGCGTCGCGCACGTCCTCGCGCGGCAGATAGCAGGGAATGTGCAGGCCCGGCGGCAGCTCGGTCGGCATGTCCTTCATGGAATGGACCGCGATGTCGATGGCGCCGCCCAGCAGTGCCTCCTCGATCTCCTTGGTGAACAGGCCCTTGCCGCCGATCTCGGCCAGCGCCCGGTCGAGGATGCGGTCGCCCGAGGTCTTAATGACCACGATCTCGATAGTGTCGGGCGTCAAATCGGCATGGGCGGCACACAGCCGGTCCCGGGTCTCGTGGGCCTGGGCCAGGGCCAGGGGACTGCCGCGGGTGCCGATCTTCAAGCCTGGTTGCGGGGTCGCCGCCATGATGCTAGAGCCTTGCTGTGTTATGTCCCGCCGGTTATAGCCAAATCCGGCCCAGAGGTAACCCGTGAAATGATCGTGCTCGGCCTGGAAACCAGTTGCGATGAAACCGCCGCCGCCGTGGTCCGCGACGATCGTACCATTCTGGCCAATGTGGTGCTGTCGCAACTGGATGAACATGCGCCCTATGGCGGGGTGGTGCCGGAAATCGCGGCCCGGGCCCATGTCGAACACCTCGACCGGTTGACCGCCCAAGCGATGGCCGAGGCGGGCATCGGGTTCGACGATCTGGACGGGGTCGCCGCCACCGCGGGGCCGGGGCTGATCGGCGGTGTCATGGTCGGGCTGATGACCGCCAAGGCGATTGCCGCCGCCCGCCAGACGCCGTTCATTGCGGTCAACCATCTCGAGGCCCATGCCTTGACCGTGCGGCTGGTGGCCGAGGCGCCGTTCCCCTATCTGCTGCTGCTGGTCTCCGGCGGTCATTGCCAGTTGTTGGAGGTCGTCGGCGTCGGCCGATATCGGCGGTTGGGCAGTACCATCGACGATGCGGTGGGCGAGGCCTTCGACAAGACCGCCAAGATGCTGGGCCTGGGCTATCCCGGCGGGCCGGCGGTCGAGCAGGCCGCAGAGGCCGGTGACGCCGACACGGTAAAACTGCCGCGGCCGTTGCACGGCCGGCCGGGCCTGGATTTTTCCTTTTCCGGCCTCAAGAACGCGGTGCGGCTCACCGTCGCCGGCCAGGAGGCACCCCTGGACGCGGCCAGCCGCGCCGACATCGCCGCCGGCTTCCAGGCCGCGGTGGCGGACCATTTGGGCGAGCGCGGCGGCCGGGCCATGGACTGGTTCGCCGAGAGGCACAAGCCGCCTCACCGCTTCGTGGTTGCCGGCGGGGTCGCGGCCAACCGGTTCCTGCGGAACCGATTCGCGGCCCTGGCAGCGGCGCGTGGTTTCGAATTGCTGTTGCCGCCGGTCGGTCTGTGCACCGACAATGGCGCAATGGTCGCCTGGGCCGGGCTGGAACGGCTTCGGCTGGGCATGACGGACGGTTTGGATGCGACAGCGCGGGCGCGCTGGCCGCTGGACGAAGCGACAGGGAAGCAGGGAGCAGTGCAATGAGCGCGGAGAGCGAAAAACGCCAGGCGGCGGCACGGGCGGTGGAAATGGTCCAGGACGGCATGGACCTGGGCCTGGGCACCGGCTCGACCGCGGCCCATGCGGTGGACCTGTTGGGGCAGCGGGTGGCGGCGGGCCTGAAGGTGCGTGGCGTCCCGACTTCTGAGGTGACCGCGATCCAGGCCCGCCAAGTCGGCATCCCCCTGGTCGATTTCGAAACCGTCACCCGGCTGGACCTGACCATCGATGGGGCGGATGAGTTCGACAGCGACCTCAACCTGACCAAGGGCGGTGGCGGTGCACTGCTACGTGAAAAGATCGTGGCGGGCGCCTCCGACCGGCTGGTCATCATAACCGACGCCAGCAAGAAGAAGGCGCGGCTGGGCGCCTTCCCCCTGCCGATCGAGGTGATCAAGTTCGCCGCACCGGTGGTCCGGGCCCGGGTTGAAAAACTGGGGGCGGCGGTCGAACTGCGCCACCACAACGACGACAGCCCGTTCGTCACCGATGAGGGCAATTGGATCCTGGACGCGGCGTTCGGCGAAATCGCCGACCCGGCCGGGCTGGCGGCGCAGCTGAGCGGCATTCCGGGGGTGGTCGAACACGGCCTATTCGTCGGCATGGCCGACGCCGTCATCCTGGCGGCCGGCGGCACCGTGGAAGTCATCGAGAAATAGCCCTGGTTAGTTCTCTCCACAACAAACATTATATTTTTCAATATGTTATCATGCATTTGGCTTGACGCTGCCGGTGGGCTCGCTACATATGATGGGTCCACAAACGGAGGTGATTTTCAGCCGATGAACTACGCGCGCACCGCATTGCTGCTGGCCGGCCTGACGGGCCTGTTCCTGGTGGTCGGTTTCATGCTGGCCGGCGAGACCGGCATTGTCATCGCGCTGGGCCTGGCCCTGGCGATGAACGGCTTTGCCTATTGGAACTCGGGCAACATGGTGCTCCGCATGTACGGCGCCCGCCAGGTCGACCGGCAGAGCGCCCCGGTCTTGTACGGCATGGTCGAGCTGTTGGCTGAGCGGGCCGAACTGCCGATGCCGCGGGTATTCATCATTGACCAGGACCAGCCCAACGCCTTCGCCACCGGGCGCAGCCCCGAGCACGCGGCGGTGGCCGCCACTACCGGACTGCTCAACCGTATGAGCCCTGAGGAGGTCATCGGCGTCATGGCACATGAGCTGGCGCATGTGAAGAACCGCGACACGCTGACCATGACCATCACCGCCACCCTGGCCGGTGCCATTGGTATGCTGGCCAATTTCGCCCTGTTCTTTGGCGGCAACCGCGACAATCCGCTGGGCATCATCGGCACCATCGCTGTGATGATCCTGGCGCCGCTGGGCGCGATGCTGGTGCAGATGGCGATCAGCCGCGGCCGCGAATACGAAGCCGACCGGTTGGGGGCGGAGATCTGCGGCGAACCCAACTGGCTGGCCGATGCGCTGCTCAACCTGGAGCATGCGGCCAAGCGGATCGAGAACCACGCCGCCGAGCACAACCCCGCCACCGCCCATCTGTTCATCGTCAATCCGTTGAGCGGGGCCCGGGCCGACAATCTGTTCTCGACCCACCCCTCCATCGAAAACCGGGTCCAGCGGTTGCGCGAGATGGCCGCCAGCAGCGGCACGGCAACTGGTCCCTGGGGCTAAATCCCGACGTCGACAGCCCTTCCTCGGTCGGTTATGACGGGGCATGGATCGTCCCCGACACCCGGCACCCAATCCCCGGCGCACCGCGCAGACCGTATTGCGCCGGGTGCTGGACGATCACCGCACCCTGGACGAGGCCTTTGTCGCGGTGGCGGCCAAACTGCCGCCGCGGGAGCGCGGCTTTCTGCGCGCTTTGGTGACGGAAACGCTCAGGCGCCTGGGCCAGGTCGATGCGGCCCTGGACCAGTGCCTGACCCGACCGCTGGCCAAGGCCGCACCTCCGGTCCGGGCCGCCCTGCGCCTGGGTGCGACCCAACTCCTGTTTCTCGGCGTCGATCCCCACGCCGCGGTCAATGAGACGGTTGCTTTGTTGCGCCGCGACCGGACCGGCCGGGGTCTGGTCAACGCGGTGCTGCGCCGCCTCGACCGGGAAGGACGGGCCTGGGTTGACCAACAGGATCCGGCCAGGCTGAACACACCAGACTGGCTGTGGCAGAGCTGGACCGCTGTCTATGGCGAGGCACAGGCTCGGGCCATGGCGGACGGTCATTTGGCCGAACCGCCGCTCGATATCTCGGTCAAGGAAGATCCCAGCCACTGGGCTAAGGAACTTGACGCCGAAATATTGCCGTCCGGGTCGCTGCGGTGCCGTGGTGGCGGTGATGTCACAACCTGGCCCGGCTATGCCCAGGGCGCCTGGTGGGTACAGGACGCCGCCGCCGCCATGCCGGCCCGACTGCTGGACCCCAAACCGGGCATGGACGTTGTCGATCTGTGCGCCGCCCCCGGCGGCAAGACCGCGCAACTGGTGGCCGGCGGTGCCCGGGTCACGGCGGTCGACCGGTCCGAATCGCGCGCGAAAATCCTGGCCGCCAACCTCAAGCGGCTGAAATTGACCGCCGAAACCGTCACGGCGGACGCCACGACCTGGCAACCACCGCGGCCGGTCGACGCGGTGCTGCTGGACGCGCCGTGCAGCGCCACCGGCACCTTGCGCCGCCATCCCGACGTCGCCTGGCACCGCCGGCCCCGGGACATCGCCAATCTGACCGCGATCCAGGACCGGCTGCTGGATGCGGCGGCGGCGCTGGTGCGCCCGGGCGGGCGGCTGGTCTACTGCGTCTGCTCCCTGCAGGAGCAAGAGGGCGAGGCCCGCATCGACCGGTTCCTGGGAAACCACACGGATTTCCGGACCCTGGCGGTGCGCGAGGACGAGGTCGGCGGCGCCGCCGAATTCGTCACCACCCAGGGCTGGCTGCGCACCCTGCCGGCCCACTGGCCGGAGTTGGGCGGGCTGGACGGTTTCTTTGCCGCCCGCCTGGTCCGCGACGCCTGACCGTTGCGGCCAAGGGGCGAAGCTGGTAGGAGAGTGCCATGAGCAAGGGCATCCGCATCGCACCCTCCGTGCTGGCCGGGGATTTCGCCAATCTGGGGGCCGAGGTCCGCGCCGTCAGCGAAGCCGGCGCCGACTATATCCATCTCGACGTCATGGACGGGCAC
The DNA here is from genome assembly GCA_964344385.1 of uncultured Sneathiellales bacterium. Classification (GTDB taxonomy): domain Bacteria; phylum Pseudomonadota; class Alphaproteobacteria; order CAYFNG01; family CAYFNG01; genus CAYFNG01. The sequence goes on from CAYFNG010000026.1 coordinate 9,232, forward strand.
TTCGTGCCGAACATCAGCTTCGGTCCGGCCATGGTCAAGGCGCTCAGGCCGCACAGCGACAAGGTCTTCGACGTGCACCTGATGATCTCGCCGGTCGACCCCTATATCGAGGAGTTTGCCGCGGCCGGCGCCGATATCATCACCGTCCACCCTGAGGCCGGTGCCCATACCCATCGCACGGTGCAACTGATCAAGTCGCTGGGCAAGCGGGCCGGGATATCCCTCAATCCGTCGACCCCGGTCGCGGCCATCGATTATCTGATCGGCGATGTCGACCTGATCCTGGTGATGAGCGTCAATCCCGGTTTCGGCGGCCAGAAGTTCATCGCCAGCCAATTGGACAAGATCGCCGCCATACGCGCCCGCATCGACGCGACAGGCCGCGCCATCGACCTGCAGGTCGATGGCGGCATCAATTTCGACACCGCGCCGGGCGCGATCGCCGCCGGTGCCGACGTACTGGTTGCCGGTACCGGCGTCTTCGCCGGTGGGCCTGAGGCCTATGCCGACAACATCGCCCGCCTAAGGGGCTGACGCCGACGTGCCGGCGTCCGCTGAAAAAGACAGCTTCGCCCGGCATTTCAGCCGTGCCGCCAGCGGCTTGGTCTTTGAAAGCGCGCTCTACTGGCAGACCCTGAAGGGCCGCAAGGCACCGGAATTGACCGCGGTGCCACCAGACCCCTGGTTCGGCGATGCCCATCACGCCAATCGGCTGTTTCGTGGCCGCTACCGCTTTGCCGGCCAGGAAGTCACCCTGCCCGGCCGCCCCCCCTGGGAGGCGGACGGGGTCGGCGAGGCATGGGCGGCGGAGGCGCACGGCTTCGAATGGCTGCGACATTTCCGGGCGGCTTCGGGCCTGGCCGCGACCAGCCACGCCCAGGCACTGGTGCGAAGCTGGGCCGAGCGTCACCGCAAATGGGACCCGCTGGCCTGGCGGGCCGATGTGCTGGCCCGGCGGCTCAGCGCCTGGCTGTCCTGTGGTGACCTGTTGTTCGATCGCAAGGGTGATTTGGGCCCGGACAGCGTCCGCGACAGCATCGCTCTGCAGGCGCGCCACCTGGCGCATGCCGCCCAGTTCGCCGGCACCGGGCTTTCGGCGCTAGCGGTGGTCCGCGGACTGGTGGTCACGGGCACGGTGCTGTCGGACGGCCGCAAGCGATTGGAACTGGGACTGAAAATGTTGCCGGTTGAACTTGCGCGCCAGTTCCGCCCCGATGGCGGCCATGTATCGCGCAACCCGACCCATCATCATGCCGCCGTGCGGGAACTGATCTCGATCCGGACCGCCCTGGTGGCGGCCGGGGAGCCGACGCCCCAGGCCTTGCAGCATACCATCGACCGGGCAACGCCGGTGTTGCGGTTCTTCCGCCACGGCGATGGCGGCCTGGCGCTGTTCAATGGCGGTTCCGAGGGCGACGCGGCGGCCATCGACATGGCCCTGGTGCTGACCGAAACCAGCGGTGCGGTGCCTGACAGCGCGCCCCATGTCGGGTTCGAACGGCTGAGCGCCGGCGACAGCGTGGCGGTGATGGATGTCGGTCAGTCGGCGGGCGCATCCGGACATGCCGGACCCTTGAGCTTCGAGTTCAGCACCGCCGGCCAGCGCCTGGTGGTCAATTGCGGTTCGGCCCCGGAACGGGATGGCGAATGGGCCCAGGCGCTGACGGCAACGGCGGCCCATTCGACGATCACGGTCGCCGACACCAATGCGGCGCGCGACGGGGCCATGGCCGCCGGCCGGCTGCCGCTGTCGGCCCGGCCGCAACGCCACAACGGCAATGGCGGGGTCGCGGTCAGTGCCGATCACGACGCCTATGACCATCGCTTCGGGGTGCGCCATGCCAGGCGGCTTTACCTCGACGGCGCCGGCACCCGGCTGGCCGGCGAGGACCAGTTGCTGCAGACCGGGACGCGGCGTCGCAATGGCCTCGATTTCGTGGCCCGGTTCCACCTGCACCCGGATGTATCCGCCAGCCTGGCGCCGGGCGGATTGGCGGCCGAATTGGCACTGCCTGCGGGTGCCAAATGGGCGTTCCAGGCCTCGGGCGGGCTGATCGGGATCGAGGACAGCGTTTATTGCGGCTCCGGCAGTCCACGGCGTTGCCTGCAATTGACCGTGCGCGGCGAAATGCGGACCCGCGAGACAATCCTCAAATGGTCGTTCCAACGCCGCGGTAGCTAGTCAGTCACATGCGGCTGTTGTTCGTACTCAACGAAGCACTGTTTTTCACCACCCATCGGATGCCGATCGCGTTGGCCGCCAAGGCGGCGGGCGCCGAGATCCATGTCGCGGCGCCCCATGACGCCCCCTATGTCCAGATGATCGAGGCCGCCGGCCTCACCTTCCACCACATTCCCTTGCAGCGCAGCGGCCTGGCGGTCGGTGGCGAACTCAAGCTGATCTGGGCCCTGGCGCGGCTGATCCGCACCGTCAAGCCGGACCTGATGCATTGCGTGACCATGAAGCCGGTCCTCTATGGCGGGGCGTTGGCCCGCCTGCTCGGCGTCCGCTCGCTGGTCAGCGCGATTACCGGGCTTGGCTATCTGTTTCTGACAGCCGGCACCAAGACCCGCATCATCCGGGCCATCGTGCTCAAACTCTACCGCTTCGCGCTGGCCCACGCCCACGGCCGGGCGATCTTCCAGAACCCGGACGATTTGGCGCTGTTTCAGGCGCGGCGGCTGGTCGACCCGGCGATCGTCGTGATGATCAAGGGCTGCGGTGTCGATATGCAGGCGTTCCCGGCGGTGCCGGAGCCGGCAGATCCTGTGACGGTGATGTTCCCGGCTCGCATCGTCGGCGACAAGGGGGTCAGGGAGTTCGTCGAGGCGGCCCGGATCCTGAAGGCCCGCGGCACGCCGGCCCGTTTCGTCCTGGTCGGCCGCAACGACCCGATCAACCCGACCTCGGTGCCCGAGGATGAGATTCGCGGCTGGGAGCGGGACGGGCTGGTGGAATGGTGGGGCTTCAGCCAGGACATGCCGGCCAGCCTGGCACGGTCCCATATCATCTGCATGCCGTCATACCGCGAAGGCCTGCCGCGCGGATTGATCGAGGCCGCGGCCACCGGCCGCGCCATTGTCACGGCGGATGCACCGGGCTGCCGCGAAGTGGTCCGCGACGGTGAAACCGGTTTCCTGGTTCCGGTCGGCGACGGCCCGGCGACGGCGGACGCGATCGGCCGGCTGATCGACAACCCGGCACTTAGGCACCGTTTTGCCGATGCCGCCCGCGCCTTTGCCGTGGCGGAATTTTCGGTCGAGAAGTTCGTTGCCGACAGTTTGGACGTCTATCGGGACTTGGAGCCGGGCCTTCAGTCCCGGTAGCGATCGCGCAAAACGCTGCGCAGGACCTTGCCGACCGGGCTCTTTGGCAGGGCGTCGCTGCTCAGCCTTATGATGGGGGTGAGCCCGGCGGGCAGAAAGGGGGCCGCGAGCTCTGAAAGCTCCTCCAGCGGCACCTTGTCCTCACCACCGGTCACGCAGACGATCACGACCGCTTCGCCCAGTTCGCTGTCGGGAACGCCGAAGGCGGCGGCTTCGACCACCGCCGGGTGGCTGCTGACGGCGTTTTCGATCTCGGTCGGCCAGACCACCTGCCCGCCGCTGGAAATCACGTCGCCGGCGCGGTCCAGCATGTAGAGATAACCATTGCCATCGATCATCCCCATGTCGCCGGTCAGCACCCAGCCGTCGACCAGGGTCTCGGCGGTGGCTTCCGGATTGTTCCAATAGCTGGTCATCTGCCCTTCCGAACGGGCCGCGATATGGCCGACCTCGCCGGCGCCCAGGGGCCGGTTGTCGGGGCCGCGGATTTCCAGGCCGGCAAAGGGCAGCGCCTGGCCCGAGGCGCGCAAGGGCGTCGAGCCCGGCACCTCGGCGAACCATTGTTTTGACCCCATGATCGCGACCAGGGCGACCTCGGTCTGGCCATAGGCCTGGTAGAGGACATCGCCGAATACGGCCCGGGCGGCCAGGGCGGCATCGTCGGTGATCGGCGCCCCGGCGATCAACAGGCTCTTGAGGTGGGACCAGTCGCGGGCCTCGGCCGAGCCATCCTGCAGCAGCGCGGTGACCATGGCCGGGACCATGAAGGTGTAGGCGACCTTTTCGGTTTCCATCAGGTCGAGGCAGGCGGTCGGGTCGAACCCGTTGACCAACAGGTTGCGGCCGCCGCCCAGCCAGATCGGCACGAACAGATAACCGGCGCCGTGGGCGATCGGGCCGATATGCAGGCAGGTATCGTCGGGCTGGACCGGGGGATAGCTGTAGAACCAGTCGCGCCCCGCCGCCAGCCAGGCGCGGTGGCTGTAGGCGACCCCCTTGCTCAGGCCCGTCGTGCCGCCGGTGTGGCGGATCACGAAGGGGTCTTCGTCCGCGACCGCAAGCATTGGGTCGGTGGTGTCCTGCCGGGCCAGCCAATCCTCGTAGCCGTCGTCGCGGATCAGGACATGGGCAAGGTCCGGCAGGTCTTCGGTCAACCCGGCCACTTGGTCCAGCAGGGCCTGTTCGACGACCAGGGCCCGGCAGCCGGTATGGCCAAGCATGTGCCGATGCGCCTCTCTGCTGTTACCGGCATATAGCGGCACCCGCACCAGATTGGCGATCGCCGCGCCGAGAAACAGGTCGGCGGCGCCGACGGTATTGCCTTCCAGGGTGCCGATGCGATCGCCCGGCTCCAGGCCCATCGCCCGCAACCCATTGGCCACTTGCACGCCGCGTGACCAGGCCTGGGCGAAGGTCAGGCTTGCCCCTTCCTGGGCGACGGCTTCATGGTCGGCGAAATAGCCGGCGGCGCGGCGCATGGCACTGGTGACATCCATAGGGCGGCTTCCCGATCCTGGTTGGTGGACCGTGACTGTTGCCGATGATCATCGTCGCGGCAACCCGCTAGTTTTGCGCGTGACGGTTTGACCGGTGGGAAATCGGGGTTGTCGCGCCTGAAAGTGGTAGTTGTTAACCGCCTGTTAACGCCTTCGGACGCGATTATTGCGGTGCCGTCGGTGCACTGATATACAGCGGAATCACCTTCCTTGGTCGTCTCACAGGCAGTATGCGGATTGACGCAAGACAGCCCGACCAAAACCTATTCCGATGGATGGCAGGAGTGACGCATGTCCGATACCACCGACTATAGAGTTGCCGATATTTCCCTTGCGGGTTGGGGCCGTAAGGAAATCGCGATCGCCGAGACGGAAATGCCGGGCTTGATGGCGCTGCGCGATGAGTACGGAACGACCAAGCCCCTGTCCGGCGCCCGCGTCACCGGCTGCCTGCACATGACCATCCAGACCGCGGTTCTGATCGAGACCCTGACGGCACTGGGCGCCGAGGTGCGCTGGTCCAGCTGCAACATCTTCTCGACCCAGGACCAGGCGGCCGCGGCGATTGCCGCCACCGGCGTGCCGGTCTTTGCCTGGAAAGGCGAATCGGAAGAGGAATATTGGTGGTGCGTCGAACAGACCATCAACGGCCCCGATGGCTGGCACCCCAACATGCTGTTGGACGATGGCGGCGACCTGACCGCGGTCATGCACGACAAGTACCCGGACCTGATGAAAGGGGTGCGGGGCCTGTCCGAAGAAACCACCACCGGCGTTCATCGCCTCTACGACATGGAAAAGGCCGGCACCCTGGCGGTCCCGGCGTTCAATGTGAACGATTCGGTCACCAAGTCGAAATTTGACAATCTGTATGGCTGCCGCGAAAGCCTGACCGATGGCCTGAAACGGGCCACCGACGTCATGCTGGCCGGCAAGCTGGCGGTGGTTTGCGGTTATGGCGATGTCGGCAAGGGCAGTGCCGCCAGCCTGCGCAGCCAGGGCGCCCGGGTGGTGGTCACCGAGATCGACCCGATCTGTGCCCTGCAGGCGGCGATGGAAGGTTACGAAGTGACGACCATGGACGACATCGCGCCGCACGGCGATATCTTCGTCACGGCGACGGGCAATATGGACGTCATCACGCTGGACCACATGCGCCAGATGAAAGACCGGGCGATCGTCAGCAACATCGGTCACTTCGATTCCGAGATCCAGATTGAAGCCTTGCGGAACTACCGATGGCACAACGTCAAGCCCCAGGTGGACGAAGTCGAGTTCCCGGACGGCAAGCGGCTGATCGTGCTGGCCGAGGGACGCCTGGTCAATCTGGGCTGCGCCACCGGCCATCCCAGCTTCGTGATGAGCGCGTCGTTCACCAACCAGGTCCTGGCTCAGATTGAATTGTGGCAGTCGTCACAGAACTACGAACGCAAGGTCTATACCCTGCCCAAGCATTTGGATGAGAAGGTCGCGACCCTGCATCTGAGCAAGCTGGGCGCCAAGCTGACCCGGTTGAACCCGGAACAGGCCGAATATATCGGCGTCTCGCAGGACGGGCCGTTCAAACCGGAACTCTATCGCTACTGACGAGGAGGTCGCACATAGCCCGATGACAGGCCTTGGCCCCAGCGGTTTTCTCGCCTCGGTGTTTGCCGCCGTGCCGGCGGTGGCGGCCGCCGCGCCGGGAGACGTCACGCCGGTGGCCCTGTGGCTGCCCTGGCTGGCGGTCGGCTTGTTGGTGGCGGTCGGGCTGTGGCTTTGGTTTCGCGGGCAGGCAGCCAAGCAGGCGGCGCACCGGGCCCTGGCGGCCCGGCGCTCCGCCGAGGCTGAATTCGCGGCCCTGATCGGTTCACATGCCGGCGGCCTGTTCAGCTGGTCGAAGGATGGTTCGTCCAGGTTCTGCCACTGGCAGACGCCGTCGGACGGCAGCGCGGCGCCGGCATCGTTCGAAGCTTTCCTCGCGGGGTTGGACGCTGATGGCCGGGAACGGGTCGCCGCCGCACAGGCCGAGCTGTTGGCCCAGGCCAGCCGTTTCGAAACCGATGCGGCGGCCGAAAGCGGCGATCGTTATTTCCAAGTCACCGGTGCGCCGTTGAGCGACGGCGGGGCCGCGATCTGGGTGCGCGATGTCAGCGGCGAGCGGGCGGCCGTTAACGACCTGAGAAAATCCTCCGAGGCGGTTGCCGACCAGCGAAACCGGTTGCTGGAAGTCACCGGCACCACGCAGTTGCCGGTCTGGCGCCGTGACGGTGGTTTTGGCCTGGCATGGTGCAATACGGCCTATGCCGGGATCTTCGAAACCGGTGAAGACGAGGTGGTTGCCCAGCAACTCGAACTTGCCTCCAGCGCCCAGCAGGACCGGCCGCGGAACCTGGCCAATCAGGCCAAGGCCAGCGGTAAGGTCGAATGCGAAAAGCGCAACTTCGTCGTGGCCGGCGAACGGCGCACCTTCGACGTATTCGAGGCACCGCTGGCCGATGGCGACGGCACGGTCGGCTGGGCCCTGGACGTCAGCGACCGCGAAGAGGCGATCACCAATCTGGCCCGGCATACCGGGGCGCACGGCGAAATCCTGCAGGCCCTGACCACCGCGATCGCGATCTACGGGCCCGACAAGCGGCTGCAGCTTTACAACCGTGCCTATTCACGGCTGTGGCGACTGAGCGAAAGCTGGTTGGACGAACACCCTCGGTTCGACGAAGTGCTGGAAGTGCTGCGCGAACAGCGCCGGCTGCCCGAACAGGCCGACTTCCGCGCTTTCAAGCGGACCCAGATGGACCTTTTCACATCGGTGATCGCGCCGCAGGAAGAACTGATGCATCTGCCGGACGAACGGACGCTCAGGTCGGTGATCACGCCGCACCCCCTGGGCGGATTGCTGTTCGTCTACGAAGACGTCACCGACCAACTGGTGCTGGAACGCAACCACAATGTCCTGATCGCGGTGCAGCGCGCCACCCTGGACCACCTCTACGAAGGCGTGGCCGTGTTCGGCTCCGACGGCCGGCTGAAGCTGTTCAATCCCGCCTTCATCCAGATCTGGGGCCTGGATGACGACCGGATCATCGAGAACGTCCATATCAACGACGTGGCCCTGGCTTTTCGCACCCATTATTCGCGCGAGGCCGAATGGGAAGACCTGCGCGAACGCATGATCGGCGCCGCGATGCAGCGGCTGCCGCAGAGCGGCCGCATCGACCGGCCCGACGGTACCGTCATCGACTATGCGACCATGCCGCTGCCGGACGGCGCGGTGCTGTTCACCTATCTCGACGTGACCGACACCACCCGGATCGAACGGGCGCTCCGGGAACGCAACGAGGCTCTGGAAGAAGCGGACCGGCTGAAGTCCGAATTCGTCGCCAATGTGTCATACGAGCTGAGGACTCCGCTGAACACGATCATCGGCTTCGCCGAAATCCTCAACAACCAGTATTTCGGTCCTCTGACCGAACGCCAGTTGGAATATGGCCGAGGCATTCTGGATTCCGGCAACCAGCTTCTGCACCTGATCAACGACATCCTCGATCTGGCGACCATCGAAGCCGGCTACATGATCCTGGAACCGGACGATTTCGATCTTTATGACAGTGTCGAAAGCGTCGTCGGGATGATCGCCGAACGCGCCCGCTACAACGGGCTGACCATCGAAAACCGCTGCCCGAAATCGATCGGCCCGGTGTTTGCCGACGAACGCCGGCTGAAACAGGTGATATTCAACCTGCTATCCAACGCCATCAAGTTCACGCCGGCCAATGGCGCCATCGTCATCGACGTGGCGCGCGACGAGGATGGCCTGGAATTCCGCGTCACGGATACCGGGGTCGGGATCGCCATGGCCGATCAGGAACGGGTGTTCGGCAAGTTCCAGAAAACCCCGCAGGCCTCGCGGCACAAGGGCGCCGGGCTTGGCCTGTCGCTGGTCAAGAGCTTCATTGAGCTTCACGGCGGCACGGTCAACCTGGCGTCGGCGCCGGGCGAGGGCACCGAGGTGACCTGCCGCCTGCCGGCCGCGATTTTGGAACAGTCCGGTGAATCTCCGGCCCGGCAGCAGGCGGCCCATTCCGACGCCGATTGAGACCTGCTCTAGGCTTCCTCAGGCCTTCGCAGCATCAGATGCATGACATCCATGGTCATGATCAGTTCACCGTCCTGGTTGAACGTCTCGTGCATCATGCGCACCACGCCGCGGTCGGGCTTGGACCGCGAGGGCCGCAGCTCGGTCACCGTGGCGACCTGGTGGATGGTATCGCCGGGTTTGAGCGGTTTCAGCCAGCGCACCTGATCGATGCCGGGCGAGCCGATATTGGCCGCCTCGATACAGCGGGTCCTGAAAAAGGTGCCCATGGCCAGTGCCATGCTGTGGAAGCCGGACGCGATCAGGTCGCCGAACTGGGAACCCTTGGCCGCTTCCCGGTTCAGGTGCATGGGCTGCGGGTCGAAGGCCATGGCAAAATCGATGATCTGGGCTTCGGTTACCGAAATCGCCGGCGTCGTGATCTGCTCGCCAAGCTCGAAATCATCGAAAAAATACACCTTCATGCGGTCCCTCGTCGTGTCAAAGCAATGCCGAACAGGATGATGCCGCCGGCGGCGATCTGCAATGGGCTCAACCTTTCGCCCAGCAACAGGGTCGCACCGATCACCCCGAACAGCGGCACCAGGTACATATAGGGGATCGAGCGCGCCACGCCCAAGCGGTCCAGCCCGTCGAACCACCACAAAAAGCCCAAAGCACCGCCAATCAGAGCGGTAAACGCATAGGCCCCAATGATGCTGGGCCCGACTGCCGACCAGTCGAGATCGGTCACCAGGGCCGGGCCGCCACCCAGGAACAACAGGCCGGCGCCGATGCACATCGCATATGCCGTGGTCTTCAGGGCGCCATATTCGGCCAACAGCGGCGGCGCCAGAAAAGTGTAGCAGGCCCACAGGACCGCGGCGCCTAAGAACATGGCATCGCCGATCCAGGTGCCGCCGGCCAGGGTCAAGCGGTCCAGGCTGTTGTTCATCAGCAGGAACACGCCGGCAAAGGACAATGCGATGCCCAGCCAGGCCAGGGCCCGGGGCCGATGCCCCAACGCGGTTGCGATCAGGGCAGCAAAGATCGGTGAGGTGGAGATCAGGATCGCCCCCTTGGCCGCCGTCGTGTGTGACAGGCCCACCGACCAGACGCCTTGAAACGCGGTGTACCCGACCAGCGCGGTCAGCAGCAGACGCGCCACATCGCGGCGTGCGATCGCAAGCGGAACCCGGCGGACCCGCAATACGGTGAACAGGACAAAACCGGCCAGCAGGAACCGGCTGGAGGCGTAACCCAGCGGCGGCACAACGGCCAGGACGATCTTGCCGAACGGAAAGCTCATGCCCCAGACCAGGGTGGTGGCCAGCAACAGGGCGTCACCCTTTGACAACGGTCGCCGCCACGGCTGCGATCCCCGGCTCACTGGCGCCGCTCCGCGGTGGCCAGGACGGCGGTGACGGCCAGTCCGGCCAGCCCGGCCGCCGGCATCAGCCAGCCGCTTTCCTGCCAGCCGCCATAGGTTGCGACCAGCGCGCCCAGCAGCGGTGGCCCAAGGAACGTGCCGATATTGGCGCCTTGCACAATGGCGCCGTTGAAGGCGCCGACCAGGTTCGGCGACGGGCTGAGCACCGGCACCGCCGCCAGCAGGCTGGCGGGCAGCATGCCGCCAAGAAAGGAAAAGGCCAGGGCCAGGCCGTATTTTGCCATGGCCGGAACTTCGCCGGCGAACAGGCCCAAACCGCAGCCTCCCATGACCACGAACGAGACGGCGATCAACAGCCAGCGCGGCGCGCCGCGGCTGAGGAACCAACCGCCCAGCAGGTTGCCGGGGACGTTGACCAGCACCACCAGGGCACCGAAGGCGGCGGCGGAGTTCAAGGAATGCCCCTGGGCGTCGACAAGGAAGGTCGGCAGCCAGGACGTGATGGCGAACCACTGCGTCGTGTAAAGGCCGAACGCGCCGCCCATGGCCCAGGGGGCCGGCACGGAAAAGGCCTGTTTCAAATCACGCAATGGCTGCGGGGACTTGGGCGGCCCGGCCGGCAAGGGGGATCGCAATGTGGTCCTCAAGATAAACCCGGTCACCAGCCCAACCAGAATTGCGTTGGCCAACCAGGTGCCGCGCCAGCCCAGGTCGACCATCAGCCACGGCGATGCCAGCATCATGGCCGAGAAACCGGTCGGCATGTAGGTGCTCCAAAAGCTGAGCGCCAGGCGTTGGTCGGACCGCGCGGTGACGGCGATGATCAGCGACGGGGCCGAGACAGTAGCGGTGACGAAGCCAATGCCTTCGAAAAACCGCCCGGCCAGCAACAGGCTGGGGACGGGTGCCATGGCCGACAACACGCCGCCCAGGCACAGGGTCATCAGGCCGGCGATCATCATCCGCTCGTGGCCGACGCGATCCGCTGTAGCGCCGACGGCGACGCCGCTCAGGGCGCTGATCAGGTTGAAAATCGACGCGACAAAGCCGCCGGCCACGAAGCCCAGCACCATCTCGGCCCGGATGGCCGGCAGCGCGGCCGGTACCTTGCCGACCTGGAAGGCGGCGATGACGCCGGCAGCGACATATAGCGCGACCCGACCCCACCGGGTCGGCGGGTCGACCCCTCCCTCACCGTTCTGCATTGATCTTAGGAACCCCGCATGGCTCCGCCGGGCCGAAAGCGGCCGGCGGCGCGGCCGATGATAGACCAGCCGGGCGCCGCCGCCTATCGAAACCGGTCGGTCGTTCCGCCGGATTCAGGCTGGATTTCGGGGCTGAGAGTCTCGCTCGAACGTGGCAGTTCCGACCCGCTCTTCCGAAGGTCGCATTTCGCGACCTTCGGGCCGGTCTTCCGGGCGATCTTGACTGCGTTCCGCGTCAGGCGGAGCGGGGTCCTACCATTCGATCTTTTCGACCCCGTCGAAGGTGAGTTCGCTGCCATCGCTTAAGGTGATGGTGCCGGCGGTGTCGTCTTCGAAGTCCAGGCTGCCACTGGCGCTGTTGTTGGTGTAGGAGGTGCCGTCATCCAGGACGACGGTCCAGTCACCGCTTGGCGCGCCGCCGTCGGCGCCCTCGACGTGGATGGTATCGGTCCAGTTGTTGCCGCCGTGGAAGGTGTCCTGGCCGTCGCCTTCCTGGAAGGTGAACAGGTCGGAGCCCTGCTCGCCCCAGACGGTGTCATTGCCCTCGCCGCCGAACAGTGCGTCGTCACCCTTGCCGCCCCACAGCTCATCATTGCCGGAACCGCCATAGATGGTGTCTTCGCCCTTGCCGCCGGTCAGGGAATCGTCACCGCCGCCGCCTGACAGGGTGTCATCGCCTTTACCGCCGCTCAGCGTGTCGTCGTCATCGCCACCGGTTAGGGTGTCGTCACCGTTACCGCCATTCAGGTAAAGGCCCGCGCTGCTGCCGCTGGCACCAGCACCCGACGCGCTGCCACCTGTGCCCGCACCGGTTCCGGCACCGCTGCCGGATCCGCCAGCTCCATAGCCGGACCCGGCGCCACTGCCCGACCCGCTCGCACCGGCCCCATAGCCCGACCCAGCGCCACTGCCCGACCCGCTCGCCCCGGCCCCGTAACCCGACCCGGCACCACTGCCCGAAGCCCCACCGCTGGCCGCCGCCGCCACCGTTACGTCGATGGTATCCATCGTCGAAGCGGTGTCAGAACCATCGGTCGAAGTCGCGGTCACGGTGAGCGTGAAATCGGCATCCGAATCAGCCGGCGGGGTGACGGTCAAGCCGCTCAGGTCACCGGAAGACAGAGTCCAGGAACCGTCGCCATTGTCGGTGCCGGCGGACAGGGCAGCACCCGTCGGCACACCCGAGATGGTGATTGCCAGGCTCTCCGAGCCGTCGGTATCGGTCAGGGCCGAGCTGATGTTGAGGCCGATGGCCTGGTCCTCGGTGCCGGAGGCATCCGAGACGTTGAGCGTCGGCGCGTCGGCATCGGGGGCGACACTGACGTCGATGGTCCCGACCGTCGAAGCCGTATCAGAACCGTCCGTGCTGGTAGCGGTCACCGTCAACGTGAAATCCGCGTCGCTGTCGGCTGGCGGCGTCACGGTCAAGCCGCTGAGATCGCCGGTGGACAGAGTCCAGCTTCCGTCGCCATTGTCGGTGCCGGCGGAGAGCGTTGCACCCGTCGGCACACCCGAGATGGTGATGGCTAGGCTCTCCGAGCCGTCGGTGTCGGTCAGGGCCGAGGAGATGTTCAGGCCGATGGCCTGGTCCTCGGTACCGGAGGCATCCGCGACGTTGAGGGTTGGCGCGTCCGCATCCGGGGCGACCGAGACGTCAATCGTGCCCACGGTCGAGGCTGTATCAGAACCGTCGGTACTGGTCGCCGTGACGGTGAGCGTGAAATCGGCATCCGAATCAGCCGGCGGGGTGACGGTCAAGCCGCTCAGGTCACCGGAAGACAGAGTCCAGGAACCGTCGCCATTGTCGGTGCCGGCGGACAAGGTGGCGCCGGTCGGCACGCCGGAGATCGTGATCGCCAGGCTCTCCGAGCCATCGGTATCGGTCAGGGCCGAGGAGATGTTCAGGCCGATGGCCTGGTCCTCGGTGCCGGAGGCATTCGCGACGTTGAGGGTCGGAGCATCGGCGTCGGGGGCGACGGAGACGTCGATGGTCCCCACGGTCGAAGCAGTATCAGAACCGTCCGTGCTGGTCGCGGTTACGGTGAGCGTGAAATCGGCGTCAGAGTCCGCCGGCGGTGTCACGGTCAGGCCGCTGAGATCGCCGGAAGACAGAGTCCAGCTTCCGTCGCCATTGTCAGTGCCGGCCGAGAGCGTCGCGCCGGTTGGCACGCCGGAGATCGTGATCGCCAGGCTCTCCGAGCCATCGGTGTCGGTCAGGGCCGAGGAGATGTTCAGGCCGATGGCCTGATCCTCGGTGCCGGACGCATCCGCGACGTTGAGCGTCGGAGCGTCCGCATCGGGGGCGACACTGACGTCGATGGTCCCGACCGTCGAAGCCGTATCAGAACCGTCCGTGCTGGTAGCGGTCACCGTCAAGGTGAAATCCGCGTCAGAGTCCGCCGGCGGTGTCACGGTCAGGCCGCTGAGATCGCCGGAAGACAGAGTCCAGCTTCCGTCGCCATTGTCAGTGCCGGCCGAGAGCGTCGCGCCGGTTGGCACGCCGGAGATCGTGATCGCCAGGCTCTCCGAGCCATCGGTGTCGGTCAGGGCCGAGGAGATGTTCAGGCCGATCGCCTGATCCTCGGTGCCCGAGGCGTCCGAGACGTTGAGGGTTGGGGCATCCGCATCGGGAGCGACCGAGACGTCAATGGTGCCCACAGTCGAGGCTGTATCAGAACCGTCGGTACTGGTCGCCGTGACGGTGAGCGTGAAATCGGCATCCGAATCAGCCGGCGGGGTGACGGTCAAGCCGCTCAGGTCACCGGAAGACAGAGTCCAGGAACCGTCGCCATTGTCGGTGCCGGCGGACAGGGCAGCACCCGTCGGCACACCCGAGATGGTGATTGCCAGGCTCTCCGAGCCGTCGGTATCGGTCAGGGCCGAGCTGATGTTGAGGCCGATGGCCTGGTCTTCAGTGCCGGAAGCATCCGCGACGTTCAGGGTCGGCGCGTCGGCATCCGGGGCGACGGAGACGTCGATGGTCCCAACCGTCGAAGCCGTGTCGCTACCGTCGGTCGATGTGGCAGTGACCGTCAGGGTGAAATCGGCGTCAGAGTCCGCCGGCGGGGTCACGGTCAGACCGGAGAGGTCGCCGGAAGACAGGGTCCAGCTTCCGTCGCCATTATCGGTGCCGGCCGAGAGCGTCGCACCGGTTGGCACACCCGAGATGGTGATGGCCAGGCTCTCCGAACCGTCGGTATCGGTCAGGGCCGAGCTGATGTTGAGGCCGATGGCCTGGTCTTCGGTGCCGGAGGCATCCGCGACGTTGGAGACCTTTGCGTGGTTGGGTTTTGCACGGCATGTTTTGTTTTTGCACTTGGC
>CAYFNG010000027.1:0-17267 GCA_964344385.1 uncultured Sneathiellales bacterium
CGAAGTGCCGATTCATCGGCACGGCTCCGCTTCAGCCAGGACCGTCTTCGGGCCGAAGCTGAAGCGGACAGGCCCGAATTTTGCTACCATCTTCAGGCTGGGCCCGATTGTGGCCATTCAGCAGGAAAATGGATCTGGAGAGCTTTCCAGATGTTCAGTTTGTCAGAAAGGACAAGCATGCCGACGATCAGAAAAGCCTTGATGTTGTGTGCCCTTGCCGCGGGACTGAGCCAGGCGGCCAGTGTTAGTGAAGACATGGCGCTGGATGCGGTTTCCGGCTGGATCTCGGGTCATGGTGAATTTCAGGGGCACTCGCTTGAGAGCCTTGAGGCTCTTTCCTCTACGAATAACCCACTCTGGCTGGCGCATCTCGCACCTGCCGGTTTTCTGCTTTTAAGCGGCGACGATGCCGCCCGACCGGTGCTTGGTTTTGCCGCGGAAGGCAGCTTTTCGCTTGAGCCGGCCTCGCCTTCAACCCGCGCCTTTGTTGAATCCTGCGCTGGCAGCGTGAGCGAGCTTGCGGGCAGCAGCAACGCCGAAGCCCGCGCCGAGTGGGATCGCCTGCTGGCCGGACAGTGGCAGTCGGCTTCCCGCGATGTCATTGTGCAGCCCTTGATCAGCTGCAACTGGGATCAGGGCACCGGCTGGAACGACCTTTGCCCGCTGGACGGTGCCGGCCCCGGCGGCCGGGTGCTGGTGGGCTGCGTGGCGGTCAGCATGGCGCAGGTCATGTACTACTGGAACCAGCCGCGGCAGGGCGTCGGTAGCCATGGGTACAATTCCGATTACGGCTGGCTGGAAGTCGATTTTGCAGCAGCAGATTACGACTGGAGCCTGATCTACCCGAATACACCCAGCGACGAAAGTGCCGAGCTGCTTTATCACTGCGGTGTCGCCGTGGACATGATGTACGGTCCGGACGGCTCCGGCGCCTACGTGGGTTGGGGTTATCCCAGTGCCCGCACGGCCATGGAAGATCATTTCGGCTTCCAGAGCACGGCCAGCTTCGAAGAGCGTGGCGATTACAATTCCACCCAGTGGCGCATGCTGCTGCAGTCCGAGCTGGATGCCGGCCGTCCGATGATCTACCGGGGCTATGGCAGCGCTGGCGGACACGCCTGGAATCTTGACGGCTACAGGGATGACGACTACTTCCACTTCAACTGGGGTTGGGGCGGCGCATACAATGGCTGGTTCCTGAGCGAGGGATTAAGCCCGGGCGGCATGAGCTTCAACGATGGACAGGCGGTGATCATGGGGCTGGAGCCCGTTGATTATCAGGCAAGTCCGCAGATGCTGTCGCCTCTGGCCGGTGCTCAGGCGGTGGCCTGCACGCCGGCGGCCTTCAGCTGGCAGGAAAGCCCCGGCGCTTTTGCCTACGAGCTGATGATTGACGAAGGCCCCAGTTTTGCCTTTCCCGAGATTTACGTTCAGGATCTGGAAACGACCAGTTTCATAACCGACGAGCTGGCCAACTATTCCACCTATTACTGGCGCGTCCGGGCCCTGGGCGAGCTGGGCTGGAGTCCCTGGTCGCCGGCGGCGGAATTCACAACCGAATACTGGCAGAGCACGCCGGCCCCCGAGCAGGCCACACCGCTGGATGGCTCCCAGAACTTCAATCTGGACCCCAGCGTCTTTGTCTGGGCATTTGTGGCTGGTGGCGAAAGTTACACGCTGCAGGTTGCGGACGATCCTGAGTTCACGAACCCGGTGATTGACGAAAGTGGAATCACCGAGCATTATCTGGTGCTGTACGATGTGCTGGAGGAGGATCAGGACTACTGGTGGCGCGTCAGCTGCATTGGCCTTAGTGGTGAAAGCGAGTGGAGCAATGTGCGTAGCCTGCACACCGAAGGCGCCACTGCCGTCGAGTCGATGATTCAGCCGCAGGACTGGTCGCTGGGGGCAGCCTGGCCCAATCCCTTCAATCCTGCAACACAGATTCCACTTTTTCTTCAGCAGGCTGCGGAAGTTGAGCTGCGCATCAACGACCTTTCCGGCCGCCTGGTTGAAGAACTGGTCAATGGCTGGATTCCGGCAGGCGATCATACAATGCGCTGGGCCCCCACGGGACAGGCTGCCGGTATCTATCTGCTTGAGGCGCGTGTCGGGGCGGAGTCCCGCATCAGCAAACTGACGCTGCTCAAGTAGTTCGAAATCGACCCAACCGAAGGAAGCCCCCGGCGCAATATTCAAGCGTCGGGGGCTTTTTCATGCGCCAGCTTCTGCCTGTCGTCGGACTGCTTGTCTTAAGCAACATCTTCATGACCTTCGCCTGGTACGCCCACTTGAAGGAGTTGGCGCAGCGACCCTGGATTGTGGCGGCACTGCTCAGCTGGGCGGTGGCGCTCTTCGAGTACCTGCTGCAGGTCCCGGCCAACCGCATCGGGCACGCCAGTTTTTCGGTTGGGCAGCTGAAACTGCTGCAGGAAGTCATCACACTGATCGTCTTTGTGCCCTTCAGCTACTTCTACCTGAAGGAGCGACTCTCGGTGGACTACCTTTATGCTGGCTTCTGTCTGCTGGGAGCCGTGTACTTTGTTTTCAGGGCAAAAGGATAGTTGTGCTTTCTCAGTAGTTCATTTCCTTCGTGTTCTCCATGACTACCAAAAGCTCTCCATCGAATTGAAAAGCGTGCGCTCTTTGTGTCCTGATGTTTCGGCATTGCTTTCAAGATCTGCGGCTTCGCGAATCAACCCGTTCTGCGAATTGTGGCCGAAGACCCAATGCGCTATTTCGATGCCCGCGCAGAAGCAGGGCAGTTTGCACAGCCTTGACCTACTGGGCGGGCCAATTGAAAGTGATTGTTGTGCGCTGTCCTAAGCGCTTTTCGTGATCGGCTGCAACTCGGTTATCTGATCCGTGCGCTCATCACGCAAAGCATGCCACAGATCCCAGTCCTGCTGCATTCCAAGCCAAAAGTCTGCCGGCATTCCCAGTACCTGAGCAAGGCGCAGCGCGGTGTCCGTTGTGACAGATCTCTTCCCATTAATGATCTCGTTCAAGCGAGGAAAAGAAATCCCAAGACGGATTGCAAAGGCCGACTGACTAAGGTTCAAAGGCCGCAAGAATTCTTCCAGCAACATCTCACCAGGATGAGTAGGCGGACGATTGGCCGGAAGCCTGCGCCGGACCAATTTCAGATGCGATGACTCGAGTGGCTTTGTGTTAGTGGTAATCTGTGATTTCGACGTCATGAGCATGTTCTCCTTCCCACCGGAAACAGATTCGAAACTGATCATTGATTCGAATGCTGAACTGGCCTTCACGATTTCCGCGCAAGGCTTCCAACCGATTTCCTGGTGGAACTCTTAACTCCTCCACTGCCCGAACTCGGTTTATCTGATCGAGTTTTCGTCTCGCCGATGCCCAAGTGTTTTGCGGACAGCACTTTCTCGCAACCCGTGAATCCACTCCATCAAAAATGTCTTCTGTGGCTTCGCGAAGCGAACTGGCTTTCGCATTGTGGCCGAAGACCAAATGCGCCATTTCGATGCCCGCGCAGAAGCAGGGCAGTTTGCACAGCATACTGCAGCTGTTCCTCCCATGGCAGGAACAGTCCGGGACCTGCTGGGCGGGCCAATTGAAAGTGATTGTTACACCGAAACCCACAGCTAAAGCTGATCAGATAGACCTTCAGGAATCAGATCCAAATGGCTTTCCCGCAGCCAATTGATTACTTGGCTTCGAAACAAAAGGGCCTCGTTGTAAAGCTCTGCAACTTCCAAATCCGAGATCCCACCAGCCGCATCGTAATCTGCAGTGTTGCGCTTGCTTCGGCAACCATTGAAGTAATCGGCCAAGCCCTGAAGCGTGTCGCCCATGACAAATGGCAAAGCTTGGAACGTTATCCAGTGATGGCCAAGGCCTGAACTTCGATATCCAGAAACCCGCAATACAATCGTGGCCAGTTGCATTACAGCATTATAGGAGGTCATATAGCGACGATCAGGCGAAAGGGCAGAAATCCCTGAATCACGAATGTCACGATCCACAACTTGAAACAAATCATAGATTTCCTGTTTCGTCGTCTCGTGTTGCCGTAGCTTGCCTTCACGCAACCAGACGCTTAAACTCATTCGAATCCCCGATTAGCCAATGCTTCTTTCCTGACAGTACTCGTTTTATGAACGCATTCTCCTTAGCCGCTTTTTCAAGAAGTTCAGCTTCAGGATAAACAACAGGATTAATTTCACGCTGAAACTGCCTGCTGACTGGGCCAATGAGTTCTGCCAGAAAGCGAGTTCGCACACTTCCAACGACGAAAAGGTCTACATCACTGTTTGAACCCTCGAGTCCTTCAGCGACAGAGCCAAAAACAAACGCAAACGCAATACTATCACCGGCTTGGACAAGTGCTTCGCGCAATTTGTTGCCAAGGCCAATCGTATTGCGAACAACCATCCGCAGCCCTTCATATGCCGGATGATTTTCGTTAGCCCGGTAAAATACCTGCTTTCCTCTCCGCTCCACAAACACCAGGCCCGCATCGGTTAAACGACCAAGCGCGCGCTGGACCTGCAGGGTTGTACAGTTTATAGAGTTTGCGATCTCGGCTTGATAATATTGATGCTGGGGATTGGTCACCAACAACCCAAGTGCATCCAGCACTGCAGGATTCGGGAATAGGCGATAAAAATCGAAGGACTCAGGCACTTCAGCTGCCCACTACATTATGTTACTCACAGACTACTATTTGTAGTGCCTATTGTCAATGCAATTTCGGTTCAACGGCCAAACTTTTGTGGCTTGCGTGGGTGTGCCGATGAGTCGGAATTGCCCTGGATGTCTTGCGGGTTCGCGTAGCGAACCGGTTGAAGGCAATGTGGCGCGCTTCGCGCCCATTGCCCGGTCAGCGGCGCCCGCGCAAGCGGCTCTTTGCCTAAGGCGAAGAGACCGTGACCTGCTGGGCGGGACATTAGCAAGTAATTGTTAGAACGCTGTATCCCTAACCAGAGGAATCTCCAAGCACGTAAAAACCTCTTGTACATACATCGTAATGATGCTACTCTAAGCCAATGCAGCCAATCACTTTCACATGGGATGCGAGCAAAGCAGCCATCCAATGTCCAGAAGCATGGCGTCTGATTTGAGGAAGCCCAAACAGTCTTTTCTGACGAACGGGCAATCTTGATTGATGACCCAGACCATTCAGCAGACGAAGATCGTTTCATTCTGCTTGGCTTTAGTGAAAAACCGAGACTGCTTGTGGTTTGCCATTGCTACCGAGAAGATACAGAGATCATTCGGATCTTCTCCGCGCGGAAAGCCACGAAACACGAAGCAGCCAGCAACAACAACAGGTTTATCATGCGTGAGCAATACGACTTCTCAAAGGGCCGCGCGAACCCTTACGCGAAAAAGCTGAAAAAGCCCATTACGATCCGTCTAGAGACTGAGATCATTGCCTACTTCAAGGAGCTGTCGGAAGAGTCTGGCATTCCCTACCAGACATTGATCAACCTGTTTCTCAAGGACTGCGCGAAAACCAAGAAGAAGCCAAACATCAAATGGGCATCTTGAAAGACAAAAGAATTCTCCGCTGCTCTGCCGCAATCATCCCCCTGCAACTCGCCAATCAGCCTGAGTTTTCACTGACTTATTGAGACGTTCTAACGGTTGAGCTTCTAATGCCCACGAAGCGTGGTGGGACAGTTGCGAAGCAACTGGCGTGACACGCCGCGGAGCCACTGCAAGTGATTGTTAGACTTAATCTTAAGATGCCTGTGAAATCTGTTCCCACGTTCGAATCTTGGAAAGCTCTTTCGACAATGACCTAGCAGCTACTTCCGTATCAAATGCAGCCTGCGCACGAAGCCAATACCCGTTCGACAATCCGAAGAACTTGCACAGCCTGAGATCCGTGTCGGCAGAGATCGACCGGCGTCCATGCACGATTTCGCTGATCCGCTGTGCAGGTACGCCAATCTCTTTGGCAAGACGGTACTGGGTAATGCCAAGCGGAGTCAGGAACTCCTCCTTGAGAAGTTCACCTGGTGTGATAGGCGGATACATCTTCATGGCTCTTCCCGTCAATGATAGTCCACGATTTCTACGTCTTCCGCCCCCGCGACCGTCCAACGAAAACAGATCCGAACCTGATCGTTGATCCGAATGGAGTGCTGACCTTTGCGATTGCCTTTCAACGCTTCCAATCGATTACCAGGCGGAACGCGCAAATCGTCAAGCACATTTGCGATTTCAAGTTGGCGCAGCTTTCGCCGTGCAACGAGCGCAAACGAATCGAACTTCCGGACAAACTGCCCGCCAGACAGCTGCTTCGTTTTCGCGCAATTGAACGATTTGATCATGGTCGATAATAACGCAATGCGTGATTATTCTCAAGACCATTCGCTCATCACGGTAGATTGCCACCGATCTCGAAGAACTTCACAGGTTGTCAGGTTGGGGATAATCCATTCCTTTGGCCGGGTCTTGACCGTGCAAGGTGTTTCACCCAGCGATTGCTCGAGCTCTTCGATGGTCCTATCCGGATAGTAGTACATCCGAATAAGCTTCATGGACTTCGCAAACTCGTTCAAAATGCCCAGAACGGAACGATCCTCTGTTTTCGAAACGCGAACCGTTTTCATTGCCGCAACTTCTGCCTCGATCAAGCTTGGCTCAATCGGTAATCGGCCAAGACGTTTCTGAACAAGTTCAGGAAGCCTTACGGGCAATGAGCGAACATCCTTTGCCGGAATCACAATTGGCAAGAATGTCCTGGAGCAAATCAACAAGAGAACAGGCTGGCGACCGAGATGGACGCGATTGACATACCAATCTCCCAATGCCGTCTCTGTGGACAAGCTTGAAACCGGATCCAGCTCGAAGAACTTGTGCAGTTTGGCTGTTGCCCGTAACATTACCAATGGATTGTCCAATTCAGTCTAACGCTTGGGCCCACCAGCAGCCAAAAGCTGCAGAGTGAGGAACGAACGCTGCAGCTTTGAATGTCCGGTGCAGCCATTTGTTAGCTCATGTATGCATTCTTTGCTTGTAAAGCCAAGTTTTTCAACGCTTCTATATTATTTTTCAGGTCACTGTCTTTGATTCGCAGCCTGTACTGATTCCACTGTTTATCATAAGCCAATGAATCCAAATCAGACTCTTCAATAATAGCATCTATCTCATCTGTTTTTCCTAACTTAATATGAAGTAAAACAGCAGATTTTCTTGGTACAAATGAGATGAAGTTGTTGGCAATGTTGTTTTTAGCAAGACCTATGTAGTGCTTGTTGTATTTTAGGCTGTATTCCTCGCTTATTTCTGCAAGAGAGGACATAATTCTCTCTGTAAGTTTTAAACTTTCTTTTGTGGCTTTCTTTTCCCAGTAGTCCTTATCTGTTGGTTCTGATGCAGTATCTTCTTCTAATAGATCAAATTTGTTTTCATCCAGCACCTTGCTAAAAAATAGTGAAATTGCATCACCAATCTTCACGGCCTTAACCTGTATTGCCACAAGCGGGATAAAGCCATTGAACAATGAAATTACGTTAAGAAACCTGCTGGTAATGTCTTCGGCCACAATGACCGCACAATGTTCATATTGAGGACTTTTCTTTCGTTCTATATCCCAATATTCGATTGTTCGAATGATATGGGATTCATCGGTTTTCCCTAATTGGATTTCGACCTCGTAACGTTTTTTTATATTCTGGATCATAGAGAATTGTATCTAACCTACCACCACAATAAAATTTTTTCTGAATCTCTAAAGTCAAGCTCACCTATGCCCAAAATTGATGGATCTTCTTCTATGCGAGATTGAAGCCATTTTTCATTGTATTCGCTACTATTCTTGAGGCTTATGATTTCAGGCTTTACGTATTCCATTGAATAAATCCTAGGGTTACTTTGATCTAACGGCGAAACTTCTATGGTCCGCGAGCCGTGGCGGGCCGTTTGCCTCAAACGACGTGACACGCCGCGGATCCATTGCAAGTGATTGTTAACTGCCGTCTCATTTTAGCAGCAAAACCTTCTTTGTCCTGACTTCACCCGCAGCAGCGAGCGTGATGAAATATACACAGCTAGCCCACGGGCTACCATCCATCAGGAACGTGCCCCTGCCTGCAGGTCTTGTTTCGTCAATCAGTGTCTCCACCTTTTGTCCCAACATGTTGTGAACGGTTAGCAGGACATGCGTAGGAGAGTCCAGCAGGAAGCCTATTTGAGCCGTAGCATTGAATGGATTCGGATAAGGATCGCCCAAATGAAAGCCAGCCGGGTTGAGATCTGGATCATTTGGCTCCACATCCACCCAGCTGGTGTCCGGGATTGCAGCATGGGGACCGCCCGTGTAGCCAATATCATTTCGAAGCCCACCCTGTGATGGCCAAAGCGCCCAGCCCGGATTCTCTGGGTCCGCCACATCGTGATACCGTGCGTCTGGATTCCCGGCATCAACTAGCGGCGAGGATGCGTCGAGGTAAGGCGCTCCAAGTTCACTATCAAAGACAGGATCCACACTTAACATCAAGTGTTGGCCAGGGACATCAACAGGCAAATTCGAATACATGAAGAAGCTCTCGTCACAGCATGATTCCATTGGCGAATAGAAGTAGTTGAATTGGTTGTCGGTTATCGTGCAATTTATCCAAGTCGCTTCGCTAAGCATCATAACGTTGGTACTGCATGCTTCAATCGTAACGTTGGATACTTGGACAACATCACCGCTTCCGTAGACTGACATAGGTTGCTGGTAACTCCAAGTGTAGGGATAGGGCAAATACATATCCTGCTCATGCACACCGGATATCCAGACATTGGAGATTTCGTGTGTACCCTCAAAGGCATTCCAGTCTTCTATGAACAAACCTCTTCGTGATACATTCTCGACCTCAATGTTTCGGATGGTGGTGTTCGCGCCTTGCAGGAACATGTAAATGCCGCCATCATCGCAATCCTTGACTGTGATGTTTTCCACCAGCAGAACGGAATGCCACCAACTACAATTCACTTCCATCACGCTTCCCACACTCATGTGCCCGATTCCGCCGGCCTCTGGTACATGATTCGGCGATCGTTCGTTTTGAAAGATCACGTTCCGGATGATTGTGGTGTCCGTGGGGATGTTCTGCTCATTGTAGCGGCCCAAACCAAATCGAATGGATCTGCCCTGGTTTGCGGGGTGTCCGTCCGGGTCTGAGGGTGAGAATTCCGTGTGGTCGACGATCAGATTGTTTGCAAACTTGGCATCCTCGAAAATGCTGTATTCTCCTCCTTCATAAAGGGCCAACACGCCCCTTCGTGAATAGCGCTGTGCCGATTGCGTGATCCATCGATCGTGAATCACATTGTCGACTACCCTGAGGTCTCTGACATTTATCTGCCGGAGGTCAAGCAGCCTTACCCAGCTTGCATAGCCATCTTCCTCCCCTGCCTCCTGGGGAATGCTATCCCCTACCATGTTCTGGCGAATCAGCGTGTTGCTCAGCAGTCCACCTGCTTGGTGAGAAGAAATCCGCATGGTGGAGATGAGGCTTCCATTGCTCGTGCCCCTGACAATCCGGTTGTTTTCAAAGACCAGGCTGTCCAGAAATAGCGGGGAGCTGTCGATGATTACACCCGTTGACCACCAGTCCCCCCACATGCAGTTGCGAATTTGCACGTTGGACGCATGCAAAGGGTCTTCGGCCGCTGTAAGCCCGAAAACGACGGCGTTGCAATGCTCCATTCGGATGTTGCGAAAGGAAGCCTCGGAGGATGACGTCAGAGAAAGTCGGCTATAGCTCGTATTGCGAAGCAAAACCTTGTCCGCAGACAATGGCGTCCCCCATATATCCAAGCCCTGGCCAGAGAGGCTTTCGCCATCGACAAGCAGGTCTTCAATTACAACAGGGCCATGACTCCAAATGAATGTTTGAGAGGTAATTGATTCACCCAATTCATGCGGATTTCCTTTGATGCGAATATGCTTGAAAGAGCAAGACGGTTGCTCAACATCGTTGGTCCACAGAACCGCCATGATGGCTGCACCTCCCCTCGGAGCGTGGTTTTCCTCAACAACCAGGTGTTCAAGCATTGCACAGGAAAAGGGTTGTACATGAACACCGCCACCCGTTCCTTCCGTCAGTGGTCCATCGGTTCCTAGTCCATTCCGAATCGTAAACCCCCTAAGAGTGAAACAAGCGCCTCCCGTGTTTTCGATTCGGACAACGGAATCAAGCGAATCGCCATCCAGAATCGTCTGTTGGATATCCATGCTGTCCCGGCTGAAGAGGAAGTTGGACGCCAGAGTCAACTCCCTGTCGGGCGTGACAAGATTCTCGACCCAAATGCCTCTTCCAACCAGGACCGTATCACCCTGGGCTGTTGCATCCAGAGCTTCTTGTACGGTGGAGTAGTTCTCGGGTACTTCCAGAATCGAAGCGGCGGCAACATTCAGCAAGAGGAGGAGGAAACCAATCTGCATAGGGCACCTGTTTGGAAAATACCAAGGGGGAGCCCACTCCCCCTTGGCACATTCAACTTGCAAAAGTCCTGCAAGACCTATTTGACAAGCATGACCTTTTGCACATCTCGCGTGGATTCGTTTCCTGCCTCGACAAGATAGAGGCCGGAAGCCAGACTTGAGCCATCGAAGAGAACCGTATGTGATCCGGATTCAACCCTTTCATTGTGCAGGGTTTTCACCAGCTGTCCCTGTAGATTAAACACGCGGACAAGCGCATGCCCTTCTGCAGGCATGAAGAAGCGAACCTGTGTTACAGGATTGAAAGGGTTCGGATAAGGCTTGCCCAGAGTGAAAGACTGCGGGCGCGAGGCCCACTGATTCGGCTTGACATCTACCCAATGGGTGTCAATAACAGCCGATCTCGGCCCGCCTGTAACACCAATGTCGTTTAGGGTGCTTCCCTGGCTGGGCCACAGTGCGAAGCCCGGATTGGCCGGATCTTCAATGTCATTGAAAGCACTGTCGGGATTTCCGCCATCGATACAGGGTGAGTCCGCCGCCAGATAGGGTGCGCCCCAGAATTCATCGAAAATGGGATCCAGTCCAATCAGATTGTTGGCACCTACATCCGGTGCTTCCCGCAGCAAGCAGCTACTGAAGCTACCCGACACATAGGGATCCCAACCAGGCGTGTCCGTGTAGTTCACCACTTCCGCTTCAAAACGGTCATACTCGTTGTTTGAGAACAGGCAATTCTCAAAATGGACAATGGGACCTGGATCCGAATCCGGGTAGCGCAGCCCGGCCATGACCACATATGGCGAGGTGCAGTTGATGATGGTCGAATTGCGCACAATGCCCGAATCTGTCACATGCAGGCGAAGCGGCATCTGCTCGCTGTAGATCGGAAGTGGCTCATAGGGCGTGCAGCCATCAATCAGGCCATTGTCCAGTTCCACATGCTGTGCCTGCAAGTCAAAGGCTTGCCTGTGCATGTCAATCATCTGGATGTTGTTGAAGCGTAAATCAACCTCGTAGAATGTACGCAGACCACCATCATCATTCCTGCGGAAGACCATATTCGCGAAATACTTGGGCTCTGCTTCTGTTTGTCCGATATAGTTTTGTATCCGAACACAGACTGCCAATATCTGCCCCATCATTCAGCCACCCCCCATATGGCTCTTCGGTAAACATATTGGGTTGCAGATTAGAGTCGAAAACCAGGCTGTCCATCAAAAAATAGTCATAGTCGAATATTGACTCAACCTGAATGCAGCGTCCCGAGTTGGCCCCGTGCATGGACAGGGCATCGTTGTCGTCCCGATCAATCACCAGGTTGTGCTCGAAGAGCATGTTCTTGAGAATCAGGCTGTCCGTCGATTGCTCGTCCACATTAATAAGGCAGGCTCCCGAGACACCCCATTCCGGATCCTCCGGCCCGGGCGTCAGGACATGCGTGTTGTTCCGGATGACGGCGCCGTCGATGCATAGATTCTTGACTGTTAACATGGCGGGTGAGTAAAGGCCATTCCACGGCGTGTAGCTACTGTCCCCAAGGACATTGCCCTCTATAATCAGGTTCCGGATGTAACCATGGGAAGGCTCGTCGTTGGGTAACCTGTAAAGCCGAAGACTTCCGCCCGTCGCTCCAACCACCGCACCTCGGCTCCGACGCGCAATCAGATTATCGTATACACTTCCTGCTCCTATTGATGGGTTGAACATGTTTCCTGACCCGTCCCGATCTCCCACCCGCACATTGTCTTCAAGACAGATGTTTCTCACTGTGGCTGCTGAATTTCCGCTAATATTTATCAATTGTGATCCGTGCCATTCTGAATTCGTTATGCTGATATTCTCATATTCTTGATAACTGTTTTCAGTAGCATTAGCCATTCCGACAGCTATCATGGTCTGGCTCGAAGTATTGTGTGTTGTGCGTATGTTACGCACAACACAAGTATCCAGGCTTGCTCCAAATGTAATCAAGCCACAGTCAAGACTGTCCATATGCAATCCATCAAGAATCGCAGTGTGTTCGACATACACACTGATCAATGAAAGCACACTAGCGATTGAGCGATTATTCCTGCCCTTGATGTTTTTTAGTTCCGCGCGCGGGGGATCCAGGGTCCGGCCCACAATGAAAATGCAGGCCCCATCCCAGGCGGAATAGTTGTCTTCGAAGTAAAGGTTGCGTAGTGCCACGTCTGTGTTGTCGTTGATTTCGATGCCTGTACCGCGCGACTGCTCCGTATTGACTCCGCCGCAAATGGTCAGACCATCCACGATCAGACGATTCCCGCCATTACCCGTCCGGGTGCGAATCACCCGCCCCAGGGAATCGGCATCAATGATCGTCTGCCGGATATGCAGGCTATCCCCGGTAAGCAGCCAATGCGAGGCCAGGGTCAGGTTGCGCTCAGGGATCTCAAGCCGCTCGAAGTAGTGGCCAGGGGCAACCAGCACAGTGTCCCCGCTTGAACAGGAATCAAGGGCCATCTGGATGAGCGGATAGTCATCCGGTACCTCGATTACTGCAGCCGTACTCAATTGTACTATGCTCAGCAAGCCAAGCATGAGCAAAGTGACGCCACGGTTCATGGGTCCTCCGGCCAGTTTCATCTTCGATTCACCTGCGCACCTCACCGGATCAGCATCAGCTTCCTGATCTGCTGTTCTCCTCCCTGCTCCGCTCGCAGGAAGTAAATCCCCGAAGCCATGCTGCTTGCATCCCAGTGGACCCGGTGGTGGCCCGCCGCGATCGGCTCATCCAGAAGCCGTGCAACACGCTGACCTGCCAGGTTGTAGATCTCGAGCACAAGCGGCAGGTCACCCATGCTCTGCAGTTCAATGGTGGTCACGGGATTGAAGGGGTTGGGATAGCAGCCAATCAGCTGGAAGTCCAGCGGCTGTAGCTCCTCTGTCACTTCATCGAGGTCTTCCAGGGCAGGCCTGCTTCCTTCAGGCAACAGCGCTAGCTGAAAGGCCCGTAACTGCTGGAGTTGTCTTTCCATGCGCGCAGTGTCCATTCCGGGACCTGCCGCACTCATCCCGCCCTGTTCGGGATAGCTGCCGATTTCCGCGATCGCAGCTGCCACCAGGATTTCCGCCTCCTTGTTGCCCTTCACCTCAAGCTGCAGGGCTTCAAGCAGCGCAAGGGCTGCCGGACGGTCCCCGTGCCGGGCTTCCACACACCAGGCCGCACAGAGCTGGGAAACGGAAAGGACATAGTTAACGGAGTCGGAAGCAGCTGCGGCCTCTTCCAGATTGAGACGAATCTGGCCGTAGGAATCCAATCCGTACTGGGTGACCAGGCCAATCGCCTTCATGGAACCCGTCACCTTCGTGCAATACTTGGATTCCGGGAATTCCACCAGCAGGGCCTTATAGTAGCCACAGGCCGCCTGGTAGTTGAAGGCGGCATCGGCCTCACAGCCCAGCGTGTACAGGGGAGTTTCCTCGATGATCTGGTCATCGCAGGGCACAAAGGTTGCGGGGCAGGAAGACAGTGCTGGTGATACGAGGCTCACGCAGGAGGGCAGGTAGCCAAAGGGATCAATTGGCAGATCACATGTTCTTCCCCAAAAGTTGCTGCTCCAGTCTCCAGAGTAGCAAGCCGTCTCAATGAACTTGTCAACAGTGTTAATGTTCGCATAAGTAATAGAGTTGAAACCACATTGGAGATCAAGCGGGGCAGCCCAGCCGACAATGATGGGGAACTCGTTATAGGCCAGATTGTTTGGTTTGTCAAAAGTGTTCATCGCGCCATTCGACATGTTCAGCGTGGTCGTATACATATAGATGGCACCCTGCTGAATGTCCGTGAATTGGTTGTGATGCAGGGTAAGAGCCGCATCATGCGTGAAGAGCGGGTAGACCCCAGCCCCATTGTTGGACAGGAAAGTACAACCCGCAAAGACCTGCCGCGGACTACCGGGTGCCGTCCCGCTCTGCCAGACCTTCCACCAGAAGCCATCTGGGACTTCATCGAAGTCCACATTCAGCAGGTCGATATCAGAATGCATGATGTTGAGGCAACCAATGCCAGGAGTTCCACCATCGATTTGTTCAGGTATAAAGGTGAAATTTCTGAAAGAACCGCGACAGACTTCATCAAAGTGTATTTCCCCGCGGGTGATATTGTTAAAAAGCACATTGCCGCCTGCCCCATTCAGGTCCAGGTTGCAGTTCTGGAAGCGCAGGAAGTTGCCTTCCAGAAAACGGTTAAACAAGACGCCACTGAAGCTACAATCGGCAGCATCGATTGCAGTGCCCTCCGTGCCGATCACGATGGAACCATCCGTCGGTGAGCCTACGAACGACGTTCTTGCACCATCTGAGCTCCCTACGGAGATCGCGAAGCCACCTGATGAATTCGCATCCCTGATGTACAGGTAGAAATCTCCCGCCTGCTTGATGGTGGTTCCATCGGGAATCACCGTATTCTCGGAACCCTGAATCGTGGCGGAAGCGCTCGTGATCAGGTAGTTGCCTGCTTGGTCAATCTCCGTCAGGCCTTCGATTTCGATGATCGGGTAGTCTGGTTTCCATCCCATATCCGAACGAGTCAGATCGAAGTCCAGCTTGCCTGGATCAGGATCGCCACGATCCAGGCACACGGAGTCCCAGCGAAGACGGAAGTCCCCATCTTCGCTGTTCACATACTTCACCTGCTCAAGTGCATCTTCAGGAGAGGAAATCAAGTTGCTTGTAACACCTGCAATCTCGGGTTGTCCAGCGGCCCATGCCCCAGCATCGAACAAGCTAAAGGCCACTTGAGCCGTCGAGCCATTCGCAAGCAAGTAGCTGGCGTCCGATGCACTCAAGCTGCCCGTGACCAGGCTGCTTGAGAGACTAAGACTTCCCTGGCTGGCGTGAAATGCAGTACTTTCACCGCTGGAGCTCAGACTCTGGTGAAAGGTGCAGCCCTCAATGCTAACCTGGCCGCGTGTCACATCTGCCACACCAGCCACGGGACCAACACAATCGACGAACAGGCAGTTTTCAATTGTCACTTGACCGGTAACGCCTTCGGGCGCAGTATAGGTGAGCACGCCACCCGGATCGATTGTGCCAGTGCCGCCTGTAGCAATGTCGATGAACTGGCAGTCCTCAATATGTACCGGCGCCCCATCCGAACGAATGAATGAGTAGACGGTTGGATCTCCATCGCGAGGCGTGTCTGTGTTGCTTACATGCTGAATGGTGATGTTCTTCAGCGACAGCCCGACCTGCTCGCCCAAGATAAACTGACGGCTTCCCCAGAGCCCATCTAACACGACGTCGCCCGGATACGCGGGCTCGGTCGCGTCAAGCTCCTCGCCAACTCCAATGACCTCCAGAAATGTCAGCGATGCTGTTTCAGGGAGCGTATCCAGCTGCAGGAAGACAGGATTTCCGTAGTAGGCATCGTCTTTTGCATGAAGGTAGATGCGGATGGTGTCTGAAATAGCAGCAGCAGACAATACAAGCGTGGCGAGTTCAGCCGTAAAATCTTCAAAGAGGAACTCCGGCCCAACACCGACGTGCAAGCCAATCGAATTTGAGCTTGAGTTTCCAAACTCGTGCCAAACCGTATAGGCAGGGCGCTCAGACCAATCCTCCCTGAGAACACCCCAACCAACATATGGGTGAGGATCACTTGGTGGATTGTAGTTTTGAGAGTGCAGATTCCACCACAATAAGGGACCAGTAAAATCCCATGCAAGCCATTGCGTCAAGTACTGGCCTGCCCAAAAGCCCTGCTCTTCCTCAGAAAAGCGATCTACCCATGAATCTGGTTCGTGAAAGGTGCTTAGCGGTGGACCGCATTCCGTTCCAAAGATCTGCTTCGCGCCATCTCCCAATGAGTCAAGGACAGCGTGCAGTTCTCTTGTATACATAAATGTACAGCTAGAGCTTGTACCTGTCAAAGAGTACTCGTCGTAAGCGTTCAAATCATCATCCACGACAACAAATGTGGGATCTGCATGATAATCTGGACGATTATCCCAAATAGGGCCATACGGATGATACGATAGCACATTGAAGCATTTGTCAACACCATTTTGATTCATGTAGTGATAGATTTTACGAAGTAATGCGTCTGGCTTTTCTGCAAGAACAATACCCAGATCGGGATCGTCGTTAAAGAAAATGGGCCTCCTGATCGGTGCAAGTGCACGCCCCAATACAACCAGCGGGAGTGTGTCCGGATCATCACGAATCAGATCTGCAGCCGCATGCATAGCATCATAAGCGATGTGCAAGTATTCCGGGTAGGAGACGTGTGCACCACCAACACCGAATTCATCGTAAACTTGGTAGAAATCAGGACCGTTTGGCTCATTTCCAATCTCAAAATGTCTGACTGATGGATAGAAGTGATTTACAACCTCAGTACAGAATGAAGACCACCTCTGCCGACTAATGGTATCATCTCTAAGCGCAGAGCGATTCGAGTTGATATGGTCCAATTGTGCAAAATCTGGAATCATCATAATTTGCAGAATCACCTCAAGCCCTGCAACGTTCGCCTCATCGACAAGAGGGTCTATACCAGAAAAATCATAAGCGCTATTCGCGTCTTGTTGTACATCATCCCAGTGTAGCCCAAACAAAGTCCAGTCACCGACTCCCTTTGTCAATTCAAACACTTGACTAGCCAGGCTCATCTCCTGCGAACTGGTAAACCATACGTGATACCCAATCTTACTTCGAAAATCATCTCCAATGGCTGCAGATACAAACAAGAAAAATAGCACGATCAGAATCGTGTGTTGGATATCAAAACGGTTCGATTCTTTACCTGGTCTCACTTCATCTCCTCCTGCTAACGGCGAAACTTCTAATGCCCGCGAGCCGTGGCGGGCCGTTTGCC
>CAYFNG010000028.1:0-15651 GCA_964344385.1 uncultured Sneathiellales bacterium
CGAAGGCGGCCGTACCGTCGGCGCCGGCGTCGTCGCCTCCATCGTCGAGTAACTGCGCTCTTCGGACGCACAAGGGAGATTGCCAAGTCGCAAGGTGACAGATATACCCTCGTTCTTTGGCGTGCCCGGCTGGGCCGGGGCAAAGCCCGCGATTTGCGGGCTGTGCTCTAGCTCGGCCGTTGGTGTTGTGACGCCGGACCAGCGAGATAAAGGAGTGTAGCTCAATTGGCTAGAGCACCGGTCTCCAAAACCGGGGGTTGGGGGTTCGAGTCCCTCCACTCCTGCCAGCCCCGCGAGGGCAGGCGGCAAGGGCAATTCCATCGGCAAACCGCGTTGACAGCATAGGTCGAGACAGAAATGGCGAAAACCAATCCCGCGGCATTCATCAAACAGGTACGCCAGGAAACCTCGAAGGTGACTTGGCCGACCCGTAAGGAAACGATGATCACCACCGGCATGGTGTTTGTGTTCGTTTTCATTGCGGCGTTGTTTTTCCTGGTTGTCGACCTGGTTTTCCAGGAAGCGGTGCGCGGCATTCTGAGCCTGTGGAGCTAAAGCCCATGGCGAAACGGTGGTATATCGTGCACGCCTATTCCGGCTTCGAAAAGAAGGTCGCGCAGTCGATCCGCGAACAGGCGGCGGTGCAAGGCCTTGGCGACCTGTTTGAGGAGGTGTTGGTACCGGTCGAGGAGGTGGTCGAGATCCGTCGCGGCCAGAAGGTCAACGCCGAACGCAAATTCTTTCCCGGCTATGTGCTGGTCAAGGTCGATCTGACCGACGAGGCCTACCACCTGGTCAAGAACACGCCCAAGGTGACCCAGTTCCTGGGATCGGGCGGCAAGCCGTCGCCGATCCGCGAGGAAGAGGCGCAGCGCATTATGCACCAGGTGAAAGAGGGTATCGAACGACCCAAGCCCACGGTGCATTTCGAGGTCGGCGAGCAGGTGCGGGTCTGTGACGGTCCGTTCACGTCGTTCAACGGCCTGGTCGAGGAAGTCGACGAGGACCGCGCCCGCCTCAAAGTGGCGGTGTCGATCTTCGGTCGCGCCACGCCGGTCGAGTTGGAGTACACCCAGGTCGAAAAGACCTGATCACCGCCGGCCGCGGCCGGCAATACCCGTGTGGGAGGCCCGCCATGGCCGCACCACGCACCCTGAACCAAGTCAAGACTAGGGAACCCAAATGGCAAAGAAAATAGATGGTTACATCAAATTGCAGGTCCCGGCGGGGCAGGCAAATCCGTCGCCGCCGATTGGCCCGGCATTGGGCCAGCGCGGCGTCAACATCATGGAATTCTGCAAGGCCTTCAATGCCCAGACCCAGCAGATGGAGCAGGGCATGCCGATCCCGACGGTGATCACGGTCTATGCCGATCGCTCGTTCAGCTTCATCACCAAGACGCCACCGGCGTCGTTCTTCCTGAAGAAGGCGGCAAAGCTGAACAAGGGTGCCAACAATCCGGGTCGCGAAACCGCGGGCCATGTGACGATGGACCAGGTGCGCGAGATCGCCGAACAGAAAATGGTGGATCTCAATGCCAATGATATCGACGCGGCCTGCCTGATGATCGCCGGTTCGGCGCGGTCGATGGGCATCGAGGTCAAGGAGTAGGGCGATGGCAAAGGCAGGCAAACGTTTGCGGAGCGTCCGCGAAGGGCTCGACAGAGAAGCGCTTTTTCCAGTCGATGAGGCGGTCAAGCTGGTCAAGCAGGGCGCCACGGCGAAGTTCGACGAAACCGTCGAGGTGGTCCTGAACCTGGGCGTCGATCCGCGCCACGCCGACCAGATGGTCCGCGGCATGGCGCAATTGCCGAACGGCACCGGCAAGAACGTGCGGGTGGCGGTGTTCGCCCGTGGCGACAAAGCCGAAGAGGCCAAGGCGGCGGGTGCCGACATTGTCGGGGCCGAAGACCTGGCGGAGAAGGTCCAGGCCGGCGATCTGAGCTTCGATCGCTGCATCGCCAGTCCGGACATGATGGCGGTGGTCGGCCGGCTTGGCAAAATCCTCGGGCCGCGCGGCCTGATGCCCAATCCGAAGCTGGGCACCGTGACCCAGGACGTGACGGCGGCGGTGCAGGCGGCCAAGGGCGGCCAGATCGAGTTCCGGGTGGAAAAAGCCGGCCTGATCCACGGCGGCATCGGCAAGGCGAGCTTCTCGGAAGAGGCGATCCTGGAAAACGTCAAGGCGTTCGTCGATGCGGTGGTCAAGGCCAAGCCGTCGGGGGCCAAGGGGACCTATTTGAACAAGATTGCCTTGAGTTCGACCATGGGGCCGGGCGTCAAGGTGGACGTCGCCAGCGTCACCGGCGGGTGAGGTTGAGCGACCGAAGGTAGAGATTTCGCGGCCCTTTCGGATGAGGTTCCGAAAGGGCGCGGAAACCGGGGGCGGGAGCGGCGATGCTCGTGCCTCCAACCTGTCCGAGACTGCAGGTGCCGGGGCGCTTCGGTGTCACGGCCTAAGGCGAAGCCGCCTGCATAGACAGTGGTGAAGAACCGGATTTCCGCTGGGCTTGCCCAGTGCCTTTCGGTTTCAACCCTGGGACAGGCGAACCGGATCCGACCGGCGCGCCGGTCGGGTTCAAGTGCAACAGGGCCGGTGGGGCTTTTGCCCTTGTCCGGTCCGCAGTGCGGAGACGAGGACGTGGACCGAGCTGAAAAGCAAGAGCTGGTCAAATCCTTGAATCAGACCTTTTCCGAGGTCGGACTGGTTGTCGTGACGCATTACAGCGGTTTGTCGGTGAGTGAAATCACCGACTTGCGCCGCAAAATGCGTGAAGCCGGCGCCAGTTTCAAGGTGACGAAGAACCGGCTGACTCGTCTCGCCCTGCAAGGCACTCAGTACGAACCCATCGCTGATTTATTCACGGGACCGACGGCAATCGCCTATTCGGACGATCCCGTGGCGGCGGCGAAGGTGTCGGTGTCGTTCGCCAAGAGCAATGAAAAGCTCGTGGTTCTGGGCGGCGCCTTGGGCACCACCGTACTGGACAAGGACGGCGTCAAGGCCCTGGCCGACATGCCGTCGCTCGATGAGCTGCGTGGCAAGCTCGTCGGCCTGTTGCAGGCGCCGGCCACCAAGGTGGCGGGCGTGTTGCAGGCTCCGGCCGGCCAGATGGCGCGTGTCATGAGTGCCTATGCCTCGAAGGACGAGGCAGCGTAGGGCGAACAGCGAACCCAAACACAGGGCTTGAACCGAAGGAATACGAACATGGCTGATTTGGAAAAGATTGCAGAGGAATTGTCCGGCCTGACCGTGATGGAAGCGGCTGAGCTGGCCAAGGTGCTGGAAGAGAAATGGGGTGTCTCGGCGGCGGCCCCGGTTGCCGTTGCGGCGGCCGCTCCGGCGGGTGGCGGCGAAGCCGCGGCCGAGGAGAAGGACAGCTTCACCGTTGTCCTGGCCAGCTTCGGCGACAAGAAGATCAACGTGATCAAGGAGATCCGTGCCATCACCGGGCTTGGCCTGAAAGAGGCCAAGGACCTGGTCGAAGGCGCGCCGAAGGAAGTCAAGGAAGACATTCCGAAGGACGAGGCAGACAAGATCAAGGAGCAGCTGGAAGCAGCCGGCGCCACGATCGAGATCAAATAACCGATCTCGCCTCGCGCAAAAAAGGCGGAAGGGGCTCAGCCGGGACCCCTTCCGCCGATAGCTACCGGCCATCCCGCCCGAGATGCAGTTCGGGCACCGATTTCCGGGCGTTCGCAGCCGCCCGGCCACCCATTCGAGTGGGCGGCGAAGCGTTGCAAAGGGTTCCAGCGCGCGGGCGCCCCAGAGGGGTGGTCCCGGCGCGCGGCGCAGCTAGGGTGACAAGGAGCGCAAATGCCACAGTCCTTTACCGGTCGCAAAAGGGTACGGAAGAACTTTGGCCGCATTCCGGTGGTGACGTCGATGCCGAACTTGATCGAGGTGCAGAAAAGCTCCTACGACAAGTTCCTGCAGATGGACATTCCGCCGGAAGAACGGGAAAACAACGGCCTTCAGGGCGTCTTCAAATCGGTCTTTCCGATCAAGGATTTCGGGGAGACGGCGTCGTTGGAGTTCGTCAAGTTCGAATTCGAAGCGCCGAAATACGATGTCGAGGAATGCCAGCAGCGCGGCATGACCTTTGCCGCGCCGTTGAAGGTGACGCTGCGCCTGATCGTCTTCGAGGTCGACGAGGATACCGGCGCAAAGTCGGTCCTGGATATCAAGGAGCAGGACGTCTACATGGGCGACATGCCCTTGATGACGTCGAACGGCACCTTTGTGGTCAACGGCACCGAACGGGTGATTGTCAGCCAGATGCACCGTTCGCCCGGCGTCTTCTTTGACCATGACCGGGGCAAGACCCATTCGTCCGGCAAGTTCCTGTTCGCGGCCCGGGTGATCCCCTATCGCGGCTCGTGGCTGGATTTCGAATTCGACGCCAAGGATATCGTGCACGTGCGCATCGACCGTCGCCGCAAATTGCCGGTGACCACCCTGTTGTACGCGCTGGGCCTGAGTTCGGAAGAGATCCTGAACTTCTACTACAACCAGATCATGTACAGCCATGACGACAAGGGCTGGCGCACCGCCTTCGATCCCGACCGCCTGCGCGGTGCGCGGCTGACCTCGGATCTGGTGGATGCCAAGTCCGGCAAGACGATCATGGAGGCCGGCGAGAAGGTCACGCCGCGTTCGGCCCGCAAGCTGAAAGAACAGGGGCTGGAGGAACTCCGGGTCGCGGAAACCGATCTGGTAGGGCGCTATGCCGCCATCGATGTGGTCGACATGCAATCCGGCGAGATCGTGGTCGATGCCGGCGCCGAATTGACCGAGGAGCTGCTGGTCAAGTTGGTCGAGGCGGGGGTCACGGATCTGCCGACCCTGGATATCGACCATGTCAATATCGGCCCCTATATCCGCAACACACTGGCTGCCGACAAGAACCATGACAAGGACACGGCGCTGATCGACATTTACCGGGTGATGCGGCCCGGCGAACCGCCGACGCCGGAAACCGCCGAAGCCCTGTTCAGCGGCCTGTTCTTCGATTCCGAACGCTACGACCTGTCGGCGGTGGGCCGGGTCAAGCTCAACAGCCGCCTTGGGTTCGAGACCGACGACACGGTCCGGGTGCTGCGCCCCGACGATATCACCGAGGTGATCCGTTGCCTGGTCAACCTCAAGGACGGCCGGGGCGAGATCGACGACATCGATCATTTGGGCAATCGGCGGGTCCGCTCGGTCGGCGAACTGATGGAAAACCAGTACCGCATCGGCCTGTTGCGCATGGAGCGCGCGATCCGTGAACGGATGAGCTCGGTCGAGATCGACACGGTCATGCCGCATGACCTGATCAACGCCAAGCCGGCTGCCGCGGCGGTGCGGGAATTCTTCGGGTCGAGCCAGCTGAGCCAGTTCATGGATCAGACCAATCCGTTGAGCGAAATCACCCACAAACGGCGCCTGTCGGCGCTGGGCCCGGGCGGCCTGACACGCGAACGCGCCGGTTTCGAGGTGCGCGACGTGCATCCGACCCATTACGGCCGGATCTGCCCGATCGAAACCCCGGAAGGGCCGAATATCGGGCTGATCAACTCGCTGGCCACCTATGCCCGCGTCAACAAGTACGGCTTCATCGAAAGCCCCTACCGCAAGGTGGTCGACGGCAAGCTGGCCGACGAAGTGGTCTACCTGTCGGCGATGGACGAGGGGCGCTACCACATCGCACAGGCCAATGCCGAGATCGACGCGAAGGGCAAGCTGACCGCTGATCTGGTGAGCTGCCGGCACAACA
Source organism: uncultured Sneathiellales bacterium (assembly GCA_964344385.1). Taxonomy (GTDB): domain Bacteria; phylum Pseudomonadota; class Alphaproteobacteria; order CAYFNG01; family CAYFNG01; genus CAYFNG01. Next base: position 5,760 of record CAYFNG010000028.1, read on the forward strand.
GCGATTTTGTTATGACGCCGCCGGAAAGCGTCGAGTTCATCGACGTGTCGCCGAAGCAGCTGGTTTCGGTCGCCGCGGCACTGATCCCGTTCCTGGAAAACGACGACGCCAACCGTGCCTTGATGGGGTCCAACATGCAGCGCCAGGCGGTGCCGCTGATCCAGACCGAGGCGCCGCTGGTCGGCACCGGCATGGAGGAGGTCGTGGCCCGCGACAGCGGTGTGACCATCATCGCCGGTCGCAGCGGCGTGGTCGACCAGGTCGACGCCACCCGCATCGTGGTGCGGGCGACCGAGGAAACCGACCTGTCGGCCCCGGGGGTCGACATCTACAACCTGTTGAAGTTCCAGCGGTCCAACCAGAACACCTGTATCAACCAGCGGCCCTTGGTCAAGGTCGGTGACGTGGTTCGGGCGGGCGACATCATCGCCGACGGCCCGTCGACGGATCTCGGTGAACTGGCGCTGGGGCGCAACGTGCTGGTCGCGTTCATGCCCTGGAACGGGTACAATTTCGAGGACTCGATCCTGATCTCGGAGCGGATCGTAAAGGACGACGTCTTCACCTCGATCCATATCGAGGAGTTCGAGGTCATGGCCCGCGACACCAAGCTGGGCCCGGAAGAGATCACCCGCGATATTCCGAATGTTGGCGAGGAAGGCCTGAAGAACTTGGACGAGGCCGGCATCGTCTATATCGGCGCCGAGGTCAATGCCGGTGACATCCTGGTTGGCAAGATCACGCCCAAGGGCGAATCCCCGATGACCCCGGAAGAGAAGCTTCTCAGGGCGATCTTCGGTGAAAAGGCTTCGGACGTCCGCGACACCTCGCTGAAGGTGCCGCCGGGGGTGTCGGGCACGGTGGTCGAGGTGCGGGTCTTCTCGCGTCACGGCATCGAAAAGGACGAACGCGCCCTGGCGATTGAACGCGAGGAAATCGACCATCTGGCCAAGGACCAGGAGGACGAACGCGCCATCCTGGAGCGCAACATCTACGAGCGCCTGAGAACCCTGCTGCTGAACAAGACCGCCGCCGGTGGGCCGAAGGGGATGGATGAAGGCACCCGACTGACCGAAGGCGTGTTGGGTGACTACACGCGGGGCCAGTGGTGGCAGATCGTGCTGAAGAACGAGCAGGCGATGGCCGACATCGAGGCACTGCGGCGCCAATACGACGAGGCGATCCGCAACCTGCAGGCCCGTTTCGACAGCAAGGTCGAAAAACTGCAGCGTGGCGACGAGTTGCCGCCGGGCGTGATGAAAATGGTCAAGGTCTTCGTTGCGGTGAAGCGCAAGCTGCAGCCGGGCGACAAGATGGCCGGCCGCCACGGCAACAAGGGCGTGATCTCGTTGATCGTGCCGCAGGAGGACATGCCCTATCTGGACGACGGCCAGCCGGTCGATATCGTCCTCAATCCGCTGGGCGTGCCGTCGCGCATGAATGTCGGACAGATCCTGGAGACCCATCTCGGCTGGGCCAGCCACGGCATCGGCCGCCAGATCAGCGCGACCCTGGAGAAGATCCGCCATGGTGGCAAGGCGGCCGATCTGCGCAAGCTGTTGAAGAGCTTCTACGGCAAGGACCGGTTCGACGAGTCGGTCTCGAACCTTGAAGACGACGAGTTGATCGAGCTCGGCAACAACATGTCCGACGGCGTACCCTTTGCCACCCCGGTATTCGATGGCGCCCGCGAGGACGACATTGTCGCCGAGTTGGGCCGGGCCGGTCTCGACTCGTCGGGCCAGGTCACCCTGTGGGACGGCCGCACCGGCGAGGCCTTCGCCCGCCAGGTGACGGTCGGCTACATCTATATGCTGAAGCTGCACCACCTGGTCGACGACAAGATCCATGCCCGTTCGATCGGCCCGTACTCGCTGGTCACCCAGCAGCCGTTGGGCGGCAAGGCCCAGTTCGGCGGCCAGCGGTTCGGCGAGATGGAGGTCTGGGCCCTGCAGGCCTATGGCGCCGCCTACACCCTGCAGGAAATGCTGACCGTGAAGTCGGACGACGTGGCCGGCCGGACCAAGGTCTACGAGGCCATTGTCCGCGGCGACGACACGTTCGAAGCCGGCATTCCGGAAAGCTTCAACGTGTTGGTCAAGGAGATGCGCTCCCTGGGCCTCAACGTCGACCTGTCGCAGCAGAACTATTGAAGTCGGTAACCAATAAGGACGCGCACGCGTCGTGATCGGAACAAGGCCCAGACCCGCTTCATGCGCGGGTCGAGCCGCTGTCCCCCGACCCGGGGACCGACGAAAAGGAGTTAAGGTCAATGAATGAATTGATGCAGATTTTCGGCCAGCAGTCGGGTACCCAGAGCTTCGATCAGATCCGGATCTCGATCGCCAGCCCGGAACGCATCAGATCTTGGTCGTTCGGCGAGATCAAGAAGCCGGAGACCATCAACTACCGGACCTTCAAGCCGGAGCGCGACGGCCTGTTCTGCGCCAGGATCTTTGGTCCGATCAAGGACTATGAGTGCTTGTGCGGCAAGTACAAGCGGATGAAGTATCGCGGCATCACCTGCGAGAAATGCGGCGTCGAAGTCACCTTGAGCAAGGTGCGGCGCGAACGCATGGGCCATATCGAGCTGGCTTCGCCGGTGGCGCATATCTGGTTCCTGAAGTCGCTGCCGTCGCGGATCGGCCTGGTCCTCGACATGACGCTGAAGGATCTCGAGCGGGTCCTGTATTTTGAGAACTATGTGGTCATCGAGCCCGGCCTGTCGCCCTTGCGTCAGCACCAATTGCTGAGCGAGGAACAGTTCCTCGACGCCCAGGAAGAGTATGGCGAGGACGCCTTCACCGCCGGCATCGGCGCCGAGGCGATCCGGACCATCCTGTCGAGCCTGGATCTGGAGCAGATTCGCGATGATCTGCGGGTCGAACTGGCCGAGACCAAGTCCGAGGTCAAGCCCAAGAAGATCGTCAAACGCCTGAAGATGATCGAGGCCTTCATCGAATCCGGCAATCGGCCGGAATGGATGATCCTGACCGTCATTCCGGTGATCCCGCCGGAACTGCGCCCGCTGGTGCCGCTGGACGGCGGCCGGTTCGCCACCTCGGACCTGAACGACCTCTATCGCCGGGTGATCAACCGCAACAATCGCCTGAAGCGCCTCATCGAGCTGCGCGCGCCGGACATCATCGTGCGCAACGAGAAGCGCATGTTGCAGGAAGCGGTCGACGCCCTGTTCGACAATGGCCGCCGCGGCCGGGTCATTACCGGAGCCAACAAGCGCCCGCTGAAATCGCTCAGCGACATGCTGAAGGGCAAGCAGGGTCGGTTCCGCCAGAACCTGCTGGGCAAGCGCGTCGACTATTCCGGGCGTTCGGTGATCGTGGTCGGGCCGGAACTCAAACTGCACCAATGTGGTCTGCCCAAGAAGATGGCGCTGGAACTGTTCAAGCCGTTCATCTATTCGCGGCTGGAGCTGAAGGGCATGGCGGCGACCGTCAAAATGGCCAAAAAGATGGTCGAAAAGAGCCGGCCCGAGGTCTGGGACATGCTGGAGGAAGTGATCCGCGAGCATCCGGTGATGCTGAACCGGGCCCCGACCCTGCATCGTTTGGGTATCCAGGCGTTCGAGCCGGTGCTGATCGAGGGCAAGGCGATCCAGCTTCATCCACTGGTCTGCCACGCCTTCAACGCCGATTTCGACGGCGACCAGATGGCGGTGCACGTGCCGCTGTCGCTGGAAGCGCAGTTGGAAGCGCGGGTGTTGATGATGTCGACCAACAACATCCTCAGCCCGGCCAGCGGCAAGCCGATCATCGTGCCGTCCCAGGATATCGTGCTTGGGCTTTACTACATGACCCAGCAATTGGACGGCGAACCGGGCGAGGGCATGTCCTTCGCGACGGTCAACGAGGTTCAGCAGGCGCTGGACAACGGGGTCACGTCGCTGCACGCGAAGATCAGCTGCCGATATGAGGGGGTGGACGAAGCCGGTGAGCCGACGGTTGGACGGGTTGAGACCACGCCCGGCCGGATGCTGCTTAGCGAAATTCTGCCGCGCGACCGCAACGTGCCCTTCTCGCTGATCAATCGGTTGCTGACCAAGAAGGAGATCAGCCACGTTATCGATGTGGTCTATCGCTTCTGCGGCCAGAAGGAGACAGTGCTGTTCGCCGACCGGATGATGGGACTGGGATTCGCCCATGCCTGCCGGGCGGGGATCTCGTTCGGCAAGGACGACATGGTGGTGCCCGATGCCAAGGAGAAACTGGTCGAGGAAACCAACGACCAGGTCAAGGAATACGAGCGTCAATACAATGACGGCCTGATCACCCAGGGCGAGAAGTACAACAAGGTGATCGATGCTTGGTCGCAGTGCACCGACCGGGTGGCCGACGAGATGATGCAGCGGATCTCCTCGGTGGAAACCGATCCGGAAACCGGTCGCACCAAGGACGTCAACTCGATCTACATGATGGCCCATTCCGGTGCGCGTGGGTCCGCGGCCCAAATGAAACAGCTGGCCGGCATGCGCGGCCTGATGGCCAAACCGTCGGGTGAGATTATCGAAACCCCGATCATCTCCAACTTCAAGGAAGGCCTCAGCGTGCTCGAGTACTTCAACTCGACCCACGGTGCGCGCAAGGGCTTGGCCGACACGGCGCTGAAAACCGCCAACTCCGGCTATCTGACCCGTCGCCTGGTCGACGTCGCCCAGGACTGCATCATCGTCGAAGAGGATTGCGGTACTGAAGCGGGCCTGTCGGTTTCGGAAGTGGTCGAGGGTAGTGACATCGTGTCGCCGCTGGGCGACCGCATTCTCGGCCGCGTGGCCTGTGTCGATGTCACCGATCCGCTGTCCAACGACGTGCTGGTTGCCGGTGGTGAAATGATCCAGGAGGAAGAGGTCGCCAAGATCGAGGCGGCCGGCGTCGAGTCGGTCCGTATCCGCTCGGTCCTGACCTGCGAAAGCAAGGGCGGTGTCTGTGCCCGTTGCTACGGCCGCGACCTGGCCCGCGGCACGCGGGTCAATATCGGCGAGGCGGTCGGTGTCATCGCGGCGCAGTCGATCGGCGAGCCGGGTACCCAGCTGACCATGCGGACCTTCCATATCGGCGGCACCGCCCAGGTGGCGGAGCAGTCGAGTATCGAATCGGCCTATGCCGGTACGGTCCGTATCGAAAACCGCAACGTGGTGATCGATTCCAAGGGCCGCCCGGTGGTCATGGGACGGAACAGCGAATTGCTGGTGATCGACGACCAGGGCCGCGAGCGTGGCCGTCACCGCCTGCCCTATGGCGCCAGGCTGCTGGTCGATGATGACGGCAAGATCGAAAAGGGCGGTCAGCTGGTGGTCTGGGATCCCTACACCATCCCGATCATCACCGAGCGCGAGGGCGTGGTCAGCTATAAGGATCTGGTCGACGGTGTCTCGCTGCGCGAAAGCCTCGACGAGGCGACCGGCATTTCCAACAAGGTGGTCGTCGAGTGGAAGCAGCAGCCCAAGGGCACCGAATTGCGCCCGCGCATCACGCTGCGTGACGCCAAGGGCGAGGTCGTGACCTTGGCAACCGGCATGGAAGCCCGGTATTTCCTGCCCGTCGACGCGATCCTGTCGGTCGACGACGGGGCCGAGGTCCATGCCGGCGACGTGCTGGCCCGTATCCCGCGGGAATCCGCCAAGACCCGTGACATCACCGGCGGTCTGCCGCGGGTGGCCGAGTTGTTCGAGGCGCGGCGGCCCAAGGACCATGCGATCATCGCGGACGAGGACGGCACCATCGAGTTCGGCAAGGATTACAAGAACAAGCGCCGCATCATCCTGAACCCGGAGGACGAGTCGCTGGAGCCGATCGAGTACCTGATCCCGAAGGGCCGCCACATCGCGGTCCAGGAAGGCGATTATGTGCGGATCGGCGATCTGTTGCTGGACGGCCATCCGGCGCCCCACGACATCCTGCGGGTGTTGGGGGTCGAGGCCCTGGCCGCCTATCTGATCAACGAGATCCAGGAGGTCTACCGGCTGCAGGGCGTGACCATCAACGACAAGCACATCGAGGTGATCGCCCGGCAGATGCTGCAAAAGGTGGAGATCGAGAACCCCGGCGAAACCACCTTCCTGGTCGGCGAGCAGGTCGATCGGGTCGAATTCGACGAGGTCAACGAAAAGGTCGAGGCCGAGGGCCGCAAACCGGCCAGCGCCAGCCCGGTGCTGCTCGGCATCACCAAGGCCAGCCTGCAGACCCGCTCGTTCATTTCCGCGGCGTCGTTCCAGGAGACTACAAGGGTGCTGACCGAGGCCTCGGTGGCGGCCAAGGTCGACAATCTGAGCGGCCTGAAGGAAAACGTCATCGTCGGCCGCCTGATCCCGGCCGGAACCGGCTCGATCATCAACAAGATGAAGGGAATCGCCGCCGAACGCGACCGCGAGGCGGGCTTGCTGGACGGCGATGCCATGGGCGAGGAGGGTGCCGCCCTGCCGGCGTCGGGCGAGGATGTCGGCGAAGAGGCCAGCGTCGCCTGAGATTTGCCCGGGTCGCGACGGCGATCCGGGCAGTCCTTCCAGACCGGTCAAGGCGGGTAATTTTGTGTCCGCCAGTTGCGGCAAACGGGTTGGAATCTTGCGTTAACGCTAGGCTATAACAGGCCGCAAAAGGTTGGGAAAAACCTAGGTTTTTTCGGTTGACGGGGACTAGGCCCCTCAATATAGTGCGCCATCCATTTGAGGCTGGTGGTAGGCAAGCAGTCTAGACGCAGTCTCGTGAGAAAAACGCGAAACAGGAACGTTCAGGCCTGAACGGATAGGCAAAGGACGGAGACGGGCATCGCTCGTTTTCGTGCGTTTTGTTGTATTCGGGGCCGCTGATTGGGATTGGACATGCCGACGATCAACCAGTTGATCCGCAAGCCGCGTCAAGCGCAGATCACCCGCAACAAGGTGCCGGCGCTGGACGCTTGCCCGCAGAAACGCGGGGTTTGCACCCGCGTCTTTACGACGACGCCGAAAAAGCCGAACTCGGCGTTGCGCAAGGTGGCCCGTGTCCGCCTGACCAATGGCAAGGAAGTTCCGAGCTACATTCCCGGCGAAGGCCATAACCTGCAGGAGCACTCGGTGGTGCTGATCCGCGGTGGCCGCGTCAAGGACTTGCCGGGTGTGCGCTATCACATCATTCGCGGCGTGCTGGATACCCAGGGCGTCAAGGATCGCCGCCAGCGCCGTTCGAAATACGGCGCCAAGCGCCCGAAATAGGAGGAGGCGGCCATGTCACGTCGCCATCGCGCCGAAAAACGCGAAGTTCTGCCGGACGCCAAGTTCGGCGATATCGTGCTGACCAAATTCATGAACTCGCTCATGTACGACGGCAAGAAATCGGCCGCCGAGCGAATCGTATATGGCGCCTTCGATCGTATGAATTCGAAAACCGGTCAGGATCCCCTGGCCGTTTTTCATGAGGCCCTGGACAATGTGAAGCCGCAGATCGAGGTGCGCTCGCGCCGGGTCGGTGGCGCCACCTACCAGGTGCCGGTGGAAGTGCGGGCCGGCCGCAGCCAGGCGTTGGCGATCCGCTGGCTGATCGGGGCCGCGCGCAACCGTTCCGAGACCACGATGGTTGACAGACTGTCGCAAGAGCTGCTCGACGCAGCCAACAACAGGGGGGCGGCCGTGAAGAAGCGTGAGGACACGCACCGCATGGCCGAAGCCAACAAGGCGTTCTCGCACTACCGCTGGTAAGGCCAGCCCGACTTGGAGTGACTTGAGACATGGCACGTACCACCCCGCTCGACCGGTATCGCAATATCGGCATCATGGCCCATATCGACGCCGGAAAGACCACGACCACCGAGCGCATCCTGTATTACACCGGCCGGTCCCATAAGATCGGCGAGGTCCATGACGGCGCCGCCACCATGGACTGGATGGCGCAGGAGCAGGAACGCGGCATTACCATCACCTCGGCCGCGACCACGGCCTTTTGGAAGGATTGCCGGGTCAACATCATCGATACCCCGGGCCATGTCGACTTCACGATTGAGGTCGAGCGCTCGCTGCGTGTATTGGATGGCGCGGTGGCGGTCTTCGATTCGGTGGCCGGTGTCGAGCCGCAATCCGAGACGGTGTGGCGCCAGGCCGACAAGTACGGCGTGCCGCGGATCTGTTTCGTCAACAAGATGGACCGCATCGGTGCCGACTTCCATCGCTGCGTCGACATGATCGTCGACCGGCTGGGTGCCAACCCGTGCGTCACTCAATTGCCGATCGGTGCGGAATCCGAATTCACCGGTGTCGTTGACCTGATTCCGATGAAAGCGGTCATCTGGAAGGAAGAGACGCTGGGCGCCGAGTTTGAGATCGCCGACATCCCGGCCGACCTTGCCGACCAGGCCGCGGAATACCGCGAGAAGCTGGTCGAGCAGGCCGTCGAGATGGACGACGATGTCATGGAGGCCTATCTCGAAGGCAACGAGCCGGACGATGAGACGCTGAAGGCATGCATCCGCAAGGGCACGGTGCGTGGCGATCTGGTGCCGGTGCTGTGTGGTTCGGCCTTCAAAAACAAGGGCGTGCAGCCGCTGCTGGACGCCGTCGTCGATTTCATGCCGGCTCCGACCGACGTGCCGGCGATCCGCGGCAAGAAACAGGATTCGGATGAGGACATCGAGCGCGCTTCGAGCGACGACGAGCCGTTCTCGGCGCTCGCCTTCAAGGTGATGACCGATCCTTTTGTCGGCTCGTTGACGTTCGTGCGGATTTACTCCGGCGTCCTGGAGAGCGGCACCTCGGTGCTCAACTCGGTCAAGGACAAGCGCGAGCGGGTCGGCCGGATGCTGCTGATGCATTCCAACAGCCGCGAGGACGTCAAGGAGGCCCGCGCCGGCGACATCGTCGCCCTGGCCGGCCTGAAGAGCACCACTACCGGTGACACGCTGTGCGAGGCCAGCAAGGCCGTCGTGCTGGAGCGGATGGAATTCCCCGATCCCGTGATCGAGGTGGCGGTCGAGCCGAAGACCAAGAACGACCAGGAGAAAATGGGCGTGGCGCTGTCGCGCCTGGCGGCCGAGGATCCGTCGTTCCGGGTCACCACCGACCACGAGAGCGGCCAGACCGTGATCAAGGGCATGGGCGAATTGCACCTGGACATCATCGTCGACCGCATGAAACGCGAATTCAAGGTCGACGCCAATGTTGGTGCGCCGCAGGTCGCCTACCGGGAATCGATCACCCGCGCGGTCGAGGTCGACTACACCCACAAGAAGCAGACCGGCGGTTCGGGTCAGTTCGCACGCATCAAGATTCAGATGGAGCCGGTGGACCCGGGCGAGGGCATTCTGTTCGAAAGCGCGATCGTCGGCGGTTCGGTGCCGAAGGAGTACATTCCCGGTGTCGAAAAGGGGATCCGGGAATCGGCTTCGGGCGGCGTGCTGGCCGGTTTCCCGCTGATCGATTTCAAGTGCAATCTGATCGACGGTGCCAGCCACGACGTCGATTCCAGCGTCATGGCCTTCGAGATCGCGGCCCGTGCTGCTTTCCGCGAAGCAGCCAACAAGGCGGGGCCGAAACTGCTGGAGCCGATGATGCGGGTCGAGGTGGTAACGCCCGAGGATTACGTCGGTGACGTGATGGGCGACTTGAACAGCCGTCGCGGCCAGGTGACCGGCACCGAGCAGCGCGGCAACGCCCAGGTGATTACCGCCATGGTGCCGCTGGCGAACATGTTCGGCTACGTCAATAATCTGCGCTCGATGAGCCAGGGGCGGGCCCAGTACACCATGCATTTCGATCATTACGCAGCGGTACCGCAGGCGGTATCGGACGAAGTCCGGGCGAAGTTCGCCTGAGGATTGATGGAACTCTGACAGGGCTCGGAAGTACGGAGATAAAAGATGGCGAAGGCGAAGTTTGAGCGGACGAAGCCGCATTGCAACATTGGCACGA
>CAYFNG010000029.1:0-10516 GCA_964344385.1 uncultured Sneathiellales bacterium
GGCTGGCGGATGGTGACATGCTTGATCTCACCCCGCAACAAGGAGTCTCCCAGCATGACTGATGCTATCAATAAGCATGGCGAGCTTTCCGCCGAGTACGAGCTGCTAAGCTGTCACACGTGCAGCATGCCCTTCGTGCTGTTGGATCGCCATCCTTCCTTCGGGAACCTGGAGCTTCATTGCCCCTATTGCAGCACAACAGATCACGCCATCTGTTTCTTCGCCGAGGAATCCTTTGAATCCATTGCCTGGCAGGAACAGCTGAATTCACGTAAGGAACTGTTGGGTTTGAAGACGGGAGACGAGGCTTGGGAAGTTCCTGTACAGGTTGGCAGAGGTGTCCATTTGTCGTCGTATACATGTGGATCCTGTGAGCAAGGATTCCTGGCGACGGTGGAGGCAAAATGCTGCCCGCGATGCGGCAAACAAGCCAAGCAGGAACCACTTGGTGTTTCTGAAATGGAGCAAGAACAATGAGTCGATTCAACCAGCTCGATGAACATACTGCCCTGCCCTTTCAAACAAGCCCACTACTTCAATCCGATGTGCCGCGACTGTCCAGGGTTTTTCTGGTAATCGAGCAGCACTTCCTGGCGCAAGATGGATGGAATCGAATTTTTCACAAAGGGAGTCTCACGCTACAGCGTGGAAACCATCCAGAGCAGGTCGTCAAGATCTTTGTTGACTATGGCAACAAGCTTGCAGGCAAGTGCGGCGTGGAGATTCACGAGAATCCAGTCGTGATTGCTCTTGAGCTGACTGGACAGCCTGCCATTGCAAGAGCTTTGCTTCGGGATGGGCTGGTCAGGATGTTCCACCACTACGTGGATCCGCGCGTGGATGGAAACAGCAAATGGTGGCTGCAGCCGATTGAGTCACACAGCTATGACATCCTGTTTCTCGAAAGTGGATCCTGTGAGTTTGAATTGGACGGTCGTGAGCTTGAGGAGTTGATTGTGGAGATCGGACAGACTCTTGAACAGTTGTGAGACATGGATTCTGCTACGCATGAACACTCGCTAGGACAGGAATCGTGGTAATCGCTGAATTCACGGTCGTATAAACCATCGCACTGTTTGATGGCATCCCGATGTTCATTGGTTGTCCGTTTGCACCAGTCCAGGTACGCATCATAGGTGTGTTTGGGGGAGAAGAATGAGTGGCTATCCATTCATGGTGAGCGCAAAGGACAACACGATACTTGGTGCAGCCAGCAATTCAGATGCAATGGGAACGCTGGCGGTCTGGTCCGAACGTGGTCGTGACCTTGTCCCGCACCTGACTGAGCAGACCACGAGTATCCGTGGTTTTCAGCTGCTGTTTGACGCATTCCACCTTTGGGAGATTTACGAACCCAGGCATTCGCAACACGCCGGTCGCCTTGATGACTTCTTCCTTCTGATTGAACAGACCTTTGCGCGCACAATTGCTTCGCTGCGATCGGATGTATCACAGGACTATTTCAGGGAATTGCCGGGGGCACGCAGGCTTCGTGCTCGAGCCCACGAGATTCCCCATATCTCGCTTCAGGACCGGGGCTGGCATTTGCTGGACAACCAGAAGGCGAATGGGATCTGGGGTCTCTATCGGGGCGCGGCTGGCCGGGCAGGCTTTCTGGAGAAGAACCTGCTCCGCCTGTCCTCGGCAACAGCGCAGCAGGCAGAAGCTCACTGCGTGATCAAAGGTGCTGCATTGCAGGAGCTCTTTGAGCTGGTGGACAAAGCCATGGATGGGAAAACTCCGGCGTTGAAACAGGATCCAGGCGGCAACCTCGCCAGCAAGCTGATTCACTCCTTTACAAAGGTTCCATTGGCGCATCACCTGCACCAGGACCTGATTGAAGGCCATGACCTGACGAAGCACTTGACGGCACAACTGGCTTATTACGCAGAGTGGAATCATCGTAAGCTGCTGGCCAATCTTCGCGAAGAACAGCCACAGTTCTCCTCAGTAATCGATGACGTACTGCGCTGTGAGAATCTGCTTGCTGTGGCGGAGACGCTTTTCCTTGCCATGTGTGCTGGCCGGGGAAAGAAGCTTGAGGAACTTGCTGCAACACTGCCGTTGGATTTGGAATCGCTCGAAAGGGCGCGACAGGAGTTCTCCAGTTCCGGAGTGTATTTCGGTGCTACAGCAATTGACCGCCATCGACTTCTTTGTGAAGGCCTGGATACTTCAAAACCTGCAGTTTGTCTGGGTTCCGTGCTGAAGATCCATGAACAGGTCTGCCAGGTTCGCAATCGGTCGCCATGGGTTTGGGTGGAGGATGGTGTCTTGCGCAGCGAGATTGATGTTGATCCACCCTCTGAATCAGAATTTGTGCCTGGAGTGGCCTGGCGGAACGATTACTACCTGCAACCCCTGCATGCAATCACTGCTCAGCTCGCTCAGGTGCGTTCATGAGCAGGCCGGACACCATTCGGGAACGTATTGAAGCCGGATCGCGCTACTTCCGGCAGCTTGAAGGTGTCGTTTTCACAACCTTCAATCTCAGCGCAGGCTTTTTTGAGGATTTTGCATTGCCTGCGGCACTGGGCATTGATGGCAGAACTGCCTCCGCTCGAAGTGCAGAATTGCATCAAAGGCTTGGTCAGGTTTCCTGCACTGTGTATTACGACCCAAGCTGCCAGCCCGGAACAACTGGAAACTACCAATATGTTGCGCGCCCTGTGCCTGTTCGTGGCCGCTTCTTTCATCCCAAACTTGTGATCCTGGCTGGGCGTTCTGAGGATGAGACGAGTTGGGTGTATCTGGCGGTGTCCTCAGCCAATCTGACGCCTTCTGGCTGGGGGCGCAACGCCGAGGCCTTTGGGGAAACGTGGATCCATACACGCCGGCAGCAGAGCTGGCAGGCACTGGATTCACTTCTTGTCTGGCTGGATGGCTATGCTCCGCTGGGCGCGTTGGCCTCCGACATGGATGCGCTAGTGCGAATCCGCAGGGTACTTGCACGGATGCCCGATCGAAAGCGCTTTTCTGATAACAACTCGGAGGCCTGGAGTGGAACACTTGATGCCAGGTTGTATGCATCGGTCGTGCACGGCTCCGGATTGCCCGCGTTCATGCGTGAAGGTCGCAAGCGTCGTCCAGTTGAACTTCAGGTATTCAGTCCCTTTTGGAGTGAGCCTGCGGTGCAACTGGCTGCGTTCGCTGCCCGGAGCAGCATCCTGGTCCCTGCCCGCACCCTTGATGCTGCGAGTTTTGGCATGTCACAGAAACAGGCTGCAGAGCTGGACACGAAAACAACCCTGTTGCAATCCGTCAAGGAGACCGGGAACCGGTTCTGGCACATGAAAGCCTACCGCCTGCGCTTCGCGAACTGGACACGTATTGCAGTTGGTAGCTGCAATTTCACGCGTTCCGGTCTCGCCGGAGATTCTGGAAATGTGGAAGCGATGCTAGTCTTTGACACGGATCCTGGCTGGTTGCCGGAGTGCCAGCAGCTCAACCCGGATGAGCTGGCCGTGGATGCAGTGCCGGAAGAAGGCATTCCCGAGCCATCTCCGGTTGCCATCGTTGTGGCCTGGGACTGGCGTTCGGACTGCTGGCGCTGGTGGCTGGATGCAACTCCTCGCGTGAGCTCGTACTCGCTACTTCTTCCGGGTCTGAGTGCATTTTCCCTGATACCGGGGACAGGAAGTCAATCAGGCACACCGCCGCCGCGCGGTGGCAGGTTTACCATCAGTTATGAGACTGGAAGCGGGATCAAGGAGTGGAATGGGCAGATCGTCGAGCTGAATCTCGACTTCAGCTCGCGCAGCTATGGTCGTCCACTTGCTGCGTCAGAGATCCTTGATAGCTGGCGTTCGCGTATGCTTTCACTGGAAATGGCCAGTGAACGTGAACGGGGCGACACTGCCGGAGAAGTGGGTCAGCTCGAAGAAAGTCAGACCGCAGCTTTCGATGCTGTGAATCTATTCGACTTGTACCGGTCCATCCGTGCAATGCGCTTGCGCCTCCATAATCTGGACCGGAATCCCGAGCTGCAACGATCCTGCCTCGTCGGCCGTCCCGACAGCGTTATGGCACTGGCTCACCTCGCCAACCGCGATGCTGAAGTACCTGTGGTCCGCTATCTCGTGCTTAAGGAGTTGAATGCGCTCTTGTTTGATTGGTCAGATCTCCTCGAGGCAGGTCTGGTTGAACAGATCACGCAGATGAAGGAGACGGCGCGTGACCGCTGCATTGCCTTGCTTGAAGTGGAACTTGGTTCTGAGGATGAAAAGGCGGAAGACTACTTGAACTGGTTCGATGCGCGGCTTTCAGCTCTTGATCGGGTGGAGACACCATGATCCCATTCACTCACCCGGTTAGGCCTGAGAATGTAGCCGAGCTGATTGATTTGACGGTTGAAGGGGATCCAAACACCAAGTCCATGGCAAGCCTGCAGCTGGATGGTATCGCTGCTCTGTACAACATCCTGTGTGAAAAGCCCTTTGCCTATCTCGCAGACGAAGTCGGAATGGGGAAAACCTATCAGGCTCTGGGTTTGGCCGCATTGCTCTGGAACGAACAACCGAATGCAAGGATCTTGTTCCTAAGCCCCCGTCAAAACCTGCAGATCAAATGGCTTGGCGATTACAAGCGTTTCTTTGCTTCCAATTACAGGCGGCAACAAGGCAACGGGGATGATCGCGTTGCTTCTGTGCTATTTGGTGAGCCCTTGAAACGCCCGGTATTGTATCACAATCTTCGTGGCTGGTCAGCATCTATCGGAAATCCCGACCCGATTGCTCCCTTTCTGCGCCACACAAGCTTCACGCGACCAATCTATCTGCATGCGGAGGAGCTGTGCAATCCTAGAATGAGTTGGGAGCGTGCCCGGCAGCAGCTTAGAAGCTGCGGCATGTATGACGTAACACGACCGGAAAAACTCCCAACTGACAATCCCTCGCTGTTACTGAACCTGACATTCGCGCAAGCTCTGAATGGAAAACTCAGCCTAGCGGCGGACGGTCAACCCTACTTCGATCTGGTCATCATTGATGAAGCACAATGCTTGCGCCATCCTGAGAATCAAACCAATCAGGTTCTGTTTGAGATCCTGAAAGGCCAGGTTCGACGCTGGCTCTTCATGAGTGCCACACCGGCACATGGTGGCCCGCGTGATTTGCCAACCGTTTTGAATCACTACCCGGAATGTGGAGAAGTACTCAAGCCAGAGCTTGTGAGTAATCTCCCTGCCCTGCAGGATGCTTTGCAGGCCTTTCTCGTCCGAAGGCAGCGCAAGTACCGCAAGGGGTCACCGCCCAGATTGGTCGGAAAGGATTGCTACCGCAAACATGAGCGATCCAAGTGGAGCGTTCGCGATGAGGAGATGAGTGTCCTGGAGACCTTGTCCATGGGACTGGTCCAGAAAGGCCTGGACAGGTTGTTGCAGGACAAGGGAAACCGATATCGAATAGGCTTCCTTTCATCATTTGAAAGTCTGGACGCATCTGTGCGCCATCCGCTGGTTGATGCTAGCGAGGAACGTGATACGCTGGACGAGCAACAAAACAGTGATTTCTATCATAGTGTTGCTGAGGGTGACACAAGCTTAGACGCTCTCGACAGCCATTTTATCAGCAAGCTGGCGACTGAGTTCACACATAGGTTTGGCAGGTCGTTGCCGCATCCCAAGATTGACTCTGTGGTGAACCGTGTTGCACCGCTAGCCTACGGTACGGCTAGCGAAATTGGTGGCCAGAAGTTCCTGGTCTTCACCCGGCGCGTCAGCACTGTGGAAACCCTGAAGAGTCGATTCCTGCAGCGGCACCAGAAGGCTGTAGAAGAGCGGATCAAGCGCTGTTGGGGAGAAGAGCTGGACTGGAGCGGACAGCGAGTTGAGCTCGAGGAAGTTCCCGACACGGATGAGCCGAGCGAAGCAAAGCACGACAGGGATACCAGCCCCTTCCGGCAGGCAATGTCACAAAACGGATGGTTATACAAGTACCGACAGACCTTTCGGAACAGCGGACGAAACGCGCTGTTTTTTGAGGATGCATGGCTGGAACGATTGTGTGTTGCCGGAGGCAGGAACCCCAGAACAGCAGCAACTGCATTGCCGGATGAGGTGTGGGCAGAAAGCTGGACTCATGCCTCTCGCGCTTCAGGCGATCATCGTCAGCAATTCCGTGCGCACAGAATGCGCTACCTCGCCCTTCATGCCCTACGGCGTTTTCCCCAGGTTTTTGGATTGACGAAGAAGCAGGCTGCACCTTGGCAAAGCGCATACGAAGCCGCATTGCATGAGCATCTTGAGCAGGCCAAGCCCGACAGCGATCCGCATCACGATTTCGCGCTGTTTGATTTTCCGACGCTCTGGGCAGCATGGGACAAGCGGCATTCCAATGGGCCCTTGGCGCTTCCTGGTTGCCATGCTGCAGCGCACTCTCATGCATGCAGCGAGGATCTTTGCCGACGCCAGGTTCTTCGCACGGTGCTGGGCCAAAACATTCGGCTCTCGGACACCCTGATTGACTTGTTTTATGCCGACAAAAAGGCAGGCAATCAACCAGTCAACCTTGCTGCCGTTTTTCTAGACTGGTTCACTTCGCCGGATCCTGCTGCAAAGCAACTTCAGCAGGATTGCACGCAGTGGATCACTCATCTGCGTCTGATTGTCGATAGCAGTCTGGATGGAGCAGGAAGAAGCTGGCGTGAACTTGCTCGAGCAGAAAGTTGGCCGCAGCTATTCAACCCTGAGCCTGTCATGGGAGTTACCGGGGGATCCGGCGCACATCGCGTGGCGACCCAGCAGTTTCGCACGCCATCTCACCCTCGCATCATTGTCTGCACGGACACCCTTAAGGAGGGTGTGGATCTGCATTTGTTCTGTGATCAAGTTCTGCATTATGGTGTCGCATGGACATCAGGGGATCTCGAGCAGCGTGTCGGTCGCGTAGACCGTTTCTTTTCCCAGATCGAGCGTCGCCTGCACACGGCTGACGAAGATCAAGCTGTGAATCTGGCGATCGGCTACCCGCATGTGGCCTCGTCGCTTGAGCACGGACAAGTGGAGCGTGTGATTGAGCGATTGAAGCAATCCGAGCAATTGATGAATTCCCCTCTGGCGATGGCACGCCAGGAAGAAAAAGAGATTGTCATTGGGAGCCGCCTGCCACAAAACAGAAACCAGGTTCTGGAGCCCTATGGAACATCAACCTTTCCGTCCAAGGGGTGTAATCTGGTACGAGTATCACAGCAAGACGCGCGGCGAATGGCCTTGCACTATGAGCGCTGGTATCAGCGACTGCGAACGGATTTGTCCCAGAAAGGATGGGCTCTCTCTCCCGCTGGTGACACACCGTCTCCGATTGCAACCCTGCACCGAGCCTCCCAAGGACAGAAGCACGAGATGGCCTGGTCCTTTGATGCCACGCTTAAGCGCCATGTGATTACCATCTCAAGCTCACCCTGGGCACATGATGAAGCCTTCAGTGGTGGAATGAGGACCAGACGAGACGGAAGATCTCGAAGGACAGAATCCTTTTTAAGGCTACTGGTGCCAACACCACAAGAAGGGCAGGACGCCGCTTCCATTTTCCGCTTGCTGAC
This sequence comes from uncultured Sneathiellales bacterium, assembly GCA_964344385.1. Taxonomy (GTDB): domain Bacteria; phylum Pseudomonadota; class Alphaproteobacteria; order CAYFNG01; family CAYFNG01; genus CAYFNG01. The sequence continues at coordinate 7,540 of CAYFNG010000029.1, forward strand.
CGCGCTGGACGGCCAAGCACCCGAAGTAGATGAAGCGGCGAGGGCTACCTGGGGGATCCCCCTTGAGGAACTCACCGATGGCCATGTGAAATGGCTTTCTTCGCACAAAGCTGAAGCCATTGTCCAACGACGGGAGCGTTCCCAGCGTATCACCATCTATGCCTACAAGGGCGGAGTACGTCTGGCGAGTGTCATCTCGCCACTTGACCAGCTTGAGCCCCGTAGCGAATGGGGGCGTGAGGCAACACTGGAAAGCGTGCGAAACTGGGCCTACGAAATGACCAATGCTCTTAGTTTGGGGTACATTGACGTACACATACGAGATGGGCTTGTTTTCGGCAACCATGTGATCCATGGCAACCTGACTCCGCAAGCGCGCCTCGAACTCGTGAAGGAAGTTGCCTGGAGGGCGGACGCATGGGAAGCTGAATTGACAGGGGCGGATCGTTGGTAGACTCGCGCTGAATTCTGTTCTTGTCTTTGCTTCGACGTTTGATTGTTGATCCCTGCATCCCCGCCCTACACTATATTACCCTGTATGCATTCAGACTGGAGCCGCTTCGTGTCACCAAGCTCAGCAACAACGCTTCAAACACCCCGGGAAGGCATGCTTGCCAAACAGTCGAGACAATTCGAAATGGCAGCCAATTGTTGATGACGGGGTTTGCCGGCTACTCAAAATCTGGGCCATGCCTTCAACCATGATTCCGGAATAGACCAGTTAGAAGACAGACTGGAGGAAGAACTTGACTAATACAGACAAACAACAGCTGCAAGATGAGATCTATTTTCTGACTAAGAATAAGGAATTAAAAAAGGGAGTCAGATATTACGTTAAGGCGGCAATATCTATAGATGGATTAGATAAATTGATTGACGATCAGAGGAGGTTGTATAACTATAAGCTTATAGAGATTCTAAAAAAATACAATGTATGTCCAAGCAAAATACATGATGTGCTAGATGAGCTATGGAATGATTCGGTTCGAGCGATTGAGTCTAAATCGGGAATTTTGGAACTTGTCAAGTTAATGGGTGCATTGCTTCTCGGTGACGCTGCCTACAAATATGCAAGACAGAGGAAAAAGATTTTCAATCTCTACATAATGGAGTCGCTTCAATTTGTACGGAGCTTAATATCTTGATCTTGAAAGGAAATTGATTGTATGATTGTTGGTTTCAAATGCCATTAAATGTGGTTTTGCATTTGATGTTCATACGATTATGATTCGATTTTATGATCAATCTTGAAAGAAGCTGACATCAATATGGATGCTGGTGCTAGAATGGGCCAGTGAGCTAATAGGAAAACTGCTATGAGCAACAGCCAAGAGGTTTACACGAATGAAGATGGAAGATTTGAAGTTTGGCCACGCTTGGAGCTGGAGGGAGATGAGTTTAAATGGCACAGAGTTGAAGTGTTTATTCCTAAGGGAGTAGACGAAAAGACCCTTGATGTTGTTTACATGAACGATGGCGAATCAGCTTTTCGGCCTGGCTTGAGTGGCTTCTCTTGGGATGCCCATAAAACTGTCGCCTCCTATCTGGCTGAAGATCGCATAAGGCCGATGATGGTTGTAGCTGTTCATCCTCGAAAGAGAGAATACGAATACTTACATGTAAAGGAATTCTCAGGAAAAGGTCATACTGGAGGTGGATTGCCGAGGTATGCTACTTACCTAACAAATTTGAAGCAGCATATAGATAGAAGTTATCCAACAAATCCTGATGCAAAACGCAGCACACTCGTCGGATCTTCCCATGGCGGATTGGCGTCGTTCTTTACTGGATGCATTCATAGCGGTGTATTCGGCAATGTGGCTGCCATGTCGCCTTCTCTCTGGGCGGGAGGTGTTTTCAACCTGCGAAAGACTAGCTTGATGCATCTAGTTGGTGAATCGCTAAGGAAGGAATTCACCCAAAATCCGCGCATCTGGCTGGACTGGGGTCTCAAGCGTAGAGCTGGATTGCACAATCTGATAATCGAGCTCCTGGCAACGAGATGGGGGCGCAAGTTGGGAAGAATCTTGCAGGATGATTATGGCTATGTCTCTGGTAAGGACCTTTTCATACATGAAGATCGAATTGGTGGCCATGATGAACAAGCTTGGGCCTATCGGTTTGGTTTGATGATTGAAACCTTTTTCGGACGAGGTTAATGTGAGTTGGTGCGATAACCAACTCTGGGTTTGAAGCAAAAGTTCTTGGGAGTGACTAACACTATGGATAGAGCAAAGTGGTTAGAACTATGTCAACTAGTTGGTGATAATGAAGTGGATATTTGGTATCAGAAATCTGAGCCATTGTTTCATATAGATGGAATAGGGAGCGAAGAAGACCTCATTCGGCTTACTTCATACGCATATTCATGGATGCCAACAATACCAAAATGGAAATGCAAGGTTGATTGGTCTATGGTGAAAGAAGCACTTCATGAACTTGATAACGGGGTGCCTGGGGCGCTTAAATTGGTGTTCGATCGAATAGTGCCTGTAATAAACAATTCAATTATTGGTGCATCAAAAGTATTACACTTTGCATACTCGGATAAGGTTCCAATAATTGATAGGAATGTAGTTGCAGGCTGGAGAAAACTGTTCTTTCCAGATGGAATTCGCGTCAGAAACAAGAATTGGGATGTGGCAAAACTTCCAAGTAATTTTAATGGGTATGGATCAAATGCTGTAATGCGATCAAATCATATCGTTCGTTACATATCGTATGCGGAAAATATGGTATTGTGGAAGAATACAATAGGAGAGGTTTCCATTCGAGACATTGAAACGAAACTCTATCTGCTAGGAAAGCTGATTAATAAGGAGTAAAATGAGTACTAAAGACAATAGGTGACAATGAATTAGTGATTTGTATGCATAGCATTCACTAGAACGTGTGAAAGAATCATAATGTGTGTTGCTAATGGTCTTTGGCTTGCTGTATATCTAATAAACTGCTAAATACTCCTTTACCTTCTTTG
>CAYFNG010000030.1:0-9847 GCA_964344385.1 uncultured Sneathiellales bacterium
GTTGTCGACGAAGTCGGCAAATGGCCCCTGGCGAAGTGTTTTCGAAGAAAACACGTCTACCGCTTCAACAAGGGCCGTCTTCGGGCCGAAGTTGGAGCGGACCGACACCATGCTCTAGATAAATCGCTGCCGGCCGTCCTAATTCCTCTGGCTGGAATCTGGTTACTGGCTGCTGGCCACTTCTTCTAGCTGGAACCTGGTTACTGGCCGCTGGCCACTTCTTCTTGCTAACGCCTGACGCCTGACGCCTGACGCCTAACGCCTAACGCCTAACGCCTATTCCCCTGCCCCTTCCTTCCTACCTTGTTCCTCATGGAATCCGAAATCGTCATCATTGGTGCTGGCGTCGTCGGGCTGGCGGTTGCGGCGCGCCTTAGTCACAGGCACGAAGTCCTTGTGCTCGAGCGGCGCTCGTCCATTGGCCAGGGCACTTCAAGCAGGAATTCCGAGGTTCTGCACGCGGGGATCTACTACCCGCCCGGAAGCCTCAAGGCCCGGCTCTGCGTCGAGGGCAGGCATGAGATTGAAGCCCTGGCCCAGGCGGGTTGTGTCACAGTCAGGCCTGTTGGCAAACTGATTGTCGCACAGGATGAATCGGAGGAAGCAGCGCTGCAGGGCCTGCTTGAGCGCGGCCGTCAGAACGGTGTCGAAGGCCTGCGCCTTGTATCACAAAGTGAGCTTTCAGAACTGGAGCCCGCTGTCAGCGCAAGGTCCGCGCTGTTGAGTAGCAGAACAGCCATTCTGGACAGTCATGGCCTGATGCAGCATTTAAGGCATGAGGCCGAACGAAATGGTGCACTGATCAGCTGTGGCAGCGAAGTTGTCGGGCTTAAGCGAAATGGCGCAGGCTGGCAGCTCAAGCTTGTATCACACAGGCAGGATCCAGGCCCGCTGGATGAGGGCATCGTGGAAAAGCTGCTTCCAGATGCCTGTGACGAATCTACCGTTGATAAGCTTGGCGCTCGGCTAGTGATTAACTGTGCGGGGCTTTCAGCGGACCGCATTGCCGCGCTGGCCGGGATCCATGTCGAGGCGGAAGGTCTGCGCCAATACTGGAGCCGTGGCGAGTATTTTGCGCCCACCGGCTCTGCGCCGACGCTAAATCATCTGGTCTATCCCGTTCCTGCCAAAGAAGCAGGCGGGCATCTGGGCATTCACGCCACGCTGGACCTGAATGGCGGCCTGCGCTTCGGTCCGAGCGCCGAATGGCCGGATCCTGTGACGCTGCGCACGGAAGACTACAGTCAGGATTGTCATCTTCTGCCTCAGTTTCTGGCAGCCGTCCGGCGTTACCTGCCTGACCTGACGGATGAACTGGCGCCCGCGGGAGTGGGCCTCAGAGCCAGAATATCCCCCCCGAATGAACCGGCAAGAGACTTCGCCATTCGCGACGAAGCGAAATTCGGCTTACCGGGGATTCTTACATTGGCGGGAATTGAATCACCCGGGCTGACCAGCGCGCCTGCCATTGCGCGGCTGGTTGAGGGCCTGCTCGGGAACTGAGCTAACACGGCTGCATTCGGGGGGACAGGACGCTTGACCTATCTGCTGGTCAGCATTTTCGCGCTCAGTCTGATGATATTGCTGATGCCGCTCGTGCAGCGGCTGGCGATTCATATTGGTGCTGTTGACCTTCCCAATGAGCGCAAGGTGCACAAGGTGCCGGTGCCGCGCATCGGCGGTGTGCTGATTGCGTTTACTTTCTTGCTCACTACCCTGATTTTCATTCCGATCGGCCCTACAGTCCGGGCCATCCTGGTCGGTTCACTGATGATCAGTGCAATGGGCCTTACCGACGATCTGATCGGGCTTAATCCCTGGATCAAGTTTGCCGTGCAGTGGCTGGTGGCCGGTTTCTTTCTGGGGATCGCCCAGCCCCAGTTTGATTTTCCCCTTTTCGGCTCTAATCCCTGGCTGACCTGGCCCATTGCAGGCTTTTTCATCGTCTTTATGATCAACGCGATCAACCTGCAGGATGGGCTTGACGGGCTGGCTTCCGGACTTGTGATCATTGGTGGCCTGTCCATGGGCATGTACCTGAGCTACTCCGGTGAATGGCAGACTGTCAAGATCCTGGCGATAATGGCCGGCGCGGTTCTGGGTTTTCTCAGGGTCAATGCGCGGCCGGCAAGGATTTTCATGGGAGACTCCGGCAGTTACCTGCTGGGCTTTATTCTGGCAGCTGTCTTCTTGCATAACACCGGATCCGGGCGGCTGCCCTGGTGGTCGGCCCTTTTCTTTTTTGCGATACCGCTGGGTGATACAGTGCAGGTCATGCTCAGACGCGCCCTGGCTGGCGGCTCGATTTTCAAGGCGGACAAAGGGCACCTGCATCACTTGCTTATGAAAAAAGTGGACAGCAGCGACCTTGTCGTCTACATCGAGTACATGATCGCCTCGATGCTTGCCTTGATTCCCATGTTGATCCTGTCACCCCTTAAAATGCGCTGGATTGGTATTGGCACCATTCTGCTCTTCATGATCATGATGATTCTGCAGAAGGGGAAAACAACCGGCACGCCAGAAGTCAAGCGAGCCCCCACAAGCCTGGAGCTGAACGCTTCGCGATTGGCGCTGACATTGATCTTCTTCCTCTTTGGATTCGAGCTGGTGCAGGTTGGTTCAATCGGCTTCAAATTCGGGGTCGTTCCAATTCTGATTGTGGCCATTTATGCCGGCTGGTCCTGGCTGCGCTTGAGTTTTGCTGAAAGCTCCCGCCTGTCGATCACAATCAGCCTGGTTGTGGCCGTGCACTTCTTTGTCTTTCATCAGCACAGTTTTGGTGTGATGGATTTGTGGACGGTAAAATCAGCGCTCTTCTTTTCAGTGGCGGGGCTGGCTATGCTGCTGGTCCTGGGTCTTTTCTTCAAGGACGTAGGCCGTTACCTGTTTATCCAAAGCTCGCTAGAATACCTGATCATCTTCGCTGCCATTTTGCTCTTTTACCTGCCCGTTTCGCACAAGGAGCAGTTTTCCACCGATCTGCTGGCCATTGAGCTGCTTTGCTTTTTTGTAGTCTACCGGATTCTTTCCACCAACGGCGTAATTGTAGCCAGCAACCGACTCTTTGCCATTTCAACAATCAGTCTGCTGGCCGTTCTCGTCAGGGGGCTCATCGGATGAGGTCCCTGCTGTTGGTGATTTTGATGGCAGCGCAGACAGCTGGTGCCTGGGTTCTGCTGCCACAACACACGCATAACAGTTGGTACTTGCGTGACTTGGCGAATCGCAATCTGGACCTGATGGATTTTGATAGCAGCAAGACGACTGATTTCGCTCTGGCGGCTGGCTGGCAGGACAGTGGCTTTCGCTTGTCATCAGGCTTGACGCTTCGCCTGGGACCAAAGCTGCTCGCTGAGGTCTGGATTGATGGCACCAATGCTGACGACGGTGAAGCCCTGATGGGAACAAAGCACTCGCGGGGTGGCTGGACAGGTCGCATTCAGCATGCTACGCTTTCCTGGCAGGGTGACTACGGTCTGATTGAGGTTGGGCGCCGCAGTTTGAATCAGGGCCTTGACAGCCATGACGACCTGATCTGGAACCAGAACCTGCCCGGGGTGGACATGCTGCGCTATCAGCTCAGGCTTGATGATCTCGGCCTCAAGCTGGATGTGATCGCCGCGCAGCTTCCCTGGGAAGAAGACCCTTTCATGAAGCGCTGGTGCTCGTCACACCGCTTGACATGGCGTTCGAAAAATGACCCCCGTAATACGATCACGATCGGTGACCAGGCCCTGCTTGCCGGGACTCATCGTGGTTTCGAATTGCAGATGCTGAACCCGCTTGTGCCCACGATCCTGGACAACTTTGAGGGTGCCAGCGAGACCTTTGCCGATAGCGCCTATTTCGCTGACAGTCATATCTTGTTCGCTTCATGGAACTGGTGGCCATCGAAGATGAAGAACACGCGCCTTTACGGACAGTTTGCACTGGACGAGTTCCAGATTGACAAGCAGGATCGCGAGCGGCTGGATGATGTCTATGCTGTGATGGCTGGTCTGGAGCATGTCTGGGCCAATCATCCATGGAAACCGTCGCTGGGCCTTGAATTCAGCGCAGCAACGCCCTGGATGTATGTGCATCGTGGCAGGGCAAGTTCAATGTCCTTGCATGATGCCGCAATTGGTGCAGTCAATGGCGCAGACAGCAGGTCCTGGATGCTGCGGGGAAGGCTGGAACCAAAGAAGAATCTTTGCTTTGAAGTTGCCGCTGGCCTGGTTGAAACGGGATCGACAAATGGCGACTGGGGGTGGGGAGCATTGGAGAGTGCGGGGATGAGTTCGCCGACGGGAGGGGTCGAAATGGATAGTATTACAATTAAAGTTATAATGATCATTTTATTACTAAAAAATCAATTTACTTTGATTGGTGTTTCATAAGAGCACAGTATCAGTAAAATATGATATAAAAAAGCATTGGAAAGCTTCATATTGGTAAGATTATCTAAACGGACATCCACACTGCTTAGTGAAAGACGCCTCAATTCAGGAAGGTAGAATGAGAAAGATAGTGAAACTAATAGTTGTCATGTTTTATCTGGTTTGTGCAAAACAGATGCCAGTATCAAGTTACCCTTTTGGTAAGCTGGGAAGATATTTGAGATTTGTTTGTGCAAGGTATCTCTTCAAATCTTGCGGAAAAAATGTGAACATTGAAGGTGGTGCAGATTTTGGGTATGGTAATCTCATCTCAATTGGCGATAATTCTGGAATAGGCGTAAACGCATGGATTAGAGCAGAAATAGAGATTGGGAAAAATGTTATGATGGGACCTTATGTCATCATTTATGGAAGAGATCATAACTTTCAAGACATTAATAAGCCGATGAATAGCCAGGGTATGAGTAGCTATAGTAAGATTGTAATTGAAGATGATGTGTGGATTGGTTCTAGAGCAACAATTCTAAAGGGAGTGACAGTTGCTCAGGGATCAATTATTGCGGCAGGATCCGTTGTAGTTAAGAATGTAGAAGCATATACAGTCGTAGGTGGGAACCCTGCTAAAGTGATAGGAAGAAGGATAGCTGGTGAATAAGTTTGCCAATATAGTGACAAGCAATCTGAATTCCATTGTCAATATGATAGTTGGATTTTTTGCAACCAAAATAATGTTAGAAAAATTAGGCATAGATGGATTTGCTCAAGTAAGCGTGTTATTGTCTGTTACCTCTTTCGTTCTAATGTTAAACAACGCTGTCAGCTCTTCACTGGCAAAATATGTAACAGAAGATTGCGCTTTACTAAACTTTGAATCGGCCTCTAAATATTTGACAACTTCAATTTTTATGATGGTTGTAGTTGGTTCATTATTTACGTCGCTTGCCTTGTTGCTAGATTATCTATCACTAATAGCGATTGCTAATAAAACTGATCTATTTCTCATATCCTTGTCTGTCATAATTGGTTCAATCGCTGCATTGCTTGGGGTAGCGCACTTTGTTGAAGAGCGATTTGTTATCAGGTCGTTCATAAATTCAACAAGTCGATTGATATATCTTGCAGTTCTATATTTACTGCTGTTTTTTCTAGCTGGTCCAAGGTCAGTAGGATTCGCTCTGCTTGTTTCATCTATATATAAGCTTGTCGCAACTAACAATTCAGCCATAAGAATTTTGCCAAAATTGACATTGAAGATTGAATATGTAAGATTTGACAAAATTAGACAACTACTTAACTTTATGACATTTACAGTTTTGTCATACACTGGGACATATTTCACAAAAAGTGGATTGCTAATGCTTCACTCGAAAGAAGAGAGTATTGATCTGGCGATACTATCAATTTTGCTACAAATTAGTAACATAGTTTTTCAAATCTATTCAGCATTTGCACTGATATCATCACCTGGAATTATTAAATCAAACATTATTCGAGATTCAGAATCCGCCAATACTCATTTTATCTGGTACGTCATTGTGGCCTCGATTCTGACTGGGATAATCGCACTTTCTTACGTCATGATTGGTGAATATTTATTAAGCCTCTGGCTTGGAGCAATAATGGCAGAAAGAGTAAATGAATTTGTCCTATTATTGTTGTTTCTAACGTATATTTACTCGTTAAATATGCCAATTAGTGTAATTAGTGGATCATTAAACATGATAAAGGTGTTCGGTGTTTTAACACTGTTTGAGGGAGTGATGGTTATAATGATGTCACTGCTTGTGGCTACAATGTTTGAATTCAGAATATTATACGTATTGACAATTTGTATATTCTTCTCCACTGTTAAAATGTTGGTTATGGTTGGAATACTTCGAAATTGGATACAATTCCGCAGCGTTGTTGCGTTTACTAAGAAATTAAGCATGCCTGAATGGATAGCTCTCTGTTTGCTGCCGGGGACCGTCATGCTGAGCAAAGCAATTAGTTCGCATCAAATTACTTTATTGCAACTCGTTGCGATGCTTTTCGGGATAGTTTCTCTTTTCAATTTAACAAAGAAATCGATTTGATGACATTGTATATTGCTATAATTTTTATCTTTTCACTTAGCACAGTGATCAACACTGGTCATTATCTTTTTTTTGCTGCTGCGGTTTGCCTTTTTGAAATATCAAGAAGAAACTCTTATGGATTAATAATGAGTATGTTTGTCTTAACATATTTTCCTCTGTTGAGTTTTAATGTTAATAAAGTTTTTATAATACTTTTTGGTGTGTCTTTGTTGGGTTCGATCGTTGGGTCACATTTTGAGTATCGTTTACGAGGGTTTTCTTTGAAGTTGAACATCATTGCTTTGTTTTTTTTGTCTTCAATGCTATTGGGAAATATGTTGAACCCATACTCATCATCTTTAGCTTTAATTGGGAATTATGTTGAAGTATTTGTGTTGATGCTTGTAGTGATGCAACTTAAGATTGACGCACAAGACTTAATCCGAGTTTTTAACAGAATATCTATTCTAGTATCCTCGCTATGCCTACTAATGGTTGTGCATGTTTTGTTTCGACAAGAAATGTATTTGACCAGAATTTATGCCTCTACATTTCCAAGTATAAATATGCCAATTGAAACCAGGTATTCACTTATGTACGGTTCTACTTGGTTGGCGGATAGATTGCTTTTCCCTGGTGAAGATCCTAACTATTGGGCTGCTTTTTTGTTTTTGCCAATGAGCGTTTCATTGTCGGCTGCCCTGCATTCATTGGGTAAGGGAATGAAACTTTTGCATGTAACAGCCTTTATTTGTAGTGTTGTAATGTTATTTGGAACATATTCTCGCAGTTCGTACATATCGCTTGTGTTATTTGGATTTTTTTACTTGCTGTCTTATAGGAGGGGAACACTCAAATTCGCGATTCTAGCCTCTTTTGGTTTAACAATTGCGCTTCGTTTTTTGCCTTTATTTTGGCTTCGATTATTGTCAATTGGCTCAAATCTGCAGGTCCATGGTGGTTCTGGCAGGTTTAACTTATGGGAAATGAGCATTAAAGAGTTTATTGCTAATCCAATATTTGGAAATGGTATGGGTAGTTTTGTTCATAAATATGGAGTGGCTGTACATAATACTTTTTTACAACTTTTATCTGATGGTGGCATATTTGCGCTTATCTGTTTTTTGTTGTTGCTCGTTTTTCCTGTTTTGACATTTAGGCGTAATGTGTATACAGCGGGCGATTTTAAGCTTAAAAAAGTATTTTCATTGTTGTTGATTTCTTATGTTGTTTTACTTTTCCATGCCACAACAATTTCTATTCATAAGCCTATGGTTATGTTTCAGCCTATTATATTGATGTACTTGTTAACAAAACGGGAGAGAGGAAGTTGAGAGTTCTTTTTGTTTCGAATCTTGGATTTGCGCTTGGTAGCGGCGGCTTGCAAAATCAGATAGCTGAGACCGCAGGCGCTTTGTCTGAGTTGGGTGTTGATATTCAATACTATTCACCATGGAAGCGTTGTTTAGATGTTGATGTCGTTCACTTTTTTTCTTCTGATCCTGCTTTTCTTCCGCTAATGAAATTTTACAGTGAGAGGAATATTAGCGTAATATGCTCTAGTGTGATAAATATTAATTATGGCCTTGATTTCTATAAGCAGATTCTGAGGCTTTCAAGATTTTGTCCTGGTTGGATGGTTAATGAGAAGATTCGCCTTGATATGTTTAAATATGTCAGCTATTTTATTGCACTCGGTTCATACGAGGCAGCTTTACTGCGCAACTTGTATAATGTCGATGGCGGAAAAATTGAAGTAATTCCAAATGGCATATCTTCTCATTTTTTCTCTAATCAACCAGTGAAGAATCGAAATATTGATGTGCTTTACGTAGGAAGAATTGACAAAAATAAAAATCTTTATACTTTGATGTTGGCGGCTCGCTCTATAGGAGTGAATGTAGTTGTTGTCGGAGAGATTGTTGACAATGCATATTTTGAAATGTGCAGAAATGTGGGAATGGGGAATTTAGATTACCGTGGTGTTTGCAAATATGGTGAACATGACTTGATAGAATTTTACCGATCTTCAAAGATCGTTGTAATACCTAGTTTTCGAGAGGTATTTCCGCTTGTAGCATTAGAGGCCTCTGTCAGTGGCTGTAGATTGATTGTGACTAAGAATACCACTATGCACGATGTTTTGCGTCACATTGGGGCACAGGTTGTTGATCCTAAAAGTGAAGGCGAAATTGCAAATGAGATATTAAAATGTTTAGTATCTTGGAATACTAGAGAATTTGACTCGAATCATTATTACATGTACACTTGGGACTTTGTTGCTAAATCTGTTTTACGTATTTATGAGGAGGTTGTTAATAACAAATCAAGGAGTTGATCTCTTTCAAATAAACTGTAGCATTCTATGGTCCGCTCGATGATTAAGAATAGTAACGTACCATTGACCTCCCCCCCAATTCTCCGTCATCCCAGAAGTAGAGAAATTCAAGTTCATGGCCCAGTGTTCGTGTGCGCCGAAGGACGCAGCGTAGCGGAGTCCGAAGGCGCACACGAAGCCGCGAATTCCGACGGTCTCTGCCCGTGCAGCGAGCTGTGTGGCCGGTACAGGTTGTAGTCCACCCGCCAGCCTTCGATAGTCAAGTCCCAATTTGTGTGCAAAATCAGGAAGCTTTCCTGACGTCTTCTTCGCTCTTTGATGTCCCCATATCGATGTAGCGGCAATCCGTCTGCCACTCCTCGTCCTGTTCCACAGCCAGTGCCGTGATCAGCCTCAAGTAGCTGGCCCTGTTTGGAAAGATCCTGGCCACTCGAATCCGCCTGCGCAGTTCTTCGTTGACTCGTTCCAGCATGTTGGTGGAGCGGATCTTTGGCCAGTGAGCTTCTGGAAACTCCATATGCGCCAGTAGTTCGTCCCGGCCCTGATCCAGCTGATCGGCCAGCCTTGGATCCCACTCGCCTGTCCAATCCAGCAGCTCGTCGAAGAGTCGCTGCGCCGTTGGCAAGTGCGGTGCCTGCAGCAACACCCTCAGTCGCTCGGACATTTCCTGGCGATGGCGTTTCGGCACACGCTGGTGCAGGTTGCGGCGTAGATGAACCAGGCAGCGTTGACGGCCTGAGCCAGGAAATGTTCGGGCGAAGGCCGCTTGCAAACCCTGATGCGCATCGCCAATCAGTAGTTCCACCTGTTCGACACCCCGTTGTTTCAGGCCTTCCGCAGGGCCTCGTAGTCGGCCTGGTTCTCCTCGTGGACCACATCGGTGGCCAGCAATTGCCGCCTGCCCTTGGCGTCGACGCCCATCACGACAAGTGCGACTTCGCTTCGGACCTTGCCGTAGATGCCATCGGCGTAGACGTACGGGTAGTGGCGATCCAGTGGACGGCTTCGCCACAGCTCCAGGTCTTCGTCCAGCTCGGCTGTCAGCCTGGAGACCGTGGACTTGGAAACCG
>CAYFNG010000031.1:0-9137 GCA_964344385.1 uncultured Sneathiellales bacterium
CCTAGGGCTCAGGCCAAATTCAACCCCACTTTTGCACAAATATCGGGACACAACCGGGACCTGCTGGGCGGGACAATTGAAAGTGATTGTTAGTCGTTGCATATCTTCCTGATCTGATAATAGAACGGACCTTCATGCAACGCATCATAATCTGTCCAATGATCTGAAAATGTAACACCAATTAGTGTTTCCGGAGAAATTGGATCGTAAGCATGTTCTTTTCGATGAATCTCCCACATGAATCCACCGCCATAGCTGCGCCAAGAGAGAAGGATGGACTCACCTTGCATTCGAAGCTGGATGATTGTTGGGTCACACCTTGAAAGATTCTTTCGCCAACCAATTTGACCCTCAGTGGGATAGTCAATAACAAACCATGATGGCATGTCTAACATTTCATCCCCATCCAGATCGACAAGATTAAGTGACACCCCTTCGTCACTCAGTGACAAAATCTCAATGTTATCCTGTTGATCACTATAGAAATCAATATTCGGAAAGCATAACAATTGTATATGCCAAAGATCGGAGGCTGTTGACTTATAGGTAAGCAAATCCCATTCCCCGTTGTCATCTACATCCACCAATTCTCCGTTGCTGTAAATCCCATGAGATGAAATATATTCATCCTCAAGTACTAGGTGAGATATAAACACTGGGTCAACTCCCACTGTATTTTCCAACCAACTATATCGACAACCACTATTACTGCCTTCACCGATAAATATGTCTACTACATCATTGTTATCCACATCAAGGCAAAGCAAAGATCCTACTTCAAATTCATCGCCACCATCAAGAATTGATGTATATTCGCCATTTACTACACCATTCAAATTTTCCACCCATAACAACTCTCCGCTTGATCCTGAAAGTACCAAATCTAGATCTCCGTCTGAATCTATATCACCTGCAGAAGTGTGAGTAGAAAAGGCCAAATTATTTGGTACTAAATAGCTGGATTCTCCGCTAAAACCATTTTCCTGCCCTAAGTAAACCCGCACATCTCCATTGCTCCCAAGGACCTGAACAAGTTCCAATAGCGAGTCGCCCGTCAAATCAAAAAACCCAATATCGTATGCGTAAGTTGGAGTACTAAAAGTGGCAGAAAATAGCCCAGTTTCAATATCATACTTCAACACCTCAACACCACCAGAGCTACAACTATAGTTAATAATCTCGCATTTTGCATCCATGTTTATATCCATGACAACCAATCTCGGACAATCAAAGCCAGAGATAGAAGTCGTTTCTGAAAAATCTCCATGCCCATCAATATTACTAAAAAGTGTAATCGTTCCATTAATCCAACCCACAACTAAGTCCGAGTCACCATCTCCATCTACATCACCTCCTTCGACTGACCAAGCAAACGGATCATGGGCACCCACGTCTTGCTGACTTCCAAACCTTATTGCCTGCGCATGCAGACTGGCCGCGATCGTTGCGAAGAGAAAAGTCATGCAAGCTGAACGTATTGCGGGAAAAACCAACATGCAATCTCCTCGTACGACTAACGCCTGAACTTCTGTGGTCCGCGAGCCGTGGCGGGCCGCTTGCTTGCAAGCGGCATGACACACCGCAAATCCATAGCAAGTAATTGTTATGTGCGAACATCTAGCCCTTGAACCGGTAAACCGCCGTTCGCTTGTCGCCTTGCTTTTCCACAAGCCCTTGCTCGACCGCCAAACGTAGATCCCTACTTGCCGTTGCCGGCGATATCTGCTTGTTCGCACGCAAGTAGTCCTGGCGCGAGAAGGTGGCCTCGCCAATGTGCTCTCGAAAGCGATCCAGTCTGTCGGATCCCGTCAGTGTCACTCGCTGCGTTCGTATCACGTCCCCAAGCGCCTGGTTGAGAACGCCAAGCATGAATTCCACAAATGGCGTGGAATCGCCTTGCTGATCCGAGTGCTCCAGCGCCCCGTAATACAAGGCCTGCTGATCCCGCACCAACGCCTCAACAGGCAGGTACTCAAACACAGCCGCGTATTCCCGCAGAATCATGGTTTGCCAGAAGCGACCCAACCTTCCATTTCCGTCCAGAAATGGGTGAATGAACTCGAACTCGTAGTGGAACACACAGCTCTTGATGAGCAGCAGGTCCTCCGCGTTCTGCAGATACCCAAACAGATCGTCCATCAATGCAGGAACACGCATTCCTGGCGGTGCAAGGTGCCCGAGCTCTTTCCCTTTCAGGATCCCGACTTGCTCCGTTCGAAATCGGCCCGGTGAATCGACCAGGCCTCGCATCAAGATTCCGTGGGCTGCCAGCAAGGATGTACTCGAAAAGGCGTCAAACTCGCCCATGCGATCGTACAGCTCAATCGCATTCTTCACTTCAAGAATGTCCTTCTGAGGGGCGAGCACACGCCTGTTCTCAAGCAGATCAGTGATTTGGGCTTCTGTCAGTTGGTTACCCTCAATGGCAAGCGAGGATTGGATCGTCTTGATGCGGTTGCTGCGTCTCAGCTTGGCAGAAGGCCGATCAAGCTTTGCAGCATTGATCTCGCCGATCTTCTCCGAAATCTCCGCAACGAGGGCGAGAATCTGCTTGGTAACCCGGTATGGTGGCTTCACGATTAAACCCATACGATAGTATCATATGATACTTTAAGATCGCTACTCAAATCCTGAGATCCGAGCCTCTTCTGCACATAACGCCTTGTCTCAGCCGCCCGTGCCGTGGCGCGGCGCTTGCGCTGGGCAGCCAACCTGCTCGCGACGGCGAGACTTGGCAAGCGCTGTGTCACGGTGCGGGTCGGTCTGCAGACTCTTGTTAGCAGAGGGTCAGTGCCCATCATCTCACCAGCAGCACTTTCCGCGTCTCCACCCGCCCCGCCGCCTCGAGCGTCACGAAGTACAGCCCGCTGGCCCAGCCCGAGCCGTCGATGAGCGCCACGTGCCCTGGCTGGGCCACAAGGCGAAGCCGGGGTTGACCGGATCTTCGACGTCGCTGCTGGCGGCGTCGGGATCGCCCGCGTCGATGCAGGGCGAGTCCGCCGCCAGGTAGGGCGCGCCCCAAAGCGGGTCGAACAACGGATCCACGCCGATCAGGTTGTCCGCGCCGACGTCTGGCTCCTCCTGCAGCAGGCAGTTCGTGAACTCGCCGGACACGTAGGGATTCCAACCCGGCGTGTCCGTGTAGTTCACGATCAGCGCCTCGAAGCGGTCGTACTCGTTGCCGGCGAATAGGCAGTTTTCGAAGCGCACGACGGGGCCGGGGGGCGAGTCGGGCAGGCGAAGCCCGGCCATCACCACGTAGGGCGTCGTGCAGTTGAGGATCGTGCAGTTGCGCACCAGGCTCGAGTCCGTCACCTCCAGGCGCAGCGGCATCTGCTCGGAATAGCTGGCCAGAGCGGCGTAGGGCGCGCAGCCGTCGACCAGCACGTTGTCCAGCTCGACGCGCCGCGCCTGCAGGTCCAGGCCCTGGCGGTGCATGTCGATCAGCTGCACGTTGCTCAAGCGCAGGTCGATCTCGTCCTTGGCGCGCATGCCGCCGTCCTGGTTTCCGCGGAAGATCAGGTTGCGGAAGTACTTGGGCGGCCCTTCTACATGCTCCCAGTAATTGCTGATCTGAAAAACGCTGCCCACGTCCACGTCGTCGTCGAACGGTCCGCCGTAAGGACGTTCGGCGAACAGGTTGGGTTGCAGGTTGTGGTCGAACACCAGGCTGTCGACCAGGAAGAAGTCGCTGTATGTCGGTCCGATGAACAGGCAGCGCCCTTCGTTGGCATAGTGCCTGGGCAAGGCGTCGTTGTCGTCCAGGTCGATCTCAAGGTTGTGTTCGAAGAGCATGTCGCGGAAGTAGAAGCTGTCCATCAGCTGCGAATCCGTGCGGATCAGGTTGCCTGCAAGCTCGCCCCAGGCCGGGCTGTCGGGGCCGGGCGCTGCAAGGGCCGTGTTGCCGCGCACCACGGCACCGTCGATGCAGTAGCCATCCGTGGTCAGCATGGCTTTCCAGTCCGTGCCCCAGGGTGTGTAGCTGCTGTCGCCCAGCACGTTGTCTTCCATGACCAGGTTGCGGATGACGCCGTGGACGGGTTCGTAGTCCGGCGCGAATGCCCCCAGCTCCAGCTTGCCTCCGGCGGCTCCCGTGACTGTTCCGCGGTTGCCGCGAAAGGTCAGGCTGTCCCAGGTTGCCCAGCCTCGGAAGTGGGATCTGAACATGTGGCCGTCCTGATCGCGACCGCCAACCCGGACATTGCCGACAAGACGGATGTTCTTCAGAGTGGCAGGGCCACTCCCACTAAGCACCATCAACCGGGAGTCCTGCCATTGCGTGTTTGACACATTGATGTTCACATACTCTTGATAGCTATCAGCTGTAGCATCAGACATGCCAGCGCTTATCATGGTTTCGCTTACACCATTGGAGCAGTATACATTCCTTACGATACATGTGTCGAGCATTGCGCCAAAGGAAAGTAAACCGCAGTCGAGATCATTGAATCTCAACTCATCTAGAATTGCTGTTCGCTCAACAAGTACATATATCAGCTTCAGCGCGCTACTTGAAGTGCTATTTTCACCCCCTTGGATATTCCTCATTTCGACTCGTTGCGCACCATTAACAGGATTGATCCTTGCCGAAACAAAGATACAAGCACCAAACCAAGTCGAGTAGTTGTGCTCGAAGTAGAGATTCCTCAGCACGACGTCGCTTTCGTCCTGGATGTCGATTCCACCCCCATGATCCTGATAGCCCACGCCCCCGCGAATCGTGAAGCCGTCCAGGATGAAGCGGTTCTGTCCGCCGCTTCGCGCCCAGATCACCCTGCCCAGGGAGTCCCCGTCGAGGATCGTCTGGCGGATGAAGAGGGTGTCGCCCGTGAGCAGGGTCTGCGAGCCAAGCGTCAGGTCGTGGTTGGGGATCTGCAGGCGCTCGTGGTAGTGGCCGGGATTGACCAGCACGGTGTCCCCGTCGACGCAGGCGTCCAGCGCCGTCTGGATCAACGGATAGGGGTCGGGCACCTGCAGCACGGCGGCCAGGCCCGCGCGGCCAAGCGCGAGCAGGGCGGGCAGAAGCCAGGAAGCGGCACGCTTCATGCGTCCTCCAAGAGTTCAAGCCTCGCGCAGGCGAATCGCCCGTCCGCAACGGACGGGAACAGCCAGCCGCCGTCCCCGCCCGAGGCGCGGGTGGCAAAGGGCGGCTCGGCCTAGCGGATCAGCATCACCTTCGCCACCTCCTGCCGGCCGGCCTGCACGGCGCGAACGACGTAGAGTCCCGAAGCCCGCGAGGAGGCGTCCCCGCGGCAGGCGAGCTCGATCGTTGTTGCCGGGTTGAAGGGATTGGGATGGCAGCCCAGCAAGCGGAAGTCGACGGGCTGCGGGGTCGGCCCGTCCCCGTCCATTCCGTCCTGAGTGATCCGCGCCCGCGTCTCCTCGGGCAGCAGGGCCAGCCGGTAAGCGCGCAGCTGCTGCGCTTGGACCTCGAGCCGGGCGATCGACATCCCCGGATTCGCGGCGCTCATGCTGCCGGGTTCCGGATAGGTTCCGATCTCGGCGATGGCGGCGTTGATCAGCATCTCGGCGTCCTTGTTCCCCTTCAGCTCCGCCAGCAGCGCGGCGAGCAGCGCCAGCGCGGCCGGCCGGTCCCCGTGGCGCGCCTCGACGCACCAGGCGGCGCAGCGCTGGGTGACCGAGAGCAGCAGGTCGACGGGCTCGGACGCGGCGGCCGCGGCCTCCAGGTCGGCGCGAATCAGCGCGTAGAGCGCGAGCTCGTCGCCGGTCTGGTCGTTGCAGGGAGAGAACTGGCTGGGGCAGGCGCTCAGGGTCGGGCTGTAGTTGGTGATGCAGATCGGCAAGTAGCCGCCTGGATCAAGAGGCGTCGCACAGTTGATTCCCCAGAAGTTGCTCCGCCAATCTCCCGAAAAGCAGGGTGCCTCAAAGAACTGATACCCCGTTTGTATCTGATGGTGGATGAACGAGTTGTATCCGCAATGAAGATCGACCGGAGCTCCCCACCCGATGATGATGGAGTTCCCATTGAAGTCCGGATTATCCAGTTTGTCAAACATGTTCACCGCGCCGTCCGCCATGTCCAGGGTCGAAGCGTACATGTAGACGGCGCCCTGGTCGATGTCCGTGAAGTCGTTGTGGTGCAGCGTGAGCACCGCGTCGGTCGCGAACAGCGGATACACGCCGTAGTCGTTGTCGGTGCAGGGGATGGTGCAGCCCGCGATCACCTGCTGCCCGTTGCCCGGCGCCACGCCGCTCTGCCAGACCTTCCAGTAGCCACCTTCAGGGACCGCATCGAACTGCACGTTCAGCAGGTCGATGTCGGAATGGAACATACTGAGGCACCCGATTCCGGGGATTCGATCAGGGTTTGGCGACGGCGTGAAGTCGAAGTTGCGGAAGGTGCCGCGGCACATCTCTTGAAACTGGATCTCCGTTGCGGCTGCGTCGTTGAAAACCACGTTGCCATACGCCCCGTCCAGGTCGACGTTGCAGTTGCGGAACTGCAGGGACGCGCCAGCGTGCAGGCGGTTGAACAGGACGCCGTGGAACTGGCAGTTGAGCGGCACGACGCCCGTGCCGGCCATTCCGAACAGGATGTTCCCCAGCGACGGCGGGCCCACGAGGGCCGTGCGCGCGCCGTCCGGGTCGCCCACGGTGACAAGGTAACCGTCCGCCGGGTAGGGGTCCTGGATGAAGAGGAGGCCACCGTCCTCCACTCGCACAGTGGTGCCTTCCGGCAGCACCGTGTTCGATCCGGAGACGGGCGTGGCCACGCCGGTGACCAGGTAGTGGCCGGGTTCGGCGATCTCGGCGGTGCCCGAGATCTCGACCACGGGATAGGCCGGGCTCCAGCCGATGTCCGATCGCGTCAGGTCGAAGTCGCGCTTCGCGGGATCGGGATCGCCGACGTCCAGGCAGGCCGAGTTCCAGCGCAGGCGAAAGTCGCCGCCCTCGGCGTCGACGTAGGCCGCCATCTCAAGGGCTTCGCTCGGGGTCGAGACCAGGTTGCCCGCGCCGCCGGTGATCGCCGGCTGTCCGAAGGCCCAGTCGCCCGCGTCGAACACGCTGTAGCTCACCAGGGCACTCGATCCGCCCTCGAGCTGGTAGCTCGCGTCCGCGGCGTCCGCGCTTCCCGTGAACAGGCAGCCCAGCAAAGCCAGGCTGCCCGAGCTGGAGCGCAACGACTGGCTGACGCCGCCAGCCCCCGCGCTTCCGTGGATCGTGCAGCTCTCGAACGCGGCCTGCCCGCGCGTCACGTCGGCGACGCCCGCCACCGGTCCCGAGCAGTCCGCGAACAGGCAGTTCACGGCCGTCACGAATCCGGTGACGCCCTCGGGCGCGGCGTAGGTCAGCACGCCGCCAGGGTCGACGTCGCCCGTGCCTACGGTCGTGACGTCGATGAAGGCGCAGTTCTCGAGCAGGACGGGGCCGCCTTCGGAACGGATGAAGGACGACACCACGGGATTGGGATCTCCTTCCCGCGGCGTGTCGGAGTTGCGCACGTGCTGAACCGTGATGTCGCGGAGGGTCAGCCCGATCTGGCCGCTCAGGCGCAGGTGGCTCCGGTCGCCGAGGGCGTCGACCACGACGGCGCCTGGCGCGGCGGGCTCGGTCGAGGAGCGGTCCGCGCCGACGCCGATGATCTCCAGGTGCGAAAGCGCCGCGCCGGCGGGGAGCGATTCCAAGTCGAGAAGGGCGAGGCTCCCGAAGTAGGGATCGTCCTTGGCGTGGTAGTAGATGCGGATGGTGTCGGATTCGCGCGCAACGTGCTTCACTCTTGCTGCAAGAACCGCATCAAGATCATGATGCAGAAAGTCCGGACCTTCGCCGATGTGGAACACGCCGTTTCCCCACTCCTTCCAGATCAGGTATGCGGGACGTGGATTCCAGAGGCTGTCCATGGCGCCCCAGCCACTGTACCCCCAAGGCCATCCCGGGGATCGGACATTCCACCACAGCAACGGTCCGGTGAAGTCCCATGCTGTCCATTGCTGCAGGTATCTGTTAGCCCAGTATCCCTGCATCTCCAGATTCACGCATGAAAGCGAGTCCTCCGGGAAGATTGCAGGGCCGCACTCGGTGCCCCAGATCTGCTTGCCAGAATCACCATTATCGCACATAATGTCATAGAGCTTCTCAGTGACCACAAAAGAGTATGTATCTCCAATTTCACCATCTACGTATCGAAAGTACAGAGGATCCAAACACAAGCTATCAGACATGTCATCCCCCCAAAACGGACCATAAGGATGGTATGACAATACATCGAAGTACCTTGAAATGTTCATAGAATCCCTGTAGGAATAAAGCGATCTGAGAAAGTCTGCCGGCGTTGATCTTAGCAAATGAGTTGGGTGATTTGCATAGAACTGTGTAGTTTGTATTGGATTCATTGCTCCAGCCAAGATCACTATCGAATCAGATACTGCATACATCGCCTCACGATCTAAGTCCAAGTACTTCGGATAGGTTACAATCTCAGTACTATCATGATGAGCATAGTGCCCGGAATTGGTAAATATCCGATAGAACTGATTCCCATTAGGTTCATTTCCAATCTCGTAATGCCAGACACCTCGAGTAAAAAAATGTGCTGCCAGTACTGAACAGTAATCCTGCCATCGTTGAATAGTAAGTGGATCACCTTTCAAAGCGGAATATGGATTGAATGGGTCTGAATTTGAAGCAAAGGAATCAAGTCTTACAAATTCAGGATGACCAAGCAGTTGAATAATGATCTTATCTTCTTCGATTCCATTCTGGGTAGCTGACTCAAGCAGCAACTCTCCATGACTGAAATCGTATGGTTCTGCCGGTGTACCTTGGACGCCCCACCAATTTATTCCGAACAGCGTCCAGTCTCCTACTTGTTTTGTATAGTCGAAGTACAAATCTGCGTAGATGGAGTCGCCGCCTGGAATCATGTTGTGATACCCAATGCGTTCTCGAACTTGGGCACAGTTTGCTAGATCAGAGCCAATTGCAAACAGGATCAATGCAGCAAGGAAAGCGAAGACCTTGTTTGCGAGACATAAGCGTGGATGCGGTGACCAATCCGACTGACTCGGCTTGTGGCTGGTCACACGCAATCTGTCATCACTCACTTCGCTCATTGTCGTTCCCTCCTGCTAACGGCGAAACTTCTAATGCCCGCGAGCCGTGGCGGGCCGTTTGCC
>CAYFNG010000032.1:0-6333 GCA_964344385.1 uncultured Sneathiellales bacterium
ATCTGACTCGTTCGGATATGGGATGGAAACCAGACTACCCGATCATCGAAATCGAGGGCCTGACAGAAATTGAGGAAGCAGGCAACTACCTGATCAGCAGTACTTCCGCCACGATTCAAGGTACAGAGAATACGGTAATTCCTGATGGGACTACCATCAAACAGGCAGGAGATTTCTACCTGTACATCAGGGATGACAATTCGAATGGTGGCTTCGCGATCAGCGTAGGGAACCCGAATGGTGCGAGAACGTCGTTCGTAGGCTCACCGACGGATGGTTCCATCGTGATCGGCACAGAGGGAACGGGAATCGATGCCGCTGACTGCAGCTTTCATGGTGTGCTCTTCAACCGGATTGGCGAAGGCAATTTCCTGCGATTCCAGAACTGCAACCTGGACCTGAATGGGGCAGGCGGCAACGTGCGCTTCAACGGAGTTGCTGCGGGTGAGATCCATTTTAATGAAGTCTGCCGCGGTTCTTTCCGAAACTTCGATTTCATTCCAGCACACATCCATGGAGGAGAACCTGGCATTGGCTGCATCAACATCATGCATTCTGATATCGATCTTCTGAATGTGGAATTCGACGCGGTTCCAGAGGGCTTCTGGTGGAAGGTCTGGCAAAGCGGGACCGCCCCCGGTGATCCACAGCAGGTCATAGCGGGTTGCACATTTCCATGTACTAACAACACAAGTGGCATCTATCCACTGTTCACGCATGATGCGGCCCTCACCTTGCATCACAACCAGTTCACGGACATCGAGCAGGGCGCCATATACATGTATACAACTACGCTGAACATGTCGAATGGCGCAATGAACAATTTCGACAAGCAGGATAAACCGAACTATAATGAGTTTCCGATCATTAATGGATGGGGTGCCCCAATCGACCTCAACTGTGGCTTCAATTCAATCATATATGAAAACATCGATTTTGTTGACAAGTTCATTGAAACGGCTTGCTACTCTGGAGACTGGAGCAGCAATTTCTGGGGTCGCACTTGCGAACTGCCAATTGATCCCTGGGGCTACCTGCCCTCCTGCGTGAACCTCGTATCACCAACACTTTCTTCCTGTCCTACGGTTTTTGAGCCATGTGATGACCAGATCGAGGAGACTCCCTTGTACACGCTGGGCTGTGAGGCCGATGCCGCCTTCAACTACCCGGCGGCCTGTGGCTACTATACGGCCCTGCTGGTGGAGTTTCCTGAATCCAAGTACTGCACAAAGGTGACGGGCTCCATGAAGGCGATTGGTCTGGTGACCCAGTATGGAGTGGATTCCTATGGGCAGATTCGCCTCAATCTGGAAGAGGCTGCAGCAGCTTCCGATTCCGTTAACTACGCCCTTTCCGTTTCCCAGCTATGTGCGGCCTGGTGTGTGGAAGCCCGGCACGGGGACCGTCCGGCAGCCCTTGCACTGTTTGAAGCCCTGCAGCTTGAAGTGAAAGGCAACAAGGAAGCTGAAATCCTGGTGGCTGCTGCGATCGCAGAGATTGGCAGCTACCCTGAGCAGGGCGCGATGAATGCAGCAGGTCCTGGGATGGACATTGCCCGGATCGAAAGGCATATACAGCAACTACGTGCCTTTCAGCTCGCCCTCTTGCCTGAAGGAATTAGACCTGCACTGGAGAATCTGGAGGAAGAGATCGAGGAGCTACTGCCCCTAGAATTCAAGCTGATCGGCTGCTATCCCAACCCATTCAATCCCGTGACCACCATTGAACTGCAAAGTATGGGTGACCTGCCGTTTGTGCTCGAGATCTGCAACCTGGCCGGTCAGCGTGTTGCGCAGCTTCTGGATGAGCCAATAGCTGCGGGCCTCCACCGGGTCCACTGGGATGCAGGCAGCATGGCTACAGGGATTTACTTCCTGCGAGCTGAGCAGGGTGGAGAACAGCAAATCAGAAAGCTGATGCTGATCCGGTGAGGTGCGCAGGTGAATCGAAGATGAAACTGGCCGGAGGACCCATGAACCGTGGCGTCACTTTGCTCATGCTTGGCTTGCTGAGCATAGTACAATTGAGTACGGCTGCAGTAATCGAGGTACCGGATGACTATCCGCTCATCCAGATGGCCCTTGATTCCTGTTCAAGCGGGGACACTGTGCTGGTTGCCCCTGGCCACTACTTCGAGCGGCTTGAGATCCCTGAGCGCAACCTGACCCTGGCCTCGCATTGGCTGCTTACCGGGGATAGCCTGCATATCCGGCAGACGATCATTGATGCCGATTCCCTGGGGCGGGTGATTCGCACCCGGACGGGTAATGGCGGGAATCGTCTGATCGTGGATGGCCTGACCATTCGTGGCGGAGTCAACACGGAGCAGTCGCGCGGTACTGGTATCGAGATCAACGACAACACAGATGTGGCTCTACGCAACCTTTACTTTGAAGACAACTATTCCGCCTGGGACGGGGCCTGCATTTTCATTGTGGGCCAGACCCTGGATTCCCCGCGTGCAGAGTTGAAGAATATAAGAGGCAGGAATAATCGCTCAATCGCCAGTGTGCTAAAGTTGATTTCAGGCGGTGCTGAAAATACAATATTCGTAGATGGCGTGTATTTCGACAGTCTTTCTTGCGGATTGATTAGTTTTAGTTCAAGTGTAGATACATGTATCGTGCGCAACATACGCACATCACACAACACATCAAGTCAGACAATGATCAGTGTCGGGATGAGGAATGCTACTGAAAACAGTTATCAGGAATATGATAATATTAGCATAACCAATTCACAATGGCATGGATCACAATTGATAAATATCGGCGGAAGTTCAGCAGCCATAGTGAGAAACATCTGTCTAGAAGACAATGTACGGGTGGGAGATCGGGACGGGTCAGGAAACATGTTCAACTCATCAATAGGAGCAGGCAGTATATACGATAATCTGATTATGCGCCGGAACCGGGGTGCGGTGGTTGGAGCGACGGGCGGAAGTCTTCAGCTTTACAGGTTACCCAACGACGAGCCTTCCCATGGTTACATCCGGAACCTGATTATAGAGGGCAATGTCCTTGGGGACAGTAGCTACACGCCGTGGAATGGCCTTTACTCACCCGCCATGTTGACCGTGAAAAATCTATGCATCGACGGTGCTGTCATTCAGAACAACACGCATATCCTGACGCCCGGACCGGAGGACCCCGAGTGGGGTGTTTCGGGAGCCAGCCTGATCTACGTAGACGAGCAGTCGCCAGACACGCTGATCCTCAAGAATATGTTGTTCGAACACAATCTGGTGATCGACCGGGATGACAACGATGCCCTGTCCATACACGGAGCCAACTCTGGCCGCTGCCTCTGGATAGAACCGGTGGATGACTTTGATTACTTCCTGATGGACAGTGTTGTCTTCGATTCCAACCTGCAGCCCAACATGTTTACCGAAGAGCCTTTTGGTGGCTGGCTGAATGATGGATCTGATATTGGGAGCCTTGTATACATCCGCAACAATTTCTGGGAAACGGAAGCACAGCCCAAGTTCTTCACGAACCTTATCTTCCGCGGGAATGATGATGGTGGCCTGCAAACGTTTGGCGAAATTGATCTTCGTTTCAGCAATATCCAGATGATTGATATGCACCGTCAGGCTTTTGATTTGCATGCGCACCATGTGGAGCTGGACAATGCCCTGATTGATGGCTGTTCGCCCTATGCCCCTCTTCCGGTCTACAGCGAGCAAATGCCGCTTCGCCTGCATGTGACGGATTCTGGCTTTGTGCGCAATTCAACCATCATCAACTGCACCACGCCTTACGTGGTCATGGCCGGGCTACACTACCCGGACTCGGGCCCGGGCCCCATCGTCCATTTCGAGAATTGCCTCTTCGCAAGCAACGAATACGACCGTTTCGAAGCATTGGTAGTGAACTACACGGACACGCCGGGCTGGGATCCCTATGTGTCGGGCAGCTTTAGCAACTGCCTGCTTCAAGAAGTACCGGATGTGGGTGCCAACAACCTGATTGGACTGGATCCCTTGTTCGATGAAAGCTGGGGCGCACCCTATCTTGCGGCGGACTCACCCTGTATCGATGGCGGAAGTCCCGACAGTACTTTCAATGACCTTGAAGATCCGGCCAATCCCGGTTTCGCTCTGTGGCCCAGTCAGGGAAGTACGCGAAATGATATGGGTGTTACAGGCGGGCCTAGAGCGGCCGTGATTGACACCCAGTGGGTAGACGTCAAACCGAATCAGAGGGAAGCGCGACCGCAGTCCTTCAGCCTGGGCGATCCATATCCAAACCCTTTCAATCCTGTCACACGCATCTCGTTTTCCCTTGATCGCACAAGTCGAGTGGAGTTCAGGCTTTTCAACTTGTGTGGTCAGGAAGTAGGGCAAGATGGCAGCTCGGTTAGCAACTATTACTCGGCAGGGCGGCATGAACTGATAGTGGATGGCAGTGCCTTGGCTACCGGAATCTACTTCGCGGAAATCCGCGCTGGAGAGGAAAGAGCGGTCGCCAGGCTTGTGCTGCTGAAGTGATGCCCCCTGCTAACAAGTACTTGCAATGGATTCGCGGCGTGTCACGCCGCTTGCGACGCAATGCCGACTCATCGGCACACCCTCGAAAACCGTTGAAGTTTAGGCGTTAGCAGGAGGATTGGGCAAGTAACGATTCAACCCGCGAAGCCTTGCCCAAAACATTTTTTGATTTCTTAGGAGGGAAAACATGTTTGTTGTGGCTTTATTGATAACGCTTTCTTTCATCGGGAGTGTAAGATCCCAGGACCCGATCATTGATTTCCAACCGGTTGATTGTGGCTTAACTCCAATTACTGAGGCGATAGAGTTTCTTGATGGCTACTCGCAATTGATTCGCGGCATGCAAAAGGTGGTTTCAATTGATAACACAGGATACACAGAGGGGATGGAGACGTGGAGTGCTGGCACATGGGGACGAGGTCCATTTACCAGTTATGTGGATCAATATGTTTTGAAAGGTTATCCCTCGCATTCTAGATTTGACGAATGGTTGGATTCAACCCATTGGATGGGGAGCCCATACGGTGAAGGACGCTACGGCTCACATCCCCAGGTTCGCGCAACAGCTTGGAGGATAGTGGCTTATTCTTACATGCTCGAATCACCGGATTTCACAGATGATGTCGATTACATTGATTACATCAATTCCGGTACTCAGTATCTAATTGATGTGCAGCTGACAGAGAGTAATGGAAATACAGATAATAGGGCTGGATGCTGGGTGAACTGGGTTTTGCGTCCAGGGCCAGATGCGCCAAACATGGATGATACGATTCCAGCCGGCACGTTAAGTGGATCATACCA
This sequence comes from uncultured Sneathiellales bacterium, assembly GCA_964344385.1. Lineage (GTDB taxonomy): Bacteria > Pseudomonadota > Alphaproteobacteria > CAYFNG01 > CAYFNG01 > CAYFNG01. Next base: position 5,297 of record CAYFNG010000032.1, read on the forward strand.
AACGGGTTTTGCGTTGAACGCCCTTTATGAGGCCGTGCGACTTTATGATAGTTACAATGGGTGGACCTATACGCTTGAGGAGCTAATCAGTGCTATTCGCGCTGGAGCTGCTTTCTTGGAGTCCTGCGAATATGTGGCTGCAGATGGCCCTTACCCAATGGGAAACACCAATTTCAGGGCTTTGGCTGTCACGGGTCTCCTCCAAGCGTTTCGAGTGACTGGTGAGCAAAGCTATCTGGATTCTGCTACCAGGATCGTGCAAAACCTTATCGCCCCCTGGTTTAACAGTTTTGACGACGATGATGATGGCAACCTAACTGAAGCGGGAGACTGGGCATGGTATTCTCCACCTTCTTGCTGTCCTACGTATTGCCATGACACACACGTTCACTATACGGGTATCATATTGAGAGCACTTGCGGAGCTTTATCCTGAGCTTGATTCGCAAAATCCGTTACGTGAGTCAATTCTGGACATAACAACCAAGAGTGTCAATCACTTTCTAGATGCATTTGGCGTTCACTGCCAAGGAAGTGGTCCACGTCTTCAATCGAACGGGATTGTTTGGGCACACTATGAATTTGGAACAGGTGGAGAGTTCGAGGATGAGGACGAGTGCTGGGATCTGCCAGCGAGTTGGTTTATCAATGCCTGTATTCGGATTTATGATCGTATGGGGGATGCATTGACCGTAGAAGATCGCGTTGAGTTGCAGCAGATCATCGAATGCACATCCAGTCGCATGGCAACATATGTAGCTGATGACTCTCCCGGGTCCCACTATGAACACACATATCCAATCAACTCAGGAAGCAAGCTGCAGGTGCTCAGCTTTGCCCACCGTTTTCTCACCGGAACTCCGTTACCTGATCTTAAGGAAGTGTTCGAAGTACACATTGGAGCGGGACCTGATTTCCGGTATCAAGATATGAACGCCGAATTGATGTCAGAATTGATGTTAGTTGCAAAATACACCAATACTATCCGCATCTACCTTCATGCAAAAGACGATGCCTACTACGGAAATCCTGTCTTCC
>CAYFNG010000033.1:0-4554 GCA_964344385.1 uncultured Sneathiellales bacterium
TGCATCAACTCTGGATAAGATTGACGCAATCCTTTGTTGTTCGGATAATGTGGGTAATGGAAACTTTGTATTGAAATAATCTTTGGTTGTTATTCCAGTTAATGCAGTTGTGGTTGCACGGTTAATAATTGAATTTCTTAAAATGGTTGAATCTAATACATAATATACAAAATTCGGTTTAGCAATTTTATTAATTTTTAATCTTCGAGTATGCCATGCAAAATAAGTTCCTTTACCTTTTTTTGTAACCACTAATGTTTTACCTATTCCAGTTCTGACAAGTGAAGATTCCCCATAAATCAAATCGCCTTCTTCCAAAATATGATCTTGTTTTTCCTCATCAGTTAATTGGACTAATCTAAAGATTTGTCCATCTATTTTTTTATGAGTATAGAGATCTGAAACCCCTACGATATTTACCCCTTTTCCATAAAATTCCTTATTCTTGAAAACTCCTGAATTATGGCTATTTGTTAAATTTCCAAGTGTAGTTATTTCCCACTCTTCAGGTATTTCTAATTGTAGATATTTTGGAGTTAAGTTAGTTAGTTTGTATCCCTTTTTTACAATCTCTTTTTCATTATTTTTACTTGACATGATTCTATCCAAATCATATTTTAGATGACCATGATTAAAGAGTACTGTAAGAATGGTGTTGCAATGTTTTTCTGCAATAATTATACATCACATTAAAAAACTCTGAGACTATAATTGATAATGATTTGAGTTTTGTAGTGGGAAAGGGGGCAGAAATTGAACAATCAGAGCTGCCAGCACTAGAGCAACTGGTATCCATGGGATACCAGTATATCTCCAAAAATGATCTAAACAAGGAGAGAAAGAAAACTACTGAAGTGCTACTGTATGACAGACTGCAACAAGCTATTCAGAGAATCAATCCTGAACTGGATTCAGACGGAGTAGCTGACGCCATATCCCAAATCAGAGAAGACTCGTTCCCATTTTCACTTGATATAATGGAGACAAATGAAAAGATTAGAGCAAAATTAATTGGACTATCACAGACGGGTGGACTGGAACCGATTACAGTAGACCAAATTGATGAATCAGGAATAGTAAAAAAAACTGTAAAACTATTTGACTTTGATAATATCGACAACAATGACTTTGTTGTAACCAATCAATTTGAGTTGCAGGGATTCAAGAATCCCATATACCCTGATATCATTCTGTACGTTAATGGCATTCCACTTGTAATTATAGAATGCAAATCCCCGTTCATTGCACAGTGGTTAGAAGAAGCAGTGGAACAAAAGAACTTCAAGAAATATCGCTCAACTGGAAATGGATACGAGAGACTAATGTTTTACAATCATATCCTAATTGCAACAAATGGAGACGAGGCAAGACACGGAACCATTTCATCTGATGTTAACCAATTCCAAAACAGTCGTTGGTCAAGTGCATATCCGTTAACTATTCCACAAGTGGAAGAAAAATATGGAAAAAGCAGAGGACAGGAAATTCTAGTTGCAGGAATGCTGCAAAGATCACATTTACTGGATTTGCTAAAAAATTATGTTATCTACCAAACTATTGGAAACAAGCGTGTCAAAATTATGGCAAAGCATCAACAGTATAGAACAGTTACCAAATGTGCCAGACAAATTAAAACCCAAGAAAGCAGACGAGGGGGAATTATCTGGCACACTCAAGGTAGTGGTAAATCATACACAATGCAGTGGGTTGCAAAACAGGCAATAGAATTTGGCAATTTACCAATAGTTATCGTAACTGACAGGCGTCAATTAGACAAACAAATTCACGATACATTTTCACAGGCAGGATTCCCAGACCCCATAAAGATAAAAAAATCAACTGAACTTGGCAATTTCATTGCATCTCCAAAGGGTAAAACCATAATGACTACTATTCAAAAGTTCGAAGAAATCAAGGATTCCACAAATGAGAAAATCATAGTACTAGTAGATGAGGGACACCGTTCTCAGTATGGAACGGGGGCAGGTTCTATGGACAATGCAATGCCAAACGGACTATACTTTGGATTTACAGGAACTCCAATTGACAAGGGAATCAAACGAAGTACATACCAAGTGTTTGGCGAACCAATTGATACGTATGGTTTTGAGGAATCAAAAGCAGACGGGGCTACAATTCCAATCAAACACACTGGACGGTTGCCAAAACTGTTTGTTGAAGGGGATGAGACTGTAGATATCTTATTTGACAGAATAATTGGCTCACAGCCAGACATGACGCCAGAACTAAAAGAGAAACTAAAAGAACAGTATGTGACAAAAGCAAAGATTGCCGAAGCCCCCCAAAGGATAAAGCAAATTGCATTGGATATTGTCACACATTATACAAAGTTTGTAGAACCAAATGGATACAAGGCAATGATTGTAGCCTCATCCAGAGAATCAGCAGTATCATACAAGAGAGAACTGGACAGACTAAATGCACCTGTATCAAAAATTGTAATGGATCAAAAGATAGGGGAAATTGGAAAAGACAATCAATCTTGGGATGAGTACTATTTGACGGATTCAGATAAGAGAAGAGTAGAAGATAACTTCAAGACAACAGAGGATCCGACTAAAATTCTAATCGTAGTTGATATGTTACTAGTTGGATTTGATGCACCAATCATCAAGGTAATGTATCTGGATAAATCACTAAAGGAGCACACATTACTTCAAGCCATTGCCCGAGTTAATCGACCGTATGACAAAAACAAGACTGAGGGATTGATTGTAGACTATTACGGAATCACCAAAAATATAGAAAAAGCATTTGAAGTATTTGATGAAAATGATATTCGTGGGGCTTGGGAGTCAGACGATTATCAACTGGTACTGCTAAAGACGTATCACAATGAGGTTATGCAACATATCAAGGGACTGTCATTGGATAATTTAGATGAGATTACCATAGCATTTGAGCCTGTAAACAGGCGTGACGAGTTTGAAGAGTCGTTTAAAAAGTTTGCAAATGTACTAAACTCCCAGCTATACAAAAAGGAGTCCACCCCATACGTTTCTGATTTTAAGACTCTGGCTAAAATCAGAATACATTTGAAAAACAAGTATGATGATCCAAGATTTTCAACAAAAAAGTATGCACCACTAATTCAGAAAATCATAGACGATGCAATTAGGGCAACGGGGATAATCCCGATTGGAGATGAACGGGAAATTAGTGCAGAAGAATTTATTGCAGATTTATCAAAGACAAAATCAACTAGAGCAAGAACTGCGATATTAAAAAATAAAGTACAGCAGGTAATACAAGAAAACTTTTCTCACAACCCTACATACTATGAAAAACTGTGGGAGTTGCTAATGCGAATTATTCAAGAAGAGGAAAATCGTGTAAAAAGTGAAGCAAATGAACTAGAGTTTGAATCAAAACTAAAAGACATTCACACAAAGGCTACGCAGATTGAAAAGCAAAGAAAAGAGTTGGGATTTGACAGGGATATCGAGTTTGCAATGTATTCACTGCTGCAAAATTTCAATGACGACAAGCAAAAGTCAATTCAAATTACAAAACAACTAAGTGAGAAATTGCTTCCTGAAACCCTGATAGTCGAATGGCAGAACAAGCCAAGCATCAAAAGAAAGACTGAAGCAATTACATTTGACATACTGGAATCATTTGGACTAAACGAGGATGACATTGAAAAATTATCAGAGAAAATTCTGTCACTACTGAATCCCGATAATGTATAATTTCAAGTACGGCGAGGTTACCATACCTTATGAAATTATCAAAAGTGGCAGAGTCAAAACTTCACAAATCACAATTGATAAAAATGGAGTAACAGTTAGAATACCAAATACAAAATCCATACAAGAAACAAAACTGATGGTGTTATCAAAAGCACAATGGATATTCAAAAAACGACTCCTTTACAAAAACCAAATCCCACAAATCCCACAAATCACATTCAAAAAATACTCGACAATTCCATTCAAGGGCAAAAATTATCCCTTTGAGGTAATTTCGGGGGGGAATGTAGGAGTAAAACTAGATAAAAACATCATACAATTTCACATTACACAAAAAAGACACACCATTCCACAACTACAACAAATGTATCAGGATTGGTTAGTCAAAAAAGCAGAAACCTATCTGAGTAACATAATTGCAAAGAATCACTCCATTGCAGGAAAACCAACACGTATCACAATAAAGAGTTTGAAGGGTCGTTGGGGTAGTACCACAAAAACAGGCGAAATTATTCTAAATGCAAATCTAATGAAGGCACCAAATAAGGTAATAGAGTATGTAATCATTCACGAGTTATGCCACCTCAAAATCAAAGAACACAGCCAAAAGTTTTGGAATATGTTATCAAGATACTCTCCAAAGTATCAAGATCATACCAAATGGCTTGAGGTAAATGGAATCAGAATAACATGACACTGAAAATTACAAAATTTCATACTCATGCAATAATTTGCAAAATCTTCTCAGGCGGAATTAACCCGTAACTTTTTTTGAGCTCATCAATGGTATTCCATCCGCCAACTTCAGAAATTATCCCGTAATTGTAGTCAGTTTTTGATA
>CAYFNG010000034.1:0-3873 GCA_964344385.1 uncultured Sneathiellales bacterium
CGGGCCGCATGCCCGGCCACATGAACGTGCTGCTGGCCGAGGCCAACGTGCCCTATGACGAGGTGTTCGAGCTGGAGGAGATCAACTCCGAATTCCCGACCACCGACGTCGCCTTCGTGATCGGCGCCAACGACGTCACCAACCCGGCGGCCCGCGATGACCCCACCAGCGCCATCGCCGGCATGCCGATCCTGGACGTCGACAAGGCCCAGACGGTGCTGTTCGTCAAACGCTCGCTGGCCCCGGGCTATGCCGGCATCGACAACGAACTGTTCTACGCCGACAACACCATGATGCTGTTCGCGGACGCCAAGAAGCTCTGCGAGGAGGTGGTGCAGGCGTTGTAACGGATAAAGCGAGTTAAGTGCAGAAGGGGCCGCTCCCGCTGGGGGCGGCCCTTTTTGTGGGGAACGTAGGCTTGACAGGGTAGCAGCAGTTCACTTGGCAAATTCGGGGGCACTGAGAGTTAAAGGCCCGCCCACGCGATTTGAAAGCCAAGATCCGTCACCTCTTGCGGTTTAGCGCCATTGCCTGGGTTAGGTAATGGGCCAGAATCTCCTTGTTCAATTCCTTTAAGTGCAGAACACGTATGGCTTTGCCGGTACCGATCAAGAGATTGAAACTGTCGTTCAGCAGTGTGCCCCTGAGGAATCCGATATCGATGCCATCTTTCACGGTTCTCAAATGGCAAAGCCCGGCATCGCCAAACGAATAAGTCGTAATTCGTTCCTTGCGGGTCTCCACGACACCGGGAATCTCGAGAAGCACTGTTCTCGCTGCAAGGAACAGGTCTTTGTGTTCGGATTGCAGGTCCTTGTCGTATTGCATCGGTAATCTCCCTCTCTGGCTTTAAGGTTCGGGGTACATGACCGCACGACCGCGCGCCATGTAGTCGCGGAGTTCTTTGTGAGCGTTTACTAGGTCCGCAACACCGGATTGCCCGGGAAAGAACGCGGCTGCTCGAAGCATTGGAACCACACCGGCATCGGCGGCTGTCGGCTGGTCGCCGAACAAGAAGGGTTTGTCAGCTAACAGGGCTTGGATGGCCTGAAGGTCGAGTTTCGCGCGTTCAAGCCGTTCAGGCTCCGAGTGGCGGGCCATGCCTTGGCTCCAGACCTGTAGACGGGCCTGTTTGCGAATTTGAGCCGTAATCAAACCGTGAAACGGAAAGGGTATGTGATCTAGGACCTCTTTCTTGACGTGCTGCCAATTGTCATCCTTTAGCCAGCGGTCACACACGATCGCGAAATAGAGGTGTTCTTCGACCATCCGGACGATGGATTGGGATATCGCGCGTTGGCACCGGCTCAAACCCTCGTCACAATCCAATCCGGTGCAGGTTTCCAGATAGCTTCGGATCTGACTGCTATCGGGGATCAACTTTTCGCCGACCCGCAGGACCGGCAGTTTCGCATTCGGCAGCTTTCGGGGGTCGCCGGTGTACTCAGGCTCCCAGGTCACGCCGGACATTTTCAAGAAGCACATGGCCTTGACACAGAAGGCGCTTGCACTTGGTTCTGCGAAAGCGGGCGGAAAAGCAATGAGTTTCAACATCGTCGACTCCCGGTACGTTTTGTGAGAGGACTATGCCGTGCACTGCTGACAGTTTTTGGCAGTAGCGGATTGCGAAGGGTGCCGTGACGCGTAGCGAGAGATTGATCAAACTGGTGCAGTATCTGCGTGCCCGCACTCAGCCCGTCCGGGCCGAGGAATTGGCGCGAGAGCTGGGTGTTTCTCAGCGCTCGATTTACCGTGATATCGATACTTTGCGTAAGACCGGGGCCATCATCGATGGCGTGGTCGGGTTAGGCTACATCCTGGAGGAGGATCCGGCCCTGCCGCCGATGCTGTTCAGCAGCGACGAGATGGAAGCTGTGGTTTTGGGATTGCGTGAAGTGGCCGAGGTCGGCGATCCGGTGCTTGCGAAGGCGGCGCGCGATGCCTTGGGGAAGGTCAGGGCCTGTCTGCCGGATCAAATGCGCCTGCAGTTTCAGCACGCCATCCTTTACGCCAAGCGGTACCAAGAAAGACCACCAATCACGATCGATGTTGCGGCCTTGCGACGGGCAACGCGGGAGGAGTTGGCGGTAGATATTTCCTATGTTGATGAGTCGGGGAATCCTAGCGAACGCCGTATCCTGCCGCTGGCCATTGTCTTCCTCGATCACGCGCTGACACTTTTGAGCCTGTGCACGTTGCGGCAGGATTTCCGAGTGTTTCGGATTGACCGTATCATGATGCTCAGTTGCAGCGACGAAAGTTTCCGACCAAGACGGGTTGGCCTGTTGCGGTCATGCCTCGACCGACTGTCTCGGTAACCCTATAACCGAGTCAGGCCAAAGTTTGATTTATTCCCACTGCAGTCGAATCAGCCGACCACCTTGCGGCCATAGATCAGTTTCCGACGATTGGGTCGACGGATCAAAGGCGCAACATTGTACCGATAAGCATTATTCCATTGGCGTGGCCTGGCTGAGCTCTTCGGCCCGCCAACCTCCACGGCCCCCAACCCCGAAAGGACCCCTCACATGCCAAGCCTCGAAACCAGACCCCTCCCCGACAACCCCGACGTCACTGCGCCGGACGGGTCGGACGTTCGGATCTTGGTGGGGCTGGATGGGGGTGGCATGGCGCACTTTTCGCTGGCGCCGGGGCAGGTCGCCAAGGCGGTCACCCATCGCACGGTCGAGGAGGTCTGGTACATCGTCGACGGCCGCGGACAGATGTGGCGCAAGCTGGGGGCCGAAGAGCGGGTGGATGAGCTCTACCCCGGCCTCTCCCTGACCATCCCGCTCGGCACCCATTTCCAGTTCCGCGCCGCCACTGATGCGCCTTTGAGCGCCGTCGCGGTCACCATGCCGCCCTGGCCCGGCGAGGACGAGGCGGTATCGGTTGAGGGCATTTGGGAGTCGAGTTTTTAGATTGGCCCTCAGGCGCCGGGCGCTCGCGTCCGCTCGCTTGGGCTTCCGGCGCATAAGCGCCGACGCGCGTTCGCGCTTGCCTCGGCCCCTGGTCGGGGCCTCGGTTTGTATTTTGGCCCTCAGGCGCCGGGCGCTCGCGTCCGCTCGCTGGGCTTCCGGCGCATCAGTGCCGACGCGCGTTCGCGCTTGCCTCGGCCCCTGGTCGGGGCCTCGGTTTGTATTTTGGCCTTCAGGCGCCGGGCGCTCGCGTCCGCTCGCTGGGCTTCCGGCGCATAGGCGCCGACGGCCGTTCGGCCTTGCCTCAGCCCCAAGGGGCTTCGGATGGCGCCCTTCGCCCTGAGGAGCTGCGTGGATGCCTCTGTGCCCTCAGTCTCCCGCTTCGGCAATCACCTTCTCGGGCCCGCCCGGCGGCATTTCAGGGAAGGCGGGCAGGGCGGGGTCCATATGGTCCCAGGCGGCGGCGCGGCTGCTGTAGACCGTCATCTGGGGCGTAACCAGATCGGGATCGTCCAGGCTGGAGGCGCGCACGAACACCATGCCCGGCATGGCGGCGTTGCGGGACAGGATCGGCGCCCCGCAATCGGGGCAGAAGCCGCGGCTGACCATATTGCCGCTGTCGGCAGGGCGGTCATAGAAACGGACCTCGCCGCTGAGCCTGAACCCGTCCTCGGGCAGGGCGACATGGGTGCAATGGCCCGAACCGCTGGATTTCCGGCAGTCGATGCATTGGCAATGGCCGGTCACCATCGGCGCCGCATCGCTCTCATAGCGGACCGCCTCGCACAGGCAGCCACCGGTCAGCTTCGTCATCACGTGATCCTCCCTCAAATGGCAAAAAAGAAGACCAATCTAAACAATAGAATTGCAACTTGCAACTCACCAGTTTATATGTTTTTAGGATCAGGGATCAGGGATCAGGGATCAGGGATCAGGGATCAGGGATCAGGGATCA
>CAYFNG010000035.1:0-3840 GCA_964344385.1 uncultured Sneathiellales bacterium
CATACTCTGACTTCGTAACAGCGTTTATAAATATTGTGTTCAGACTGCATTAAAATGAGCTGTAAAGTAAACGTCACCAATTTTTCCAAAAAATAGGTTTGGCACATGATTCGCATAAATGAAACGCCCTTTAATTGAAATTAATATCCTAATTCTTCTCGCTTCACAAAATCTTTTATCTCAGTAATGAATTCACTTTCAGAACATTTCTGAGTATAAATCATAACTTCTTCTTTTGCTCTTGTAACCGCAACATAAAATAATCTTCTCTCTTCTTGTTTTCTTAATCCATCATTATTCTTTATAGCAGGTAAAAAGATATCTGGATTTTCTAATTCACAAGGAAAACCGTATAAGTCTTTATCAACATTTAGAACCATTACAACTCTTGCTTGTAACCCCTTGCTCTTATGAACAGACATGATATGAACACAATTTGGTCTATCTGCCTTTTCGGTTATCGGGATACCTAGAGAATCTGCATAATCTGAAATGAAATTTCTTAATTTTTGTTTCTTTGCTATCCTCATCAAAATCATAAAATCATCATAAGGATAATTTTTAGTTGTGTGGTATTCTTTGATTGTATCGAGACAATGTTTAGCAATTTGTTCGTAATATTGAGCAAAAAATTTCTTTTGGTGTTTTGATGAAAAAACAAGAATAGGTTTTGATTCATCTCTATTTGAAACTGTTTTTTTCTTTATTTGTCCTTCCTTATTATTCTTGATTATAGAAGCTCCTGCATCCACAATAGACTTTATACTTCTATAATTCTTTGTTAAGTCAGTTCTTGCGGGATGAGAAAAATATTTATCAAAATTTATGAAAAAATCAAGATTTGAACCTGCAAAACCCATAATACTTTGCCAGTCATCACCCACACAAAAAAGTTTACAATTGGGGTTTTTATTCATTAATTCTTTAATCATTTCATATCTTTGCGTACTTATGTCTTGATACTCATCTATCAAAATATGATCGTATTTGCTTTTGTAGAATTCTTTGTTTTCTTTTAGAAAGTCGACAGCAACATTTATCATATCCGAAAAATCAATATAATTACCCTTTTCAAACTCTTTCTGGTAGATTTCATATATCAGATTAGCAATTTTTGCAAAAGAATATTGCTTTGGAGACCATCTTTCTTTTTCAAGTCTCTTTTCAATATCTTTTGGGTATAATCTATAAGTTTTACCAATTACAATGAATCTTGAAATATTTAACGGAATTTGCTTAACAAACTGTGCTGAATCCCAAACAGCTTCTACTAATTCTTTATATGATAATGGCCCTAAATCAAATTTTTTATCGGATTCTTTTGTTTTCAGTGCTTCTAGGAATCTTTGCGATAGTTTTTTCGTAAAATCTTTATTTTCAAAATCCGCCTGTGAAGTTTCAAAAAGAATTTTCTGATTTGATTTATATTTCTCTTTTTTCAAATTCATAGAATCGGTATATTCTTTTGTTGGATTTTCTCCTTTAAACCACCTTGGCACTTTTCCATTTTTTCCAATTGCCCAATGTTCAAGATAAATATCAAAATCAGGAAAATAAAAATCAGGTTTAGGAGTTATTTCCTCTCCATTTTCATTTTTGTATTTCATCCAATCAGCAGGATGCTCATAAATAATCTTGATTTCTTTTCCATTTAGTTTATTCATCAAGAAAAAATTTAATATTTCTCTTTCAGCCTCACTTTTTACCTTTGTTCCATCTAAAGAAGTATAAGTTAGACTTCGTTGATAATTGTAAAATTCTTCCTTTTTTTCGAAATCAGCTTCTTGCTTAATGACTTCTTCATCGCCATATTTTTTCATAAAGTTGATTATCTCATTTTGTAGTTTGTCATTAGTTGATATTTCTTTCTCAAATAGTCGTTGAATATATCTTTGATATTTCCAATCTTCTGAACATTCAGGCTTTAGAGTGGGAGTTTTGCTATGTTTCTTCTTTGAGGCGTCCTCAATAATCTTTTTACCTAAAGAATGAAAAGTTCTTATTTCGACATTAACACCATATCTTTTTTTGAGTCTTTCCTTAATTTCATTAGCTGCTTTATTTTGAAAGGCTAATACAAGGATCCTTTCAGGTTTTATTTTATCAGTTTTCCTTTTTAGCAAATAAGCAATTCTTGTTATCAAAACTTCTGTTTTCCCAGAACCTGCACCTGCTACAACCAAATTGTGTTTATCATCTGTAATAATTGCTGTTTGTTGATCATCATCTAAAGTTAAATCCCCCTTTTTGAATAAATCCCTATATTCTTTTTTCTTTTGGATTACAAAATTCTGGTTATAGATTTCAATAGCTTCTTCATACTTTCGCAATTTTTCAAAATTGTTCTTGAGATTCGATTTTAGTTTGAAGTCCCAAAAAAGATACCAAGGAACTTTAGTCTCCTTATTCCCCTTTTTTACAAGATGCAACAAATTAGATTTATCTTTATAGATAAGATAAGTATCATTCTTTAAGAAATCACTCCAATCTTTATCTAATGTTTTTACTATCTTATTATATTGACTAATAATTTCGTTTTCTTTTTTCTTGATAAATTCCTTTATAAAATACATATAATAAGATATCCTTCTACCATTTAATAAATTTTATTCTTTAAGGTACTTAGGTGTTGTTTCCTAAATACTCATCCTAATTAAATCGAGCCATCTATTCTCTCCCAATCCTAAGCCAACTCCTGCTCTTTCAGAAGGAACTTCATCAGTAGTAGAGTGGTTTTCTATGAAATTATGTTGAATAACAATAGCAGTCATTAAAATAGGAGCAGACCATAGAGCCTTCAATCCTCTAAAATCTATAACTCTATCCTTAATTTTCATAAACACGGTTTCAATCCTATAGTTGTGTATTTTTGTTTTTCTTACATTTTGTATTTTATGTTCTACAACCAAGCCACCAATTTTGTTAGAGTAAAAGAGCTTCCTAAATGCTCTTGGATAGAAAACTCCAGCATCAGTTTGTATATATTTTGGTTTTCCTTTTCTAATTGATTTTTTAAGAAATTTTTGGGCTTCAACGGGATTTGCAGATAAACTATAATGAAAACCTGTGATTAGACGAGTATCCCAATCAAGACAGCACCAAAATCTGTCTAATCTTCCTTCTCTATTTATCAGAGTTTCATCGGCATAGAAACTATTGCCTAAATTGTAACCTTGATTTTCTATGAATTTGTGGACTTTCAAAGTATATCTTCTTACCCAATCCAAAACAGAAACATGACTTACTTTATGACTAAGATGTCTTTTTAATTGATTCCTCATCTTTCTACTTGATAAGTTAGAAACGTACATATCAATAGACATTGTAATAATTTCAGGTTTATTTCTCATTCTGTAAAAACCATCATCATTTGTAAAGAACTTTTTACAATCCTTACAGAAGTATTTTTGAATTTTCCCTCGGTGTTCTGTTTTTCTAAAACCCTTCTTTAGAAAATTCTTACCTGAACAATGTTTACACTTAATCATACATATATTCAGGTACATGAACTATATAAACCTTTCGGTACATGAAAGACTTATACTTCTTCTAGTATGATTTTTCCTTTTTCGGTTCTTGCTTTTAGTTCTTTGCCGAGGAGTTTTGAATCTTTAACTACATCTTTTGGCAATGTTGTTATGTACCTTGTATATTCAGTATTCCCAACTTTTTTATCTAATACTTCTCGTATTTTCATAATTTAATTCAGGAACATGAAGTATTTAAATTTGTCTGTACCTGAAAGAAAAATCAACCAATTTAGGTGACGTTTACTTTACAGCTCACATTAAAACAACTTATAAAAACACTCAGGACATAGAAAAGCATGGCCATAATTAC
>CAYFNG010000036.1:0-3814 GCA_964344385.1 uncultured Sneathiellales bacterium
ATCATAACCCTCTACATCATAACCCTCTACATCATAACCCTCTACATCATAACCCTCTCTATCGTAGCCACGTCTATCGTAGTCCTCTCTGTTGTAACCCTCTTTATCAAAACCATATGGATCAAATCTGGTCCCAGTATCCTTATGTTTTCCATTTTTATCAAATCCATCTACATTATAACCATCTTTATCTAGACCCTTTTGATCATAACCCTCTACATCATAACCCTCTCTATCGTAGCCACGTCTATCATAACCCTCTCTATCGTAGCCATGTCTATCATAACCTTCTCTGTTGTAACCTGAACGACTGTACCCATCTGGTCCCAATCCAGTGTTAGTTATCATGTGGCGACCATCTACATTATAACCATATGGATCAAATCTGGTCCCAGTATCCTTATGTTTTCCATTTTTATCAAATCCAAATTCATCAAATTTGTTATCATCATTCATCTTTGTTCATTCATTTCAATAGTTCTTTGAATATGTTAAAAATGATTATCTAAAAATTTGGAACTTGGATTTTACAACAAAAAAGAATAGGAAAGAATTATCTCATTTAAGAGACATTTCATTAGAGAAAAAAATTGAATCAAACATAACTAAACTATTACAAGATACATTCTCATTCAAGTACCTGATTGTTCTGGGGCAGGAGAAAAGAATGGGTTCAAAAGGAATTGAAAGCAGGTTAATTGGAACATTGTCTAAATGCAAAGAATGTAAATCCTCTGATACATGGTTGGGAAGTTATTCTTCAAAATCAAAAATTAGAGACAGTGGATTATGGTTGTATCAACATCTATCAGATTCTCCAATATCTGAATCTGACAAAAAGGATCTTGTGGAATTTCATAAACAAACAAAACAATGGTGTGATTCATGTATCAAATATTAGTAATGACACAATTAAACACAGAAAATCGACACGATTCTGTAAATCTGCAATTATGTATTTGTCAAAATGCCTTTAACTTGTCACTTTGACTATAATTTTACGGAGAATATTTTATGAATTACACTTATTGCCTTAAATCATCGTTTTATTACATTGCATCGTTTTGACGATCTAGATGGCTGTGTAGAAACCATACCAAATCAACAAACTATTCCTAGTAATTCGGTACACATTGTATGCTATCACTCGATGAAACAATTCTCGATTCTGTGTGGATATTTTCCTTGATGTGACATTTTCTCCAAACATCTTTTTGATTACTGAAAATATTGTTTCATCTTTGTTTCTCTGGTGATACATTGCAGTATCATATCCAGCTCTTTTGATTACCTGCATCATGCTACGAATCATTTTTGATGTATCTTGATGATTTCATTGTATAATGGAATGGTAATATCAAATGGACCTTTGACAGTGTGCTGTGATTTATAATCTTGTCAAGAATTGATGGTGTCTACACAGCCCATTTGGTTGTGTAAATTATTTAATGATTTTTTTAGTTTTAATTGATTCATGTTTGTTTTGACATCACTTTGAATACATCTCAATGTCAAAGAAATATCCTTCAGAAATTAACTATTCCAAAGATGAAATAAAAAGAATTGTTCTTAAATTAAAATCTACAGAGTGGTTAAAAGTTCCAGAAAAATGGGCTGATAAAGATGGTGGTGGTGGTGAATACATTCAACACGTTCATTTTCATGTAAAAACTAATCCTGAAAAAAAAGGAGATCTTGGGAGCTATGAATTAAAAACTCATAGAAGTACTGGAAATTCATTAATAACATTAGGGAGTATAGATCCCAAAAATGATGGACAAGGTTCAATGTTACATCCTCTATTAATAAAATATGGTTTTCCGTACAAAGAAGGTGATACATCAAAATTCATGTGTAGGGATAGAAATAAATCTAAAGATTGTAAACATATAAAATATAATTATGAAAATGGTCTTTGTTATCCTGATGATGAAGTATCTTTAGGAATAGATGTTTGTGGAAAAAAAGTTATCACATCTCCTCAAAATAAATGGGGATTTTACTTGGAAGTTAATAGGGAAAAAAAGCGAGTTTTTGTACATTTTGATCATTCTAGAACTGAACCAGAGAAAAAATATCAAGATTGGTTACTAACTGTCAAAAATCGTAATAACGGTCTACATGATTTAGGTGAAGAATATTCTTTGCCTTTTGATGAAATTGAAAAATCTGCAAAAGAAAAATTTCATAAAATGGTTTTTTTGAAATATCTTGAAAAAAGAGAAAATGGAGAATATTCTATTTCTATTAATGAAGCATATTTTCTAGAAGAGTTTAGTTTTGAAAAATATTTGGAAGCATTAGAAAATGGACAAGTTATGTATGAATTTAGATTACATGGAAATTCAGAACGTATATCTAAAAATCACGGAACAGGATTTAGAATGTTTGAAAAAGATTTTCCATTAATTTATGAAAAAAAAGAAATTATCTAATTATTTTGGAGGACGCCAAAAATCTAGAATGTATTCAAAAGTAGTTCCAAATGTAATATAGTTATTTGGCCAACCAAAAATTCCTACACCATTCACCAAATTCCGTCTATCCCAAATGATTATGTTACGTAATTCATAACCCGCATTTTTCATTGCTTCAATAGTGTATACATGAATTGGAATTCGCTTATTTTCCCACCATAAATCTGTTAGATTAATTATTGCATGTGCTTTAGGTTTTAAAAGAGGTAAAATTCCTTTGTAAATCTCACCTATTGTTTGTGCATATGGTTTTGCCTCCATTGTTCCTAAATCTCTAGGATCATTTGAATACTGTTCAATTTTGTCATACTGTTCATTTTTTCTTAAATCTCCTCGCCTACTCTTATTCTTTCTTGGTCTATTCAAAATATTGGAATATGGTGGAGAAGTTACAGTCAGTGCAAGAGATTCCTCTTCAATATATTGTGGAATATTATGAGCGTCGTCATTTACTAGAATCTGTTTTGTCGTTTTATCTGATTCTAGTCGTGTTTTTGCAAAATCTAAATATTCTTTTTTTAAATCGAATCCAATTGCATTTCGTTTAAGATCTTGTGATGCTACCATTGTTGAACCAATACCGACAAATGGATCTAATATCAATTCTCCTTCATGAGAGAATAACTGAATACACTTTGCTGGAAGATCTATTGGGAACACTGCAGGATGAATATTCTTATCTCTAACATCTCGTTTTTTATATGCAAATTCCCAAATAGCAACTTGTGATTTTGTCCATTCTTTTGCAGTAAGACAATTAATATGATTTAATGCACAATCACATGTCTTTGTGTTTTTAATCTTTAGTCTTTTTTTCTGTTTGATAATTGTGATACTCAATAATTTATTAAACAAAATCTCCTTATTAATAACTGGTTATTTCTTGCTTGTTCACTATGTTCATTACCACTTTGAAATCTTTCTTTATTATCTAATAGTATTTAACATATTTTGACTTGAAAATTATGTTGCAACCAAAAATTCTTTCTGGATGGTCTATAGGATTACATGGTAAGAATAGAAAATATTTTCATTACTACTTTCAAAATAAATGGCTTTGTGGAACAACACGAATTGCACTACCAACACAATCTGCGTTTAATCTTGGGTTATCTGCTTTACATGATGAAATTGATGAAAATTCTAAATGTAAGCGTTGTAAAAAATTACTTGAAATTCAAAAAATTTAAAATCATACTCTTAGACACGTACTGACGCAGTGCAAGCAAGATAAGGTGTTGTCATACCGTGTACATGTGATTGGATTTACGATGTGGGTATGGGTGGCACCCTTGCCCTTTTGATTATCTGCATCATGCTACGAATCATTCTGATGT
>CAYFNG010000037.1:0-3526 GCA_964344385.1 uncultured Sneathiellales bacterium
CAGAACCAACGTGCAGACCCGAGACCGCCCAACAAGCCGATGCAGCGGACGGCGCTTCGCACCGCCGCTGATCGGCGGCACGTTAGGCCTACGAAGGAAAAGGACTGGATTAGTGCAGATCGGCGGCCTTTTGTTTGCACTGGCACTACTGCTTCCGCAATCAGCGAAAGGCGGTGACCTTGCAGAACACCAGCAACTGCTTGACTCCCTTGATGAAAGGGAGCGCGAGCTGCGAGTAGAGCTTACAGAAATTGTGAAGTACCGAACTGAAGCGTTGCGCAGTTTCAACACAACCAGGAGTGTCAGTATTGAAGAGTTGGGGGCAGCCTACTACGATATCACGCTGAAGCCAGCGAAGTGGGTGCACTCCACTGTCAATGTTCGCAAAGGGCCAGGGAAGAGTCATTTGGTGATTGATTCATTGATCAAGAACGAGCAAGCATATGTTGACTCAGCCAGCGGTGCTTGGACTAAGATATTTTACGGCGAGTCATCCCGAGAATACACATCATATGAGTCAGTATCCGAATTACTGAAAGACCATTTCAAAACGGGCTGGGTTTATGACGCCCTTCTGAAATCAAGTGTCGCTCCTGTTTCCAGGTCAGAGCCTTCAAGGCCATCCAAAATCCATTTGAGGCGGCAAAACTTCATAGCAAAAAACCAAGGCTTGTCTGAAAGCCAAATACGAGCCATAATCCTTGGGAAGCCAGACATTGGAATGACGAAAGAAATGGTCCGAGCCTCAATGGGCGATCCGCTTGATGTCAATCGTACTGTTTCAGAAGGCTTGGTAAGCGAGCAATGGGTCTATGGTAGCCTTATCTCGAACCGGAGATATGTCTATTTTGAGAATGGTGTTGTGACCAGCTATCAAGATTGAGTTGTAAGTAGTTGAGGCCTAACAAATACTTGCAATTGGCCCGCCCAGCGTCACGCCGCTTGCGCGGGCGCCGCTGACCGGGCGATGGGCGCGAAGCGCGCCACATTGCCTTCAACCGGTTCGCTTCGCGAACCCGCTAGTCGTCCTGGGCAAGCGTCGCGCCTCATGGACGGGCAATTGAAGTTTAGGCGTTAGGCGCAGTAGGGCAGAGCCCAAAGGAAAGCGAAGAAACCTCTTGCGATTATGTCGGATAAGACATATTCTTGTCGTATGAGTCCAAACCACAAACCGCTTGTCTGGCTTCATGGGGAAGTTAAGACGCCACCATTTTCGCAAACTGCGCGGCTGGAAGCTGGTTACTTGCTGCGTCTGCTCCAGGCTGGCCATTTGCTGTCGCTACCTCATTCGCGGCCGATGCCGTCGATCAGGAAGCGATGCCACGAGCTGCGGATAGTGGATGAAGACAAGACATGGCGCTTGATCTATCGGATCGATTTTGACGCCATCATTCTGGCGGAAGTCTTTGCAAAGAAAACGCAAGCGACTCCCAAGTATGCCATCGCCAATGCTCAGCGCCGCTTGGCGGAGTACGACAAGATCTGCGGGGACGGAAGATGAAGACTGAAAAGCAAAAGAAGCTGGCAGCAGCTGGTTGGAAGATTGGCAAAGCAGAAGAGTTTCTGGAGCTCTCTGAAGCGGAAGCAGCGTACATCGCGATGAAGCTTTCCGTGGGTCAGCAGATTCGTGAATTGCGGAAAGCCAATGCAATGACTCAGGTTGAGTTGGCCAAACGGGTTCGATCTTCACAAAGCCGCATTGCCAAAATGGAAACGGGAGATCCCAGCATCTCGCTGGATCTACTCATTCGCACGGTGTTGGCACTGGGCGCGACTCAGGACCAGGTTGCAAAGTACCTAATGCATAGACGCGCATCCTGATATGCGTATACGCGCCTAACAATTACTTGCAACGGATTTTCGGTGTGTCATGTCGCTTGCAGGGCAAGCGCCACGCCACCCTCGAAAACCGTTGAAGTTTAGGCGTTAGCCAGATCAGAACTTCCATTGATAGGAATTCACTTGCATATTTCGTGATAAGGTATTTGGTTAAGGTACAATTGTACAAGAGGAAGAGATGCTTCTTACTGTCGATACTTCCGCGATCGTAGCAGTGCTTGTCAATGAAGCACATAAGGATGCGCTGATTGAGCGAACTCTGGGCTGCGAATTGATCGCACCCGAGTCCCTGCATTGGGAGATTGGAAATGCCTTCTCGGCCATGTTGCGGCGCGGTCGAATCAGCTTGGAATTGGTTACGTCCGCACTAAAATCCTACAACCAGATCCCCATTCGCTTGGTGGATGTTGATTTGCAGGTAACCCTGGAGCTGGCGTCTGAGTTTGGGATGTATGCATATGATGCCTATGTGATTTCATGCGCAAGGAAGCACCATACACCACTTCTTTCGCTGGACAGTGGCTTGAAAGAAAGGGCGAGAGAGGCAGGGGTTCAAGTGCTGGAGGTTTCGAAATGATCACATACACTTACTCAGAAGCACGGCAGCAGCTTGCTTCTCTTCTGGACCGTGCCCAGCGAGATGGCGAAGTGCTTGTACGACGACGAGATGGGCGACTGTTTACGATTCGGCCGGCGCAAACAAATGACTCACCACTTGATGTTGCAGGTGTTCGGGTTGAAGTGGAGCTTGAAGAACTGCTAGCAATTCAGCGTGAAATACGAGAACGTCCAGAGTAGCCAGGGGCCTGGCTAACAATTACTTGCTGCGGATTCGCGGCGTGTCACGTCGTTTGAGGCAAACGGCCCGCCACGGCTCGCGGACCATAGAAGTTTCGCCGTTAGGTTTTCAAATGTACCAGCGTTTTGTGGTGAAACAGTTCTCCCGCGATTGCGGAAATGCTCGGAAATCTGTAGCTTTCAGTGTGACTTGTTTGGGAATAGACATTTAGAGCGTGGGTGATTGGGGGAATAGCTAGTGAATCCTCGCGTTGTCCCCATTTACAATTTGCATGATCCTAATCATTCGTGGTATTTCGCAATCCGTGGTGGATTGTGTTCGTATTTCTAAGCTTTGGAGAATAGCATGTACAAAAACAAAGGAAGTATCGTGCTCGAAGCCGAACGCCCAATTTGTGCGAAGCGCTGTATCATGCAAGTGTTGCCTTCTCTCGCCCTTTTGGCCATCGTCTCATCTACCACAGCGCAAGAGCATAATTGCGACTTTGTTGCCTTCATGGCTCAGGATGCTGGTTACGTGAGTGATGATGTAGGCGGTGGAACCTTTGTCTTCAAGAATTTTCTTATCACTAGTTCAGCTCCACCAAATGATGATGGTTATGGTGTTCTTAATTATGACGAGAGCCATGTAGTAGAAGAGTCGCAGAAGTTTTATCAGCTAGGACAAGGCGGTACTTATTATGCAAACGGTGATGTTCAGCAGATGAATGCAGCGTTTGTTGCCATTGAAAATTCCAACAATCATGCGCGAATTGTTTTTGGGCATGATCGAAATGGAACAGGCGGCGTGGGCAATCATCCCTTCACACACGAGTGGAATGGCAGAACATACACCTTTCAGCATAATGGCGATTTGACGAATGGAAATAGCGCAAGTATGAAGGAATCT
>CAYFNG010000038.1:0-3499 GCA_964344385.1 uncultured Sneathiellales bacterium
AACCCTCCTCGACCAGGTCGGAAACCGTCTTGCGCACCCGATGCCCGCAGGCCGGTGCGTCCTCCAGCGATTTGGCCCGGCGGGCGATCAGGAACTCTTCCGGCGGCACCGGCTCGATCACCACCCGGCCCTTGGCCTCGGTGCGCTTGATCCGGATGTCGTAGAGCGCCACGGTCACGTCGCCGGCCGCAATGTCGCCGGTCTCATTGACCTCCAGCAGTTCGACCGCCTCGTCTTCCAGCATCGCCGCCAGTTGCGGCGCGGTCACCCCGTGATAGCGTTCGACGGTTTCGCTGGGCGTCGCGTCCCACCAATGTTTGACGATGCCGACCTTGCTGAGCAGCGCGTCCTTGAACCAGGTGTAGAAGACCCGGAAGCCATCATTTTCCTTGAGCACGATATGGTTGACCACATCGGTTTCCTGAGCCGCCGCAGCTTCGTCCTCAGGCCCGACGGGGGTGAACTCCACCACCTTTTCCCCGGCCAGGAAGACCTTGACCAGGCTGGGCAGCATGCCTTCGATGGTGTCGCGCACTTCGGTCGAAACCACCTGGCTTTGGCCCTCGACCTCGTTGCCAAGCGGCATACCGAGATAATATTCCAGCGCCTGTTCCCGCTGGTGCGACAGCTCGCCGCCATCGCCGCCAACGGCATCACGAATTTGCGCGCCGACGATCGCCTTTAGGGTCAGTTCGTCCATGTTTCCTGCTCTTCTCCTTGGGTTTCCGGGTCTCTAGTCTGCCCTCGAGGGCGGCGACGCGATCGGTCAGTTCGGCAATGGCCGTGGCCAGTTCGCCGATCTGGCGCGCCAGTCGGATACTCATTTCCTGGGTCTCCTGGTTGTGGATCGGATCGCCGGACGGCCGGTCAGACCACCCATTTGCCGCTATGCCGGTAATCGATCGGCTCGTCCCAGTTCGACGGCGCGACCGGGGCGGCGAAGGTCAGGGCCAGTGCGTCCGCCTCATCGGGGCTGCGCAGGCCCCGCGCCTTCATCTCCTCCTTGCGCTCCAGGCGCAGCCGACCGGCACTGTCATAGCCATAGGACGGGGCACAGAGGTCCGCATGCAGGCTGTCGCTGTCGGGAACTTGCACCCCGGCCGCGTCGGCCAGCCATTCCCTTAACAACGCCCACATCTCGGCCCGGCGGTTCAGGTAGCGATCGCGGTTCAGCGGCCGCTCGCCGCCGTTAACCGCCTCGACCACCTGGCCGTAGCCGAGCTCGTTCAATCGGTCGACCACCCCGGCGCCCAGGCCCACCACATCGATGAACACCCGCTTCGGCGCCTCGCCCTCAATGATCCTGGCGACAAGTCCGGCCACCGCCATGGTGTCGAGCCGGACATGGCTTTCCAGCCCGAAGGCCTGTCGCCCGCGGCGACGGACGATCGCGGTGCGGTCATCGCCAAAACGGGCCGGATCGACCCCGACCACCAGCGGACCGCTGGCCGCCGCCTCGGCCCCCCGGGCCTTGGTGACCAGGGAAGGCGCGATCAGGCCATCGGCGCCGGAAGATTGGAAGGCCTCGGCCGCCGTGGCCGGGTATTCCTGACGGAATAGCCATTCGTCCTTTAGTTCGGCGATCTTGGCCCGCCGCCAGGCGATCTGTTCCAAATCCAGACGATAGGCTGACTGGTATTCGCTTTCCGCTTGGCTGGGCTGGAATCCCTCGGGCACTGGCTTGCGGTATTCCGACTGCCAGAACCAGGGAATGAAGATGGCGATATAGTCACTCGTCCCCGCCTCGGCCGCCTGCCATTGGGCATGGAAGAAATTGCCGATGCCGTTGGCGGTGGATTCCAGGATGATCTCGGTCCCCGGCTGCTCGGGGATGGCCTGCAGCACACCGGCGGCATGGGTTTCGGCGAAGGGCCAGAACGCCACCTCGGAACCGTGGAAGAATTGCACCGTCGACGACCGCCCCACCCCCTTGGTGCCGGCGGTGCCGACCTTGTAGCCGGAGTCCAGCCGATCGAAATGCAGCTCCTTGGCATTGGCCGCCCCGATATGGGGGCGGATCACCGGCGGGCAATGGGCGTGGAAGCGTTCGGCCATTTCGAACAGATTGTTCGACGCCTCCTGCTCGTGGGTCAGGATGAAGGCGCGCACGCCCCGCTGATGGGTCACCCGCCAATAATAACGGCCCTCGACATAGGTCGAACAGCCCTGCTGTCGCCCCTTCAGGATCAGGGCCCGCACCCGGCCGGTCTCGGCCAGCTGCGCCTCCAGCCGCCGATGCAGATAGGCCTGCACACGGTTCAGTTTCAATGGCACGACCGCCCCGCTCTTGGCCCGGATCTTCAGGCACCGGTTCGCGTAGTGGGCAAAGTCATCCTTCAGCCGCTGACGGATCGCCAGCTCGCCCTGCGTCTCGGCGACGGTCATGGTTGCTCTCCGGTAAGTGGGTTTTGGCAGCAGTGGGGTGAGCGCCGTTTACCCTGCAGGACAGATCCGTTCGGCAACCAAGCCACCGGTTACACATTCAGGAATATACCGATCACGGCTCCGGACACCCCTTGGCGCGCCGGTGTCCGGCATCAGCGAAGCAAGGCGGCATTCACCGAAGGGTTACGCCGGGGCCGGGGTTCAGCCCGCAACGGGCAGATAAGGATTCATGCCGCGCGTCGGGGCACTGTCATGTGGGCCAAATCGGAACTTCTCGAAATACTCTCTCAAGAATGAACTCGATCTGATTCTCCCGCGATTCGAAGGCGTAATTTAATATCAACTTCAGCCGGGCACCAGATTCCCTGTGGCGACCGGATTCCGCTGTAATCAATGCTAACAGATCTTTGTCACCCGGATTATCCGGCAGTTTTACAGAGTTATGTAGGTATGCATTCGTTGAATCATGACTGTCCAATCTAACCTCCATATCAAGAAAATATATCTTTTTCGCGCGCGCTCCCTCAAGAACAATGCTCTTGATATTAATCGGCCCGGAAAATTTTCTGGAGTACAATCCCACCCATACAGAGTAGCTCTCATTCGCCCCATTTATTTCTACGGTGAAAAGAACATCATCTACGAAAAATCTCTGCGATTCAGGGCTGTCAATGTCATGCGTCTCATAAAAACGATCCGATTCCCTGTGGTGATACGTTACCCAATCCGCATACCCAAAAGGCCAGAAATGGATTTGCACCATTAGGAATGCGAATAACACAACAACAACAAACGTAACCAAGGCCGCCGCTGCTATCAAAACAGCTTTCACAACACCCTCTCAGTTAGGTCCGCGAACGTTACCGCCAATTTTATAGGGTACCCAATCCACCGCAAGATGACCCGCCCCTTTTGCAAGAAATTCGAACGCGTCGCGAACGTCCCATTGGGACCAGGGATTGTTGGGTGGGACCACTGGAACCACGAAATTGTAAGTCCCCATGAATCGGGGATCCGTTACGATCTCATGTGAATCGCCGTCATAAATTACCTCCCGGCTGTACAGATAGGGTAATCACCTGACACTGCCGCCCTTTTCCACGCGCGTACACGC
>CAYFNG010000039.1:0-3130 GCA_964344385.1 uncultured Sneathiellales bacterium
AAAAAAAGATCAGCCATTAATTTCACATCATCTAAAAATCCTCAAGCAATGTGGAATTTTAACATCACGTGAAAATGGTAAGATGATAATGTACAGCATATCAAGCAAACAAATTTCAGGATTAATTGA
The DNA here is from genome assembly GCA_964344385.1 of uncultured Sneathiellales bacterium. Classification (GTDB taxonomy): domain Bacteria; phylum Pseudomonadota; class Alphaproteobacteria; order CAYFNG01; family CAYFNG01; genus CAYFNG01. The sequence continues at coordinate 130 of CAYFNG010000039.1, forward strand.
TAACGTTACAAAGGCAAGCAAGAAAATTGTCTCACTATGTGATTGTAAAACATGCTAATAACATCTTTTTAAAACATATCTATTGAGCACTTTTGTTCCTGTTAGTTTACATTTGATGTAAACTAACGTGTAAACTAAGGAAAATTTCCACTCTAGGTATAGCTAACAGAAAAAAATTAGGCACAAAGTGTTAGCTAACCGTTAGCTAACGATTACAAACCTAGGCACAAAGTGTTAGCTAACCGTTAGCTAACACATAAAGCACGAAAAACACAAATAATTTTTTATCCTGAATTGTAAACTAAGTAAATTAACACAAACTAGCGTTTTATCAAGCACGAAAAACCAAGATAAAATAATAGAACAGTTATGAACGATTATCATAAAAAATTATCTCAATGATAATTTCTAATCTTTAATTGCATAATTGTCATGCGTGAATTTACCCCTTGGAGAAAAAAGCTAATTTTTCAAACTAATATCACTTGACATACCATTTTGCACCATGCCAAGACATTTCATCTATCTTGAATCTTTGCAACCAGTAAAGAAGAATCGTTTAATGATGTTATAGTAAATGTAATGCCAAGTGCTGCTTTTGCTCAAATAAGAATGAACTTTGAAAAAAATCTATCCTTGATTAATTATCTTATGATGCTTGTATCTTATAGAAATTTCTAAGTTCCCATATAAAATCCCCTTGACTTTTTGGCATTTGATGACATATCTGAGATTATCCTTGCCGTCTTCAATAAGATGTATCCTTTCAGCATCTAAACAGATTTACATCTGGGATAAAATCACAGACAGATACAATTCATTGTCAATATTGTAATTTTTGATATTTTTAGAGCAAATTCCATATTCTACATTTTAGAATCTACCAAATCCAATATTAACCCGAGTCATATCAATCACATATTGGCTGAAAAAATTACCCTTGAGGCACTAAAGACTCACTTGTGGAAGGCATCAGACATTCTACGTGGTTCACTTGATGCACAAGAGTACCGCCAACCAGTCATGACCATCTTGTTCCTAAAAAGACTAAATGACACATTTGAGGAAAATGTCTCAAAACTAGTTGCACAAGGAAATTCTCAGAAAAAGGCAGAACAGAAATTCAGGCACAAATTCTTTGTTCCAGAGACTGCTAGATGGAGTATACTATCTGATGCATCATCAAACTTGGGAGAAATTATTGATAATGTATGTAGGAATATAGAAAAGGAAGTTCCAACATTAGAAGGCGTTCTAACTAATACCAGATATAATGACAAGAAAAAATATCCAGACGATAAATTAAGAAAGCTAGTTGCCCATTTCAATGAATTACCTCTACAAAACAAAAATCTAGAAAAAGAGGATCTCTTTGGTGATGCATACGAGTATCTATTGGAGACATTTGCAGACGAGACAAAGAAAAAAGGAGGGGAGTTTTTTACCCCTCGTGAAATCGTAAAACTACTGGTTAACATTACAAAACCAAAGGAAGGAATGAAGATTTCTGATCCTACCTGTGGTTCAGGTGGAATGTTAGTTGTATCAAGAAGATACGTGCAAAAACACAAGGGCGATGTGAATAATCTAGTTTTAGAAGGTCAGGAGTCAAACTATGGAAACTTGGGAATGTGTAAAATGAATTTGGTACTGCACGATTTGGAAGACTTTGGAATCGAATACGGTGACACACTAGCTGACCCCAAACTAGTTGAATCAGGAAAACTAAAACAGTACGACAGAGTGTTAGCTAATTTCCCGTTCTCAATGGACTGGGATAATAGTTCAGCAAGTAAAGATCCATACAACAGATTTGCATACGGCATACCTCCAGCCAAAGACAAAGCCGACTATGCCTTTATTTTGCATATGCTATCTTCACTAAATGAAAAAGGTCAGGCAGGAATTGTGTGTTCCCAAGGTGTACTGTTTCGTGGTGGAGAGGAAGGAAAGATCAGAAAAAATATGATTGTAGGGGATTCAGAGAATAACCTACAAGGTGACGTGATTGAGGCAATCATTGCATTACCACAAAAAATGTTCTGGGGAACTGGAATTCCAGCTTGTATCATGGTACTAAACAGAAACAAGCCTGTCAAAAGAAAAAATAAAATCCTATTCATTTATGGTGCAAAAGACTTTGAGGAAGGCAAGAATAGAAACAAGTTACGAGAACAAGACATTAAAAAGATAGTATCAGCATTTGATAAATTCGAAGATATTGACAAGTACTGTCATGTAGCTAATCTAGAAGAACTGGAAGAAAATGAGTACAATCTTAATGTGCCAAGATATGTCGACATTTCTGAACCTGAAGAACAGATAGACATCCAAGAAGCGTACGATTCACTAAAGGAATCATTCAAAGAACAAGACAAACTCAAGAAACTAGTTGAAGCTGACCTCAAGGAACTGGGCATAAAGATTTGAGTCAGATTAAACCAAGAAAGGGCTACAAATCACTTTTTCTTCATAAACACAGTGTTGTAAAAGCAAATGATTATGCAGAAGAATGGGATTTTATTGAATTAGGAAATCCAAGTTCAGGAGATTTTTTAAATGGTGTTAATAAAAATAAAGAAGATTATGGGCAAGGCTGTCTTTTCGTAAATATTTTAGATGTATTTAGAGAATTTACAATTAATTCAAAAAAATTGAAACGAGTTAAAGTGTCTGAAGAAGAAATTAAACGATATGGATTGAAAAAAGGAGATTTAATTTTAGATAGGTCTTCTAATATTTTAGAAACTGTTGGATATCCAACTTTTTTTAATGGCGCAAAGGAACCTGTAGTTTTTAGTGGATTCACTTTTAGATATAGACCAAATCTGAAAAAATGGAATTCAAAATTTCTAACATTCCAATTAATATCATATTCTATACGAAAATTAGTTATTGCAATAGCTACAAAAAGCGCAAATAGTAACGTAAATCAAGATTCTTATAAAAAAATAATTATTCCTTGTCCACCCCTCCCAGAACAACAAAAAATTGCATCAAT
>CAYFNG010000040.1:0-3050 GCA_964344385.1 uncultured Sneathiellales bacterium
TCGACGAGGCCAAGGTCGAGATCGACATGGGCAAACTCCAGGTCGACCGCGAACGGCTGGACCTGGAGGAGGATCGGGCGGAAGGCGATGCCGTGACCACCGCCATGGCGGCGATGCGCGGTCTGTAAGTGAAATCGTTTCAAGGTGTTCCCTCCTCCAGCCAGACCACAGGTCGGCAGGACGAGCCGGGATGCCGGCAGAGGAGATCAAGAGATGTCTATCAACGGCAAATGGTTCCGGCCGCAGTTGCACGGTGGCCTTGAAAGCGACAACGCGTGGTTCGTTGGGGGCGGCAGGCCGCCCTCCGGGTTCGGGAGCGAGACACCGATAGCAGAAGGTGTCCACTACGGAACACCAACTGGAGTTGTTGGTCCGGTTTCGCAGATGCCGGTGGCTGGCAGAACGATGCTGCCGCCGACAACTTCCTGGGGCCTGCGGCCTGGCCGTCTACCTGATGAACCAGGTCCGATCACCCGTCGCGCCCTGCAACTCAGCTATGAATTGCAAGCGCGTTTTACCGCAGCAAACAAAGTCATCGACAGCCAAGCGCCGGTTACGCCGCCGGTTGCGGGCTCCGCCGGCAATGTGAGGCCTATAATGGGCCCGACTGTCGGACTGGCAGAGGAGGCCACGTACCCGTCGGCGCCCAACCATTACACCGCGATCACGCAGCTTGGTAGCACCATGCGACCGGTCGCCAAGAATCCCTTTGTTTCTGGGCAGTGGGGTGGCGATCCGGTTGCCCATCCTCCGGGAACGAGACTTGGTTCCCTCGGCCTGGGCAGTACGTCGTTGTACGGCTATCCCCCTGGTGTTGAATATCCGACAGCGATAACGCGAGCGCGAAGCAACGCTTATTCCGATCCGTCGCACCAATTCGCTGGTGGTGGTACCTATGAGCAGGGCGTTCCTGGCTACCACCCGTCGCTTGATCCGGACAATCCGGGAGAGAATACGGAAGCGGTGGCGTTGTCCGTAGCCGGAGCGGAGTTCAACGGTAGGGATTTTGGCAAGCAAAGCACAGCTCTGCCGGTTGTGGCCGCCTACCAGCAGAAGTTAGCCGACGATCTTGCCAGTGCACCGGCGATGGCGAACATTCTGCGTTCGGTGCCCAGCCGGCAGTATCACAAGGCTTTCGATGCCATCGATGGCGGTACCCAACCGGACCAACTAAGCGGCAAATTGGATGAACCGCTGCTGCGGAAATACGCCGAAGGCGATGCCGCCGAACGGGCGGCCATCCGAGCCGAAGACCCGTATCGCCCTGTAAACGAGGCTGACCTCTACAAGTTCGGCGAGGCGGTCCGCAACGCATCGAAGGAATACGCCAAAATGGTGCCGGAGCATAAAAACGAGTTTTGGACCGAGCACTTGCCGCAGGCTATGAAGAAGATGAACTTCGCTGAAGATAAAGGTAGCGGCGGTACGGCGGAAGACAAAGGTATCCTCGGTACAGGTATCACCATCGACGAAGTGGCCGCCAATGCCATTTGCGGCATAATTGGTTTGCTTGCGCCGCTGCCTGTCGGTTTTGCGGCAGCTACGGCTTGCGGGCTCGGCATTGCTGCGGACGGTGGAGATCCGAGCGGTTTTGGTCTTGGTCCAGAAGATGGCCCTTGAGCACTAAACGCCGCATAGTTTTTTCTGAAGCCTAAGGGGCAGGGAAAGATAATCGGAAGTGACGAGATTTTAATTCAGTGGGGCTTGCACTGATTTGTTGGTCCCATTGATTTCTTGTTCACACCAGCCAGCACACTAGGGTTGAAAATAGTTACTAAGAATCAGCACTTAGTTGAACAGATAGTATCAAAAAAGAATGCTGGTTCTAAAAGTTAAATTCCGCATTCGGATGAAACGAAATCCAGGGATTGTGTTGGAATCTTTTTTCCATCAACCATGGAGACATTGTGTTAATGTTCGGGAAGAATCCTAGCTAGTCTTTGATACTCGTGACTTCGGAGATCTGATGTGAAAAAAACGATTGTGGTGCCGCAATCTTCGATAATCCTACTGGTTTTATACTCGGCATATTCTGGTGAAACCGAGATTTTTGGCGCGAAAATAGTAATGCTTATCTGTATTTTTTGTACAATTACTATTGGAAGCCTCTTCAGGATATCTTACTATGACGAATAACGCCTGCAATATGACTTATTCACCCGTCCTTGCGGTTTTCCTTTGGCCTTGGATTGGGCGGGGGACCCAAAGCTATCAATCGCTGCAAAGCCTTTCCTGGAGCGGTCCGCGGAGGGAATGAGTCAGTGGCCGCGAGACACCTTGTTCAATGGCGTCAAGACCGAATTGTCAGCCCCGTTGATATTATTCCTCTGCCAGCTAACCTGCTCGAGCTTTGGGGGCAACGCGTATCGTATTTCACCAAGTTAGCCAGGCTTGACCAAAGCCAATGCGGCTTCCAAAAAAGGTTTCGACATTTCGACAAAGCGAGGCCTGAGAAAGCTGTCAGGTTTTCGGCAAACTCTATTACCAGGGGCCTGTAAAGAACATTGAGTAACAGGACTCTCATTCGTTTCTAGCAGCCATCAGTTCGGAGATGTAACATGAAGAAACTGATTGTTTTGTTACAGCTTGCAATAATTACGCTGGCATTATTTCCGAAAATGTTATCTGAATCTGAAATTCTAAGCGTGAAAGCTATAGCGATTATTTGTGTCTTGTGTGGGGTCACCATTGGAATCGCATTTAAGAGCTCCAACTATGACAAGTAGTATCCGAGCCTAGGAACATTCACAATTCCCGGCGTTTTCCCTATCCCCTGTTGCCTGTAGTCTCCGTCACAAGAGCCAGCGTCACCGCGCTGCAATTGGCGGCGATGCTGGAGGCCGATGAGACCGGCGACATTGCATCCGGCGACGTCACCGTGGCGCTCTACGACATCCGGATCAAGCGCACCGAGGCCAAGGGCCGGGTCGTGATCGAGCCGGTTCCGCCGGAAGAGTTCCTGATCGCCCGCCGGGCCAAATCGCTGGACGATGCGCCGGCCTGCGGGCATCGGGTGCGCAAGACGGTTTCCGACCTGGTCGAGGAGGGTT
>CAYFNG010000041.1:0-2963 GCA_964344385.1 uncultured Sneathiellales bacterium
AGGATTCCACCTTAACTACGCCGCAAAACTGTCCAAAGAATGGGGTCCAGCTCTCCCATTTGTGCCTCCATTTGTTTGTATAGCCATCAAATCAAAACCGCACTCGATTCCAGTCAGCCTGATCTCAGACTGAAATACCAAACGTAAATATGAAAATCAAGAGTTCATGATGCTAAGCCTGTCATGTACTTCTAACGCCACGGTTCACTGGTTGCAATGGAGCGCAGCGGAATTGCAATCCATGTGCAACCGATTGTTCGGCGCAGCCGTTCATTTTAATTCATGGTTTTCAATGGCTGTAGCTACTTTCCCCAGCCAGCCAATAAGAGTCTGAATTTCCGTGGTATTGAATTCCCGATCTACCAAAGCCTTGAGTTCTCGGCCTGCTGGTTGAAAAAGGCCCGTTGCCTGCGCCTCTTGCCAAAGTTGATTCATTTCCGATTCTGGAACATCCAGTTTGCTCAGGAACCCGCCTCTGCCTATAAGAGCTGTGTAGACCGATTGTTAAAAAACGGCTTTTGGTGGATAACCGTAGCAAATGGCAACATGCACACCATTTTTGTCTACGTTCATTGAGAAACCTTTTGCTCCCCAATGAATTGGGAATGACTTCTCTTCCGCGAACTTGAGCAGTTGACCAAAGACCTCTTTTCCGTTCTTGTCCAGAGACCCCATGAATGAATCTTGCGAGACAGTCGGCAATGCCCCAGAGGTTATTTGTTTTATTTTTGTCGGTTCTTTTCCAACTACGATGTCGTAGGAAAGGAGATGCTTGCCGCCATTCGCCTGAAAATAGGAAAACTCAAGGCATGTGACTCTCATGCCTTTTCTGCGCAAGAAGGATGCTGTTTGTCGGATTTCTCCGGTGATGCGCTGACCAACAAGAACAATGCGCTGTTCCTTATTGAAAGAAACAGCTTCGTCAGAAGAGAGTTCAAAATAATTTCTGTGGTAGCTGGCAAGGTTTAGTGCCTCGTCACTTACATACCGCTGAAGAATTTCTTCGAGTTGATCTGTGTCAAGCTCCTCCACAAATGAAGCATATTCCAGAGCTTGAGCCAAAGTGTCACGAGGCGTTCTGTCACGTTTTAACTCGATGACGACAGTATTTCCTTCTCTATCAATGCCAAGGAGATCAATTATGCTTCCAAGATTTGTTGTAACCTGCCGACCAATAATGAGAAGTTTGCCGTCTTCAAGAATGTCATCGGAGTTATTTTCGAGCCAATTTTCCAATACCGATTCCTCATGATCGACATGAAAATGGGTCTGTGAAAACTCTTCAAATTTGCCATCTTCTTTGATGCTGAATATTCTCATTGGTATTTGCCTTTATCGCCGAACTTTTATTCAACCGCTCAGCACTAATCCCACCCAGCTGCTTTCTCTTCCCCATTCAGAGCTGATTGAGGGACCATTGCCAAGGACTTGTTTGGATTGTGACAAGCAATGATTCAGGTTAATTCATCCACACAGCCAAAGCAAGTATAATCTTGACACTGAACAACTTCGTCAGTGAATTTGGACAGCTAAACAGATTTTATGAATAATTCCCGAATAGGGAGAATCACAATCCACACTTGTGGCGTTCTCAATTGATCAACAAAGGAATCAATTGGAGCACACATGCAAAATCCCAAACTCCTGAGCCGCCTGCACGAAGAAATCCTCAAGCGTCACCTGAGTCCTCGCACAGAAAGCAGCTACAAACACTGGATCGTGCGCTTCATTCGGCACTATGGATTGCGCCATCTACGTGAGCTAGGAGCTGAACAAATTGAATCCTGGCTTGGCTACCTTGCCACTCGCGAAAAATTGCAGCTTCAACCCAGAATCAGGCCTTGTGTGCTCTCATCTTTCTGTATCGAAATGTTCTCGGAATCGATATTGAAGGTGCAGGCAGCTTCACCCGTGCCCGGATTCCGCATCGGTTGCCTGTTGTCCTCTCCCGTGATGAGGTAAGACGCCTGCTTTCACAGTTGTCGCCTACGCCTCGTCTCATCGCCAGCCTTCTTTATGGAAGCGGGCTTCGACTACGAGAGGCGCTTTCATTGCGCGTCAAGGATGTGGATCTGGAGCGTGCACAGTTGGCCGTTCGACGTGGCAAAGGTGCCAAGGATCGGTTTGTTCCGCTGGCGCATAGTGTGCGGGAAGGCCTGACGCAGCATATGGAAGAGATCCGCCAGTTGTATGAAGCCGACCTTCGTGATAAGGTGTGCGTAGCAGTGCCCGACGCTCTCGATCGAAAGTATCCCCAGGCTCCATTTGAATGGAGCTGGTACTGGCTCTTTCCTTCAGCAATGGCCCGTCGCGCAAGTACTATCAGACAGCGCTGGCACCAATCACCTGCCACCATGCAAAAGGCACTGGCCCTTGCCCTTCGCTCAGCCAGCATTACCAAGCATGCTGGTTGTCACACTCTTCGCCACAGCTTTGCTACTCACCTGCTGGAGCAGGGAACCGACATCCGCACAATTCAGGACCTGTTGGGTCACAAGGATCTGAAGACGACCATGATCTACACCCATGTGCTCAAAACCAATCGGCTTGGTGTACGCAGTCCACTGGATGTTTAAAGAAATCGGAGTCTGGAATCTGTAGGATGAGGAGCGAGGGGGCATAAGCGGTGAGCTCATAACCGATAGCTCATCGTGGACAAGCGTCAGGCTTCAGCTGCCAAAGGCTTGACCAAGTGCCGAATTGTCGGTAAGAAGGGCAACCCCTGGCGAAGTGCCGACCGATCAGCACGACTCCACTTAAGCCGGGAGCATCTTCGGGCCGCAATTGAAGCATACCGTTACCCCCTGTCACTCCCTGTCACCCCCGCGAAAGCGGGGGCAGTTTTCAGCCAGAGGGCTATCGGCATGTCTCTTCAAATCATCAATCATCATTCATCAATCTGCCTTTCGCCTTTCGCCTTTCGCCTTTCGCCTTTCGCCTTTCGCCTTTCGCCTTTCGCCTTT
>CAYFNG010000042.1:0-2863 GCA_964344385.1 uncultured Sneathiellales bacterium
GCTTCTGGAATCTGGTTTCTGACCGCTAACGACTAACGCCTGAGGACTAACGACTGGCCACTGATTAAATGGAGCCCAAAATGCGTAAGCTGATCCTGCTTTCCCTTTGCCTGGCCACGGTGGCACAGGCCGATACCCTTTTCAGCGAGAACTTCGACCATGCCGGAGCCTTGCCTGCTGGCTGGACGGTGGAGTCGCGCAGTCCGGCGGCCCGAACGGTGGCCTGGGCGCCCGCGGACCAGGGCGGAGGCGACTGGGCCATGGCCACGGGGCAGGCTTCTTTTGAAGTGCCCATGGATGAATGGCTGATTTCCCCGGCCATCAACTGCACGGACTGGGCGGACCTGACGCTGGCCCTGAACCACGCCTACAGCCACGGCGACAGCCAGGCCCGCCTGCGCTACTCGATTGACGGGGCCGGCACCTGGACGACCATGAACACCTGGAGCAGCTCGGCCAGCGGCCCAATGAGCTTTGACCTTTCTGCCTTTGCCGATGGCGAGCCCGTTTTTCAGCTGGCCTTTGTTTTCAGCGGCAACTTCATCAACAGTGGGGCCAGCTGGTGGGTGGATGACCTTTCCATTGAAGGCGTGGCCAGCTACGACGATACGCCGCCCGTGGCCAGCCTGCCCTTTCCCGAGCAGCCAATGCTGGATGCCTGGGGCAGCCTGACCGGCACCATCGGCTGCCTGTTCACGGACCCCTCGGGCGTGGATGCTTCTACGGTAGAGCTTAGAATTGATGCCAATGGCGACGGGGACTACCTGGACGGCGGGGCCGAAAACTGGACGCCGGTTGAAGGCCTTGTTTCTGCTACCGAGCTGGAAGTCCGCACAGAGGCCACCTGGCTGGTGGATGGCCTGGGCCTCAAGTTTGAGTTCCGCGCGCAGGATCTGGCCCCCACCAGCAGCCAGTGGGCCTACAGCGGCGGCCAGTACACGGAGGGCATCACCGATGACTGGTCGGTAAATATCTTCTACGATTATCATCCGCCGGTTTTCGGGAGCCCTGTGCCAGCGGAGGCCCAGTGGCTGGACAGCCATACACAGACGATTGGCCTGACAGTTCATGACAGCCTGGGCACGGTGGAGGCCAGCAGTCTGGCCATGCGCGTGGACTGGAACCTGGACGGCCAGTATGCAGGCCCTGAGGAAGACTGGCAGCCCCTTGCTGGCTACGCGAGCGCCACCAGCATTGCGATTAGCGAAACCCTGACGCTGCCTGCCGATGGTGCCTATCATCTGGAGTTTCAGGCTACCGATGCTCTGGGCAACGGCCCCAGCTTTTCCATGGGCAGTCAGGGCATGCTGGATGATCTTGTGCTTAAGGCCGACACCACTCCACCCACAGCCAGCGTGCTTTTTCCGATGAGTGCCACGGCCACCACGGCCACTCTGGCCTTTTCACCCACGCAGGATTTAAGCTTCAGCTACTACGAGCTTTTCTGGGACACCACCGAAACTGTGGATGAATTTGACAACCGGGTCGGCCCGGAAAGCCTGCCAGCGCTGGCCGACCACGCCACCAACCAGATTACGCTGGAAGGCCTTGTTTTTGGCCGCCGCCACTGGTTCCGCTTGAGGGCCCACGATCAGCTGGGCCATGTGGGCGCATGGTCCAACACGGTCAGCCTGCTTCTGGCCGGCACGGCCCCGGCCGCGATTACAGATCTGGAAATTCACTTGGCCGAGGGCGGCCTGTCCTTAAGCTGGACGCCGCCCACCACGGATGTAGATGGCAACACTCCGCTGGAAATTGAAGGCTACCGTATTTGGCAGGTGGATCCAGCCAGTGGAGAACTGCTGGAAGCCCTGACAACAGTCAGCGAAAACTCCGCTTTCCTGCCCTTCAGCTTTGCCAGTGAATTGAACCGCGCCTTTGCCGTAACCGTGCTGGGCTCAGGCTCAACACCACCACCCGCTTACCCGGGCGAACTGATTCTGGTGCCTGCCGGGACGGCTGACTATATGTGGAATGGCGGGGTAACGCTTACGCAAGACTACTTCCTTTCCAGGACAGAAGTCACCAACGAAGAATATTGCGCGGCCCTTAACTGGGCGCTTGTTCAGGGGCTTTTGGAAGAAGCCTCCACCACCCGCGCAGCAGCCTTTGGGCAGGAATTGGTTGACATCAACGGCAACTCGGAGATCGGCTGGAATGGCAGCGAATTCTTTGTGGAAACAAACGCCAATCATCCGGTAATGGAAGTCAGCTGGTATGGTGCGGCCTGCTACACGGACTGGCTTTCCATGATGGAAGGCCTTGAGCCCTACTACAATGGCAACTGGAATCCTTCCCCCAGCCACAATCCCTATGAGCACACCGGCTACCGCCTGCCTACGGAGGCCGAATGGGAATACGCGGCCCGCTATAGCGATGGCCGCACGTACCCCTGGGGATATGAAAGCCCCAGTCCTTGCCTTCACGCGAACTACTACAATTGCGTTGGCTGGACTTCAGCAGTGGGCAGTTACCCTGCTGGCAACAGTGCTCTGGGCTTTGAGGATATGGCGGGCAATGTGTGGGAATGGGTCAATGACTGGAATGCGGGTTATCCAGGCTCCGCAATCACCGATCCATACGGAAGTGAGAACGGCTCGTACCGCGTGCTTCGGGGCGGCAGCTGGACCGTCAGCGACGGCTACCTCCAGTCCGCCTTTCGCAACTACGACATCCCGTACCTCACGTACTACTACTGCGGTTTCCGTCTCACCAGGACCCCCTGAAAGGGCGTGCCCTTTCAGGTTGCCCTTTGTCCTTTTGCTCTTTTGCCTTTGGTCTGAGCGCCAGCCGGCCAGAGCCCGGGGCGAGCGAAGCGAGACCCGAGGCACAGGACGGCTGGCCAAAAAATGAGTGGGAATTG
>CAYFNG010000043.1:0-2860 GCA_964344385.1 uncultured Sneathiellales bacterium
TGATACATGGCGCCATACTCCAGCGTGTAGCATTCGGTGGGGCCGCCGCCTTCTACGTAGTCGCCGCATTTCTTCTTCACGATAAACTCGCCGTCCCGCTGGATCATGAACCAGTACTCGCTCTGGATCGAGGTGAGCACGTCCAGCACCGACTGCGGAAAAGCCTCAGAAGGATGCTGGATGTCTTCCAGGAAGTAGGGCACGTAGTTCACGCCGGAATGCAGCGTTAGCTGGGTGTTCTCCGGAAGTCGCTGCACGCCCTCCACGGGCTGCTGATAGCGGGAGAAACTGCCGTCGCTGATGTTGACCTTGTAGCCCTTCAGGCTGCTCATTGAGCCAATTTGGCCAATGGACCAGCCATCAGGATCCCAGAGTGCAGGCGTTCCAATCTCGCCCTGAATCTCCAGGCCACCCATCAGGTTCGAAATGGCCAGCGGGGTGAAGAAGTCGTCCACAGCCGGACCGCCGCTTGTGGGTAGCACGGGATAGCAGACCCAGTTGCTGCCGTTGTGGTAGCGTTTGTTATCCGCAACTGCTCCAGGCTCGGAAAGGAAGTCATGCATAATGATCGGGCTGCCGGTGGGTGGCAGGATGGTCAGGAAAAACTGGGGAAGATCATTGCCATACCACGTGTTTCCGTCGCGGGTTGCGACACCTACAATACCACTATCGTAGGTGCGAAGTGACAGCTCATGTGTGTTGTCGTCATTAGGGCCACCCGACTTCTCGGAATTCCGGAAAACGTAGATCGACTCGCCATCCGAAATGGCGAAGTTGATCAAGCTGCCTATGTTCCAATGGCCATTGTAGGGATCACTAATTTCCGAAAGTACGTCGTAGCCATAAAAGTCCTGCTCACGCAGCGCGGCTCTCAAACCCGACACAACATCCCCATTCGCATCCATGATGTAGGACATTACATACAGGAACAGCAACTCACTATCAATCCAGTCCTCTACATCATCGCCTGGCTCACCATTCCAGTTACTCCAATCCGCGAAAGGATCCAGTAAAAACAGACTTTGATTGAGACCGCTGAGGAGAGATTCCTTCATACTTGCGCTATTTCCATTCGTCAAATCGCCATTATGCTGAAAGCCCTGACCTTTCTCCTTTCAATTGTGCACGAGTGTTTTAGCAAGTCCTTGTACTTATCACACAGAACATCCTGCGAGCTTTCAATGAATACCGGAACTCCATTCTGGCTTGACGCTACGAGGCGCTTGTAGATGTTTGCTTTTGCCAACCTGTGCAAATAGCTTTCGGCCGAACACTGGGTCTCACTAACGACTTTGTGTGCAAAATGTGGTGTAACCTTGCTCCCTTTTGCTCGAGCAATGAGCTCACCTCCGCATCCCAGGCAAGTAAAAACAGGATATAGCTCTCGCGAAAGGTCCCTAAATTCCTCAATCGGCTTAACGCCACTTGGGGTTTGCGCAAATCTGTACTTAATCATTTTTACTCACAGGTCTAACGCTTAAACTTCTAATGCCCACGAAGCGTGGCGGGACAGTTGCCACGCAACTGGCATGACACGCCGTGGGACATTAGCAAGTAGTTGTTAGCTGTGCTCCTTTACCACCTGCCGTATTGTTCAGTATCCAGATTCGGAAGAATCGGTCACCAATCGTAAAGGACTTTCCTTCCCTATCTATTACATCGCGTGAAAGAAGTGACTCCGCAGCCCTTTGCGCCGAAGATGCTGAGCTTAGCCGATGTTCGCGAAGAAACTGTGAACCAAATACTTCCACACTTACCCCCGCTGCTGCAAGTCCTTGAAGCAAGCGCCTCTGATTCAACCCGAAGGACTCCCATAACGCGGTGTACGCATAACTCTCACGCTCAAGCAGGAGTGCGATTGCATCTTGGATTTGCTCCATTGTCACGCTTGATTGTGATTCGCAAAGCTCCCAAACGGCATGGCAAAGATGCTGTGTATAAAATGGATGACCACCCGTTTGACGAACAATCTCCTGCACACATGAACGGTCTATGACTTTCTCTGAGGCTGAAAAGTGTGACTGCACGAATGGGAGCCAGTGCTCTTCTGATATCTCATGCAGTGGATAGTGACCACCTGACCGATATAGTGGCCGGTCTTGATCTAGAAACATCTTCTGGATTAGGTGTTTTCGACTTCCCAAAAACACAAATGAGACCTCTGGCTGTTCTTGAATCGCACTGCGAATCATCCGCTCAGCGGCATCCGAGCCGTACTCCAATACACGCTGGAACTCATCGAATACGATTGCCACGCGCCTAGACCGCTTCTTCGCAATGACCCCAGGAACACGAAGGACTTCCTCAAGCTGTGGAAGCTTGTCAACGCCGTCTCGAAGAGTAAACGATATCTGCGGTGAACCTGTTGAATCCGCAACTACAGCCGGCAATAAGCGATGAAAGAACTGCTGAGCTGTCTCCAACATTTTGTCAGCAGTACTAGACAGACTTTCAGTTATTGCTTTTGCAATGGCTTTTGCCAGCGAAATCTCGTCTTCAGTTGGCCAGAGATCTACATAAGATCCCAAAACATCTTCGGGTGGAAGTTGTTGGAGAACCCGCTTGATCAACGAGGTTTTGCCAAGCCGCCTTTCCGAATACAGAAAGAGTCGATCACCATTTTGCATTGCTCGTGAAAGATCTTTGAGCTCCTGCGTTCGATTGCAGAAGGCATCTGCGCCTACAATTCCACCATACTTGAACGGATTAACCATGCGACCTCCTTGCGTAACGCAATTTGCGTAATGCAAGTAAATACTGCAAGAAGAAGCTACAGCTAACGTCAAGCATCAGCGGCGGCGCATTGCGCCGTCCGCTGCATCGGCTTGTTGGGCGGTCTCGGGTCTGCACGTTGGTTCTG
>CAYFNG010000044.1:0-2791 GCA_964344385.1 uncultured Sneathiellales bacterium
CTAGGGCTCAGGCCAAATTCAACCCCACTTTTGCACAAATATCGGGACACAACCCTATGGAATTGGGGACTGGATTTAGAATTGATGAGTCAACTTCGTCATGGACACTGCGTATTGACGTTGCTGAGAACTTCAAAGGTGGAGTAGCGCCAGAAGGCATGGACCTTCTTCCAGTAATATTCCGTGTTCTTCCTGATGCATCATCGGTAATTCTGAACATCGGTTCTCTATATTCAGATCGTGATTTTCTCGATTCTGTGGAAAAGCACCAATGCGAGATTATCGGCTTCTGTGATGGGATTGGGCGATGGCGTGATTCACAAGCGGAGGTTGTTCTTGATCTGGAAATGGTCTATCTGCATGAAGTATATGCAACTGGTGGACATTCATCAGCAAAGGATCAAATCCTAGATAAGCCCGAGATTCGAGAAGAGTTAATGCGCTTAGGGCCGAACGCGATCGAGATAGTGAAGAAAGCTATTGCATCTGACGAGGGGAAGTTTGGACCACGTTGGCTGACTGGAACGAGAAAGGATCAGATACTTCGTAAATGGGTTGAGAAAGCGGCTATTCTTCGTACGAAATGTTCAACCTCTGGCACCTGCGGCTAAAATGTATCCGCGTTGCTTATGCTACTAAGTACATGTGTTGAATCCAATGAGAGGTTTCAAATGTTGAGACGATCCTCACTATTCTTATGATCAACGCTTACGATTCGACTGCGATAGAGCTGAAGCCGCGAGAGTTTTCGTGTCATCGCTGTACTTCGAGCTGCGCAACACATGTGATGCCTTGCTTTCCATTGCAGCCCCAGTCTCCCGCTTCGTGCCAGACTGAGACAACACGGAACCAGCCAGCTGGCGTGCAGTAGTTGATGCGTTTGAGTCTGATAGCGTCTTAGACGCTAGTCTTGCCACATCGTGCGATGACATCTTTGTGTTCTTCGCCATTTTGATCTCCAAAGATTGTGCCGTTAGTTGGTTTTTCTACTAAGCGCTAAACAGCCTGACTACCCCAACCATCTGTCATGGCCTCCTTGATCAAGCGATCACGAACTTTTTCCAAGTGCTTTCTGTGATGGGAGTAGGGAATTGCCTTGACGTGCTGAAGCTGACCAACGAGAATTCCCGAGTGCAGTTTCCTCGAGGCGGCAAATGCAAGGATCTTTTTTGCAGAGATTCCTGGGGCTGCAGATTGAATGAAACTCCTGAGCTCAGCTCTGGGAAGGATTGTCTCAGCAGCTTCATTGTTTGCACGTGTTTCTTGCTCAGGACAATCCTCGCATGGCTCGTCGATAGGACCCGAACCCAAATTCTCATCCAAAGACAAGCTGTCCCCATTCGCAACATGCCGAAGCTCATGCATCAAAACGAACCAGAAATTGTCTACTCTGTCCATCCTGGTAGTCATGGCAACTACTGGCTCTTTCTTTGATAGCCAGTAGCAAACACCATCCAGCTTCATTCCTGGGAATGCTTCAACCACCACGAATCTGACGCCTGCCTGGGCAAGTCGCGAAGGGATCTTACTGATGCAATCCAAGTCTGCCATCCATTCGCGCAAATCGCTAATTGCGGAATTCAGAGCTTTTCTGGAGAAATCCTCTACTTCCAGCTCTCTTGCGAGTTGCCTGGTCCGAAACAGCCAAGCGTTCAGAGCAGTTGATTCGGTCCTGGCATTAACGGATTTCTTTGCCGCGTAGGGAAGAAACACAGGTCTTTCATCAAGACTATCGACCTCAAAGAACTGCTTGAATCGCTCTTCCAAGACATCAAGGCTTTGTGAATGCTCTATCCAATGCCGCTTGATCATTTCTTTAACCGGAAAGTGCTCGAACAGAAGGGCTCGGCGTACGATCTCATCTCCTTTGCTTTCCACCTTGGACAACTGGTATGCGCTGTCAAGATTCATCCAGTACTCAGCGCTTGTTCCAAATGCCAACCCAAGGCTCTTCGCTGTTTCAGGCGTGATACAGCGCTTTCCTGAAATGATCTCACTAACCAACCGCTGCGACTTTCCCATAATCTCAGCCAAGTCACCCTGGGTCCATTCTCGTGCTTCAAGTTCTTCACGAATGAAATCACCGGGCGGGAACACCTCTGCCGGCCTTCTTGTTACCATGATCGCCTCCCTCCTGATACATGGATCAATGATAGTCTTCGACTGAAATGATGGCTACCACTTTTCCAGGGCCTCTCCCCGAAACTCCATGACGAGTCTCCATTGCCTGTTCAGTCGAATGGAGTGTTGATGCGCTCTCTTCCCCTTCAGCTTCTCGAAATGGAGAGATTTCAATGCACGTAAATCCTGCTCGCTATCTGCAGCACGAATCATTTGCATCCGCTGACGAAACTTGGACACTACCGGAGGAGGGAAACCTGCGCTAAATGCAGCATCCGTCTCCAGGCGGTCCAGCTTTGCGTCCTCGAAGACAATATCCATTCAACTGACTCTCCATCTTTGAGTATCCAATATAACGCTTTTACACATAGCGTAAAAGCGTAATCATTAATTTTCGCAACTCAGAACATAAGACAGCAGAGACTGACCATAACTCGAGACAAAGTTTGAGTTTCTCGAAGCATGAGCATGCCCAGTCGGCAGCACGAAATCTGTTTCAGGGGGGTGTGAGTTATCTTGAAAGGAAGCAGAGATATCGCATGCACCAGGGGCACCACGGGGGCACCAGAAAAAGCAAAAGGGTTACGGCATCGCCGTAACCCTTTGATACTTAAAGCTCCTGAGGAGGGACTTGAACCCCCAACCTAGTGGTTAACAGCCACCCGCTCTA
>CAYFNG010000045.1:0-2476 GCA_964344385.1 uncultured Sneathiellales bacterium
GAGCGAAGCGAGACCCGAGGCACAGGACGGCTGGCCAAAAAATGAGTGGGAATTGGCAGAGTTCAGGCAAGGATTGCACGATATGGGAAAACAAATGCTTGTAGCCATTGCCTATTCATTCAACTTCGCATTGAGTCTTGACTGATGGCCTCATGTGTTTTCACGCTCCCCTTTGATCGGGCAGAGCACTGCTTTCATCTTGAGGAGTTCCAGCGGTTTTGTGCAACACACCGAATTATAGCCAGTCGTCCGGAATTCTTCACTCTGGATGGTCAGGCTTGGTGGACGGTCTGGATAGAATATGAAGCTCGGCCGCGAGCAGAGAAAACACTTGAAACAGAAACGGCAACCGATTTAAGCGAAGCTGAAGCCTCCCTTTACGAAGAAATCAGGGCCTGGCGCATCAAGACAGCCGAGCAGCAGGGTGTCCCGGCCTATGCCATTCTGACTAATCGGGAGATGATCGAATTGATTCGTTTGAGGCCAGGTTCTTTGGCTGCTTTGCGCGCCATTCGTGGAATTGGCAAGTCGAAGCTGGATCGTTTTGGAAAAGCCTTGTTGCTCCTGTTGAATAAAGACAAAGCGAATGGAGAACCTCAGGTAACAGTGTCAACCCCTAAAGAAAATGTAAATCAGGAGCCTGCCAATGGAACCTGAACTTCCTATCCTTGAGCATTGGTCTCGTTTTCTGGATTGGCTGCTGGACAGAATTGAGCGCATGCCCAGAACTTCCCGCTTTACCATCGGACAGCGCATGTCCAATCTGGCGCTGGATGTTCTGGAGGGAATTCTGGAAGCAGCTTATTCAAAAGACAGGGTAGCGGTTTTAAGAAGGCTGAATCTCTCTATCGACAAACTTCGAGTGTTTACTCGCCTCTGTTTCCGACGCCGCTATATCAACGGAACACAATACGAATTCGCTGCCCGCGAGCTTGACACGGCTGGCCGTATGGCTGGAGGCTGGCTGAAACATGCAACATGAATCCTTTGATGAAGCCATTTCCTTCACAGGATTGTTTCAGGCTTGGCGGAAGGCAAAGCGTGGAGCAAGTGGGTCTTCGTCCAGTTTGGCTTTTGAATACAATCTGGAAAGCGAGTTGCTTCGCTTAAGCGATGAGCTTGCCTCTGGATACTGGCAGCCTGGAGGCTATCGCACATTTATCATTCATGAACCAAAGAAGCGCCTGATTGCCGAAGCGCCATTCAGGGACCGCGTGGTGCATCATGCTTTAGTAGGCCTGCTCGAACCCTATTACGAAGAGCGATTCATTGAAAACTCCTTCGCGACGCGGAAGGGAAAGGGCACCCACAAAGCAGTTTTATGCGCACAGGAGAATTTGCGTCAACATCAATGGTATTTGAAAAGCGACATCCAGAGCTATTTCGCCAGCGTCAAGCTGCCGCTTCTCATCAAGCTACTGCAGGATGATGGACATGACCCACGACTATTGACCTTTGTTGAGCGCATATTGTTCTGTGATTGCACTATGCCCGGCCTGCCCATTGGAAATCTCACAAGTCAGTTTCTTGCCAATGTCTATCTGGATGCATTTGACAAATGGGTGCTTACAGATTGCGCAGTGCCTGGATACCTTCGCTATATGGATGATTTCGTGCTGTTTCATGAAGACAAGGAAATCCTGAAGAAGCTTCAAATGTGGATCAAGGATTGGTTACTTGACAACCGTGGCCTTTTGCTAAAGGCCAGGGCGACAAGAATCAATAAGCGTTCCCATGGGCTTGGTTTTCTGGGCACGCGAGTGTTTCCCGGCACTATCAGGCTGCGCAGGGAAAATTTGAAGCGAACTCTACGCCATCTTGCCAAACGAGAATGGGAGGCGGCAACAGGCAGGATTTCTCAAGATGAACTCGCAACACGTGCCGGAAGTCATCTTGCCCATGTTGAATTCTGGAATACACATCACCTGAAGGAGCGGATCTTTTTCGGGCGATCATCCCGGGCGGCTCGAACCGCGTGCTTCGGGGCGGCAGCTGGAACAACAACGACAACAACCTCCAGTCCGCCAATCGCAACAACAACAACCCGAACAACACGAACAACAACTACGGTTTCCGTCTCACCAGCACCCATTGTCGTCTGAGTTGTGCTCTTTACGGATAGCGCAAGCGCGAGACTGACCAACCTGCTTGGCCAGTACTTCACAAAATGGGTCCCGATGATCGTCCTGCCCGGCAAGCGCTGGCAAAGAGCAAAAGAAATGACGCCCTTTGGGGCGTTGTTTCTTTGGTGGCAGGCGTTAGTGGTCCCCGCTTTCGCGGGGACAGAGGCGTTAGGCGTTAGCCTGAAGAAGCAGCCAGTTACAAGATTCCAGGTACCAGTCAGAGAGGCGTCAGTCGTTAGGCGTTAGCGGTCCCCGCTTTCGTGGGGATGACAGGCGTTAGCGCATAGCTCATAGCTCATAGTGAAGAGGACGATCGGCTATGAGCCATTAGCTATCAGCTCTTCAGCTGAAGT
>CAYFNG010000046.1:0-2344 GCA_964344385.1 uncultured Sneathiellales bacterium
GAGCGGTAGCTTTGCAAGCTTCAGGTCGTCGGTTCGATCCCGTCCGGCTCCACCAACTTCCCGAAGGGAAGTTGGATATGTGTTGGACTGCCGTCCCACCAAGTACGCCGAATAATCGGCGGCGGTCCTTGACCGCTGGTGAGTTTGAACGGACGAGCGGAGCGAGGACTGGCGACCAAGCGGGAGCGCAGCCGGTGCGGCGTTTGAGCGCAATTAAACCGTTTCCTGGGGAAGATTTGAAATCCAGATCGGCGTTGCTGGTCTGTTTATGTTCTTTGAGATTGTGAATAGGAAGAAGCTCAAATTGATCGTGTGAGCTTGTCGCAAAACCTGAGGGTTTTGCATTGAGACAAGTTTACGATCATCGGGAGTTTTGATAAGGCCGTTGGCAAGTGGCTCTACTGCTTGTCTGTCGGGATGGCGCTTCAGTCTAAAGTGCTGTCTTCAGGGTTTTTATCGGGACTGCCGGCCTGTGTCAGCGGGCATGTTGTCGTAAAACCTGAGGGGTTTAAGCCCTGAAAGTGATTTTGCGCATCATATGAGATTGATCTTGAGCGCACCCTTATAATTTTAAGTTTTTTCCTGACGCTTGGTTGATGAGGCTGGGTGTTGGGAATGAACCGCGAGTTGAGTTTAAATTTTTTCTTATGCGGGTTTACGCCTGCGTATGGAAGAACTCTCAAGTATGATAAGGGCATCTGGTGAATGCCTTGGCGTTAAGAGGCGAAGAAAGACGTGGCACTCTGCGATAAGCTGCGGTTAGGTGAGAGCAACCTTTGACCCGCAGATCTCTGAATGGGGCAACCCGGCACTTTTGTGTCATCTTTATCTGAATACATAGGGTAAAGAAGCGAACGCGGCGAACTGAAACATCTAAGTAGCCGTAGGAAAGGACATCAACCGAGACTCCGTTAGTAGTGGCGAGCGAACGCGGACCAGGCCAGTGGCTTGGGCTTAAGAACGAGAATCCTCTGGAAAGTGGAGCCATAGCGGGTGACAGCCCCGTATCGGTAGAAAGAGCCCAAGTCCTCGAGTAGGGCGGGACACGTGAAATCCTGTCTGAACGTGGGGGGACCACCCTCCAAGCCTAAGTACTCCTTGACGACCGATAGTGAACCAGTACCGTGAGGGAAAGGTGAAAAGCACCCCGACGAGGGGAGTGAAAGAGACCTGAAACCGGATGCCTACAAGCAGTAGGAGCCTCCTTGAGGGGTGACTGCGTACCTTTTGTATAATGGGTCAGCGAGTTAATCTTGCGAGCGAGCTTAAGCCGTTAGGTGTAGGCGCAGCGAAAGCGAGTGTGAACAGCGCGAATGAGTTCGTAGGATTAGACCCGAAACCAGGTGATCTAGGCATGAGCAGGTTGAAGGTGCGGTAACACGCACTGGAGGACCGAACCCACCTATGTTGAAAAATGGGGGGATGACTTGTGCCTAGGGGTGAAAGGCCAATCAAACCTGGAAATAGCTGGTTCTCCGCGAAAACTATTTAGGTAGTGCGTCATGTATAGCCGCCGGGGGTAGAGCACTGGATGGGCTAGGGGGCCCCACAGGCTTACCAAACCTAACCAAACTCCGAATACCGGTGAGTTGAGCATGGCAGACAGACGGCGGGTGCTAAGGTCCGTCGTCGAAAGGGAAACAGCCCAGACCGCCAGCTAAGGTCCCTAAGTTATGGCTAAGTGGAAAAGGATGTGGGAAGGCCAAGACAGCCAGGAGGTTGGCTTAGAAGCAGCCATCCTTTAAAGAAAGCGTAACAGCTCACTGGTCTAAACAAGCCGTCCTGCGCCGAAGATGTACCGGGGCTCAAGCCATACACCGAAGCTGCGGACCGTACTTTGTACGGTGGTAGCGGAGCGTTCCGTAGGCCGATGAAGGTGTGCCGTGAGGCATGCTGGAGGTATCGGAAGTGAGAATGCTGACATGAGTAGCGACAAAGAGTGTGAGAAACACTCTCGCCGAAAGTCCAAGGGTTCCTGCGCAAGGCTAATCCGCGCAGGGTGAGCCGGCCCCTAAGGCGAGGGCGAAAGCCGTAGTCGATGGGAACCAGGTTAATATTCCTGGGCCAGGTGGGATGTGACGAATGGCGTAAGTTGTTCCTTCTTATTGGATTGAGGGGGCAGCGAAGCCGTTCCAGGAAATAGCCCCACCATAGACCGTACCCGAAACCGACACAGGTGGATTGGTAGAGTATACCCAGGCGCTTGAGAGAACGATGTTGAAGGAACTCGGCAAAATGCCTCCGTAACTTCGGGAGAAGGAGGCCCTCAGCTTGGGCAACCAGGTTGGGGGGGCACAGACCAGGGGGTGGCGACTGTTTACTAAAAACACAGGGCTCTGCGAAG
>CAYFNG010000047.1:0-2162 GCA_964344385.1 uncultured Sneathiellales bacterium
ACTTTCTCAATGAACCCGTTCACCTTCTCTCTCCTCCTGCTAACGCCTGAACTTCAATGGTTCGCGAGGGTGTGCCGAGGATTCGGCATTGCTTGCAAGCGGCATGAAACACCGCGAATCCATTGCAAGCAATTGTCAGGTTTTCACGTATTCCGCTACACTGATTCCGAATACTCACTTCACCAGCGTCAGCTTCCGGCAGTCGCTTCCCTGCTCCGTGCGCAGCTCCGCCACGTAGACGCCGCTCGGATGCTCGTCCGCGCGGAACTGCAGCGCATGATCGCCCACCGCGAACCAGGCATTCGTGATCCTGTCACACTGCCGCCCCAGCATGTCGTAGATCAGCAGCTGGACCCTGCCCGGCGAGGACAGGTGAAACTGGATCTTGGTCACGGGATTGAAGGGGTTAGGCGAAATGGACGTAATTCCGAAGTTCGCCGGGCGCAGCGGAATCTCGGTGTCCTTTACGCGGGTGGGAATCCATTCATTGGCGCCTATATCCGGCGCGCCGCCCGCGTAGTCATCGTCCGAAAGATTAACCACCGTATCGCCATCCACCACCCAGAAGGCCGTGCCCGCGTCGATGGCGGGGGAATCCGCAGATAACCGATAGGGTTCCTCGCCCTCGCCCACGAAGAGCGGATCGGCGTCAATGATGCCATCAAGAAAGCTGGTCTCGGTATTACCAAAATCATACACCCCGTCTACCCCATCCTGAATCAGGCAATGTGAGAGCAACACTTGAATAGAAGGTACAGGGTTTGGATATTCGCCGTCAATCCAGATCTGATACGGTTCATTGTTCCAGAAGAGGCAGTTTGCGATGCGAGCCTGCATGCCTGATGTTCCCCATGGGGAAAGCCAAAGTCCGCCGGTGTTAGGGGATGAGTTATCCGCGAAGGTGCAACCCACCACATCAATCGGATGATCGCTATAGCTCCTGATGTTCAGCCCCGGCGAAAAGCGCGCGCCGCCATCGTTGGTGGATACGTTACGCGTGAAGGTGCAATTTTCAACTCGGTGGTGGTAGTCAATCGATGTCTCGTATCCCAGATAAGCATACATTCCCAAACTTGTCGCCACCCCAAAATAGATATCTTCCGGTGGAACGCCATTCAAAGGTGTGTTCGAATCAAATGAGCATCCATCAATTGAGATGTCTTGATGCATGGATAAACTTAGCGCAGTTACCGAGTAGTTGTTATTGAACAAGCAATCCTTAACCACAATACTCGTTCCAGGATCTATGCTCATCCAGCCGTAGGCATCCGTAGTAACTGGAAATGGCACGTTGTTTTCAGTAAAACGAAGATTCTCCAACAACAGATTGGTCGACTGCATAATCTTCATGGCGTCCACAGGAATGTCACGTTCAAGATGTTTAACCGTGAGTGACTTCACGGAACAGTCCACCTTCATGTCAATCGCCCCGAAGACACGTACGGCAGTAAACTCCATATCCAGAATCGTAGAATCACGATCGGTGCCCTCCAGGCAGACATATGATCTGAGATTGAGCGGGAAGAGCTGGCCATCCGAGGGCTTGTAACTGCCAGGCATCAGGTGAATGGTGCGGTGATGCAGGGAATCCGTGTCGATGACGGCAAGAGCATGGGCAATGGTCTTCAGCGGTTCGGCTTCCGAAAGTCCACCATTCTCATCATCGCCGGCTGGTGATACCCAAATGTCATGAGCGATGGGAGTCAGTACTCCGTGTAGAATATCGGCGACAACTGGAACGCTTCCCCCCATGAAATAGGGATCGACGTATGAAACAGAAGCACTGTCCAAATAGATTGGATCAGATAGACTTTGATCCAAAATCTGAAATACATCATTGAATGAAACAGAGTTGTTTGAATATATTGAGCACCTGTTTATCGGATCAAAAGCAGGGAAAGAATGCCCAATAAAAAGGCCTCCGCCACCTAATTGCGACATATTGTTTGAGACTACTACGCCAGAAAGATATGGGGACCCATGGCTTATATAGCAGCCTCCACCGCCACTCAGAGCCTCGTTGCAGTAGTTTTCCACTATTCTACAGCTAGTGATACTTGGACTTGAGTTTCTGATGTAGGCCCCCCCGCCACGTGTTCCTAGAAAGTCTTCGTCGCGCCCGCTTCCATTGGTTACCGTAAACCCGTTCAGCACCGCGGCTC
>CAYFNG010000048.1:0-1586 GCA_964344385.1 uncultured Sneathiellales bacterium
TCAGGTCCTTGGAACCACCTTAACATACTGTCCGATATTTGGGGTCCAGCTCTCTCCATGCCAATGTATCGGGCACCTACCCACACATCAACATAAGCTCCAGGTGGATCTTGCCGAATGACCGAAGGCTGGCTGGTATTGGCCAGTTTAAAACACATGGGTACACGTTCGACCCTGCAGAGTACTGGGCCGAAGAGGCGTAACGTGAGGGGACTGTGAGGCCCCCTTTCCCTTTCAATGTCCCACCCCCTCCCACCTTTCGAGTGTCAAGACACAAGGACACTCATGCACGTCATCATTCATCGCGGTGCGCGCCAGATCGGTGGCTCCATAGTGGAAGTCCGGCAGGGAAACACGCGAATCCTGCTGGACCTGGGGCTCCCGCTTCCGTCACCCAATCATGTGGCCTCCGATCCCCACCCTTATGACAATGATCCGCCGCCACTCCCCGGCGTCTTTGACGACCAGGAGATTCACCCATCTGCTGACGCCATCTTCATCAGCCACGCCCATCTGGACCACACTGGCCACCTGCCCCATGTCCGACCAGGTATTCCGGTCTATGCCACACGAGGGACTTGGGCGCTGCTAAGCATCAGCTCGACCTTTCGCATTGCAGGCGCTTTACCTGAAAACCAGAAAGAACTGGCAGCAGGACATCCTGTGCGCATTGGTGATCTGGTCATCACACCAATCGCCGTGGATCACAGCTCGCCTGATGCCGTAGCCTTGCTGGTTGAAGGTGGCGATCAGCACCTCGTCTACACAGGGGATTTGAGGAGTCATGGCCGCAAGCATTGGTGCTTTCCAAATCTGTTGGAGCAACTGCCGAAAGGAGTCGATGCCCTGCTGCTGGAGGGCACGCAGGTGTCCCAGGATCGCCTGCCAGAGCTGCCTGAAACCGAGGCGGAGCTGGAGCCCCATTTTGTTGACCTGTTCAAGCAGACGAAAGGGCTTGCGTTGGTCTTCGCATCCGGGCAGAATCTTGACCGTACTGTCAGTGTGTACCGGGCTGCACGCAAGTGTGGACGCACGCTTGTGATGGATTTGTATACGGCCTACATTCAGCACAAGCTGCGCTTTCTTTCACGCAACCTTCCCCAGCATGATTGGGATGGTGTTCGCGTCAAGTACTGGCCCAGTCACCAGGACATTCTCTTCGAGCACGATCAGGATTTCCTGCGCAGTGTGAAGGCATCCCACATCCACATGACGGAACTGGTCAACCATGGCGAGGACTTCGTCCTGCTCGCGCGTTACAATCGCTTTCTACGTCACTTCCTCGATCATTTCCCGGACCCGACACGCATTCGCTTCATCTGGAGCATGTGGAAAGGTTACCTCCAGCCGAACTGTGACCTGGTTGCTCTATCCGATTTCATGGGCATTTCGCTGGATCATTGTCACACAAGCGGACATGCCCACGTACGCCATCTCCAGACACTGGTGGACGCGGTGTCGCCCAAACGTGTGATTCCAATCCATACGAAACATCCCGAGGGATTTGATAGCTTGTTTCCGCGCGTCCTGAGGCTGGCGGATGGTGACATGCTTGATCTCACCCCGCAACAAGGAGTCTCCCAGCA
>CAYFNG010000049.1:0-1528 GCA_964344385.1 uncultured Sneathiellales bacterium
ATGACCTCCAGAAATGTCAGCGATGCTGTTTCAGGGAGCGTATCCAGCTGCAGGAGGCCAGGATTTCCGTAGTAGGCATCGTCTTTTGCATGAAGGTAGATGCGGATAGTATCTGAAACAGCTGCTGCAGACAACACAAGCTGGGCGAGTTCAGCTGTAAAATCTTCAAAGAGGAACTCCGTTTCTTCAAAGGGGAACTCCGGACCATCACCGATATGCACGAAGAACAAGTCGTTGCTTGAACGTCCCCATTCTCGCCATACATAGTAAGCGGGATGAACATGCCAGTCGGCCGAATCAACGACACCCCAACATGGCATGCCAGGGTTATTAACTGGATCATGCCCTATCTGTTCTCGTAAGTTCCACCAGAACAAAGGTCCTGTGAATTTCCACTCAAACCACTTCTGGAGATACTGGTTCGCCCAAAGCGCTTGTGCCTCTTCCGTCATAAATGAAGTTGCCGCTGCACAAGCCAATGGGGGACCACATTCCGTGCCCCAAATCTGCTTGAGTGAATCGTTGTTCTCACACATTACTTCGTAAAGATGCTCTGTCTCTAGAAAAGTGTTGTCTGGGAGGTCTAACAGCAGATTTGTCGTGTATATTTCGCTTCCAAATAGGCCGTAGGGATGATAGGAAACAATGTCAAAGTAATCATCCACATCCAGATCTGGGTTTGCATCGGCATAGGAGTATAGCTCCTGAAGGAACTCACTGGAACTTTGGATTCGAATCACATCTGGACTGCCCGGATAGTACGACGTGCTGGTCGCCGGGAAGATGGCCCCAGCAATGACGCGAACAGAATCTGTTATCCCTGGATCAGCACTCATCATTGCGTTACCTGCATCTTGAATAGCGCCTGAGGCTATGTGCAGATACTCTGGATAGCTAATGTAATTGGCCAGCACACCCCCTGTATCTTCATCTACATAGCGATAAAACCGTTGAAAATTTGGCTCATTTCCAATCTCAAAGTGCTTTACTTCAGGATAAAACTCTTGCACCACAGCTGAGCAAAAATCTCTCCAGTCCTGCCGAATTTCAGGTGTATCGTACAGGGCAGAATTCGAACAAATTGCAACTTCTGGATCATCACAATTATTCACATCTTGGAAGTGTGGCAGTCTCGCATGATACGGAGTTTGCACGACCTGTATCTTCACGTTGAGCTCCTTTGAAAGAGCTTCGTCAACCAAAAAACGATATCGAGAAAAATCGTAGTGCCAGTTTGGATTGTATTGTTGAACAACCCACCAGCTAACACCGATCGAAGTCCAATCGCCTACATCTTTTGTCATTTGATAGACTTGGGAAGCATGGATGATTTCATCTTGTCCAATGGCGTTTGCACCATAAAACTCATTATTGTATCCCAACATTTCACGATAACTCTCAGCTCCTGCACTACCCGTGAATAGAACGAAAATCGACCATACTATTGCTCTTTGGACTTGGTCGCCTTGCATGACTTTCTCAATGAACCCGTTCACCTTCTCTCTCCTCCTGCTAACGCCTGAACTTC
>CAYFNG010000050.1:0-1408 GCA_964344385.1 uncultured Sneathiellales bacterium
AGCGCACGCCTGATAAGCGTGAGGTCGGTAGTTCAAATCTACCCAGGCCCACCATTATCGGGTATCGGTGGTCAGGTATCAGGTATCGGAAGAGCCAAGCGGCGCAGATGCCGCCCGTTTATCTGATCCCTGATCCCTGACGTCTGATCCCTGAATCCGGGGCTGTAGCTCAGTTGGGAGAGCGCCTGCTTTGCAAGCAGGAGGTCATCGGTTCGATCCCGTTCAGCTCCACCATTTTTGGGGGGTTGGGTTTATTGGTTTTGTTATAGCCGGTCTTTGACATTGTGAAGAGGTTGATCCTGGAGGTCTTGTTGACCTTGGGGTCCGATTGGTTCCATGGCGCGTTTGCGCGTGTGGGCGCTTGTTTTCGGTAAGCCGGAAGCGGGCATTTGGTCGTTCTGGTACCAAAGTGCGTAAGCGCTTTGGCAAGCGCGACCGCGTGCCCGAGCTTATGCGAGGGAAGCCCCCGCGGCGCTTGAGCGTTGGAAGGAATCGTATCCGAAGGATAACAAGGCTTTATGTGTGGTACTTTGTATTGATGCGGCCGTATGTGCGCGGGTTGTTTCCTGTGCATGACGGGAGCAGAGGTATCAAGTGCGAGAAGGGCATTTGGTGGATGCCTTGGCGTGTAGAGGCGATGAAGGACGTAGCACGTTGCGATAAGCCCCGGGGAGCTGCGAGCAGGCTTTGATCCGGGGATTTCCGAATGGGGCAACCCACCGCTTTTGCGGTATCGCATGGTGAATAGATAGCCATGCGAGGCGAACCCGGCGAACTGAAACATCTCATTAGCCGGAGGAAAGGACATCAACCGAGACTCCGCTAGTAGTGGCGAGCGAACGCGGACCAGGCCAGTGGCCAGCAGAATTGAACCGGAACCGTCTGGAAAGTCGGGCCGTAGTGGGTGATAGCCCCGTACGGGTAGTGGTTCTGTTGGTCCTTGAGTAGGGCGGGGCACGTGAAACCCTGTCTGAACATGGGGGGACCACCCTCCAAGCCTAAGTACTCCTACACGACCGATAGCGGACCAGTACCGTGAGGGAAAGGTGAAAAGCACCCCGATGAGGGGAGTGAAAGAGACCTGAAACCGGATGCCTACAATCAGTGGGAGCGGGCTCACCTGAGCCAGGGATCGGGTATCAGGGATCAGGGATCAGATCGGTGAAGCGGCGCTTTGGCCGCCGGACTCATCTGATCCGTGATTCCTGATCCCGGATCCCTGGTTCTGGCGAGCCCGTGACCGCGTACCTTTTGTATAATGGGTCAGCGAGTTGGTTTTGCGAGCGAGCTTAAGCCGAGAGGTGTAGGCGCAGCGAAAGCGAGTCTGAATAGGGCGCTTCAGTTCGTAGGATCAGACCCGAAACCGGGTGATCTAGCCATGGGCAGGTTGAAGGTGCGGTAACACGCA
>CAYFNG010000051.1:0-1371 GCA_964344385.1 uncultured Sneathiellales bacterium
AACTGTTTAAGATAAGCATTTTCCATCGCGCTCTTGCGTTTTCGGTGCCGTTGTTTGACGTGGTCAACCCCTACTGCACACCCAGTTAAGCCACTTTCTTCCATTCCAGTGCTTGCTGCTCATAATCATTGGGACTCATATATCCCAGATACGAGTGCAGCCGCTCACTGTTGTACCACATGCTGATATATTCCAGCACATCCTGTTGCGCCTCATAGCGGCTTTGGTAGTTCCTCCACTGTACCCGCTCCTGTTTCAGACTACCAAAAAAACTTTCAACCACCGCATTGTCCCAGCAGTCTCCCTTGCGGCTCATGCTCCCCTTGATTCCATGCACCTTCAACAGGGTGCGAAAATCACGGCTTGCATACTGGCTGCCTCGGTCTGAGTGATGGATCAGACCTTCGTCTGGGCGACGCCTCCAGATAGCCATTCTCAAGGCATCACAGACCAGCCCTGCCTTCATCCGGGAGTTCATGCTCCAGCCCACCACCCTGCGGGAGAATAGGTCTATCACAACCGCCAGATAGAGCCACCCCTCCTGCGTCCAGATGTAGGTCACATCTCCTGCATAGACCCGATCTGGCTGTGATACCTCAAAGTCCCGTTTCACCAGATTCTCGAAGACCGGCTGCTTGTGGTTGCTGTTGGTGGTCACCTTGTATTTCTTGCGTTGACGCACCGATACTCCAGCTTCTTTCATCAGCTTTCTGGCCTTGTTTCTGCTCACCGGAAAACCCAATGCATTCAGCGCCTTCTTCATCCTGCGGCTGCCATAACTGTGATTTGATTCCTCGGCTATTTTCTTCACAAAATCAATCATCTCCTGATAAACCGGATCTACAGGTCGTGGCGCGATATGCTTGCGATAGTAGTAATAGCCGCTACGACTGACACCCAATATCTGGCATTGCAGGCCAATTGGATAGGCATTCTTGTGTTGGGTGATAAACGAGTATTTCACTTCGTTTCTGCTGCGAAGAATGCCGTCGCTTTTTTTAAGATATCACGCTCCATCTGTAACCGCTTTACCTCACTCCTCAGAGCCTTGATCTCCTGCTGTTCGGCACTCAGCTTCCCATTACCACGAAAGGCATGCCCATCATCTTGTTGTTCTCTGACCCAGCGTCCCAACATGCCAGCATTGATACCCAGACTCTTGGCAGCATCGGTTCGGGTGTAATTCTGTTCAATCACCAAGCTGACTGCATCCAGTTTAAACTCCTTTGTGTACTTCTTTCTCTCTGTCATTTCTCTTTCCTCAGTTTAAGGTCATTATCCTTAACTGAGATGTACAGGACTATTGGACCACGTCAAGGAGCCACTTCGATGAAGTCATCCAAACCTGCATCGGCAGTTATTTGAAACCAC
>CAYFNG010000052.1:0-1325 GCA_964344385.1 uncultured Sneathiellales bacterium
CCGGCCTGCGGGCATCGGGTGCGCAAGACGGTTTCCGACCTGGTCGAGGAGGGTTACGCACCGGAATTGATCGCCACCTTGCCGACCAACCAGGAAGCCGAGGCCAGCGGCGAGCTTGCGGTGCGTCACGACCAGGAAGGCGGTGTCGGCGGTGGTGAGGTGCTGGACTCTTCGATGCGTGAGGTCTGGGTCACCGAGTGGTATACGCGGATCGACTATGACGGCGACGGCATTGCCGAACTGCGCAAGATCACCGTCGCCGGCGACGATGCCGGGGTGGTTCTGGACAATGAGGAGTGGGACGACCCGCTGCCGTTTTCGGACCTGACGCCGATCCCGCAGGCGCACAAGTTCCACGGGCTGAGCATCGCCGATATCACCATGGACCTGCAGCAGATCAAGACGGTGCTGCTGCGTCAGTTGCTGAACAACATGTACCTGGTGAACAACGCCCGGACCATCGCCCGCGAAGGGGCGGTCAACCTGGACGATCTGCTGGTGTCGCGGCCCGGCGGGGTGATCCGGGCGGCCAAGAACGTGCCGAGCTTGGGCGAGGCGGCGCAGCCCTGGACGGTGCCGCCGATCGCCGAACATGCGATCCCGATCATGGAGTATATCGATGCCCTGAAGGAGAACCGCACCGGGGTCACCAAGTACAACCAGGGCCTGGACGCCGATACGCTGAACAAGACGGCGACCGGGATCTCGCTGATCCAGAACGCGGCCCACCAGCGGCTGGAGCTGATCGCGCGGATCTTCGCCGAGACCGGGGTGAAGCGTCTGTTCCGTTGCGTCCATGCGCTGGTCCGCAAGTATCAGGACGTGCCGAAGACGCTGCGCCTGCGCAATCGCTGGGTCGAGGTGGATGTCGGCGACTGGCGCTCGCGGCGCGATCTGACGGTGTCGGTCGGCCTGGGCACCGGCAGCAAGGAGCAGCAGATCGGGCAACTGATGGCGCTGTTGCAGATGGACCAGCAGATCATCGCCATGCAGGGCGGGGCGCAGGGCCCGCTGGTCGGTCTTTCGAACGTGCATGCCAAGCTGGCCAAGCTGATGGAGCTTATGGGTTATCCCTCGGCCGAGCCCTATTACGCCAACCCGGCGCACTTCGTGCCGCCGCCGCCGCCCGGCCCCGACCCGCTGGCGGTTGCGGCGCTGGAACTGGAGAACCGGAAAGTGGCGATCCAGGAGGCGGAGACGCTGGGCAAGCTGGATCTGGAGCGGGAGAAGCTGGGCCTGAAGGCGCAGGAGCTGGAGAACCGCCAGGACATCGACGAGGCCAAGGTCGAGATCGACATGGGCAAACTCCAGGTCGACCGCGAACG
>CAYFNG010000053.1:0-1258 GCA_964344385.1 uncultured Sneathiellales bacterium
AGAGCTGGACCCCAAATATCGGACAGTATGTTAAGGTGGTTCCAAGGACCTGAAAGCTAGGATCGGAACCATGAAGAAACGTCGGACCTACTCAGCAGAGTTCAAAGCGCGCGTTGCGCTTGAAGCCCTTAGCGGCGCCTTGACATTGGCGGAGCTGTCTACCAAGCACGGTGTACATCCCAACATGATCGCCCAATGGAAGCGCACGGCCCAGGAAAACCTCCCTGCGTTGTTTGCACGAGGCGCAGATCGCAGTCAGAAGGAGCGGGAAGATGAGGTCAAGGAGCTTCACGCCAAGGTCGGCCAGCTGACCATGGAGCGGGATTTTTTAGCCAGGGCCTTCAGTCGCTGAGTCACGGCCGAAGGATAGACATGGTAGATCCCAATCACCCCAGACTCAGCATCACCAAACAGTGCCAGCTGGTTTGCATTGCTCGTTCCTCGTACTACTTCACAGGAAAGAGGGAAAGCGCTCTGAACTTAAAGCTGATGGGCATGATCGACGAAGAGTTCATGCGCCATCCTCATCTCGGCTCTCGCCAGATGGCCAGCTACTTGCGCCGAGAGGGCTACTCAGTGGGTAGGAAGCGGGTAAGACGGTTGATGCGGAAGATGGGGCTGATGCCCATCTTCCAGGCGCCCAACACTTCCCATCCTCACCCGGAGCACAGGATTTATCCCTACCTGCTCCGGAATGTGGAGATCACCTGCCCTAACCAGATCTGGTGTGCGGACATCACCTATATCCCCATGCAGCGGGGATTTCTCTACTTGGTGGCCATTATGGACTGGGCCACCCGCGCCGTTCTGTCCTGGCGGCTGTCCAACACGATGGACGCCAGCTTCTGCGTTGAAGCCCTGGAGGAAGCCATCTCCAGATTCGGAAGACCTGAAATCTTCAATACGGATCAAGGCAGCCAGTTTACCAGCACCGATTTCACAGAGGTGTTGAAGAAGGAAGGCATCAAGATCTCCATGGATGGAAGAGGACGCTGGATCGACAATCGCTTCATCGAACGCCTCTGGCGCTCCCTGAAGTACGAATGCGTCTATCTGCACGAAATGAAAACCGGCTACGAGGCAAAAGAGAAAATCGGGGACTGGATCACCTACTACAACGACCAGCGTTGCCACTCCGCATTCTCAGGTGATCGTACCCCCATGGAAGTGTATCTTCAGAACAAGGCGGCATGACAAATGAGCAAGGATTCCACCTTAACTACGCCGCAAAACTGTCCAAAGAATGGGGTCCAGCTCT
>CAYFNG010000054.1:0-1250 GCA_964344385.1 uncultured Sneathiellales bacterium
TGTACAGATAGGGTAATCACCTGACACTGCCGCCCTTTTCCACGCGCGTACACGCGCGCGCGGGGGGGGTGATTAAGCGGCTTTGGTTTTCTCCGCGTCCTCCATTTTGGTCGGTTTCGGTTTCTTGGGCAAACCATCGATGAAGGCCTTGTAGGGCGTTCTGCCCTTCATGCCCCTTCCCTGGTGGGGACGACTGTGGTTATAGGTCTTCAGGAAGGCCTCCAGGTCGGCCTGCATCTCGTCCACGGTCTCGTAGAATTTCTTGCGGCCCATGACGCGGAAATGCTCGTCCAGGAGGGTGCGGTGCAGCCTCTCGACGAAGCCGTTCGACTGCGGTCGGCGGATCTTGGTGGTGCGGTGCTCGATGCCTTCCAATTGCAGGAACAGCTCATAGGGGTGTTTGTCCGGCCGACCGCAGAACTCGCGGCCATTGTCGCTGAGTACCGTGGTGATCTGGGCACCATGCACCTCGAATGTCGGCAGCACGTCGGTGTTCATCACATGCACCGCCGTCACCGGCATCTTCGAGGTATAGAGCCGGCCCCAGGCATAGCGCGAGAAGCAGTCGATGACGGTCTGTAGGTAGACCTTGCCCACGCCCTTCAAATGCCCGACGAAGAAGGTGTCGACGGCCACCAGGTCGCCCGAGTGGCGGGTCTCGATATGGCGTTCGCGGAACTCCGGCGAAAAGCGTTCCAGCAGGCGCACCTGATCATCGCTGAGCTCGATCTTGCGCTCCGCCACCGCCTTCTCCAGGCGCAGCAGGCGCTGGTGCTTGGTCAACAGATCATGGCGGCTCCACACCCCGCGGACGCCGCCCGACGAGACCTGGACGCCCTGTAGCATCAGCTCGTGGGCAACCCTCAGCGCGCCATGGCTGGGATGATCCAGGGCGTGATCCAGGATCGCCGTCTCGACCTCCTCTGATACCCGGTTCGGGTGCGGCCCACGCGCCCCGGGCAGACGGTCGATCAGTCCCTCCGCCCCATAGGTCTGGTAGTTGCGACGGATCTCGTAGAACTGCTGGCGTGAATAACCCATGATCCGACACGCCTTCGAGACGTTGTCCATCTCCTGCGCCAATTCAAGCAAACTCAGCTTGCGCCGTGCTACCTTATCCTTCGTGGTCATGTCTTCTCTCCTGGCTCGGGTTGCGATGAAGCTGCTAACTCCATCCTACAACCCCCCAGGGGCGGCATGACCACACCTCTCAGCTGGCCAATCTGTCAGGTGAATACCGTCTCAGTACA
>CAYFNG010000055.1:0-1235 GCA_964344385.1 uncultured Sneathiellales bacterium
CTTACCTCGGATACCTGTTTTTAATAATTCATCACGCCATTGCTGTTGACGTGAATTACTCCTTTTTTGAATTACATTTGGCTCAAACTCGGAATTTTCTTCGGATAAAACATCAATTGATTTGACTATTGGGGAGGGAACTGATTCAACCGTGAATGGACCTGCAATTCGAATTTTTGAAGAATTAATAATCGGTCGATTATAAATTGTTTCTAATTTTGCTTCTTCATTATTTGCAATATTCTTGAGAGTAATATGCGTAGCTGTGTTATACTTGAATCCACTAGAAATACCTTCTTTTTCATTTTGTAATTGGTAAAAATCAAACGAATTTGTCATCAATCTTTTTTTTGCTAATGAAATTGCAACTCTAGATGAATCACAAGTGATCCATCTTCTTCCCCATTTTTCTGCAGCAACTGCTGTTGTTCCACTACCACAAGTTAAATCCAATACTAGATCACCTGGATCAGTAGTCATTAACAAAAATCTCTGAATTGTTTTGATAGTTGTTTGAACCACAAATATTTTTTCGCCAGAACCTCCAGTTCCTGTATCATTCCACACATTTGTTATCCATGAATATCCAAAATCATCATGGAATTTTACATATGATAACGTTGTTCCTGTTTTTGCCACACGTTTGTTTTTTGCTAATACTTTCATTCCTTCTAATGAAGTTTTCCAATGCAAATTATATCCTGGTTCAAAAATTTCTCCTTCAAATTCGAATTTTTGATCTGAGTTTGAACGTCCAGAGGATTTAATATTATCATATCTAAAAATTCTAGAGTCAGATGGAAGTGATAATGGATTTTGTCTTTCATCTTCAGTTAATGGACGTCTGTTTCCATTTTTTTCTTCAACAAATCGAAATATTTTATCATTGACAGGTAATTCTTTTGGAATAAATAATTGTCTGTATTTCAAATTTTTTATGTCTTTTGCATACCATATAATATAATCAAATAAATTTGGTAGAAATTTTGTTGTTGCAAAAGAAGTTTTCTTAAAAGAAATTATGGACACAAAATTATCTTTTCCAAAAATTTCATCCATGATCGTTTTTACCAAGTGTAGATTCTCATCTGAAATTTGTATTGCACAAGAACCAGTTAGTGAAAGTAATCTCTTTGCTAAAAATAATCTATCTCTTAAATAATTTAGGTAAGAATGAATTCCTAATTCCCACGTATCACGAAATGCCTTAACCATTTCAGGTTCTTGAGTTAAAT
>CAYFNG010000056.1:0-1201 GCA_964344385.1 uncultured Sneathiellales bacterium
GCCGACGCTCCGACCCTCAACGTCGCGGATGCCTCCGGCACCGAAGACCAGGCCATCGGCCTGAACATCTCCTCGGCCCTGACCGATACCGATGGCTCAGAAAGCCTGGCCATCACCATCTCCGGTGTGCCAACCGGTGCAACGCTGTCGGCTGGCACGGATAACGGCGACGGAAGCTGGACTCTGTCTTCCGGCGATCTCAGCGGTCTGACCGTGACACCGCCGGCCGACTCTGACGCCGATTTCACGCTCACCGTGACCGCGACCAGCACCGACGGCGGCGACACCGCCTCGACGGTTGGCACCATCGACGTCAGCGTCGATCCCGACGCCGATGCTCCGACGCTCAACGTCGCGGATGCGTCCGGCACCGAGGATCAGGCCATCGGGCTGAATATCTCCTCGGCCCTGACCGATACCGACGGCTCGGAAAGCCTGGCGATCACCATCTCAGGTGTGCCCACCGGCGCGACACTCTCGGCCGGTACCGATAACGGCGACGGAAGCTGGACTCTGTCTTCCGGCGATCTCAGCGGTCTGACCGTGACCCCGCCAGCCGACAGCGACGCCGATTTCACGCTGACGGTCACGGCGACCAGCACCGACGGCAGCGACACGGCCTCGACCGTGGGGACCATCGACGTCTCGGTCGCCCCCGATGCCGACGCGCCGACCCTCAACGTCGCGGACGCCTCCGGCACCGAGGACCAAGCCATCGGCCTCAACATCAGCTCGGCGTTGACCGACACCGACGGCTCGGAGAGCCTGGCGATCACGATCTCCGGCGTGCCCACCGGCGCGACGCTCTCGGCCGGTACCGATAACGGCGACGGAAGCTGGACTCTGTCTTCCGGTGATCTCTCCGGTCTGACCGTGACCCCGCCAGCCGACAGCGACGCCGATTTCACGCTCACCGTGACCGCGACTTCGACCGATGGTTCTGACACCGCTTCGACGGTCGGGACCATCGACGTCAGCGTCGATCCCGATGCCGACGCGCCGACCCTGAACGTCGCGGATGCGTCCGGCACCGAGGATCAGGCCATCGGCCTGAACATCAGCTCGGCCCTGACCGACACCGATGGCTCGGAGAGCCTGGCAATCACCATCTCGGGTGTGCCGACGGGTGCTGCCCTGTCCGCCGGCACCGACAATGGCGACGGTTCCTGGACGCTGTCGACGGGTGACCTGAGCGGCTTGA
>CAYFNG010000057.1:0-1197 GCA_964344385.1 uncultured Sneathiellales bacterium
AAGATGGCGAAGGCGAAGTTTGAGCGGACGAAGCCGCATTGCAACATTGGCACGATTGGCCACGTTGACCATGGCAAGACGACGCTGACAGCGGCGATTACGAAGGTCTTGGCGGAGGCTGGCGGTGCGGCCTTTACGGCCTATGACGAGATTGACAAGGCTCCTGAGGAGAAGGCGCGCGGGATCACGATTTCGACGGCGCATGTTGAGTATGAGACGGACAACCGTCACTACGCGCATGTGGATTGCCCGGGTCATGCGGATTATGTGAAGAACATGATCACGGGCGCGGCTCAGATGGATGGTGCGATTTTGGTTGTTTCGGCGGCCGACGGTCCGATGCCTCAGACCCGGGAGCACATTCTTCTGGCGCGTCAGGTTGGTGTTCCGGCGATTGTTGTTTACCTGAACAAGGTGGATCAGGTTGACGACGAGGAGCTTTTGGAGCTTGTTGAGCTTGAGGTTCGCGAGCTGCTTTCGTCGTATGAGTTTCCAGGCGACGACATTCCGGTCGTTAAGGGATCGGCGCTGGCGGCGTTGGATGGGGATACGGGCCCGACGGGTTCGGAATCGATCCTTCAGCTGATGTCTGAGGTTGATGCGTATATTCCGCAGCCGGACCGTCCGAAGGACCTTCCGTTTCTGATGCCGATTGAGGATGTGTTTTCGATTTCGGGTCGTGGCACGGTGGTGACGGGTCGTGTTGAGCGTGGCGTGATCAATGTCGGCGACGAGGTTGAGATTGTCGGGATCCGCGACACGTCGAAGACGACGTGCACGGGCGTTGAGATGTTCCGCAAGCTGCTTGACCAGGGCGAGGCTGGCGACAATGTCGGTGTTCTTCTGCGCGGCACCAAGCGTGACGAGGTTGAGCGTGGTCAGGTTCTGGCCAAGCCTGGTTCGATCACGCCGCACACCAAGTTCAAGGCAGAGGCCTATATTCTGACCAAGGACGAGGGCGGCCGTCACACGCCGTTTTTCTCGAACTACCGTCCGCAGTTCTACTTCCGGACGACGGACGTGACGGGTCAGGTGAAGCTGCCGGACGGCACCGAGATGGTGATGCCCGGCGATAACATATCGATGGAAGTCGAGCTGATCGCGCCGATTGCGATGGACGAAGGCCTGCGCTTCGCGATCCGCGAAGGCGGCCGTACCGTCGGCGCCGGCGTCGTCGCCTCCATCGTCGAGTAACTG
>CAYFNG010000058.1:0-1183 GCA_964344385.1 uncultured Sneathiellales bacterium
GATTGGGATTGGATTAAAGAAAAAAAATGTCAACGTTAGATGAACTATTAGTTGAGGAAAAAATTCTACATTTAGCAACTATAGACAAAAAAGGTATTCCACATGTTGTACCGGTATGGTTCATGTATAAAAAAAATTCAATATTCATTGGGACTAATACTAAAACTAGAAAGGCACAAAATGTTGCCAGAAATGATAAAGTGAGTTTTTGTATCGATAGAGGAGTTAGAGCACCATACATCAGTGGTGTGATGTGCAAAGGTGATGCAAAACTAATTCAGAAGAAACTAAGAGTAAAAGAATTAGCAGAGGAAATTTTGTTACGATATTTTTCCTCCTTAGAAGATGAATCTGCGCAAGAATTACTGAATGATACGAATTGTATTATCAAGATTACTCCAAATCATATGAAGTACTGGAGTTATTAAGATACAAAATCTTCAATTTTATTTAATGCAGAATTAAGCGTATCCATACTAGGCAGAAATACAAGTCTAAAGTGTCCACTGCCATATTGAGTTCCAAATCCTGAACCATGGACTGTTAGAACACCTTTTTGTCTTAATAGCTCCAAAACAAATTCCTTATCTGTAGAATATGGATTATTTTCGATTTTTGGAAATGCATAAAATGAACCTTTAGGCATTGGACAAGATAAACCAGGAATTGAATTTAGTCTTTTCACAACTAAATCACGTCTTTGTTTTAATTCAGAAACAAAGTCAGAGATATAATTTTGTGGGCCACGTAATGATTCTAACGCAGCATGTTGTACTGGATGATTAGTAGCAATTCTAACACGTGCTAATTTTGGAAGATGTTCCCGTAATGCATCTAGTTTTGGAGAATTGTTAAATGCAATATAACCAATTCTCCAACCAGACATTAAATGTACTTTAGAAAAACCATTTAGAATTATTACAGGCGAGTCATTTGCCACCTTACCAATCCCAACAAATTTTTCATCAAAGACTATTTGATCATAGATCTCGTCACAAATAATGTAGAGGTTATGTTCATTTGCAACATCAACTAGTTTTTTGAGAGATTCTTGATTAAACACAACTCCAGTGGGATTATTTGGACTGATAAGACAGATTGCAACAGTTCTTGATGAAATTTTTGATTTAATATCATCAATGTCAGGAGTAGAATGTTCTAGATCAACTGCAAATTCAATTGG
>CAYFNG010000059.1:0-1158 GCA_964344385.1 uncultured Sneathiellales bacterium
TGGAGACCTTTGCGTGGTTGGGTTTTGCACGGCATGTTTTGTTTTTGCACTTGGCTTTGGCATTGGGTTTTGGGTGTTTTGGGCGTTTTTGGCTTGGCTGTCAGGGTTTTTCAGGAGGTTTGGGCGGACTCCGAGTGTGCTCAGGCGGTGGATATGGCATGCCATCGCCGCAGATTGTATGCGAAGCAGGCCAATGTCAGGGCAACGGTGTTGCGGGCTTGGTTGAAGTAGGGCATGCGGTTCAGTCGGTAACTGCGCTTGAGGGTACCGAAGACTTTCTCGACCGGGCGGCGGCGGGCCGACAGCAGATGGTTGCGGGCGATCTCTTGCGGCGTCAGCTTGCGATGCCGTTGGTTGCGCCGCATCACGCCATCGGCGATGCCTTGGCCGGCCAGGGCGTCATGCAGGGCGCGTGCGTCATAGGCCCGGTCGGCATAGACCGCCGCTTCATCGCCCTGCACCAGATCGGCTGCCACCGTGACATCCTGGACGTTGGCCGGGGTCACCTCGAGGCCCCGCACCAGACCCGAGCCGCCGTCGACCGCGATGTGCAGCTTGTAGCCGAACTCATAGCGGCGGCGCTCGTTGTTGGCGCCGAAGCGTGCATCCGGGTCGACTTTGCTG
This sequence comes from uncultured Sneathiellales bacterium, assembly GCA_964344385.1. Classification (GTDB taxonomy): domain Bacteria; phylum Pseudomonadota; class Alphaproteobacteria; order CAYFNG01; family CAYFNG01; genus CAYFNG01. Next base: position 625 of record CAYFNG010000059.1, read on the forward strand.
GTCTTGCCCTCGCGCATCCGCGGCCGCCGGGCCGCGCTCGTCACCAGCGTCGCGTCGATCAGCGTCCCCTGCTTCAGTACAACCGACTGCGCCTCCAACTGGCGAGACAGTTCGGCGAGAAGCGGCGCCAACAAGCCTTGCTGCCGCAACGCCTCGCGGAACCGCCAGATCGTCGAATGGTCCGGCGTCTCGTCGCTCAGCGACAGTCCGGCAAAACGGCGGAACGACAGCCGGTCGGACAGCGCTTCCTCCATCCCGGGATCCGAAAGGCCATACCAGCGCTGAAGAAGCACAACCTTGAACATCACAAGCGGCGGGTACGACGCTTCTCCACGGCGGGCGTTGTGAACCCCAGACAAAAGATCGCCAAAAGGCGACCAGTCCAACAAACCCGAAATCTCCGAAAGCCGGTCGCGAACCCCAGACCGGCGATCCCTAACCAGCGCATCCGCAAATCCCAGCTGACCAACCCGCTTCCGTGGCATCGATACCTCCAAAGCCGTGCCAAAACAGGGAATCACAAATGCCGCTTCC
>CAYFNG010000060.1:0-1143 GCA_964344385.1 uncultured Sneathiellales bacterium
TCTTCGTCGCGCCCGCTTCCATTGGTTACCGTAAACCCGTTCAGCACCGCGGCTCGCGTTTCCCCATTGATGAAAGTCACGACCGAACCATTCTGCCCGCCATCCAGGATGGTCTCGCGGATGATGTTCTCATCCCCGCCAGGCTGGTAGAGCGAACTCAGGACAATGTCCTTGCCCAGGTAATCCAGGTTTTCCACATAGCGCCCGGGCGCAACGATGATCGTATCACCAACTGCGGAACAGGCCATGATCGCCAGCTGAATCTGACTGAGCTGCTCCGGGACATGGTAGGTGGTTGCCCGGCCAGCCTGGACAAATAAAAGTAAAAAGGAGGCGGCCAGGAGAACTCGCAGGTTCCGCGATTGCTTCATGACCGCCTCCTGATTCAATGTCGAACGAGTTACTTGATCAGCAGAAGCTTCTGCACACTCTGTACCTGACCATTCGTCAGTACGGCGTAGTAGACGCCGCTGGAAACGGCCTCACCGGACCAGCTCAGTTCATGCGCGCCGGCCAGAAGTTGCCCGTCAAACAGCTTCGCGACCTGCCGGCCCTGCACATTGAAGATGACGAGGGAAAGCTCCGCGTTCCGGGCAAGCTGAATCTGAAGAGTTGTCGTGGGATTGAAGGGATTCGGATAGGCTGCTTCGATCCGGAAGTCGACCGGCGCGGTTACGGGATCAATCTCTCCCTTCCGCATGCTCATGAAGACCGCGCCGTTTTCTCGATAGGCGCCGGATGGCACCATCGAACGGCGCACGGTTGCGGGTGCCGCCTGGTCGCCAGCGGAGGCCAGCTGCACGGTTCCGCCGGCCGCGACCGCTTCATAGCTGACGCCGGAAAGATCATCGACGTAGACCTGCAGATTGACAGGGAAACCGTCCACCACTTCCGCGCCCACGCAGACGCCGTCCTGGATCGCCGCGATCTCCACGATCTCCGCGCCGTCTTCCATCTCCTCGATCACGACTGGAATGTAGTCGGGCTTTCTCTCTGGTTCAAAGTAAACTGTAAACGGCTTTTCGTAAGGAAAGGGCGGAACAGCGGGCTGATTCCAGCGGAAGCTGACCGGCTGGGAGACGGACACCTGATACATGGCGCCATACTCCAGCGTGTAGCATTCGGTGGGGCCGCCGCCTTCTA
>CAYFNG010000061.1:0-1133 GCA_964344385.1 uncultured Sneathiellales bacterium
TGCATCTTGGATTTTATCAATAGCATCTTCGTTATATTTTAGAAGTTCGCAATAAGTGAAAGATTCATTTTTATTGAAATTGTTTAGATTTTTTTCCTTTGCATTCAGTTTCATAACTTTTTGCATTCTTTTCAGAATAATATCCATGTGTGCATCTAACTGCTCAATCAAAATAAACTGCCTATTTCCACCATCCTCTTTGTTCAATTCTAAAGTAGCGTGTCCTGTTGTCCCACTTCCTGCAAAAAAATCCATTACAATATCATCTTTAGAAGTCATTAACTTTATTGTGTCTAAAACTGCATAGAGGGATTTAGGATAACTAACACTCTTCCTACCAATTAGTTTTTCTAACAATAGAGTTCCATGGGATGTCGCATTATATCTAGGTGCGATCCAATGGGTAGGTATAATCTGTTGTTCCCTAAATTTCCTGTATATTGTGATCTTTCCCAGCTCTCTTTTAATAACAATTTCTCCCCGATTATATCTATCCATAAATGTATCTGCTATTGTTACCCAAGTTAATTCCCTTCCAGAGTTTGTAATTGGTAGAACTTTTTCATAACCCTTTTTCTTTTCAAGTGATACATTTTTCAAATCTTTGCTTACATAAATAGGATACCAAAAAGTAGGTTTATCTTTTCTAGTAACCCCACCACCACCCCCTTGAACCACGATATAATCTTTTAGGTAATAACGACCCTTTCCATCTTCTAAGTTGAATTTTTCCTTTTTTTGTTCGTCTATAACAACATTTCTAATATTTGTTCCTTCTACTTTTGAATAAACCAGCATGAATTCGTTTGAAGCTGAAAAATTTTTATCCATCCATCTCCCTCTGGCTTGATGCACAACAGATATAATTCCTAGTCTGTTCTTTCTTCCAAAAACTTCATCAGCTAAAGCACCTAAATAAAATAATTCTACATGATCAATAGCAATCGCAATAAACCCATCATCTCTTAAAAATTCCTTTGCAGTTTCAAGTCTGTTTTTCATAAAAGTTAGCCATGTAGAATGATTGAAGTCATTATTGTACGTAAAAGTTTCTGCCGAACCACCTGTATTATATGGAGGATCAATATAAATCAATTTAATTTTTCCAGCAAACTCTTTTTTTAAAGAATGTA
>CAYFNG010000062.1:0-1099 GCA_964344385.1 uncultured Sneathiellales bacterium
TTGTTGATCAACTGCGAATGCCGCACGTGAGGATCGTGATTCTCCCTATTCGGGAATTATTCATAAAAACTGTGTAGCTGCCCAAGATCACTGAGGAAGATGGTCAGTGTCAAGATTATGCTTGCTTTGGCTGTGTGGATGAATTAACCTGAATCATTGCTTGTCACAATCCAAACAAGTCCTTAGCAATGGCCATTCAATCAGCTCTGAATGGGGAGGAGAATGCGGCTGAGTGGGATTAGTGCTGAGCGATAGAATAGAAGTTGGGCGGATTGATGGTCCAGAACGCTGATCCGGGAGTCGAGGCCGTGGAAGCCGACGAACTCAAGCTGCTCTTCGAGGTCTTCGAAGACACGCCGCGGCAGGGTCCCGGCAGCGTCGAAACCACCCGCCACGCGCTGCGCTTGTTACCCGACTCCCTTCGGGTGGAGCGTCTGCTCGACCTGGGTTGCGGCACCGGTGGGTCGACCATCGTCGTCGCCCAGGACACCGGCGCGCACGTTACGGCGGTCGACATCCATCCACCGTTCTTGGCGGCGCTGCGAGCGCGGGCTGGAGAGCTAGGTATCGGCGACCGCATCACGACGGTTGCTGCGGACATGGCGAACGCCGCTTCGCTCGGCACCGGCTTCGATCTGGTTTGGGCCGAGGGCAGCGCATACTCGATCGGTTTCGAGAACGCCCTGCGAAGTTGGCGACCGCTACTCCGGCCCGGCGGCTGCCTCGTCGTGACCGAACTCGTCTGGTTCCTTGCCGAGCCAGCCGCCCGCGCGCGTGGCTTCTTCGCGGACGAGTACCCCGACATGCGCGACGAGGCGACGCGCATTAATCAGGCGCGGGATGTTGGTTACGAACTGATTGGTTCGTTTCGTCTGCCCGCCGAGGACTGGCGCGCGTATTACGCTGGCCTCGAAGCGCCCCTACACGAAGCGATCTCGCGGCGCGGCGACCGTGATATCTACACGGCCCTTCAGCTTGAGCGGGAGATCTACGAGGCCTGCGGCGACGACTATGGGTACCTGTGCATGGCTCTGCAGATCATGGCAGAACCAACGTGCAGACCCGAGACCGCCCAACAAGCCGATGCAGCGGACGGCGC
>CAYFNG010000063.1:0-1042 GCA_964344385.1 uncultured Sneathiellales bacterium
TTGGTCTCTAGTGTTGTTTAATTCAGCCATCAAATCTTCTAAAGTTGTATCATTATTAACAGTTCCATTATCTACTGGAACTTCTGATTCGAAAGTCAAATTAACAACATCAGAATACCAAGACTTAAAATTGTCTGATACTCCGTATCTTTGTTCCCAAGTCACAATATCTCCTGACATTTGGGGGTTTCTCATTTCAGCAGGAGAAACATAAATATTTTCAGTTTGATTTGTTTCAAAATTGTACAAATTGATTTCAAAACCGTTTGGAGTTTGTTCAATCCAAGTTAGATTTCCATTATCTATATCGAACATTCCGTTTGGAACTGTTCGGGTTACATCTCCAACGTACAAATCAATATTATTATTATCAACCAAGTTTTCAAGTCCATAAACAATTTCTCCATCTAAGAATTCAACAAATTCAACTGATTGGTTTCCTGAATAAATTGTGTTAATCTCTCCATTCGTCATTGTAATAACTTTTTGAATTATTTCCGCACCATTAGTTTGTTCTGAAACAAAAGCAACAGTATCACCATTTACTTTCGGTAAAGAATTATTTCCAAGATTATAAACGATTCCGTCATTCATAACAACTGAACCATTGTCAATGTAAACATTGTTGGTCCCATCAGTATCATGTTGAGTGTAAAAATCAGGTTCTTCGTTAGAAAACTCTTCAGTTATAAGAGTCATATAATTGTCGCTAATATCATACTTATATAAACCATACGCTGGTTCAGGAGAATGTACCTTAATTCCAAATTGAATAACGTCGCCATCAAAGTTCATACTGCCAACTTCATGAAAATACTGAAAATTTGTCCCAAGTTGAATTTCACTACCTGTTCCAATCTCTACAACATTAACGAATCTGCCAGCTTCCAAACTTGCAATATAATCTCCATTAGTAACTGAATAATTAACATCTAAATCACTAACCATTTGAACATCATTAGCTCCAGAAAAATATTGATCAAGAGAATCATCCAAAGAAGGTGCCATATCTTTTGCAGCACCAGCTATAGCAAGACCAAGT